>JBDTUH010000029.1:0-85985 GCA_040007815.1 Chitinophagaceae bacterium
TATTTACTTTCGGGCATTGCATTGTTTGTGCTGCTGATTGCCTGCATCAATTTTGTGAACCTCACTATTGCACGGTCTGTTAAGCGTGCAAAAGAAATCGGCATTCGCAAAGTGATGGGCAGTGATAGAAAACAATTAATATTTCAGTTTCTCGGCGAATCGCTTTTTCTCTGCACGGTTGCTTTTGTATTAGCTATTGCATTGGTGCAATTGTTATTGCCGTTGTTTAATGAGCTTGCCAATAAAGCATTGGCAATTTCTTATTTGTTCGATGCAAAATTAATTGCAGGTTATATTGCTTTGTATATTATCACAGGCTTGCTTGCAGGCTTTTATCCTGCATTGGTTTTATCCGGTTACAATCCTGTACAAACTTTGTATAGCCGTTTTCAAATTGCAGGGAAAAATTATCTGCAAAAATCGTTGGTGGTATTGCAGTTTACGCTGGCATCATTTTTAATCATTGCCACCTATACAATTTATGCACAGTTTAATTTATTAACCAAAACCAATTTGGGATATGATGACAATAATCTTGTTATCGTAAATAAAAATGGGCTGAAAAATACTGATGCTGCTGTTTTTAAAAATGAATTGCTCAGCAATCCAAACGTTGCTGGCGTTAGTGTAAAGAATGCCGGCCAATGGGGCAGTGGTACAAAAAATGCGGTTGGCTCTAACGTATACTTTGCCGGTGAAACTGTAGATGAAAATTATTTGCCTTTATTAAAAATCCCATTAATAGCAGGAAGAAATTTTTCAACCGCATCTCCCAATGATTCCGCACAATCTGTTATTGTGAATGAAAGTTTTGTAAAAGCGGCAAACTGGAAAAAACCGGTCGGCGAAACCATACAGATTTTGGGAAACAGCAATGAAACGTATCATGTAATCGGCGTGGTAAAAGATTATCACTTTACATCATTGACCAAAAAAATAACACCGCAGTTATTTAACATGAATGGCTCGTATGGAACTTATTGTATTAAGATAAAACCCAACACAGCGGCTGCAAGTTTAAAATGGATACAAAAAACCTATCAGCAGTTTTACCCGATGAGCCCTTATGCCTATGTATTCAAAAATGATGAAAACAGGAAGCAATATGCCGATGTTGAAAAATGGAAACAGATCATTTTGTTCGGCGCCATACTAACCATCTTTATTTCCTGCATTGGTTTGTTTGGGTTATCTGTTTTATCGGCAGAGAAAAGAACAAAAGAAATCGGCATACGAAAAGTGCTTGGGGCATCGGTGCAACAAATCGTTACGACACTTTCAGTAGATTTTATAAAGCTGGTTGCAATGGCGCTGATAATCGCAACGCCATTAGTTTATATAGCCGCGAATAAATGGTTACAGAACTATCCATATCGCATTGAGATGAGTCGGTGGTTGTTTGCGTCTGCAGGAATATTAGTGATGCTGATTGCATTGTTTACAATAAGCTTTCAATCAATAAAAGCAGCGCTTGCAAATCCTGTAAAAAGTTTAAGAACGGAATGATTCAATTTGAAAATGTGACAATTTTAAAATTTTAAAATGAAAACCAGGTATCAGTAAATCATACATCGAAAATCACTCTTCTATGTTTAAAAATTATTTCAAAATCGCCTGGCGCAACTTAGTTAAAAGCAAAGGATACAGCGCTATTAATATTGGAGGCCTTGCCGTTGGTATGGCCGTGGCCATGCTGATCGGTTTATGGGTATATGATGAAATGACATTTGACAAGTATCATAAGAACTACGATCGTATTGAACAGGTAATGATCGGGATGAATTTTAACGGGCAACGGTATTCATCTTTTGCGCTGCCTCGTCCGTTGGAGCAGGAATTGCGAACCAAATACGGAAGAAACTTCAGGCACATAGTTATGTCGCGGTGGAACGAAGGTCATATTCTTTCCGTGGGCAATAAGAAGATATCGCAAACCGGGAGGTTTATGCAGGAAGGAGCGCCGGAAATGTTGTCGTTGAAAATGCTAAGTGGCAACTGGAACGGTTTAAACGATCCCCATTCAATCATTCTTTCCTCTTCCGTCGCTGTAGCCCTTTTCGGTGATGAAAATCCGATGGATAAAATGATGCGGATAGATAACCAGATGGATGTAAAAGTAACAGGGATATATGAGGACTTGCCGTATAACACCGAATTTAAAGATGTCAAATTTATTTCTGCCTGGGATCTGCTGTTATCTCATAACAAATGGATGCAGGAAGCAGCCGGCGAGTGGGGCAACAGTTCTTTCCTTATGTATGTGCAATTGCAGCCTAATACAACAGACCAATCTGTTTCAGACATAATAAAAAACGCCAAGTATGATAAAGTTGAACCGGAAGGAAAAAAATTCAACCCGCAGGTGTTTCTCAATCCAATGAGCAAATGGCATTTGTATTCAGAATGGGAAAATGGCATTAATGTAGGCGGACGTATTCAATATGTCTGGTTATTTGGTATCATCGGGTTTTTCGTATTGTTACTGGCCTGCATCAATTTTATGAACCTTAGTACGGCACGTAGTGAGAAAAGAGCCAAGGAAGTAGGCATACGCAAAGCTATTGGTTCTATGCGCAGCCAACTGGTCAGGCAATTTTTGAGTGAATCGTTAATGGTAACATTCATAGCTTTTATTCTGGCTATTATATTGGTTATTGTTTCATTGTCCTGGTTTAATGAGTTGGCGGATAAACAAATGAACATTCCCTGGTCAAACTTGTATTTCTGGCTGATAAGTCTCGCCTTCATTGTTTTAACCGGCTTCATTGCCGGAAGTTATCCCGCCCTTTATCTATCTTCTTTTAAACCGGTAAAAGTTTTAAAAGGTACTTTCCGTACTGGACGTTTTGCCGCTCTTCCGCGCAAGGCGCTGGTGGTATTACAATATACTGTTTCAATTTCCCTTATTATAGGAACGATCATAGTATACCGGCAAATTCAACACGCTAAAAACCGGCCTGTTGGTTACAGCAGGAACGGTTTACTAATGGTCCATGTTAAATCGCAGGACCTCTGGGAAAAATTTGACCTGATTTCCGGTGAATTGAAAAATAATGGAATTGCACTAGCAACCTCCGGTGCTTCAAGCCCTGTTACGGCAGTATGGTCAAACAACGGTGGGTTTGAATGGAGAAATAAGGATCCTGATAAAGAAGATGGCTTTGCCACTGTATGGATCACTCATGACTATGGTAAAACAATAGGCTGGCAATTTAAACAAGGAAGAGACTTTTCTCCGGCATTTGCTTCCGATTCAGTAAGCAGTAAGAGCAGCCCTGAACCTACCCGTAATATGATCATTAATGAAGCGGCTGCAAAATACATGAATCTCACAAACCCTGTTGGCGAAATTATTAAGTGGGATGGCTTTAGATTCACGATTGTCGGAGTGACAAAGGATATGGTAGTGGAATCACCTTTTAGCCCGGTGCGGCAAACTATTTACGTGGTTAATTACGACGAAGCGAAAGCTTATATCAATATCCGGCTTAATCCAAAAATAAGTGTCAGTAACGCACTGTCTAAAATCGAAGCCATCTTTAAAAAGCTGGTGCCATCTGTACCTTTTGATTACCAGTTTGCCGATACCGAGTACGGGTTAAAGTTCGCTGCTGAAGAACGGATAGGTAAACTGGCCTCCGTGTTTGCCACACTGGCTATTTTGATTTCCTGTCTCGGGCTATTCGGGCTGGCTTCTTTTGTCGCGGAAAAACGAACAAAAGAAATCGGCGTTCGCAAAGTACTGGGAGCTTCTGTATATAATCTTTGGAAGATGTTGTCAAAGGATTTCGTGGTCCTGGTCATTATCTCCTGTTTAATTGCTATTCCTGTTGCGAGATATTACCTGCATCAATGGTTGGAGAAATATGAATACCGTACCGAAATCAGTTGGTGGATATTTCCCGTTGTCGTAGGAGGAGCTTTAATGATTACTATAGTAACGGTTAGCTTCCAGGCGATAAAAGCGGCGATTGCTAACCCGGTAAAGTCATTGCGAACAGAATAAAAATATAGCGTGATAGAAAATTATTTTAAAATAGCCTGGCGGAATTTACTCCGTGGAAAAAGCTTTTCGGTTATTAATATCGCAGGCCTCGCGGCAGGTATGGCAGGAACTATACTTATTTTATTATGGTTGCAAAATGAAATAAGCTTTGACAAGTTTCATACAAACAAAGACAGCTTGTATGAAGTATACGGCCTAACCAATAACACGGACGGCCATCCTTCCGCCATACCCGTGGTATCTCAACCCCTGGGACCTGCGTTAAAACAAAACTATCCGGAAGTGGAAGGCAGTGCCCGTGTGAAAGACATCCATAGTTTTCTTTTTACGGCCAATGATAAAAGTTTTACCGGTATACAGGGAAGTCTTGTTGACCCTTCTTTTCTGCAGCTATTCGATTTTCCCTTAACAGAAGGGAATAAAAATGAACAGCTAAAAAATATTTATTCAATCACCCTGACGGAGAAGCTGGCAAAAAAAATATTTGGTAGTAAAGAGGCGATAGGGAAAATTATCAGGCTGGACAGCGTGGATAATTTTACCGTAACAGGTGTACTGAAAGATATTCCTTCCAATACACGTTTTGATTTTGAATATTTAATAGCCTGGGATTACCTGAAAAAACTGGGCCGGGGATACAGCAATGAAAGCTGGCTCAGTAATAATACTCCAACCTTTGTATTGCTGAAGCCCAATACAAATGTTACGGATTTCAATGAAAAGATAAAGAATATTTCAAGGGAAAATGCCGGTCGCAATGATATATGGACACATTTTCTTTTCCCGCTTGGTCAATGGCATCTATACAGTGAATTTGAAAATGGAAAACCTGTTAGCGGCCGTATAGAAGCAGTCCGGGTATTTGGTATTATCGCGGCCTTTATTTTGCTGATCGCCTGTATCAACTTCATTAACCTCAGTACAGCGAGAAGTGAAAAGCGGGCAAAGGAAGTAGGTATCCGTAAAGTAGCCGGAGCGGGTAAAAATTTATTGATAGGACAATTTATTACAGAAGCCTTCTTAACCGCCTGTATCGCGGGTGCGCTTGCCTTGCTGATCGTTCAGCTTTTATTGCCGTCATTCAACACATTGATCAGTACACGGCTTTTTGTACCCTATGGCAATCTGTATTTTTGGGTTTATGCATTGGGATTTATATTGATTACCGGTTTACTCGCCGGAAGCTACCCTGCATTTTATCTCTCCTCTTTTAAGCCGGTGAGTATTTTCAAAAAACAATTTACAAAAATCCAGGCTACTATATCACCGAGAAAAGTATTGGTCGTTTTGCAGTTCACCTTCGCTATTATCCTGATTATATCGACGATTGTTGTGCGTAACCAGGTACAATATGCGCAGGACAGGGAAACAGGATACTCAAAGAATAACCTGGTCCGGGTTGATTTTGCGGGAGAAATCGAAAAGAATTACCCGTTGATAAAACAGGAGCTGATCAATTCGGGAATTGCTTCTTCTGTCACCAAAACAATGACCGGTATCGCTAATAATGGATACCATTCCTGGGGATTCAGGTGGGCCGATGAAATTCCAAAAGATACCAATACAACACTCACGCTGTTCAGCGCTGATGCTGACCTGGTGAAAACCGCCGGTCTTCAATTAATGGAAGGAAGGGATATTGATATTAATAAATTTCCGGCTGACAGCTTTTCTGTTGTGTTGAATGAAACAGCTGTAAAGCTTATGGGTTTTAAAGACCCGGTTGGTCAAATAATACACAACCCATTTGAAAATATAAACTGGCGGGTAGTAGGCGTAGTGAAAGATTATATCACCAGTTCACCATACGAAGAAATACCGCCTATGCTAGTCCTGGGGCCCGGCGCCTGGTTCAATACCATGCATATAAAATTCAATGCCGCGAATTCTACAGCCGCCGGTCTTGCGAAAGCGGAAAAAATATTTAAAGAATATAACCCGGCTTATCCTTTCGATTACTTTTTTGTCGACCAGGAATATGCAAAACAATTCGATGATCAGCAACGTACAAAAACCTTAGCCGGTTTCTTTGCGACATTAGCCATATTTATTTCATGTCTTGGTTTATTTGGCTTGTCAGCTTACATAGCGGAAACTCGTGTAAAAGAAATAGGCATACGCAAAGTGTTAGGCGCATCGGCCGTGAATATCGCAGCATTATTATCTGTTGATTTTGTAAAGTTGATTGTGTTCTCCATCGTTATAGCTTCCCCGGTTGCATGGTATGCCATGAATAAATGGCTGCAGGATTATACGTACAGGATAGATATTGGCTGGGGAATATTTTTAATAGCGGGCTTGCTGGCAATTTTGATTGCAATTACGACGGTCAGCTTTCAAGCCATTAAGGCGGCTATTGCTAACCCGGTGAAGTCGTTGCGAACGGAATGAGAGTCTTAAGTTGTTAATAATGAATAGTAAGGAATTGAGCAGAGAGTTTTAAAAACAGTAAACATGATAAGGAGCTATTTCAAAACAGCCTGGAGAAGTATCTGGAAAAACAGAGTTACCAGTTTTATAAATATTACGGGGCTTTCGGTTGGCATGACAGCTTCTGTTTTGATCCTGCTATGGGTGCAGAATGAAACCAGTTTTGATAACTATCATAAAGACGCCGGCAATATTTATCGCCTTACCACCCGATTGCCGGAACAAGGCTGGGTTTGGGAAGCCACTCCCCTCTTGCTGGCCGATGCGGTAAAAAATGAAGTTCCTGAAATTGTAAATACCGCAAGACTCTCTACCAACAACTGGCCTGTATTTAACGTTAAAGGAAGTTTGTTTTATGGAAAAGAGTGTGCGTACGTAGATAATGGCTGGTTTAGTATTTTTAACTATAACTTTAAGGAAGGGAACGCTGCTTCCTTTTATGAAAATCCATTTAGTGTTATATTAACAGCTTCCGAAGCCAAAAAATATTTTGGTGACGGGGCCGCGGTAGGCCAAAGAATACGGATTGATACAATGGATTATTTGGTACGCGGTGTTGTAGCGGATGCGCCTGTTAATTCCAGTTTTCAGTATAAAGCGTTTATACCAATCAGTGCATTACTTACTAACCCACAGATCCGGGAGAATGATGAACAATGGGGCAATACAAACTATATCACTTTTATAAAGACAATTCCAGGGATTAAGCCCGGTATTATCGGAAAAAAAATAACGGATGTAGTAAGAAAGAAAGCCAACGACAAAGATGCTGCGCCTACGAGTTTGATTTCTCTTGCGGACATGCATTTTGAAACCGAAATATCCAATTCAATTTTTACTCATGGTAACCGTGCTACAGTTTATATGTTTTCGGTCCTGGGTTTTTTATTATTGCTGATTGCCTGTATCAATTATGTAAATCTTACAACCGCCAAAGCCAGCCTGCGGGCGAAAGAAGTGAGTATCCGGAAAATTACGGGTGCCAATCGTTCCAGCCTTTTTTTCCAGTTTGTTACGGAATCAATTCTTATCAGCCTGCTGTCTCTTTTTGTAACTCTTTTCCTGATACAGTTTTGTTTGCCTGTTTTTAATCAGCTAACGGGCGGAACATTTACATTACCGCTTACCTCAGTTACCCTGTGGAAGGTATTAAGCATAGCATTATTAAGCGCACTTATGCTGAACAGCATTTACCCGGCATTGTTACTTTCTTCATTCAAACCATTGAATGTATTCCGCGGAAATAATGTTTTAAAAGTAAAAGACACCACATTCAGAAAGAGCCTTGTTGTATTGCAATTTACGGTTTCGGTCATACTGATTGCCGGAACGATTATCATTTATCGCCAGATGCTGTATGTGCAAAAAACCAATCCGGGATATAACCGTTCACAGGTCTTGTCGTTTACACTCCCGCAAACTATTGATCGTGCAAACAGGGAATCAGTTATACAAACAATTAAACAAGACCTGCTTTCGCAAAGCACCATAGAAAGTGTGGCTGCATCCAATCAGCCGGTTGAAAATATCGGCAGTATGTGTTCTGGTTGCGCGGAGTGGCCTGGCCGTGATACCAGTTATAAGGCAAAGATTGTTCAACTTTCTGCCGATGCGGATTTTCAAAAAACGATGCAGTTGCAAATGAAAGAGGGCCGGTGGTTCAGTGAAGGGAATGAAAACAGCAAACAAGGTTTTATATTAAATGAAACAGCAGTCCGGGATTTTAAATTAAAAGAACCGGTAGTTGGTCAGGCATTTATTTTTAAAGGGGATACCAGCCAGGTAATGGGTGTAGTAAAAGATTTTTATTACAAGAGTATGCATGAAAGACTCGGCCCTCTGGTGGTGTTTAACAATCCGCAATGGCGAAATCGTTTTGTGGTGCGCATAGCGCCGAAAAGTGCGGCCGCAGCTATCAGCCGTATTCAGAATGTATGGAAAAAATATATTCCCGAAAGCCCGCTGGAATACACTTTCCTGGATGATACGTTCAATGAATTGTACAAAGAAGATCAGCAAACCTCCTTTTTAATATTGGTATTTGCTATTATCGCAATTGTTATTTCCGGCATGGGATTGTTCAGTCTTGCAGCTTTTGAAGCGGAACAACGTACTAAAGAAATCGGTATCCGCAAAGTATTAGGTGCTACAGTAGCAGGCATCGCTATGCTATTATCAAAAGATTTTGTAAAGCTGGTATGCATTGGCATTCTCATCGCATCACCAATAGCCTGGTGGGCAATGAATAAATGGATTCAAAATTTTGCGTACAGAATAGATATTGGTTGGTGGATATTTTTATTGGCTGGCCTTATCGCTGTAATGATTGCTTTGATAACAGTGAGTTTCCAGTCTATCAAAGCGGCTATTACAAACCCCGTGAAATCATTGCGAACAGAATAAACCAGTAATGCTATGATTAAAAATTATTTTAAAGTCGCTATCCGCTACCTGTTGCGTAACAAGGGATATACCGCTATTAATGTATTCGGCCTGTCTATCGGCGTCACCTGTTGTGTGCTGATGATGTTATTTGTTCGCAGCGAATGGAGCTATGATAAATTTCATACGAAAGCGGATCGGATTTACCGGCTATGGCAGGAGGAAAAATATGATGGGCAAAATTTTATTAATACGGTTACGCCACTCTCCGCTGCCACTGTCATACAGGCTACCTATCCTGAAGTAGAATCTACTTGTCGCGTATTCGCCACTGATCCTATAATCAAAGTAGGTCAAAACTCTTTTACAGACGCGGTAAGAATGGTGGACTCCTCTTTTTTTAAGGTCTTTGATTTTGAGATTACGCAGGGAAGTAAACAAAATCCATTTCCTACCGCGAATACAGTTTTACTTACTAACGAAACAGCGAAAAAATATTTCGGTTCTTCAGAAGCAATTGGCCAAAATATAGAGATGCAATTAGGCAATGAGAAGGTGCTATTTACTGTCGGCGGTATTGTTAAGAAAGCCCCGGAAGAATCCAGTATAAAATATAATCTGCTTATCTGTTATGCCAATGCGAAATTTTTATTTGGACCGGGTGCGTTTAAAAACTGGTTCAATGTACAAAGTGAAAGTTATGTATTGCTGAGGCATGGCACAGACGCTGGAACATTGGAAAAGAAATTTCACGCCATGATAAAGCAGTACCTCGGAGAAGACTATAAAGAAGGAACTTTCTTTTTTCATCTCCAGCCGGCTGCTGATATTCATCTCAACAATATTTTGCCGGAAGGCAATGAGACGACAAGCAACCCTAAGTATTCTTATATCCTGGGAACGATCGGGATCCTGGTATTATTGATAGCCTGTATCAACTTTATCGTTCTGTCTGTTGGGCGTTCTACGACAAGAGCCATGGAAGTAGGAGTAAGAAAAGTGATGGGAGCGGAGCGGCAGCAACTGATCCGGCAGTTCTGGGGTGAAGCTTTCATTATGACAACGGTGGCGGTAATTATCGGATTAATGGGTTCTGTTATATTGCTGAAACCATTTAATGAAATTGTTCAGCGAAATCTCTCTTTACAAGTTGATACCGGCTTTTTATTTTTTTGTATACTGCTGATCGGGTTGATTGCCGTAATCGCCGGTATTTACCCGGCTATCATTCTTTCAGGATTTAAACCGGTAGAAGTATTGAAAGGTAAACTGAAAATGAAAGCCAATACCGGTTGGTTAAGAAGATCTTTGATTGTAGGACAATTTTCTGCCTCGATCATTCTTATTATTTGCACTATCGCAGTAGGTAAGCAAATGAATTACATGGCCGATAAGGACCTGGGCTATCAAAAAGAGAAAGTAGTCGTGGTAGCTACCAGTAAGTCTTTAAAAGAAGGAATTCCTCTCGCTAATTTATACAGAACGGTACTATTGAAAAATCCCCAGGTTATTGATGCTGCTGTGTCTGTTTACAGCTTTGCGGAAACCCCCTGGGTAGAGATTGGATTCACAGATGATAAAAAAGTGTACAGGAGCTTCCAGTATAACGCGATCGACCCGAATTTTATACCGGCTATGCAAATAAAAATGGCCGCAGGCAGATCATTTACTGCAGGCAATGCCGCTGATTTTTCTTCCGCTGCTATCGTCAACGAAGCTTTTGTCAAACAATTTAAACTCACCGATCCTATTGGAAAAAAACTGCCCGGACCTTTTGATCAGCGAATTGTAGGCGTGGTGAAAGATTTTAACTACATGTCATTGCGTGATAAAGTAAGGCCACTTATGATGACCATACAGCACGATTCCGTAGTACGGCGCACGGAGAATATCTCTTTTACAACGCCACCGCAACCGCATATATCTATCCGGTTAAAGCCCGGAAATATTTCAAAAGATATCGCCGCGTTAGGGCAAGCCTGGAAAACAATCGCACCCGGACGGGATTTTGATTTCAAATTCCTGGATGAATCATTGGCGGCATTGTATAAGACAGAACAAAGAACCAGCACTATAGTAAAGATCGCTTCCATTCTTTCCATCTTTATCGCCTGTATGGGATTGTTTGGCCTGGCAACACTCACTGTTGCAAGGCGAACCAAAGAGATAGGCATACGAAAAGTATTGGGCGCTGATGTAACAACTATTGTAGGTTTATTGTCAAAGGAGTTTGTAAAACTGGTTGTCATAGCTGCGCTGATAGCATTTCCATTGGCAGCCTGGTTTATCAGCGACTGGCTGAAAGATTTTGCTTATCAAACTACAGTCAGTTGGTGGATTTATGGGCTTGCCGGTTTGGTCGCTTTATTGATTGCTTTAATGACTATCGGTTTACAAACTATAAAAGCCGCATTAATGAATCCCGTCAAAAGTTTAAGAACTGAATAAATAGTAATATGATAAAAAATTATTTCAAAATCGCCTGGCGGAATCTCTGGAAGAATAAAACTTTTTCAGCTATCAATATTTCAGGTCTTGCACTGGGTTTAACCTGCAGCGTTCTTATTCTCTTATGGGTAAAAGATGAGTACGGTGTAGATGCCTTCCATAAAAATTCAGACCGTACCTATATTGTCACAAGCCGTGAGTATATGGACAATGAAGTCATAGGAAGCTATGATACACCGGGACTACTGGGAGAAGAATTAAAAAAAGTAATGCCGGAGGTAGAGTTGGCTTGTAACTATGGATCCTACAGGTATTTCACTTTTTCTTCCGGCGACAAAAAAATAAAGCAACCCGGCAATTTCGCTGGAAAGGATTTTTTTAAAATTTTTTCCTATCCTTTATTAGAAGGCACCGCCGAAACGGCGTTAAAGACACCGGAAAGTATTGCTATTTCTAAAAAGATGGCCAAGAGCTTTTTCGGAAGTGCCGCTGTCGCTATCAACAAAACACTAAAATTTGAAGGGTATAAGGATTTAAAAGTAACCGCTGTATTCGAAAACATACCGGAGAACAGTTCTGAAAAATTTGAATGCCTGATCAACTGGGAGTTCTTTGTGGAAAGAGAGCAGTGGGTGAAGGATTGGCACAATAGCGGTCCGACTACTTTTATTCAATTGAGAAAGGATGCGGATCCTGTAAAGACGGAATCGAAGTTAAAAGAGTTTATTGCTGCCTATGATAAACAATATTCCCCGATCGACAAACTTGAGTTGGGATTGCAGCGTTACGATGAAAAATACCTGCATTCAAATTTTAAAGGAGGATATATATCGGGTGGCCGCATTGAATATGTCCGCTTATTCAGTATAGTGGCCATATTCATATTGTTGATAGCCTGTATCAATTTTATGAATTTGAGTACGGCAAGGTCTGTTAAAAGAGCAAAGGAAATCGGGGTGAGGAAAGTAATAGGAGCATTGCGCCCTGCTTTAATCAGACAGTTTTTAAGTGAGGCTTTATTATTCACGTTGTTCGCGGTTTTTATTTCCATTGTACTATTGGTTGTTTTATTACCTGCCTTTAATCAACTCACCGGGAAACAAATAGCGATGCCATTCAATGATCCTGTTTTTTGGCTGGGTGTGGCGGCACTGACAATTATTACCGGTTGTATCGCGGGTAGTTATCCTGCTTTATTGCTTTCCTCCTTCAAACCCATTG
Organism: Chitinophagaceae bacterium; assembly: GCA_040007815.1. Classification (GTDB taxonomy): domain Bacteria; phylum Bacteroidota; class Bacteroidia; order Chitinophagales; family Chitinophagaceae; genus Terrimonas_B. The sequence goes on from JBDTUH010000029.1 coordinate 12,488, forward strand.
CTGTTTTAAAAAACAATCTTAAACTGACCCCGGCGTCAGGATGGTTCCGGAAAGGATTAGTGGTATTCCAGTTTACGTTGTCCATTATTTTTATTGTCGGGATGATCATCATCTCGGGGCAGGTTGATTACATACAAACCAAAAACCTGGGTTATCAAAAAAATAATCTTATCTATTTTTCAATGACTGGAAATTTCGCAACGAATTTCATTTTGTTTAAAAATGAAGCGAAAAAAATTCCAGGGATAACGGATATAAGCCGGATAACACAAAACCCCGTTCAAATGGAAAATACAACAGGGGATGTAGAGTGGGAAGGAAAAGCACCCAACACTAAACCCAATTTTACGCAGGTAGCGGTTGGGTATGATTTTGTAAAAACCATGAAGGCCAAAATAGTACTGGGTCGTGATTTTTCAGAGACATTTGCTGATTCCGGGAATTATTTAATCAATGAAACAGCTTTAAAAAGGATTGGATACAAAGATCCGGTTGGTAAACCACTTACTTTCTGGGGAACGAAAGGAACTATCATCGGCGTGGTAAGAGATTTTCATTTTAATTCATTGCACGTTGCCATTGAACCTCTGGTCATCCGACTGATAAAGAATGCCAGCTGGGGTCCGGCTTTGATTCGTACAGAACCAGGTAAAACCCAGGTTGTTTTGGAAGGGTTGGAAAAATTAAACCAAAAATTGAATCCGGAGTTTCCTTTTAGTTATCAATTTGCTGATGAGGAGTATGCTTTCCTGTATAAAAGTGAACAGGTAGTGCAAAAGCTTTCAAAGTATTTCGCTTTCCTTGCCATATTCATTTCCTGCCTGGGTTTATTAGGGCTGGTATTGTTTACAGCAGAACAGCGCACCAAAGAGATCGGCATCAGGAAAGTATTAGGCGCCAGTGTTGCTTCTTTGTTTCGGTTATTATCAAAAGATTTTCTCGTCCTGATTTTACTGGCATTTGTAATTGCCACTCCTTTGGCCTGGTGGGCTATGATGAAATGGCTGGAGAATTTCTCTTACCGAATTCCGATCAGCTGGACTGTTTTTGCTTTCGCGGGTATTTCAGCAGTGGTGATCGCTCTGATAACGGTAAGTTTTCAATCTGTTAAGTCAGCCATAGCTAATCCTATTAAAAGTTTGCGCACCGAATAAAACTGTTCTATGATTAAAAATTATTTTAAGATCGCTTTCCGAAATCTATGGAAAAATAAAACATACTCAATCATCAATATTTTGGGACTAACACTGGGCTTAGTTTGTTTTCTTCTGATTGCCTTATATGTTTTTGATGAAATGACTTTTGATGGTTTTCATAAAAGCGCTGATAATATTTACAGGCTTATTGATAATAGAACCACGCCTGAAGGAACGCAAACGAGGATAGCGGGCGCAGGTTACCAGGTTTCAGAAAAGGTTAAAACTGATCTTCCCGGGGTTAAAGACGCAGTGCGTCTTTTAACGTTTGGAAGGGCCAACGTTGCCGCAGTAGAAAATACAAATGTTTTCTATGAGCCCTTTAGGATAGGAAATCCTGCGTTTCTGACAATGTTTGATTTTCCTTTATTACGCGGAGACCGGAAAACCGCACTGACTGACCCTCATTCAGTAATTATTACAGAGGAAACGGCGCAAAAATTTTTCAAGACAAATGATGTATTGGGAAAGGCGCTAAAAGTTGACCGGGATTCTGTTCCTTTTAAAATAACCGCTATATTAAAAAATTTCCCGGTCAATTCGCATATTTCATTCAACGTACTTTTTTCAGAGTCAAGTATGACCAGTAATGATTTTAAAAAGTTTGCCAACGCTGACTGGAACTCGGATGCTTTTACTACTTATTTGTTATTGAATGATAAAAAGAATGTGCGTGGGATTGAAACTAAAATAGATCAACTGGTAGCCGCCAATGAAACTAGTGAAACGCATAGCAAAAGCAGTTTCCATCTTCAACGGTTGAAAGACATACATTTTTATTCGGATGATATTGAAGGCAGCTCCGGTAAAAAGGGGAACATAGCGTATATCTATGTTTTTTCTATCGTGGCGCTATTTGTTTTATTGATTGCCTGCATTAACTATATGAACCTGACGACAGCACGTTTTACCAACAGGGCAAAAGAAATTGCCGTTCGCAAAGTGGCGGGTGCTTCAAGAAAAAGCCTGGCGAAGCAATTTCTTTCAGAGGCTTTTGTGATAACGATTATTGCCGTACTCGTTGCGCTGGCATTGGTAAAGTTTTTATTGCCCTGGTTTAATTCTTTTACAGAGAAACAATTATTACTGGGAAAGGAAACAGACTATCGTATCTGGGTAGGAATTGGATTAATTGTTTTGGTGGTTGGATTATTGTCTGGTATTTACCCCGCCCTCTTTCAATCAAGGTTAGCTCCTCTTTTGTTGCTTAAAAACAAAATCAATGTTGGCAAATCAACTATTTCTATTCGTCGTTCACTGGTCGTGTTTCAGTTTGCGTTGTCCATTACAATGATAGTAGCGACGATGATTGTTTACCAGCAAATGAAATATATCAGCGCAAAAGATATGGGCTTTAATAAAGATCAGCTCCTTGTAGTGGACATTAACAGTGGTAAGGTTCGGCGCGGGGCTGAAACGATCAAGACAGAATTTGGAAAAATAGCGCAGGTAAAAGAAGTATCAGTAAGCTCACGGGTACCTGGCGAATGGAAGGACCTGCCAAAAATAAAAGTGAAAAATGAAAAAATACTGACTCCGGGCGGAAATGATATGTATTTCATTGGCGCTGACGATAAGTTCTTAACCACTTACCAGATCAAACTCCTGAAAGGACGAAATTTCAGAACAGGCAGCCAGGCTGATTCATCTTCAGTTTTAATAAACGAATCGGCTGCAAAGGAATTGGGTATCGCCGATGCATCGGGGCAGGTAATAGAAATTCCTCTTGAAACAACTTTTCATGCGAATGTGATAGGGATCGTGAACGATTTTAATTTTCAATCGTTGCGCCAGCCGCTTGCACCCATGGTGCTTGGTTTCCGGGATAACCCAATACAGAATATTGATTATTTCACTGCGAAAGTTTCTGCTGGCAATATGAGTGAAACGCTGAAACAAATGGACGCGGTTCTTCATAGTATTGACCAAAACCATTTGTTTGAATATCATTTTCTCGATAAACAATGGGATAATTTTTACAGGGAAGACGAGAAGCGCCAAACAATTTTCCTGGCTATCGCCATCATGACCATCTTCATAGCTTGCCTGGGATTATTTGGATTGGCGACCTATGCTGCTGAACAGCGGATTAAAGAAATTGGTATCCGAAAAGTATTAGGCGCTTCGGTAATGAATATCGTCGGTATGTTATCTAAAGATTTTTTAAAGCTTGTAGCAGTAGCGGCCTTGTTGGCTATCCCTGTTGCCTGGTGGATGATGAATAGCTGGTTGCACGACTTTGCTTACAGGACAAAAATATATTGGTGGGTTTTTGCTATAGCAGGTACAATAGCATTGCTGATCGCTTTATGTACAGTAAGTATGAAAGCGTTGAAAGCAGCTATAACCAATCCGGTTAAGTCATTGCGAACGGAGTGAAGTAAAGAAATCACATGAGAAATTAACCGTAAAGTAATCATGTAAAAAGTCAGGCATGTTTGAAAATTATCTGAAAACAGCGTTAAGAAACCTCTGGAAAAACAAAGCATTCTCTTTTATTAATGTGATGGGTCTTGCTTTGGGTTTAGCCTGCAGTCTTTTAATTATGTTATGGGTAAATGATGAATATAAGGTTGACGCCTTTCACCAAAATGGTTCACAGTTGTACAGTGTGATTGAAAGACAATATCGTGATGGCGAGGTATTTGCTTTTCTTGGTGGGCCGGGTGTTATGGCTGACGAAATGAAAAAGGTTTTACCGGAAGTGCAATACGCCACCAACTATGCCTGGAACCAGTTAAGCACTTTTGAGGCGAATAACAGGATCATTAAAGAAGATGGCAATCATGCGGGTCCCGATTTTTTTAAAATGTTTACTTATCCATTGCTTGAAGGAAATGCTATCACCGCTTTGCAGTCACCCTATGATATAGCTATCTCAAAAAAAATGGCGGAACAATTTTTCGGTTCTCCGGCAGAGGCAATAGGAAAAACCATCCGTTATCAGAATAATAAAGACCTGAAGATAAACGCTGTATTTGATAACCTGCCTTCAAATAGCACGGCCCAATTTGACTACGTTCTTAACTGGCAATTATTTTTAGAGGGTAATGGTTGGGCGAAAGACTGGACGAATAACGGGCCTCAGACCTTCCTGATGCTTCGCGAAGGGACTGACGCAAAATCTTTTGAAAAAAAGATCGAACGATTTTTGGATAAGTATAATAATGAACAAACAACCCACTCTTACATACGGCTCGGCATGCAGCGTTATGGTGATATTTACCTGCATTCGAGATTTGACAAACAGGGAGAATTGGACGGGGGCAGAATTCAATACGTGCAGTTGTTCAGCATCGTCGCTATTTTCATTTTATTGATCGCCTGTATAAACTTCATGAACCTTACTACGGCGAGATCTGCGAAACGGGCAAAAGAAATTGGCGTAAGAAAAGTCGTGGGTGCTTTGCGGTTTGCCCTAATAAGGCAATTTATCGGCGAAGCTTTGGTAATTGTATTTATAGCTATAGTCATCGCACTCATGGCTGTGATGTTTGTCTTGCCACCTTTCAACCAGCTTACCGGGAAAGATATTCATATTCCGACAGGTGAAGTGAAGTTCTGGACAGGCATTGCAGGATTAATACTGGTAACGGGAGTTATTTCGGGAAGTTATCCGGCATTGTACCTTTCGTCCTTCAAACCCATTCGAGTATTGAAAGGGTCATTGAAATTTTCTACCAATGCATTATGGTTTCGCAAAGGACTCGTTGTTTTACAGTTTGTGCTTTCCATCATACTAATTATCGGGACGATTGTCGTAAGCAAACAGGTAAATTATATTCAAACATTTAATTTGGGTTACGACAGGGAAAATCTTGTTTATATACCCATGGAAGGAGATCTCACCGGTAAATATGAGTTGTTTAAAAATCAGGTGCTGCAGATGCCTGGAATAAAAGATATATCGAGTATTACCGATATGCCAACACAAATAACCAATGGTACAGGCGGTGTCCAATGGGATGGAAAAGATCCCAACTTAGATATCGATTTTACCCATTCCGCCGTTGGCTATGATTTTACCAAAACCATGCATTTGCAATTTGTGGAAGGGCGTGATTTTTCAAAGGATTTTACTACTGATTCGGTAGGCTATATCTTAAATGAAACCGCTTTAAAAGTAATAGGCTACAAAGATCCGATTGGTAAACCACTTACGTTTTGGGGAAAGAAAGGAACGATTATCGGTGTGCTGAAAGATTTTCATTTCGCATCATTGTATGAAGAAATCAATCCACTGGTGCTTCGCTTTGGCGAAAATATCGGGTATGGGGCTGCTCTTGTAAGAACAAGGCCAGGCCAGACAAAGGAAGCATTGGCAAGCCTTGAAAAAACCTGTAAGCAGCTCAATCCCAAGTTTCCTTTCACGTATAAATTTTCAGATGAAGAATACCAGAAACTTTACAAGAGCGAGGAAGTGGTAAGCCAGCTCGCCAATTACTTTGCTTTCCTGGGCATATTCATTTCCTGCCTTGGATTGTTAGGTCTTGTGATATTTACCGCGGAGCAACGAACCAAAGAGATTGGCATTCGAAAAGTTCTGGGTGCCAGTATGGTTTCCTTATTTGGTCTATTGTCCAAAGAATTTTTAAAACCTATTATCATTGCTTTACTGATCGCCTCGCCGCTGGCATGGTGGACGATGCATAAATGGTTGATGAATTTTGCGTACCAGGCCGGTATCGGATGGTGGGTGTTTATTATTGCCGGAGCGATGGTCATCGTCATCGCGTTGATAACGGTAAGCACACAAGCGATAAGGGCCGCGACGGCTAACCCGGTTAAGTCGTTGCGAACGGAGTGACGCCACCAGATTGTAAAACAAAGAACAGAATAAAAACATTGTATGATTAAAAACTATTTGAAAATCGCTATCCGCAACCTTTGGAGAAATAAAGGTTTCTCTGTTATCAACATTTTTGGATTGGCCATTGGTATCGCTACCTGCCTCATCATTATGCTGTTTGTAAATAATGAACTGAGTTATGACCGTTTTAATAAAAAAGCTGATCATATAGTTAGGGTTAGCTTCCAGGGAAATGTCCAGGGAGAGAAAATGAATGAATCAACCGTGATGCCGCCGGTGGCGCAAACACTTAAAGCGGATTTTCCGGAAGTAAAAGAAGCGACCCGTATTCGTGACTACGGAACTCCAAAACTTATTTGTGGAGATAAATCTTTTAGAGAAGATCATTTTGCTTTCGTGGATTCCAATTTTTTCCAGGTATTTACATTGCCGCTTACACAGGGCAACGCAGCAACTGCGTTGATAGAGCCCAATACAGTCGTGATCACAAAAGCGCTGGCGCAGAAATATTTTGGAAAAGAAGACCCGATGGGTAAAGTGATCAGTTTTAAAGACGGAAAAAATGCTCCCTGCAAAGTAACCGGGGTGATTGATAAAGTACCGGTAAACTCCCATTTTCATTTTGATCTTTTTGCCTCCCTGGCAGGGTTGCCCGAATCAAGGGAAGCCAATTGGATGAGTTCTAACTTTTATACCTACCTCGTATTGGCCGATGGATATGACTATAAAAAATTGGAAGCTAAAATGCCGGGAGTAGTAGATAAGTACATTGGCCCCCAGATGTCGGATGGAACCGGTATGAGTTTGGCGGAATTCAGGAAGCAGGGGAATGATATCAGTTTTCATTTGCAGCGACTGACGGATATACATCTGCATTCGGATTTTACAAACGACCTCAGTCCTTCAGGGGATGTAAAATATGTTTATATTTTTGGCGCTATCGCTTTGTTCATGCTCCTGATTGCTTGTATCAATTTCATGAACCTTTCCACGGCTGGTGCATCCAAACGTTCCCGTGAAGTAGGTATCCGCAAAGTACTGGGGTCGCTGAAACTGGAACTGGTCAGACAATTCCTTCTTGAATCGGTTCTTATTACCGCTGTTGCTTTAATATTAGCGATCGTTTTGATGTACCTGATGCTGCCGGTATTTAATAACCTGTCCGGGCAAGATTTGTCGTTAAGTTTTTCTGATCATCCTTTACTGATACCGGGATTGTTATTGTTTATTGTGCTGACCGGTATATTGGCTGGCAGCTACCCGGCATTTTACCTTTCCTCTTTTAAACCAGTGGCTGTGTTGAAAGGAAAGTTTGTATCTGGTAAAAGAACGATTGGATTAAGAAGTGGCCTTGTCGTTTTTCAATTTTTTATTTCCATTATTCTTATCGTTAGTACCACGGTTGTATATAACCAGCTTTCCTTTATGCGAAATAAAAACCTTGGGTACAATAAGGACCAGGTGATGATTGTCTCTAATACCTGGATGCTGGGTAAGAACCAGGAAGCTTTTCGCCAGCAGTTGCAGAATGATCCGCGTGTGGCGGCTATCAGCGGCTCCCGCTATTTGCCCGCGGGAGCAAGCGATAACAATAACTTTTTTCTTTCCCTGGGTTTAGCATCTACCCAACTCATCAAAACACTCCGGTATGAAGTGGATGAGAATTATATTCCTGTGCTCGGAATTCAGTTATTGCAAGGACGAAATTTTTCGAAGGAGTTCGGCATGGATTCAAACAGCGTTGTTCTGAATGAAGCGGCAGCAAAGGCTTTTGGCTGGAAACAGGAAGGGGCCATCGGTCAAACACTGTCCCGTACCAGTAAACGGGGAGAAAAAGAAAATTTTCATGTCATCGGTGTAGTAAAAGATTTTCATTTCAGGCCTTTTCATGAACGCATTTCTCCGCTCGTCATGGTGCTTGCGCCTGACCCGGGCAACCTGATTGTTAAACTGAAAACAAAAGACGCTGCAGGATTGATCGCTGTATTAAAAAAAAGCTGGAGTGGATTTGGACCGGAAGACCCACTGAGTTATTCTTTTCTTGATGAACGATTTGAAAGTTCTTACAAGGCCGAACAAAGAATTGGAATGATACTGGGCATTTTCGCAGGTCTTACCATTTTTGTTGCCTGCCTCGGATTGTTTGGACTGGCGAAGTTTACAGCTGAACAAAGAACCAAAGAAATCGGCATCCGTAAAGTATTGGGCGCAAGCGTATCGCAGGTATCAGCCATGCTGTCAAAGGAATTTGTAAAATTGGTATTGATCGCCTGCGTCTTTGCATTTCCATTGGCCTGGTGGGCAATGAATAAATGGCTGGAGGATTTTGTATACAGAGTAAATATCAGCTGGTTGGTTTTCGTAGTAGCTGCCGTGGTTGCATTATTGATTGCCTTGTTTACTGTGAGTTTCCAGGCTATCAAAGCGGCGATTGCAAATCCTGTCAGGTCATTGCGAACGGAGTAACACGAAAGTCATTACGAACGAAGTAAATAAAGCAACACAAAAGAATTAAAAACGAGTAAATGATCTTTAAAAACATTCCCTTCATCCTGCGCAGGTTTGTTCGGCAGAAATTGACCACTTCCCTGCATATAATAGGCTTGACATTAGGTATCACCGTGTGCCTGCTGATCGGGCTTTTCATTAAATACGAGATGAGTTTTGATTCCTACGAGAGCAAAGCAGACAGAACGTATCGTATCAACCAGGTATGGGTGGATTTTGGAAAAAAAGAGTTTCATTTTTCAACACCGTTTCCATTGGCCGAACAGGTACGGAAGGATGTGCCGGGTTTGGAGAACGTCACCAAAGTGCATCCCCGTTCGCAGTCCATCATTGAGATCAACCCTACCAAACGATTCAAACAGGACCATGTGATGATGACCGATCCTGAATTTTTAGACGTGTTTGATGTAAAAGTGGTGGAGGGAAATGCTTATGAAGCATTACGCAAACCTTACCAGGCAGTGCTGACGGAAACAACCGCTAAGAAATTTTTTGGCAACGAAGATCCGCTGGGAAAAGTTTTTACGTACAATGATAGTTTCCAGGTTACGGTAGGCGCGGTAATTAAAGATTTTCCGGGCAATACGCATTTGCCTGCTTCTATGTTGCTTTCATTTGCCGATAATGAAAAATATCTGATGACAAGTACCACTCATTATGGTTCTGTATCAGGCGGATCAACTTTTATTGTTTTGCCAAAAGGTACCAAACCCGGAACAGGGTTGAAAACTGCTATTCAAAGTATTTATGACAGGTTTGCTAATAGCAATGAATGGATGGGTAAGGATCACCGGGAGGAAGCGGAACTTCAGCCTTTAAGCGATGTTCATTTTAATTCCAAATACGCAGGGGGCGGTGAATGGGTGAGCGCCATCAATACGAGTTGGCTTTGGTTTTTCGGGAGCGTTGGGCTGGCTGTATTGATTTTAGCCTGTATCAATTTTATCAATCTTTCAACCGCGCAGGCCCTTAGCCGGGCCAAAGAAATAGGTGTCCGTAAATCAATTGGGGCCGGAAGATTGCAGTTGATCACACAGTTTCTCAGTGAAGCTTTATTGCTGGTTTTGTTCGCTGCAACAATAGCGATAGTAATCGCCAAACTTTCGTTGCCTTATATCAATGATCTCACCGGGAAACAGATCACGTTTGATTTGTTACATTCTCCCTCCCTGTTTATTTCGTTATTAGCCGGAATATGTTTAACGGCATTGATGGCAGGTATTTACCCGGCGTGGATCATTACAAGATTTCAGCCCGCGACGACCTTGAAACCAGGTTCTGTAAATGCCGCTCCGCAACCCGCCTTTCTCCGGAAAGGATTAGTAATAGTCCAGTTCAGCATTTCGATTTGCTTATTGATTGGACTGCTGCTGATAGGAAAACAAATGAATTACATGCGGCATAAAGATCTTGGTTTTGATAGAGACAATATAATGTTGGTGAAAGTGCCTTTCAATGAAAATTCAAAGGAAAAGATCTTACTCGGTAATGAATTGAACAATATTCCCGGAATAAAAAGCTGGTCCTTTTCTACCAGCTCGCTGAGCGGAGAAGATCACTGGGGAACAGTAATGAGCGCTATTGGAAAAGATGATCCCAATCAGAAGCGTGTGACAACAATCATGACAGACGAGAAATTTTGTTCATTATATGGATTGAAATTAAAAGCGGGAAGGATTTTCAATATACACGATACCAGCGCGGTTTCGGGATCAGTACCCGAGGGCCAGCGATATGCTCAATCGGTAGTGAATGAAAAATTGGTAAAGGAATTGGGCTTTTCATCAGCCGAAGCCGCATTGGGAAAAAAGTTCTGGATAGGAATGAATGGATGGAGCGCCGAGATTACCGGGGTGGTAACAGACTTTAATATCAACTCGCTGCATGAAGCAGTTAAGCCGACGTTGATTACACAGTTTCTTCCTTTCTGTGAAAAAATAAATATCAAAATACAGGGAGGGGCGGATATCCCGTCGGTTATCAGCAAGATTAACACAAGCTATAAGAAAGCATATCCTTCAGGGATATTTGAACTTAATTTTTTAGACCAGCAATTAGATGCCCTGTATAAAAACGAAGCAAGACTGTATGATCTTTTTAAAATCTTTGCCGTATTGGCGATGCTGATATCCTGTCTCGGTTTATGGGGGTTGATAACATTCGCCGCGCAGCAACGGGTAAAAGAAATAGGTGTACGTAAAGTTCTGGGCGCCTCCGTGACCAGTATTGTTTCCATGCTGGCCCGGGATTTTTTGATACTGGTTTGTATCGCTATCGCTATTGCAGCTCCATTGGCTTATTGGGGTGTGAATAAATGGCTGCAGGATTTCGCCTTCCGGATAAATATTGGTTGGGCCTCTTTTATTATAGCTGCCGTCGCAGCTATATTGATCGCTTTGATCACTGTGAGTTTCCAGGCTATCAAAGCGGCTATCGCCAACCCGGTAACGTCATTGCGAGCGGAGTGAAGCAACATTGCGAACAGAGTAAGTGATGGCGAAATCGGAACGATTCTTATCGGGAAGTTCAATGGATTAAAAATAAAATAAAAAATTCTCATGATAAAGAGCTATTTCAAAATCGCTTTGCGAAGCCTTGTTAAAAACAAATTTTCTTCTTTGATCAATATTGGAGGATTGGCTATCGGAATGACAGTTGCCATCCTTATCGGCCTCTGGATCTATGATGAATTGTCGTTCAATAAGAATTTTAAGAACTACGATCGCATTGCGCAGGTCATGCAGAATTTCACGATGAACAGTGAAACAGGAAGCGGCATAACCATTCCTCATCCTATGGGTGAAGAACTCAGACGAAGTTTTGGCAGCGATTTCAAATATATTACCATGGCCTCGTGGAACGGAAGCCATATCCTGGCAGCCGGGGAAAAAAAACTGACGAAGAGCGGTACTTTTTTTGAACCGCAGGCTATTGACATGTTATCGCTGAAAATGCTGAATGGAACAGGAAATGGTTTGAATGATCCTTCTTCCATACTTCTTTCCCAATCTTCAGCCAAAGCTTATTTTGGAAATGCTGACCCGATGGGCGAGATCATGAAAATTGATAATAACCTGGATGTGAAAGTGACGGGTGTTTATGAAGATCTTCCAGCCAATTCATCGTTCGCGGATGTAAATTTTATCGCACCCTGGGAATTGTATGCCACCAGCCAGGGGTTTAAAAATAATGCGGATCCATGGCGCTGCAACTGTTACCTGGGTTATGTACAGTTGGCCGATAATGCCGATATAGATAGAGTGTCAGCAAAGATCAAAGACATTAAACTGAGTAAAGTAGATAAAAGCGAACTCACACAACATCCACAGGTATTTCTGCACCCGATGAGCAAATGGCATTTATATTCGGAGTTTAAAAATGGAGTAATTGCAGGTGGTCGCATCCAGTATGTATGGTTGTTTGGTATCATTGGTCTGTTTGTATTGCTGCTTGCCTGTATCAATTTTATGAACCTGAGTACGGCCCGTTCAGAAAAACGTGCCAAAGAAGTGGGTATTCGTAAATCGGTTGGTTCATTGCGCTTTCAATTGATCTTTCAATTCTTTAGTGAATCATTACTCGTAGCCGTGTTTGCATTTGTATTGTCCCTGTTATTGGTACAGTTGATATTACCTTTCTTCAATGATGTGGCGGGTAAAAAAATGTTCATATTATGGGCCAGTCCATTATTCTGGTTGCTGGGCATTGGCTTTAGTATCATTACAGGTTTGATTGCGGGTAGTTACCCTGCTTTATATTTATCATCTTTCAATCCCGTTAAAGTATTGAAAGGCACGTTCAGGGCGGGCCGCTTTGCGGCTATTCCACGCAAAGTGTTGGTGGTAGTTCAGTTTACCGTGTCTGTTATTTTAATTATCGGAACGATTATCGTTTTCCGGCAGATTCAATTCGCAAAGGATCGTCCTATTGGTTATAGCCGCGACGGACTGGTTACATTGCCAATGGCTACAACGGATATTCATAGCCATTTCGATGTGGTGAAAAATGAATTAATCAACAGCGCTGTGATTGCATCAATGGCGGAGGCGGGAAGTCCGACGACCGCCGTCTGGTCAACCAATGCTGGCTTTGACTGGAAAGGAAAAGATCCTAACCAGGCTGTTGAATTTCCAAACATTGATGTGTCGTATGATTATGGTAAAACAGTTGGCTGGCAGTTTAAAGAAGGGCGTGATTTTTCAAGAGAGTTTATAAGTGACACCACTTCATTTATACTAAATGAAAGCGCTGCGAAATTTATCGGCATTAAAAACCCTGTTGGCGAAATACTGAAATGGGATGGAGTGCCATTTAAAATTATTGGTGTCATAAAGGATATGGTGGTAGAGTCGCCTTATTCACCGGTAAGACCTACTTTGTTTCATTTATCGGTTTACCCGGGCAATGTGGTGATCGCGAAAATAAACGCTGCCGCAAGCGCCAACGAGTCATTGAAAAAAATCGAAGCTGTATTTAAAAAATATAACCCCGCACAGCCCTTCGATTACCAGTTTGTGGATGAAGAGTATGCTAAAAAATTCGGTAATGAACACCGTATCGGTAAACTGGCAAGCTTCTTTGCCATTCTGGCAATTTTTATCAGTTGTCTTGGATTGTTTGGTATGGCATCATTCGTTGCGGAACAACGCACCAAAGAAATTGGTGTACGAAAAGTATTAGGCGCATCGGTATTTAATCTATGGGGATTATTATCAAAAGATTTTGTGTGGCTCGTCCTCCTGTCCTGTGTGTTAGCGGCACCGGTGGCATATTATTTTCTGCATGAATGGTTGATGAAGTATGAGTACAGGACGGAAATATCATGGTGGATTTTTGCAGCAGCGGGAACGGGAGCATTGGTCATTACTTTATTGACGGTAAGCTTCCAGTCAGTAAAAGCGGCTTTAGCAAATCCGACAAAGTCACTGCGCACAGAGTGACGGTCATTGCGAAAGTAACGAAGCAAAAAAAGAATAAAAAATAAGTTATGATCAAACATTATTTTAAGGTCGCTTTGCGCAATCTTGGCCGTCAAAAAGTACTTTCTTTTATAAACATAATAGGCCTGTCAATCGGCCTGGCCTGTTTCGCTTTGTTTCTTCTATATGCGGTGAATGAATTTAATTTCGACCGTTTTCACAAAAATGCGGATAACATATACCGTGTTTACCGATGGAGTGAAGCCATGGAAGGACGGGAAGCCGGTGGTGATGTGTATATGCCTTCTCCATTAGGCCCCGCATTAAAAAGCGATCTGACTGACGTTGTAAACTATGTAAGACTAAGAGAAGCCTGGGGAGAAAGTTTTATAAAAGTAAATGGCGACACCCGGCGCATGCAGGTCTCTTTCGCCGACCCGTCTTTTTTCTCCGTTTTTTCTTTTCCGCTGATGTATGGTACGTCACAGGGAGCATTGCGGGATTTCCAAAATATCGTTATTACAAAAGCTAGAGCGAAAGAACTTTTCGGAACGGATAATGTCGTGGGCAGAACGATTGAAATAAAGATGGATGAAAATTTTGTTCCTTTTACGATCAGCGCTGTCGCACAAAATATCCCGCCCAACTCTTCCATACAATTTGATCTGTTGGGAAATTTCAATTATATAGAAACAACTAATTCAGGAAAAGGAGGAGTAAATAACTGGCACAGGTCGGCGTATATAACTTATGTACAATTAAACCCTGGCAGTGGATTGGTTAACGATGTTCAGAAACTGGCGGCTTTTCGGCACAAATATTATCCTACGGAAGAGGATGAATTAAAAAAAGAAGGTCTCCAATGGAAAGGAAGCATTCCACCCGTTCGGTATGCACTGCAGCCACTCAGAGCCGGACACACGGATACAAAAATTTTTGGCGGTGCCATTGAAAATATAAATCCTAAAACGATCTGGATATTGTTGGGTATTGCGGCTGGTGTATTGCTGATTGCCTGTATCAATTTTACCACACTGGCCATTGGTCGTTCAGCCAGGCGGGCGAAGGAAGTGGGAGTAAGAAAAGTCATAGGTGGCGAACGCAGGCAATTGGTGTTTCAATTTCTTTCAGAGTCCGTCATACTGAGTATTCTCTCTGCTACGCTTGGTATTTTAATGGCGATACTTTTACTTCCATCCTTCAATGATCTGTCGGGACGGGAATTAAAATTCTCTTTTTCGTTATATCCTGAAATGATATGGATGTTTGGCGGATTAACGTTGCTGGTAGGACTGCTGGCGGGTAGTTACCCAGCATTGATACTGTCAGGCTTTAAACCGCTTGAAGTATTAAAAAGTAAAATAAAAGTAAACGGTTCCAATTTTTTCACGAAATCTTTGGTTACGGTTCAGTTCGCCTTGTCTATTGCGCTTATCATCAGTACTATGATCATACTGCAGCAAACAAAATATATGAGCAGTAAAAATCCGGGTTTCAATAAGGAAAATATCGTTGTAGTTGATGCAAGCGATACAAAGAGCAGGGAAATCTATCCTTTATTTAAACAAGCGATGACATCACGCATCGATATCGCAGGAGTTGCCAGTGCTGAATTGGGACTGGGTGAAGGAACAGGATGGGGCCGTTCCGGTTTTGAGTATAATGGCAAACACAAAGACGTATTTGAATACTTCATAGATCCGGATTATATCCCTGTGATGGGAATGAAATTGATTGCGGGCAGAAATTTTGATTCTAAAATTGCCGTTGATACAGTTACATCTGTTATAGTGAATGAAGCCATGGTAAAAGATTTTGGATGGACTGTGGAAAACGCCGCTGGACAACAAATAAAAGGATATATGGAATCGAAGACACCTATGGTGATAGGTGTAGTTAAAGATTTTCATTACCGTCCTTTTAAAGAAAAAGTAGAACCGCAACTTTTTCACCAGTTTGCCGACTACGCCCCCTTTAAATTTTTTGTAAGAATAAAACCGGGTAATCCTGCTCCTGCATTGACGGCCATGCAAAAAACATGGAGTACGGTGGTGGCGGATCTGCCATTTAAATACAGTTTCCTGGATGAAAGCATTGATAATTTTTATAAAGCGGAAAGAAGATGGAGCGGTATCATTGGATGGGCGGGAGGAATTTCTATTTTCTTAGCTTGTCTTGGTTTGTTTGGGTTAGCCGCATTATCGGCTGTAAACCGCACCAAAGAAATTGGTATAAGGAAAGTGTTAGGTGCTTCTTTAACGGGTATTGTAAAGTTGCTGTCGAAAGATTTTTTAAAATTGGTAGTTATTGCTTTGATCATCGCAGCACCACTGGCCTGGTATTTTATGAATAAATGGTTACAGGATTTCGCCTACCGGATTTCTATAGGCTGGTGGGTATTTATCATTGCGGGAGCATTAGCCATATTGATCGCTTTTATTACGATCGGTTTACAGGCGGTGAGGGCTGGTATTGCCAATCCTGTAAAGAGCCTGAGAACAGAATAATAAAATTTACTATGAAAGAAGACCGGATCTTTTTGTTGATAGCAAGAAAAGCGGCAGGTGAGGCTTCGGAGGAAGAAGTGCGGGAATTGGAAGAGTTAATACGGACCGATCCGGAAATACAATTTACTGTTGACAATTTTTTCAAACTATGGAACGCGGTACCGAAAAAACAAACAGCGGAAACTAATGTAAAGAAATTGATGCAACGTATAAAGCAAAAAGATACTTTCAGAATTGGAGATGAACAGGGCCGCGAAATATATAACTTTTCAAAAAAGAATTTTATGATAAAAAATTATTTTAAAATCGCATGGAGAAATATAGTTCGTCGACGGGCCTATACTGCTATTAATGTCCTCGGGCTGGCCCTGGGACTTTGCGCCTGTCTTGTTATTTACCTTATTACCAGTTATGAATTCAGTTTTGACAGGTTTCATCCTGACAAGGAACGCATTTACCGGATGACGGGCGAGCTGCTGAGAAATAATGGGGAAAAGGAATTTTTAAATTGTACTATTTCGGATGTAGCCGGCATTGAGCATGATATCCCGGGATTTGAATCCAAAGCGGGTTTATTTTATTATGATGCAAAGATCAACATACCCGGTGCAGATATTAAAGAAAAGGAATTTCATAGCAATAGCGACGTGATTGTTACCTGGCCTGCGTTTTTTGATATTTTCAAATATGATTGGCTGGCAGGTAATGCCGCTACCGCGTTGAATGAACCGTATAAAGTAGTGCTTTCGGAATTGAAAGCAAGAAAATATTTTGGAAACGGGTCTTTGGAAAAGATGATTGGCAAAACGGTTGTTTATAATGATTCCCTGCCATTAACCGTTTCCGGAATCGTAAAAGATTGGAAGGGTCATACTGATTTCCCATTTGCTGATTTCATTTCTATCAGCACGGCGTCAGGAGGTTTTTTAAAGAAAGAAATACCAACTCCGGACTGGAATAGCCTGCATCCTCACGGAGCTATGGCCTTTGTAAAATTGAACAAGGATATAGAAGTTGCTGATATCAATGCCAAACTGAATGCTTACGCAAAGAAAAAGGCAAAGCGCTCCGGCTTTGGAAAATTACTAAGCTTACAACTTCAGCCATTGACGGATATTCATTTTACGCATGATTATTACAGGGGAGATGACGGTGATAGTTTCAGGAAAGCTCATTTGCCTACCCTGTACGCATTATTGGGTATCGCATTGTTTGTTCTGATTATAGCGGCTATTAATTTTATAAACTTATCAACGGCTCAATCCATACAACGATCGAAAGAAGTGGGTGTACGGAAGGTGTTAGGCAGCGGCAGGAAGAATCTTGTTTTCCAGTTCCTGGCAGAAACATTCGTGCTTACGCTCATTGCCATTATTATATCATTATTGTTCGTCAATCCTGTTTTATCGCTGTTCAGCTCATTTATACCAAAGGGTATTGTATTTGATCCGTTCAACTCATCAACTCTCATTTTCTTGTTTGCCCTGCTGGTCACCACTACTTTATTGGCTGGTTTTTACCCGGCAAAGGTTTTGTCATCCCACCTGCCTGTTTTGAGTTTAAAGGGAGTAGTTGGGACAAGCGGTCATCGGGGAACTAATCTCCGCAAAGCATTGATCGTTTTCCAGTTTACTATTTCCCTGGTATTTATTATCGGAACGCTGGTGATTGGTAACCAGTTGAAATTTATGCGTAGCAAGGATAAAGGATTTAAAACAGATGCCATCATTACAGTTAATAACTGGCGCGACCAGTCGGGCAGAATGAAAGTGCTGGCGGAAAAAATAAAACAATTACCTGGTGTTGATAAAGTGATAGCACAATGCATCCCGCCAATGGGTTTTGCGGATATGAGCTTCAATTATACTCATAAAGGAAAGAACGAACTGCATCTTGAAGTTTCTACCAAAATGGGAAATGACGAGTTTATTCCTTTTTATAAAATGAAAATACTGGCAGGCAGGAATATGGTTCATAGCGACAGCCTGCAGGAACTGGTGATCAACGAAGCCTTTTCCAAAGTGCTTGGATTTAAAAAGCCAGCGGATGCGATCGGGGCATTTTTATTCCAGGATAATAAGCCTTATCCCATCGTGGGAGTGATCGCTGATTTTCACCAGGGCTCTTTTCATGATCCAATAAAGCCTGTCGTCATAGCGCACATGCCGGAATGGGAATCGAGCCTTGCGATAGGTCTTCTTACAAAGGGCAGGCAGGTGAGCGATACGAAACCTGTTATTACAGCGATAGAAAAAGAATGGAAAGCACTTTACCCGGAAGCCGGAATTAACTATAGTTTTTTAGACCAATCAATTGGATGGCTTTTTGAAAAAGATCAGCAAACAGCCTGGCTCATGAATGTAGCGACTATCATAACTATTTTTATTTCCTGCATGGGTCTGTTTGGACTGGCGATGTTTACAGCTCAACGAAGAACGAAAGAAATTGGTATCCGGAAAGTATTGGGAGCATCTGTTCTAAACATAACATCGATGCTCAGTAAAGATTTTGTAATACAAGTAACCCTGGCTATTTTAATAGCATCCCCTCTTGCCTGGTTTTTTATGAATCGATGGTTACAGGATTTTGCTTACCGTACTACTATCAGTTGGTGGATATTTGCGCTGGCCGGCATCATCGCTTTGGCGATTGCTTTGGTAACAGTAAGTTTCCAGGCAATAAAGGTCGCGGTTGCCAATCCGGCTAGCTCATTGCGAACGGAGTGAGGCGGAGAATGAATAAATTTACCGAAATGGGAATGTAAGAATGATCAGAAATTACTTTAAGATAGCCTGGCGCAATATAGTTCACAATAAAAGTTATGCGATTATCAATATCCCGGGCCTGGCGCTGGGCATGGCGTGTTTTATATTGCTAACTGCGTATGTTCATTTTGAAAAAAGCTATGATCGTTTGCATGGGGACGCTGATAAAATATATCGGGTAGAAAGTCAATTTTTTAAAGGCGAGCATTTAACGGATGATTGGCCCACGAGTACGAATGGCTATGCGACGGCTATGAAAAAAGATTTTCCAGAAATTGAATCGGTTACCCGCATCAACTGGAACAATAGTGAACGGGTAGTCAGGTATAATAATATCAAGTTCAGGGAAAAGCATGTTTGTTTTGCCGATACAAATTTCTTTTCCTTTTTTTCTTATCCCTTATTGAAAGGCAGTGCCGCATCCGTATTAAAAGAACCTAACTCGATTGTTATTTCAGAAGCGGCGGCCAAGAAATATTTTGGAAACATTGATCCATTAGGTAAAATTTTAGAGATAAGTACCCAATCGGATATGTATCGTTGCATGGTGAAAGGGGTGTTTAAAGATATACCCGCCACCTCCACCATGCAGTTCGACATGCTGGTTTCCTGGACTACTTCACCGGAATGGATGAGGGATTTTTGGTACATACACGAAAGCTACACATTTGTAAAACTGCGACCAGGTACACATCCCGGCCTGGTCGAAGTAAAGTTTCCCGCCCTGGCGGAAAAATATAAAACAGGACCTGCGCTGAAAGAGCTAAAGTGGGGTATTGATTTAGTTCCCTTAACCGATATTCATCTTAACAAGGCCAAGCAATATGAAATAGAGCCTAAGGGAAACCGGCAGGCCGTTCATTTTTTGAGTATACTGGCTTTTATCATATTTATCATCGCCTGTATCAATTACATAAATCTTTCTACCGCCAAAGCTGTAGAAAGGGCAAGAGAGATGGGAGTGAGGAAAATCAGCGGGGCAAAACCCGCACAAATCATCGGGCAATTCTTATTGGAGTCGTTTCTTGTTAATACTATTGCTCTTTTATTAGCCGTTGCTTTTGTATTGGTTGCCAAATATTTATTGGTTCAATTTATCAGTGACACTTCTTTCGGCTTATTGATTAATGCGGGCTTATTTCTAAAAATATCCATATTATTTTTTTCCGGTGTTTTATTGGCGGGTGTATATCCGGCCGTGGTTGTTTTGGGAATGAAACCGATAGCTGTTCTGAAGGGGAAATATTCTTTTTCAAAGCAGGGATTGATGATGCGCAAAGGATTGGTGATCTTTCAATTTATCATCTCACTGGTATTGATAGCGGGCACCGTGGCTGTTTATCGCCAGGTTGTTTTCATGAATAGCCAACCGATTGGTGCCGCTATTGATCAGACGTTGGTAATGAAGGCACCCGTGAACAGCAAAGATTATAGCCTGAAGATCAATCAATTTAAAAATAGTTTGCTTTCCTTACCAAATGTTGAAGCAGTAACAGGTTCGGGTTCTGTTCCCGGTAAGGAAGTGGGAAAATTTTTAGCGAACAAAAAATACGGAGATGCCAGTTCAGAAGAGCGGCCTTATGAAATGCTGAAAGTGGATTTTGATTTTGTAAATACATACCAACTGGAAGTCATTGCGGGAAGAACGTTTGATAAAACCCGTCCTTCCGATTCTACCGGATTGTTATTAAATGAATCGGCGGTAAAGCAATTCGGATTTGCATCCAATGAAAAGGCGGTGGGTGAAAGGATCTGGTTGGAAGTAAACAGGGGCAAACCCAATGAAGTGATTGGCGTAATAAAAGATTATCACCAGCAATCACTGCAACAAAAATATACGCCGCTGATCTTGTTTATGGATCCCGACTATGGGTGGATACCTTCTGATTTTTACTCTGTAAGAGTGAAACCGGGTAATATGGATAAAACCATAGCCTCCGTTCAAAAACTCTGGCTTACTGCTTTTCCTGAATCATCATTTGATTTCTTTTTCCTCGATGAATATTATAACAGGCAATACCAGCAGGAGAAAAATTTCGGCAGGATATTCTTTCTATTTTCGTCGCTGGCTATTTTTATCGCCTGCATGGGTTTGTTTGGTTTAACCGCTTTCTCCACCGCCAGGCGAACCAAAGAAATTGGTGTCCGCAAAGTATTGGGGGCATCGGTTCAAAAGCTCGTATCAATACTTAGCGTAGATGCTGTTAAACTTGTTTTTGTAAGCAGTGTCATTGCCTTACCACTTTCCTATATTTTTATTTTGCAATGGCTGAACACTTATGCCTTCAGGGTGCCGTTAAACTGGTGGCAGTTTACTGTTCCGATCCTCGCCCTTTTAGTGATCACTATTGTAACCATAAGTTTTTTAACGATTAAAGCGGCTCTCACCAACCCGGTCCAGTCATTGCGAACGGAGTGATATAAAATTAATGATCAAACAAAATAGTAAAACAAAATATTAAATGAATACGCTTCACCCCAGGAAAGGAATACTATTGTGGCTGTTCAGCGTTTCTTTCCTTTTTGTAAAAGCCCAGCAAACGGCGGAAAAATTTGTTCAGGAAACCCAGTACCTGCTGTATCTGCCGGATGGCTATTTAAACGATACGATCAAAAAATGGCCTTTACTGATCTTCCTGCATGGTTCGGGAGAAAGCGGAACTGATTTGAATAAAGTAAAAGTGCATGGTCCTCCCAAACTTATTGACCAGGGAAAAAAATTTCCATTCATTATCGTATCTCCGCAGGCACCGCCTAATACAGGATGGCGGGCTGAAATTTTAAAATCCATGCTGGATGATCTGAAAAGAAAATACCGGGTGGATAATGACCGTGTCTATTTAACGGGATTGAGTATGGGCGGATTTGGAACCTGGGATCTTTCACAAAAATTCCCGGATGAATTTGCTGCCATCGCACCTATTTGTGGTGGAGGTGATGATAGCAGGGTATGGAAACTCCGGCACATGCCGGTATGGTGTTTTCATGGCGCTAAAGATGATGTCGTATTGCCGGCTGAATCTCGAAAAATGGTGGATGCTTTAAAAAAATACAATAGCAATGTCAGGTTCACTTTGTATCCTGATGCCAATCATAATAGCTGGGAGCCAACTTATAATAATGACAGTTTATATACCTGGTTGCTGGCGCAAAAGAAATTCAGGCAGCAGGCGATTGCCATAGCACCGCAGTCACTGAAAGAGTGTGAAGGTGTTTACCTGAATAGTACTGATTCATTAAGGATAGTAGTAGAGAACGGGAAGTTGATGGCCAAACCCGGCAAGAATTCAATCGAGATCAAACCTTCATCGGCAACCAATTTTTTCTGGGATGAAAATTCGGGGGATGAAGTGCAGTTTACCCGAAATAAAAAAGGAAATATAAACGGCTTTATTTTGATGGCAAATGAAATGAGGAAATTTAAAAAACTACCATAAGCCGACAGGCATATAGGGTCAGTGCAAACAGGCAAGCCATTCAAAGTAAAATATCCGGCGCATTGTAACATTGCTGCGGCATACCCGTACTTATTCAAAGGAATAAAGTCCGAAAGTGTTCGGATTTGATAAAGAACTGTTCGTTTTCGTACACCTCCGAAATTTTTCGTATTACAATCCATTGATTTCAATAATTTTATCTCTTGGCATAACCCTTGGGGCTGTGGGCTGTTCACAACTAATCGCCTGAAAAATTAAAAGCATGATCAAGAATTATTTTAAGGTAGCTCTGCGGAATTTCCAGCGAAATAAAATCTTTTCGCTGATCAATATCGCTGGCCTGGCGATTGGCATCAGCGCTTCACTGGTGATATACCTGATCGTTCAGCACGAATTTAATTTTGATAAATTTCATAAGGATGGAGACCGGATCTACCGGGTGGTTTCAAAAATTGAATTTCCGGATCTGACCATCCGCAATTCAGGTGTTCCTGTTCCAACCGCGAAGGCAACGAGAAACGAGGTAACAGGGTTGGAAGTAGTTACTCATTTTGTTGAAGCTAATGAGATGAAGGTCTCTGTTCTCATCACGGGCAATCAATCTCCTGCTATATTCAGAAAGCAGCCAAAAATCATTTATGCTGATGAAGAGTATTTTAAATTATTCGGGTATCAATGGCTGGCCGGTTCATCGCAAACGGCATTGAAGGATCCTTTCCAGGTGGTTCTAACAGAAAACAGGGCTAAAACTTATTTTTCTTCCCTTCCGCCAAAAGATATATTGGGTCGTGAGATATTATACGATGATTCTATCAAAGCTACCGTCTCTGGAATAGTTAAAAACATAACACAGACTACTGATTTTGTATTTGAAGAATTTATTTCAAGCGCCACTATAGCCAATACCGGGTTGAAGAATAACTGGAGCTGGGAAGAATGGGGTAGTGTCAACTCCAATTCCCAGATGTTTGTGAAGCTTAAGAAAGGAACCCAACCAGCGCAAATAGAAAAGCAATTAGTCACTTTACGAAATAAATATCGTGAAAGAAGAAAGGAAGGAGATGATAAAGACGATACACAACATTCCCTGCAGACATTGACCGACATTCATTTCAATCCTGATTACGATGCCTTTGATCAGCGGCAGGCCCATAAACCAACTTTGTATGGATTGCTGGCGGTGGCTTCGTTTCTTTTATTACTGGGCTGTATCAATTTTATCAACCTCACCACTGCCCAGGCGGCACAAAGAGCCAAAGAGATCGGCATACGCAAAACAATGGGCAGTGGTAAAGGACAATTGGTCCTCCAGTTTTTAAGCGAAACATTGCTGCTGACATTTTTGGCTACTCTTCTGTCTGTAGTTATTACTCCCTGGCTGCTAAAAGTGTTCGGTGATTTTATACCACCGGAAATATCTTTCGCCTCATTGAACCAACCGCATGTTTGGTTTTTCCTGCTGGGTCTTATCCTGGTTGTTACCATTCTGTCCGGTCTTTATCCTGCTTTTGTATTGACTAAATTCCGGCCGGTTACCGTATTAAAGAACCAGGCGTATAACGGTACAGCGCAAACAAGAAAAGCATGGCTGAGAAAAACGCTAACGGTTACTCAATTTGTGATCGCCCAGTTTCTCATCATCGCCACGCTGGTCGTAAGCAAACAAATTCATTATTCTCTGAATAAAGAGCTGGGGTATAAAAGGGATGCCATTGTAACCTTCAATACGAGGTGGAATTTTTTCTCCAACCAAAAGGATAACCGCCGCTTTGCTTTGTTACAAAAATTAAGGACGATCCCGGAGATTGAAAAGATCAGCCTGGCCGGTTCTGCTCCGGCGTCCAACAATACTTCTACCACCACCATGAAGTCTGTAAATGGCGATAAAAAGCTGGAAACAATGGTAGAGATGAAATATGCCGATACGGGTTATTTTAATTTGTATAAAATGAAACTGCTGGCCGGTAAAAATCTTCAGCAAAGCGATACCACGAAAGAATTCATCATTAATGAAACGTATGCAAAGATGTTAGGCTTTGCAAAGCCCGGTGATGCGGTGGGGCATTTTATCGAAAGAAATTTCCAGGTGCCTATAACAGGTGTGATAGCTGATTTTCATACCAAGTCGACTCACCAGGCTATTAAACCGCTGGCTTTTTCTTCTGCGGCTAATAATAGTTTCACATTTCACCTGGCATTAAAACCGAGGGGAGAAGACGGTGAACTATGGAAAAGGGCTTTGGCAAAAGTGGAGAAAGAGTACAAAGCATTATATCCCGAGGATGATTTCAAGTATGATTTTTACGACGAAAGCATTGCTAATTTTTATAAGGCGGAGCAAAATATTTCCCGTTTGTTAAAATGGTCGGCGGGACTTTGCATATTCATCAGTTGCCTTGGTTTGTTAGGTTTGGTCATGTACATAACAAATACCCGCACGAAAGAAATAGGTGTCAGGAAAGTGTTAGGTGCATCCGTTACTCAATTAGTGGCATTATTATCAAAAGATTTTATCGCATTGGTTTTAGTCGCTTTTTTGATCGCATTGCCGCTGGCCTGGTGGGCGATGAAAAACTGGCTGCAGGATTTTGTGTATCGTACTTCTTTAAGCTGGTGGGTTTTTGCTGTGACAGGTGCGGGAATGATATTAATAGCTATGCTTATTTTAAGTATACGGACTATAAAATCAGCCATTGAGAATCCTGTGAAATCATTACGAACTGAATAATGATTTAAAATATGTTTAAAAATTATTTCAAAACCGCCTGGCGCAATATAATAAGGCAGCGCAGTTCCAGCCTGATCAATGTCTCGGGCCTGGCTATTGGCATGTCGGCGGCCATGCTTATTTTTTTGTGGGTACATAATGAACTGAATTTTGACAATTATCATAAGGATGCCGGGAATATTTTCCGTATTAAGAATTACCTCGGTATAGATAAAAAAGAAACGATAGCATGGGAAAATAGCCCTTATTTATTAGGAGAGAAAGCTAAAGAGGAAGTGCCAGGGGTGATCAATGTGGCCCGTATACGCCCTATGAACTATAACGCTCCTTTTTTCAATGTAAAAGGAGAATTCGTAAAGGAATCGGCATGTGCTTATATTGACTCTGCCTGGTTTGACGTTTTCAAATATGATTTTGTCCAGGGAAGTCCAGCGGCTTTTAACAACCATCCCTTTAGTTTGGTATTAACTGAATCGAAAGCAAAAAAATACTTTGGCAACGATAGCCCCATTGGTAAGACGATAAGGGTAGATACGATTGACTACCAGGTACAAGCTATAATAAAAGATAACCCGGCCAATTCAAGCTTTCAGTATGATGCGTTCTTTTCCGTTGCGGGATGGATGTCCAATCCTAAGAATAAGGAAAATGGAACTTACTGGGGTAATTATTATTACCTGACCTTTTTAAAGTTGTTACCTGCAACTGATCCGCACAAAGTGGAAAAAAAACTGACAGAGATCATTGTTAAGGCAAGGGAAAGAAGCGATTTCAAAACCGGCCTCGTGTCTTTGAAGGATATGCATTTTGAAAATGATTTGAACACTTCCGTGCTGGAGCACGGTAATAAAAAATTGGTAAATATCTTTTCAGTGCTTGGCCTGTTATTGCTGACTATCGCCTGTATCAATTACGTAAATCTGACCACCGCCAGGGCCAGCGTTCGTCTCAAAGAAGTAAGTATAAAGAAAATAGTTGGTGCTGACAGGAAGCAATTGTTCGTTCAATTTATTATTGAATCGGCATTCACAAGTTTCCTGGCCTTGGGTATATCACTCGTTATTCTTTACATCGTTCTGCCCTTTTTCAACCAGTTTACAGGAAAGAATTTTGTTTTATCGGGAGATTCTCCGGGTATATGGCTGATATTGACAAGTACCTTCATTGGTTCAGTGGCACTTACCAGTATCTATCCCGCCATATTGCTTTCGTCCTTTAAACCCTTGTCGATTTTCCGGGGCACCAATATTTTCCAGGTTAAGGATGCCGTATTGCGTAAAGCCTTGGTGGTTGTTCAGTTTACTATCTCCATCGCACTGATTATTGGTACTATTGTTATATACAGGCAAATGCAGTTTATTCAAACGCAGAACTCTTCCTATAATAAGGAGCAGGTCTTTTCCTTTACAATACCTTTTAAGATACTGCGCAATTATAAAGATGAACAAAGAACCGGTCTGACAGGCAGCATCAAACAGGAGTTACTTTCCCAAACCAGTATTGCGAATGTTTCATTGATGGGTACGGAATCTGTAATCAACAACCAGGGATGGTCATCAGGAGAAAGTAATGACTGGGATGGAAGGGAAAAGGATTTTACGCCGGCTATTACTTTTTTTGAAGCAGATACCAGTTTGAAAACATTACTCAACCTGGAATTGCAATCCGGAAGATGGTTCCTGGGAAATAGTGAAGCGGATAAACATAATTCCATCCTGAATGAAACAGCCGTAAGAGAATTCAACATAAAGCAGCCCGTTATCGGTCAACGATTCACCAGCCGAAGTGATACAGGTGTCATTATCGGGGTAGTGAAGGATTTTTACTATAAAAGCATGCATGAAAAAATCGGGCCTGTAGTGATCAGGAACGACCAATCTTACAGCGGATCTTTCTTTGTAAAAACCAGTGCCGGTAAAACAATGGAAGCAAAAGAGCAAGTAGCAATCATCTGGAAGAAATTTTTTCCGACGGAGCCATTTTCTTATACATTTCTTAACGAGGAATTTGAAAAAATGTACCGGGCCGATCATAAAGCATCAACGCTGATCTGGTTATTCTCCTTTCTGGCCATTTTTATTTCCTGTCTTGGATTGTATGGCCTCGCCGCCTTTACAGCGGAAAGAAGAAGTAAAGAAATTGGTATCCGAAAAGTATTAGGTGCCAGTGTAAGCGCTATTGTAACACTGCTGTCAAAAGATTTTTTAAAACTGGTTATCATTTCGTTGATTGTGGCTTCACCGTTGGCATGGTGGGCTATGAATAACTGGTTGCAGGAGTTTGCTTACAGGGTTGATATCGGTTGGTGGATTTTTATCACCGCGGGTATTATCGCTTTATTAATTGCGCTGGCAAGTATTGGTTTCAGGGCGATCAAAGCGGCCACGGCAAATCCTGTTAAGTCATTGCGAACTGAATAAGTAAATAAGAGAACAATAAAATTAAATAACAAACATGCTTGAATTAAAACATATCTACAAATGGATCAGCACGGGTAACAACCGGACTTTTATTCTGAAAGACATCAATCTCTCTATAAAAGAAGGAGAATTTATTTCTATCATGGGCCCTTCAGGTTCGGGTAAATCAACCTTATTGAATGTAATCGGGATGCTGGACGAGTTCAATGAAGGCGAGTATAACTTTCTTCATGAATCGGTGCATAAGATGAAAGAAAAACAACGTTCCGGTTTATACAAGCAATATATCGGGTTTGTTTTCCAGGCCTATCACCTGATCGATGAATTGACAGTATATGAAAATATAGAAACACCGCTGATCTACCAGGATGTAAAAGGTTCGGAAAGAAAAGCGCTGGTAGCGGATATGCTGGATCGCTTCCAGATTGTCGGCAAAAAAGATCTTTTTCCCGCTCAACTGTCTGGAGGGCAACAACAATTGGTAGGTATTGCCAGGGCTTTGATCGCTAAGCCCAAATTGTTGTTAGCGGATGAACCAACCGGTAATCTTAATTCCAAACAAGGGGAAGAGATCATGGAGCTTTTCAAACAACTCAATGACGAAGGCGTGACCATCATACAGGTTACCCACTCCGAAAAAAATGCCAGCTATGGGAAACGGGTTATTCATCTGCTGGATGGAATGGTAGAAAGGAGCTAACGAATAGCTATAGAACAGTAGCGACTGTATTTAATTAAGTTTTTTATTTTAAATAATTTTTAGATAACGTGAAGATGAAAAAAAAGATTTTTATTGGATTACTATTGGGCGCAGTATGTATGGAACAAAGCCAGGCGCAGACAACGATGACGTTAAGGCAATGTATAGAAACAGGGATCGCCAACAATTTTGATGTACTGCAAAGAGAGTTACAGGCCGAAAGCGATAAAGCCAACTGGAAGCAGGCGAAGCTGAATATCTTTCCTAACCTCAATGCTTCTGCCGGTCATAGTTTCAACCAGGGCCGGAGTATTGATCCGTATAGCAATTCTCCCGTTACCCAGGCATTCAATTCATCCAGTTACGGTATCAATAGTAATGTTGTTTTATTCAACGGGTTTGCTACGCAGAATAACATTAAACAAAATTCGCTGACGTATAAAGCTTCAAGCCTGGAATTGCAGCAGGAAAAGGATAATCTCACGGTCAATATTATTTTAGCGTACCTGCAGGTATTGAGTAATGAAGATCAACTGGAACAAGCGAAGAACCAGTTAGGCTTAACGGGCAAACAGGTAGAGCGTTTGGATATTCTCAATAAGGAAGGAGCTGTCCGGCCGTTGAGTTTTTCTGATCTGAAGGGACAATATTCCGGCGATGAATTAGCTATCATCAATGCGCAAAATGCGCTGGAAACAGCCAAAGTAAGTTTAAGCCGTTTAATGAACGTGCCTTACAACAAAGATCTTGTATTGGAGAAAATACAAACCGAATCATTTGTCGCCACTTATGACAATGCACCGAATGCGATCTATGAAACAGCCTTACAACAGCTGGCGCTGATCAAAGCCGTTGACCTCCGGCAGCAAAGTGCGGATAAGGCGGTGAAAGTAGCCAGGGGCCAGCTTTTTCCAACGTTGAGTTTTGGAGCCAATGCTTCTACCAATTACGTAAGCGTAGCGCAGCAAAGCCAGTACATCAATACCATATATGGACCCACATCTGATTCGGTTTTTACAAACAGCGGGAAACTCCCTGTATTCAGATTCCAGGATAATTTCACCAAACCAACGAAGATCAGTTACAGCGATCAATTGAATAATAACTTCAGCACCTCATTCGGTTTCAATTTAAGTATTCCTATTTTTAATTCCTTCGTGCAAAGAAACCGTGTAAAGCAGGCGAAGATCAGGTATAAGAGCGCTGAACTTACCGCCAAAACAACAAGAACGCAACTCAGCCAGGATATCGAACAGGCTTATCTTAATATGAGCAGCGCTTCGGATCGGTATAAGGCATTGACGCAACAGGTAGCAGCGTATGACGAATCTTTCAAAGCGGCAGGTATATTATTCCAGCAGGGCGTGGGTACTTCTATTGACTACCTGACGGCGAAAAATAATCTCGACCGTGCCAATATCAATCTCATTATTGCGAGGTATGATTTGGTGTTGCGGGCCAAGATCCTTGATTATTACCAGGGAAAACAGTTGTGGTAACAAAAAGTATAAATTTTTTTGGCGCAGTTTTTATTCCGTTCGTAAGCATGACAATGCCGGGCTTTTAAAAGTCTGGCATTGCTTTTTGATACCGGATAATGTTAACCCTTCCTTCGGGAAGCTCAGGATGAAACTTCTTTAAATGACTGGTTGATTAAGGTATTTACAGGCGTTACGTTTGGTCAAAATTGACTTTTTTAAGAGGATATGCGGGTTTGTGACGGACGGTAAAGGTCCCCGGGGCCTGGCTGGTAAAATGGTAGTAACCAATTCACTTTTTTTGCTGAATGATATAGCCGGTTCTTTTTTTCAAAGCAGCAATTTTGTTTAATTGTTTCTCTATAACAAAGTAATACCATTAATACATGACCCCTGCCGGCAATTCATTAATGTTAGTTGAAAGCTTCCCTGATTCAAGATCAAATAAATTCACCCGTGAGGAATGGGTATCACAGTTTCATGATTCTAATGTCATCCTTCATTGTAAAGGAAAGGATCTTTATTACCCTACTCACTGGGGTCCTTTATCTATGAAATGCGCCTTTGGCGGGAAAGAATTTTATCAAAAAGGAAGATGCAGGTATGCGGTGTCCGAGGATAATTTTTTGCTTTTGAATGAAGGCACAGAGTACTCAAGCTATATAGAGCCGGGTGAGGATGTAGAATCATTGACGATAAATTTCAATATAAACTATCAATCGGATGTCGCCAGGGTAGTTTTATCCGGGAATGAGAAATTGATGGATGACCCTTTTAACCGGGATAAAAAAGGTGTTCTGGTCGAAGAAAAACTTTTTAACCATGGCGCTTCAGTTTCACCGTTTATATACAGAATTAAAAAACTTACTGAAAATTTTGAAGATAATACGGATGTTATCAATGAAACACTTTATTTTTTGCTGGAGGCCTTATTGTTGTCGGATGTTGAGTTGCTAAACGAAATAAAAGAAATCAGTGCGGCGAAACCATCTACTAAAAAAGAAATGTATCGCCGGCTCAATGAAGTGAAGGATTATATTGACTCCTGTTTTAATGAAGATATAAGTTTAGAGGCTCTTTCAAAAATCGCCTTAATGTCTCCTTTTCATTTGCTGCGTCAATTCAAAAAAAATTATCATATCACGCCTCATCAATATCTTATCAACAGGCGGCTGGAAAGAGCGAAAAATAGTATCACCTGGTCCAACGCATCGCTGACTGATATCTGTTTTATGACAGGTTTCCGGGATACGAGTTCTTTCAGCAAACTTTTTAAACGCAGGTTTGGGCTGTCTCCGCAGCAATACCGGGCAACAATAAAAAAATAGAAATTATTTTTCTGACCCCGCCTGGTAAAAATTGACATTTTTACAAGCGGTTTTTTTTAGGCTGATTGATTGCATACTTTAATCTTTCAAATAAATAGCCACTAACTATGCCTCTTATTAAACCGACGCCTAAGCTTAACAAGAAAAGAACCTTCCTGTTAGTAACTGTTAAAAATCTGTTCATTCTTTTTGTATGGCTTCAAGCGGCAACGGGTGCGGCACAAAGCAACAGCCGTTTTAGTTTACTCCGGTCAGCCGATTCTTTGTTTCAATCGCAGCAATGGAAACCGGCAAGGGAAAAATACCAGCAATACATTACTGATACCGTTACCAACCCGATAACCTGGAATCGCCTTGGCTATTGTGAATACAACCTCGGCTTGTATCAACAGTCTATCAGCCACTACGAAAAAGCGCTTACATTAAATCCCGCACCCCAGGTAAAATTTGTTATAGAAGTCAGGCTTGCCCGCTCCTTTGGACAATTAAAAAATGAACGGGAAACCATCCAATGGTTGGAAAGAGCTGCTCAATCCGGTTACCAGGATGTCAATGAAATAGAAAAATTAAAGGATTTTGATGAGGTGCGTAGTACAGCTGCCTTTAGCGCGGTCTCCAAAAAAATCTATAACAATGCGTATCCCTGCGCTGCGGACCCCAGGCAAAGAGAATTTGATTTTTGGATAGGAGAGTGGGATGTATTTCAAAACGGAACGAATCAACTCGTTGGTCATAGCCTGGTACAGAAAGTGTCCGGCGAATGCGCTTTGCTGGAGAACTGGGATGCAAGCCGCGGGTTTAGTACCGGCAAAAGCCTGAACTATTTTGATGCGCTGAGTAATAGTTGGGAACAGGATTGGATCGGCTCAGTGGGCGGAGCGCAAAAGTATTTGAAGGGAGTATATGAGGACAGTGCGATGCGGTTTACGTATGAAACGGTAAATAACGGAAAGAAGGTAACAGGAAATTTTATTTTTTATAACCTTGGTCCGGGTAAAGTAAGACAGTACCAGGATGCCTCTGAAGACGGGGGCAAGACCTTTACGGTTTCGTATGATTTTATTTATATCCGGAAAAAATAATTAACCCTCCGGTGGACGCTGCAGTACAGCAGAATAGTCAATTTTTACCAAAGGTTTATTCTTTGTCTTTAATAGATTTGGCTATTCGAATAACCGACAAAGTTATTTGGCTGGTTATATAAAATATGCTGATACCTCTATATGCTGACTAATTTATACATAGAAAACAGGAACGATGCTGTTGGAAAAACTGGTGACGGATCTTTTGACAAGCCGTCTCTTTATCTCATTAAAAAAAGAAAGACCCGGTTACTGGTACAAAAAGGTCTTGAAAATATTCTTCTCAAATTAGAAGATATCGTTTTGTTTTATACAGATAACAAAATAGTGTATGTGGTTGACCGGTCTGAGAAAAAATATTTAATGGATAGTAAACTCCTGGAATTGGAAGAAGCGTTGGATCCATTGATTTTTTTTCGGGCGAACAGGCAATATATCATCAATATCAATTTTATCAAAAGCTTCAGGTCGTACGAAAAGGTAAAAATAAAAGTAGATCTTAAACTTACCGACATAAATCATTGTATCATTGTCAGCCAGGAAACCGCTCCCCGTTTTCGCAGGTGGATACATGAGGCCTAAAAACTCAACGAGGCAATCATCAGTGCTATCCGGGTTACCAGGTCTTAATACGCTGAGTTATTCCCATCCTGTAAATTTTCCTTCAGCGATATTCGTTTGAGATGTGATCATTTGTCTCAGATTTTCTACAATCACTGGTATCATAAGCGCATTATTGAAACGCTTTTTTGGGTCGATAAAGAGCAAGCCTTTGTTGCTAAAAGGTTCATGAAGCCGGCAAGGCAAACATTTATATTTAGAAAACCTATTTTGTAAGTGAATGCGATTATTTCTGATATTAATTATGTTATCTGAAAAAAAGTCTTAAATATCAATTTGCTTTTTACCATTATTTGAATGACATTTGTTTGACCAGGCCGGAAAGTTCCCCCCAGCATCCTTCACTAAGCCACTTTAAAACCTTTTATTATATGATTGGTGGACAGTTATTTTGTGACTGACCCGCAGTTAAATAACGTTTTCGGCAATTTAAAAAAGACATATGCAGGAGAGACTTATGCAGAAGAATTGAAGATAAAAGACTGTGTTTTTTTACCGCTGCTTGAAGAAGATGGATTGGAACGGAGAAAAAAGGGCTCGAAAAACGTAAGTAAGTTTGACCTTAGTCAGAAAATAAAAGATACTGCGATTTTCACTTGCCAACATTAAAGTAACTAATGAACGTAGCAATTAATTAGTATGAAAAGATTTATTTCATTAGTTTTTATTTATGCGATGAGCCAGCAGCTTTCGGCTCAGAAATTTGATGTAGCGCTTTCCGAGCTGCAGGAAGAGACGAGGATGTCGGAAAACTATGCGTTGCCAGGGGGTGGTTTTATCGGCATGAAATATATTCAGGACGATAGATTGATAACAAACTGGACAAAGAAGAAAGAGAAAATCTCCATTTTACTTTTTGATGCCAGCATGAAACTGGTTAAAGAATTTAATATGGCAAATGGAGAAAAAGCATTCGGTATTACATATACTGTTTTTAAAAAAGCAGGCGATAAGTTCTGGCTTATTTATGAAGAACCGGGTGACAAAAGCAAGTTGGGTGATCTTAAAGCAGTAGAAATTAATCCTGTTACGCTGGAACCGGCAGCGCCTAAAACCATTGTTGCGTTCGGCGAAATCGGTTTCAAGCCGGGCATGTTTGGCACATTTGATTTAAAGATCGAATCTAAAGCCTCTCCAAATGGAAAGTTTAGGTACTTTTTTATACGTAAGGGTAAAAGCGATACGCACTTATGTGTCACAGGAGCGGAGTTTAACGTTGTGTGGAGCAAAAATGATATTACAGCGGATATTGGAAAAAAGGACTTTAATTCAATGGAAATAAATAACCAGGGAACTGTTTTCGTGGGTTATATGAAAGATGAACTTGGATATGTAGCCGTTTACAGGAATGCCAAAGCACCGCAGATACTGGATGCCGGCATGGAAAAAGGAATGGCAAAAGAGATATTGGTGCTGACACATAAAAACAATAATTCGATTACCATTGCAGGCGGGTATTTTGAAAATTCTTCAAATGTTCGGGGTGTTTTCAAAGCCGATATTGATGCCTCTTTCAAAATAGGAACTATTCTAAAAGTTCCTTTTACCGAAAGCCTTGTAGACTTGTTTGACAAGGACAGCTGGGGCAGTACAAAACCTCAGAAGTTTGGAATCGAGCCTTATTATTTGGCACAGCTTTTTGAAATAAATGACAGCATTGTTGATTTGGTGATTGAAATAAAGCGTGAGATTGATCATCAAACTATGACCGTTGTTCATTCAGGTAATATTTTAAATGTGTATTTCGGCAATGGATCGGCATCCTTTACGAGAATACCCAAGTACAACGTGGCGCACGGATCTAAGTGGAACCATTATTACGCTATGCCGTTTGAAAAGAAGATGATCATTTTTTATAATGATAATACTTCAAATCTTAAAAGGGATATCAACGCATCTCCGAAGTTGGTGAACATTGAAGATAATTCAGTGTTGGTGGCCGCGGTGATTGAACCGGATGGAAGTGTACAGCGTCGCTTGCCTTTAGAACTGGATCAAAATTACATGGGAATAGCAGAATGGATAAAACCAGTGGAAGCAGGCCGTTTTCAAGTGCCTTTATATTTTAAAAAGAAATCTGGATATGCTACCATTTCAATAAAGTAGCTAAAAATAAATAGTAAAAAGCAGGAAATTTTTTTAACCAAATCATACATCACCAAAACAAATTACAATGAAAACACTTTTTTCAGTTATCGTGGTCGTTCTTTTTCTTTATTCCTGTACTCCGGTAAAATCTACCGGTCGTAGCCGCAGTTCTAAAGTTGAAATTAATTCAGCATCGAACCTGGCAAAGGTTTGATGTTAGTTAAAACATTTGACCCCTGTTGTTGGTATTAGGCCATAGGTCATGAGGGAAGGCATCACCATCAACAGGGGTCAAAAAATAAAAATAAGGTTTCAGAGACTGGAATTTTGCCATTAAGGTCTTCAAAAAAAGTAAGCCGCTGTTGTGGGTTCAATTATAGAGGATTAAATAATTTATGGAACTTAACACCAACAAAGCTGCGCATTTTCCCAAATGGATACAGGAAGCTTAAAAACCCGCCGCATACCATTTACGGCGATGCGCTTTCCCTGTTTTCCTGCCAACAACCCCACTGTATAAGGCTAACTCCAAAGTTGCCCGAGTAAATCGACAGCGACTTTAAAAAATGTAGAGCATTCACGGACCTCTTGCATTGAAATTGTTGATATAGCTCTCTATCGTT
Source organism: Chitinophagaceae bacterium (assembly GCA_040007815.1). Taxonomy (GTDB): domain Bacteria; phylum Bacteroidota; class Bacteroidia; order Chitinophagales; family Chitinophagaceae; genus Terrimonas_B. The sequence goes on from JBDTUH010000029.1 coordinate 47,698, forward strand.
CCTCTTTCTTTCCTCTTGCACATATTTTTAAAGGCCATCCTATCGCACTATCGCGCCTATTTTGTCTGCCGGATTTATCCTCCTGAAGGACAGTGCAGGATGGTTAAAAAAATGATTGCGGTTACTTTACCTGCTTTTCATAACTTATGCTCTCCAAAAAATAAAGAACAGGTGCAGCTGGCCATCAGATCGGGTAACTACCGTTTCGGAGTAGCAAACAGGCAAGATTTTTTTTTATTAACCGGTTATCAAATCATATGAAGTATTTATCAAAGTTTTCATTCCTGGTCATTTCTTGTTTAATAACAGCGGAAATCTTTGCTCAACCTACGGGCTCTTCCATTCTAAGCAAGCAATGGCCAGCCTATTGGATAGCCGTTCCCGGAGAAGGCGCTAATAGTTATGGCGTTTATTTGTTTCGTAAAAATATTGAGCTTTCGAATAAGCCTGCATCTTTTGTTATTCATGTATCGGCGGATAACCGTTACAAATTATTTGTCAATGGAAACCTGGTATCACTGGGACCTGCGAGAGGCGATCTTACGCACTGGAACTATGAAACCGTTGATATTGGCTCTTATTTACAGGTTGGAAAAAATAGCATAGCAGCAAAAGTCTGGAATGAAGCGGAATGGAGGCCTGAAGCACAGATAACATTACGTGCTGGTTTTATTTTGCAGGGTGCTACTGAAGCAGAGCAAGCGGTTAATACCAATGACAGCTGGAAATGTATACGGGATGAAAGCTATAAGCCTATTAAAATTTCTATTCCTGCTTATTACGTGGCCGGCCCCGGTGAGTTGATAGACATGAATACTCATATCAGGAATTGGGAGAAGAATGATTGTGACGACAAATCATGGAAAAAAGCACAACCTCTTTTCCAGGGCTTGCCCAAAAATATTATTGGTGGATATGGAACGATAGAGGGCTGGATGCTTGTTCCCTCCGGTATTCCCCAAATGGAATTAAAACAACAACGCCTGGTACAAGTGAGAAAGGCGGAGGGATTGAGCATTCCATCTTCTTTTCCTGCTGTAAAAGGAGATATTACTATTCCTGCCAATACGGTTGTTACAATATTGCTGGATCAGTCTTTTCTTACCAATGCTTATCCAACACTTGTTTTTAGTGCTGGAAAAAATGGAACGATTTCCTTAAGCTATACTGAAGCTTTGTTTTCAAAACATCCTGAAAAAGGAAATCGGAATGAAGTAGAGGGGAAAATATTTATAGGAAGAAAGGACAGTATTATTTCTGATGGTAGCCAAAACCAGGTTTTTACATCACTTTGGTGGAGAACCTATCGGTACGTACAACTAAGAATTACAACAAAAGATGAACCTTTAGTTATTAATGATATCTACGGAACATTTACGGGCTACCCTTTTGAATACAAAGCGAAATTGGAATCGGAGAATCCTGAACTTAATAAAATGCTGGAGATAGGATGGCACACGGCAAGGCTTTGCGCAGTGGAAACGTATATGGACTGTCCTTATTATGAGCAATTAGAATATATCGGCGATGCGAGGATACAAGGGTTGGTTTCTTTATACAATAGCGGAGATGACAGGCTTTTGCGCAATGCACTAAACCTGATGGATCATTCACGACAGCCGGAAGGAGTTACCGAGAGCCGTCATCCATCTTTTACGCCCCAGTATATTCCTACTTTTTCTTTATGGTATATCGGGATGCTGCACGATTACTGGATGTATGGTGGCGACAGCAGTTTTATAAAAGATAAACTGGCTGGTGCAAGACAAATACTGAAATATTTTCGCGGTTACCAGCAGGCGGATGGTTCATTGAAAAGAGTTCCCTATTGGATGTTTACGGATTGGGTGGATGGAAAAGACTGGAATTCCGGTACCGGGCCAATCGGTAAAGACGGTCCTTCTTGTTTACTGGATCTGCAATTATTATGGGCCTATCAATTGGCGGCTGATCTGGAAAGCAGAACAGGTATAAAAGAATATTCAACTCTTTATCTCAAGTATGCTGAACAACTGAAAAAAACAATTAGAAATAAATATTGGGATAATGCAAAAAAACTTTTTGCTGACAGGCCGGAAAAGGATTTGTTTTCCCAGCATGCAAACGTCCTGGCTATTCTTACCGGGATGATGAATAAGGAAGAAACAATTGCGCTGAGAGGACAACTGCTTACCAATAAAACACTCGCGGCTGCCAGTATTTATTTTAAATATTACCTGCACATGGCTTTGATCAAAGCAGGTCTGGGAAATGAATATCTCAGCTGGCTGGATAAATGGCGGGAGAATATTCAAATGGGAATGAGCACCTGGGCCGAGATGTCGGATGTAAGCGGCAGCCGCTCCGATTGTCATGCCTGGGGATCCAGCCCGAATATCGAATTTTTCAGAACCATACTTGGGATAGAAAGTGATGCCCCCGGTTTTGCCAAAGTGAAAATAGAACCTCACCTGGGTAGTTTAAAAAATATCAGCGGAGAGATACCTCACCCGAATGGAAAGTTATCCGTTCAATATCTTAATAAAAACAATAAATGGAATATTGAGATTAACCTGCCGTCGAAAACAACCGGTAATTTTATTTGGAATGGGAAAAAGTATTTGTTGAAAACAGGAAAGAATAATTTTATACTTTAAGGCCGGAAGATAAAGACCCGTTGTTTAATACTGAAAAACAGCAATTACATCCGTGGCATTAGATCGTCTTGTTATTAAACATAAATTGGTTTCGATGGTTTATTGTTATGGGAAACAGGGAATATAGAAAATCAAGACGCCATCGATTCATTATCCCGGGAAATTCTTTATCAAAAAGCAATGATATTCCCATAGTGCTACAAAGAATTTCGAAGTGTAAGCGCAAAAGGCACTTCTACCTGGTTTCTTTCACTATTCAATACCATCTGCGCCGCTATTTCTCCCATTTTTACAAAATCAGTGGAAACAGTAGTAATACCATTTAGTATAAATCTTTTCCATGGGGTTTCGTTGTATGAAATAATACCTACATCAACCCCGATTTTTAGGTCTGTTTTTTGAATCTTATCCAACAAAACAACCAGGTCATCTTCCATCAGGTTGATATAAGCTTCACCTGTTTTTATATTTTCCGTGCTGATATTATGTACCACTTCAAAATTAAAAGCATAGTGCTGGCAGAAATTCCGGAAGCCTTTCAGTATTTCATCGGGGAAATAAGTGTAAGAAGGAAAAATAATTTTCAGTGTTTGGTATTTGGTCAGTTGCGGTAATGCTTCTTTCAACGCCCCGAATATATCTTTCTCAAAATTCTCATATACGGCGCCATGCTCCGCTTTGATACCGGGGATTAATTTATCCAGCAATATCAGCCTTCCGCCAGGTATACCGTTGATGATCTCATGCGCCTTTTCACCCCCCTCCAGGAAATGCGGGATGATTACATAATGCGTATAATCCTCTTTCCTGTTTTGGACCAATTTTCTGAACAACGAAAAATCATTGTTATAAATAAAGAAATCAATCACGGCTTGTTCGCCTAATGTAGCCGAGAAAGAATCATAAATAATCTTCTTATGGGCGCTGAGTTTATTAAATAAAAGGAATACCTTGATCGATTGTTTAAAATCAGAACGGGCGATAAAATACCCCTTGCCCGGTACTGAATTTACGATGCCCAGATGTTTCAGATGACGATAGGCTTTTTCAGCTGTATTGCGACTTATTTCCAGTTCATAGCTGAGATCGTTGATAGAAGGCAGGATATAATCTTTTTCCAATTTGCCTTGTTCAACACCTTTCAGGATTGATTGGGTTAGTTGCAGGTACTTGGGAGTGACCGAATATTCGTCGAAGTCTATTAACCGGTATATATTTTCAACAGCCATGAGTAATTTTTCTAATATTTTTAATGCGCAATCCCTGTTAAAGTTAGTTTCAGATTTTCAGTATCAAAGAAAATGGTTTGCTGCTCAAAATCGGCTCATAAGACCGGGATAATAGTTTAAGCTAATGATGAAACGATACATTTGCAAAAAGCAACATTATAACATCCAAAATATAAAACATGAAAAAAACGATCCTGCCACTTTTATTATTTAGCCTTTTCCTTGTGGCCTGTAATAACAGCGGGCCCGCAGGTAACAACAGTGCTGATTCCACCGCTGCATCTTCCGTTAATCCATCCACAGACTGGAAATTCGGCGTTGCCTTATGGACATTCCATACATTTAATTTTCCTGAATCACTGGACAAAGTCGACAGCGCCGGCATAAAATATATAGAACCCAATACTTTTCATAAAGCGGGACCGGAACTAAAGGATTCGCTAATTGCCCAATTATCGGTTGTGGGGCTTGATAAATTGAAATCATTGATTGCAAAGAAAGGCCTCAACGCGGAGTCTATCTATATTGCAGGCGACTCAACTGTGGCCTCCTGGGTGAAACAATTTAATATCGCCAAACAGCTGGGTGTAAAATATGTGACCGCGGAACCACCATTAACCATGTGGGACAGTATTGACAGCCTTGCCGGTGCTTATGGAGTTAAACTCGCCATACATGAACATTGGAGAGGCGTCAGCCACTACTGGAATCCTGATACTACGTTAATGGCATTGAAAGGTCATCCCAATTTTGGTGTTTGCGCCGATTTGGGTCATTGGCCCAAGAGCGGTATTGATCCCCTGGAAGCGGTAAAAAAATTAAGTGGTCATATTATAGGGATACATTTAAAAGATATCGCCGCCTTCAACGATCCTGCTTTAAGAGATGTACCGGTTGGTACCGGAGTGGTAAATTTCCCTGCCATCTTTGAAGAATTGAAGAAGCAGAACTTTAACGGTTATATTTATATTGAACGTGATGCCGAAGATCAGCCAAGCAACCTGCCATCTGTTATACAGACGGTCAAATATTATAATGATCAGGTGGGTAAATTGAAATAGCGCTATTGCTGAGGGAACAACAAAGCGTCGTTGCAAAGTCTTGACCTTGTAAAGTGGCTGAAGGAAGAGGCGGTAATATTAAGACAGTGCATGACAGTTACAATGCCACGGGAGCTTATTTTTATGCTAATTGCTTTTGCCAAACTTTTAAATATTAACGGATGCAGGTCCTACTAGGCGTTATTTTCCACTTTATCGGCGGGTTTGCCTCGGGGAGTTTTTATATTCCTTATAAAAAAGTAAAAGGCTGGCACTGGGAAAGTTTTTGGATTGTTGGTGGTTTATTTTCCTGGCTTATTGTGCCACCGCTCGCAGCGTGGCTTACTATTCCGGGTTTTGCTGACATTATCAGGGGCACGGAATTTTCCACTCTTGGTTTCACTTTTTTCTTTGGTTTATTGTGGGGTATCGGCGGCCTGACCTATGGCCTGGGCGTACGTTATCTTGGAGTGTCGCTTGGTAGTAGCATCATTCTTGGATTGTGCATGGTGTTTGGCTCATTGATACCATCTATTTATTATGACTTTGCTCCCGTGGCAGGAAAAGATACATTTAGTATGATGGCTGGTTCTACCTGGGGACTAACCGTTTTGGCCGGATTGCTGGTTTGTATTATCGGCATTATCATTTGCGGGAAAGCCGGCACGATGAAAGAAAGGCAATTGAAAGCAGCCGGTAATGATCCTCACGGCATGGAAATAAAAGCTGAATATAAGTTTGGCCTTGGTATGCTGGTTTCCATTATATCTGGTGTGCTCAGCGCCTGCTTTAATTTTGGATTAGAGGCAGGTCAGTCAATGGCATCTGTTGCCAATGAGGCGTGGAAAGTTGCTAACCCGGGCGAAGGAGAATTTTTATACCGCAACAATGTTATTTATATTGTTTTGTTGTGGGGTGGCCTTACTACTAATTTTATTTGGTGCATGATCCTGAATGCCCGCAACAAAACATTTGGTGATTATACTAACAAGAAAACGCCACTTTTAAGAAATTATATTTTTTCCGCCCTGGCCGGAACAACCTGGTTCCTTCAATTCTTTTTTTATGGCATGGGGGAAAGTAAACTAGGCAATGGTCCCAGTTCATGGATACTGCACATGGCGTTCATCATTCTGGTGGCGAATATGTGGGGCCTGGTATTGAAAGAATGGAAAGGAGTGAACAAGAAAACCATTACAACCATTGCGATAGGCATTAGCATAATCATACTATCTGTTTTATTGGTCGGTCGTGGTAATAACCTGCATGAAAAATCAAAACAAGAAAAAACTACAACATATGTCAGTGGCAACAACTGAATTTAAACATGTAAGCTACCTGTGGGATGAATCAAAAGCGGCATCCATGGCCGGAGATGAAGTGGCTTTATTGGTGTATCGTTCTAATTTATTGGGAGCGGATCTGCGTTTGACAAATTATGGCGGCGGTAATACTTCCTGCAAGGCTATGGCCAAAGATCCACTGACCGGTAAAGAAACAGAAGTCATGTGGGTGAAAGGAAGTGGTGGCGACCTGGGCACGATGAAGCGCAACGGTTTGGCGGCATTATATGTTGACAGGTTGCGTAGTTTGAAAAACGTTTATCGTGGTCTTGAATACGAAGATGAAATGGTAGAGCTTTTCAATCACTGCATTTATGACCTTGCCTCCAAAGCTCCATCAATCGATACACCGCTACATGGCTTTTTGCCGTTTAAGCATATCGATCATCTACATCCTGATGCAGCGATTGCTATCGCCGCTGCTAAAGATGGTGAACGTATCACCAAAGAATTATTTAATGGGGCAATCGGTTGGGTAAAATGGCAGAAACCCGGGTTTGAACTGGGCCTGATGTTAAAACAATGTCTTGATGAAAATCCGGGTATCCGTGGTATCATGCTTGGTTCTCATGGTTTGTTTACCTGGGGCGACACGGCTTATGAGAGCTATATGAATACACTGGAAGTAATTGAGCGTTGCGCCCAATACCTCGAAGACAATTACGGAAAGAAAGGTCCGGTATTCGGAGGACAAAAAATTCAATCATTGCCTGAAGAGCAGCGGTTACAAAAAGCGGTTTCGCTGGCGCCTGTGCTAAGAGGATTTTGTTCGTCTCAAACCAAAATGATCGGTCATTTTACAGATGATGATCGTGTGCTGGATTATACCAACTCCAATGATCTGGGAAGATTAGCTCCCTTAGGCACCAGTTGCCCCGACCATTTCTTACGTACAAAAATTTCTCCGTTGGTTTTGAATTTAACTGCAGATGAAGATCTAAGCGATATAGCCAAAGTAAAAGAAAAAATTGCACCGCTATTTGAAGCATACCGGAAAATGTATTCCGGCTATTATGATACCTGCAAGCATCCGAATAGCCCGGCGATCCGTGATCGCAACCCGGTAGTTATATTATACCCCGGCGTTGGGATGTTTACTTTCGCGAAAGATAAACAAACAGCCCGGGTGGCGGCGGAATTTTATATCAATGCGATCAACGTAATGAAGGGAGCGGAAGCGATCTCTGAATACACGTCCTTACCAAGACAGGAAGCTTTTAATATTGAATACTGGTTGCTGGAAGAAGCTAAGCTGCAACGGATGCCAAAACCAAAAGCATTGAGCGGAAGAATCGCTTTGATAACGGGCAGTGCCGGTGGTATCGGCAAAGCGATCGCAAAAAAATTCGCCGAAGAAGGCGCTTGTGTTATTTTAAATGATAATAACGCGGAACGATTAGAACAGGCCAAAGAAGAATTTAAGGCACTGTTTGGCAAAGATGTTTTTGCTGCTGATATACTGGATGTGACTAACGCCGGTACCGTTGAACAAACATTGAAAACAGCTGTGCTTGCTTTTGGCGGTGTAGATATCGTAGTGAATAACGCCGGTCTTTCCATATCAAAAACAATAGCAGAGCATACGGAAAAAGACTGGGATCTGTTGTATGATGTGCTCGTGAAAGGTCAGTTCCTGGTGACGCAAAAAAGTGTAGAAATCATGCGCAAGCAGAACCTTGGCGGTGATGTGCTGAACATTGTCAGTAAAAACGCATTGGTAAGTGGTCCCAATAATGCAGGCTATGGATCAGCCAAAGCTGCTCAATTACATTTGTCAAGACTGAATGCCGCTGAGTTGGGTAAGGATAAAATAAGGGTGAATGTGGTTAATCCCGATGCGGTAATTTCAGGCAGTAATATCTGGAGCGGCGGCTGGGCTGAAGGAAGAGCAAAAGCTTATGGTATCAGCATAGAAGAATTGCCTGACTATTATGCAAAAAGAACATTGCTGAATGAGATCATCAACCCGGAAGATATTGCGAATGCCTGCTTTGCTTATACGGGTGGATTGTTGAATAAATCCACCGGTAATGTAATGAATGTAGATGGTGGAGTGGCGGCGGGGTTTGTGAGGTAGAGAAGGACCGGCCTCATCCCGACCTTCTCCAAGGGAGAAGGCCATCAAGGCACAGCCCCCCGCCAATCGAAACTCTGCTATTTCTATGCGTCTTCGAAAATGCCGGGGAGAGATCAGTTTGAAAGAGGTTTTTTATTTACCATAAAACGATTGCAATGCAAATAGAAAAATATAAGATACAGGAACACAACCAGGTTTCCCTTGCTGATCATAAAAGGAAATTTGAGTTTCTTGTATCCGGTATCAGCAATGTGGAAGATGTGCTGCAGAAGTTAATCGATTTCCAGGTAGCTATTCCCAGTTGGGCTTTAGGAACAGGTGGAACAAGGTTTGCCAGATTTTCAGGCGCCGGTGAACCCGGCAACCTGGAAGAGAAAATGGAAGATGTGGGTTTATTGCATGCATTAAATCAATCCAGCGGTTCCATATCGTTGCACATACCATGGGATATCCCTGGAAATTATGCAGCTATTAAAGCATTGGCGGCGCAGTTGGATCTGAAATTCGATGCGGTTAACTCGAATACCTTCCAGGATCAGAAAGAACAAGAGCTCAGTTATAAGTTTGGTTCATTGCAGCATGTAAATAAAGCAGTACGCAAACAAGCTATCGAACATAATATAGATGTAATCAGCCATGGTGTTGAATTAGGTTCTGAAGCATTAACGGTTTGGCTAAGTGATGGCAGTTGTTTCCCTGGGCAATTAAATTTTCGTAAAGCCTTTCAAAATACACTGGAAAGCCTGCAGGAAATTTATGCGGCTTTGCCTGATAACTGGAAAGTGTTTGTGGAATACAAAGCATTTGAACCGAATTTTTATTCCATGTCTGTCGGCGATTGGGGGCAGTCATTGTTGTATGCAAACAAACTGGGACCCAAAGCCTATACATTAGTGGACCTCGGTCATCATTTACCCAATGCGAATATTGAGCAGATCGTTTCATTGTTGCTAATGGAAGGCAAGCTGGCCGGGTTTCATTTTAATGATAGCAAGTACGGAGATGATGATCTTACTGTCGGCAGTATTAAACCCTATCAACTCTTTTTAATTTTTAATGAATTGGTAGAAGGGATGGATGCAAGAGGAATGAATCATGCAAAAGATTTGGGCTGGATGATCGATGCCAGTCATAATGTAAAGGATCCGCTTGAAGACCTGCTGCAGTCCGTAGAAGCAATCATGCTTTCTTATGCGCAGGCATTGACAGTAGACAGGAAAAAATTAAACGTGGCACAGGATAGTAATGATGTAGTAGCGGCACAGGAAGTATTGCAAAATACATTCAGAACCGATCTTCGTCCGCTAATCGCGGAAGCAAGAAGAAGAAGCGGCGGCGCATTGAACCCACTTCAATTTTTCCGTGAACAAAAAATACGGGAGCAATTAATTAAAGAAAGAGGAAGCGAGAGAGTGGCGACAGGATTGTAAGAAAATCGTTAGAGAGTCAGAAGTCCGGGAGTCGGGAGGAATTATCCCTTATGATGTATATTTCTTCTGGTTTTGCGGACTTCCCGTCTTTCCGACTTCACATATACTTTGTAAAATGAATCCAACGAAAGTCATAGCAATCTTCGATGTAGGTAAGACCAATAAAAAATTATTGCTCTTTGATGAACAATATAAGTTGGTGTATGAAGAAAGTAAACAGTTGGATGAAATAACGGATGAAGACGGATTTGCCTGTGAAGATGTGTCGGCTTTAACCCAATGGGTTAAGGATTCTTTCAGTAAGTTAATTAAAGAAAATTTTTTTAAGATCAAAGCGGTGAACTTTTCTGCGTACGGAGCAAGTTTTGTCTATTTGGATGAGGAGCTGGACATTATCCCGCCATTATACAATTACCTGAAACCGTATTCCCCGGAACTGCAGAAGAAATTTTATGATGATCATGGTGGTGAATCGATCGTTGCGAGGCAAACGGCTTCACCGGTATTGGGCAATTTAAACTCGGGTATGCAATTATACCGGTTGAAGTATGAAAAGCCGGAAAATTATAAAAAGATTAAATGGGCACTGCATTTACCACAATATCTTAGTTATGTTCTTTCTTCCGCTTTGAACTCTGATATTACCAGCATCGGTTGCCATACCAACTTATGGGATTTTGAGTATAGTAAATATCATCAATGGGTAAACGAGGAAGCTATTGATGATAAACTTCCCGGAATTTTAGGGTGCAGTGAAATTGCCGGTTATTGTTATGATAACATTCCTGCAGGAGTAGGGTTGCATGATAGTTCTGCTGCCCTGATTCCTTACCTGTCATCATTCCGGGAACCATTTATCTTATTGTCTACCGGTACCTGGTGTATCAGCTTGAATCCTTTTAATCATTCACAGTTGACCAATAATGAATTGAGCCAGGATTGTCTTTGTTATCTTTCCTGGGAAGGCAAGCCGGTGAAAGCATCAAGATTATTTGCCGGATATGAACATGAGCAGCAGGTAAAAAGATTGTCATTGTATTTTAACAAACCTTACGACTATTTTACCTCTGTTGCATGTAATGTGGAGATATTGAATAAATTGAAGGCGGGAGTAAAAAAAGTGATAAAAAGGGATGAGAAAGCTATGGTTGGTCAATCAGTTTTTGGGGAAAGAAGCCTGGATAATTTTGAAAATTATGAAGAAGCCTATCACCAGCTGATCACCGATATTATCAGCCAGCAGATCAAAAGCACCAATCTTGTTTTAAAGGGAACGGACGTAAAGAGAATTTTTGTGGACGGAGGATTTGGTAAAAACGTTATCTATATGTATCTGCTTGCGGAAGCTTTTCCTTCTATTGAAGTATATGCGGCATCGGTGGCACAGGCCAGCGCCCTGGGTGCAGCCCTCGCTATTCATCCGCATTGGAATACAAAAAGCTTACCGGCAGATATCATTGACCTGAAATTATATTCGGTTGCCAGGGACACAGCGATATGAGGATGGCTGTCAAACAATTATTTTCCGGGAGGTTTTAAAAAAATCAAATCAATAAAATCAATTTGATGAAATGGGAATATAATAGCAGTTACCCGGCCATAGATGATCTCAGGAAAAAGGCACAGGGCATGATACCCCGCTTTGCTTTTGAATATCTTGATGGCGGATGCAATGAAGACGTAAACTTATATAAGAATACGGCGGAATTACGTGAAGTAGAATTGAAGCCACTTTATTTGATTAAGCATAAGGGCTCTGACATGAAGACTGAATTGTTTGGTCATGTGTACGATGCCCCTTTTGGAATAGCGCCGGTGGGTTTGCAAGGCTTGCTGTGGCCCAATGCCCCGGAGATTTTGGCTAAGGCGGCTTTCCAGCATAATATCCCTTTTATATTAAGCACTGTTACAACTTCACCGATAGAAAGAATTGCTGAATTGACCGAAGGAAGAGCCTGGTTTCAGTTATATCATCCTGCAGAAAATAGATTGAGAGATGATATTATTAAAAGGGCTGAAGCAGCAGGCTGTCCTGTCCTCGTTATTCTTTGCGACGTTCCCACATTTGGGTATCGCCCCCGCGATATCAGAAACGGGTTGGCCATGCCACCAAGGATGACGCTCAATAATGTTCTTCAGATTATGGGAAGACCTGAATGGGCAATGAAAACTTTATTGCATGGGCAACCCGCTTTTGCCACCATGAAGCGGTATATGCCAAAAGGATTGAACATGAAAAAATTGGGCCAGTACATGAACCAGACTTTTTCCGGGAGATTGAATGAAGAAAAGATAAAACCTATCAGGGATATGTGGAAAGGAAAACTTGTTTTAAAAGGAGTGGCGAGTGAAGAAGACACGGAGATGGCAATCCGGTTGGGGATTGATGGAATTATCGTATCTAATCATGGCGGTCGCCAATTGGATGCGGGGCAATCTTCGATCAAACCACTTGCTGCTATTGCAAAGAAATACAAATCCCAAATAAAAATAATGATGGATAGCGGTATTCGTTCCGGCCCTGATGTAGCAAGGGCATTGGCCAGCGGAGCGGAATTTACTTTTATGGGAAGAACTTTTATGTATGGAGTAGCAGCACTGGGAAACCAGGGTGGTAACCATACAATATCCATTTTGAAAACTCAGTTGCAGCAGGTAATGGAACAGATCTGCTGTGAAAAGACAAGTGATTTTCCCGCTCATCTTATTTCATAATGGTTTGCACCTGTCAGCGACAGTATCCCCACTATAGGTTGTGGCGAAAGTTTTTACCCTTGCGGCAGTTGGATTTTAATTAACTTATGTCTTCAATCATTGATCGGTTAATAAAAATCAATTTAAAAAGATGTTTAGGAAAAGGTTACATTTTTTGTTAGGCGGCCTCGCCATAAGCACCATAATATTTGCCCAGGAAACCAATAATGAATGGGAGAATCCCTCGTTGGTGGATCAAAATAAAGAAAGACCGCATGCGACCTTCATGCTGTTTGATAAAAAGCAGGATGTAAAGGGCGATGATTATAACCGGTCGTCGTATTATCAGTCCCTGAATGGTATATGGAAATTCGTATACGTAGATAAATATACAGACAGGATCAAGAATTTTTTTGAAATGGGTTTGAATGATTCAAAATGGAATGATATTCCTGTTCCTTCTAATTGGGAGAGAAAAGGGTTTGGTATTCCTATCTATACCAATATTGTTTACCCCTATCCAAAAAATCCTCCTTTTATCGGTGAAAACAATCCGGTGGGTACTTATCGAAAAACATTTACAATACCCGAAACCTGGGATGGCAAAGAAGTGCTGCTGCATTTTGGATCCATTACCGGGTATGCGAAGATTTATGTAAACGGTGAAGAGATTGGTATGACCAAAGCTTCAAAGTCCCCGGCAGAATTTAATATTACCAACCGTTTAAAGAAGGGCGATAATTTGTTAGCGGTGCAGGTCTTTCGCTGGCATGACGGAAGTTACCTCGAAGACCAGGATTTTTTTCGCATCAGCGGTATTGAACGGGATGTTTTTTTATATGCTTTGCCAAAGATTAGTCTTTGGGATTTCTTTTTAAAAGCTGACTTAGATGCCCAATACAAGAATGGAGTCTTTAGTGCTACTGTAAACCTGAGACAGTTCAGGGGCAATGCGATCAAATCGGGAAGTGTAACCGTTGACATTCTTGATAAGGACGAAAAAATAGTCTTTTCACAGGAAAAGAAATTTTTGGTTCAGAGCGATAGCGTTCCAACGATTTTGTTTAACGGTACGGTGAAAAATCCATTAAAGTGGAGTGCGGAAGCACCCAATTTATATGATTGCATCATTACTTTGAGAAACGGACAAGGTAATGGCGCAGTAACTTATGCCGGTGCGAAAACAGGCTTTCGAAAAGTGGAAATTAAAAATTCGCAGTTGTTGATCAATGGGGTGGCGACTTATGTGCATGGCGTTAATCGTCATGAGCATGACCCGGTAAACGGGCATGTACCTAATAAGGAGTTGATGATAAAGGATATTCAGCTGATGAAGCAGTTCAATATAAATGCTGACAGAACTTCTCATTATCCCAATGATCCATTATGGTATAAACTGTGCGATAAATATGGATTGTACCTGGTAGATGAAGCGAATATTGAAGCACATGGCATGGGTGCTTCATTGCAGGGATGGTTTGATACCACCGTGCATCCGGCGTATTTGCCGCAATGGGCCCGGGCCCATATGGATCGTATTGAAAGATTAGTGGAAAGAGATAAGAATCATCCATCGGTAATTATATGGTCAATGGGAAATGAGTGTGGTAATGGCAAAGTATTTCATGATGCGTATACATGGATAAAGACAAGAGATAAAAACAGGCCGGTAATGTTTGAACAGGCGGGCCAGGACTGGAACACAGATATTGTATGTCCCATGTATCCCGGTATGAATTATATGAAATCCTATGCGGCTGATAAAACTAAAACCAGGCCTTTTATCATGTGCGAATATTCACATGCAATGGGAAATAGTAACGGAAACTTCCAGGAGTATTTTGATATTATCATGGGCAGTAAACAAATGCAGGGTGGTTTTATCTGGGATTGGGTGGACCAGGGCATGCAAACCACTGCAGCCGACGGAAGAACATTTTATGCGTATGGCGGTGATCTCGGCGCCTATCATTTACAGAACGATGAAAACTTTTGCGCTAACGGGTTAGTTGCAGCAGACAGAACACCGCACCCGGGCTTGTATGAAGTAAAAAAAGTGTACCAGAACATTTTGTTTAAGGCAAAAGATCTTTCTAAAGGTACCATCAGCATTCAAAATCTTTTTGATTTTACTGACCTCAGCCAATATGATTTTAAATGGGAACTTTATCGCAATGGAGAAAAAATAAAGGAAGATGTTTTTGCCGTCAGCCTCGCCCCGCACCAGCAAAAGGATATAACCCTTCCTTTGCCTATGTTCAAGTCGGCCGAAGGAAGTGAGTATTACCTGGATGTTTTTGCCTTTACAAAAACCGCAACGGAATTGGTACCGGCCGGTCACGAAATAGCGAGAGAGCAATTTAAAACAGCCGGAGATTATTTTGCCCGCGGTAATGTGTCAGATAACAAATTGCAGGTTACAAAAGATGGTAAAAGGTTAAATTTTGTATCAGGTAACGTAACCGGTGTGTTTGATCTAAGGCAGGGAAGATTTACCCATTATGCATTAAATAAAGATGAATCAGTCATCGGACAGTTCCCGGAACCTTATTTCTGGAGGGCGCCTACAGATAATGATTTCGGAAATAATATGCCGGTCAACCTTGGCATTTGGCGAACGGCTCATATCAACCGCGTTGTTAAGAATGTAACGGCCGGAGAGCAAACTAGCGAAGGGATTTCGATAAAAGTGCAATTTGAATTAGCCGGTGTCAATGTTCCTTATACTATTGATTACTTTATTCAGAATGATGGTGCGATCAGGACCACATCTTCGATTGATATGACCGGAAGAGATCTTCCGGAATTGCCGCGGTTTGGTATGCGGATGGAATTACCAGGGCAGTTTAAGAAACTTAGTTACTACGGGCGTGGTCCCCTTGAAAATTACACCGACAGGAATACAGCTTCTTTTATCGGACTGTATAATGATGAGGTGGCCAATCAATACAGCTGGAACTATATCCGTCCACAGGAATCTGGCTACAAAACGGATATACGTTGGTTTTCTTTAACCAATGACATGGGAAAGGGTATAATGATTGAAGGGGTTCAACCTATCTGCTTCAGTGCTATTAACAATAGTACTGAAGACCTTGATCCGGGACTTACAAAAAAGCAACAGCATCCAACGGACATTAAGCCGCGAAGTAATATTTACCTGAATATCGACCTGAAACAAAGAGGTGTTGGAGGCGATAACAGTTGGGGTGCATTACCTCATGATCAATACCGTTTGCTCGATAAAAAATATTCTTATAGCTATGTCATTAAGCTAATCGCAAAAAATTAAACGGGTATGATTTTCCGGTGCGTCAGGATCTTATTTTTTGTAATGATTATTTCATCATGGACCAATCGTTCAACCAGTCTTCACCAGGGTAATCAGGAAATTAAGGGCAAAAAAGATGATTACAGGCTTGTATGGTCGGATGAATTTGAAATAGATGGCTCACCGGATTCAACCAAATGGAAATATGAACATGGCTTCAGCCGCAATGAAGAATTACAATGGTATCAACCGGAGAATGCCCGCTGTGAAAATGGGTATTTGATTATTGAAGGAAAACGACAAAAGAAGCCAAACCCAATCTATGATGCAGGAAGTAACGACTGGCGCAAGAAAAGAGAAATGATCAATTACACATCCGCCTGTTTGATTACAGCAGGCAAAAGTTCGTGGCAGTACGGACGATTTGAAATGCGGGGACGTATTGATATAAGTAACGGAATGTGGCCCGCATGGTGGACATTGGGATCGGAAAAAAGATGGCCCGCCAATGGAGAGATTGATATCATGGAGTATTATAGAGGAAAACTGCTGGCGAATATCGCCTGTCTTGGAAAAGATCGCAAACAGGAATGGTACAGCAATACATTTCCTGTTGATTCGCTGGGCGGCACTAACTGGTCATCAAAGTGTCATATATGGCGGATGGATTGGACAGAGGAATTTATTGCCTTATATCTTGATGATCAGTTACTGAATAAAGTAGCAACAGACTCGCTGGTGAATAAAGATGGAAGCGGGTTCAATCCGTTTAAACAACGACATTATATGTTGTTGAACCTTGCCATTGGAGGAATGAATGGAGGAGACCCGGCGAATACATCTTTCCCCCGTTTGTTTGAAGTAGATTATGTAAGGGTGTATCAAAAAAAATAATTGCTGATATCTAATTTATTAATTTTCATTTGCATAAAATAGTATAGGGGGTCAATAGTAAGGAAAATTGAATGATATGATTGAAAACACATTAAGGAACTATAGCTATTTTCTTTTAACAGTAAAATAAACAATCTTACTTCCTGCGACACCATTAGCATTTATTCCCTGTAACACAACAGCGTATTTGCCCGGTCTGTCAGAGGTATAAAAATTAACCTGTTTACTTCCTGTTTCATCCGTTTTAATGTCGGGCGACCAATATAAAAGATTTCGAAAATCAGGGAGACGACTTTCAGTTTGTTCCTTTGTCGCATATATCGGTGAATAGAATTCACGCTGAAGTTGCAATCCCTCGTATTCTAAAACCAGGACACCGGGTTCTATTTGAAAACCTGCCAGGTCTCCTTTGTAGGTAGTGTAACTTACAATACCTTCAATCGCATCATTACCCGAGAAAAATTTCCTGGTAACTACTTCCAGTTTTTTTACTTTTAGTGGATCAAATTCCATCAATTTATTCATATCAAATACCGGTAGCCCATCCAGCAATACCAATGGGCTATTGCTAAAAAAGTCCTGGTAAGGCTGATTTCTTACCCTAAAGGTTAATTGATCCTGTTGTTTTCTTACGCGGACTTCCGGCACAAATTCCCGCATTACTTCTTCCATAGTGATAAACCGGGTATAATCATCCAGCAAATATCTTTTATCAGGTTTGCCATAAAAAGCAGTACTGTCTGTTAAAGCATAATGGTAAAACTTTTGTATTTTATCCTGCACATAGGTATTTTCTACCTGTGTATTTATGCTATACGAAAGTAATTGATCCTGCCATTTTTTTGAAAGGTGAAAAGGGGTGTGTTCCAGGGACGAAAAATTTTCAGCAAAAGCAGGAGATATATCTATCGTATAAGCGCCTTTCAGTTTATCAGCTGATTGTACAATAAGTTCGCTGCTGCCATAGAATTTATTGAGATTAAAAAATACATTGCCGCTTTGATCACTGGTAAAGGATTTTAAAACGAACTTTTCTCCCGGTACAGTAAGCCAGGTGGTGATATTTTTTACGGGAAGACCCGAAGATTTTTCAATTACCTTACCGGCGATCACTGGCCCCTCGTATTCAGGAAGAAACCTGAACGATGGCTTTTTGTTGTTTAATACCTCTTCCCATTTAAACCGGCTCCATCCCTGCGTGAGCATAAGATTGTCGGCGGCTTCTTCCGTATTAATATCAGTTGAATTAAAATACCAGGAGGAGTTTTCAATGTCGCCTTTCAATTCAGAGCAAAGCCATAAGTAACTTTGTATATCTGTTTCACCTAATGACTGTAATGAATCAGCGACGAAAACGGATATAGACAGATCGGCTTTGGTTGGGAGCAAACTCATATCCTGCGCTTTTAGTTGAACAGCCACTTTTTTACGCAGGTCGTATGCTGATTGATCAGTAGTAATGTCAAGATTTAATTTTTCTTTGGGTGGTGAAAAATACAGTCTTTCACATACTGGCTGGCGTTTATAATTGAATACGGTGAAATGAGAAACTCCCTCTCCGAGTTCTTTTTTATTGATAATGAACTCTGCTGTTCCACCCGTTATTGCTTTAGTTTCCGCCTTCTTTATTACCTGCCTTGTATGTACTACAAGAAAAATGAATTCATTATTATTGGCGGAATTAACAGCTATTTTAATAGTGCCATCGCTCATCGGGCTAAGCTTCATTACATACCCATTTTCATAGGCGGACGGAATAATGCCGGCAATGGTTTTACCAATTGCTGTTTGTACAATGGCTTTATAGCTATCTCCTTTTGCCGGTGAAAGATCGAAATGCCCCATACCAAAGCGAAGAGATTGGAATGAAGTAATGGAATCATTGTTTTGATTGTACACGGTACCCTTGCAAAATATACCTTTTCCATTTTCATCAACAGCCTGGAAGGCTACTTTGCTTTGTAAACCGTTAACCAGGTTGCCTCCTTCCGGAAAAAACCGGATACCCGGAGTGGTTGAATCGCTTACCGGGGTATTTAATTTTTTCAACGTATTAATGATAGTAAGGGGAGTTTCAAAAAAAAGATTCGGGCTATAATTTTTCATCCAATTGGTATAGGCCCGTAAGATATAAGAACCTGAATTAAGCGAAAAAGGTAAAATAAATGAACCGCTCCCTGAACCTTCTTTTAATTCAACTTTCGCCTGCAATACTGGTTTTTGCTCGTTACTCAAAAGTTCGACGTAGGCGATTTTACTTATAGTCAGCGGCTTGTTAAAATAAGCATCTACATTGTATAGTTTAAACCAGACTATCTCGCCGCATACATAAAGCGATTTATCACTATGAATAAATATTTTTTCCTGCAGATTTTGCTGGTTGTAAGTGTTTAAACTATTGACCATGTTAGTCACGACATCCTGCTGCGCATAGCTATAAAAATTTATCCCTGATAAAAAAAAGGTGATAACAAAGACAACGCAGTTGTATTTTTTGAAGTAAGACATTTTCAGGCGATTCTTTTCATTTGTTGCTTAATTGGTGGTTTACCAAAATGATGGTTTCACATTGACACCACCCCGGGCTCTGCAGTCTATACACGGTTTTTTTATGATGGCCATCGTACCACCCATTATATAGTATAAAATGGTATAATCAGGATCGGGGTAATCCCAAATTCTGTAATCTGTTCTGTTTTGATCGATGATAATGGGATTTCCACAGGTTTCTATTGAATAAACGGGTATCCAATTCGTGAGTTGATCGTGCTGTATAAATATCCGTTTTTCAGTGACGGTAGAAGCGGAGATAAAACCGATCACTGGTTCATTTGGATCGTCAGCGGATTGGATATTGCCTTTTAGCTGAGATGGCTGGGCGTCAAAAAGGGTTCCTAATTGCTCCGTATTTTTTTTAATAAGCTGAAGATACCTGAATGCCTCCTCTGTTAAACCATATTGCTTCACCAGGATACTATATCGTTTACCAATCTTTTCATGATGCTGAGGTATAACAGCTACGGGAAAATCACTGATTACGTCCTCACTTAAAGCAATGGATGAACCCACCACGATATTATTTGAATTGGCGGTGCGCCAGCAGGAGTCAATTTGGTTGATAGAATCATGTACGTATATCCACCCGTCTTTTACAATCCATTCGGCGTGAAAGAGCGATGCGTAAGTCCATGTTTCAGCAAACTCCCAGCGATAATACCTGGTATTGTTCAGGGGATCATGCGTATGTACTGAAACGGTAACATCTCCATCCTGTTTCCAGGTCAAACTATCTATTGCAGGTGAAGTTTTAGCCGTAACGAAGTCGGAGACATAATTTTTATTGCCGGGGGTTGTAATTTTTAACCGGTACTTTCTGGCCGGATCCAGGTTTAACGGTTGACTTCTATATACACCATTTCCTTGCTCTGAAATTGGAAAGACATTGCCTTGTTCCTCTTCAATGTACAAAAGAGCATTTAATTCAGGATTAAATAACAGGGAATCCCCAAGTTTTGTGGTGCGGCTTAAAGTTATTGTAGTTACCGCATTGGTTCCACAGGTGATATTGCCGTCAACCACCAGGAAATTTGTTGCTATTTTTATTTCCGGGGGATCGTATGGTTTTTTGCAAGCAATCAGCCAAAGGAGTGAGAATAAGAGAACAGAGGATATTTGCAGTATTTTTTTCATAACTATTTAGAATCTGAAATTATAATTGATGAAAGGAATAGCTGTTCCAAAAACAGATAGCTGGTATCCTTTTATTATTCCTGATTCCTGTACAAAATAAATGGAGTAAGGATTTTGGCGGGCCAGCATATTATAAACGCCGAATGACCAGGAATTGTGGGTTAGTTTCTTTGTCTTATGATTGCCCTCTAGGGTAAATGAAAAATCGGCACGGATATAATCGGGCACACGATATTCGTTCCGTTCCGAATAATATACCCGTTGAGATCCTCCCAGGTAAAATATAGCGATGGGTAGTGTAATAGGCCTTCCGGTGCTATATACAAAATTCAGGGAGGTCGTAAAGCGGTGCGAAAATTGGTAATTGGCTACAAAGTTTGCATTGTGGGGCTTATCAAAATTGGCGGGATAGAATTTTCCATTGTTGATACTTTGACCGGCAATCGGGTCATCCAGTTGCAGTAATGTTTTGGAATACGTATAGCTGAACCACCCGGTGGCCTTACCCGATTTCTTCTTTACAGACAACTCTACCCCATAGGCTTTGCCTCTTGTATTGATAATATCGGTTTCAATATGATGATTCAGCAGCAGCACCGCACCGCTTTTGTAATCAAGATAATTTTTTAGTTTCTTGTAATAAATTTCTAAAGACGCTTCGATTGTATTAGATCTGAAATTTTTATAGTAGCCCAGCGAAACCTGGTAACCTCTCTGTGGTTTTATAGCAGCGTCACTGAGTTTCCAGATATCGCTTGGAGAGATCGAGGCGGTATTGGAAAGCATGTGAATATATTGCCAAAGACTATTGAAACTTAATTTAACGGAACCTTCATTGGGCAAAACATACCTGGCAACAAAACGGTACTCCGGACCATGATATGTTTTTATTATTTTATTCCGGCTATAGGATGTGGTATCCGTCAAAGTTGTTTTATCCCTTGGAAGGCCATTCACATAACTATATACATCATGTGGACCAAGATAGTTGTAAAGTGAATAACGCAAGCCTGCATTAACAGAGAATTTGGAATTGATGGTGTATTGATCACCCAGATATAAAGCGGTTTCCAAAGCCTGTTCATCCTGTAAAATATCAGGCGTAACAAGAGATTGCTGACCCTTTGGTGTAAAAGATCCTGGTTTTATTTTATAATAGATAGAATTCAGCCCGAAAGAAAGAGCATGTTTGTTATCAGGGGAGTAATTGAACTCTGTTCTGAAACTTCCCTGGCTGATACTTGACTTCAGGTTGTAAGCATTTACGGGATTTTCATCACTGGAAATATCATACTGGTAATGGTCCCAACCTGCGATGGCAACACCATAAAATTTATTGTTGAAAAGATGCTTCCATTTTATGTTTATGTTCCTGTTGCCGTATTTATACAACGTATCCGTATTCAGTTTAAAATTATCATTGCTGATATAACCTGTCAGGTATAAACTGTTTTTGTTGTTTATAGTGTGACTGATCCGCAGGTTCAGGTCATTAAAGTCGGCCTTGCTTTTGCTGTAATCTGATTTCGGTATTTGCTTTAATAGCCAGTTTGAATAGGTTGTCCGCCCGCCCACGATAAAAGATGTTTTATCTTTTTTAAGCGGTCCTTCAATCGTGAATTTGCTTGTCAATAATCCAATTCCGCCGGTGCCCGAAACTTTTTTAGAATTTCCATCCCGCATTGAAACATCCAGTACGGATGATAAGCGACCGCCGTATTTTTCAGGAATAGCACTTTTATACAAGTCAAAGCCTTTTACCACTTCAGGATTGAAAGCGGAAAAGAAACCGAATAAATGAGAAGGGTTATATATCGTAGCATCGCTGAAAAGAATAAGATTCTGATCGGTTGAACCACCGCGAACATTAAATCCATTACTGGCCTCACCCACCGAAGTTACTCCCGGCAGGGTCAACAAAACTTTTAATATATCGGCTTCGCCAAAAACTACCGGTACCTGTTTGATCGTTTTTATAGTAAGTCTTTCAGCCCCCATTTGTAAACCCCTGATATTTGATTTTTTCTCGGAGATGATCGTTACATTTTTCAGGCTGGGTACTGAATCCTGCAAATCGATATTGAGTGTTCCGTCAGAGTACAGCATTACCCGTCGCCGGGCGATCTTCATACCAATGCTGTTTACCTGCAAAATATGCCTGCCTTTTGGCAGGGCGATGCTGTAATAACCAAATTGGTCTGTTACAACTGCTACATAAGGTGTATCAGTATAGACCATCGCCCCGGTAAACGACTCGCCGCTTTTGCCATCACGTATATAGCCCGCTATTATCGCTCTTTCCTTGCCGGCATTATTTTGTTTAACACCGATCTCGTATAGCTTATTTTCCTGCGCTACTATTTTTTTTCTGTCATCCGTTTGTTCAAAAAAAGGTTGTTTGATAATAGCGGATGTATCTGCAGTTGTTTTATTGGTATTGAAAAAATCTTTAGGGAGGGTGGTTTGAACGGTGAATTTCGTATTAATGAATACATTGTTTTCCTGGTCAATGGAGAAAACAAAAGTGGTATTGGCAAAAACTTTAGTGAGTAAATCCGGCAATGTAATATCTTCTGCCTTTACAGTTACGCTAAAACTGTCGAGTTCTCCGGGTTTAAAATAAAACCGGCAGCCGGTTATAGTTTCAACTTTTTCAGCAAAGACGGAGAATGGAAGATTTTCAAATTGCTGACTGATTCGTTTGGAAGATTGTGCGGAGATCTTAAGACCGCAAAACAAAAACCCGAGTGTAATCAACAAATAAAAACGTCGGCAAGCAGGCATTTCAATTCTTTAGTTGGGTATAATAGTTAATTGTTTTAATAATGGTGTTACCCGGGTCTTTTTTAAAATCAAGTTTTTCCCTTTGCATATACTTAGCTACTTCTGGTTTTTTATCCTTGCAAAGAGACAGTAGTGAACGCCGGCTGTCTATGGCATAATACACTTCATCTTTCCTTGCATAATAATAGGTTCTTTCAATAAATTTTGAAACATTCTCCTCCCTGGATGACTGTTCCAGGGCTTTTTTCCTTTTTATCAATACGGAATAGATCCCGTCGTAAGCCAATTCATAAAAACCACTTCTACGAAAATTAACAGCATTGCTATCTCCGGAAATATAAATAAATAAATGGTTTTGTATGGAGAACCAACTGACCTTTTCAGTGATGAGTTTAATATTCAGATTATCGGAAGGCGTAACGAATATGATTTCATCACGGGTAAGATCATACGATAACCGTACACCCGGGTAATATATTTCGTTATAAAAAATATCTCCTTGTTGTGGTTCGGAACTTTCAAAGAAAGGATGACCTGCACTGCTCCGGTAAGCGGCAGTAAATTCAGTGCCGTTATATAGACGCAGGTTTTCTTTTATACTGTCGATATATAGTTGTATGAGATTGGTTTGGGCTGACCTCGAAAGAGCCGTGTCTGAGAGATAGGTTTGCGCAAATGAATTTTTTGCAGTTAAAATGGCTAAGAGAAGAAGGCAATATAAGCAATGCTTTGGCATTTTATTTTCCAAATGGTAACTTAATTTGACAGCTGTAAAGGTGGAAACGTTGCAATAGCCCATTGTTAAGTAGGCCGATGCCCAGAATTAATCAAGGAATTTACTGGAAATAGTTTACTTGAAAAAATTTAAAGGATACATCTTTGAATTATCAGGTCAAACGGTTTTGGACGAATGAGTAAATTATTTAATGAATCGGCTATATCAGCAGGCCACTCAAATTTTCAACAAGCCGTTCAGGTAAATCATTGCAGTTGTTGAATTAATTCTTGCCGGCCAACAATTCCCTGTTTTCGCCATACTTCTTTTCCTTTCTTATAAACAATAAAAGTCGGCAGGGCATTAACCGATAGTTGTTTTACCAGCTCTTCCTGTTCACCTCCTTCAATTTTTAGAAGAATGAAACTAACTTCTTGCGAAGTTGTCAGTGAATCGATGACAGGTGCCATTTTCTGGCAGGGAGCACACCAGACAGCACCTATATCAACCAACACCGTTTTATCCGCAGGGATGCCGGCGAAGTATTGCTCTATCGTAATTTGCTTTACTTCCTGCAGAGCTTCTACGGGCATACCCGCTTTTTTCCACGCCAGGATGCCGCCGTCAAGATTGAACACTTTCTCAAAGCCGTTTTTCTGCATCCATTCCATTGCCTGTTTACTTCGAAAACCAGACAGGCAATAAGTGTAAACGGGTTTAGTTTTATTTAGAAACAATACCCGTTCTTTAAACTGGACCGGGTCATTCCAATCCGCGAGTAAAGCTTTTTGTAAATGACCACTTTGATATTCCGCCAGCGTGCGGACATCCAGTATTTGTACGTCCGTTCCGTTAATCCCTTTTTCAAAATCTTTTGTATTCAAAGAAGTCTTTTCCTGGGCGTTTCCACTGAATGAATATATGGTAACGACAAAAAATAAAGATAGGAAAAACCTGATCATGAACATAAGAGACAATTTGTTTTTAAAGACTGGAATTTAGCGATTATTTGAGCTTTATAGGAATAAAAGCCCAATAGTTTCTTTTGATATAACAGATTCCAGACCTTTTCTCTGTATTTATCAGGCCAGTTCTTTTTTCAAATAGGATGTTGGCTTTGGAACAGCAGGTAAAAATAAATTGGCGATGCTCCAACGCTTACGACTGAGTTTGGGTAATAATAACAGGTAACCTTCTTCCTGGTATGATTTATAAATGTGGTGCGTGTCTCCAAAATTTTGGTTAACAAAATTAATATTTCGGTTTTTCTTAGGGAGAGCATCAACCGGTACATTGCCGTTTTGATAAGGTCCGTCTTCATATATTCTCAGGTCGTCCATTATTATCACATCCTTGAATCCTTTACGCAGCCGGTTTATTATGGATGATTCCACAACCAGCGGTAATCGTACCGATTCATCCATTTCTGCATCGTAATCAGTCATTCCTGCATCCGCACCGGGGAAGTGTGCGTCTAACCAAAAAATGCAGTTTCCGGTCAAGTTGGGTAATTCCTCTTCCATTACCCGCGAACTTTCGCCTTCAATAATTTTTACTCTTTCTATACCGGCGAATTTTTTTTTTGCTTCTTCAGCGAGCTCAGGGATGATTTCTACAGAAATTATTTTTTTAAAGGGTGATTGCAAAGCATATTGTACACCGTCGCCGCGGAAAGTACCGGTTTCAAAAAAAATGGGGGTTTTGAATTTTGCGACAATGCGGCTCAGATCAAAGCGATTTATTTTTCCCATTCAAATAATTTTGCCATGCTAACCGCTTGTGGCATCCCTGGTCAGCGATGTCCTAAGATACATATCTTGTGATGAAATATTTTTCGTGTTGACAATAATATTTCAGGAGAGTCAAAAGAAGGATTTTCGTTTTTGAATGATTAAGCCGATAGAAGTAACTACATATTCATTTAACTGCAGTTTGAGGTGAACTTCCTCCTTATGGGGAAATACATCCACATTAAAGTCTTCAGGAAGACCGCCAAGAGAATAGTCTAACTCCTCCACAAAATGGCCCATGCTTCTCAGCTCTCCGGCTAATTTATCAAGATCTCTTCTTCTGAATATTACAGTATCGCAATTATCCAAAGTCTGATCATTGGAAGAAATATTGAATTCAGTAGTATGAACAGCCCATCCTCCGGGTTTAAGCGTTTTTAATTGGTTTTTTAAAAACTTTATTCCCTTATTAATACTTCCAAGATGTTCAAAAGAACAACTGGACCAGTTAAAATCAAATCCTTTGAGATCGCCAGGTATATCATTCATATCAACAGCTCTGTACTGCACATATTTCTGTAACGTGTCGTTATCTGTTAATCCCCTTTTATTCAACGATTCTATACCAAAGCATAACTGATCACCGTTCATCCATCCTTTTTCCTTTCCTTTTTCGGGAAAAATATCGGTGGCCAATATGTTGCACCCGTAATTGGCGAATATCGATGGCCCGGGTTCGGTGCCAACGGCGAATACCAATCCTTTTTTTCCTTTAGCGATGCATCCTCTTTCCCAGAGTGCCTGCATGACAAAAATAAATTCCCATTGCTTGCGATGATAACGTGCGGGTTCATTTAATTCTTTTACCCATCTTTTAAACCAATCGGTTTGCCAATCCTTTGCCTTACACAATTCGGATTTTCTTTTGCCACTATCAAATACTAAGGATGTATTCCATATTCTTTGTTTGGGTTCTACCGTATCAATGTTGTTCAACATAATCAAAATAGAGTTTGATAAACTTCAATATATTTTTCAGCGTTCTTTTTCCAATCAAAGGTTTTACTCCTGTTGATCACGGAACCTGACATTTCCTCTCTTGTATATCGTTGCATTCCCTGTTCAAAAACACATCGCATATGCTCTTCTTCAAAAGAAGAAAAATAAAAAGCAACATCACCTCCAATTTCGGGCAGGGATGTTTTGTCGGATAAAAATAAGGGCTTTCCGAATTGCATGGCTTCTACTACAGGAGCGCCGAAACCTTCCGCCAGGGATGGATGAACAAAAGCGGTACAATTACTCAGGTACCAGGCTTTTTCAGCTTCCGAAACAGGACCGGGTAGAAAAACCCGGTCTGCGACACCCATCTTTTCGGCTTCTCTTTTTATTGATTCTACATAGTCGGTTTCGTCAAGCCGCCCGGCTATAACAAGTTCTATTTCGGTATTTTTTACCAGCGATAATAAAACATGATAGTTTTTTTTTCTGTTGATATATCCCATACCAAATAAAAACGGTCTTGCTGGTTTATAGGATGAAGCTGACAAGGAAGGGCTGTGTACCTTATGTGTACCATTATGTATTACGTGCACAGGTTTATTATTCACATCGCAATGCTTTAATACATCGCTTTTGCAGAATTCGGATATGCAAACAATGGCGTCGCTTTTATTAATTAACCCCTGGGTATGTGCTAAACTTTTTTTTTGCTCAGCCAGTGGCTTGCCCTCATGCAATGGATTCAGATCATGAACCGTTAACAATACCTTTACATTTTTATATTTTCTTTTGTCGGGTAACACACGGCCCGATTGAAAGGGAGCATGCCACACACGGCAATTCCAAAGAAAGGGCTTGAATAATTTATGATATTTTTTTTCAACAATACTGTTCTCCTTTATATCGAAGGAACCTGCTTGTGAAAGAGGTGCATAATACTTCATTTTTATTTCATCCCGATTTTCCAACGCCCTTTGCACATAATTTCCCAGGTTGAGACAATAATGATATAAACCGGAATTTGGATGGCGCATCAGGTCACAGTCCAAAATAATTTCCATCATTTATTTTTAGTATTGAAAGCGTAAAGCTCGCATATATCTTGCCATTCTTCTTCGCAACCAGGCTTTAATAGAAAATTATTACTTAAATTTTTTGTTGTGCAACGGTATCTGAATTGTGGTTGTCAGCATGTAACCAGCATGAGAAAATAATAGGGTATGACTTTTGCCATATAATAAAGGAAAGCCTGCCTGACATATCCCCGCCAGTATTTATTTAAAAACGTATAGTTTAAACCGACTATGGAAAAAATCGTGTTTGATTGTGAAAGAATGAAGTATTCAAGTACAGGCCTGTATCACTATTGCCTTAACCTTGGATTGCATCTCCAAAAGAACCTTGATCCTTCAAAAGAAAAATTAACTTTTTTTTCACCTGAGGATGTGAAGTATGCGTTTGGACCAAATAGTTCGCATATCCGCCAGAGTTCTTTGCAAAAATTTTATATGCCTTCATTAAAAGAATTCGGTATCTGGCATTCCACTTATCAGAGTTCAGATTATGTTCCGAGGCGAAACAAACGTATCAAAGTGGTGCTCACTATACATGATCTTAATTTTCTGTATGAAAAAAAAGAAGAACCTAAGCGATTAAAATACCTGAAACATCTGCAGTATAATATTGACCGCAGTGATGGGATTGTTTGTATATCTGAATTTTGCCGTAAAGATGTTTTGACTCATTGCAAAGTTGGCAACAAACCCATACATGTTATTTTGAACGGAACCAACACACTCGGGCAGGCGGGGTTGGACAACAACTCTTATAGACCTGAAAGACCATTTTTGTTTTCACTAGGTGTCATTTGCAGAAAAAAGAACTTTCATGTTCTTCTGCCGTTACTGGAACAGAACCAGCATATGGAATTATTGATAGCCGGACGACCGGATGATACTGATTATTTGCAGTTCATCCGGAAATCAGCGAGGCAGCTTCGTATTGAGGACAACCTGCGAATGCTTGGCAGTATATCGGAATCTGAAAAATCCTGGTATTATAATAATTGTTATGCCTTTGCTTTTCCTTCGATTGCTGAAGGATTTGGATTGCCGGTGACAGAAGCTATGTCGGTAGGAAAACCGGTTTTTCTTTCAGACAGAACAGCGCTGCCGGAAATTGGTAAAAACGTGGCTTTTTATTTCCGCGATTTCAATGCGAAGAGTATGCAAAAAGTTTTTACCAGCGGCATGCGGCAATATGAGCAACAACAAATGAAACAGGCCATTCGTGAACACAGTGAAACTTTCTGCTGGGACAAAGCCGCGAAAGAATATATCAATGTTTACAGATCGCTGTATTGATTTTTAGTACTTAATAATATCCTGTCTATTTAAACAAGCATAATGAAAATATATCGTCGTCTCCTGGCTTATGCGAGACCTTTTAATAAATTTATTGTTCCTTTTTTTTCTTTTACGCTGGCGGGTATTTTCTTTAGTGTCTTCCAGTTTGCGCTTATTATTCCTTTGCTGAATTATTTGTTCGATCCTGTTAGCGCCACTGAATCGGCGAAATATGCAATGGCTCCATCCTTTTCGTTTTCGGTTGGATTTTTCAAGGATTATTTTTACTATCTCGTTTATTATTTTAAAACGCATAACCCGGCCTATGCCTTATATTTTTTGGCCGGGATGATCGTTGTAGCGGTCATTATGACAAATGTGTTCAGGTATTTTGCACAACGTTGTTTGATAAATGCGAGAACCTTACTTGTTAAAAGGTTAAGAGAGGCCTTGTTTGAGAAGATAAACCGGCTTCATTTGGGATATTTTACAAAGGAACATAAGGGCGATCTGATATCAAGACTTAATAGCGATGTTCATGGTATAGAGGGTGCAGCGGCGAGTTCACTAGAAGTGCTTTTTAAAGAACCTTATGTAATGATCGGGTATTTCATCGCGTTGTTTGCTATATCGGCAAAGCTTACTCTGTTTACTTTACTG
Organism: Chitinophagaceae bacterium; assembly: GCA_040007815.1. GTDB lineage: Bacteria > Bacteroidota > Bacteroidia > Chitinophagales > Chitinophagaceae > Terrimonas_B. The sequence continues at coordinate 77,238 of JBDTUH010000029.1, forward strand.
ATCATTCCAATTTCCGCCGTAGCGATTGCCGCAGTCACCAAAAAATTAAGAAGAGAAGCCAAGGATGTACAGGCATCATTGGGAAGATTACTTACTATTATAGATGAAACATTATTGGGAATGCGCATTATCCGCGCTTTTAATGCTACGGATTTCGTTTTGAAAAGATTTAGCCAGGAAAATGATTTTTACCGTAAGGCAAGCCTGGCGAGTTTTAGAAAAAGAGAATTAGCCCCTGCGTTTTCAGAAGCGGCGGGTGTATTTGTTGTGGCCTGTATATTGGTATATGGGGGTGGTTTGGTTCTCAGGCACACCGATGGGCTACAGGCAAGTTCCTTTATAGCATTTGTCGCCATTTTTTCACAAGTCATAAGACCTGCCAAAGCTATCGTTGTCGCTCTTTCTAATATACAGATGGGACAGGCGGCCGGGGAACGTATACTCGAGATTTTGGATAAGCCCGTTGATATACAGGATAAACCCAACGCCATAAAACTTACTTCTTTTGTAAACAAAATTGAATTGACAAATGTGTCGTTCGCCTATAATGAAAAGCTGGTGCTGGAAAATATAAACCTTGTAATAGAAAAGGGTAAAACTATTGCGTTGGTTGGCCCCTCAGGCGTTGGAAAATCAACTATCGCAGATCTTATCCCGCGGTTTTATGAGGCGACAACCGGGGAAGTATTAATAGATGGTAAGAATGTAAAAGATTATTCTATGGAATCGTTACGAAGTCACATGAGCTTCGTTACACAGGAAATAATTTTATTCAACGACACTATCTTTAACAATATCGCTTTAGGCTTTCCTGATGCAAAACCTGAAGATGTCATGAATGCCGCGAAAATCGCCAATGCCCATGAATTCATTATGCAAACGGAAGATGGATACCAAACCAATATTGGCGACAGGGGATTGCGCTTGTCCGGTGGACAAAGACAGCGATTGAGTATTGCAAGGGCGGTTTTTAAAAACCCCTCGATCCTGATATTAGATGAAGCTACTTCCGCCCTTGATACGGAATCCGAAAAATCAGTACAGGATGCTTTGAACAAACTGATGGCGGGAAGAACAACGCTTGTAATCGCTCACCGGCTTAGTACTATCCGGGAAGCGGATGAAATTATTATTTTACAGGATGGCCGGATTGTAGAAAAAGGCAATCATCATGAGCTCATCGAAATTGAAGAAAGTATTTATAAACGGCTTACTTTATTGCAAAAAATCGCATAATAAATAGTAAGAGAAGTTTTATCTTAATTGAGACTTAATTATCCATGACTATCGAAGCTTCTCCGAATGTCATGGATAACTACTACAGAACAACTTCAAAAAAAACGATAGCAGTTTAAGGAGTTAAAACTTTACCTCATTCCATCCTTTCCTGTATTGTCTCCTGATAAATTGATTGGCAGGATCAAAATTTGTGACTTTCATATTGGCCCCATCCCATTTCAGGCTTATATACCTGCCATTAAATTTATTGCCTTCCATGCTTCCATAAACAGGATCTTTCCGGTTTATTTTTTCCTGCAGGTTAAAACTGCGCAATAATAAATTTCCAAGTAAAACTGTTTCAGTAAGCGGACCGGCATAGCCAACAAAGGGAGAATCGACTTCCATGTTTCCATATCCGGCAATGGCGGCATCCACCCATTGCCACCAATGGCCGTCCATGTCGCCTTCTACACGGGGATATTTTTTCGGAACACTTACATCTTTATTGAGTGATAACGGCAACAGTCTCGGATGACTTCCACCCCAACCGCATGAAACTTTTCCTTTGGTGCCAATAAAAAGAGTGCAACCTTCAAAATCATTTTCACCCGGCCAGTCACCCAGCGCTTCATTCATATTCACATCCGGTTCCAGTTCAGAAAGTCTTTCAGGAGTAATACCACCGTCCATCCAAATGAGATCAAGATTATTCCCATTCTTTTGTTTAAACTTGAATTTAATAGAGCTTGACACTGGTCCGCTTTCGGGATAGATGCCTTCTTTAAAGATTCCTTTGTAAACAGTGCTTGCGCTACCTGATATTTCAGTTGGATAACCTAATTCAAGCAGTTTAAAGGGTGGTCCCATGATATGACATCCCATATCTCCCAATGCTCCTGTCCCAAATTCCCACCATCCACGCCAGTTGAAGGGAACCAGGTTATCAATATAATTGGTTTGTTGCGCGGTGCCCAACCACAGATCCCATTTCAATTCCTTTGGGATCGCCGGTTTTGTCTTTGGCCACGAGATACCTTGTGGCCATACCGGCCGGTCTGTCCAGCAATATACTTTTTCTATATCGCCGATAAGTCCCGCTTCAAACCATTCCCGCATCGTACGCATACCTTCGCAGGATGCGCCCTGGTCGCCCATTTGCGTAACCACCTTATATTTTGCTGACGCTTCAGTTAACACACGGGCTTCATAGATATCATGCGTCAATGGCTTTTGCAGGTATAAATGTTTTTTTAGTTGCATAGCAGCGAGACCAACAATAGCATGATTATGATCCGGTATTGCTACAGTGACAGCATCAAAATTTTTACTCTCTTTGTCAAACAGTTCACGCCAGTCGCGATAATACGGTGCTTTTGGAAATTCTTTACGGCGTGGTGCGGCTTGCCGGTCATCCACATCACAGAGAAATGCAACGACCGCATTTTTTTTAGGAGCCGTAGCATAATGATGGATATCGTTTTCAGCTTCTCCGCCGCAGCCAATAGCAGCTATATATAATTTATCACTTGGCGCTACATATCCCTTTCCGCCTAACACGAACCGGGGCACAATATAAAATCCGGCGGTAGCCATTGCCGCTTGTTTAATGAATGCTTCGCGGCTTATGGTTTTCTTTTTCGGGGTCTCTTTATTGTTTTTCATGATGGTTATTATTTGTTTTTAACAAGAGGTTTCACCGCCACTTCTTTAAAATAAACTACATCAGCTTCGCCATGGTTTTGAAGACCGAAATAACCGGCATCAGGCCGGGTACCATGGTAGGGTTCGAAATCAAACTTTCGTTCCGGTACAGGATCACCTTCTTTATAATCAGTAACTTTTTCTCCATTGACATAAACAATAGTGCGGTGCTGGTCTAATGTTATTTCCATGGTATTCCATTCAGGGCCAGGTTTACCGGGGTGCGCCAGTGGTTTGGTCAAAGAATATAATGTACCGGTGTAATGATAGTCATCTTCATCCGAAGTTTCGGGATGGTTGTCGATCTGCACTTCATAGCCATAAAACACCGGCATCCATTCTTCTTTAGGTTCAATGGGAACCCGGATGAATACACCTGAATTACTGTTTTCCTTTTGCATCTTGTAAACGACACGTATGGTGCAATTACTCAATTTTTCTTTCGTCCAGTATAAAAGGCCCATTCCACCCTGTCCGTGAATCATGCCGTCTTCTACCAGCATATCGCCATGCCCAACATGCTTCCAGCCGGTAAGATCCTTCCCGTTGAAAAGTTGCTTCCATCCTTTATCACCCGTTTTATTTTTTTCTTTAATTGCGGAAGAGTTGTGGTTGGTGTCCACGTTTTGAGCGTTGGTATGTTCGAGCAATAACAACAGACAGGGGATTGTTACCAGGCTTTTTAAAATTCTTTTTTTCATATAGTGCAAGTTTAGAGGGTTTTTATTTGCAGGTAATCAAGGTAAATAAATTTGTTACAAGCTGTATCCTTGTTGAAAAATTAATATCGGGTGACTGGAATTCCGATACTTACTTAAACAGTATTTTCTTTTTTTCTGAAAAGTTTAATGGTCTTGTTAGTAATGATTGGTTTTGCCCAAAAGCCTATACTTAAAATATATCCCATGGTTAAATATAAAAACAACATTCCTGTACGGAGGCCTGCATGATCACCTATCCAGCCAATGATTAAGGGAACAATGGCTCCGCCAATAATACCTGTAACAATAATACCGGAAAAGGAACCATGATGCTCTTCAACAGAATTGAGTGCCAAGGAAAAAATAATGGGATACATAACTGAAGCGAAAAAACCAACTAGTGGAAAAGCCACTAACGCAATACTAGCTGATCCAAAAAGAGCCATTGTCAAAGAGACAAGGGCAAGAATGGTAAAGATGACCAATACTTTGCGGCTGTCCATGATCTTCAGCAGCAACAAACCCACTACTCCTCCCGCAGTCATCAACCCCCAGAAATAAGCCACATTTTCCGCGCCTGTTGTTTGGGGATCATATCCATGATAGGTTGACAGGAACTGTGATATCCAGTTGGCTACTCCCTGCTCAGTACCTACATAACAAATCATAGCGACAAAGAATAAAGTAACTTTCGGGTTTTTGAATAGTTGAATATGTGTTTGCAATGGCCCCGCTTTTTCTTCCTTGTTTAATTGAACGGTTGGAAATTTTGAAAGAGCTATAACTATAATCATTAAAAAGCAAATGACCGTGAATAGCCAGTATAAAGATATCCATGGAAGGTTGGCGGGAACTAATTTCGAAAAAGTACTGTCCTGGTTTTTTGAAAGAGCGGAAACCATATACGAATAAACTAACGGGCTCAGGAAAGAAGCCAGGCCGAATATTAATTGAGCAAGCACTGAATTGAATGCATAGTGCTCTTCTCCGCCTGATGTTCTCAGCAATGGATTAATAACTACCTGTAACATGGCCATCCCGCAGCCTATTAAAAAAAGCGACAAAACCGCCGTTAAATAATTTGGCGCCAGGGCTAATAATAAGGAACCGAAAAAAGCGATCACAAATGCGGCGATCATAACTTTCTTCTCCTTATACTTTTCAATCAGCATACCCGATGGAATAGACATTACCCCATAAGCGATAAAAAAGGCAAAAGGCAGCAGTGCTACCAATGTAAGACTCAGGTCAAACCCTTTAATGATGTCGGGTATTAATGGACCAATAACATTTGTCAGGAAAGAGATGACAAAAAAAATAAGCATGATCAACGCTACTATGTAGTAATTACGTTTCATTGGCAGTAATCCATCAGCGGAATTGAGCTCAAATATCGGCTAAATGTGATAGCTACAACTTAATCTGTCAATTTGGATAGACATAAAGATGGTTATTCGTGGTGATTGAACTCAATTGTTGACGTATAAACTAAAATTAACTTAGTCAAATTCGGATTAGGATTTGACTAAGAGGTCTTAAGCCATGTACAAATGTTGACAATCCTGAGAAGGCACCTTACACGGGTCACAGGTTTTTTATATTATCTCCTGGTATGCGATCAATGAGCTTTGAGTAAGGATCAATACCGACACGGACTGGTTTGCCCGTTACAATAATATGTAATAGCTACTACTGAATCAAACAATACTTAAAATGAAGATAACAGTTCATCTTACATTTACACTGCTATGGGCAACTGAATAACAAACTCAGTAAATTCACCCTCCGCAGTATCCACTTTAATTTCCCCGCCATGTGCTTTTACAATATCATAACTCAACGATAAACCCAATCCTGTTCCCTGCCCTGTTGGTTTGGTAGTAAAGAATGGCTGAAATATTTTATCCAATACTTTTTGTGGAATCCCATTACCGTTGTCTTTCACTTTTATCTCGACTTTATCGTTTACTTTTTTTGTGCTTACTGAAACTGTTGGCTCATAGCCTTCACCTTGTTGTATCTTTTTTTCAGTTACGGCATAAAATGCATTGTTGAATAAATTAAAAAGTACCCTGCCTATATCCTGCGGAAAAATATTAATTTTTCCTATAGTTTCATCAAACTCTGTCTTCATGGTTACATTGAAACCTGTCTGTCCGACAGGCAGGGAATTATTTTTCGCACGAAGGCCATGATAACTCAACCGTAAATATTCATCAGCTAAAGCATTGATATCTGTTGATTCTTTTTGTCCTGTATTTACACGTGAATGTTGCAACATGCCTTTTACAATGGCATCGGCACGTTTGCCGTGGTGGCTGATCTTTTCCTCATTTACTTTTATATCCCTGGCAATAGAAATCACTTCTTCTTTATTACCGGCATTCAATTCATTCTCCATTTCATCAAGCAGTTCTTTATTTAATTCCGAAAAATTATTGACAAAGTTCAGAGGGTTTTGAATTTCATGTGCAATGCCTGCGGTCAGTTCTCCCAGTGAAGCCATTTTTTCTTGTTGGATGAGTTGGGCCTGGGTAGATTTTAACTTCGCAAAGGTTTGCTCAATTTGGGTGTTCTTTCTTTGCAACAATGCATTTGCTTTTTGTTTATGCCTGTTATTGCGCCAAAGGATAAGGGCGATAGACAATGAGGCCAACGCTACGCCCAGGACGATGAATATTTTTACCCGGCTGCGGTATTGGGTTAGTTGCAACAGTGCCTGCTGCCGCTGTTCGCGTTCTTTTATTTCCTCTTTAAACGCAATACTCTGCACCTGTTGAACTTTTGTCAAATTAGATATGCTGTCTTTTGTGCCCATGGCGTATTTGTAATAGTAAAGGGCACTGTCGCTTCGGTGTTGGCTTTCGTATATTTCACTCAGAGAAAGGGCGGCTTCTAAGGCACTCCGATAGTTGATTTGCCTTTCCAGGGCGATAGCTTTTCGGGCATAAGCAATTGCCGAATCGGTTTGGCTTCGCTCTTTGTAAAGGGCGGCGATGCTGTTATAGCTGTCCACCACGTCTTTAAGGGTGGGTTCTTTCATCGCCAGGGATACCGCTGTTTTGTAAAACGCTAATGCAGTATCTGCCTGCCCCATACTTTGATATATTGCCGCCAGTGCATATACCGGATAGTTCCAGTAGACTCGTCCTTTTATGTCGATTTCGTATGCTTTTTGAGCGGACCATAAAGCTGAATCCATCTTGTGCAAACTCAAATAGTCAAAGCCCTGGTTCATATAAGCACCCGCCAGTAGCTTTTCTTTAGAATTGAAAAAATGGATGCGGTGCAGCGAATTGACGTAATGCAGTGTGTCAAGCATAGCTATTACTTTTTGCAGAGAGGCGATGGCTTTCTCCGGATAGCCGTTACCCCCATAAATAGCTGCCATAAAAGTAATGGACATGGCAAGCACGTACGGGTCGTTATAGCTGGAATAGTCATCGATGTTTTGGAGACTTAGATTCAAGCTTGCCACAAAATCCTTGGTCGTAAAGAAGTAACCCATCATTGCAACACGTGCATGTGCCTGCCAGAGTGCATTGCCGCTTTGATTGGCAAGGGCTGTTGTTTTTTGGATGTAAACCAAGGCGCTGTCGTTGTTTTTATAATAGTACGATTCGCCAATTTGAAGAGATAAAGCAAACCGAATACTATCGTTCCGGCTACTGTGAAAGGCCTGTTTTAAACTGTCGGGATCGTTTTGTTGCGCAACGGTATAGCGGACAGTTAGCACAAAAAGCAGCAGAAGGACAATGTTTTTCATATCTGCCAAGTTACTTTTGAAGAATAGGTAATTCGATGGCGAAGACTGCACCCTCTCCCTCTTTCGTTTCCACTTTTATCTTTCCGCCATGGGCTTTAATAATATCATAACTCAAACCCAACCCCGTTCTCCGGCCTTTTGATTTGGAAGTACGATGATTTGAAGGTACTGAAATTGGTAATAAAGGCTAAAACAAATTAAATGAGTGAAAGGCAAACTACTGACTTCAATTTAGTAATTGTAAGATCAAATAGTAGTTATAACAAATAGTATCAATTTTTTTTTCACCTGCAGTTAGCCGTTGCCTTTGGATATATAAGGGCTGTGTTTCATGGCATCCTTCTTTGTTTTTAGTGTCCTCCGAAAAAAAAGCTATATCAATGTAATCATTCATTGTTTCAGCAGGTTTTTCATTTCCTTTATTGTCGACGTATGTTTTACCCGTAAGGTATCTTATTTTGTTCTGTCATTTAGAAAATACTATAGCAAGGCAAGGCACAAGGACTATAAAAACCCCAAACAAAGGGCTTTTTAAATGTACCGGAGACCGGAAAATTATCTAAACAAATTACTGAAGGTTACTTGTAGGTTTTATCATTAGCCCGGACTACATTAATCACACATTCCAATTTGTTTTACACTTTACTTGATTTTTAATTGGCATCTACTCAATAATAAATTTGTAACCCCTGCCATGTACGTTAATAAATTTAATGGAGTTATCGTCGCTTAATTTCTTACGTAATTTAGACACCAATACATCAACATTTCTACTGATTACAACTATGCCTTTATCTTCCCAAATCTCTTTCATCAGTTTTTCCCTTTCTACGATCTGGTTTATATTTTCTGCAAATATTTTTAGTGCTTTTGTTTCTTTTTCAGAAAGCGTAATATTTTTATTCTCAATTTTAAGAACATTATTATCTGTATAAAATCTAAAGTTTCCTAATTGTATATAATCATTATTATCGATGATTGATTCTTTCTCTTCTTTTTTCCGAAACTTATTTTTCACATAAAAACCAACAAAACTCAAAGGAATAATTAATAGCAACAACAAAAAGAAATTAAACTTATTTTTCTTCAAAAAATCAATTTCAATAACATAACAACCCACCTCCAGCTTACGACCTCTGCAACCTGTTAAATCGCCTGTGTGGCTATTTATTTCAAATGCAAAGACCGTTTCATTTTGTTTACAATTTTTCAGACTCACTATATACTCTGTTGACAGGGCGTTTTTTTGAAATGTCCGTTGAACTAAATTGATGAGTGTATCTGAAACAAAACTAAAGTCATTCTGAAAGGAAACCTGGTATGTGTTTTCATTTAATTTCTTAACCGGCAGCACCCGGG
>JBDTUH010000030.1:0-66572 GCA_040007815.1 Chitinophagaceae bacterium
CTGTTGGGGGAAGTTTCCGGGGCCAGCCCGGAATGACAGGCTGATTGTTGAAAAATTATTATGAAATTGAGCCAACAGCGGATATCGATTGCTATCGCATGACGACTAAATTCTTAATAATAAAATGCACTTCGCCGTCTGATATATGCCGCTCATCCTTCCCGCTTTAAAATACCTGAATATTTATTTACATTTAACGGGATGAAAGTATCAGCCTTCATACTTTTCTTGCTAGTGGGATTTTCTACACTGGAACCGGCGTTAAGCTACAATAGAAAAATACCGGTAGCCATGAAGTGTCATAAAATGATGAAATGCCCCAAACAAGGTAACTCACCCGATAAAGAAAGGGATAATGGCTGTAATCCCTTTATGAGTTGTGTGTATGGCAATTTTTATTTTGCTGAAAGAAATATTTTTTCCTTTGCCATAACCTCTCCTGTCATGGATAAAATAAAAGCCACGAACGATAATCGTTTATACACCGCCTTATCTCACTGCTGGCATCCTCCTGAACCGGCCAGTTGAATTTTTACGATCAACAACAATTTTTAAATTTTAAATCATACAAAGATGAAAAAGATATTTCTTTTCGTCTTAGCTATATCTATGCTGTCCGGTACCGCTGCATTCGCGGCCGGCGGCAAAAAGAAAGCTAAGAAGAATAAAGCCAGAGTAGAGTGCCCTGCAGTTTGTCCTGTGGTGTGCCCTGCCACTTGTTCCAAATAATATTTAGCAACCATAAAAAACCCGTCACATCCGTGGCGGGTTTTTTGATCTGTATTTTTCCGGCAGACAACTAACGGGCAACCCGTTTAATCGTTAATGCATTATTTTCTCAATGGATAAGACAACCGCCTGCAGCAGTTCCGCACTGATCTTTTTATTGTTCTCCAGGTCTTCGTATGCTACAAGGGCCCGCCAGTTTCTTTCTTCATCGGGCTCAAAAAGAATTTTTTTGCCGGCGATTTCCACTTCCAGTTTATAGCTGTAGCCATAGCTCAATAAGCGGGCGGGGAAATTCAATTCTGCTTTATTAAATGACACCGGGAGTTCAAATCCTTCTTCCATAATGGGTCAACCAGGGATGTTTATCTTCTGTAAGGAACGCCTGATTGTTCATTGAAGTTGCCTGTATTTACCCGTATCCCGAATTAATTTTACAGGAATAGCTTTTTATTAACGGGTAGAGCCGGTTCACTGCTGCCAATGGACAAGGAAAAAGCTGGCCACGAATTACGCCAATGGACACGAAGAAAAGTCGGCCACTCCGAAGGAGTCCTTTGGACAGATGACCTGATCAACACAGATAAAAACTTCGTTGCCTGGTTTTTGATTTAATACAGCAACTGATCAATATTTATTTTGGCGAGGTAAGGTATTAAATGCTCTTCGCTGGCAAAGCTTCTTATCCGTTCCGTTGCGTCTCTTTCCATGTGATGGTATAATTCCACATAAAAAGAATCGAGTTGAAAGAGGAAAATTTTATAGCCATTCTCTTTTCTTTCGGCTATGGCCGGAACTGTCCAGATAGCCTCAATTTGTTCCATTTCACTTAAGGAATTGAACTGGTAGATCGTCATATCGTTTGGCGGTCGTCCTTTTCCGGAAATTGGGCTGAGAAATAAATATAGGACGGAAATATTAAAAAAAAAAGTAAGAAAAGATTTGGTGGTTTGTTTTATGTTCTCAAATCCTTTACTGTATTGATTTTTAAAAAAAATTTACGCGCCAAAAAAAATAAAAAATATTTTTGGGTCAACGTTTAAACGCCGAATCGGCTTTCGTTCCTCACCTCAAACTCCACTGCGGGAGAGACGGGCCAGAACCCTTAACCAGTAACGGTTTCATCAAGATAAAAAATTTTATTGAACGCTGATCTTAAAAATCAACGGTTACCTTCTACAACTTTTCCGCGGATCGATTTTATTATTGGTATAATTCGTGCCAGTGTATGATGTATTAACTTACCCATAAATTATTCCATTCATCGACATGCCACTGATCGAATTTTCTGATAAAGGTTTGTATTGCCGGCCCGGTGATTTTTATATTGATCCGTGGAAGCCGGTTAACAAAGCCGTTATCACGCATGCCCACAGTGATCATGCCAAAGCGGGAAGCCAGTCTTATTTATGTCATCCGTTTACCAGGCCTCTTTTGCAATTAAGACTCGGTGATCATTCTTATCAAACAGCTGAATGGAATGAGCCTGTACTTATCAATGGCGTAAAAGTTTCCCTGCACCCGGCGGGTCATATCATTGGTTCTTCACAGGTGAGAGTGGAATACCAAAACGAAGTATGGGTAGTAAGCGGTGATTATAAAAGGGAAGACGATGGACTGAGCGGAATATTTGAACCGGTGGCCTGCGATGTGTTTATCACCGAATCAACTTTTGGTTTGCCAATTTACAACTGGAAACCCCAGGAAGAAATTTATAAGGACATACAGGATTGGGTATTGCAAAATAAAGAAGAGGGGAAAGTATCGGTACTGACCGCTTATAGTTTGGGAAAAGCGCAACGGTTATTGTCCTGCATCGCAGCAACAGGTCTTCCCATTTTTTTACACGGGGCCGTGTATAATGTGCATACTACTTTGGTGAATGCCGGATGGAAATTGCCTGCTGTACAAAGAGTAGGGACTGATATGCCGAACAAAATATTTAAAGGCGGTGTGGTAATAGCGCCGGGTAGCGCCGATGGCAGCAGCTGGATGAAACGTTTCACACCGTATGCCGTGGGTGTTTGCAGTGGCTGGATGCAGGTGCGGGGCAATACAAGGCGACGCAATGCGGATGCGGGCTTTGCACTGAGTGATCATGCGGACTGGAATGGGTTGTTGAAAACCGTTAAGGAGACAGGTGCACGTAAAGTTTTTGTGACACATGGTTTCCAGGCGGCGTTCAGCCGGTATTTAAATGAAACCGGGATTGAAGCTGCTGAAGTGAAAACGGAATATGGAAATGAGGAGGAAGAAAAACAGGGCACGAATTTTTGAACACGGATGAGATTTGAATTTATTTGCCACGAATTACACGAATTGACACGAATGTTAATGGGGAAAATATTTGCCACTCCGAAGGAGTCCTTTGGACAGATGAACACGGGTTAACACAGATAAATTCAGGATAAAGAAATTTGAAAATGAGGAATAGAACACGGATGACACGGATTGGATGGATGTGCACGGATTTTTTCTTCATTTTCGTTAGTCTGCGTACCGCTGTACGTAAAAATCAACCCCAATCCGTGTCTACCCGTTTGATCCGTGTCATCCGTGTTCTTTTCTCTTATAAAAATAAGTAATGAAACAATTCGCCGAATTGGTAAAAGTTTTGGGCGGCAGCACGAAGACGAATGATAAGCTGCAGGCTTTGTCGGATTATTTCGCCGTGGCGAATGATACCGATAAGGTATGGGTGATCGCTATCTTCAGCGGAAGAAGACCAAGACGGTCGGTTAATTCCCGCTTGCTATCCGAATGGTGCATGGAAATCGTTTCCATTCCTTCGTGGCTGTTTACCGAAAGTTATGGCACTGTGGGAGACCTCGCGGAAACGATCTCTTTGCTGCTTCCTGAAAAAATAAATTCGGTGCAGGGAGAAGAGGGATTGCATTATTATATTGAACAGCTAAAGCAATTAGAAAAAGCGGGTGAAGAAGAAAAAAAGAAATTCATCACGGAAAGCTGGATGAAGATGGACCGGGATGAACGGTTTGTTTTTAATAAACTGATCACGGGAAGTTTCCGGATCGGCGTATCACAACAAACGATGGTGAACGCTTTATCGAAAACCACGTCGCTTGAAGCCAATACGATCGCCCATCGTATCAGTGGCAACTGGGATCCTTCCACTACCCTGTTTCATGAATTGTTAAGCGCCGATACCATCGATCATTCAAGACCTTATCCTTTTTATTTAGCCTATCCTTTGGAAAATGAAATAGCTGAAACGGGTAATGTGGAGGAATGGCAGGCAGAATGGAAATGGGATGGGATAAGAGGACAGATCATTCAACGAAATAAAGAGCTTTATGTATGGAGCCGCGGTGAAGAACTGATGACGGAAAAGTTTCCCGAGTTTCATGTATTGAAGGATCACTTGCCGGATGGCACTGTGCTGGATGGAGAGATCATGCCGTATGCTGAAAATAAAGCATTGCCATTCGCGGTTTTACAAACACGAATCGGCCGGAAGAATATTACGAAAAAACATTTGCAGGAAGCGCCGGTTGCTTTTATCGCGTATGATATCCTGGAATATGAGGGAAGCGATATACGTGAAACTCCATTGGATGATAGAAGAAAATTATTAGAGGGGATCGTGCAATCTGTTAATCTTCCTGTTCTGCAATTATCACCCGTCATCAATTTTAGTTCCTGGGATGTATTGGCTTCGGAAAGAAACCGGGCCAGGGATATCAATAGCGAAGGCATCATGTTGAAACAAAAAAATTCTACGTATGGTGTTGGAAGAAAAAGAGGCGACTGGTGGAAATGGAAGATCGATCCATTGGTGATAGACGCCGTGATGATCTATGCGCAGAAAGGCAGCGGCCGGCGAAGCAACCTGTACACCGATTATACTTTCGCGGTAAGAGATGGTGAGCAGTTAGTAAGTTTTACCAAGGCTTATTCAGGGTTAACGGATAAAGAATTCGCCGAGGTTGATAATTTCGTCAAAAGAAATTCGATTGAAAAGTTCGGACCGGTAAGAACGGTGAAACCGGAATTGGTTTTTGAAATCGCTTTTGAAGGGATCGCCGCGAGTAAGCGGCATAAATCGGGTGTGGCGCTGAGATTTCCGAGAATGAACCGCTGGCGGAAAGATAAAAAACCGGGAGAAATCAATACATTGGATGATCTTAAAAAAATGCTGGAGATGTATGGGAAATGAGTTGGTTGATTCGCCGGGTTATAAGATCATTATTCAATGGCTTTCTAAAAAAGGGCGTCACCCTTTTTTATTTCAACAACAAAGCTGGCAAGCTATCATCGATGGCAAAAGTGGCCTGGTAAACGCACCTACAGGTTGTGGCAAAACCTATTCTGTTTTCCTCGGCGCCTTAATTGATTTTATCAATTATCATCCGAAAGATTATGCCACTAAATCAAAAAATGGGTTACAGCTTTTGTGGATCACACCATTGAGAGCATTGGCCAAAGATATCGGCCGTGCCATGGAAGAAGTAATTGAAGAATTGGGCATGGCTTGGAAAATAGGAATCAGGAATGGTGATACGGATACGGGTGAACGGCAAAAACAAAAAAGACAGATGCCGGAAGTATTGATCATTACCCCGGAAAGTTTACATTTATTATTAGCACAAAAAGAATACGCTTCCACTTTTCAATCATTAAAAATAATTGCGGTTGATGAATGGCATGAGTTGCTGGGAAGCAAGAGAGGCGTGCAGGTGGAGCTTGCCGTCTCAAGGCTGGTTAGTCTTGCAATCAGCAATAGACAATTGACAATTGGCGATTGGCGATATGCAACTGGCGATGGACAACTGGCAACAGACAATAAGCAAAGTTCAGCCGCGGGTCACCAATTGCCAATTGCCCATTGCCCATTGTCCCTCTGGGGTATCAGCGCTACTATCGGAAATCTTGACGAAGCGAAAGATGTTTTACTGGCACCATTGAAACAAAAAGGTGTTATCATCCGTGCGGATATTAAAAAACCGATTGAAATAGAATCTATCATACCCGACGAAATAGAAAAATTTCCCTGGGCTGGTCACCTTGGTATCAAACTCGTTCATAAGGTGATTCCTATTATTGAACAAAGCAGGACCACGCTCATCTTCATTAATACAAGAGGAATGAGCGAGACATGGTACCAGAAATTATTAGATGCTTCACCCGATCTCGCCGGTTCCATCGCCCTGCATCACGGTTCTATTGATATGGACCTTCGCCAGTGGGTAGAAGATAATTTGCATACCGGCAATTTAAAAGCCGTTGTCTGTACGGCCAGCCTTGATTTAGGCGTTGATTTTCGTCCCGTAGAAACAGTGATACAGGTAGGATCGCCCAAAGGCGTCGCCCGTTTTTTACAAAGAGCCGGGCGGAGCGGTCACCAGCCGGATGCAACGAGCAAAATATATTTTCTTCCAACCCATTCATTGGAATTGGTAGAGGCGGCCGCATTAAAATCAGCCATTGAAGAAAATTTTATTGAAAGCCGCCCGCCGATGATGCTTTGCTTTGATGTGTTGATTCAGTACCTGAATACACTGGCGATATCCGATGGCTTCATTCCGGATGAATTATATCCTGAAGTGGTGAGTACGCATTGCTATAAAGATCTTACACCGGATGAATGGCGGCAACTGCTTTATTTTATTACGGCCGGGGGAAATGCCCTGCAGCAGTATGATGAATTTAAAAAAATAGAAATAGACAATGGTGTATATAAAATATTGAACCGTCGCACCGCCATGCGCCACCGCCTGCATATCGGTACCATCGTCAGCGAATCGATGATGAAAGTAAAATTCATGAGTGGCGGTTTTGTCGGCGTTATTGAAGAATGGTTTATCTCCCGTTTACAACCAGGTGATGTATTTACATTGGCCGGCAGAAATTTGGAATACATCATGATCAAAGAGATGACGGCATTAGTTAAAAAAAGCAATGCTAAAAAATCCATTGTTCCCAGCTGGCAGGGAGGGAGGATGCCGCTGAGCGCTAATTTGGGGAAGAAGCTGAGGGAGCAGCTGACGGAGGCAAGTAAAGAATTAGAAGCCAAGAGTCAAAAGTCAAAAGTCAAAGGTCAAATAGAGTTGGAAGTATTGAAACCGCTTTTTGCTTTGCAGGAAAATCTATCGCATGTTCCGAAAGCCAATGAATTACTGATAGAGCATATAGAAACGAAAGATGGTTTTCATCTTTTCGTCTATCCTTTTGAAGGAAGGCTGGTGCATGAAGCGATGGCGGCTATCTTAGCCTATCGCATCAGCCGTATTACACCCATCACTTTCTCTCTCGCGATGAATGATTACGGATTCGAACTGTTAAGTGATCAACCGATCCCTGTTGATGATACGAATGTGTATGATCTTTTTTCACCGGATAATTTACTGGCCGATATTCAACGAAGCGTGAATGCTACTGAAATGGCCCGAAGAAAATTCAGGGACGTTGCGGTGATTGGCGGATTAGTTTTCCAGGGAATGCCGGGAGAAAAAATAAAGGCCCGGCATTTACAGGCATCCGCTTCCCTGCTTTTTAATGTGTTCAGTGAATATGAACCAAATAATTTATTGATCCGCCAGGCATACCAGGAAGTATTTGATCAGCAAATGGAAGAAGTACGTTTAAGAGACATGCTGCAACGCATACAAGCATCGAAAATCATTATCACTTTCCCTCAACAATTAACGCCTTTCTGTTTTCCTATTAAAGTAGACAGCATGAGAGAAGATCTTTCTTCTGAAAAGTTAGAAGACAGGGTGAGAAGGATGCAGCAGCAGTTGAATACGTAGTTTGAAGTTCGATGTTTGTGGTTCAGGGCCAACTACAGCATATAGCGTTTTCTCACCTGTCGGTCATAACATCAAACTTCAAACATCAAACTTCAAACGACTCTTTTATTTACGCTACTGGCAACTTAGATTTGCAACTCCTGATGGCAACCCTTTTATCACATATTATTGGTGAAGAACATTTGATCCTGAGCAATGAAAGAACTTTGTTTTGGGAGAATGAAAGAACATTGATCGTCGCTGACCTGCATGTGGGCAAAACAGGACATTTTCGCAAGGCCGGTATTGGTGTTCCCGCCGGCGTTTACAAAGACGACCTGCACCGTTTGCTGGCGCAGATACTTTTTTTTAAAGCGGAAAAACTGATCATTGTTGGCGACCTTACCCATAGCATCGCCAACCTGGAAATGGATTTGTTTCGTAAATGGCGAAAAGATTTCTCCTCCTTAGATGTTCATCTTGCCAAAGGCAATCATGATATACTCGACAATCGCTGGTACGAGGAAGCCGATATCAGGGTGCATAATGAGCCTTTGGCGATCAAACGTTTTTTATTTGTACATGATATACTGAAACCAAGACTGAAAATTGAAGAAGGTCAGTATGTTTTTTCGGGTCATGTGCACCCGGGTATTACCATCCGGGGAAGGGGAAGGCAATCATTGCGTTTTCCCTGTTTTTATTTTACACATGATCATTGCATACTGCCGGCATTCAGTCATTTCACCGGCACCTACCATGTAGAGCTCCAAAAAGGCGATGAAATTTTCGCTCTTGTTGATAAGGAAATAGTACCCCTGCACAATAAGGTGATCAATGAATTAAAAAGGAAATGATCAACTTATTTTTTTCTTTTCAGCTGGCTGTAATCGAGGTAATAAATGAACCTTACCGTTAATTCATTACCATGATTTAAGTTAAATATCTCGGCGAAATTGCGGGTATATCTTTTATAACGGGTTCCATCTACAAACTGGTCATCACCCAGCCAGTTTTTATAGCCAACAATCAACCGGCTGCCATAGCGGAAATCCCAGGTAAAGAAGGCGTCGGTATTAAAATAATTCACGTTGTCGGTAAAAGGCGTAAATGGTACCGGCCTTGGATCAGGGTATCCTTTATCATCGAGGTAAACCAATCTTTTTTCCAATACATTGCTCCAGTAGTGACGTACCCTAAGTGTAAGGTTCACACGGGGTGTAAAATTATATATGCCCGACAGTATGGAGGTTACCTCTTTGAAGTCAACAAACGCTACCCTGGGTTCGCCCAAAACATCGGGGGCTGCAGGAGTAATATAGTCCGTTTCTGTTTCAAACTTATGTGAGAATTCGAAGGTGAGTTTATTGCTGAAACGGTAACGAAGGGCTCCGGCAATAGAATAATAATCCTTCTCCGGGTTTTTGAAAAAATCGCCATACAGGACGTCATAATTAAAGAACAGCCGCTTTCTTATATCCGAATTTCCCGTCAGTTTCAAAAACCCATACTGCGGTCTGCGTGCATATTTTTTAAATGTTTCGCCGGCAACAAAATAATCATGCTGGTCGGGCAGGTAAGCAAGTTCTGCATTAATATCCCAGAAATTTTTAAAGTACCAATAGCCATTTAAGTCAACGGTTAAGTCATTGAATTTATCCGGTCTGTACAGCCGCCTGTAAATTGTATTGAGGGTGTAACTATAACTTAGAAAATTTTTGGTTGGCGTGAACTGGTTATAGCTAATAGTAGCGGTGTTAACATGCTGATTAGCCGTTAACAGGTAACCCAGGTCGGTAGGGTCATAGGCTGTTGAAATGATATTGTTCTGTACGGCATAGCGGATCTTTCCGCTTACTTTTCCAAACCTCAAACTGGTATTATAACCATCGTATGAATTTCCGGTAAATACTTTGCTGTAGCGTCCCAGTGCTTTCAGATTATAGGTATTGGTTTTATCATAGAGGCTAAAATCAAGACCTGTTACATTAGCGTCCCTGCCAATACCGTTACGCGTTACATTCGTATTGGTAAGTGTAATATAAGACCTGCCTTTTAATGCCTGGTCGAGGACGAGGATGTTATAATTGGTCAATACTTCCGTCTGTATCTTTTCTCTTTTGTCGGTGGTTTTATCCTGAATAGTGGCATACATCGGAGCACCGATAGCATTGAAAACACCGATGCCTAGTTTTTTCGCTGTACGACCGGAGAATTTAATAGCGTTGTACAACTGGGTTCTGGCGGGGTTCCTGATTATTTCAATATTCGGATCCGATTCCGCCAGGTTTTTTATGGCATTATAACCGGAAGGCAAAGCGCCGATCCTTCGGGAATAGAACAAACCGGACTTATTGAATATGTCGATGCCTTCTGTAAAAAAAGGGCGGTACTCCTCAAACCTTACTTCATACGGTGTGAGGTTATTGACCACATTATCGGAAACAACCTGGCCAAAGTCGGGGATCAGCGTAGCATCGAGGGTAAAACTTTCGTTGATACCATACTTAACATCCATACCACCACTGCGAAGCCATTCGGTTCGGAACTGATCTTTATCCGGAGTGCTGCGGACACCTGTCGATACGTACGGAGAAAGACTGATCCGTTGCGGAGGTTTTATATCAACAAGATTTTGCAAAATTCCAAACTGGTTGACAAATCCGTTAATCGTTGGATCCACGGCATTCCAGAAACTGGTTTCATTAACGCGGCGCACCGAACGCATGAGTTGTATGCCCCAGTTCTGCACATGCGTTGGAGAAAATCGTAAAGAAATGTACGGTATCTTCATTTCAACCACCCAGCCATCATTTTTCATAGATACTTTGCTGTCCCATACGGCGTCCCAGGTCTTATCGCCATACTCACCGGCGGCCGGTGTAATACCCGGTGATAACCTCGCATCCGTTTGTACATTGGATGAAGTAACGAGGAACTGAAACCCGTTTTGCTGATCACTATATGTATCAAGGAAAACGGAGAAATAGTCGAGATCTTTTAACTGTTCTTCGTCACGGGCGGTGATCTGTTTGCGGATCAGCGAGGGGTCATCATATAAATAAGCCCCGATATAAATAGCTTCGTTGTCGTAAATAATTTTTACTTCTGTTTTTTGGGAAGCCGGCTGACCGTAATTGGGAAAATTTTGAATAAAACCGACAGCTGCCTGCACTTCTTTCCAGGCTATATCATCCAATACTCCATCAATTGCTGGAGGAACAGTAGTCTTAATAGCTTGCAATGTTTTTACCTGGGAAAATAAAGACACACAAACCAGTAACACCAGGGTTAAACAGGTCAGTTTTCTTAGCAACATAGATCAGTTAACGTACGTTACAAATATAACTGACTGTTCTGACTGCAAGAAGATTGCCTGCAAAAAAGCATAAACAAAGGTGGAAAACACTTCTGGCGAATGGGGTCAGTTCATCTTCTTTTTCAAGGAAACTACCTGTTCCTGCAGATCGCTGACAATATTCGCCAGCTGCCCCATGTCCCAACGCTGCTGCTGGTTGGCTTTGGAAATAACCATCTGCGCCTGCCACATTTCCAGCACATCTTCCGCTTTAACGGTATAGGGATGATAGATCGGGTTGTCGCTTACCAGCGTCAATTTATCTTTTGATCTTCCATTTTTTTGTACCCTTTTGTAAACAATCCCTTCATGACGGGAAACAACAATACAGGCGCTGTCATTTTTCAGCTCGTCAATTTTATCGATCTTCTCTCCTACTATCACAGAGCCGCTGGGCGTGGGTAACATGGAATCGCCGATAATTTCAAAAGCCCGGTAGTTACCGCCGGATAACATGGGTAGTGTAAATGTATTGAGCTCATCTACAAACTCGGGGTCAGCATACCCGGCGAGATAACCGGCGGCGGCTTTTACCGGCACGAAAGGAATATCAGGACGACCGGTTGCCAGTTTCATCGCCCGGCGCTTAGCGAGGTAGTTGCTTTTATTATCACTCAGGTCTTTTCGCAATATTTCATCCAGCGTTAGTTTGAAAATATCACAAACCACTTCCAATACATCAATGCGGGGTTCGGCTCTTTCCTCTTCATAAGCTCCCAGCAGTGATCTTTTGATCCGCAGTTTGTTAGCGAATTCTTCCTGTGTCCATCCGCGAAGTTTGCGGAGATATTTCATATTCTGGTTGGATACCGCCATAGCGAACTAATTTATTTAGCTGCAAAATACTAATTTAATTAGATATAAAAAAGTTTTTAGTCCGGCTTGTCTTTTAAATAGAACTAATACAGCACACGGATGACACGGAATTGACGGATAAACACGGATTTTGTATTCTGCTTCGCGGAATAAAGAGGATGCCTTTTCGTGGTTTATTCTCTAGCATCAGATATCTGCGGAAATTCGTTTAATCCGTCATCTCCCGCTTCGTCGGGACAGGCTGTGTGCTAAACCTGGCAATCTAACCAGAAGTTATTGGGTATTTTTATTGTGTCTAAACTGTTTTTAAGGAATGCTGTTTGGACATGCCGAAAAAAAAAAACACTTTTGCTTTGAATATGACAAACCAATCCGCCTCATCCCCGAAAAAGAGTGTAAAAAAAACCGCACGGAAAAAAGCCGGCAGCGGTAAACAAAGACCAGTAATATTAATTACCAATGATGATGGTGTAACAGCACCCGGTATCATGAACCTGGTAGAGGCCGTAAAAGATTTGGGCAAAGTAGTAGTAGTAGCTCCTGACAAACCCCAATCGGGAATGGGGCATGCGATCACTATCGGCCAGCCCCTGCGTTTGCATAAAGTGAATATGTTTGGTGATATTGAAGCCTGGGCCTGTACCGGTACCCCCGTTGATTGCGTGAAGCTGGCTGTAGACAAAGTATTACATCGCAAACCTGATTTGTGTTTAAGCGGCATTAATCATGGCGCCAATCACAGTATCAATGTTATTTATTCCGGTACTATGTCCGCTGCGGTAGAAGCAGCCATTGAAAGTATTCCTTCCGCCGGTTTTTCCTTATTGGATTACAGCATTGATGCCGACTTTACGGGCGCCCGGAAGTTTGTCCGGATCATAGTCGAAAAAATGCTGGCCACTAAAATGGACCAGCATACGGTGCTGAATGTAAATATTCCCCCGATGCAGGTTGACCTGTTAAAAGGATTCAAGCTTTGCCGCCAGGCTTATGCCAAATACGAAGAAGATTTTTTGGAAAGACAGGACCCGCATGGAAAGATGTATTACTGGCTTACCGGCGAATTCGTCAATTTTGATAAAGGAAAAGATACGGATGTATGGGCTTTGGCCAACGGTTATGTAAGCATCGTGCCCGTACAGTTTGATATGACACATTATGCCCAAAAATCCAAACTCGAAAAAATCTGGAAAAATGATACTAAAAAAAGATAACCTGAAGCTTGGATTAGTACTTGGGTTGATTGGCCCGCTGCTTGGATTAATTGTCATTTATTTTTTCAAATTCTCCGGTGTTTCTTTTGGTGATTTTATAGATGAATTTTTCAATAACAGCAAACTAATCACTTCCATCGGTTCTCTTTCTTTGCTCGCCAATGTGGTGCTGTTTACGTTATATATCAACACACACCGCGATACTACCGCCAAAGGAATTTTTATTATCACGCTTGTTTACGGAATCGGTATTTTGATTCTCAAAGTGGTGAATTAAGCAACCTGGGCCCCATCCCCGCCGCGGCGGGGTGTTGGGGAAACTTTCCCAATTATCAGGGGAATATTAACGAATGAAAAAGCGGAAATCAAAAAAAAATTCTACGCCTTATAAATTTAAAAACCCCGGTTTAGGGGATGGGGTCTTTCACTATCTTTATTGAACACTTCTCTTTTATGATAAAACATTTCGCAGTCTCCCTGTTTTTTATTTTTTTTTATACATCCTGTACGGGGCAAACCGATGGTTTCGACCTTTATCAAAAGAAAACAGTGATGATCCCGATGAGGGACGGTGTAAAATTATTCACCGTGATTTTGTCACCCGTTGGTAATACCAAGCCATTGCCGGTATTAATAACCCGGACACCTTATGGCGCCGATATACCCGTTAGTGAAGATGGCACCATAAAATTAGCAGGCAGTCCCGCTGTTGGTACCATGGCCAAAGAGGGATATATTTTTGTTTACCAGGATATCCGTGGAAAATATCAAAGTGAAGGCTATATGGAAATTCATCAGCCGCTTATTCATTCCATCCAAAAAAACGCCGTGGATGAAAGTACGGATACCTGGGATGCTGTTGACTGGCTAATCAAAAATGTTTCCAACAATAACGGTAAAGCCGGCATCTATGGAATCTCTTATCCCGGTTGGCTGGCTTTAGTGGGTTCTGTGGATCCGCACCCTGCATTGAAAGCCGCCAGTGAACAGGCTTGCATGGGTGATCTTTTTTTGGGTGATGATTTCCATCATAACGGCGCTTTTCGGTTAAGCTATGGTATGGAATATAGTTATGGAGTGGAATTTGATAAAACCACTGATAGCGATTTTCCCTTTACTCAATTTGATTTGTATGACTGGTATTTAAAACTCGGATCGCTTAAAAATGTCAATGAAAAATATCTGCATAATAAAATAGCCACCTGGAATAATTTTGTATTGCATCCCAACTATGATTCCTTCTGGAAAAAAAATTCTCCATTAAGCTATGTTCGCTACCCGCAAATTCCTCAATTGCATGTAGGTGGTTATTATGACCAGGAAGACATCAATGGTCCGCAACTTATGTATGCGCACCTGGAGAAAAGGGATTCGTTTAACCGCAACCATATCGTTCTCGGCCCATGGAATCACGGACAATGGGGAGGAGGCAAGGGAGACAGTCTTGGCAAAATATCTTTTGAAAGCAAAACCGGTCAATGGTTTCGTGAACTCCAGAAAAAATGGTTTGACTACTGGTTAAAAGGAGAAGGCGATGGAAAGTTTAATGAAGCGTATTGTTTTCAAACGGGGAGCAATCAATGGAAGACCTATGACATATGGCCACCAAAAGAAGTTGCCATAAAAAAATTATATGCCGGATCCGGCAATACCTGTTCGTTTAATAAACCGTCATCGGCAAGTGGCTTTGTTAGTTTTATCAGCGACCCCAATAAACCGGTGCCTTACCGCATTCAACCCATCGAAGCCACTTATGGTTATGGCAGCCGCTGGCGACCCTGGCAGGTAGAAGATCAGCGCTTTGTTTCGACCAGGCCTGATGTGGTAAATTTTGTGATGGATTCATTGACAGAAGATATTACGGTAACGGGAAAGATCGTCGCTCATCTTTTTGGCAGTACCAGCCGGGGTGATGCAGACTGGATCGTAAAACTGATTGATGTATACCCTGCAATGGATACTAAAAATGTTTTGATGAGCAATTACCAGTTGCCGGTAGCGATGGAAGCCTTCCGGGGAAGATTCAGAAAAAGTTTTGAGAAGCCCGAACCTTTAATTCCGAATAGACCTGAAGAATTCGTAATTGACCTGCACGAGATCAACCATGTATTTAAAAAAGGGCACCGCATCATGATACAGGTACAAAGCACCTGGTTTCCCCTTATTGACCGCAACCCGCAAAAATATGTACCGAATATCTTTGAGGCAAAGGAAACAGACTTCATTAAAGCCGAACACAGGATCTATAACAATTCAAAGTATTCTACCTATATCGAATTACCCGTCATGAAAAATTGATATTCCATTTTCAATTTGGCTTTGTTTATTAAGGGTTTGACAAGAGCCTGAATAACCTTTTATATTGTATTTTGCACCACTATTAATCTAATCAATAATATCCCTTTAGGGGATGGGGCATGAAGTATTACATCATAGCTGGTGAAGCATCCGGTGATCTGCATGGAAGCAATCTTATCAAAGAATTAATAAAGCTTGATGAAGCTGCGGCTATTCGTTGCTGGGGCGGTGATAAAATGCAGGCAGCGGGAGGCGAACTAGTAAAGCATTACCGGGAACTCGCTTTTATGGGCTTTACGGAAGTGATCATGAACCTGCGAACCATATTCCGTAACCTGGCTTTCTGCAAAGAAGATATTCTACAATACCAGCCTGATACGCTCATTTTAATTGATTATCCCGGTTTCAATCTTCGTATCGCTAAATGGGCGAAAGAACAGGGGTTAAAAGTGATTTATTATATCAGCCCGCAGGTATGGGCCTGGAAAGAGGGCCGTGTAAAGATGATGAAAGAATGTATTGACAAAATGCTGGTCATTCTTCCTTTTGAAAAAGATTATTATAAAAATAAATGGAACTGGGAGGTGGAGTATGTGGGGCATCCGCTGGTAGAGGTAGTCAATAGTCAAAAGTCAATAGTCAATAGTGAAAAACTCTCCGACAAATCGATCATTGCTTTGTTACCGGGTAGCAGGAAACAGGAGATCATGAAGAAATTGCCGGTGATGCTGGAAGTGAGCCGGTCGTTTCCCGAATATCAATTTATCGTGGCCAAAGCTCCGGGTGTGGAAGAAACATTTTATGATGAATTATTAAAAACTTATTCGAATGTTTCTTATGTATCCAACCAAACCTATAATTTATTGATGCAGGCGAAAGCAGCGTTGGTAACTTCAGGAACAGCCACGTTAGAAACCGCCTTGTTTGGGGTACCAGAAGTAGTTTGCTATAAGGGCTCTTATCTCTCCTACCAGATCGGAAGGCGGTTAGTGAAAGTAAAGTTCATTTCATTGGTCAATCTTATCATGGATAAACTGGTGGTAAAGGAATTGATACAGGAGGATATGACTGTTGAAAACCTGAAACACGGATTATACGAATTATTGACGAATGAAGAACGGAAGCTTCAATTGCAAAATGATTATACCGCGCTGAAAAAAATATTGAGTGAAGGTGGTAATGCTTCGGCCAAAGCCGCTCAATCCATTGTTCGTTTCCTTAGTTTCAAAAAAACATCAATAGAATAGGGAAAGAAATTGAAAGACGAAAAATAATTATAACAGGAATGCGGCAATAAACGAAGATTCAAACCGGTAATATCCCATCAATGTCACCCGGGGCTCCGACGGTATCAACATACAATAAGGTACAAGAGAGGGAAATGATACACAAATTACAATATGAGCAGAAAACAAAAGAGGGCTACATTTTTGATGTAACCCGTCTTTACTTGTTTAAGTTGTTGTTGTTTTCTAAAAAAGTTCTTAGAAATACATACGTTAAAGACTAACGCCTAAAGGCCTTCATTAGATCGTCCGCTGTAATTGGGTCAGGGCATTTTGATAAAACGTTTAAAGGGAGGTCAACTGTTACGTAAACTCTCTTTACCGTGTCCCAATAAATGCACATAGCTGTTTTAGCTTCAGCGTTAATTGCGGAAACATTCATTTTTGTTGTGTGACCATGCGTTAATTGAACACAATCTTGTAAATTTATATCTATCATTGTTTTTTAACTTATCGAAGTTTTAGAACCTTTGGAATCCACTCCAAAGGTTTTTTCTTTAAGTATATGCTAAGTTCTTGATTTTTATTGAATAAAATTGAAAAATAGCTAACATTTGTTTGAAAACAACTAAAAATGTTTACTAAACAATTAGTCCAATTATTTTAGCAATTACGTTTAGTAAGTAGTCATATTTGGTGAGGTCAGAAAGATTTCCTTCATTTACTGGAAATTTATACTGCATGGCTAATGTATCTCTTACTACTATTTTGGCTGAAGTGAAGAAGGGGAATAAGAAGACCGATGCAATGGACAAGAAGCTAAGTGCAATTGACGCAAGGCTTAAGTCAATTGAAAGGGATATACAGGCTGTAAAGAAATTTGTAGCGGTTGATAATGCGGACTTTACAATTTCCCGTAAGGGGAATGGTGGTTCTAAGCCTGTTCATTCAATTGCTGCTAAAGGTAGCTAATCAACACGTTTCCTCTTTCTTATTGGAGTATTTATAGCCAGCTTTAGAAGCTGATCGGCTGTTAAGTCAGTTTTTACGGTTATATCGTATTTGCCTTTCTTTTTAGGCTTTGGAGTTATTGCTTTTTTAGCTTTAGCCATAGAGACTAAGTTAAGCATATTTCCAAACAAAGCCACCGCACGTTGCTTTCTTGCCTGACAGCACTCTGGATATCATTTGAAACTTAATTCCTGTCTTTCTGGCTGCATCTCTGATAGATTCATATTCGCCAACTATTACCCCACCTTGTAAAGCTATTACAGGCTGTTTCTTGCCTCTTCTTTCTATTGTGGTATCAATGACAGTTTCTATTACTTCGGTTGTTTCAGGACGCTGTACAAGGGCTTTATATGTTAATCGGCCTTCGGCTTGTTGTAATGATAAAGTAAACCGATCAGCATCTTTCATTTTGCGGCTATTGTAACGGTACATAGTTTCATCACAGTAACGGGAAAGGTGTTTTGGTGTTACTTGGTGATAGATACCAATGATTGACCTTTTAAGCAGGCTAAATGCCCCTTCAATGCTATTGGTATGAATTACACCGTCTCTTACATATTCCTCTGCCTTGTGGTTTACTACTTCATGTCCGGCATATTCTTTTGCTAAACCAGTATAGGCAAAATGACCGTCTGTTATCAATACTCCATCGGTATCTACATTATCCCTGACCAACGGCTGAATAACATCTACTCCATTGTCTTTCCCCATTGCAATTAGTTTCAGATTGCCGCCTCTTTCCAGTAATCCCATTACCATTGTCTTATTCTGTATTGTGCCGTTATTATCTGTCCTTAGTTTAGCCCTCTTTGATTTGCTCATATTGCCAACAATTCCCCCGACATACGTTTCATCTATTTCAATGATGTTATCCAGCTTTACAGTCTCTTTAGGTCTCATTAACTCTCTTATCCGATGAAGCATAAACCAACCGGTTTTTTGTGTCACTCCAATATCCTTTCCTAACTGGTAGCTGCTTATCCCTTTCTTATGAGAGGCTATTAAATAGATTGCAGTAAACCATTTCACCAATGGTATATTGCTGGCTTCAAATACTGTTCCTGTAATAACACTAAACTTCTTATAACATTCTTTACTCCCACACTTATATCTTTTACCATTTTCTATGTGATAACACTTACCATACCCACAGTAAGGACAGATAGCTTTGCCACCTTCCCAACGTTGGTCAGCCAGATACTTTTTACACACCTTTTCATCCGGCATTGATAGTATTAACTCTCTTAGATTGTTGAACATATTATTTAATTTAGTATTCTCAAAACAACTTACAACTCACTGTATATGATTGAACGTGTTTTCATTCCGTTATTTGCTACGTTTATTGGTGCTTTTATGGCTTTTCGTTACCAATATGCTATTGAAAAAAGAAGAGACAAAAGAGCAGTCGTACAACAACTGATGATGTATAGAAATGTTGGTGCTGATGAATTGGACTGGATTAAGCACATGAACGTTATTGATATTGTTTTTCATGACAATGAAATAGTCCGGCAGCTTTTTGACCATTACATGGATTGGGTATCTACTGATGAAAAGTTTCATACTCATAATCATGTTAGAGTTTATTATGAGATGCTTTACTTAATGTGTCAAGATTGCGGCTATTCACAAATAACAGAATACGATCTAAAGAGAAACGTATATTCTCCAAATGCTTTGAGAGATCATTATAACAGGCCGCATTCTTTTGTGTTTGTACAGGGGGCGCAAACAAAGGAGATAGCGATTCTCTTAGATGAGATTTCCCAACATGGGATTGCGTAGATTTATTGTACTCTCTTAATGCTATCTCATACCTTTCTGACAGGCTAATCCATTGGCTATTATCGCTTAACCCTTGTCCCTCTTTATATGTTAGTGCCGCTCCGACCCGGGGCCTTTCACTTATCCGGTTTGTTAAAAGAAGATGCCGGGTCGGAGCCCGGCATGACAGCCCTAAAGATTAAGATCTCTTCAATTGATATATAAAAAAGAAGCCCCGGAAAAAACCAGGGCCGTACACATTGAGAAAACTACTGCTTATGAGAAGAAAATTCAGATAGGACTAAGATCTAAGGTTAAGGTTTCGATTACCATATAAAGAAACGACAGAATTTCGCGGAAAAAAGCCGCTATTTAGTCAAAGGCCATTTTCGTTGATTGGATTGCTTAATTGGCGGAATGAATTGAAAGGCCTGTTGGAAATTTTGGAGGTTCCCTGCTATTTCCTCAGCAGCTTAATCGCCAAAATGATGAGGCAAAGAATAAAGATTAAAAGGCTGAGACGGTTAATGCCATGCATATAGCCGATCCACTTGCTTTTGGGACGGTTGGGATCCTTCTTTTTAAGATAAAGGTATTCGGCTATTTGATTCCAGACTCCCATATTGAGGTTGATGTTTTGCAAAAATAGAACAGATAAGAATGTGATCGGGTTCAATTCTCACCAAAAATTTTTCAAGCAACTGATTCAGAGCACCTGCATCCCGCATACGAGGCCTTATTTCCAGGTTGATGGCTTAGTTTTTGTCCTTACCTTATAAACGGCATGGCAACTTCATTTAAAATCGGTGATCATGTAACCTGGAACTCCGAAGCGGGTCATGTTTCGGGAACCATTATTAAAATCCATCAATCGGATTTTAATTACAAAGGCTATACCCATCATGCTACCAAAGATGATCCCCAGTATGAAATAAAAAGTGATAAGACCGATCATATAGCAGCACATAAGGGACCAGCGCTGAAGAAGATACCAAAAAGAAAATAACTATTTTACCGCAGCAGTAGAAATAATAAACCGGCTAATCGAAAACAATCTCGTTCTTCCGGGCATTAATTTTCGACAATAGCAATCCGCCAACCACTAATAACACCCCTGCGATTGTATAAACGCTTATAGCATCCTTCATCCACCAGGCGGCGAAAATAAAACCAAACAAAGGACATAGAAATAACCAAAGACCCGCCCTGACTGCATTGGTTTGTAATAACCATAGCCACAGCTGCACGGCAAAAATGGACACCGGTATCGCCAGCCAGCCCACTGCGGACCAGAATGTTTTATCAAAATGATTGGCTTCCGCTTTATAAAACAACAAGGTTAGCGGTAGTAAGAACAAACCACCCAGCAATGTTTGCCACCCATTGATCGCGAATAAAGAAAGACCATTCCATTGACGGGAAGAAAAATAAATCGCCGCTACCGAATAAGAAAGCATACTGAATAATAATAATAGCAATCCTTTGGTTGTTACTTCAGCATTTTTAAACAAGGGCCATGCCGCACAAACCACACCTGCAGTACAAATGATAATGGACAGGATGACCGGGGCCGTCAATTTTTTCTTTAAAATGAAAACGGAAAGGAAGCTGATAAAAACCGGGTTAGTAGCTACGGCCAGTGCGCCGATACCCGCTGTTACAGTTTGCATCGCTACTACATAGCAACCTAAGTAGATCGTAATGTTCAGCAGACCGTAAATAGCTATTTGCTTCCATTCCTTTCCGGCAGGCAAGCGCTTCCTTTGAAGAATATGTGCGATAAACAACATGATCAACGCCGCTGATCCGAAGCGAACGACGGCAATTACCATTGGTTGCGCCACCTTCAAACCAATTTTAGTAGCGGTAGAAGCAGAGGCCCAGAGAGCCGCGAATAATATTCCCGTTATTAGCCAGGTATAACGTTTATTTACAGGAACGAGCATTACCAAAAATAAAAGTTATTTGGCGACATACCCTTTTAATGCCGCTAAACTGGTTGGAGAAGTTGCGGGATTTATTATGGCACTGTTTGCGTTCTTTGGTTATTTTCCTTTACCTGTTGTAAAGACTAGCTGTGAATAATGATCCTTTTTATAATACACCCCTCTCGTTTTTTTAGTAAACGTTGCGGTCATTATTTTTTTGCCTGATCAAGACTCATCTGCCATTTCCACGATGAAGCGATCATTTCTTCCAGACTAAACTCTGTCTTCCATCCCAATACCTTATTGGCTTTAGTTGTATCGGCATAAACGGCTGCTGCATCTCCTTCCCTTCGCGGGCCCATTTTATAGTTCAATTTTTTCCCTGTTACTTTTTCAAATCCTTCGATGATCTGCAATACCGAAACAGCATTGCCTGTACCGAGATTAAAGACTTCAAACGCCGATTCATTTTTTTGCAGCAATAACCGCTGACACGCTTTTACATGGGCTTTGGCGAGATCCACCACATGAATATAGTCACGCAAACAAGTTCCGTCAGGCGTATCATAGTCACTACCAAAAACAGCCAGTTGCTCTATCTTACCCGTTGCCGTTTGCATAACATAAGGAAACAAATTATTTGGAATCCCTTTGGGCAGTTCGCCTATCAATGCGGATGCGTGTGCGCCAACGGGATTGAAATAACGTAAGGAAATATTTTGAACAGTTCCGGTTGCAGTTACTTTCTCCAGTATCTCCTCACCCATTTGTTTGGTGCTGCCATAAGCAGATAATGCTTTTTGAAAAGGAGTTTCTTCGGTAACCGGAAGCAATTCGGGCTGACCATATACTGTAGCCGAAGAGGAAAAGATCAGGTTCTTCACTCCACTATTCTGCATGGATTGCAACACATTCATTAACGAGGTGAGGTTATTGTGAAAATATAACAATGGTTTTTTTACCGATTCACCAACAGACTTGGACGCGGCAAAATGAATCACGACGTCAATTTTATGAGAAGCGAATATTTCCTGAACTGCTTTTTCATCGCAAATATCCTTTTCATAGAATACCGGCCTTACCGAAGTAATCGTTTCTATCCTGTCGAGCATGAACTTTTCAGCGTTGCTTAAATCATCCACGATTACTACATCAAAACCTTCACTGATCAATTCAACAGTTGTATGAGAGCCGATATAGCCCAAACCGCCAGTGACCAAAACTGTTTTCTTTTTCATTGTCCTGAGTATGATAAAAAACCGGCCACAGGACCGGTTGAAATTATAACTGTTTTATATGCTCAAAATATTCTGCAGTATTTCTTTCTTTTTCAATAATTCCTCCAGCAGTACCAATTGGTTTTTAGTCCGCATAAAATTATGCCGTGGATATTTTGTTCCATAATAAATATCACCATTCAGGTAATCGGTCAGAAAACGAAGCGCCTGCATATAGATCATAAATACACCCGAGTAAAAGAAATATTTTTTTTCTGTTTCCGTCAGCTCATCTTTCATTTCGTTGTAATACCCTTCAACAATGGCCTTGTAAAAATCATCCCGGACCTCAATCTTATCCAGTTCCGTTTCTTCTTCACTAACGGGTGATAAATAAGTCCGCATCATGTCACCTACATCACTGATGAAATAACCAGGCATTACGGTATCGAGGTCAATCACACAAATACCTTTGCCTCCATTGTCGAATAACACATTACTGATCTTGGTATCGTGATGTGTAACGCGAAGTTTGAATTCGGGGTTGGCTATAATATTCCCGTATTCGGTTACAATACCTTCATGCGCTATCAATGATTTGATCAATATATCCGATTCCCTGATCCTGTCTCTATCTCCTTTTTCCAATGCCATCAGAAATTGTTCGTATCGCAGGGTCAGGTCGTGAAAACAAGGGATCGTTAATTTCAGTTTCTTAATATCTATTCCATGAAGAAGACGTGTAAATCTTCCAAACTGGGTAGCGGCTTCATAAGCTTGTTCCGGGGTTTCCACTACATCTTTGGAGTGAGAACCGGCGACAAAAGGGAACAAGCGGAAATAACCTTCTCCTTTCAGGTATATCATTTCTTCTCCGCTGCGGGTAGTAACGGGAGAAATAAATCTATAGTCAGGGTGATGCTCCCGTAGCCAGGCGCCAATCAGCCTGATATTGTTGGCAATATTTTCAGGCTCTTTAAATACAGCATGATTTACCCGTTGCAGAATATATTCATCGCCGGAGGCGATTATTTTCCAGGTGTTATTGATAAGGCCACTGCCAAAAGCCTCCATTACCGGGGACTTTTCTTCCAACCCATACGCAGGCAAAATCGATTGAGGCATAATGGCTTTTTTACTGGCTATTGAATGGTGAATATTTTATACCCGGTACATAGTACTCACCAATCATTAATCCCTTTGACAAATCATTTGAGGCAAACATATTTTTGCAAACATCCGTGCGGCTGCTTTTCTTGTATGCTTTGCACAAATTTTCCAGGAAATATGATAAGACGATGAAATTAGAACAATAATCAACTATAAGTACATGCAAACGGTTGCCCAAAATTCAGGAATAAATTCAGGTGATAAATTCCGGCAAATTAAAATGGCGGAATGGATTGAACTGAATCAGCATCGGCTGCCGCCTTACTTAAATTTATCATTCATCGATTCTTAAGCTTATTGCGGCCTTTTACTGAGTTGTTTCAGTATACGCTGCAGTTTATCCGGCTTATCCATGTATTTTTCCAGGTCAAATAATTCTACTTTTCTGAACTCCACCGGGTGGCTTTCACTTTGCAATGAAATAGTTCCTTTACTGATAGTAGCGCCGTCCTGCAAACCAGCCAATTTTACCCATTTATCCCTGCCATCATATTGCGGTTTGTTGTAGACCAATACTGTATCACCCTCTACAATATGCTCAAGGACGGAATCGCCTAATACCAATACTTCCGCTTTTACCCACTGATCGCCATGATAGGTTTTGGATGCAGAAGTGAAACAATGAGGTGTAAATAATTTTCCATCCATCACTACATTGGTACCGGGAGTGCAAAGATTAAGAGTGGTACGATCATCTTTGCCATTGCCACCGAGCAGTTGCGCTTCGAGAGAAATGGGAAAGTCCTGGTCAAGCGTCATACTTTCCGGGGATTGCCCATGCAGCATCAGGCCGCTATTGCGAAAAGCCCAACCGGGTCCATCTTTTATCTGGTCGCCTGTAAACCGGTATTCCACTACCAGCAGGTAAGCGGAAAATTGTTTTTTATAAAACAGGTGGCCAAACTGTTCTTTAAACAAACCACCGTATTGATCATAACTCACTTTTATCGCTCCATTCTCCACGCGGAATGTATTCCCGAAATTATCATTCACGGGGTGATCTTTGATCTTGACCGTCCAGCCTTCCAGGTTTTTTCCATTAAAAAGTTTTATCCACTTACCCGCCTTGCTCTTTTTTTGAGCCACACTGCTTAAGGCTATCAGCAGGAATAAAGCCGTTGCTGTTTTTTTCATGTATTTATTTTTTTTGTTTTATGGCTTGATCGTTATCTGCCAGGTTTGCCTGCATATCAGCATTTCTGCTTCCTATTTCCCGTTTCGGGTGATCCCTGGCATTTCGTAAAGTTAACTACCTGAAACTGTACTCTTATAAATTCGTGCAAACGGTTGACACGTTGTTTGCGGTGGGATTTACCTATTTTCAATACTCAATATAAATTATCAACTGCATGCAGGAACTTACCTTAACGGCTGCGGCCGAAAAGAAGCGAAGCTACATTGTACCCATGGTGATCATCTGTGCTCTGTTTTTCATTTTCGGGTTTGTCACATGGGCTAACGGAACATTGATCCCTTTCTTTAAGCTCTCTTTTGGGTTATCCGATTTCCAGGCATTCTTCGTAACCTTTTCGTCTTATATAGCCTATTTCTTTTTAGCATTGCCTGCATCATGGATATTAAAAAAAACCGGATTTAAGAACGGGCTTATTTTAGGATTACTGGTACTGGGCCTGGGATCTTTACTTTTTATTCCCGCTGCGAAAACTCAATCGTTCGGTTTGTTCCTGACCGGTATATTTATACAAGGCTCTGCTTTAGCGTTATTACAAACGGCTTCCAATCCTTATCTAACTATCCTCGGACCAATAGAAAGCGCTGCGAAACGTATCAGCTTCGCAGGCATTTGTAATAAATCTGCCGGTATTATTGTTCCATTGATAATGGGCGCCGTATTCCTGAAAAATGCGGGGGCTATTGAGAAACAAATTGAAGCGGCAACGGGTGTTCAAAAAGAACAATTATTGCACGAGGTGCTGGGCCGGGTTAACATGCCCTATGTTATTCTTGCTATTGTATTCTGCCTGTTTGCGATCGTGGTAAAATACAGTCATTTACCCGAGATACAAGCGGAAGAAGATGTAGTGGATGACGCCAGCGGGGAACTGATCCATCATAAAAGCATTTTCCAGTTTCCCCATTTATTCCTCGGCGCCTTTTGCATTTTCGTATATGTAGCGGCCGAAGTAATGGCGGGTGATATTATTGGTGTATATGGCAAAGCATTGGGCATTAGCCCGGATATCGCCAAATTTTTTACAGCGCTGACACTATCTGGTATGCTGATAGGTTATATCACCGGTATCATCACCATTCCAAAGTATATTTCGCAACAAAAAGCGTTGAGAATTTGCGCCATCCTGGGTATTATTTTTAGCATTGGCGCTTATTTGTCCGGAGGGTATGTCTCCGTTGCCTTCATCGCTTTATTGGGACTATCCAATTCACTGATGTGGCCCGCTATTTTTCCATTGGGCATAAGTCACCTCGGTAAGTTTACAAAAACGGGTTCGGCTATCATGATCATGGGTATCGCAGGCGGAGCCGTCTGGCCTATGATCTACGCTTCTTTGAAAGACAAGTTGCATCTTGATTTCCAGCTGTCCTATTTCATCAGTGTATTACCTTGCTATTTATATATTCTTTATTTTGCTATAAGGGGGCATAAAGTGGGATTGAAGAAATAAAAAAACATATTTCTATCTTCCCTGAAATGCTGAAATTTTTTCCATGAGAAAGTTTCAAATGAAGCTTCGCGGCAAATACATCCCTTTGTATTGACTGGTCAACATTGTTTTTTGTAGGAGCGTTTAAGCGTTTATACCTATCCAAAGCAAATGGAAACACGCTACAAACGATAAATCTATCGCATAATAGAAACTATTCCAGCCTTTGTGGATTTAATACTATACTATTACACCAATCGCCGTGTTAAAGCACGGTTATTATACATAGCCATACCGACATTATCGGGGATGAAAAATACAACCAAACCTTATCGTATGACAGGGCCATGGGTGCACAACAAATCATTGAAAAGGCCTTGATGCGTGCGGGAGATAAAAACGTAACATTCGAAACCAGTGGTTTTGGTGAAGATGATCAGGTGGCGCCTTTTGAAAACAATTTCCCGGAGGGACGCTTTTATAACAGGACGGTAATAATTGATATCATTCCTGCCATGTGATAACTGCAGGAATGGCCCCGAAAGTTTTTAATCACCCGGCACCGCTTTATTATCGACTAAAATTATATACGCCTATTTTATGAAAACTTTTTCTATCCTGCTGATCGTAATCATTATCGGAGTTTTCGGTTGGTTTGTTATAACGACGTATGCTGAAGTAAAACCGGCTTTAAGCACGATGACTGTTACTGATACCATGCTTGTTGTTAAAGACTCCATCATCAATGCAAAAGAATTTGACAGCATTCCTGCCGGATTTTACCAGGGAATGTTGCCCTGCAAAAATTGTGAAGGACTCCAGCGTACTATTATGTTTTCAGGCAATCAATTTAAAATGGAAGAGCTGGAATGGGGAAAAGGAACGGCTGCAAAAAAAACGGAAGGTACCTGGGAGAAACTGAGAGGTAAGTTCATACTATCTGTCAATGATAAGGCGATGTCTGAATACAGGTTGGTGAAGGACAGCCTGATCAATGTTGAAAATAACGGGAGCCGTATCCCGGATTCGTTGTCTAAACATAATGTGTTGTTTAAAAAAAGTACGCCGCCTGAAAACCTGTCCTGGAAAAAAAGAAAATCGGAGGGAATTGATATCGTAGGAAATGGAAGCGATCCTTTCTGGAGCATTGAGATAGACAATGAAAAATTAATTCTATTTAAGTTGGCGGGCTCTGCAAAACCCGTCATTGTTCCTATTGAAAGACCGGTGATAACAAGGGACAGTACTTTTTATTCCATTGTTACCGAAGCCGGGGCCGTGTTAAAAATTTCTATCGGCTCGAAATTTTGCAATGATGGTATCAGTGACCATTTATATGAATACAAAATGACGGTATGGTATAAAGGGGAAATCTATAAGGGATGCGCCGTTATCCTGAACAGTACCGGCCAGGATTAATTACTTTTTCAATGGGTGGGTTCTTTTAAAACTTGTAACAACAGCGCCCCTGGCTGTAGTTGCAGGTTTTTCCTTATTGTCGTTACCCTGCGGAAATAACTTCCACCTTAATGCCTGATCATATTCGTCATCGGGGTGACACTTAAGAACTCCAACATCTTACATAAAGGACTATTAAACCAGGCATCAATACTCCACTTTATAATCCTTTTTTGTAGCCTGGCCGCTCCAGGCTTTTTTGGATGTCCAGTCTGCAGGGGCATCTGTCCAGAATGAATTGGATGCAGGTAAACCCAGCGGCAAAAAACCAAGTGTAGCCATATACAAACTTCCCGTAGAAGTGTATTGATCAGCGATCATAGGTTGATGACCATTAAAACCCAATACCAGCCACCCGTTGGTATCAAAGTTTGCGGGGTTATCATACATATTGTGCATCACTTTTGTTAATCCGCAACGAACCTGCGCCGCTGTTATGTGTTCCGGCAATTTTTCCATTAATGCGGTTTGCGCCAATGCCTGGAATACGGCGGTGCGATAGGTAATGGATCTTCCGAACACAGGATAAGTTCCTTCAGGAGAAATGATGCGTTCTAAAAATTCGGAATAACGGATCATCCGTTTGAGTGCGATATCATAATCCTGTTGCGGTGAAAATTTTTTCTCAACAGTAACCTTTAATAAATCCACCATCATCGGATGAATAACAAAAGAATTATAGTAATCCATACTGAATTTTTCACCGTCACTGTACCAACCATCGCCCCGGTACCATTCGTTTATTTTACGTATGGCAAGATCTATGCGAACAGGGTCGTACTGTTCTCCTATATTCATCAGGAAGCCTTCCGTAATAGCGGCAAACAAAAGCCAGTTGCTAAAACCCGCTTTGCGGGAGCGCAATGATTTGAATTCCTCAATAAATCTCTTTTTGGTGAGTGTATCCAACGGTTCCCATAATGCTTGCCTGGCCCGCAAAAAACCATGCGCTAAAAAAGCGGCATCCACCAATGGTTGGGATTCTGTTCTGAAATTTAAATAATCAGGACTGGCGGGATCTACGGCATGAGCAAGTCCTTTTAATAATTCCATGCGAAGTTGTTTTCGCAAAGCGCCTTCCTTTGTTTCATCATCGGGCAATGCCAGCCAGGGTGCAATACCGGCTACCGTTCGTCCAACCGCTTCGAGATAAGTTACTTTCTTAGACTGCAGGTAATAATCTGCCGCTAATTCGAGCGGCATATTTCTCTGCAAGGTTTCTTCTGCGAGATTATGTATAACAGGGTATGAAATTTCATATAGTAAGTTGGTCCAATACTCCCGGTCCTGTAAGCCTGTGGCAAAAATTATTTCGTTCTCTTTTGCTGCTTTTCTTTTTTGGGCGTGGGCATTATTTGCGATAGATAAATGCAAAAAGAAAAGTATCAATATGCTGACGGCGGCATTATGTATTTTCATCCGGTGAAATTAAAATAAACACTGACTGGGCTTTGATTTTTCTTTCTCCAATCGTCAAAGCACATGAATTATTTTTTGTAGCATAGCGAGCCCCGCCAATTAGAATCCTATTTCTAAAAAATATGTTGGGGCAGAATAGTCTTAAGCTGGCAGCAGCTATTCTTTTTTTAAAGTCTCAGGAATTGATTGTTTTAGCTTTCTATCAATATATACAAAGGTTAAATCTTTTTTTCCATTTGAAAAGTTGACCAGGTCAAGATTACCAGACCACCAATTAGTTTCCGTTACATCATAAATATTTAAATCTTCTTTATTAATTGAAATATTTTTTTGCAACAACACCCGGTTTAGATACCTGATGGTGACATTAAGGTCATCTTGTTGAATAGATATCAGGTATTTTCTTTTACTAAAAATTATTCTCCCTATTTCTCCGGTTAATAACCCGGCAATTAAATACCAGGCAATTGGAGTTTTAACTACTGATAAGGAGAGCAGAAAAAACATTAGTAAAATAAAAACTACCCCAAATGAATGGAGGATACTCTTTTGTTTAACATTTAAAGGTGAGTTGTTCATGGAAGCTGTTGTCTGCATATAAATTTATTGCACCCAGTGCATGATTACAAGAAAAAGAATACCTGATTTCTAAATGCTTAGCTATCGCAATTTCAATATAAATCCTGATCTTATACCTATTTAAAACCGGCCATCATTTTATAACAGTTTCCCCGCCCGGTTTTCGCCAATTTTTCGGGATATTGCAGGTTCTCTAAAATTTCAACAATCAATACATGAGACTATTTAGGACAAAACCATTAGTTACTCTTGCAATGTTCTTTATTGCAGGTACCTATTCGTGGTCACAAACCAGTACAGGCGCCACGCCACCCGAATCAAAATATGATTATCATCAAGCTTTCAGCAGCATGTTCTATACAAGCAATGGAACTCCTTATCGTTCGGCCAGCGGTCAACCCGGACCTGCCTACTGGCAAAACCGGACCGATTACCAGTTGACGGCATCATTAAATGAAACGACTAATGAAATAACAGGGAAAGCTATTTTATCGTATACCAATAACAGCCCTGATCCGCTTCCCTTTGTGTGGTTATTCCTGGAACAAAATCTTTTTACCAAAGATTCCCGGGGAGCCGCTATCGTACCATTAAGAGGAAGCCGCTATGATACAAAGGGTGAAGCGTTTGAAGGCGGGATGAAAATTAAATCCGTGAAATTAGTTTCTGCGGATGGAAAAACATTAACTGACGCTAAGTACATCATCAGTGATACCCGTATGCAGGTTTGGTTTCCTAAAGAGCTGACACCTAAGACAGGTAAAGCAAAATTACTATTTGAATACTCTTATGTGTGCCCTGTGGCGGGTGGTGACAGAACCGGTATCCAGGCAACTAAAAATGGGAAAATGTTCGCCATCGCCCAATGGTACCCGCGGATGTGTGTGTATGATGATGTGTACGGGTGGAATACCATTCCCTATACCGGCCCCGGTGAATTTTATTCCAGCTATGGTGATTTTGATGTCAGCATAACCGCACCCGCATCACATGCAGTGGTTTGTTCAGGTGAATTGCTGAATCCTGCGGAAGTATATAATGCAGAGCAAATAAAACGCTGGGCCCAAGCAAAGACCAGTGATAAAACCGTGGTAATACGAAGTAAAGAAGAAGTGGAAGCATTAGCCGCTAAACCTGCTGCCGGAACAAAGACCTGGAAATTCAGGATCAAAAACTCAAGAGATGCGGCCTGGGCTTCTTCAGCTGCATTTATCGTTGATGCGGCGAAGATCAATCTTCCATCAGGAAAAAAATCGCTGGCTATTTCTGTTTACCCGGAAGAAACTGAATCTGCCAATGCGTGGGGACGATCTACTGAATATGCCAAAGCATCCATTGAATATAACTCCAACAAATGGTTTGAATATCCTTACCCTACGGCTATCAATGTAGCGAGTAATGTGGGCGGCATGGAATATCCGGGTATTGTATTCTGCGGATGGACAGCGAGGGGCAGAGGCCTGTGGGGAGTCACCGATCATGAACTGGGACATAATTGGTTCCCGATGATCGTTGGTTCCAATGAAAGGCTGCATGGTTGGATGGATGAAGGCTTCAATACTTTTATCAATGGTTTGTCCTCCGCCGCTTTTAATAATGGCGAATACAAAGGAGGGCCACAGAATATTCAGCAATCGGGTGGAAGACTGACGAATCAAAAATTAGAACCTATCCTGAGTGCGCCTGCCGATATGAAAGAAGGAAATATCGGGACCTTATTGTATTTCAAACCCGCTGTAGGTCTTACCCTGCTCCGCAATCAAATATTAGGTGAAGAGAGATTTGACCTCGCTTTCAAAACGTATATCCAGCGCTGGGCTTTCAAACATCCTACACCGGAAGATTTTTTCCGCACGATAGAGAATGTATCCGGTGAAAATCTCAACTGGTTCTGGAGAGGTTGGTTTATCAATAACTGGCAATTCGACCAGGCGATAAAAGAAGTAAAATATGTAAATGATGATCCCACTAAAGGTGTATTGATTACTATTGACAATCTCGAAAAAATGCCAATGCCGGTTGTCATAGAAATAAAAACGGTAAGCGGAAAGATCAGCCGTGTAAAATTACCTGTTGAAGTATGGGAAAGAAATACGAGCTGGACTTTTAAAGCGCCGGTAGAAGAAGCGGTGGAATCCGTGACACTCGATCCTGACAAAGCACTACCTGATATGAATCCGGATAATAATAGCTGGAAGTCTACAGATAAGAAGGGGTATTAGAAAGTATTCATTCAACTAAGAGAAATAGATAAGGCTGTATTTTTTAATACGGCCTTATTTTATTAATAAGCTCACCGACAGTAAAAAAAAGTTACCACTATTCCGATAATTAAACTAATAAGGCACGGGTATCAACTTCGATTTTACAATTTCTTTAAGCAGATTAAAATACTCCGGGCCGATTTCTGAAGATGAAAAACTGACTGTTTCGTAAAAATTTGATTCTGTCATAATATAAATAGTGATTTCATCTTCGGCATAATACTTATAAAAGCTCCAATTCACCTCTGATTTATAGATAGGCGTAGTGAATGTTAATTTATCATCGTCAAACGCAAATAAATATTCCATACCGGATTTAAAGGACGATTCGACGTAGCTGTTCCTCCATATGATCCTTTTAACCCAATGAATAATAACTACGCAAGACGAAATAAGAGCCGTTACCCAGGCAATTCCAATGGAAAAGATCGAAACTGCTTTAAATGTAACCCATAGGTCAGCTGAAGTAAAAGTGGCGAATGCTAATATTACAACTGTCAATACGATTAAATAATAAAATAATTTACGCCAGCCCCAATACTTGTTCTTCAATTCTCTTCTTATCAAAAAAATTAACTGTCGTTTGCTTTCCGCTCGTGTCACTTCAACTACTATGGGGTTCCATCAGAATAATTTTTTATTTGCTGAACCTCTCTACTGCAAAAGGAGAAATATCCATGCTGGCTTTTTTTTCATCAACCAGTTCACTAACTAACTTGCCAGTTCCTGCTCCAAGGCTTAGCCCCAGCATCGCGTGACCGGTTGCTATCACCACATTATTATAGTGACTGATACGACCGATATAAGGCAAGCCATCCGCTGAGCAGGGACGGTAGCCATACCATAGCTGATCCGAAGAAGGCACGGCGATATCAAATTCAGGTAAAAATCTTTTCACCGCATTTAGTATTCCTTCCACCCGGTGATAACGGGGAGGTGTTTTGGTAGGCACAACTTCCATTGTTCCGCCAAACCGGATTTTATTTCCGTCCATAGGTGTGACAGCCACTCTTCCTTCCACGAGGATAGCCGGGTAATTGAGATGATATTTAGAATTTTCCAGGGTCACAGAATAACCACGCCCCGGCATCAATGGTATCTTTGTTTCCATCATCGCCGCCATTTCACGGCTCCATGCGCCGGTTGCCACCACTATTTCGTCGGCCTCATAGGTTTGTTTTGCAGTGATGACTTTTTTAATTTTCTTTCCTTCTTTTTCAAACCCTGTTACTTGTTCGCCAGGTATTATTTGTACTCCCTGTTGCTTTAAATGAGCCAGCAATGATTTCATCAGTTTGTTGGGATATAAATGCGCATCGCATTTAAAAAAGATAGCACCCAGTCCATTGATCTTCGTTTGCGGTTCCATCTTTTGCAATTGCTCATAATCGAGTAACTCCACTTCCAATCCCAATTCTTTTCCCTTTGCTACCGTATGATGTGCATGCTCCGCCGCTGCGGCCGTTTGAAAAATTTCCAATAGCCCTTTGTGCTGGTAAGCAAAATCAAAGCCGGGTAAAGAAGCCCATGCGTCATACTCCTTCTGGCTGAGTATAGCGATATCCCGTAGTGGAATGGCAGCTGCTTCCACTTTTTTATTATTAGCGCTTTTAATAAATTTTATACCCCAGTCAATCAGGGAAGAGTTGAGAGAAGGCTGCACATAAAAAGGGCTACGGGAATTGAACATCCATTTGAATCCTTTCCATACAATACCGGGTGTAGCCAGCGGAATAAAATGACTGGGGCAAACATAGCCTGCATTTCCATAGGAACAGTTATCGGAAAAATCACCTTTATCGAGCACTGTTACTTTATGCCCGGCCTGCTGTAAATAATAAGCCGAACTCAATCCTATGATACCACCGCCAATAACAACAACATTTTTCACTATCTGAAAATATTTAATCCTTTAAAAAATTACTACCCTGCTCAATCCGTTCTGCCTTTCAGCCAATCTTTCAAAATAGCGGCCTGTAAGAAAGTCGGTTTTGCGACCCTGATTACCGTAAAAGGCTGGTGATATTTTGTACCCAGCATAAGAGGGATGTTTTTTATACCTTCCTGTCGCAGCACTTGTAAGTGAATTATATCACCGTCCTTCTTTTCTTTTTGCAATGCCTCTATCATCTTAGGGGTAGCCGGTTCACCGTTGATAGTCATCAAAGTCTGCCTCGCTCTTATTCCTGCATGCCATGCCGGTGATTCCCATTCCACATTGGATATACTCACCGTATCATTTTTTTCCTTTACCGCTATTCCCAACCATGCTCCCGGCAAAGCCGCTGATTTTGTATCAATACTCAACCCGGCATAGTCAAAATATTTTGCATAATCAATTTCTTTCACCGTATACACATAATCAAAAAATTCCGTTAGTGAAACACGGGCGACGGATTCACAAACCTGCCGGAATTCATTTTCGGTATATCCTCTTTTCCGTTGCTGGTAATAATTTTTATACAAAGCCCGCATCACATCATCCAGCGACTTTTTATTTTTTGTCTCATGTCTTATCTTAAAATCAAGCATCATTCCCAGGATGGGTCCTTTGTCATAATAAGAAATCGTTTTATTGATATCATCACCCGTGCGCCCGAACGGGCCATCAGACCATGTATCAAAACTGGCCTGTGTCACAGATTGAAATAAATGACCGGGTTTATTCTCATAAGCCATGATGCTCGAACGATAAGCATTCAGTAAATCCTCTTCCTTCTCCAGCCCCGCTCTTCTCAACAGCAGCTCATCATAGTAAGCCGTGATACCTTCCGCTACCCAAAGCATATTCGTACGGTTGCCCCTGTCATAATCGAAAGGGCCCAATTCAACCGGCCGTATACGTTTGACATTATACAAATGAAAGTATTCATGCGCCAGGAAACTAAGCATGGTATTTCTTCCGGGACCATCGAGGCCTTCACCGCTAAAACTGATAGCGGTCGAATTAAGATGTTCGATACCACCCCTGCCCGGACCAATGGCGATAAAAGTATAATGTTTAAACGGAATATCACCCATCATATCAGCCGCCGCCTCCACTATTTTTTTCAGGTCGGCCATAAATTTTGCCTTATCAAAATTTCCGGGCTTATAACCCATAAAATAATGTGGCACCCCTTTTACCGAAAACGATGGCAGTTCTTCCAGATCTCCAATCAATATGGGACTGTCGTAGAGTATATCAAAATCGGCAGCGATATAAGTATAAGCTTTCCCGCCAATGGGTTCAAGACCTGTGGCTATCTTGTTCCATTTAGCATAGGGTTTTATTACAACAGATACGGGGTGATTGATATAGCCTGCCACGTGCATAAACAAACCT
Source organism: Chitinophagaceae bacterium (assembly GCA_040007815.1). Lineage (GTDB taxonomy): Bacteria > Bacteroidota > Bacteroidia > Chitinophagales > Chitinophagaceae > Terrimonas_B. The sequence continues at coordinate 35,150 of JBDTUH010000030.1, forward strand.
GTCGGTGCGATAAAACCACGTTCTTCATCCAGGTAATTAGTAGCTACAAAATGGCGGGTAGCTTTAACGCCGTAGCTGATCGTAATGGCGGAACTATTATTACTGTAAACACGCCAACTATTATTGGCCGCCTTTTCCCATTTGAAAGCCATTCCATTTTTATCCTTCGCCTGGAAGTCAATAATATTATCAGCATAGTCCAACACCTGGTAATAGCCGGGCATCCACACCGGTATTTTGAAATCAAGCCAGTCTTTTTGGATGCCATTACATTGAAAAGATACCTGGTAGATATGGGAGCCGGGATTATCCATGCTCACCATAAAATTCATGGTACTTTTTGGCTGCTGGCTAAGACTGATCGTTGCGACTGTTTGCAACAAAAGCAACACGGCAATAAATATCCTGGAAGAAAAATATTGTTTCCAGGGACAATCTGAACTGGTTGTATCAATCTCTTTGAATATATTTTTCATCAACTGCCCTAAAAATTTAACTGTTTTATTTTATGAGAATTCTTGGACTAAACACTCTTCCAGCTGTTCGATCCGGATGAGCCTGTATTTTCACTTCCACTTTTGTTTTTCCTTTAAGTAAATCCGCTGGAATGGGATATTCCACATCTATGAATTTTCCTGTTTCTCCGCCTTTTAATTCCTGAGCGGCGATCTTTGTTCCATCAATCAAAATATCAAAAGCCCTTCCTTTATCATCGCCGAGGTACGATAAAAGCAATACCGATTCAACATCGGGCAAAACTTTCATATCAAAAGAAAAGAATCCTCCCTTGCGCACTTCACGTCCGCCACGACCCAATGCGATTTCCGCATAGGATAGTTCACTTGCTTTCAGGTTATGATCTCTTTCCGGTTGCATTTCGCCCAATCGCATAATATCGATCGTTCTTTCATCCAATGCTTTCTGCTTTTTCTTCTCCGCTTCATAAGCCGCCTGACGGGCTACCCATTCATTATTGGTAAAATAATCCCAGTAGACACTATAGTATTGATCGTATGTTTTATAAAAAGGCGCCAGTTCCACATCATTGGGCTTGCCTACTCCTTTCAACTTAAATTGCAGCGGACCTGATGCTGGTTGCACCCAATCATTGATATTCTTACTATCGGTTAATAATACCGGCGCTCCATATATCGGATCGGGCATATCCTTTCCCAATTGTCCGGCTAGTACAATCGGTCCGTAAAGCAATGCGATACGATTGGGATTATCGGGCATGGATTCAGTGTACAACGACATAGGAAACTCCATTTCGATCTTATCATTATTCTTCCATGTGCGATCGATGATTGTATATCCTTGAGCATCTTTCACGGCATTTACTTTAGCTCCGTTGACCTTTACCTGTACTCCTTTTGTAGCCCACCATGGATACCGAACACGTACCGCAAACTTTTTACCGGTCTTAGTTTGTATAGTTAAAACGGTTTGATCTGTTTCAGGGAAGGAAGATGTTTGAATGATTGAAACGGATTTACTTTTCCAGTTTAACTGTGATGCAATAAAAAGATTTACATATAAGCTTCCGTCTGCTCCTTCATTGTAAATATTCTCAACATACTTGGAATGATTTTCCATACCCGTACCGACACAGCAGGTGAAGGTGTTAAACTTATCACTGAATTCTTTTTTAGTTCCCATCCGCATAGGTACGAAATAACACATCATACCCGTTTCCGGATTTTGGGAAGACAAGATATGATTGTATAAAGCTCTTTCATAAAAATCACCCAGCCTGCTATCCGGTTGCCAGCTAAACAGGTGCCTGGTCAGCTTCAGCATATTATAGGTATTGCAGGTTTCCGCGGTATTATCGCTGAGCCTGTCATTCAGTTTGTCTTCAGGGCCGCAATATTCATAATTGCTGTTGCCGCCGATCACATAGGAATGATGATCAACCATGGTAGTCCAGAAAAAAGAAGCAATCGTCTTATCTCTTTCATTGCCGGTCAGTGCATATTGCGTGGCGCTGCCGATCGCTTTTGGCACTTGCGTGTTGGAATGTTTTCCTGGCATGGGATCAATCTTGTTCGACAAGGGTTCCATGACAAACTTGTCAAAGAATTTATAAGAAAGATCCAGGTATTTTTTATTTCCCGTGACGCTATACAAATTCGCCAGCACATCATTCATACCCCCGTATTCGCAATTGAGCATTTTGTCCAATTGCTCCGTTGTCAGATGACTGATGGTATTGTATGTCCAGTCGGCCATCCCGGTTGCCAATTTCAACGCCTTTTTATTTTCGGTATATAAATAAGCATCCAACAAACCCGCCATTACTTTATGTACCGTGTACCAGGGTGACCATCCACCATTCAGATCAAAACCGCCTGATTTAATTTCACCTCTTGCTACTTTAGTGAACAACGTATCTTCATTGGGTATGGCGCCGATATAACCTGTTTGACGGGCTTGCTGGCATTTTTCTAATTCATCAGCGATATAATCAACTTTTTCTTTAAATCTTTTGTCGCCGGTAGAAATATACATCATAGCGCAGGCGGAAAGATAATGACCTAATGTATGTCCGGACAATCCTTCACTTTCCCAACCGCCGTACACCGAATCTTTTACCGGAAGATGCGCATTTTTATAAAAGCGATACAGTAACCGGTTCGGTTCTATTTCCAGCAGGTAGGCCGCATCTTTATCCATGGCATTCTTAAAAGGGCTTCCGTTAAGCAGCTTTACATCCCGCAGATCAAATGCATACGCTTTTATGGCTATTGCCGGTTTTATTTTTATCCGCGGGTCATTGCGTTCGGTAACATAATTCTGGGAATAAGTAACCATGGCAAGAAAAAAGCAGCCTGTGACCATCAGTGATTTTTTTCTCATGTGTACCTTTTTAACTGCTTACTAATAAATCATATCACCTGGAATCCATGTGCATAAGGATCATCGTCATCAATCTTTATCGTATTATATCCATACACTATGGCCCAGCCTTCAATACCTGGAACGATAGCCGGTTTATCACCGATCCTTGTTTCCTCTTCTATCCGGCCAATAAACTGTGAGCCGATAATACTCTCGTGGATAAACTCTTCTCCCTTCTTCAATTTTCCTTTAGCATACCATTGCGCCATGCGGGCCGATGTACCCGTGCCACAGGGAGAACGGTCAATTGCTTTATCACCATAGAAGACAGCATTTCTTGCCGACGCATTGGATGAAATAGTTTTACCCGTCCATAGCAAATGACTTAACCCTTTGATATGTTCATTTTCCGGATGCACAAAAGAGTAACTTTCGTTTAGTCGCTGCCTGCATACCCTGCTCCAGGATATTAACTGATCGGCTTTATAATTCTCCAGCCCCGGAAAATTTTGCTGCGGATCAACGATAGCATAAAAATTACCCCCATAAGCCACATCTACTTTTATCAGGCCCAGGTCAGGACATTCAACTTCTAAACCTTCCGCGTATAAAAATGATTTTACATTCGTCAGTTTAACGGACTTTACTTTTTTCCCCTCCTGTTTATATTCTACTAAGACCAATCCTGCCGGTGTTTCCAATCTTAACTTGCCCGGAACTTTGGGAGTGATCAATCCTTCTTCTATGGCGATAGTAACGGTACCGATAGTACCATGACCGCACATCGGAAGGCAACCACTTGTTTCAATAAACAATACTCCCGCATCATTCTGCTCGTCCTGTGACGGATACAAAATACTTCCACTCATCATATCATGGCCGCGTGGTTCAAACATCAGCCCTTTTCGTATCCAGTCATACTCTCTTAAAAAGTGCAGCCGCTTTTCCATCATGGTATCGCCCTGCAAAAAAGGACCGCCACCCGCTACTACTCTTACGGGATTACCGCAAGTGTGAGCGTCGATACAGAAAAAAGTTTTTGAAGACATGCTTGTGAAAGTCAGAAGTCAAAAGTGAAAATATAATATCCTAAATGTTTACTACCGATGGCAGTTTTAAATAATCAGGTAATACGGGTCTTTTGTTAATCGCTTTGTTAATGGTACCCAATACGGTTTCTCTTTCTTTACCTTCCAGTATCAATCGTGGTGCTCTTACATGTTCCGAACAAAGCCCGGTTTGTGCGGCCGCTAGTTTAATATATTGCACCAGCTTGGGTTGAATATCCAATTCTAATAAAGGCAAAAACCACCTGTAGATTTCCAACGCCTCTTTGTACATACCTGCTTTTACCAATTTGTAAATAGCTACCGTTTCTTTGGGGAATGCGTCTACCAGTCCACCCACAATGCCATCAGCACCGAGCATCAATTCTTCCATGACCAATGTATCAACCCCGCAAAATAATTTATACCTGTTGCCAAAACGATTACGCATACGGGTGATATTCGTCACATCACGGGTGGATTCTTTGACATATAGAATATTGGGGCAAGCCGTCAGTTCTTCAAACATATCGAGCGTTACTTCAATTTTATAATCCACCGGATTATTGTATATCATCACTGGCAATGAGGTATTGGCGGCAATTGTTTTAAAATATTCAACCGTTTCCCTGTCATCAGCCTTGTAGCGCATCGGTGGCAATATCATCAGTCCATCCATTCCATTCTTTTCTCCCTCCTGCGCCAATTGAATAGCGACTTTGGTCGCCTGCTCCGCAATGGTCAGTACAACAGGGATTTTCCCTTTCACTATTTCCACTGCATATATCAACAATTGAATTTTTTCTTCCCTTTCCAGCGTACTGGCTTCCCCGAGCGAACCGCCCAGGATGAGACCTTCGATGCCTGCATCTAATTGCGCATTTACATTTTTTTCAAACAGGGTGAAATCCAGTTTGTCATCCGCAGTAAAAGGAGTAAGCATGGCGGGAAAAACACCTTCCCAACTAAATTTATTCATAAACTCGTTTTATTAAAAATACTACAAATGTAACCTTCAAATGTAAAATTATATGAGAGTAAAATAACTGATAGTTTATCAATTTTACCTAAAATTGATTGAATAGTACTTTCGCGAAAATTCCACAGAAGAAGCAACTATTGTCAACTCTATGTTTTTATTCCAGGCTTTGGGGTTATAAATCCCGAAGGGATGCTATAATTATAGAAATGCACAAACAAAATGACATTTAACCCCGAAGGGGTGACAGAAAAAGCTAAGATTAGTCATACCACTCAAACAAATACTTCTCATCATGTTCCACTTCAAACTTCTTTAAGAATTCAAGATATTTTTTGTTGAACGTTTTCTTTTTATGATACTTCTGCTGGTTGAGAATATAATTATAAACATTGCTTATATGTGAGTGAGAATATGAAAATGCTCCATATCCCTCCTGCCATGAAAACTTCCCTTTTACAAGCTTACGGTCATTAACAAAATTGGATGAATTGTTTTTAATATCCCTTACTAAATCAGATACAGCCATGGCGGGCTTTAACCCAATAAAAGCGTGTATATGATCAGGCATGCCATTTACAATGATAGGCTTTTGCTTTTTACCTTTAATAATACCGGCAATGTTTTTATATAATTCTGTGTTCCATTTATCCCTAATCAGGTTTTCTCTTCCATTTACCGCAAAAATTACCTGGATAGAGAGTTGGCAAAATGTTCCTGGCATAGCGGGTTAGTTTAGTTTGTATAAATTATGTCACCCCTTCGGGGTTTTCATTTCTGTATTTAATCTTTTGCTATAATCTTATCAGCCCTTCGGGCTTTAATACGATCCCCGCTCAAAAATTGGAAAAACCGGGAAAATTATACACTTGGTTTTCCCTTTGACCCATTTTTACTCCCTATTTATTCAAAATAAAATTATCACCTGCCAATCTCCAGTTATTATCAAAAAAACCGGCCAGTTTTATTTCACTGACACCAGACTGTAACATGGCGAGACGAAAGACCATAAAATCAGGAAAACCACTGGCTCCTGCGAAATACTGGTTGGCATTGGCAGCCTGCATTCCTTTTATACCCGTACCCCCAATTACCCCCACAGAATTAATAACTGATCCTTTCATTGGCCAAACAAAATAAGCGCCGAGATCATCACCTTCCAAAATCTCATTACCGGCTTTTACACTATTTCGCTCCACCCTGATCGGGCAATTATCCATTAAACTATTGTAGAGACTATTCGTATTGGCATTGCCATAAATAATCACATTACGACCTGCATACTTATCCGGTGAATATTCTTTATCGGCGATAATATCCACAGCGCCATTGCCACGGTAATACCATGTCTCCGCATCATACCTGGCTTTTTCAAAACTCCATTTATTCTCCTCCGCATTTCCTCTGGTACCATAAACAAAGATCATCCGGTGATTGAAAGGATCTTTGAAAGTACCATAACGAAGCGGCCCTTTTTCGCCGGGACCAGGTTTCTCAACAACGGCCCATCCCGTGTTTTTCTTAGCCAAAAAAATACTGTCGTTGTCGCCTGCAGTTGTATACTGAATGTTATTCATGCTGTCGAGAGTAATGCTGATAGAAGCATTACTGCCAAACTCACCCAATTTTAATTTCAATACCTCAACATTTTCTGCTGAACCGGTAATCGTTTTTGTTTTTTTATTTCGCTTAAGTTGCACCCGGCTGTATTGCAGAGGAAAAAACTGCTGCTCAACCGCTATCCAGCGATAACTGGATGATATACCGGGACTGGCAGTCGTAAAATCAATATTGTTCATAGCACTATCCGGTAAAATAGTATGCCATTTAAAAAAATCAAAAATGGGTTTCCAATCCACACTCTGATCGCCGAACCAATGTTCACCACCGGGAAATTCGTAATAGCTCATGTCGGAATGAAAATCCGCCAGCTGTTTTCTCATTTGCCTCGCATAGTTGACGGAAACTGTTCTGTCGGAGTCTCCATGAAAAATATAAACGCCTAATGTTTTATAATTAGTGGCCAGCTTAGGAACATCACTTTGATTACTGGTTCGCAATAAAAGTTGTTGCATGGGAGAGTCGCCGCTATCAGGAATCAATCCATCAGCGGAACCATAACCTTTTAATGTTGGATAACCGGCACAGGGCGCTATCGCCGCCCAAAGGTCAGGATAGGTAGCACCTAAAAACCAGGTGCCATGTCCACCCATTGAATGACCGGTGAGATAGATCCGTTGAGGATCGGGTTTAAATTTTTCTTTTGCGATATTCAATACCTCCAGTGCATCCAGCCTGCCCCAGTCTTCCCAATTAAAACCCCTTGGCCGGCGATTGGTTGCTGCTACCAATGTTCCCCAGTCTTTTTGTTTGTAAGCCCTTGCCTGGCCAATGGCTTCCACTCCCGCACCATGAACCGACAGAAATAAAGCAGAAGGGTTTTGACTGGCTGGTGTTTGAGGCGTTACTGCGTAATACTGCAGGCTGCCGTCGATTTCACTGATAAATGTTTTACTGTATTTGTCTGTTGGTTCTACCGCATCGATCATGATCTTTTTTTCATCAATTGCTTTTCCTTTACTGACCAATGAAATAATACATTCATGCTGACCTTTTGCAACAATCGATTCGCCATTAAAATTAAAAATCACTTTTCGGGAAGATGCGGGTGGAATGACCGGCACATCAGTTATTGTTTCTTTATCAGCAATCAAACTCTTTAACTGGTAATTTTTTACCGGATCAGCTGAAGCATTGATTATAACGATAGCTCCTTTCAACGAGTGGTTCGGTTCACCTAATACAATAAAAGGCAATGTGGGGTCACCGGTATTTAGTTGAACAAGGGTTTTTGGGAACAACAACTTAACAATCATTGGACCGCCCGAACGGACATACAATTCATTCGTTCCTTTTTTAAGTTTTACCGGAATATATAACCAACCAGAACTATACGGGTCACCGGCATGCAATTCACCATTGAAGAATATGGCGCTATTACCGCTTATGTTTAGTAAAGCTGTTTTTTCTTTATCCGCTTCATATGTAAAATAGATGTAACCACCTCCGCCGCCAAATCCAAACCCCCTGCTTGCAAACCTTTTTGCAGTATCCGCTTTGATCAATTGCCATTTAACATTCTCTCCTTTGCTATTAATCATATCCGATGATCCGCCATCTACGGGTTTCCTGATGGTATTAGTATAAAGCTGGTAAGCTAATTTATCCCTGTACAGGGCTTCTCTTCCATATTGATGAACTCCATTTACAGACAGGCCTGTTGTAAAATAATATTCGTCCTGTGCGACAGCATTTTTACATACAACAAAAATGGATATCATCCATATTAACCGGAGCTTATTTCTTTCCATGATTTTATCTGTTGTACTACGAAATTGATTTCTAAAAAATTACCGGAAAGATAACCCCGTATTTTTTATATCCGTTGATTTTTCAACTCAAACTGCATTTTAAACAATTCGGACAGCCTGCTCTTTTCCTGCGACCACCGCAACAATACTTTTGACTCCAACATTAAAACTTATCGATATGAACCGGAAGCTTATTCTTGTATTACTCATAGCTGTTTTACCTTTTGCAGTTGATGCGCAGTTTAATAATATCCTTAATAAAGTAAAAAACAAATCGAAACAACGGGCGGACAATAGAATCGACAAAGAGATAGACAAGACCCTTGATGAAATAGAAGGCAAACAAAAGCCCGAACCCACTACAACTCCGTCTTCTGCTCCAAAGGAAAATAAAGAAGAAGTAAAAACAGAAGAGCCCGCTTTAAAAGCTTATACAAAATATGATTTCATCCCTGGTGAACGGATTTTATATTATGACAACTTTGAAGGCGAAGCTTTGGCTGAATTACCCACTGCCTGGAATACCAGCGGTACCGGCGAAGTAACCACGATAGATAAATATCCCGGCAACTGGTTACGCCTGCATAAACCTTTTACCTACCTGAGCAGCAATAAAAAGGAATTCGGTGAAAACTATACCGTAGAGTTCGATATGATCCTTAACCTGAAAAATAATGGCTGGATGTACCCCGAATTTTTCTTCGGCTTATTCTCTTCAAAAGATGAAGCCAATGATGGTAATGATTTCCTGAAAGATCAGAAAAAATACGCTTCTATCGTAACGACCATACAACCAGCGGAATTTAAAAATTCCAAGGTAAGAGTCAATTCCTACCTCGCTAACAAATCATACTTCACGGGTGATAATAAAGTTTTTGAATCATTGGAAAAATTTTATGGCAAACCGGTGCATGTATCCATGCAGGTGCAAAAAGAAAGATTGAGAATGTGGATCAATGAGGAAAAATTATTTGATGTACCAAAAGGCGTACCGGCCGGTGTGATCATGAACCAGGTATATTTTGAAGTGGGATATACCAATTACAAAGAAGATCAGTATGGTGTTTTTGTAAGCAATATCAAAGTAGCCACCGGGAAGCCTGATGCCCGTCATAAACTGGTAGAAGAAGGCAAGTTCTCCACTACCGGTATCCTGTTTGATTTTCAAAGTGCGGTGATCAAGCCCGAGTCTTATGCGGTAGTTAAAGATATTGCCACGGTACTAAAAGAAAATGCTTCCATAAAAATTAAAGTAATTGGTCATACCAGCAGCGATGGCGATGATAAGGCCAATATGGAACTATCAAAGAAAAGAGCCGGAGCTGTAAAAGATATGCTGGTTACTGAATTCGGTTTGGATGCCACCCGCTTTGAAACAGAAGGCAAAGGAGAAACGCAACCTGTAGCTGATAATAAAACGAAAGAAGGAAAAGTACTCAACCGCAGGGTTGAATTCATCAAATTATAAACCTGGACCCCTATAACCCCTCTCCTTAAAGATTCCCGGGAGAGGGACTTTATCAAGAATCATTAAACCTGAATAACCTTATCCATGCGATGCAAATCATCCATATTGCTTTTTATTGCCTTTTCCCTGCTATCATCCGCCAGCAGTAACGGCCATACAAAATTTCCCGGCAAGGGAGATCATTCGTTTACTACAAGCAATGAGAAAGCCAACTTGTACTCCGAAGAATTGAATAAAGTTTTGACAGAAAGGAAAGCCACCAACTTTGTATTGGGAAGATCACAAAGGGGAAGAAATGTCGAAGCTTTCTTCTTTCCCGGCACCAGCAACAAAAGAGCACTAATCATTGGTGGTGTACATGGTTCTGAATTATCCTCCATTGAAGTAGCCAAACAATTACTTAAAATAATAACACCCGCTGATATCCTGTTTTACAATGTAATAATTATACCTTCTTTATTTCCCGACAATGCCGAAGTGGCTAAACAACTGCCATCGCAGATAGGTGGTGTTGAAAATATCGGCCGCTATAGTTTTCCCGGCGCTGTTGATCCCAACCGGCAAATGCCCACACCCGGAATGGCTTTTGATGAAGACGAGGCATTGGATCATGCCGGCAGAAAAATAGAAAATGAGAATAGTTTTTTATTGGACCTTATCGATCAATACCGTCCACAAAGAATCGTCAACCTTCATGCAATCCGTGATACGACCAACGCCGGTGTCTTCGCCGATCCGCGAACAGATGATAAGAGTATCGCGTTAGGTTATGAAACGGATAGTAGTCTTGCCATCGCTATCGCAAAAGATATTCAATTAAATGGCGGATACATTCCGGGGAATCACTTAGATAAAAAACCTTCCGCTTTATATTACAAAGATCCACTAGCCGTGCCAGCAGGCTGTTTTCAAAAAAGAAATTTTTCCGGGTCATCGTTACCCGACAAAAGAGGCGGCGGTGTATCATTAGGCACCTGGGCTTCAACCGCAGTTGCTGATGAAACAAATCCTTCTAAAAACAGGGAAGCGATGAGAATTCTTACTATGGAATTCCCCGGAAGCAAGAGACCGTCAGATTATACGCTAAAGGATGAGCAGGCTTTTTACCAGCAGAATATTGAGCTGTATGCAGCCGCCCTGAAAAACATTTTTTTAAACCAATATTTTATCGAAGAAATTAAAACGGAATGACCCGGATTTCCGGCTGGTTGTATTACAATTCATCCCCCGATAGCTACAATCCAATCACTCCGGCGTTGCCTCCACCAACCACCCGATCTATTTTGCATCCACATTTATTAAAACCAAAATCATGGCAATCAAAATCACTTTGTTCATCACGCTGCTGATGTATGCGTTTGTGATCAGCCAGAGTTTTTTTTATATACTGGCTATGTCAACCACGTTCAAGAAAATGCAGGCCGGTACTTATATTGAAACCAGGAATCTGATGACGCAAACCCTGCAAGCTCCTTTACAAATCGTTTATTATTCTGCACTGGGAGCTACTCTCCTGCTGACAGCCTTTTGTGTAGTTAATCCCGGGGGATGGTTATTCATCACATCCGTTATCGCACTGTTAGCTTTACTGGCCGATGTCTTAATAGCTACCAAAGGAAATGTTCCGCTCAACAAATTAATCAACAGCTGGACCACTGACAGCTATCCTGAGAACTGGACTCTGTATCGTTCCAAATGGTTCAACCTGTATCATATACGGCAAGCATTAAATATAACCGGCTTTGTAAGCCTACTGGCAGGATTAATATTCGGTATATAATTAAACCCCGCCTGCCGGCTGGCAGGCTTATCCACTTATAAAAATTAATACATGAAAAAGTCATTCTTAATTCTCGCTGCGATTATTGCAGCATCGACTACCTCCATCTTATTTGTTGCCTGTAACAGCAAAGGCACAGCTGACAATCCCGTCAGTGAGGCAGTGATCAGCCAGGACAGCCTGATCAAACGCGGTAGCTATCTTGTTAATGCTATGGGTTGTGATGATTGTCATTCGTCTAAAAAATTTGGACCGCAAGGCATGGAGCTTGATATGGAACATCGCTTTGGTGGTCATCTTGCCGGCAGCCCATTGGGTAAAGCCAATACCGGTGTTATGAAAGATGGTTACATGCTGTTTGCCATGGATCTTACATCCGCTGTTGGCCCCTGGGGTCAGTCTTACGCAGCGAATATCAGTTCGGATGCAACCGGGATCGGCAACTGGACCGAAGAACAATTTTTCCGTGCTATCCGCGAAGGCAAATCAAAAGGGTTGAAAGAAAGCCGCCCCTTATTGCCACCTATGCCATGGTTTGCGTATAAAAATTTAAATGATACCGACCTGAAAGCCATTTTCGCCTTCCTGAAATCAACCAAACCAGTTGAGAACCGTGTACCGGGTCCAAAAACGTTGGATGAATTAAAATAAGCTTTCGCTTATATCATTAAATAAAATGATGAAACAGAAAATCGAGATCGCGGCATTCCTCGCTATTTGCATTATGGTCATAAGCTTTGCCGTCAAAGCAGGGCAGCATCATGAAAAATGCCAGGACTGCAAGCTGTCCTTCGGTAAAGGCGAAACAGAAATGGTTAAGTTTGCCGAAGCATGCAAATAAACCGGGTGATATTGCAAACCTCCCAGTTAAAAGAGCTTACCGCTTTTTATAGCAAGGAGATGGAGTTACCGTTGGATACTACAAACGAAACTGAAACAATTATAAAGATCGGCAGCACGGAGCTTGTATTTAAACAGGTGGGTGCTGCCGATCCTTTTTATCATGTTGCCATCAATATCCCAGATAATAAAATTGAAGAAGCGAAAGCCTGGTTGTCCGGTCGTGTTGAATTGATCTGGATAGATGAATACAAAAGTGATATCGCCGATTTTGCAAGCTGGCATGCCAAATCCGTTTATTTTTTTGATCCTGCGGGGAATATTATGGAACTGATCGCCCGTTTTGACCTGGATAATAAAACGGATGAACCTTTTTCTTCAACGCAATTTCTATCTGTCAGTGAAATAGGTTTAGTATTGGAGAAAGATGAATTTGATAAATCCGTCAGCAGTATAATGCAACAATACCAGCTTTCTTATTTTGATAAACAGCCACCGTTTCGTTATTTCAGAGCGGTTGGCGATGATGAGGGTTTATTTATCGTTGTTCCGGAAAACAGGAATTGGTTTCCCACAACTATTCCCTCGGGAATTTTTCCGATAGAAGTACAATTTGAAAATGAGAGGAAGGAGTACGTACTAAATTTGTAAGGGTGAAAATATAGCACCCGGTTTGCCTTTACTGCAGATAAAAATGATCTTCCTCCATATTTTCTACCCAATCATATTCAATTTCAAAAGCGGTCTTGCGGGCAAATTCAAGTCCATGCATATCCTCAAGGAAACCTAATGTCATATCCATACCGGCGCTCACGCCGGCTGATGTATAAAATTTTCCATCTTTGATCCAGCGGGCCTTCCTGATCCAGTTAACATTTTCGCCCTGGGTGATAACCCAATCAAAAGCTCTTTTATTGGAAGTCGCTTTTTTACCGTCTAAAAGCCCGGTCTTCGCAAGTATAGCGGTTCCCGTACAGACGGTAAAAACAAATTGGCTCAATTGGCAAATCGTCCTGATTTTATCTATCAGCTGAATATTGTCAACCTCTATTCTGGTCCCGTGACCGCCGGGAATAAGAAATATATCAACGCCGTTTATTATTTCGTCGATATTTTGGGTAAGGATAGAAACTCCATGACCATTTTTCACCAGCCCTCCCGACATAGAATAAAATGAAATTTGGTATTTACCCTTTAGCCTGCCTAAGATTTCTACGGGTCCAAATACATCCAGTGTTTCAAATTCTTCAAATAGTAAAATCGCTACATTCATTTGATATCCTTTTAAATTACCCTGTTCTTACATTACCATAACGGATGACTAACAATTTTCTTTAGTATTGCTTGTATGATGGCTCAGGGTATAAATTCATTAAACAAGTTATTCTCTTTTTACGGAACCCAAAGATCAGCGCAAGAAAAATCCCCACCAGTGGCGGGGATTAGCTAAATTATAAAAGCATTGGAATTTTTTCTCTCGCCAGTTATGCCGGCACATTCATCACACCCAATTGTTCCATCAACGCCATTTGATCCGCAATAAGCCAGTGATGTGCGATTTTTCCGTTTTCAATTTCATAGCTGACTACAAACGGTATGTCGATGTTGCGATGCGTAGGTAACATTCCATTAAACTCACCTTCATGACAACCTTTGAGCCGGGCCCGAACCACTACCCGGTTGCCTTCAGCGGTCATTTCATCAGCAAACACTTCGTAATTGGGAAAAGCCGCTTCAAAAAAGGCAATATGCCCCAGCAGTTCTTCGTCTGTAATATACTTCTCCAGGATTTCCCGTGTTTTGGGAACACCGCTAAGAGCATTAAAATAACGGATGATAAATTCCTTGTTTTGTTTATGTTGTTCCATGTTTAAAATATTTCACCAAAGCTATCTTTCAAAAAGATCACATTGTTAGTTCATTTGTTGCAATCTTTTATTCATTTGTTGCAGGCTTACCGTTATTACGGTAAGCGGACGGCAGGATACCATATTGTTTTTTAAAAATCTTTGAGAAATGGCTTATGGCCTGAAACCCGGTTTTAAAAGATATTTTGCTAACGGTGCAATCCATAGTTTCCAATAGTTCTTTAGCTCTTTGCAGCCGCATCAACTTAATGTGGTTGACCGGAGCTTGTTTGATAAGCGATTTTACCCGGCGAAACAATTGCGTCCGGCTTAGCGACATTGCTTCGCATAAAGCGTTGGTATCAAAATTTTCATGCTCCAGGTTAGCTTTTATCAGCGCATTTATTTTTTGCATAAAAGCGGCTTCCTGCGGCTGGCTCTTTTCCAAAGTAGCCATTAGTTTTTCGGTTTGTGTAAAATGAGAACGGAAACGTTTTTGAATTTCTTTATAAAATTGGGGACGATTGACGGCCGATATATTTGTATGCACGAAAGAATTTGAAGGGGAAACCTCCTGCTGCAAAGGAAGAACCAACCGATAGATCGTACCATTCGGTAATGGATACGCCGTAAATGTATAGATGCTTTGTGTACAAACATCATTTACCCTTATTAAATTAATGCGGGTATTTTCTATCTCTACCCGTAAGTTCAGATTATCGGGGGTATAAAGTAGCCTTACCCCGATATTGTTTTTTGGTGGCAGAAAACTGATGATGTTACAAATTAGTTGAACAACGGATTGGGAAAGTAGAAAGGGCTGGTAATACGCAACTTGCTTTTTTATACAGGATGAAAAGGAGATGTGCACTTCATTGGCTTCTGCGTAAGGTTGTAAGCCCTGGGCCAGGCTTTTTAAAAATGGTACAATGTCTGCTGCAGAAGGATAAATCATACCACTTTTGCCTTTTAATAAACGAAAACAATGGTTTAAATATTATTTACGCATTGGTTTTCACTTTATCGGGCTCTGGCTGACACGATTCATTCTTCACAAAAACGAATTTTAGATAATCTACGTAATCTTTCCGAAATAACACTCTGCTTCGTACCGATTTTGCAAATTATTGCTACAAATTCAATAACCGGCTATTGTCTTGTTAAGGAGAATGGACAATGCCATAAAACTCATCTTCCTTAATTGAGGCTGTCAAACCAGGGGCGAAATCCTGCTTGTTCGTCCGCATTTTGCAGCTGCGGTATAGGTCTATGTTATTTTTCAAGTATCGATGTCACTCGCCAATATAGGGGTCTTTAATTTTTTTATTAGCGTATTTTATATCGGAAAATTTTACGGTGCATTTTTTCCCTGTAGGAGATTGGGCCAGGAATCCTATCGCACAGCGAGGCTTTGTGTCAAATTGAAAGTGTCTTACCAGGAACCATTTCAATCCTTTCGTAGAATAGTATAGCGTAATTACATTATCGGCTTTAGCAACTTTGTAAAAAACCTTATTTGAGTTGACCACGACCGAATTACAATCGTCCGAGATGTTTTTGGTTACAACACTTACTACCCTCCTGGCTCCTGTATAATCTTTTTCGAAACAAAATTTGATCCAATTTAAACTGTCGCTTTTTATAACAATTGCACCTCCATCCCATTTATTCACAAATGAATGTTCGATCGACGCAGATAGTATAAAGTTCTCATCTGCATTGAACAGAAGTTTAGGAGCATTGTCCGTATTATACGTAACATTCGGATCCCGAAACATATCAGTTTTTTCCCCAGCCTCCATGGTTAAGCTATTATTTTGAATGGAAAATTTATTCGCCTTGTTTTCCCAAAATAATTTATGCGGTATGGAAGCAATTTGCAAAGAGTCAGAATGCTGTGCATTTATTTGTCGGGGAGAATAATTTATCGCAAAGAACAAAACCGCTGTTTTTAAAAAAATCGCTTTTGGCATGAACTTTTATTTGAGGTTCTATTCGCTTTTACAGGCAATTATGATAATGCTGCAAGCTCTTATCAAATTTAATTCATTGCCAATATAAACCTAAACGGAAATCATCTCTCCGATACCACCGGCATCTCCTTTACATACATATTCTTTTCCAGCACATCCAGCATAAATGAAGCCAGACTACGACGCCCGATGATTAGCCGTGGCCGGGGTATATTATCAAACGACACAATTACCGCTTCCTTTCTTTTTGTATTGACCAGCCCTGCCGCCCGGACAGCAGTCCATTCCAGAGAAGTTTGTTTCAACAGTTCTTCCTGTCTTGCATGATCGTCGTAAGGATACCGGATATTGCTTTGTTCAATAAACCAGCGAAACCAGCCGGGTATATCCTTTCTCGTTTCCGCCACTCCCCATGCCGAAGTAAAAATGATCCGTTGAATAGAATGTTGGGGCGCCAGCTCAATAATGTTTTCCATCACGGAGGATAAAAAATCTTTTGGTGTCCGCAACTTCGCCCATGGCCAGTCGTTGTTGCGGGAAATATTCAAGGCGCTCACTATGGCATCGCATCCTGTCATGGCATTATTCAATAAAGCTTTATCTAACGGTGAGCCTTCAGATACAGTAAGATTTTCGTGAGCGATTTTTATTTTGCTTTTATCTCTTACCAGCGCATGAACGATATGTCCCCGCTCCAGAGATTGCAGCAACAAGTGACGACCCGTTCTGCCGGTGGCTCCCAATAAAAGAATTTTCATGTCGGCTTTTTAAAAATATTTGTTGCGAAATTTTCCCACCTGCTTTTATTTGCAAACTATCGCGGGATTATTTATCTGATGCCCGCTCGTAAGAATAGTTTGCAAATAATAGTTTACCAAAATCTTCCTTATGATACACATGCGTGGTGACCTTGTCCGGATTGGAAGTATGAAAGGAATCCCCCGCATCACGGTGAACAACGAATTGCTTCAATTTCACATCATATTTAAAAGTGATAACCCTGCTCCACCGCCAGTTGCTGCCGCCATAATGTTCAATGGAAAAGAAGCCATTCTTAATCGTAATGCATGCATAAGGGTCGCCAAATACACCGCCGCATCCCTTACATAAAACGACGCTGTCATTTCTTTCCGCCAGCTGGTATAATCCCTTCCCATCACCCGTCAGTAAAAGCAATGGACGGGTTGTGTCCGCAGCCGTCTCTTCGTGGTTATTTATAAGTATAAGCAAAAAATCTTTTTTCCCGTCCTTGTTAATATCGCCCGATGCGCTGTCCAACAGGCTGAAACCGGCAGGAATAAAAGATTCGAACCGCCGGTATTGACCGTTTGAAGAAAAGCTCAAAAGAATAAAGCCTGTAATGATGAAATTAAATTTTAGCATGAATAAAGTATGGATAATTTTCAATTTACAAACTTCTTCTATTAAGTGCTGTAAATAAAAAAGTGACGGCCTGATCAACGGCACTGCTGTAACTACCGCTGATGGCCATCACGTAACCTTGCGGCTTTTGCCAACAGCTTTTTTCACAGCAATGGTCGTATGCTGCTGATCAGTGATCTTTTGGAGTTGTCATTCATCACGGATATTTTTATCGCAATGACAACGATCTCAAAAAAATGGATAATACTTTTCATGTCAGTTTGTTTTATATGTTACCAGGTTGTTTGTTTAAAATAACTCCCGGCGGAAGATTTATCCGGGCTGAACCTTATCACCAGCCATTGCTGACCGTTTTCATCTTTTTCGATCGACCAGTAATACGTAGCCGCTTTCAGTTCTTCCGGTTTGGCGGGCCTGTCGAAATTGCTGCCAGCAGCACAGGAGTAGAAACCGCGATAATTTCCTTTATCAGGATACAGGGTAAAAGACTGTTCGGCTTCATTGAATTTTACCTTCCCTTTCTGGTAAGTAAATCCTTCCGTAGCACAATAACCCGTATGTGTTTTTATTGCCAGGAAAAATTCAGCCTCGCCGGTTTCGGTGAAATTGAAGGCTACGGAACGGCTGTAGGGATTGCCGATATATTTCTTTCCATCGTAGCTCCACCAGTTGCTCATAGAGAAAGTTCCGTTCAGCCATTTACCGGTTAATGCATTTGGTTTTTCAGTATTAATTTGTTTAAATGAAAACAATAGCAAAGAAGCTATAGCGACAACTAAATGTTTTATTGGTTTCATAATCTGAATATTAAATAATGTTTGCAATATGTTTTCAATTGAATATTGCGCATTGAGCATTGAGCATTGAGCATCTAAAATTTTCAAATCCTTATAACAAAATGTTCAATGCTCAATATTCAATGTTCAAAAAGAGAAGCTCAAACCACCATCGTTCCTTCCGTCAGGTTCTCCATTAGTTTACGGAAACGATTCTCCGGTAATTCCTTTTCGGCGACACTAAAGAGCTGAGTGAATACCGGTTTCGGCGCAGTTTTCTCAACGGCTTTTAACCAACTGCTTATTTCCGTATTGCTCAGACCTCGCATCATCCAGACACTGGCAACGGCCATTTCAGCCTGTGGCACCGCGGAGACGATCCGCTGATTGATGCCTTTTATCTCTTCATCGGAGTAATATCTCCACAATACTTTATTCAATACGGTCTCTTCTTTAGCCATATGTTCCAAATTGAATATCATGAACTCGATAAAGGCACGGTTAATAGCCTGGCCGGTTTCAATTTTCACTTCTGTCTTGATAGCATGATCATAAACGGTCAGCAATCCCCTGAGTTTTTCTGATAAAGAATGATCTTTTACATGCTCCTGTTCAAAAGCATCGACTAAGGAAGGCTCATAGTCATGAATCGCCGGTAACACAAAATGATCTTCGTGTGATGCATGCCCGTCAAAAATGTCTACCACCTGCCTTACTTTTTCCATAGCTGTCTCCGCTTCTTCGGCATCCGCAAAATAGGTTTGCTGCAGGGTCAGTGATGTATCATATAACATAGCTCTTAAAGCTTTATGGATCTGGTTGAAAATATTAAATCTTGTCATAGCATTTTTTTAATGACCACCCGTGGCAGTCGTAGTTAATAATTTTTATTTATTTATTGAAAGAGATTAGTACTTCAGGCCGCTACTTCATTTTTCAGGTAAGAGGTCCTGGCTTTTGCTTTTTCCAGCTTGTTGAATAATGCACCAATATAGCTGGCGCTTAGTTCACCGGGATGATACTGGCGGAATTCTTTACTCAGTCTTTGTACATTCTTTTTGTAAACGGAAGAAGCCAATATTTTTTCGGTTGCTTTTTTAATTTGAGCCGGGTCAGGTCTTTCTGTTTTCAGGTTGATACCTAATTTAAAATAACCTACTCTTGCACAGATCTCATTTTTGCCTTCGTGTACACCAGCCACTACCATCGGCAATTTATTTTCTATACCGAGCATCACGCCACCATAACCACCATTGGTAACATATACTTTCGCATAAGGCATGATGCTGTCAAACGGAATAAAATCTTCAATGATCAGGTTAGGCTGGGGGAATCTCACTCTCAATTCATCGGTTTGTGATCCGCCGGTAGTGCATATCACCAACGTATCCGTGCCTTTGTACGCTTCCAGTGTGGGTACCAGTAATTTTTCAACATCTTTCTCCACAGTACCCTGTGTTACCACTATTATTTTTTCATATTGATTGAGACGCGTATCAGACCACGAAGAGAATTTATTTCCGGCCGAATACGGCAGGAGCGATCCGATATAACGAATATTTTGTCCCATATCAGTGCGGCGATATTCAAAACCGGAGGTGCCGCTTTGCAAATAGACGTCAGAAGCTTTTACAATCAGGTCGAAAATATTAGACCGGTTATGTTGTACGCCGTAGCTTTCCAGTACTTCGTAAGCGGCCAGGTTAGCTTCCCTGAATAAAATTTTATCTGTAACAAAACGCAGGAATTGCTGCTTGATCCTTCCGGGAATAGTGTAGGAAGGAGTCATTCCTAAACCGACTGGTGGCAAATCACGGGAGGTTTCCGTTAGCGGAACGATACCTACACCCACAACAGGCACCTGGAATACTTTCTTAATAACGGGAATAGCCGTAAACGTACATTCCGCCACTACCAGGTCAAAAGGAAACTCTTTACGAATATCCTGCATGTCATCGATGAACTTCGGCGCCTGCCGGATGAATACATGAATCATGTCATGTACCAGCTTCTTCACTTGCCCTTTTATTTTTTCCCGTTCGGGAAAAAGTTGTTCTAAGTTTTCACTCATTATATCAAGTGCTCTCTTAAAAGGGAAAAGAGGGATGCCGAGCTTGCTCATTTTAGGCGCATAGGAAGCTCCCGTGTACCAGCGTACATCAGCTCCCTGCGCCTGTAGATATTTGGCCAACCCTGTCAGCGGGTTTACATGCCCCTCGGCAGGCATACTGGCAAATAAAATTTTCTTGCCAGCTAATATGTTCCAGTTGATATTGCTTTTCATAAATAAAGTTTTACCGTAGATAGTCTTTTAATAATTTATCCGCTTGTTTTGTTATTTTTCAGGAAGCCTGCCTGTAAACAAAACCCTCCAGTATTATATTGGTAATTCCGTTTATTTTTTCTACTCTCATTTTGGTCGGGTAGTATCCTTCTTTCCTGAATTTTTGCGGTACCGGAAAATTTCTCTGGTAGGTTGGATGATTGTCGAGAAAAGCCTTGGTGATCATTGGCTCATAAAAAGTGACATTGCCATTATAGGTTCCATAGAGAAAGGTTTGGGTAAATATTCCTCCGTTCAGCTCCGGAGTAGTTACATCCACCCAGTGTGTACCCATTTGGGGAACACCGCCTGGAACGGGTGCATATATTTCATTCAGGTAGCCTGGTGCGGGAAAATTGAGGAAGCCCGTATTATCAATATCAAAAGGAGGAATAGCTTTTCTCTCTGCCTCTGTTGTCATATAAAAATGGAAATCAAAATGAGGCAGTGTATATACGCCTTCCGGCTCATGCCCATTGGGGTTCCAATCCAACAAGGCATGCAGGAAGGGAGTAACGCCGGCTTTGGGATGGAAGGCTAAAGAAAGTCCGTTGGTATGATCATGTCCTCCGTTATGCTCGCCACCGGGGTCAAGACTACTCATCGCTTCATCATCAATAGCAATTCCTATTCTTTCAGGTTTATTGTTTCTATCGATCTGTACCCATGTCCAGGCTTTTCCGTGCTGAAATTTTTGAACAGGGCCTTTGTAAATACCACCGTTCTCTTCTTTGTCTTTTGAACATGAGCCGGCAAGTACTGCCGCCACCAAGGATAATAAGAAAATTTTTTTCATTGTGAAAGGTTTAATGATTAATGAATTTGATAGTGTAAAATTGACGTTTGAATCGCGGCAGGTCAACCAACTATTGCATGAATTGAAATTTCCCGTGAATGAATCTCCGGCAACAGACCTTCCGGCAAACAATTGATACAGGGTTTTCGTCAATTCATTCTCCATTGGATTCAATCCGTTCCCGTAAAAACGCAATTTGAATCATCATTGGCTATATTTGGGACTACCTCACATTCCTTTTTTGAAAAAGCATTGGGTATATATTTTTTATTTTCTTTTACTGGCGATTACCGCAGCAGGGCAGGGCGCCCGTCAATACACTTTTACGCATTATGGTGTATCATCTGGTCTCGCTTCCAATGAAGCCACTGCGAGTTTGCAGGACGAACAGGGTTTTATATGGGTAGCTACCAATAATGGATTGCAGCGTTTTGACGGTCAGCGATACCTGAGCTTTCGTCATGAAAAAGATGATCCCTCCACCATCCCTCATAATTATATTGTACAGCTTTTAGAAGACAAGAAAAAAAATTTATGGGTAGTGACCGGCGATGGCAAGGTAGGAACTTTTGATACAAAGAAATTTGTTTACAAGCAGGCCACTGTCAAAGTAAAAGATACCAGCATATTGATGAATGACAGGGAGCTGATACAGGATGAGCAGGGAAACCTGTTCCTGCTTTTCCATAATACCGAATTTGTAACATGGAATGAACAGCGAAAAGAATTCGCAGCTATATACAACTTTATTAATCTGCCGGCTGACTGGAAATTCGTGGATCTTATTCAGCAGCCAGGTACCAAAAAATACTGGATCGGGAGAAGAGAAGGCATTGCTGTTTACAACCTGGAGACAAAACAGCTGAGCTATTCGGGGCATAATGCGGAAAAGGAAGCGTTAATTGAAAGGTGGGGTACGATTCCAGTCCCCAACAATTTTCTTTTTGATAAAAGAGGTCGCCTCTGGTTTGATACCTGGATTGGAAGCGCTGCTATATTTTGTTATGATCTGAAAAACAAAGAACCGGTTTTAGATCAGTATGTTCTTAATTCCATCGTAGACGGTTATTATGAAACAAGAGGTTTCATGGAACAGAAGGATAGTACAATATGGGTAAAAGGATTAAATGTTTTCGCACGTTACCTTGATAAAGAAAACAAGTTCTTAGCGGTGTACAACGGATACCAGAACGAACAAAGTATAGATTATGTCAGGGTGAATAATCTTTTTGAAGACAGGGATCACAACATCTGGCTAACTACCAATAACAACGGACTTTATTTTTTTAATCCTTCCGAACAATTTTTTTCTAATATCAGGCAGATTAACCGTGGCACCAACCTTCCCGGGAAAGGATGGATGATGTCTTTTATACTCACCAAAAACCGGACGCTGTTAGCAGGCGCATGGGGCGACGGTCTCTACAGGTATGATAGTAATTACAGGACCTTACCGCTCAATATTAAAGGGATCGATGAAAAAAGCAGCCCTTATATCTGGAGCATGACTTTATCTCCTGACAGCACTATCATTTGGATGAGTGCCCAACCTGGTATATGGGCATACAATCAAACTAAAGAGTCCGTCAATTTTTATGATCCTGTTGTCCTGAAAGGCAGAACACTAAGGCAGATAGCAGCGGATAAATTTGGCAACCTGTGGATCGGTACGCAAAGCCTGGGGGTTTTTAAATGGACGGCGGAAAAGGGAAAGAAAACCTTTGACGACGGTCTGAAATTATTTTCAGCTATTCCGCCAACTCAAATACCCAAAATACTGACCTGTAATAAAGGCTATGTATGGGTAGCAACATCCAGCGCCGGAATTTATGCTATAGATCCTGCCACCGATAAGATTGTTTATCACCTTGGTACTGATGAACCCCCGGAAAGAAAAATAGCGAAGGACCAGGT
The DNA here is from genome assembly GCA_040007815.1 of Chitinophagaceae bacterium. Lineage (GTDB taxonomy): Bacteria > Bacteroidota > Bacteroidia > Chitinophagales > Chitinophagaceae > Terrimonas_B. The sequence continues at coordinate 58,487 of JBDTUH010000030.1, forward strand.
CAGTTCGGTCATACAATATGATGACTCCACGATGGTAATCATCGCCAATATGCTCTATTTTTTTAATACAAAAAAAGGGAAGATCATAAAAGCTATCAGCCTCCCGGAATCTACGACAGGCAATATCGCCGCGATGGAAAAAGATAAAAGCGGGTATATATGGATATCAATGACCAATGGTATTTACAGGGTCAATCCCCGCAATCAAATATTTATTCATTTCGACAGGCTGGACGGTATAGCCAATGATCATTTCGTTGCCGGCGCTTCTTTCAGAACGCCGGGCGGACGGATCATTTTTGGCGCCGATAACCAAATGGTCATCTTTGAGCCGCTGAAAGTAATGATCAATGATCCGGCGCCGGATATTCTTATCACCGGATTTAAACAAATGAACCAGCCGTTACGGGTGGATTCATTATTGAAAAAAGATCGTATTGAATTAAACCCTGAAAACAATTCAATCATCATTGAATTTTCAGGGCTTGGTTATGGGCGTGCTTATATCAGTAAATACAAATTAGAAGGGCTCGATAAAGATTGGATAATAGCTGACAATACGAACCAGGCGGTGTATTCTTACCTGCCTCCCGGCAATTATACCTTCCTGGTAAAAAGTGAAGATGCGGAAGGCGTTGCCTCCAAAAATATTACAAAACTCATTATAAAAGCAAAACCGCCCTTCTGGAAAACATGGTGGTTTTTGGGACTGGCGGCCTTTGCTGCCGTTGGGTTATTTTATTGGCTGGATAAGCAGCGGACACAGAGGATAAGAGCAACGGAAAGCATACGTACAAGAATTGCTACCAGCCTGACCGAAGACATGAGCAATTCACTAAGCAATATTAATATTTCCAGTGAGCTGGCGAAGAACAAAATAGATACGGACAGGGAACGTACCAAAGAATACATCGCCCAGATAAGTGATGCGAGCAACAGGATGGTGCAATCCATGTATGATATGGTGTGGAGCATCAATCCCGGCAACGATAACCTGCCGGATACGATCGCCCGGATGAAAGAGTTTGCAGTGGAGATCGAAAACTCTCATGATATAAGCCTGATTTTCGATATAGATAAAGAAGTGATGAAACTGCAATTAGATATGGAATACCGATATGAACTATTATCCATTTTTAAAGAAGCCGTTACCAATGCCGTAAGACATGCCAATGCCCGCCATATACAAATAAGCCTTCGTTTCAAAAACCCTAAACTAATTATGATGGTGGAAGATGATGGAAAAGGCTTTGAAGATCTGCAATGCGGTTTACTGGGCAGGGGTATCACTGATATGCGCCGGCGGGCATCGGCGTTAGATGCCTCTTTACATATTGAGTCCAATGAAAATACGGGGAGTATCGTGAAACTGGAAATGAATATTTGAGAAAGCCAGGTCTTACATTATCTCATTGAAGATGCAGATATCAATTTTACCCCGATTGTTTCAGGTCCTTTTCCAGAATTGAATAAAAATAATTGTCTATCCATTTACCTCTTATGGGTAAAACCTCTCTTTTCCTTCCTTCTCTTATCATGCCAACTTTCTCCAGCGTTTTTATAGAGGCGATATTCTCCACTGCGCATCCTGCTTCAATTCTATGAAGTCCCAAATTGAAAAATCCAAACCCGATAATTTTTTTTAAAGCTTCCGTGGTGTAACCTTTTCTCCACCAGGTGGGGTGCGTTTTGTACCAGACTTCTGCATTTTTAAAATGGGGTTTGCCCAGCTTCAATGCGATTAAACCGATAAATCTATTTTCTCCAATAAGTTTAATGCAAAAAATATAAGATGTTCTTGGAATAATATTTTGTTGCCCGATCCATTCAATTAGTAAAAACTCAGTGCTCTGAATGGTAGCTGGAATGCCTAATGTATTAAATTTGTCGGTTTCCGGTAATGAATGAAGTTGATGAATCTCTTTCAAATCAGTCAAAGACACATCTTTTAATACTAACCGTTCTGTTTGCAGTTCCATCCTGTGTATTTGGCATGACACTCATTATATCATTAACGACATTGTGCCGTTAAGCTTCATTTTTACTTCCCCATCCATTTTTTGAAATCGGCTACTTTTTCACGGCTGACAATGGATTCTTTATCTACGGCCGGCTTCAAATGCAGCAGCAGGCGGTTGCCAAAATAATCATGTATCTGGTCAATACTTGCGATAGAGACGTAAAAGGAACGGCTGATACGGAAATACTTATTGGGATCCAGCATGTCTTCCAGTTCATCCATCGTATAATCCACTACGAATTTTTTGTTATCAAGTGTTTTAAAGAAATTCAACCGGCCGTCACTGTAGAAATAAGCGATCTCTTCCACATCCACACTTACCAATTTCTGTGCATGTTTAACAAGGAAGCGTTTACGAAATTCTTTGGGCTGCAATTTTTGTTGCAATTCCTTCACCAGGTTTTCTACATTCAGCGGGTCCGAAGAGCCATTGCCACCGTACATCGCCTGCATGGTTTTCAATTTGGTCAGGGCCGCCTGCAGGTCTTCCTTCTGGACGGGCTTTAAAAGATAGTCGACACTGTTTACCTTAAAAGCTTTCAGTGCATATTCGTCATAGGATGTGGTGAAGATCACCGTGCTTTTTACTTCTACTTTATCAAATATTTCAAAACTCTGGCCGTCGGCCAGTTCGATGTCCATGAGGATAAGGTCCGGGGCGGGGTTTTGCTCCAGCCAGCTGACAGAAGAACGAATACTATCCGCTACTCCCACCACCTGCGCCGTACTATCTACACTTTCCAATGTTTTGCGGAGTTTTTTTACTGCCAGTTCTTCATCTTCAATAATTAAGACTTTCATAATCGTAGTTTTTTGTGTAGTGTACAGCAATTTACGTTAATGACTGTTAAGCCGGACTGCCGGATGATCCCACTTGATAAAATGAATGAATGAACTGTGAATTTAAGGGATAAGTTGTTTAAAGGGTGGAGTAGCCAGAGCGCTGGGTTTGGGTTTTTGATATTAGATTGGAGGTGGATAAGAAAATTATTGAGTAAACTATCTAAAAAGGCCGGTCATCCTGGTCTTTTAAACAGTTACAAACAGAACTATAAAACTTCAAGACCTCAGACATTGTGCGTCAACTTTAAAATTCTCTACGGCTGTATCAACGGCACCACCACCGCAAATTCTTTCCCATCATCTCTCACACTGATCTCCTCTTTTTTCATTAACCTGTATTTCTTTACAATATTGGTCAGCCCTACTTTATTGGATGACACCTGCCGGTCTTTTCGCTGGAGGTTATTGGTCACTACCAGTTTCCCACTATTAGTTGTCATGATCAAAATATACAGCGGGCTGTCCTTCAATATCATGTTATGTTTTACAGCGTTTTCCACCAGCATTTGAAGCGTCAGCGGAGGAATCTGGTAATTATTATACTTACCGGCGATCCTTGTTTCCATTTCCAATCCATCCCCGTACCTCGTTTTTAAGAGGTGGAAATAAGATTGTATGAACTGCATCTCCGATTCAAGCGTAGTTAGTCCGTCTTCATTGGTTCGTAGTAAATAACGATACACTTTACTCATTTCATCGAGAAACTTTTCCGCTTTATCGGGGTCATCGCTGATCAGGGATGAAAGGGAATTTAAACTATTAAAAAGAAAGTGTGGATTTACCTGGCCTTTCAAACCCTCCAGCTGGCTTTGCAGGTTTTCTCTTTTTAACTGGTCCGATTCGTCCACCACTTCTCTCCATTTTTCATAAAAAGCAACGCCTTCATTAAAACTGGTGGACAACAGGTTGCAGACAACCCCGGTAATCAGCACCCACACATAGTTTTCCATCTTCACCGGCATGCCTTCGATACCGATATAATCGTAGCCATAAAACAAGACGGTGACAGCAACAGCCGTGATAGAAATAAAACAAAGTATTTCAATGCCGATCTTCTGAAAAACCTGGCTGTATTTGGGGAAACGATTCAGCATGATCGTAGCAATCATACTGCAAAGGATATATAACATGAGAACTACGGAACTGGTAACCAGGCTGGGCAACAAAAAGTGACGCAGGCTATTAAAATACGCCGCGCCAAATACGAAGAAATTAATAGCGATAGCTACGGGTGGTATTACCAGCAAGCCAATCACTCGTTCTTTACTGCTATAATTAAGCGTTTTCATATTTAATGATAACCCACTCATGTGCCTTGTATCTAAATTATCTTTTTGGCAGCTTTAAACTGGCCGGGGCAACATGAATTGTCATTTTAAGAGATGAATTGTCATTTTATGTGAATGAATTGTATTTCCAAAATACAAATATGGACGAACTGTCGTGGAAAACCTTGTGCTGAAAACAAGTGTTTTCCTTAGCGGATTATTTTGCTACCCGCGCTCTTCACCCGATCTGCACAAAATAAACCACCAAAAACAATGGCCAACTCCCCGATTCCAGTGATAAGAACTACTTCGTTCGGCGATTGTTACAGCCTGGTTTCCGGCGCATTTTTGTGTTGTCATTTACAGTAACTATAAACCATTTTACACTAATTAAACCTTAATTTATGAAGCAAAAATTTCTTTTATCATTTATGGCAATCACCTTCGGTGTTTTGTCTGTATCAGCCCAGGCTGAAGAAAAATTGATTGTTAATGCCGGAAACGCTGAGCGCATCACCATTGCAAACGACATGGATGTTGTACTTCTTCCGGGCACAGATGCCGGTCAATCCATTTCGCTGAATCCTGAAGCGGCAAAGAGCCTGAAACTGAATTTGTCCGCAAATTCAATGACGATCTCGCCATTGAAGCAAATCTCCGGGAAAGAAAGATTGAAAGTATTCCTGTACGTTAACGCCTTAAAAACGATCACTGTTGAAAACAACAGCCATGTTAAAACGATAGGTGTGTTAGACAGTCCCAAACTGGAAGTATATATTGATGGGGAAGCGACAGTACATTTAAAAACAAACGGTGATATCAAAGCCCAATCGCTGAGTGACGCTGAAATTAATATAACATATATATCTGATACCAGGGTAGCAAAGCACTGATAAAATCAGGACAGTGGCGGCAACGCCTGTTAAAAATCCTTTCTGCAGAAAGGATTTTTTGTTTTGTCAGGTGTCATTTAGTTTTTATAGCAGCCGTGTTTTTCATTCGCCATTTGCCTCCCCGAATTCAGTGATAATCCGGCCAAGTTCCGGCGATTGCACAGGCGCTGCCGCTGATCCATATTTGCGTTGTAAAACTGGTCATGGAAAATACATGATCAACCATTAACTATTAAACTTTAAACAATGAAAAAACAATTCTCCCTTTATAAGCTTGGTGTTATCCCGCTTATAATTTTATGCTGCAGTGTTAACGCCCAAACTACCGGGTTAAACGCAAACCTGAATACGTCATCTTCAAAAGAGGTTGCCATGAACGATGACAAAGAGTTGCCTGCTTTTAGCAGCTATTCCGCTTTCACTGCAAAAGCCGTTAAAAATTTCAGCAAAAACTTCAAAGACGCTGATAATGCCGGATGGGCTGCAACAATCGACGGCTATAAGGCTGAATTCACAAAAGAAGGTATTGAAACAAAGGTATTTTATAATCGTAAAGGACAATGGGTCGCCAGCGTCCGCAACTACTTCGAAGACAAACTACCCAGGGATATCAGGCACCAGGTAAAGAGCAAGTATTACGACTACAACATTTTCTATGTGCAGGAAATAACCGTGGGTGAAAAAATGACTTACTTAGTAAAAATAGAAGATAAGGATTCTATAAAAACTATCCGCCTGGCAGATGGTGAAATGGAAGAATACCTTGCTTTTGAAAAAAGTAAGTAACAACTGGAAATAGACATAGAATTTTTTATAAGCCCTGTCTTAAAATATTTTAAGACAGGGTTTATGTTTTAAGCGGGTATTAAACCAACTCCTTTTACCTACCCATATTAAGGGATACATATCACAGTTCCGGCGATTGTACAAACTTTTCTGCTGATTCATATTTGTATGGTAAAACTGATCATGGGAAATACATGATCAGAACCATTAACCATAAAATCATTTTATTATGAAACAGGTAAAAATTCTTTCTGTCATTTTCTCCGTCGCTTTTTTTGCAAGCTGCAATAAAGACGACAACAACATTATTGACCAGCCCCCCGTAATTGAATCAACCGTTATTAAAGCTTCAGGTGATGAAGCCGGCATCGCCGCCCAGCTAGATCAATTCAGGGCTTTACTTGGAGGTCCATTAAATATGGTTCCCGGGCAAACGACGGGCCGGCGTGAAATAAATTGGGACGGTGTTCCCTTTGTTTTTACTAACAATAATGATTTTCCCCGCGACTTTTTTAATGTGACGGATCCCTTAGGAGCCAATGGCAGAAAAAGAGGGTTGGTTTATTTAGATAAAGGTTCACCTTTTCGCCTCGACAGCAGCAGTTTTACGGAGATTGATGCTTCTTATGCCGATGAGCTTGTCGCTTTCAGCAAAAAGAAATCCATCATCGCCGCCAATTCAACTGTCTCTGAATTGGTATTTAAAGTTGCGGGCACCAATACAGACGCTTTTGTAAAAGGATTTGGGATCGTGTTTATTGATGTCGATGATGCCAATTCAAGCTATGTCGAATTTTACAATGGCGCCAAAAGTCTTGGTGTTTTCAAAGCGCCGGTTAGAACACAAGCAGGTGGATTCTCATTTCTTGGTGTACAATTCCCGGTCGAAAAAATCACCAGGGTGAAGATCACTGCAGGAAATGCGGTATTAGCCGCAGGTATAAAGGATCTGAGCGATGGAGGTAATAAAGACCTGGTCGCTTACGACGATCTTTTTTACAACGAGCCACAAAGCATTAATTAGAGCGGAGATTCCCTATACCTCAGGAAAAACCCAACAGGCAGGCAAATAGTTTGATTGGTTGGTGGTGTTTTTGAGACAATCCCGGTTTGCGCCGGGATTTTTTGCGTATCCCCGTTTTTGGGGATAGGATGCAACATATCCGGTGATAGGTTTTAAACAATGAGGGGATGAAATTTGCCCCTCTTATTTAAAACCTTACATCATTAAACCTGATCAATATGAAACGCTTATTATCAAAGATGTTCCTGGGCCTTACTATTCTGCCTGCTTTCGTTGTTTTTACCGGTTGCTCCAAAAATAAAGACGAAGTAAAACCAAATGATGATGTCGTGGTTGTTAACGCAACCGGAGACATAAATCCACAGCTCGATGCATTCAGGCAGTTGTTGGGTGACCAATTAAATACAACGCCGGGAGTGGTAGGTGGCCGGAGAGAAATTAACTGGGATGGAGTGCCGGACGCATTACTGAATAAAAAATTGCCAGAGAATTTTTTCAACCCCGTCGGTGAACAGGCTTCCGTAACTAACCAGCGTGGCCTGGTTTACTCGGCGGCGGGCAATTTCCAGGTAAGTAAAACCAATTTCGCGGAAGTGAATGCTTCAGCAGGGTCGGAATTGAGCAGCTTCAGTGGTAATAAAATTTTCGCCAATGTCAGCGCCAACAAATGGGATGTTGAATTCCAGGTACCCAGTAAAACATTCCCTGCATCAGTAAAGGGCTTCGGCATTGTATTTTCGGATGTGGATCTGCCAAAGAGTACTTCGCTTGAATTCTTTGACGGGGAAAAATCGCTGGGCAAATTTTTTGCACCTGCAAAAAATAGCAGTAATTTTTCTTTTCTTGGCGTGTATTTCAAAAATGAAAAAGTAACCCTTGTAAGAGTAGAGCACCAGGGACAATTAGACCAGGGGCAAGCCGATATCAGCAATAATGGAACGGTGGACTTGGTAGCTATGGATAATTTTCTTTATAATGAGCCGGTTAAAAACTAATCACCGCTTAACTGACCGGGTATAATCCGATCTTTCTAAGAATATATTCATAACGGGTACTATTAACGATCCGTCTCGCCTCCGGCGAGACGCTTTTTTTATGACCTTTGCTGCAATTGATGAGAATACCGCTTACATACCTGTTTCTTTTTTCCTCCTTGTTTTGCAAGGCCCAGTCTTCCACTCTCTATTTCCGGAACATTAATACCGGCAATGGTTTATCACATGATAAAATAAATTGTATCGTACAGGATAAA
>JBDTUH010000031.1:0-66226 GCA_040007815.1 Chitinophagaceae bacterium
ATCGGTCGCATATTGAACGATTTTACATGACTGTTCATTTTCGTTAAGCTGTTGTGTAAGCAAATGGTCAAGCACTTCAATTTTTCGTGAGGCGTCTGTGGCATAAATTAATTGTGTCCTGAGTGCATTGTATTTATGAGGGTTCCAGATACCAAGGTCAAAGGGCTTACCCGATAACTTGTTTGCGGAAATGTTAAACACACTTGCCAGGGCAAACGGTTTAAAGAAATAGGCAATTATGGTTGCCTTTTTGTTGACAGCCCAAATGTCGGTGGGCGATTTGCCAAATAAGGTCAATTGGGTAATGTTTTCATCCAGGTCTTTACTTTTTTCTGTTCTGCAAAATAATACCGGCATGCCATTGGTAAAAACAGGGAGATTGCCGGAGTCGGCCTTGGAAAAACCTTCCATTACCAGAACTGTTCTCACATAATCTGTGAGCAGCTTATTGGGTTTTTCATACCAGTGTTTCATTTTGTTTGTGAGTATGGTGGTGGTCGCTTATTCCTAAGGCTAACACTTAAATATACGTAATAGATCTCCTTTTACGAAAACAGTATGCCATTGGTATGTACGAAAAACGTGGGGTATTTTAAATTGGCCGTTGCGTCAATACGCAGGGCGACGTTCTATTAAATGAATACAAAAATCTATGGTACTATAATTGTAATCTTCTGAGATAGATCATTTAAAAGTGGCGTAGTATTATTTAACCCAATCGGTGTATTGGCCAGTAATTAAATCATTTGACCGTGTTTGAAATAAATATTGATTTTTTATGACTGCAAAGTTAACCTCGTCCGAGATAGTCAGTGACCTGGTCCGGATTCATGAGGATAGGATTGAAGAATACCGGCAACTCCTTCACGAGTCCAATATAGCCCTTGATATCAGGGCAATTTTCGAGCGGATCATCGAAGAAAGTACAAGATATAGCCAGCAGCTGAAAGAAAAAGTCGATATAGGGTCGGGTCATTCAGGGAAAATTTATCAATTATGGATGGCTGAAAAAGTTTCAGTTACCGATGCTGGTAAGAAAGTAATTCTTGCCACTTGCGCTGCCGACGAGTTAATAACAAACAATACCTATTCAATGGCGATTTCCATGATTACGGATGAGAAAATAAGAAAATTGCTGGAAGATCATCAGCAGGGTTTGAAAAACCTGCATTCACATATCCGGAAATACTATCATGCGCAATAGATTCAACTATAGTTATCCACCGATCTCTTTTTGCAATAGTCCCTTTATTAATGTCATCCACTGAAGTTCGGATATTCCTGCCCGGGCTCCAGCCGCAATTACAGAATTACGTATCTTATCAGGTAACGTTCCTTTCCGGGTGTTCGGTAATTCATTTCGTCCATGATAAGAGGCAATGACTTTGTTTCCGAACCTCTGGATGATAAAAGTAGAAGTGGCACCATCTTTAAAAAAGTGAGCAATGCCGTCTTGGGGTGCCTCAGGATTTATTGATGTGGCTAGTATGATTCCAAAACTTTGGTCAGCGAACGGATCAATGTCTTCAGCGATATTTTCTACCTGCACCCAATCATATCCGTTGCCTGCGGATGAACCGGGTCCGGGGATGTCTATGCGTACATAGTCAGTTAATTGGGCCAGCCTGCTGCTATCTCCGCCGCCTGTGGCTTGCAGTTGAAATGAAGCGCTGATAATACCAGATAATTCTTGCCAGACGGGAGGATTTAAAAGTCTTTTACAAGCCCTTGTAAACGTGTTGACGGCGATCTCTGTTGAGGCTTCTATAACCGAATGTTCAAGATCCACTGCCTTGCCAACCTTATTGGCGGGGACTATTAAATTGTTTATTGAAGCTTCGTTCATAAGAATTATTTATTATACCATATTCAAAAGAATGCCAGAAAATCAGGTGGTATAGTTTATGCCAGTAAAGCGGTTAAGTTGAATAAAACACAACTATCAGCAATGCCCGAATCATTGTCTGCCATTAAAAAAGACCGGCTTAAAAAAATAAGTCTTGATCCCGTTGCTACTGCGAAAGCGGCGCAGTTGAAATATGTAAGCCACAGCGATGAAGGCATCAGGAGAATCAAAACAGGAAAGACTTTTACCTATAAGTTAAGGAACAAAACAATAAAAAATAAGGAAGAGCTTCAGCGAATCCGTTCGCTCGTACTTCCCCCTGCCTGGGAAGATGTCTGGATATGTGTTCAACCCAATGGACATTTGCAGGCAACGGGGAAAGATATAAAAGGCAGAAAGCAATACCGCTATCATCCCTTATGGAGTCAATTAAGAAATCATACAAAATTTTATCGGATGTACGAACTGGGGAAAGTATTGCCCAGGATCCGCCGGCAAATACAGGAAGATTTGGCGTTACCTGGATTGCCTAAAAATAAAGTGCTGGCTACTGTTATCAGCCTGATGGAAAAAACGGGAATACGTATTGGGAATGAATTTTACGAGAAGCTGTATGGGTCGTTTGGCCTGACCACTTTAAAAGATAAGCATGTGAATATTAAAGGAGGAAGGATAAAATTCACCTTCCGGGGAAAAAAAGGAGTGGAGCACCAAATATCGCTGCAAAGCAAAAAGCTTTCAGCGATAGTACATCAATGCCGTGATATTCCCGGCAAGGAGCTATTTCAATACATAGACGAAGAAGGTGAGAGGCGATCCATAGAATCAGGAATGGTGAATGACTATATAAGAAATATCGCGGATGGGGAATTTACGGCTAAAGATTTTCGAACCTGGTGCGGGTCAGTAGCGGCGTTAATTGCTATAAAAGAAACAGGAATAGTTGAAACGAAGAAAGAAGCGAAACAAAAGATAATGGAAGTACTGGATAAGGTTTCATTTCAGTTGGGCAACACCAGGACTGTATGTAAAAAGTATTATGTTCATCCACACCTGCTGGAAATATACGAAAACGGTGAAATTGAAAAATGGTTAGGCAAAATGAATAATGATAAAAAGACATCCGAAGCTGAGCTTTTGGTGGAAGAAAAGATTTTTATGGATATACTGGAAAGTTTATAGTGTTGATGCTTAGTCTTCAGTGTGTCTTTAACTAATAGAAGTAAAAGCTGGCTGATCTTTTGCACGAAATGTTCAAAACGTTGCCAATGGTAGTCTATCCGCCTATAAAATTTGAATGCGAAATAAACGGTAAAGAATTAATCGCAGAAGTAGTGGCGGAAGAAACCGATCCCGGACGTTTTAATTTCAATACAAAATTCAGTGATGGGTTTGAGGATACTTTTATCCATGAGGAAAGAACAGGTTTGTGGAAAGCAATCAGGGATAACGAGGCCTCTTATTTGGAAAAGATAAAGGATGATCTTTCGGCACTGGTCGCTTACCAAATTGACCGCCACTACCTGAGTTTTCGTCATATGTTAGGATCGAATGTTGTAAACATATGGGTGTTTGAAACCCAATGGGAGAGTGGCGGCATGATCTATACTGTTTATTATAAGGGCGATTACCAGTTTGAAATGAAAAAAATCCATGGTGGCTGGTTTGCCAAATCAGTAAGACAGGAAAAAAGCAAATTATTCGACGAGGCTCTCGTTGCAAAGATTGGTGAAATGATTGATGTAGAAATCAGGTAGTAGCTATTCAACTTCCTGGTAAAATAAAGTCTTCGGCATCTATCCCAACTATGAAGGGTTTTATAAAGAAAAAAAATTACTGGTAACTTTCAAACCAGTCATCGCTTTTACCATCATTCATTGTAAAGAGCCTGAAAGCTATTATGTCAGTGATAAGCAATAATGAGATGATGAGTAACATATATAAGTATTTTTTGGGGTTAAAAAGTATGAGATTACAGGGATTACATTATACAATATTTACACTTTTACCTGATTCCATCGCTTCATAGATGGCTTCTATTATTTTTACATCATTCCTGCCCATCTCTCCCGGCACTTTTACCGGCCCATTTGTCAAAATAGCATGGGCGAAGTCATCCATTTGAAGTGCCTGCTGATTGATATTGGGAAGTTCAACAAAACCGGTAGCTGTTTTTTCTTTGATTCCTTCATATTGATATGCTGGTGATAACTCGAACCAACCATGAGCCGCATCCGCATGAAGGCTATTCATTTCCCTGGTGTAACTTGCTTCACAAGACGCGGTAAGGCCGCCTGGAAATTCCATTTCCCAACTCAATGATTCTTCTATGTTTTTGAAAATATCAGGATTCGTCTTTTCACCCGCCTTAGCTTTTACAGCTACAGGCTCCATTCCACTTGTGTAGCGGGCCGCCTGTATACAATATATCCCGAGATCCATAAGAGGTCCGCCACCCGCTAATTTTTTATCCAGGCGCCATCCTTCCGTATCATCGCTTCCATGCGCCGCTGAAATACCTGTCAGTTCACCAAAGATTTTTGATTGCCCCATTTTCATCACATCCCGATGGTGAGGCTCAAAATGCAAACGATAACCGATCGACAACATCACCCCTGCATCTTTGCAGGCCCGGATCATGTCATCGCATTCCTTTACCGATAAACCCATTGGTTTTTCACAGATAATATGTTTGCCTGCTTTTGCCCCCCGAATCACGTATTCAGCATGCAGTGCATTAGGGAGAACTATATAAAGAATGTCAATATCTTTATTATTACGTATTTCATCAAAATTATCATAGTTGTAAATGTTGCTATCCGGGATACCGTATTTTACTTTCCATTCCTGGATCTTTGATTCGGTTCCGGTTATCAATCCGGCGAGATAACAATGATGCGTTTCCAACAATGCGGGGGCTAATTGACCGGAACTGTATTTTCCCAGGCCTACCAGCGCCACCCCTAACTTTTTTTCCGTAACAGGCAGATATATGTCCTTTATTAATTCTCCCGTTACCCCTTCCCGTTCTGCGCCTTTGTTGTTTTCGTAGTTAAATGTTTCAGCCATGGTTACCATAAAGACCAAGAACATGCCAAGTCAATACTATTAAAAGTTATGCAACCTCTTCGGCATAGTTTTTAACCCTATTGGCCAAACAAATTACCGGAACATGCATTGGGACTGGAGCAAATTTTATAACAAGGCTTACGATTGGATAATTAATTCCGGCCCCCGGATTGTGCTGGCTATTATCGTTTTCCTTGTGGGAATCTGGCTCATTCGTTTATTGAGCAAGTGGCTTAGAAAGGGATTTGAAAAAAGGAAATTTAATTCTTCCCTGCGTTATTTCCTGTTAAACCTGGTAGCCATTTCTTTACAAATATTGTTGGTGTTCATGGCGCTGCAACTGGCCGGCATTCAACTGACTTTTTTTGCTGCCATCCTTGCGGGTTTAAGTGTTGCCATGGGCTTAGCCTTATCAGGAACGCTGCAAAATTTTGTCAGTGGCATTCTTATCCTTGTATTGAAACCCTACGCCGTTGGAGAAAATGTGGTAATGCAGGGCATGGAGGGAACCGTTACTTCTATTCAACTTTTTTACACTGTTATCCTTACGTTCGATAATAAAACCATCATTGTTCCTAACGGACAATTGTCCAATAACGTCGTCATTAACCTGAGCCGCCAGGGCAAAAGGAGGTTGGATATAAATTTCAAACTGCCTTTTAGTGTCGATTCCGCTGAAGTTAAAAAAATAGCGGAAAATGCGATTGCCGGTACGGCAACTATTCTTAAAGATCCTGCCGCCCGGATCGGTGTCGCGGAAATAGAAGCTGATCGCTATACGCTAAGTATACGGGTTTGGGTAGAAGCTCATGGTTTCCAGGATTCAAAATTTGTAGTACAGGAAAAAATAATGAATGATTTGAAGAATGGAGGAATTTTTCAATCCGCCAAATAAAAGGAAGACAGGGGAAAAATCTGCTTATTATTTTTTTACGTAGAAAATACTCCACAAATTTTTTTTGTAAACATTATACAATTTTGTAGATAGATGGCATGAGTTTTTCTGCAATAAGTCTCCTGAATAATCTATTGTATGAAAGAAAACCAGCACGCAACCCCGCCCGAAAAGCCAAATTTCACTATTATCAGAAAAGGCGCGAAAGAATTAAAGCCTGCAAAGATGGTAAGCTTTAAAAGAATTGGGTATAGGGCTCAACTTTTACTTCCTCCACCCCAGGAAAAATATATAAAAGCAAAAAAGCATGATTTCCTGTAATTTTTCTGTTTCATGTAAATCGGGACAGTATTTATTCTCTTTCAAATAAGGAGACTTATATCAGTACAATTTAGATAGTGCGTCCGCAGCTATCCAAACGCTGACTGATTTGTCCGCCACATAAAAGTCTCCAAAACCATCTTCATTAATGGTCACTTTTTCCGGGTGAGCTCCTGCGATATCAACAAACAGTTTACCGGCATGTTTCTTCCCTACTTCCATCGTTTTGCTGCCGGTAGTACCATTAGTTAGCAGAACCGCGCAGCCTGATCTTTCTTTTTCGTCCACACCTTCTCTCGTCCATCCGATGGTATTTGGATGATCAAAATAATCTCTCTGGAAGCCATAAGCTAATTCCTTTCTTACCATCAGCATTTGTTCAAGGTTATGCAGGCTGCTAAGCTCTACATATATTTCCTGTTCATTTTGCTTGTCAATGTATTTCGCTTCATACATGGAGGGATAAAATACACAGGGAATGCCCTGTTCACGCAAAAGTATCAATGCATAAGCCAACGGTTTGAACCAATGGTCAACGGGGGATTGTAAAGCCTGCAAAGGTTGGGTATCGTGATTATCAACAAAAGTAATCGCCCTGTCCGGCCGCTGCTGCAGCAAGGTATTCTCTAATATTTTACTCATATCATACTGGCTGTCGCTGACCGATGCCTGGTGAAAGTTGAAATGCAGCGGCACATCAAATAATTGTATTTTCCCGTCAGTGACTTCAATATATTTCAGCAACGAGTCCACGCTGTTGCGCCAGTATTCTCCGATACATAGAAAATCTTTTTTAAAAAATTTTCTCAGATAATCCAACCATTCATTGAAAAAACTGTAGTGTATATGTTTCACCGCATCCAGCCGGAATCCATCAATGCCCGTGGATTTCACATACCAACGGCCCCATTGTTTTAATTCTTTCCTGACAGCCGGGTTGCGAAATTCAATATCAGCGCCCATCAGGTAATCGTAGTTCCCGTTTTCGTTTTCGAGCATTTCTTCCCATTGCCCGTTGCCGTGTTCATTCAGGATGAGATAAATATTTTCCGGGTTTTCGCTTATCCCCGTAAAGCTGTGCCAGTCCCAGATAAATTTTGAATACTTGCCCTTTCTCCCGGGGAAGGTAAATTTCGTCCATGCGTCAGTTTGTTCTTCCTCCGTTACAAATTCATTCCGGTTATTGGGATCAACTTTGCGAACCGGTATCTTCTCCGTTTCGTCGGCTCCATGCTTATGATTTAAAACTATATCAGCCAATACCTGTACGCCTTTGTCATGGAAGGAATTGATACAATCCTGGTACTCCTGTCTTGTACCATATTTCGTACGCACGGTTCCTTTCTGATCGAATTCACCCAAATCATAGAGGTCATATACAGCGTATCCTGGTTCCGTTGTTGCATAAGCGGATTTATACGCCGGCGGAAGCCAGACATGCGTGATGCCAAGGCTGGAAAGATGTTGAGATTTTTCTATGGCGTGTTGCCATAAATTTCCTTCCGGGGAATAATACCAATGGAAGAACTGAAACAAAGTAAGGTTCTGCATAATGGCTTTTTAATTTTTTGTTTATTATTCATACAGATCGTAGGTAACATTGATCTGCTGGCGGATTTCATCCATTGTCTCTATCATCTCCAGGCTAAAGGCGTGTGACAGACTTTCACTTTCTATTTTTTTGTCAGCGATACAATTCAATACCTCCTGCACTTCAAAATACAATCCATGACCACTCCAGTCGCAGGGATATAAAACTTTATTCTCACCATATAAATGAAGTTCTAAGCCTTTTGTTTTTTCAAACCAGGGGTGCAGGATTCTTATGGTACCCTTTTCCCCGGTTATTTCAGCCGGTATTTCTGGCTGAGACAGCAACAACGAAGATTCCAGTATAGCTTGTTGACCTTTTTTAAATTGAAGCAGAACAGAACAGTTTTCATCCACTCCTTCTGCAGATAATGTTCCGGTCGCTTTTATTGTAATTGGCCTGCCCAGTAAAAGATGAGCGAGAAAGATGGGATAAATTCCGAGGTCCAGCAAGGAGCCACCCCCCAATGCAGGATCAAAATAACGGCTGCCGGGTTCATGAGGCGCTTTATAATACATGGATGCTTTTACAGAGATAATATCACCTATGATCCCTTCATTGATAAGAGAGAGCAATTGCTGAATGGCCGGTAAGAATCGAATCCACATTCCTTCCATCAAAAAACTGTGATGTTTATTCGCCGCAGCAATAAGTTTACGGGATTGATCTGCATTGATGGTCATCGGTTTTTCGCATAGCACGGGAATTTTTTTTTGCAGGCAGGATAAAGCCTGTTCAAAATGTTGCGGATGCGGCGTTGCGATATAAACCGCATCTACCGACGCATTATTTATAAATTGATCGAAATCGGTATAGCTATCAGGAACTTGGAATTCCCTGGCGAATTCACTGGTAGTTTCAGGTCTGTGTCCCAGCACGGCTTTTATATGTTGAGGTTGCGCGATAAAACGAAGATCCGTTGCAAAATCACGGGCGATATTGCCGGGACCTATAATTCCCCAATTGGTAATCTCCATTTCTTAAAATGATTTATGGTACTTATTCCATTAATATGCCAGTATGCAAGAGGGAGAATTTTTTTTTCTAACAACCTTTTAATAGATAATTATGCAGCGGTCATTGACTAAAATGTTTTTTTGTTCAAAGACCTTTCCTTTCAGAAAAAGCGAAATGAATTATGGAATAGCAGTTGCCCAGTAAGTGACAACCCGGGTTGAAATTTAAATGCTCATATTGTTCAAACTCAAAAGATATAAAATGAAGTGATTCTTTAATTAATTATTATCAATTCAGATTTTCCCGTATTGTTTGCAATAAAGCAGCAAGCGTATAGGGCTTGGCAATAAATGCCTGGGCGCCACATTCACTTACATGACGACCCATTTCCGCATTGGCGGAAAACAATACAACAGGAATGCGCTGCATCCGGTCAGACCGTTTGATATTTTTGCAAATCTCTCTGCCGTCAGCTCCTCCAAGGGAAACGTCTAATATAATAAGGTCAGGATTGAACTGATCAATGCTTTCATAGATTTCCTCCCAGCGGGCTATGGCCTTCACTGAATAGTTATTCATGGATAACGTCATTTCCATCAGGGTCAGAATGTCCATGTCATCATCTACTACTAAAATTTTGTTCATTTGATAAATTTAATAAGGTTTGTTGTTTAGCCGCCAATTTGTGTAACGGCAAAGTGAAGCTGAATGTTGATCCTTTTTCTTCTGCCTGGACCCATATTCTTCCGCCATGACGTGTTATGATATCTCTGCAGATGTACAATCCCAACCCGAAACCAGAAATATGGACAGAAGTATTGCGGGTTCTGTAAAATCTGTCGAAAATTAAATGCTGTTCTTCGCTGGAAACACCTGTACCATAATCCCTGATTTGAATAACCAGCTCATCTTTGGCAACCTTGCTTCTGACTATCACTTTCTTTTCCCCGGGAGAATATTTGATAGCGTTAGTCAACAGATTGACGAGTACTTGGTCTATTCGCTGACGGTCTGCCACGATCATCGTATTTTTTAAATCGTCTTCCCGGATTATAATATGGGTATTCGAAAACAACTGAACGGAAGCAATGGATTCATCCACAAGGTTTCCCATGTCAAACTCAATTGGGTTCAGTTCAAGTTGTCCTCCCTGGATTTTTGAAACATCCAGTAAATCGCGAATCAACTTCTCTAATTTGCTAACGCTGTTCAATGCTTTTTCGGAAAATTTCCTGCTCAATGAATGGTCTTCAATTTGTTTTAATAGCTCGAGGTAACCTTTGAGGCTTGTCAGTGGAGTTTTTAACTCGTGACTCGCGATACCGATAAACTCGTCCTTGCGCCGGAGATTCTCTTTTATCTTTTCCATCAATTGGTCAAATCCCTGCACCAACACGCTGATCTCGTCCTTACCATCATCGGCTATCTGTTTACTATAATCGCCTGTACGGGCTACTTCCTTCATAGTATTAACAAGGGATAGTAAACGCCTTGAAATATATGTTTGCATAATCATGGCGAGAAATACTGAAAAACCCAGCGCCAGCAGCAGCAGCAAAGCGGCTGATTCGAATTTGGATTTGTTTAATTGCCTGAGTTCCGCCAAATCCGCTTCCAGAAATATCTTTCCTAATAATTCATTGCCATTAAGAATATCGCTCTTAACATAGAGATGGTTTTCCCGGAAAAGAGAATTTTTATTTTTCAGTAGCGTGAAAACATCCGGGCTGTCCGATCCGGGTTTTGAGTAATGGACGAAGACATTTCCATCTTTGTCCAGAATTCCTGCCTGGAAAATATCCGGATTAACTTTATGCAATTCCATCAGAATATTTCTCGCAGCTTCTTCATCCAAAAACTGAAGGGCGGAAACAGTGTTGCTGCCAATCACCTGTGCCAAGGTGATCGTGTCTTCTACTTTTCGCTGCTTATAGCTCCTGGTGTCGGAAATGATAAAAATGGTAAAAAAAATGCCAAGTACCAGCACGCTGACAACCACCTGCATGAGTACTAATTTATTCCTGATCGATATGTCCTGTAATCGTAGCAAACGAAAATTTTTGTTTGGTAGATTTTACTGAATAATAATAGCAAGCTTTAATAATTGTGAACTGACCTTAAGTCCCGCTGAAGCAATCGATTTAAGGTTTGCTTCAAATTTAAGTTTGCCGTTAACCGGTACAAAATTGAAAGTCGTTCCCCTGCTGGCATATCCCTCCTGTTCACTTACCGTCAATATTCCTTTGTCGGCTCTGTCAAGGATAGAAGAAAGCGACCAGGGCAATTTCTGCGGAATAAAAAGTACCTGGCAGTTTCCAATATCCTCCGGCCTGTCAAAAACTTTGACTATAATTCTTTTATTATTCGCCGCATAGGATTTCGCTATTTCATTCAATGAGGCGGTAACAGGCGAAGAACCAATAACAGCAATGATAAAATTTTCGCTGACATCGCTGGAGTCCCATTCAATATAACGGGTGAAGTTATAAATGAATACGGCCTTCAGGTCAGCTTCCCGGTTCTTGTTCTGTGCAACCGTGAACACGCTGATAAGCGTGAACAAAATAATAAATGAAAAGTTTTTCATCATGCTACCGGATGATTATAAATCCTTACTAAGAACCTTTTCAACATTATAAATTAATTCCTACTTTAAAAATGCCATTGATGCCTGGTTGTTCCAAAACCGTTGAATAAACTAATCCGTCTGCTGTTCGAAAACCAGGATCCAGCCACTTTACATTGAAGATGTTATGAATATTTAAGCTGGCGGTGATTTTTTCTTTGAATAATTTAATCGTGCTGAGAGTACAATTAGTAAGGAAGTATCCACTTACCGGTCCATACGGATCAGTACGGGGAGCACGTCTTTCTCCCACCCAATTACCGCTTATACTTATGGTAAACAATTCAGTAAAATGCCAGGTCAAACCGGCATTTCCCTTGAGTCTTGCTACGCCAGGCAATTTACCTGATATGCCGGAGACCAGGTTTTTCCCTCTCGAATCCTGGAAAGTGAAATTGATAAAAGAGCTTATGTTTTTTTCAAATGCCATATCGAGGATAGCTTCCAAACCATTGACATGGATGATACCGGGATTTTTATCAGGACTCAGACCGGACAGATTACCCAGTATAATCACATCCGTCAAATCATTTCGAAACCCGTTCAACTGAACCCGAATATTTTTTGATACCATGTAAATGGCGTTTAATTCATAAGCTTTGAGTTGTTCTTGCTTTAGTGGAAAGTTGTTGTTGCGGGCCTGGTATATTTCAAGGTTGGTGGGTGCACGAAATGCTTTACCAAATTGCAATTTAAAACTGAGTTTTTCGGATGGTTGATTCACGATGGCGATCCGTGGACTGAAGGCGTCACCAAAATAACTGTTCTTATCATAGCGGAATCCAAATGTAAAATTCGTTTTTCCCGCCAACTCCGTATTCAGGTTATATTGCAAAAAACTTCCGAAATTATTGCGGATATCAAAATCACGTGGGAGGTAGGTTGAGTTTAGATTTACTACGGTATCTCTGCCGTCCACTAGATAAGTAGTATTGAGATCTATGTTGGCCTTACGGGCGCCGGCTTCTACATTATCCTGCAAAAATTGCAAACCCGCTGTAAAACGATGGTGGGAGGAAGGTGAATAGTTGGCTAAAAATTCGCCGGATACACGATTTGAATAGCTGCCGATCATCGCACGTATCATCCTCCTCGCATCTACCGTGATATATATATAGGAATTATCGGCGATACCTGTTTCCCGGTAAACAATGCGGGAAAGAAAGTTTAATTTTTCCGACGACTTATACTCATTTTCGATATACAGCGTACGCAGATAAGGTTCATCCAATCCGGATCTTTCGCCCCGGAAATTCCTTGACATGACGCCTACACTGCCAATATTCGAATTGCCTTGTGGAGGTAGTTGCAGGTATTGAGTCGGGCTGTTAGAATAAGTTCCCCATCCCATGGGTGTCCGGTAAGTCCGGAAACCAATAGTTGTTTTTGATTTTTTTAAGTGATAAGACAGCGCTGCATTGAACGAATAAGCTTTACCGACATAGGAACCGGAATAGTTAGGATCACGATTAGTAAACCGTGGACCATCTGTAGTGTATAGTGTACCCGCGACCGCAAATTCCCAGTTATTTTTTTTTGTACCCAACATCAACTTTGTAAAGGATGTGTTGAAGCTACCAAAACCCTGCTGAGCTTTAAGCCCATCTATATCCTGCCCTTTTTTTGAAATGATATTAATCACTCCACCAAAAGCATTAGCTCCATATAAAGCGGATACGGGTCCCCAGACAATCTCAATCCTTTCCGCATTATGCAGGCTGTAAGCAGGTCCTGCCATGTCATTGCTTCCCAGAATATTGTTTTCAACGATCCCGTCGATCATGAGCAATGCCCTGAGGTTCTCGGCGCCATACATTCCCCTGAAATAAAAAAGGGTAGGGGCGTAGCCATTAATGTGAATCATATCGATCCCCGGAATATCCCGTAGTGCATCCTCCAATTGTTCATATCCCCTTGCAGCAATCTGTTCCGCAGTGATCACCGTAATGGTAGAAGGAGCTTCAGAAATGGTTTGTAAATAACCGGAGGCGGTTACTACTTTAACGTTCATTAGTTCTTCGAGGGAAAGATTGAGCAAACTTGCGACTTTAGGAATAGTATCTGTTTGTGTAAATGATCTGGAGCTTATACATAGAAGTATAAAACAGATAAGGATATTGCGTATCATAAGCATGAGATTGAGTTAGTTAACCATGGCGCAGCCATTCAAAATAAATATATTATAATATCATGCCATTTCTAATAACTCAAAATTCATGTAAAAATTTAAAATATAGCAAACAGGTGGGTAAAAAAATCCACACTTTTACACTGCAAGTGAAGAATGCCTCAGGCCGGCCTTTGAGCTTATAAATCCCTGGTAATATGATAAACTGCATATTCCCCCGCTTTGAAACTAAAAGGCTGTTTCCTTTGCACGTTTTTTTTTACCCCTGAAAATAAATCGAGATAATTCCCGGCGATAGCGGGGTGATCGATATAAAAATCCGCAGCTTCCTTTGAAAAATTGAGCAGGACAAGGATTTTATCCTGTTGCCGGCGGCAAAGAAATATCAGCACATCAGGATGATGAGAGTCAAGAATCAAGACCGAAGCGCTTTCCTGTAACGCTTTATTTTTTTTGCGGATGCAAAGCAAGGTCTTATAAAAGTCTTTCAACTCCACTTCGCCTTCCCAATCGATAAAATCTTTTTCAAAAAAGGCAAGGCGTTTCTTGTTGGGTTTTTCCTGTCCTGAATAGATGAGTGGAATACCGGGCCAGGTACAGATGAATACCGCCATGGCTTCGGCAGCGATTCCGTATTTTTCATATTCAGTACCCACATCGGTATTTTCATCATGGTTGGATGTAAATAATAATTTTTTAGAGCCGATAGGGTAACGGGAATAAGAATTTAATACTGAAATGATATCATTTAAGGTTTTTTCATTTTTCATGTATTTGTCTATTCCCCGCATGCCCTCCCATCCGTAGGTTACGTCAAAAGCTTCGTGGTATTCCGGTATTTCGCACTCGGCCAGCCAGAAAAGAGGTTTTATCGCATCGCATTCACCTCTTGCTTCTACCCAGAAATCTATTGGTACTGTCCTGGCCATATCACATCGGAAGCCGTCTATATCAAATTCTTTGATCCAGTGTTTCATCGATTCGATCATTGCCAGCCGTAGTTCCGGTATCTCATAGTTCAGATCTATTACATCAACCCATCCATATAACCCGGTAAAATTGCCTTTATCATCCCTGCGGTACCAGCCAGGATATTTAACTGTCCATTGATGATCATATCCTGTGTGATTAGCCACCCAATCGATGATCACTTTCATTCCAAAATCATGTGCGGTGTTAATAAGTGCTTTGAAATCAGCGGTGGTTCCGTATGCAGGATCAATATCGGTATAGGAACTGGCGGCATAATAGCTTCCAAAAGTACCCTGTCTTTTTTCTACACTGATGGGAGTAATGGGCATGAGCCAAAGAATATCCACCCCCATTATATGAAGCCGGGGGATATGTTGGGTAAAAGCATTCAACGTCCCTTCATGTGTGTACTGCCGAATATTAACCTCATAAATATTTGTTCCATTTCCCCAGGGCACAATTGGAAAAGCTATGCTCATAAAAATTTAAATAAGTTAATACCGGGTCGCAAGTACTATACCATACCACAATGCAAAGACAAGAAAAACTCGTTAGATATTTAATAGTAAGTCTAAAGCGGGAAAGGAATGATTGCTCCGATCATAGTTGGCGGATACATAAATTCAGGTATATATCGATTGGCAGCATAATTGCAACTTCTGACATACCTGTTTAACAGACAGGTACCAGCAGCATGGACAAAATAGCTAATAGTAAACACTGTATACTTGTGGTAGACGACGATGAAGACGTGTTATTTCTGATGAAGAAGACGCTGCAGCTGGAGGGTTATGATACAACCGTTTCCCCAAACGGGGAAAATATAATGGACATTATTGCCCAGTCTACGCCCGATATGATCCTATTAGATATACATATGAATGGAATTGATGGCGGAACAATTTGTAAACTAATTAAAACAAATAAAACAACCGCCAATATTCCGATCCTTATGTTTTCAGCCAATGAAAATATCGCCGGAATTACCAGGCAATGCGGTGCTGACGGCTATATCAGAAAGCCGTTTGAACCCACCCAACTGAAGCAAAAGATAAAGCAGATATTATATCATTCTTAAATAATTAATTCAAGCAGGAACTATGGCTACAAGAAAACAAAAGTCAGCTTCACAGCCTGATGCAAAAGCAGCAGACCTGGATAAAGATATAGAAAGTGGCGCTCAGCAATTAATGACCACTGACCAGGGATTAAAAATCAATGATGATCAAAATTCACTAAAATCCGGTGAGAGAGGAGGAACTTTGCTCGAAGATTTTATTCTGAGGGAAAAGATCACTCATTTTGATCATGAAAGAATTCCTGAAAGAATTGTACATGCCCGTGGTGCGGCGGCCCACGGTTATTTCCAGGTTTATAAACCGATGTCTCAATATACGAAGGCGGGATTTTTGAATGATCCTTCTTTACGTACACCGGTATTCGTTAGATTTTCTACAGTAGCAGGGTCGCGGGGATCAACGGATCTTGCACGTGATGTAAGAGGATTTTCTGTAAAATTCTATACGGAAGAAGGTAACTATGACCTCGTAGGAAATAATATGCCGGTGTTTTTTATCCAGGATGCCATGAAGTTTCCAGATCTTATACATGCGGTAAAGCCAGAACCCAATAATGAGATTCCCCAGGCGGCTTCGGCACATGATACATTTTGGGATTTTATTTCTCTTATGCCGGAGTCTATGCACATGATCATGTGGGTAATGAGTGACCGTGCGATTCCAAGAAGTCTTCGTATGATGGAAGGCTTTGGTGTGCATACGTTCAGGTTCGTTAACCAACAAGGGAAATCATTTTTTGTAAAATTTCACTGGAAACCTTTGCTGGGTGTTCATTCTGTTGCCTGGGATGAAGCGCAGATCATATCCGGTAAAGATGCGGATTTTCACCGCCGTGATTTATTTGATGCTATTGAATCCGGCGCATTTCCCGAATGGGAATTAGGGATACAAATAGTAGATGAAAAGGATGAACATAAATTTCCTTTTGATCTTTTGGATCCTACCAAACTTATTCCCGAGGAATTGGTGCCTGTTCAAAGAATAGGTAAGATGGTGCTGAACCGGAACCCTGATAATTTTTTCGCGGAGACAGAACAGGTAGCTTTTCATCCGGGTCACCTCGTTCCGGGAATAGATTTTACCAATGATCCGCTGTTGCAGGGGCGATTGTTTTCTTATACTGATACACAGTTATCAAGATTAGGCAGTTCTAATTTTCACGAGATACCCATCAACCGTTCTATCAATACCATACATAACAATCAACGGGACGGACATATGCGGCAACAGATCAATAAGGATCGTACCAGTTATAGCCCGAATAGTTTGGGTGGCGGATGCCCTTTCCAGGCCAAAGCCGCAGATGGTGGCTTTACTTCATATGCCGAAAGAATAGATGCTAAAAAAGTGAGAGCACGCAGTCAGAGTTTCTTTGATCATTTCAGCCAGGCAAGATTATTTTACAATAGCCAATCAGAAGCGGAGAAGAATCATTTAACGGATGCGCTGCGATTTGAACTCAGTAAAGTTGACACAGTGGATATCCGTATAAGGATGCTTGGCTTGTTGAGCCAGGTGGATAAAATATTAGCACAAAATGTAGCGGATGCTTTGGGCCTACCCGTTCCGAAAAAATTAGAACAGCCAATTAATCACAGTATTCCTGCGGATGGGAATCCGTCAAAATTTCAACCTAAAATGGTTGACCAGGGTATGGAAAGTTCAGCGGCACTCAGCATGGCTAACACTCCGAAGGATTCTATTCAAAGCAGGAAGATCGCGATATTGGCTGCTAACGGGGTCGACAGCATGGCCATTCAGCAAATGAAAAAAGCGATAGTCGCTGAAGGTGCGGTCGCTGAGGTGATAGCTCCTAAACTCGGGGAGATTAAGGCTGAAAAAGGCGCTCCGGTAAAAGTTGATAAAAATTTCCTCACCGTTTCTTCCGTTTTATACGATGCAGTTTATGTACCCGGTGGGAAAGATAGCATCACTGCTTTAGCGAATGAAGCGGATGCTATTTATTTCATTAACCAGGCTTATAAACATTGTAAAGCGATTGCTGTGGATGGAGAGGCGGAAGCATTGATTGCTAAAACTTCTATCGGGTTTCTTTTAAAAGATAAAAAGGAGTTGCCGGGCTTTGTCTATACTTCTAAGGGAAGTGACTCTTTAGCTAACCTGTTCATTAAAGCGATTGCTCAACACCGGTTCTGGGAACGGGAGACAATGTCAAAGGTTCCTGCATAGAACATGAATGATTACAGTTTATATATCGGCATCGGGGCAGGCGTCTGTACGGCGCTTTCCCTTTTGCCGCAACTGTTTAAAATAGTAAAAGAGAAGAAAGCTGACGACATTTCCTATTTCATGTTGTTTATCTTACTGGCAGGCGTAGCAGGATGGATATGGTACGGTATTTTAAAAAAGGATTATCCCATTGTCATTACCAATGTTTTTTCTTTTTTGATTAATCTGCTAATCATTGCGTTTTCGATAAAATATAAAAATAAAAAGTAATAGTTTTTCCAATCGGCGTACTTAAGTAATCCCGGAAACTTTTACCGGCGACAGCAATAGTTTGTTTACTGTTCAATAATTTTTTCCCGATACGGGTTAATATTTTTTTATTAAATGTCTGCATTGGCAAATTATTTTATTCCCCGGTTTCGCTATCAGGCGCATCCACCGGTTTTGATTGTGGTGAACCTTTTTGCCGGAGAAAAATGGACAGCACTACAATGGCAAAAACAGATAGAAACTCACTTTGCCAGTTTTGAAAAGATTCAAACCAAAACCGGCTGTCCAGCATATATTGAGATAATGATTCTGCCGGCAATCCCTTCAAGCGGAGTTCGTCGTTTTCACTTTGCAGGCTGCCGTGAAAATGAAGGATAAAGGAAATTATGAAAAGGACAAATAAGGCGATCGTTAACGAGTGTTTATAAAGGTGTAAAATAGTTCCACCTTTCCTGACAGGCCAGGGTGCACCTTTTCTTTTGGCCGACGGTTCCCGGTCCACTTCATTTGGTTCATCACATTTTTTAGATTCAGAAGATCCCTTTTGCCGCAATGATATGGTTAGCACGACAAACAGGGCCATTTGCAGAAATTCACTTTCCCAGTTTTCAAAAGTCGCCTGTACAAAATGACCCGAGTGTATATAACTGCCTGTGGTCAACGGCGGATAACCATGTTCTTTTCTCTCTTTATTATTCTCGGCGAACCCTGTAACAAATTGCCCGGCGATAGAAATAAGGAACAAGGCAAAGAATACAATCGAAAGACTATTATGATATATGAATTTTTTCATAATCTCTTATTATGCGAAAGACATACCAAAATAAAATATATCATGATGGCATGTACTTTGTTTTATTTATGCTGTAAGCAGTTAATGTATCATTAGTAAAATAAAAAAAATTAAACCATGCAAAACACAAAAGCGATGCCTGCTAAAAGCAGAAAGCCCGCAGAAAAAAACGGGAGCGGACTGGGTAATACCCAATTAGAAAAATATTTTACCGACTCTTTGAAAGACATTTATTGGGCTGAAAAGCATTTGACTAAGGCACTCCCCAAAATGAAAAAAGCCGCTACCACGGAGGAATTAAAATCCGCAATTGGGGAACATCTTACTCAAACGGAAGAACATGTAACAAGGCTGGAACAGGTATTTGAATTGATGGGAAAAAAAGCACAGGCAAAAAAATGTGATGCGATGGATGGCCTTCTGAAAGAAGGTGATTCGATAGTTGAAGAAACGGAAGATGGTAGCATGACCCGTGATGTAGGTATCATTATGGCGGCGCAAAAAGTCGAACATTACGAGATCGCTACGTATGGCGGTTTGGTGCAGCTTGCTAAGACAATGGGAATGGATGAAGCCGCTGGCATTCTTGCACAAACCTTAGAAGAGGAAAAACAAACTGACCAGGGATTGACGGACATAGCGGAAAATAATATCAACTGGGAAGCGGAGCAGGAGGGAGAATCAGAAGAAGACAAATAGATTTTGTTGTATGAAAATAAATAGCCGGGGTGTAATTGCCCTGGCTATTTTTACTTTAAAGATTTTAACCATGAGTACATCTCCAACCACCAACCGGAACTTAAAAAGGGCCCGGATCTTTGACAAGATATCGGCATACATTACTCACAAAGTGGGAAGCCCGGTCGCTTCTATCCTGGCCTTTGTTCTTATCATCGTGTGGGCGCTGGCCGGTCCTTTTTTTCATTATTCGAATACCTGGCAACTGGTTATTAATACAGGCACTACGATAATTACTTTTTTAATGGTCTTTATCATTCAGCAATCACAAAATAAAGATACAGCGGCTATACAACTGAAGCTTAACGAACTTATCGCCAGCAATGAAAAAGCCAGCAACCGTTTAATAGATATAGAAGACCTGACGGAGCAGGAAATATTAGTGCTGAAGAAATTTTATATTGAACTTTCTGAGAAAGCGGAAAAGGAAAAAGATCTTTTTTCTTCCCATTCGCTGGATGAAGCGGAAGATAATCATCTGCAAAAAATGAAACAAAGAAAAAAGATATCATCGGTAAAGAAATAAATTAAAAGGAAATGGAAGATAGCATTTTTGATATTTCATTTAAATCAGGGGAAGCGGATTATAAAGGTTGGGTCAACCCGTCTGATAAGCTGAACGAAGAAGGTACACCCGTATCTTTTCATGTAGTGCTCAATGAAACCTCTTTCGGTTATTTGTCTTACAAAGACTGTAAATGGATGATCAATGAAGACAGGCCTGACAAGCTCGTTGAACTGATCGGCAAACAGATTGAGAAGCATTACCAGTTGTAATTCCTTTTAGACTGGTATTCAACATCAGGATTTGCTTTTTCTTCTTTTGGATGTTTTCTCCATCTTTTGTTCATCACCGAGCAAGTAACCCCAGGGCTTACAACCTTCCACCCGCTCAAAGATCGCTTTAAGTATAGCTATACCGGGAATAGATAGAAACATTCCTGAAATGCCGGCCAACGCTCCTCCAATCAACACACCGATAATCGTCACCAATGCATTGATACGTACTTTGGAACTTACAACGTAAGGCATGATAAAATTGTTATCAATAAACTGAACGATGATTAATATGACGCCAACCCAAACAATATCACCGATATTATCCGAGGTCGTAAGCGTAACCATCATACAGATAACGGATGCGATCAGCATTCCTATATAGGGGATCATATTGAGTACAGCGGCTAAAAGACCAAGGAATATGGCATATTGAATACCTATTATAAGAAACCCTGCTGTATTCAAAATGGTTACAATCGCCATTTCGAGCATTAATCCCAGCATATAGCCCTGCACGATGGTCTTTGATTCGGTCAATACTTCTTCCACCCTTGACCGGTGATGATCAGCAAACACATCCAGCAGGAATTTATGAATAAGCTTGCGGTAATATAAGATCAGGAAAGTATAAATAGGCAACAACACCAGCATCACCATGACGCTGGCTACGCCGATTAATGCGGTTCCCATTCCTGAAGCATTGCCCTGTAAATTCTGTTTGGCACTTTCCACGGCGGATTGCTGCTGTTTCATACTGATATTAAGCCTGTCATTGATCCATCCCTGCAATGTAGATATATGATGACTGAGTTTTTCTTTGATGGCAGGCAGATCATCCATGAAACTCGCTACTTGCGACGAAAGAAAATACAAAATACCGCCTGCAACAAGAGTCGCCAGTAAAATCGCCAGCATGATCGCGGGTACACCCGGAACGCCCTTTCGGGTTAGCCAATTAACGACAGGCAGCAAAAGCATTGCCAGCACAATGGCAAAGCATACGGGCATAACAATATCACTACCGAGGTAAATAAGAAGACCTAAAATGTAAATGCTAACGAGGTAAAGGCTAAGCTTTACATAAAAAGGAAGATTTGTTGTACTCATATATCCGGGTATAAAATTTAATAAAACATCCTTTTACCAATAATAATAAAAATGAAGATACAGTAAGGATAAAGAATCGCCGGTTTTTCTGACTTTCATTTCTTATGCATGGTTCAACTATACTTTACCTGGCAGTTCTCACAATAAAAAGTCCTGCGTTTGGTTTTACCACAATATTTTTTTTGCAGCGGTATTTCACAACGCTGGCAGATTTTTTTAGTATGGGCCAGCCAGTGTTTTTTTAAAACGAATTCTTTTTTCTATTTCAAAAAATCAAAGCTATAGTTACGAGCTTCCGTTATAAGCGCCGTTAATTTCGATGATGGTATGTTTCCGAGGAATGTTTCAGGATGCAATTTGATACGATAGAGCAATTCATTTTTGATAATATTTCCTACTCCTGAAAATATTTGTTGATCGAGCAAGGCGTCACAAACCATAGTGTCCGGCATGGCTTTTATTTTTTTTCTCGCCCTGGCAGGGTTCCATTTGTCACTCATTACATCGGCTTCCCAGTCATAAAGGGTATCCAGTACACCTTCTACTATCTTTACAGAACAGGTATAAAAATATATGGTTTCTTTTGAAAATCGCAGGGACAGGCGTACGCTTTTATCTGGTCTTGTTTGTTCCCCGATAGTATATGAACCAAACATCAGGAAATGAATACGGACAGTTGTTTTTTCAAAGCAAATAAAAAATTGCTTTCCCCAGGTCCTCATGTCCAATATCTTTTGCCGTTGCAGCTTAGTCATATCAATCTTAGCATTTCCACGGGCTTCCAACACCTTTTTCCCGATGAAAGGAAGAACTGATTCTTTAAGTATGACCAATGTGGGGCCTTCAGGCATTCAACATGTTTTGCAGTAAGTACAAATTGCAGGCCATTACTTGTTGGAAGCATTTTTGCAATTGTCAGCATTGTATGGGAACAATTAAATGGCATATCGGATGTTCAGGTTTTCATTACCGGGACTGGAAAGGAATATTTTACCCGGATGATATTCCCCAGCGTAAATGGTTTGAATATTATAGTTCGCAGTTTGATACCCTTGAGTTGAATGTCACTTTTTACCGGTTTCCACAGCTAAAGTTTCTGCAGAATTGGTATGCTATAAGCCCTGGAAATTTCAGTTTTTCAGTTAAAGCGCCAAGGTTGATTACGCACTATAAACAGTTCGGGGATTGTGAACGGCTACTGGATGATTTTTACAATACAGTAGAGGAAGGATTGAAGGGTAAATTGGGTGCGGTATTGTTTCAGCTACCACCAAAGTTTAACTATACGCCAGAGCGGCTGGATTTGATATTGGCCAGTATCCGCAGAGGTTTCAGGAATACGATCGAATTCCGCCATAGCAGCTGGTGGAATGATGAAGTATATAATCGGCTAAAAAAAGAAAAGGTATTTTTTTGCGGTGTCAGCCATCCAACCTTGCCGGACAATGTGGTTGTAACCGGTAAAACGGCTTACTACCGTTTTCACGGAGTACCCAAAATATATTATTCCTGTTACAAGGACAATGTCCTTAAAAAAATCGCGGATAGTCTTGCTGAAGATAAAAAGGTAAAAGAAGCGTATGTGTATTTTAATAATACGGCTACCATCGGGGCCATTGAAAATGCAGTTTGGCTGAAAAAGTATACCCAGGGGATCTGAATTTCTGAAAAAGAAAATAGCAAAGAGGTTTTGTATTGAGCACTTAATGTTCCAACCCGTGTAATTGTTTCCCCGATAACCACAAATCCGGGGAAGTTATAGACAATCATATTGTACTGGCAAATAAGTGACGGGATGGATAAGTTGATTGGCATAATTTTTTAACTATATGGGTATGCGAAAATCATTGTCCGCCGATGCTATAGAAAAATTAAAGTTTGAACTTGGTGAACTCGACCGGCATTTTGTCGAAATTGACGGAATGCAATTAAAGCCCAGTCAATGTTACCGGTTCTATGCAGATCCTGCTCATGTGCTTTTTAATACCAACTGTCCTGAAGGTTTGAGGGAAACCATACAGTCTATTCTTACAAAATACATGGCAGATGAAAATGGTTCATAGAAATCTTGCTGCAAGCGATAAACTGGTCGATTTGTTAAGCGAGGCTAAACAGTTGGAAAGCCAGGGTGAGCTTCAGAAGGCGATCGCTATGTATGAGAGACTAATCAAGAAGAACCCGGTTAATGAAAATGCGTACAACCGCCTCATGATCATTTACCGTAAGCAAAAAGAATATAAAAAGGAAATGACTGTTATTAATGCTGGTATCAAATCCTTTCAGCAATTTTACAAATCGGCTTTGAAACTTCCCGCGGACCGGAAAATAAAGGCACTCAGTAATGCCTTGTTAAAAGCGACAGGACTAGCAGATCAAAAAGGTAAATTGCTGTACGAGCGGGAACCGATTGGCCACTGGAACAAGCGCAGGGAGTTAGTGAGCAAAAAACTCAGGAAATAAAACTTCGGACCCTTAAGCCAGTAAGACAACTGCTTTAGCTTACTTTTTTATAATCAAACCAGCCTTTAATATGTTGATTCAGATATGCACCTTTGGATGAGGAAGCTTTCATTTCTTTATAAATTTTCTCCGGCACGTTTTTATAGTCGTAGATCATACCAGTTACAAAAATGACCCTTAAAGTAGAAACAGCCGGGTAATAGTGCATCGTCAATATCACGGAAGAAGGCATAACATCGCTTGTTTTATTTGAGAAGGAGCGTTGCGACTTTTATTCATCCCGGCCTTCCAGCCTGGCCAGTTCACCCTCGTCCAGTTCACCCTCGTCCAATTCATCTTCAGGGCCTGTGTTTAAACCAAGATCAGGATCATTCTCAATATCCTTATCCGCCTGCTCATGTGCTGCTACAAATTTTTCATTTTTGACTTCTTTTTCCTCCGGTACCGGCGAGACTTCCTTTTTTTTCTTAATCATAACAATTGCGTTTGTTCTTTTATAGATAAAATATTATGCCAATACTTACTTGTTTTGAACTGATGAATTGGCTTACTTTTAGCAACACGGGATTATCAACACAATCTGATGTATATGTCGCTTACTCTGCAAACAGCCTATCTCTTTTTACTATCTATACCTATAGCCTGTATTTCCTGGACGGTGACGCATGAGGAAGTTTTTAAAGAGCCCAGGGAATATTGCGAGAAAAAAAGTGAGACAAGCCGGTCACTATTAATTAGAAAATTTTTTTACCTGTTCACCTGTGAATATTGCTTCAGTCATTACATAACTATTGGAATATTAATGCTGTCAGGTTTTCGATTATTATACGACGGCTGGAGAGGCTACCTGGTAGCTGGTTTTTCTTTAGTATGGATTGCTAATATTTATATGAATCTCTACTCAAGAATCAGGTTGGAAATAAAAAAGGAAAAACTGGAGATCAGCGAAAAAGAATCCGGTGATTAACAAACCACATTATGGCCTTTATGGGCTTTTTGGGAGCTTTGGATGTATTGTTGTGGCAAATTATTGGCACTTATTGGTATTGGACTATCTATTGAATTAATACCCAACTTAAATGAATATGAATACAGAATGGCGGCGGACCAACCAAAGTATTTTTTGGGGAGAAATCTCCCCTTGCGACCATGTCGTGCAGATTTATGAAGACAAAGGAAATTTTCTTGATATACTCACGGGTTTCGTAGGGGAAGGAATTAATTCAGACGATTCCGTAATAGTTATTGCCACTAAAGAGCATATTGAGGGGCTGGAACGGAGACTGATAACGCACGGACTTTACGTGGATTTCCTTATTCATGAGCATAGATATATTCCTGTTGATGCGGATGAATTGCTTTCTGCATTTATGGTAAAAGACTGGCCTGATCCTGATCTTTTTAAAAAAGAGATAAATAAACTGATAGAATATGCGGGCGAAAAGGGGAGGAAAATAAGAGCGTTTGGTGAAATGGTGGCCCTCTTATGGTCGAGGGGACAAAATGGTGCGACCGTGCAGCTCGAACATTTATGGAACCATTTTAAAGAAAAAAATCACTTGAGTCTTTTTTGTGCTTATCCCAAAAGCGGATTTACCCAGGATATTAATAATTCCATTAACCAAATTTGTGGTTGCCATACTACGATGATCACCAATTCATCTGCGGTCGACGAAATTCTTTACAGAAATATCGCATAGCCGACACAATTATTTATTCGCCAATGCGGATTTTGGTTATTGATTTTATAAGAATCTCCAGGCTCATTCCGAAACGATTTTAGAACGGATAGCCTATACCAATATTATAAACAATATTTTCTTTGCGCCATGAAGGACTCCGAAGGTTGATTTGATCAATTACCCATCTGTCTTTATCGGCTAACCAGGGTTTGCGAAAAGGGACAGCCACGTCAAGGCGGAGAACAAAAAATGAAACGTCAAACCGCAAACCGACTCCGCCGCCTACTGCCATTTCTTCGATAAAATTTTTATTGAATTTGGCGCCTTTCTTATTTGGATCGTCGTTGAATAACCAGATATTTCCGGCATCCACAAAAATAGCTCCGTGTACTATGCTGAATAGTTTTACTCTTAGTTCCGTATTTAGTTCAAGCTTTATATCCCCGGATTGATCAGGCAAAAAAGTGGTAATGGTTGTATCTACGTAAGAACCGGGTCCAATGGATCGGCTTCTAAACGCACGGATGCTATTAGTGCCGCCTACAAAAAATTGTTTAATATAGGGAAGCTGGAGTGAGTTGCCATAAGGGAGCCCTAAACCGGCGATAAACCGGTTCGCCCATACAGAAGTTTTAGATATTTTCGCATAGTATCGAATATCAGTTTCAAATCTTACGTACTGTGAAAATTGGGCGTTGAAGACAGTCTTCGGCTTATTGTTTTTTACGTCGGCGCCAGTCAATAGACCCGCTACATTTCCTGAGAGGTCAATGTTTCCATTGAAATACACACCGCTGCTCATGGAAGGCTTGCCCACCATTTGATTATAGTTATAGTTGTAGTTGGTGCCTAGAATGAATTGTTTTTCCACCGCTTTTAACAATGTAGGATTGCTCTTTGCACTGTCCCTGTACAAATCACTTATCATCAACGGCTGCACATAGTTAATACTGATAAGGTTGAATTGATGTTCTTTGTATATATCTTCTTTCCAGTTATATCCCCAACCGGCCCGGAAGGATTGCATGGTATATAATTTTTGCTTGGTTAAAAGGTCATAACCTAATAAGAAATTTGTTTTAGGAACGAAACTTCCTCCAGGGTTTAGTCCAAAGGGAACTATAAAACGGGGAACAACAAAATTGGTTTCTATCCCATACCTGAATGTATTGAAGCCACGCATCTGTCCGCTTACCTGTACCTCGAATCCGCCGGTTGCGTCGATAGTAAATAGTTCTCCTCCGCGCAATGTATTACGATTGCGCCAGCCAATGGTGACGGAGGAACCCGTAAGGTTGTTTGATTTTGTGTTGGCATTCACTTCACCCCGGAGTGCTTTTTTGGGAAATGGCGTCAGGTAATAATAGGCATTCAATTTTGCTGAATCAATACCCGGCACCGGTTCAAACCTGTTCTTTACAAATTTGAAGAGATTCAGATTGACCAGCCGGCTGATCGTCTGGCTGTGATCGGTCCTGTTGTATACATCACCCGGATCAAACTGCATGGTGTTTTCAAACAAGCGGGGTTTATACAATTTTTTTGGATCGACAACATAATAGCCCTTATAATATTCCGCTTTTGTTTTTGAGGTATCCGACTGATTGGCACGCAGCCCGAACTGGGAATAGATAAATACATCATTAATCGTGTACACAAATTTTGACTGAGCGGGTGTTTCAGGTTTTACTTTTATAAACAAATTGACTTTATTATTTCCAACAGTGGTATCGGCCTGTACAATAATAAAATCAGGTTCGAAATAATAAAATCCTTTTTCCTTGAGATGAGCATCTATTCTTTCTCTTTCTCCTTTGATTACGGCAAGATCAAAAGGATCGCCCGGTTTTAAAAAACTTTTGTCTGTTGTTTCATTTATGGTCTTTTGCAGAATGGTTGTATCGCTGGAAAATTTTACAGTGGCGATTGAATATTGCGGGCCTGGCTGTATGGTATATATGGCCCTCGCTTTTTTTCTTTTTACAGTAGTATCACCCCGCACCCTGGCAACAAAGTAACCGCGGTTTTCCAAAGTACTCTGCAATACTTTTTCATTATGCTCAAGATCTATACTACTAAGAAGTACGGGAGGCTCGCCCTTTTTACGAAGTAATTTGCTGTTATAAAATAATAACTTAAAAGGGATGCCCAGTATCCTTGCATTGGGCCGCGGTCTTGTCAGCCCGCCAAGATCTTCCCGCAACTCTTTTCTTTTTTTAGCGCTTAATCCTGAACTGTCGAATTTTATAGTCGCGCCAAGATATAGCGCATCACCGGCCGGTACCTTTTTAGTAGCGCTGCAGGATGCTAATAGTGATAATACAATTGGAATGATAATATAATTAGCGCCGCGGATCATAGTATTAATTAATTGCCTGCGACGAATCGACAGCGCTTTTTGTTTTTTGTTCTTCATCAATCTTCCGCTGTTGTTCCCGCCTCAATCTGCGTTGATCTCTTTCGCGTTTCGATATAAATATTTCTTTAAACCGGTTATAGTCTACTGTAATGATGAAACCCACTCCGGTCTCAATAATATATCCATCAAGTACACCCTGGTATTCATTTTTGCGATACGCCCTTAGCAGGTAACGATTGTCACGGCTCACCTGGTAATCCAATGCGACGTTCCCTGCGATATTACTGGATTGCTGATTTGAATTCCTGGGCCCTTCCAGTTCAAAATTGCTGCCAACAGAAACAGTTAACCTGTCATTCAACAGTTTTTTTGATAATCCAACATTCAGATCTGTTCTGTCTCTTCGTTCTCCTGTAGTATAGTCTTCTGACGATAATACGTCAAAATTGAGATCGACTCCGGCTACCAGGTCGTCCGCTAAACGATTCAGTTGCTCCGTTAATAATTTGCTGACACTTTGCCGCGCCAGTACACCAGCATTGAAGCCGGCACCACTGCTGTTGAAAGGATTTTCAGCGGTAAACCTGTTTAGCAATAGCAACGAGAATACCTGCTTATTCATTTCGCCGGGTTCCTGTCTTAACTGATCAAGTCTTGTTCTTACGGTGGTGATGATCTCACCGGATACCGCGTATTTTTTTTCTTCCGGCAATATAATATCAAAACTTATTTCCGGTTTTAATAGTTCGCCCTCCATATTCAGGTGTACATCAAAAGGAAGCTTTTGCAGGTAGGTGTTTCGCTGCAAAGCGGATGATTCTTCCAATTGGTTTTTCACAAGGTCAAGTGGTGCGGCATTGGCAACATATTTCGCTTTAATGTCAACAGTGGCTTTAGTAGGTTCTCCTTCCCAAATAATCCTGCTTCCTTTTTCAATATCGAATTTGCGGCGAATAAAATTAAATGTCAATTCATAAGATCCCTGGTTTAATTCGTAGGAGCCGGCTAAATTTATTTTACCACTTGGATCGATACCAGCTGTAAGCGAAGCTTCTCCTTTCACATTCAGAAAGTCACCATTGCCCTCATCAATGACAAGATTTAGCTCCGCATCGGGGTCTATCTCGATATTCACCGCGATATCCATTCCTGTAAAAGAAGAAGTATTTAAAGAATCATAGTCCACCATAAAAAGAGAATCATTCAATGGAGCGTTCATATCGACAAACTCCACTATACCCTCCCTGTCAGCAATGCCAGGTTCTTTTTGTGGTAATACAACCGTCAACTTTGTTTTGTCGTTTACCACCAGTCTGCCGTCGATAGCCGGCGCCGCTTCGGTACCTTTTACTTTCAGGTTCGTATTAAAATAAAGTTGTCCATAAAATATCTTGTTATCCTTCTTAGAGCTATTCAACGCCCTGAAATTATTCGCTCTTATGTCGAGGTCAAATTTATAATTCGTGAAATTGCTGGTAGCCGCAAGCCCGTTTATCCGCAATGAATTTTGAGCCGAATCTTTTATTTCAAACTGGTCAAAACGCAAACCCTGTTCATCCACATTTATTCTTTCCTGGTCAATTGTAAAATAGCTATTCAGCATACTAAAATTGAAACCGGCTTTATTGAAATTCAGATCACCCTTGACCAGGGGCCTCGTCAACGTTCCTGTGACATCAAATTTTCCATTCACGAAGCCCGTGGCATCCCTGATCATATTGTCAGAGAATGCCTGCGCTGTGGTTAATGGTAGTTCTTTAATATCCAGGTCGACATCAAAATTGCTGTGGCCAGTCTTTAAATAATAATTGCCGGATAGTTTTACGTTATTTCCCCGGCCACTTAGTGTTACATCAGCCGCATAGGTATTTGCTATCCGGTTATTTACTAATATTTTGACATTGCCCACTGTATCACCTTTGATACTTAAATCATTAATAGAAAGGTCCCCGGTAAATACAGGCTCATTTGTAAGCTCTTTGAAACTTATCTTTCCGTTGAGGGTGCCATTCGCCAAAGCGGAATCTGTTTGTACAAAACCTGTTAATGTAGCGAGCCGGAACTGATCAAAATTTACTTCCACCGGAGCGTTAGAAGCGGAAGAAATACTATTGATGGATAGTTGCTGCCCATTTTTACTAAGTACAAAATTGCTGGCATTGATCCCTTGCTGAGTTATTGTAATCCGGTTGCTGGCGGAAATATTCCATGTATCATAATTCAGCATTAAACTATCAGGCTTTATGGAAAATTGGTAGTCGCCATTTTGTGGTTGCCGCAACAGGCCTTTTATATTGTATTTATCTTTTAAACTCTTGTCCTTACTATTTACTGTAAAGTCAATTGTATTGTCAGCGAGCTTGGCTGTAATAGTCGTATTGTCGAGCTCTATGCTTTTTCCACTGGTAAATTGCTTTACCGTTGCTATTATGTCTAATGCGTTTTGATTCGTGCCTGCCCGTAGCTCGAGGTTGCGTATTTTGTTTGCCCCCATATCTACAACCGGTGCTTTTAACAAAGCGTTCCATCCATTCTGATCAGAAAAATGACTCTGGAAAGAAACTGAATCGATTTTATCGAGACCCGGTATTAAAACCTTCAAGGCAGGATTATCAGATATATAAGCGTTCAATGTAAAATCATATGGCGATTTGCCCGCGATGGAACCGGTTGCTCCCGTCGCAAAATAGGGTTCAATGGCTTGCTGAAGAATATTTCCCAATTCAGTCGTCTTGTATTTTCCTTCAAGTTTGGCCGACATTATATTACTGTTCAATTGCAGATACTGACCATTTCCGGAACGACCGGCCAATAGTTCCACCGTATCCAATTGAAAACGTTTGCCATTTTGAATAAACAAGTTTTGACTTAGAAATAATTTCCCTTGCAGATTGTCGGGATTTGTTATTGGAAAATTACCCTCGACCTTTCCGCGGTAGATCATTTGGTCCTTTGTTAAATGAAGAGCCTGCATTTTAATACTGTCTATCATTCCCGCCAGTCGAAAGGCCGGGTATTCCGCGGAAAAATCAGCGGAAGCATCCAAAGCAAAATGTATATTAGGATCTGCAATAGCAGCGTTGATATTCGCTTTCTGTTCTGCTATGTTTCCCTTTAAGCGGAGATCATGATAATTATATTGTTTAACCAAAGCAGAATGAACAATTCCTTCAAATGTCGCCGAAGCGGTCTTTGGATCAAAACCTTTTCCTTTCGTAGTAATAGTCGCGGATACAGGTCCCAGTATTTCTTTTTGTTGCAGTATGGTTCCGAGGTCCAATGCTTTGGTTTCTATCTTAGCATTGTAACCTAGCTTTTTTGGGTCATTGATCTCATTAAAGGAACCTTTTATTGTAGCATTCCCCAGGTCAGTGGCGATGGCAAGATCCGTATTCAGCTGACCAGAAATAGTTTTAATATTCCCTTTGGCATTTAATCTTGATGGTAATGTAATATTTGAGGGCAAAGAATTTTTTGGAATAAATAAATCCATGTCTCGGCGCGAGCTGCTGATATTTCGGATATCGAGATCGGCGACCATTTTATTCATGGTTGGCAATCCGGCAATTCTTCCTGATACATCAATTTTTGTATCCCGCAGACCCTGTATTTGCAAAGCATCAATTTTCAGATCAGCCAAACGCCCTTTCATACGACTGTTGATATACCAGGTTGCATCCGGGTGGGCGAAAGCAGGTTGCTGGCGAAGTGCCGGAACAAAAGTCAATATATCCCTGACCAGGAATTTGCTGTCTTTGATGTCAAGATCAAGAAACAAATTGCCCAAATCATGTTGTAATGATTCGACAGACGCATAGCGGATCAATGCACTCCTCTTCAATTCACTTCCCGGCGTTTGCAAGTACAGATCTTTGAAATATGTTTCGTTACTGGAGTATAAAAATTCGGTTGATAGTTTATTTAAGACAAAACCGCTTTGTTCTTTAAATTCCGCCTTGCTGATTTTGCCTGCAATGGAATCAGGACTAAATAAAAGATCATTTGCTCTGAATGTTAAGCCCGCTGCTTTTAAATGACCATAATCCATTCCATTACCGACCCGCGGATTATTGTCATTATCAAACTGTAAAGTATTATCCGTGAGATCAAGTGATCCGATACTGAATCGCCATCCGGCTTCTGCCTGGCTTTTGACTTCCTGCTTTGCCTCTTCGACAACTACTTTTGCCTGCTCTTTTTTTCCAAGACGTATAGCTGCTATTGTATTCTCTAAATAAATATTCTGCAAATCAATGATGCGCCTGGTAAAATCGAGATTATTGGGTTTAATGTTTAATGCACCAATATCCAGCGTTGTGTACATGGCGGATACTTCATTCCGATAATCCAGTTTTGCATTTGACAGGTTCAGCTCTTTAAAATTAAACTGAAGCGCTATGGGTTGCTTCGCTTCCGCCATATCCTTTGCTGCCGGTTCGGGTGTTGCCAGTGGTTTTGATTGGTAAATCCTGGCGATAAGCCCACTGATGTTTGTTGCCGGAATGTCAAAACGTAAATGCTCCGGATCAAATTTGTCAATGTGAGTATCAAGGTGCTCCAGCGATGCTTCCATATCGCTTCCTGTTATCACGTCTTTATAAATGAATCTTATCTTATTTAATTCTATGGACCGGATATCTATGGTGGATGACGAAGAATCAACGGGATTCGCGGCCGTTGTTTCCGGAGGGGCAAATGCATCAATAATAAATTGGAAATTAAAACTTGTATCGGGAAGCTGCCTTTTGATCTTCGCGGTAATATTATTCAGGGCGATACTTTTTATAATTACTTCCTTGTGGGTGACCAGGCGCCAGATATTTATATCGGCCTTAATCTTTCCCCCCGAAAGTAAAGTGTCCTTTTGCCTGTCTTCGATATAGATGTCTTCCAGGACAATATTCTTAGGCAACCCAATATAAATCCTGCCTACTTCAACCTTTGTTTCCAATTTTTTTTCTAGAAATGCGACCGCTTTTTTTCGCAGGAAATTCTGAACAGGTGGGGTGAGTATTAAAAGAAAAACAGTTAGTATGAGGAAAATAATCCCCAGGACTGTTTTTAAAACAATCCTGCCGATACGTTGCAGAGTACTCCTTTTATTAGTTTGTTGCAGCATTTATTCATTACTAACCCTGAAGAAAGGGAATCATTACTATCTTAGAAAATATCGTGCTATAAATCCTATAAGCCAGTAAATTGAGCGCCGGTTCTGCCCTCAGCTTTCGGCGTCAATTGAACATTTTAATAAGTTTTCCTTTTTTATCATGCGCTGACAAATTTCCGCATTCGATATTTTTTTGTAACCGGCACAGCCTTGGTATCAGATTTGACAATGTTTTGTTAAACGAGTAACCATGAGTAACGATACCAACCTGGAATTTATCCGGGAAAAGATTAACCAGGTCCGCAGTGCCATAATGTATAGTTATAGCGACGATGTGATCAGGATTCCCAATAATATTGTTTCCGCTGTTAAGGTGGATGAAGAAGGACAACTGTGGTTTGTGTGTGACAGGCCACCGTATATGCCTGAACAATACCCGTCGTCATTTCCTGCGAGGTTACATTTTTACAGGAAGGGCAAATTTTTTCATATCGAAGTAAGCGGCCCGGCCAGCATAATTAATGATGTGCAGCACGATTCTAATAGTGCGGAGACCCGGATGCTGATAAAAATGGAAATGAAAAATATAATTTATACAGAAACACCGGACAAACATAAAAGTGGAATGGAGATGTGGTTGAACAGGACTTCCACATGGATACTACAACACATTGGTGTTTCTAAACAGCCCAAGCCCTTCCTTAACTCTTTAATGACTGTTGACAGACATTAATTGTGGTTGAAAATGTTACGGGAGATTAAAGATGCAAAAAGGTTCGTCATCCAGGAAAATCCGGCCTGCGCAAAAACAAAACAGGCCCGGCAAGGAATCTAAAATGATACCGGTACCGGTATCTGATTATCCTGACAGGCGCGGCAGCGGAAAATTAAATAATAAAGTAGCGCTGATTACCGGCGGGGACAGTGGAATAGGAAAAGCGGTGGCTATTTTATTTGCAAAGGAAGGCGCTGATATTGCGATAGCTTATTTAAGTGAAACAGGTGATGCCAGGGATACAGCAGACACAATTATAAATACCTATGGTCGCAAATGTTTATTGATAAAAGGTGACCTCTCGAAGGAAAAACACTGCAGGGTGGTAATAAAAAAAACTGTTCAGCAATTCAGCCGGTTAGATATATTGATAAATAATGCCGCTCTTCACTTTGAAAATAAAAGTATAACAGGTATTTCCACCGCGAGTCTCAGGAAAACTTTTGATACGAACATTATCTCTTTTTTTTGGATTACAAAAGCCGCGATACCTCATCTTAAAAAAGGAAGCTGTATTATTAATTCCTCTTCAGTTACCGCCTACCGGGGAAGTGCAGCCCTTATAGACTATGCCTCAACAAAAGGAGCTATTGTATCTTTCACAAGAAGTTTATCCGCCAATCTCGCCAAAAAAAGTATCCGCGTAAATGGAGTGGCGCCAGGACCCATATGGACACCATTGATACCTTCCAGTTTCAAGCCAGGGAAAGCGGCTAAACATGGAAGTGATGTGCCCTTGCAAAGAGCAGGTCAGCCCGCGGAGATTGCTCCTTGTTATCTTTTTTTAGCTTGTGAGGATTCAAGTTATATGACAGGACAGTTTCTGCATCCCAACGGAGGAGAAATT
This sequence comes from Chitinophagaceae bacterium, assembly GCA_040007815.1. GTDB lineage: Bacteria > Bacteroidota > Bacteroidia > Chitinophagales > Chitinophagaceae > Terrimonas_B. The sequence continues at coordinate 34,593 of JBDTUH010000031.1, forward strand.
GTTAACGGCTAAAACCTTATCTGCTCTATGGCAACTTTTCGATTCTGGTTGCGGAATGAAAAGCCATAAGACTATTAAAGTAAAGACACTTTATTACCGGTCCTCGCCGCCTGGTAAATGGCCTGTAGTATTCTCATGTCTTTCATTCCCTCTTCACCGGTTATATGGGAGGGCAATTGTTTATTGTTCAATAATACTTTGGCGATCTCATCACACTGCGTGGCTTGCTGATTAATCTCCGGAAAATTCAATTCTCCCTTACTCGTCCTTCCTTTAAAAGGACCATAACTTATCGCAGGACTCAGTTCAAAGAAGCCATCTTCGGCGGAAGCGAAAAACCGGTCAACGCTGCAATTATACATACTGGATGAAGTGCAAACAGCTCCCCCGGGAAATACTAATTGCCAGGTGATGGATTCTTCCACTTCTGAAAATAGTTGTTTATTGGTGACCGGGCCAAATTGCGCGGTTACCGAAACAGGTTCTTCACCTAATACATAGCGGTTGCATTGGACACAATAAACCCCAAGGTTCATTAACGGCCCGCCGCCGGACAACGATTTTTTCAATCTCCATTCATTAGGATCGCTGCTTTTATAACCCAATGATGCTTCAATTAGTTTGATACGCCCAAATACTTTTTCCTGTCCCAGTCTTTTTATTTCCAAATTGTAGGGTTCATAATGTAATCGATAACCAACTGCTAGCTGTACTCCGGCTTTTTTACAGGCGTCTATCATTTCCTGGCAATCGCTTGCGGTAATCGCCATTGGCTTTTCGACAATAACATGTTTGCCGGCTTTCGCCGCACGGATGGTAAATTCTTTATGCATGGAATTGGGCAACACTACGTAAACCAGGTCGATGTCTTTATTCGTGCTTATTGAGTCGAAGTTTTGATAATTATAAATATTTTTGACCGGGATATTAAAGCGTTTTTTCCAGTCTTCCGCTTTCGCGGGTGTGCCGGTTATTATCCCTGCCACCCGGCAATATTGAGATTCTAATATACCGTCCGCGAGGTAACCGGCATAACGTCCCAGGCCGCAAAGAGCGATATTTAATTTTTTACCATCGTATTTTTTAAGAGAAGGAATTACGGTAGCTACAGAAGCAGTAACCGCACCGGCGCCAGCTATTTGTAAAAAAGAACGACGCGATAGATTCTTCATGCTTTATTTTTAGGTACTGAAAATAGTCTAAAAAAAATTCTGAATAAGTTCAATTTTATCATTGGTGGATTTGTTCTGCGAACGGCAATCAAGGGGGGGAGACCTGCATATTTTAAACCCGATAAGCCAACTGCTTAGTTGCTTCTGCTGAAACTGATCAAAAAAGTAGTGCCTTTATTGGTTTGACTCTTTACCTGTATATTACCCTGGTGAGATTGAACAATAGAATAAGTAGCAGACAGGCCGAGGCCCACACCTTTTTGTTTCAATGTAAAAAAGGGCTCAAAAAGTTTAGATAAATATTGCTCAGGAATACCTTTGCCATTGTCTTTTATAGACACGAGGTAATTATCGGCGGTAGATGTTACGCAAATATTTAATTCTCCGTTGCCATTTTCAATAGCTTCCACGGCATTAACCAAAATATTATTAAAAGCTATTACCAGTTTGGATTTATCGGCCTTAATTTCCGCGGGGAGGTCGGGATACGTTTTTTGAAGATTTATCTGCTGCAGGTTAATTCTATCAGTCGTCATCGAAATACTTTCATCCAGTATTTCCTGCAAACTGTGACTTTGGAAATTCAATTCAATGGGCTTGGTTTGATCCAGCAATTCTTTAATGATGGTATTGATGCGCCCGGAATTCCGTTGCATAATAGCAATCAGGTACTGGTTGTCTTCCATCGAATCTGGTTGGGTCGAAAGCTGTTCAAGGGAAAGACAGATATTGTTTAGCGGATTTCTTATTTCATGCGCTAATATCTGGATCAATCTTTCATTGGCCGCTAATTTTTGCGCATGCAGGTTGGCGATCTCAGCTCTTTTAATACTGGTTATATCATGCAATATTCCATGTACTAATTTTTCGCCGGGATAGTCTTCCAAAAAAGTCAATGAAAGCAGGCAGGATTTTATTTCACCTTTCTTGTTTTCAATATCAATTTCCAGGTCCCTGATATTATTTTCTTCCCGGAAAAGCTCGATTACCTGTTTTTTTTGAGATTTATTTTTAATAAAATCATACACCGTGCAGTTTAATAAATTGCGGGAAGATGAGGAGAACAGCAAAGTAGCGGCATGATTTAATTCTTTAAATGCGAGCTGCTGATCAGCAATAAAAATAGCATCGCGGGAACTTTCAAAAAGATTCCGGTACTTAGTTTCTCTTGTTTTTATTTCCTTAAGATTTACAGACCGGTCGAGAGAGTAGCGGATACACCGTTCTAATTTTTCTGTATTAAGCTCTGACTTGATAAGGTAATCGGTGGCGCCGTTTTCCATTGCCTTTACATCAATGTCTTTATTTCCTTTGCCGGTAAGTAAAACAATGGGGTCTCCCAGTTCGTGTGAATTAACTTCTTTTAAAAGTTCCAGGCCAGTGTGTTTACCAAGCCGGTAGTCCACGAAATAAATATCATATTTGTGTTGCCTTATGTTATCAATGGCTTTGTCGTAATCATTACACCAGTCTATAATGAAGTTGCTTCCCTCAATATCTTTTATGTAATCGGCGATAATAAAATAATCATCTTCATCATCATCAATTACGGCAATTCGGATTTCTGGGGCATTTAACATATTAGTCAGGGCTTACAGGTAAAAATAAAATAAACCTCGCTCCAAAGTTTTCTTCGCTTTCAGCATCGATAATGCCACAGTGGTTTTCCACGATTTTCTTACATATCGCAAGACCCATGCCATTTCCGGGATATTCAGATTTTCCGTTTAGTCGTACGAAGGGCTGAAATATTTTGTCAGCATATTCCTGCCTGAAACCAATTCCTTTATCCGAGATGATTATCTTACAGTATAAAATATTAAGGGGTAGATTGTGCAACTGCTTTTCTCCATCGGTCACTGCTTTATTAGAAATTTCCAGCTCTAGGGGAATTTCTTTTTTCCTGAATTTGAAAGCATTTTCTAAAAGGCTTTTGAACAATTGCCTGTACTGCGTTTGATCTCCCTGTACGGTGGGCAGCGGACCGATTGAAATCTTTGCTTCTTTTACCCCTTCGAAATTTTCCAAATCATTCCGCGCCATTTGAATGATGTTTTCAAGGTTACAGGGAATTTGTTTAGGGGCCGAACCGCCAAGTCTGCCTAACAGGGATAAGTTCTCAATCAACGAACGCATTTCGGCTAAACAGGAACGGGCACGCAGAATGTAGGTTTGGGTATCCATATCCGCCTGGGTTTCTTTTTTGCCGGCGATTCTGTCTACCAGTATGGATAATTTTCGAAGCGGGGAGTCGAGATCATGTGCGGCCAGTTCAATAAATTCTGTATATTCTTCAGTAGAGGGAGAAGGCGTTTTTTTTTGTGGAGGAGCTGAACTTAACGCCGTCTTTGTTGCACATACTATTAATAGTGACGGATCAGTAACGAGGCACGAAACCGGCCTCGTCACAGTAAAAGAAAAGCTTAATGGGCGATTCCGTTGGGCGGCGACAACTGTAAAATTTCTGCTTTCTTTTTCTTTTAGTTGAAAGCAGGAATCCCATTCATTCATAAGAAAACCGACATCAGCTCTTTCAACAGCTGCCAGGAAGGGAGGATGCTGACTTTGGCCAGGGGTAGTTTCAAAAAAAGCATCCGGGGATGAGCTGGAAAACGAGATAGTACGGGTCCGGAAGTTATAAAAAAAGCATAATTGAGCCGGTAAGCCAATGGTAGTTTTGATTTTCGGTTCGTTGTTTGTCATAAACTAAAAGCTTTTTAAGAATAAAAACCATGCTAAAACTGAAAGTTTTAATTGTTGATGATGAAGTAGACTATTGCCGGATACTGGAAAACTATTTCAAGAGGAAGAACTACGAAGTGTTTTTATCATTTATTCTCAAGGATGGATTGACACAGATAGAAAAATTAAAGCCTGATATCCTTATTTTGGATAATAATTTGCCGGATGGAAAAGGCTGGCAACATGTGGAATCTATTGTGGAAAAAAATCCACACTTGAGGGTCTTCCTGATCAGCGCGTATCACCAAAGAAATGATCCGCAGATATCGCAACCAAATGTCACGATTTGGGAAAAACCGCTCTCGATGACTTTATTAAATGAAAATTTTTAAGTTGAAAATTACTGGTGGATCAACAATGCGAAATCATATACCTGACAATCTGCATCAGGTCATTCACATTGGAAGGTTTTATTACGTAATCAGCGGCTCCGAGGTTAAGGCAGAGCTGTTTATACATTTCAGCGCCTGAAGTGCTCCAGATTATCTTGGGAATTGAATCGTAACGATTTGTCTTTTTAAGCTCCTTTAATATTTCCGCTCCCGTTAATTCAGGCATATTATAATCGAGAACCAAAAGACAAGGGAGACTGTCGTCGGGCAATTGATCAAGTGTGGTTACCAGCTTCCGGCCGTTATTTACAAAAAAAACAGAAAAGGACTCATCCACGCTGGAAAAGATCTCTTTTACAAGGTCCTCGTCGTCCTTATCGTCTTCTCCGCACAGGATGAATTTTGACGGTAGATGTCTAAGGTCAGACTCTGCAACAGGATATTTGAATGGCACAGTTTTGCGTGTTATTATTTGTAAGATAGAATTTATTGGTCAATTTTTATCTTTTGACGGTTTTCATTTCACTTTAACGGGTTACAATAATTTTTTATATAAAAGATTACTAATCGCTTAATAAAATCCAATGAAAAAAAAATCTGGTGTCTTGCGGCCCTCGCTCCCAGCAGGGTTAACCGCCGAAATAGGACCTGCCAATGGAAGCTCTTCAAAAAATAAAAACGGCGGAACCACGCAAAAACCTTCCCATGCAAAAAATGGCCATACAGGAGAGTTTACTGATGAGTTGGATAACCGTGAATTGCTGAAGGTTTTATCCGAAGTCAGGAATGGGAATTTTTCGGTTCGTATGCCTATCGACCGGTTGGGATTAAGCGGTAAGATATGTGATACATTGAATGAAATCATCGGCCTTAATGAAACCCTGGTAGAAGAATTAACACAGGCAAGAAATACCATTGGTAAGCAAGGTCATCTTAATCATAGGGTGTCTCTACCCGTATACGCCAAAGGCTCATGGCGCACAGCTTCTGATTCCATCAATAGTCTCATCTCCGATCTTGTACATCCTACGATTGAAATAGCCCACGTTATCAGTTCGGTTGCGAAAGGAAACCTTTCGCAGGAAATGCCTTTGAAAATTGGTGATCACGTTTTACAGGGTGAGTTTGCCAAGATCGCCGCGGAAGTGAACGACATGGTGAAACAGCTTAACCTCTTTTCTATGGAGGTTACCCGTGTGGCAAGAGAAGTAGGTAGTGAAGGTAAACTTGGAGGGCAGGCGAAAGTAAAAGGTGTGGCAGGTGTGTGGAAAGATTTGACAGACTCTGTAAACCAGATGGCCGGTAATCTTACCGCCCAGGTAAGAAATATCGCGGAAGTAACAACGGCGGTGGCCAAAGGTGATTTAAGAAAAAAGATCACGGTGGATGTGCAGGGTGAAATATTGGAATTAAAAAATACCATCAATACGATGGTGGATCAGTTGAACTCTTTCTCATCGGAGGTAACCCGTGTGGCAAGAGAAGTTGGTACGGATGGTAAACTCGGCGGACAAGCTGAAGTAAAAGGGGTAGCGGGTACCTGGAAAGATTTAACGGATTCAGTAAACCAGATGGCTTCCAACTTAACAGGCCAGGTAAGAAATATCGCGGAAGTAACAACGGCCGTGGCGAGAGGCGACCTTTCAAGAAAGATCACGGTGGACGTTAAAGGGGAGATCCTTGAATTAAAGAACACTATCAATACGATGGTGGATCAGTTGAATTCATTTTCCGCAGAGGTGACACGTGTGGCAAGAGAAGTAGGTAGTGAAGGTAAACTCGGAGGACAGGCAACCGTAAAAGGAATTGGTGGGGTATGGAAAGATTTGACTGATTCAGTAAATCAGATGGGATCTAACCTTACTGCACAGGTAAGAAATATCGCAGAGGTAACAACAGCGGTGGCGAAAGGTGACTTGTCAAGAAAGATTACGGTGGATGTAAAAGGAGAGATCCTTGAATTGAAGAATACGATCAATACGATGGTGGATCAGTTGAACTCCTTCGCATCGGAGGTAACCCGTGTGGCGTTGGAAGTGGGTACGGAAGGAAAATTGGGTGGACAGGCGAAAGTGCAGGATGTGGGTGGTACCTGGAAAGACTTAACCGAGTCAGTAAACCAGATGGCATCCAATCTTACCGCGCAGGTACGTAACATCGCCGATGTAACTACTGCGGTGGCGAACGGTGACCTTTCGAAAAAAATCACGGTGAATGTGGCGGGAGAAATTTTGGAGTTGAAGAATACGATCAACACGATGGTGGATCAGTTGAACTCATTCGCATCGGAAGTAACCCGTGTCGCATTGGAAGTAGGTACTGAAGGTAAATTAGGCGGACAGGCAAAAGTGCAGGGTGTGGGTGGTACATGGAAAGATTTAACGGATTCCGTAAATCAAATGGGATCCAATCTTACCGCCCAGGTAAGAAATATCGCTGAAGTAACAACCGCTGTGGCGAAGGGCGACCTGTCAAGAAAAATGACAGTGGATGTAAAAGGAGAAATTCTTGAATTAAAAAATACGATCAATACACTCGTCGATCAGTTGAATTCATTTGGTTCAGAAGTATTCCGTGTTGCCCGTGAAGTAGGTTCCGAAGGTAAGTTGGGTGGACAGGCAGATGTACCTGGGGTGGAAGGTCTTTGGAAAGATTTGACTGATTCGGTAAATAAAATGGCTTCCAACCTTACATCACAGGTACGTAATATCGCGGAAGTAACTACGGCCGTTGCGAATGGCGACTTGTCGCGTAAAATTGAAGTGGATGTAAAAGGTGAGATCCTTGAATTGAAGAATACCATTAATACAATGGTGGAACAGTTGAGGTCATTCGCATCAGAAGTAACCCGTGTGGCCCGTGAAGTAGGTACCGAAGGTAAGTTGGGCGGACAGGCGAACGTACCGGGAGTAGGTGGTACATGGAAAGACTTAACTGACTCCGTGAATCAGATGGCTGGGAACCTTACTGCCCAGGTGAGAAATATTGCTGAAGTGGCGGTGGCGGTGGCAAACGGAGATATGTCCAAAAAAATTACGGTGGATGTACGCGGAGAAATTCTGCAGTTGAAAGAAACACTGAATACAATGGTGGATCAGCTTCGTGCCTTTGCCTCAGAAGTTACCCGTGTTGCCCGTGAAGTAGGTACTGATGGAAAGTTAGGAGGACAAGCCTTTGTGCCCGGTGTAGCTGGTACCTGGAAAGATTTAACCGACTCGGTGAATCAAATGACGGGTAATCTTACTTCGCAGGTGCGCAACATTGCCGAGGTAACAAAAGCTGTGCAATCCGGAGACTTAACTAAAAAAGTAACCATTGATGTAAAAGGAGAAATCTTTGATTTGAAGAATACCATCAATACGATGGTGGATCAGTTGAACTCATTTGCATTTGAAGTTACGAGGGTTGCCCGCGAAGTTGGTACAGAAGGCAAACTGGGCGGCCAATCAGAAGTACAGGGTGTGGCTGGTACCTGGAAAGATTTAACCGACTCTGTAAACATGATGGCATCCAATCTTACCAACCAGGTACGCGGTATTGCGAAGGTTGTAACATCAGTGGCAACAGGTAATTTGAAACAAAAACTATCTATCGTATCAAGAGGTGAGGTGGCGCAATTAACGGATACGATCAATGAAATGATCGATACACTGGCATTGTTTGCCGACCAGGTAACTAACGTGGCAAGGGAAGTGGGTGTTGAAGGAAGATTGGGAGGACAGGCATCCGTGCCTGGTGCGTCAGGTATATGGAAAAATCTGACAGAGAACGTAAACCAGTTGGCGGAAAACCTGACTACGCAGGTACGTAATATCGCCGATGTGGCTTCCGCCGTAACGAAGGGTGACCTTACCCAGATGATTCGTGTAGAAGCAAAAGGTGAAGTGGAAGAATTGAAAGATACCATCAACCAGATGATCGCTAACCTGAAGCAGACAACACTGCGTAACCAGGAACAGGATTGGTTGAAATCCAACCTGGCGAAATTCACACAGATGTTGCAGGGACAAAAAGATTTGAATACGGTAACAAGACGTATCCTTTCTGAGCTGGCACAGGTGGTGAATGCGCAAAAAGGCATGTTCTATATTTTGGAACAGGATGATAATTTGGTAAATCCAAAGCTGAAATTATTCGCGGCCTACGCTTTTGGCGAAGAAGTAAAAGCATCCAGGGAATTCTCCCTCGGAGAAGGATTGGTTGGTCAATGCGCATTGGAAAAAGAAAGAATACTGTTAACAAATGTTCCGAAGAATTATATCAAGATCAGCTCGGGTCTTGGTAAAGCATCTCCATTAAATGTAATTGTGTTACCTGTACTATTTGAAAAAGAGATCAAAGCTGTTATTGAACTGGCCTCTTTTGATACGTTCAGCGAAACACACCTTGACTTCCTTAGCCAATTGACAGAAAGTATCGGTATCGTGTTAAATACGATTGAAGCCAATACAAGAACGGAAAGTTTGCTTGTTCAATCACAATCGTTGACTGATGAGTTAAGAAGAACCAATGAAGAGTTGCAGGATAAGGCACACCTGCTGGTAAAACAAAAAGAAGAAGTGGAGGATAAGAACAGGGAGGTGGAAGAAGCAAGATTGTCGCTCGAAGAAAAAGCGGAACAGCTGCAGCTTACTTCTAAGTACAAATCTGAATTTTTGGCTAATATGTCGCATGAGCTAAGAACACCGCTTAACTCATTGTTGATCCTCGCGCAGCAACTGTACGAAAATCATGACGGTAACCTGAATGATAAGCAGGTAAGTTATGCAAAGACCATCCATAGTTGTGGCGATGACCTTATTCAATTGATCAACGATATTCTTGATCTGTCGAAAATTGAATCCGGTTATATATCTACTGACTTTATTAACCTGCAATTCCGGGAGATCACGACTTTTGTGGAAACTACTTTTAAACATATTTCTGAAAATAAAAGCCTCCGCTTTGGCATTGACCTTGATGATAAGCTTCCGCAAAGTATAGAAACAGATACGCAGCGGCTTAACCAAATCCTTAAAAATCTTCTTTCCAATGCGTTTAAGTTTACTGAAAAAGGAGAAGTCAAATTCAGGATATATGAAGCAAAAAAGAACTGGAGACAACACAACCCCAATCTTGACAATGCGAAACGGGTTGTTGCTTTCGAAATAAAAGATACCGGCATAGGAATATCAAAGGACAAGCAGAACATCATATTCGAAGCGTTCCAGCAGGCGGAGGGATCTACGAGCCGGAAATATGGAGGAACTGGTTTAGGACTTTCCATCAGTCGCGGGCTGGCGGATTTGTTAGGTGGTTCTATTGAACTGGAAAGTGAATCAGGTTATGGCAGCACTTTCACTTTATTCCTTCCTATTGAGTATAATCCCGGTATGGCTAAGAAGGAAAAACAAAATCTCCAGGCCAGTGAATACAAACTAACGGATGATTCAGGCGCCAACCAAAAATTGCAGTCTGTGCCTACCATCAAAGTAAGCGAGGTGAAAGATCTGGATATGCTAAATGAGATCATTAACGAGATGGGAGATGACAGAAATAATATTATCAGCGGTGATAAAGTAGTATTAGTTATTGAAGATGATATTCGTTTTGGAAAGATAATGATCGAGAAAGCACATGAACTGGATCTTAAAATAGTCGTTGCTACGAACTTCGGGGATGTATTTGATTTAGTAAATAAATATAATCCGATCGCTGTTACATTAGATGTTAAACTACCGGACGCCAGTGGATGGAGGATATTGGATCTGTTTAAGAATGATGTCAATTTCAGGCATATTCCTATTCATCTTATTTCAGGCGAAGAAAATCGTCTATTGGCTATGCACAGGGGGGCGAGAAGTTTTCACCTGAAGCCATTAAAGTCAGAAACCTTAGTGGCGTTGTTTAAAGATATTATCCAGTACAATTCCATTTCGCAGAAAAAGATGCTTATAGTAGAAGACAACGAACTGGATTCTTCGCAGGTCGCTAAAATACTGGATAACGGACAACTGCTGAACATTGAAATTGTGGATTCAGGACTTAAAGCCCTGGAGTTAATCAGGGAAAACCAGTATGATTGTGTTATTGTAGATTATATGCTTCCGGATATCGTAGGGCTTGATCTTGTTACGGAAATAAGCACTATCCGCAAAACACAAATAACACCGGTGTTGATTTATTCCGCCAAAGACTTTTCTCCCAAAGAAAAAACATTGTTAAAACAATATTCGAACCGGATATTGTTGAAAGACGTGAATTCACTTGATCTTTTACTGGAGGAAGCCGTATTGATGCTTCATATTGATCACAAGGATCTTTTGCCGGCCAAAAGAAAATTGATTGAGAACCTCCGGTCTAAAAATGATGTGCTGGCTCAGAAAAAAGTATTGGTGGTTGATGATGATGTACGTAACCTGTTTGCTTTGACCACTGCCTTTGAAAGGTATAATATCCGCACTATAACCGCGGAGAGTGGCCAGGAAGCTATGAATATCCTGGAAGAAAACGGAGATATTGATATAGTTTTGATGGATATCATGATGCCCCAGATGGACGGCTACGAGACCATACAAAAAATACGGCGGGAACATAAAAATAGCGTGTTGCCTATTATCGCGGTAACGGCGAAAGCGATGAAGGGTGACCGGGAGAAATGTATCGAAGCCGGGGCGTCTGATTATATAACCAAGCCTGTAAAAATAGACCAGTTATTGTCACTTATGAGAGTTTGGTTATATAAATAATAGTTGATGAAGGCTGGCTCTAATTTACATACTACTAATGTCAAGTCGGATATAAAGATCCTGGTGGTTGATGACCGGGATGATAACCTGTTTTCTATTGAGGCCATTCTCGAAAAAGATAACTACCATATTATTAAAGCGAATTCAGGGAGAGGCGCTTTAAAAATATTATTGCAGCAACATGATTTCTCGCTCATATTAATGGATGTGCAAATGCCGGACATGAATGGATTCGAAACGGCTACCATTATTTATGAAAGAGATAAACTGAAAGACATTCCTATCATATTTATTACCGCGCACAATTATGATGAAGATATCATTTTCAGAGGCTACCGGATGGGAGGTGTCGATTATATTTATAAGCCTGTAAATCCGGAGCTGCTCCGGGTAAAAGTTGCTGTATTCGTAGATCTTTACCGGAAGAATCAACAATTGTTGCACCATGAGAAAAAGCTGATCGCCGCTAATGCCTCTCTTCAAAAAGAAATAGAAGAACGGAAAGCCTCCGAAGAAAAAGTTAGCTTGCTTAATGCCCAGTTGCTGGAGAATAACAGCAATCTCAAAGCGATGAATGAGGAGTTGGATCAATTCGCATACGTGGCTTCCCATGATTTGCAGGAGCCTCTCCGGAAAATCATGGTCTTCAGCGATAAGATATTAACCAAAAACAGCCTGGATGATGAAACGACGAAATATTTTGATAAGATAATCAGCTCGTCGAGGAGAATGCAATCATTAATAAACGATTTGCTGAGTTTCTCCAGGCATTCTTTGAGCACTTCCGATTTTAAAAAGACCGATTTAAAGCTGTTGGTTAAACAAGCGATCGGTGAATTAGAGATTGAGGTTGAAAAAAGTAATGCGCAAATTCATATAGCCAACCTTCCTGACATCTGGGTTATTCCGGGTCTTATGCAGCAGCTGTTTTATAATTTGATAGGAAATGCTCTTAAGTTCAGGAAGAAGGGGGTATCGCCGGAAATAAATATCAACGCAAAAAAAATGACCTCACCAGAGCTTAATCAATATATAAGCGATAACGGTAAAACAAATTATTATAAAATTACGGTTAGTGACAATGGCATTGGATTCGACCAAAGGTATACAGACGAAATTTTTATGGTGTTTAAAAGATTACACAGCTACCACGAATTTGAAGGGACAGGGGTGGGCTTATCTATTTGCAAAAAAATTGTTGAAAAACATAATGGCTTTATAAAAGCTGACAGTGAGATAAATAAAGGCTCCGTTTTCTGGATCGGGTTGCCGGAAAAACCTTACCCGCAGGCGCAATAGTTGCAGGTTTTGCACGAATAAACACCAGGGGTAATAAAAAAAGAAGGGATGATGGAAATCACCCCCGTTTTTAAAATCCAATATCCTATGAAAATCTGTGATTTAATATAGATCAAACCACAGTCCAAATCTTTAACAGACAGCCGGCAAAATATAAGTGATTGATTTTAATAAGATTTCTTTAGGGATTTTCTTTTTATCGCCCTCTATTTTTATTCGGGACAGACAGTTGTGTGTATAAGTTTCTACACACGATAGAATCTCAGTAGATTTTTTTCCTTTAGGTTAGCTCGACACGTATCTGAAACGGCGGTGTTTACTTATTCCTCTTTCGGACCCCGTAAGTCTTTTTCCAGCTATCATTGTTGCCAGGCGGTTTGGCCGATTTTTTAGCATTGGGGCCCGGGTAGGATATAAGAGATTTGGCGGCAGCAGCTATGTCTGGCAACGAGCAGGGATGAATCGAAAATGATTTCAGGTTATCAACTATACCAACTTAAAAAGTGTAGAAATACCATAATTATAGATATTTGGGCATTGGTGTCAAAAAGCCATCTATATAAAAAGCATGAAACATCGCTCTTTTATTATGCTCGCATCGGTATTGACTTTTGCCTTGCAAATTCATGTTCATGCGCAAGCCCCGAAAAGAAGCGGGGCCGATATAGTATTTAGAAAACATATAGTTGATCCTGTCTTTGTTTCGGAAGGTGTAACAGTTGCGGACGTAAACAAGGATGGGAAAAAGGACGTTCTCGCAGGCCCCTTTTGGTACGAAGCTCCTAACTGGAAAAAACATCGTATTCATGCGGATACTCTTAATCCTGCTCCCTCATATAGCACAAGCTTTATTAATTTTTCAGTAGATGTCAACTCCGACGGCTGGATTGATTTCATCAGTTTCGACCAGCCGGGTGCCACTTGCAAATGGTACGAAAATCCCAAAAATAAGAAAGGGCTTTGGCGAAGTCACCTGATCTTGCCAACTGCGGGTATTGAAACACCAGTGTTTGTTGATGTAGACGGAGATGGTAAACGTGATATCATTTGTAATGATATTACATTGAAACAAGTTACCTGGTTAAAGTCACCGGTAGCGAAAGGCGACACTTTGTGGCAACGGTTTATCATCAGCAGCGAACCCGGCAGGGCGACACATCAATATACGCACGGTCTTGGTTGGGGTGATATGAATAAAGATGGCCGCAATGATGTAATTATTAAAACCGGCTGGTGGGAATCACCGGAGAATCCAAAGAATCCTGATTGGAAATTTCATGAAGCATCTTTGGGAGAGGACTGCGCTAATATGTTTGTACTGGATGCCGACTTAGACGGAGACCAGGATGTTGTTAGCTCTTCCGCGCATAAATACGGCATCTGGTGGCATGAGCAAACAGATACCGGCTGGGTAACTCATGAAATCAGCAAACTATTTTCCCAATCACATGCTCTTGCATTGAAGGATATAAACGGAGATGGTCATCCTGATCTTATTAGTGGAAAACGTTACCTGGCGCATGTCAATGGCGATCCCGGAACTCACGACCCTAGTGTATTATATTGGTATGAATTTGTACCAGCTAAAAACCCTCAATGGATTCCACATCTTGTAGATAATGATTCAGGTATCGGTAATAACTTTGAAGTGTTGGATATGAATAATGATGATCTGCCGGATATTGTTATATCAAACAAAAAGGGAGTATTCTTTTTTGAACAGTTGAAGAAATAACCGGTCGAATTACCTTTCATCATTTAAATGACGCTGATTTTGATTATCAGTTTTTAAGTATTCGAATAATTTATCGCGGAATACTTAATGAATTCTTTCATAACTCGCTAACAGGAGAGTAGTTGATGATAATATCCTTCAACATGGTTTAAATTTTTTCTTTATAAAGATTTATTCTTCTTCTGATTCAATCCCTATATACTTGCTGAATTATCACTAAAGCTGTATGTAATAGGCTACCTTGTGTGATTCGGCATTGGATTCTTAACGTCGTATTGCTTTGTTTATAATGATTGTCTCATATGAAAACTAACCAATGGCTATGTATGGCGGGAGGTGACCGGAATGCTTTTTTAACCATATATCACAATCACTACCATGCTCTTTTTTGCTACGGTTTTAGCATTACCACAGATAAGGAGTTGACAAAAGATTGTATCCAGGAATTATTTCTCGATATATGGAAGACAAGGGATACGCTTAACAAGGAAGTAAGCAATGTCCGGTCTTATCTCTTTACCTGGCTCCGCCGAAAAATAACCAGCGCATTATCCGGGCTTGCAAAAGCAAAATCCCTGGTATCAAAGCAGGATGCTACCCTCACTCAATCCTGTTATGAAGAGTTACTCATTACATTTCAACGCTCAGAAGAAAAAAAAGAACAACTCAGGGAGGCGCTTACGAAACTTACAAAAAAGCAATTGGAAATAGTCAGGTTGAAATTCTTCGAAAAATTAACTTACGCGGAAATAGCCGCTAAAACCTCCCTCGCACCCCGCACTGTTTACAACCTGATATACGAAGCCATCAGGCACTTGCGCGGGGACATGATTGAACTCGCCCTGCTGAATAATTCCTGAATTCTTATTTCAACCAACTTTTAGTTTTTTATTTTTCCTTTTTAAAATAAAAAAAATTCTTTTGGGCAAAGCCGGTAAAATTCAAAGATTACTTACACAAGTGTATGGAAAAGCTCTTTAGCATCCACCGGAAATACTATGATGGATACAAAGACTTTCGGGGATTACCAGGTTGAAGATTTTGTGACAGATGAATCCTTTGCCAATTATCACTTTCGCCTCAATGAGACGGATCAGTTATTCTGGGAGACATGGATTTTAAAACATCCCGGCAAAGCCGCTATGGCCGAAGAAGCGAAGAGTATTCTTGACATGCTCTCTCTTACCTTGTCCAGAGCTGAATACAAAGAGGAATTGAAACATATCAAGGATGCTATTGCTATTGAAAAGGTACCAGGGAGAACAAGTGAGATTTCCATTTTTCGACGTCTTAATTGGAAGAGGCTTCCTGAAGGTATAAGAACTAAAGCAATAATGATAGCTGCCGTAGTGATCCCGGTTCTGTTTGTATTGCTAATTGGAAAATATTTTTTATCCGGTAGCTTTTATAAAAAAGAAGCGTCATTAACTATAAAGCATAATAGCGAAAACCTGCCAATAGTTTTTACGCTTGAAGATGGAACGGTGATAACGCTTGCCGGTAACAGCTCCCTGAAGTACCCGGCGAAATTTACAGAAAAAGAAAGAAAAGTTTACCTCGAGGGGGAAGCACAATTCCAGGTGACAAAAGATCCGGATCATCCTTTTAAAGTTTACGAGGATAATATTATAGCCACAGTGTTGGGAACAACCTTTAATGTAAAAAAGCAATCAAACGACTCTGTCATTTGTGTTGAGTTAATAACAGGGAAGCTCGGGGTAGAAGCTATCTCCCCTTCGGGCGAATTGTCAAAGTCAATTATACTTGAACCCAATCAAAGAGCAATATATGCTGTATACAACCAGTCATTGATTAAAGAAACCTGGAAGCAGAATAAAGAGGAAAACTCAGCAAGGTATCACCTGGTATTTAAGCAAAGCGGATTTGAAGAAATTTCGGAAAGGATTAAAGCTTTGTACGGCGTAACCATTATCAATCGAAGCAACAAGAAGAGCTGGCGCTTTACCGGGGAGTTTAACAATACTACCGCGAAAGAGGTCATGGAAAATATTTGCCTTATTAAAAAACTAAACCTTGAAATAAGAGGAGACACTCTTTTAATAAAAAACGCAGATGCTATTAAATAAATAAAATTATGAGCTTCCATACTTCCAGGTTTTCCCTGTTCATAAAAGCCGCATTGGCTGTTTGTCTGGTTTTACCTGGCAGTGCTGCCATGGCAAACGACCCGGAATACAAAAACGGGTGAAGTGTATGTCACAATAAACAACAATAACGAAAGCCTGCTGCAGCTTTTTAAGAATATTGAAAAACAAACTTCTTTTTCATTTGCCTATGATGAAAATGATATTAACCTCTCTAAGAAATTAAACCTTATAACGGGGCAGTATCTTTTGAAGGATTTGCTGAATACAATTTCCAAACAGACCAGGCTTCAGTTCACTCAAAAAGAAAATATTATCCTGGTTTCAGGTGACAACAAGGAAAAAACGGAAACTAGTAAAATTATTATCCCTGTTAAAGGCATGGTGAAAGACGCCGCCGGCAATGCACTGGTTGGCGCCACGGTCGCTGTTAAAGGCGGCAATTTGGCTGTACAAACTGATGGGGGGGGTAATTTTTCGTTGAATGCTGATGAAGATGCCGTACTGATTATTACCTATGTTGGATATAAGCAACAGGAGGTAAATGTTAATAAGCAATCTTCACTGCTGATCACTCTGCTGGAAGCGACTGACAATCTAAACGAAGTAGTAGTAGTAGGATACCAGGCCCGCCGGCGTTCTGATCTTACCGGGGCCGTGTCTGTTGTAAATGTAGAGGGTCTTTCTAAATTGCCTGTTGGTGGTGTCGACCAGGCATTACAGGGTAAGGCTTCAGGAGTCCGGATTACACAATCCACCGGTCAGCCGGGTGAAGGTGTTACGGTAAGGATTAGGGGAGTAGGAACGATTAATGACAACAATCCTCTTTTTATTATTGATGGCATACCCACCAAAGATGGAATAAACTTTCTTTCCGCGAATGATATTGCATCGCTTGTTGTATTAAAAGACGCTTCCTCGGCCGCTATTTACGGAGCAAGAGCCGCTAATGGTGTAATAGTGATTACAACCAAAAGCGGTAAAAAAGGTAAACCCCAGTTTAATTATTCAGGCTATGGAGGATTTCAATCGCATGGAACGATTTCCAAAATGGCCAATACGGCCCAATATGTAGAATTATATAACGAAGCTGCTGATAATGATAATGTAGGTGTTACTAATCCGGCGTTGATCAGGCCTAAAATTCCAGCGGGTATGAGTATGGCCAATACGGATTGGCTAAAAGAAATTTTTCAAAATGGTCAGATACAAAGTCATCAACTTTCTGTAAGAGGAGGGAATGATAAAGTACTCTATTACATTTCAGGAAATTATTTCAAACAGGATGGGATCATTATCAATTCTTCTTATGAGCGGTACTCTTTGTTAACGAAACTGAATATTGAATTGACGGATAAATTAAGCATTGCCAACAATATCAATGTATCCTACTCTAAAAAAAATGCAATAGGCAGTTCCGGTGATGGATACGGTGGCAATGGAGGAAGCGTGGTACGTTATGCATTATTTCGTACGCCCCCGATACCGGTTTTTGACAGCATCGGTGTTTATTCTGATCTTCCTGCCTATCCTGGTTTTTTTGGCGATGGATATAACCCTGTCGCGTTGGCCAATAAAACAGATAATAAAGGAATTCAGTACCGGGTATTCACCAATTTTTACGCAGAGTATAAGATCATTAGAAATATAAAATTCAAATCCGACGTAGGTCTTGATGCGATCATATCTAATGACAAACGTTTCGATGAGAATTATGGAACGAACCTCCGCATAAATAACCCCAGCCGGTTAACGGTTAGTTCTTCCACTAACATGAATATTGTCTGGAACAATACGCTTAGTTATAACAAAACATTCCATACCCTTCATAATATAACAGTACTTGCAGGTACGGAAGCGATCAGCAATAAAAGTAGAATACATGGAGGTACTGACCGCGATTTCGCTAACCAGTCCGCACGATTCAGGTATATAGGTAACGGAAACGGTTTAATAGGTTCTACTACTGCTTTTGAAGGGCAGAATGAATCGGCGCTGTTTTCTCTTTTTGGAAATGTGAATTACTCCTATAGCAATCTATATTTTGTGTCGGCCAATGTGCGGCGTGACGGGTCTTCACGTTTTGGCCCCGAAAACCAGTATGGTACATTTTTCTCCGGTTCCGCAGGATGGAATGCGCACAATGAAAAATGGGTGCAGGATCATTGGCCTGCTATTTCTAAGTTGAAGCTAAGAGCCAGTTACGGGCAACTCGGTAACCAGGAAATACCCGATTACGCCTTTATTTCTATTATTGGCAATCTTTATAATTATCCGTTTGGCGCCACACCGGTTAGTAACCCGGGATCCACCATCGTAACACGTGGTAACCCAAAAGTAAAATGGGAATCTTCTACACAAGCTGATGCAGGTATTGACATAGGCATATGGCAGGATAAGTTAAGTCTCACTGTTGACTATTTTATAAAGACGACTTCAGATATGCTGATTCCTATTCCTTTGCCATTGATAGGTGGAGGCGCCAAGTCTCCTTATTTGAATGCGGGTAAAGTGGAGAACAAAGGCCTGGAAGTGGAATTGAATTATAAAAGCAATGATCACCAATTAAAATATGATGTTGGTTTAAATTTTTCACTGCTTGCCAATAAAGTTATTTCTCTAAGTACCGGCCAGCCAATAGCCGGAGGAAGAATTGATAATAACTACAATGCTACTTTAACTACCGTTGGCCATCCGATCGGTTCATTCTATCTTTTGGAACAGGAAGGCATTTTTCAGAATGCGGCGGATGTTTTCGCAAGTGCCTACCAGGGAAAAAATATACAGCCCGGCGATGTAAAGTTCAAAGATCAAAACGGGGACGGAACTATTAATGAAAACGACAGGGCCTTTCTCGGCAGCGCCATTCCTAAATATATTTTCGGTGCGACAGCCAATTTTGAATACAGCAATTTTGATTTATCCGTTTTCTTCCAGGGACAGTATGGCAATAAAATTTATTCACAGGTCAATATGGATATTGAAGGATTTTATCGTGCCTTCAATGTTACGGAACGGGTATATGATCAGCGCTGGCACGGTGAGGGAACAAGTAATACCATGCCAAGGGTTTCTTTCAAAGGCGCTTCCAATAATAAATATCCTTCCAGCCGCTTCCTCGAAGACGGTTCCTATGTCCGCTTAAAAAATTTACAAATAGGGTACACTATTCCGCTAAAAATTGTTAGCAGGCTTAAGATAAAAAGTTTAAGGCTTTACCTGACCGGGCAAAATCTATGGACATTGACAAAGTACACGGGGCTTGATCCTGAGATGCATGTTAGTGATAATGTAAAAAGAGATGCTTATGGGGGAGACGTGGCCGCAGGAATTGATTGGGGTACCTATCCCAGTGCGAAAAGTTATATACTGGGAGTGAATTTGAATTTTTAAGCGTGATAGTTACCAGGAGAATTGAAGTTTCCGGTTTTATAAAGAGAGTAAATCGATTGCGTATGAAAAAAAATATTGTCAAAACATTTTTAGCACTCTTGTTAGTTTGTGGCCTGGCCGGATGCAAAAAATTTATTACAAAAGACGTAGTGGGACAATATCCGGAAAGTGAATTTTATACAACATCGACGCAAGCTGTATTGGCCATTAACGCGGCTTACCAGCCTCTTGCTTTTACAACTTCCAATAATAACAGGCTGTGGGTGTTTGGAGATGTGGCTTCTGATGATGCGGCCAAAGGTGGTAATCCCGGCGACCAGGCGGATATTGAATTCATTGATCAATTCAATATCAATTCCACTAACGGAAACCTGGCGAGTATCTGGACGCTTTTATATGATGGGATTACACGGTGTAATATCGTATTGAGTAAAGTGCCACCGATAGTGATGGAAACAGGTCTGCAGGCAAGAATCCTGGCGGAAGCTGAATTTTTACGCTCGTATTATTATTTTGAGCTTGTCAATATTTTCGGAGATGTGCCCATCGTATTGGTGCCTTTGAATCCCGATGAGTTGCAAATCACGCAGTCTCCTGTACAACAAATTTTTGAAACTGTTATTGAACCTGGCCTTGTCGATGCCGCAAGCCATCTGCCGGTAAGCTATAGTGGACCGGATATTGGAAGAATTACATCGGGTGCGGCTACTGCTTTACTGGCAAAAGCATATTTGTTTCAGAATAAATGGGACAAAGCCGCTATTGCTGCGGCACAAGTTATCAATAGTAATGTTTATAATTTATTGCCGGTCTATAGCCAGAATTTTAGCGCCAGATTTAAAAATAATACCGAGTCTGTTTTTGAAGTACAACATTTAACCGGGCAGGATCCAAAGCTGGGTAATGAATTGAATCAATTCTTCGCTCCGCAAATTGACGGTGGATATTATTTTAATGCACCCACCCAGGATTTTGTAGATGAGTTTGAAAAAACAGGTGCGGGTATAGTTGACCCCCGGTTAGATTATACGGTTGGCCGTGATACGATGCCATGGTTTAATAACAGGGTATTTGATAAAACATGGTCGCCTGCTACCGGTTACCTGACACGCAAACATCAACAGCCGCTTGCGGAAGTTGGCAATAAGAGTGATGGCAATATGAACTATGTGTCCATCCGGTATGCAGATGTTTTACTCTGGTATGCTGAAGCGTTGAATGAGTCGGGTCATAATGTTGAGGCATTAGTACCGCTCAATCGTGTAAGAAAGAGAGCGAGAGAAAGCTACCTGAATGATTCGCTGCAGGTTGGGTACCCCGATATTCCCACCAGTCTTCTGCCCGATATTACTTCCATTAACCAGCTTGATATACGTAAGGCCATACAACATGAAAGACGTGTTGAATTGGGTTTTGAATTTCACCGCTATTTTGATATGATACGCTGGGGTAAAGATTATTCAGTTGCCGCTTTGAATGATAAACCAAATTTTAATTACGACCTAAATAAGCATTTTCCCATTCCTCAAATCGAAAGGGATAGAAATAAAGCCTTGCACTTATAATTCAATTCCTTTTATAATCATTATTAAACAATTTAAATTTTTCTCAACATGAAAACGTCATTCATTCAATTCAAATTCATTAACCATACTCTTATAGGGGCTTGTCTTTTAGGAGTTATCATTGTTTCCTGCGGTAAAAGCGATTCTCCTCCGCCTATTCCAATTGATAAAGTCGCTTTACAGCATGCCGTCGATTCGGCACAGGTATATGATAACAATACGGTGGAGGGAACCAAGCCTGGACAGTATGAAGCAGGATCAAAAGCGGCATTGACAGCGGCATTGGCGGCCTCCAAATTAGTGGCGGCGGATCCAACTGCCACGCAGGCAGCGGTAAACAATACAACTGCACAGTTATTGGCGGCTATTGCGGCCTATAATTTACATTTTGTCAAAGAAATCGCAGCTGTAAATCTTATTGGCTTCTGGAAAATGAATGGTAATGCCAATGATTCATCCGGTAATGGCAATAATGGTATTGTAACCGCGGGTCACGCTTTTTTTGGCGCGGGCACTCCTACACTTACTGCTGATCGTTTCGCCCGGGCCAATATGGCGTATCATTTTGATAAGGGAGGAAATATTGATGTTCCATATAAGACTTCTTTGAACTCAGCTCAAATGTCAATAAGCCTTTGGGCCCAATGGTCATCAACCGGCAGAACAATAAATGCGGATACTTATACATTTGTTGCCATGAACCGGTGGAACGGATATAAGTTTCAACTACAGGGCGGTCACTTGCCATTTTATACAGTCAAAGTTGTAAAAGCAGTTGGTGACACTACAATTTATGATCGTGATGATGCGGGTGTTGCGATAACTGAAAATACGTGGAGACATATCGTAGTTACTTTTGCATCGGGTACAATGAATTTTTATATCGACGGAGACCTGGTGAAATCATGGGACGCGGCAAGTACAGGCCCGGTTCCGGGTAACGCCATGACACTTTTAAATCCAATTGATTTTATAATCGGGCAAGATCTGCCTACCAGCAAATATCTTACAGTAGATGGTGACTACCAGGTAGCATGGGGGGGATTTTTCACTGGGGATATGGATGACGTAATGTATTATAACATCGCGTTAGACGGGCCGCAGGTAAAGTCTATTTTCAACAATCAGAAAACGCTTTAATGGCAATGGGGTAATTAAATTTTTAAGAAACCCTGCAGAGAAATCAAATCTGTGGGGTTTTTTATTATTTCTTTTTGAGTAGTGTTAAAGGCGCGCTGTGTATGAGCAGGTAATAGTATGGTAACCATTGAAAGGAATAAAATATTAAATGAAGTAATACCGGGATAAATTATCATGAAAAAGGATTTGCCATTTTTTCTCTGTGCTTGTGCCATTAGTTGGATGGCGGTCGCCTGTAATAAACAAAGCGCCAATAACCCGGTCATTCCTCCTGGCGATACAACATTAATTAATACCAGCCACCTGGATTACCTGTACACACCTGTTATACTCCCAGATGGAACAAGTGCCGCCGGTGTTTTTATTTATGCTGAAGCACCGGATTATCATTTTGTAGCAGCTGATGGGGAGGGTTTTACTTGTGTGGATGATGTAGCAAGAGCGGCATTGGTGTACCTGCGAAGCAATAAATTTTCTGCTGATACTTCAATCCAGGCCAAAGCATTTAAACTAATACGGTTTATCCTGGGGATGCAATCTTCCAACGGCTATTTTTATAATTTTCTTTTAACCAGCAATCAAATAAATACTACCGGTGTTACGAGTGTCAACAATCCCGAATGGTGGTCATGGCGGGCATTACAAACACTCACGGAAGGTTCCACTTTAATAAAAAGTAAGAATGCGGAGTTAGCAATTAAGATGGACGAGGCTGTAAACAAATTGGTAGCGGCTATAAAGACCGACATGGTTGATGCCCCACAAACAACAAAATCGGTAAATGGTATAACTGTACCCCAATGGTTGCCGGCGGGAAGTGGTACTGACCAGGCAGCGTTGCTTATTCTTGGACTGATACCTTATTGCACTAATACTAATGATGCGGTAATGACTGCTTATGTAAAGAAGCTCGCTGACGGAATTGCATTGATGCAGCAGGGAGATGCAACCCATTTTCCGTATGGCGCTTTTCTTAGCTGGGAAAATACATGGCATGCCTATGGTAGCGACCAGGCTTATGCGTTGTTAAAAGCGGGGGTATTTTTAAATGATTCTCAATACACTTACAAAGCTTTGGCTGAAGTAGATAATTTTTATCCCTGGCTATTGCAAAATGGCTTGAAATCTTCTTTCGTTGTATCGGATAATGGAAATGGCGTGCAACTCACCAGTGAGATGAGTTTTGAACAAATAGCTTATGGAATAAGACCCATGGTGTTCGCTGCTATTGAAGCTTACAGGTTAACGGGCAACGATAACTATGCTGATATGGCCGGGCGCCTTTCCTCCTGGTTTTTGGGGAACAATACAGCAAACAAAAACATGTATTCATTAACAACAGGCAGATGTTATGACGCCATCTCATCAGGCGCCAATGTTAATATCAATTCCGGCGCGGAATCTACTATTGAAGCATTACTGGCGATGCAAAGAGTGGAAATGTTTCCGGCTGTAAAGATTGCGTTGAATAAATATAAAAAATAATAAAACTGTATTAGTGCCTCTTTTTTAGTCTTTGAATAAAATTTATATGAGCGACATAGCGAAACGCTTTGCAGAAAATCCTTTGTTATCCCCTGTTGATCTGAAGGCAAGTAATAATGGACTTGAAATCACCTGCCTTCTCAACCCGGGAGTATTTCAATACGAAGGAAAAACCTGGTTGATAGTAAGGGTGGCAGAAAGACCACAGCAAAAAGAAAATATTATCTCGTTCCCGATATTGACTGAAACCGGTGCCACTGAAATTATAGAGATCCAAAAAGATGACCCGGCATTAAAAGCAACCGATGCAAGAGTGATCAATTATAAAGGTGTTGATTATTTGACCACACTGTCTCACTTACGATTGCTTTGTAGTGACGATGGTATCCGGTTTTATGAACCGGCGGGTTATTCAGCATTGACTGGAGAAGGCATATTGCAAACATTTGGTATAGAAGATTGCAGGGTAACTCATCTGGGAAATAAGTACTATCTCACTTTTACAGCGGTGTCTGCTAATGGTGTAGGAGTGGGTTTGCGGACTACTACCGATTGGAAAAATTTTCAATCGCATGGAATGATCTTACCGCCACACAATAAGGACTGCGCCATTTTTGAAGAAAGGATCAATGGTTTGTATTTCGCCTTGCATCGCCCCAGCAGTGTAGATATCGGGGGCAATTATATCTGGCTGGCTTCATCGCCTGATGGCATACACTGGGGTAATCACCAATGTATCATTAGAACGAGAAAAGATGCATGGGACAGCGCAAGAGTGGGAGCGGGAGCGGCACCTATTAAAACCGATAAAGGTTGGCTGGAAATTTATCATGGCGCTAATCGCCAACATCAATATTGCTTAGGTGCTTTTTTAATGGACCTGGAAGATCCCTCAAAAATAATAGCCCGTACTGAAGAGCCGATCATGATTCCTTCCACCGATTATGAACTAAGTGGTTTTTTCGGCAATGTAGTATTTACCAACGGCCATATTGCAGAACCGGATGGAGATACCATAACCATTTACTATGGCGCCTCCGATGAATTTGTTTGCGGCGCCGCATTTTCCTTAAAAGATATTTTCTCATTATTAAAATTCAATCATGGGTAATAAACTGAAAATTGAAATTGATCACTTTAAAAGTCAGCCGCATAATTTCAAGATACTGATCTTTACAAACCTGGTATATGCGTTTGTATTGCCAGTGATTGATACTTTTGTCGCGGCATACATTATGCGCAACACAAACGGGGATATTACCAAAGTGGTCATCTATCAGCTTACTATTTATACCGGGATACCGCTTACTTTTTTATTAAACGGATTTTTATTAAAACATTTTGATATCCGGAAATTATATTCGGCCGGAATGATGCTGAGTGGTGTATCCATGGTTGTGATGATGTCTTTGCATGAATTAAATACAGCCGGTATCGCAACCGCTGGTATGATCATGGGATTAAGCTTTGGATTTTACTGGGCCAACAGGGATTGCCTGGCATTGTCAATCACCAACAATGAGAACCGGAATTATTATTACGGGATGGAAACGCTTTTTTATACTATCATTTCCGTGATCATACCCATTACTATTGGTTTGTTTATTGATTCACAGATCAGCGATTCACAAAAGCATACGGCCTACCTGATTATTACCGGCATAGTTTTCTTAATCACCGTCGCGGCTTCCGTGGTTTGCTTCAGGGGAACTTTCAAAAATCCCGGGGAGAAAAAATATATCTTTTTTAAATTTCACCCGCTTTGGTATAAGCTTTTGACCCTGGCGTCCCTGAAGGGCCTGGCACAGGGTTTTTTAGTAACGGCACCAGCTATGTTGATATTGCAATTTTTTGGAAACGAAGGCGCCCTTGGATCAGCTACATCTATAGGCGCTGTTATCGCGGCCATTATTATGTACGTACTGGGGCGAATTTCCAAACCATCCGACAGGGTAAAAATATTCGCATGCGGGCTTGGTCTCTTTGCTTTTGGCGCGGCGATCAATGGCGTTTTATTTAGCCAGGTGGGTGTAGTAATATTTATTTTGTTATTGCTGATCGCAAAGCCTTTAATGGACCTTGCTTATTTCCCGATTCAGTTCCAGGTAATTGATATCGTTTCTAAAATAGAGAAGCGGAGTGAGTTCGCTTATATCTTAAATCATGAAGCTGGTTTGTACGTTGGCCGGTTCTCAGGTGCTGCTACCTTTCTTTTGATGGCACGTTACGGTTCCGCGGATATCGCTTTAAGGTACGCAGTGGTAATTATTGGTGTGTTGCAATTGTGTTCCATATTCGTGGCGAAAAATATTATTGCTCAGGGAAAAACATTATCGTCTGAAGGCGGGGCCATTGACGCGAAGGTGTTGGGCACCGTTGCAGAAGCGCTGGTATAACGAGGATCACTAAATACATTTTAAAAAGTAACCGGTTGAGAAATCTTTTTATAACTTACGGGGATCAACTATGAATAATTTTTTAAAGACCACTTTCACTTGCCTGCCTTTTATTTTTTGTGCATCGATCTCAACAGCGCAGGTGAGGCAGCAAAAATTAGCAAGGGTGGAACAAATGCCCGACTTGCCACAGCCTTTGCAAATAATAGATTATAAAAAACTGGCGCTTCAGTTTGATAAAACCGTTTATGATTTTAACGCCAAAGGAAAATTCTGGCCATTGGTTTGGATTGACAGCAGCAGGAAAAATTTCCCTCAGAATGTAGTGGGCCTGTACACCGCCATGGCGGATGTTAGGCAGGGAACCAATAATAAAGGTATGTTTCATGAAGCATTAGCAACAATGGGTGCGGTATTAGGTGCCAAATTGGTGGGAGTTGATAAAACCAATCAGCGGGGGCTGAACTATGTTGCCATGCTGAAAAATTATTTTAATAAGGAAACCGGTTGGGATATCATGATGAATAATACCTGCCCCGAGGTAGCGTTGTTAGGCGGCGGTTATGGCCGCGACTGGTGGTATGATGTATATCCTAATCTTTTGTTTTATGCGGTGTATGATCAGTATCCCAACGAACAAGGCTTTACTGAAATTGCCAGGACGATTGCTGAAAAATTTTATAAAGCTGATTCAATATTGAATGGCAATTATGATTGGTCTTATTTTGACTATGGCAAAATGAAACCCATGAAAAATCAAATCTGCGCCCAGCCGGATGTGGCTGCGGGGCATGCATGGGTGCTGTATGCTGCGTATAAAAGATTTGGTGACGCCAGGTATTTAAAAGGCGCCATGAGTGCATTGTCCGCTTTGCAATCACAAACTAAAAATCCAACCTATGAATTGTTAATGCCCTTCGGAGCTTATTTGGCTGCTAAAATAAATGCGGAACACGAAAAGGATTATGATATAAACAAGATGTTAGGCTGGAGTTTTGACGGGACAGCTATTTGCCGTGAAGGCTGGGGCGTATTGGTGGGCAACTGGAATGGTATTGATATTTCGGGCATTGTTGGCAGCACGGTGGATCATGGTGGTTATGGTTTTTTAATGAATACGTATGATGCCGCATGGCCACTAGTACCGATGGTCAGGTATGATCAGTCCTATGCGATAGCTATTGGCAAATGGATGTTGAATGCCGCCAATGCCGCAAGATTTTTTTACCCCCAGTATATGCCGGATGATCATGAAACCATTCCGCAACTGGCGGAAGTCACGAAAGGAGTGATAGGATACGAAGGTATGATCCGTCAATCAAGTTATAAGGAGCATGAAAATTTAAAAGGCCCCGTTGCGCAGGGTGACGGACCATTGTGGGTGCCGGGGAAAAATCCTGAAGAATCTCAGTTCAGTGTATACGGCAGTGGCCATGCGGGCATCTTCGGTAGTATTATACGAACTACCAATATTGCAGGCATATTACAATTAAATTTATTGACCACCGATTTTTTTCATGATAAGGCGTATCCGTCTTTTTTGTATTATAATCCCTATGCAACTGCTAAAACAGTTACAATGAAAATGGAGAAAGGAAAAAGGGTTGATTTGTATAATACTGTCTCCGGAAATTTTATAGCCCGTAATGTTTCAACTTCGTCTTCAATAAAGCTTGCACCAAAAAACGCCGCGGTGATTGTTTGTGTTCCCTCCGGCGGAAAAGTAACGCATGCCGGAAAGAAAATGCTGGTGAATGGAATTGTAGTTGACTATAGAGCCAAAGAGAAATAATTTAATAATTTTTTTATACTCAGATGAATAGGCTGATGATTCATGTTGCCTCAGTATAATTTCACGCGGAGATCGCTAAATTCGCAGAGATAAAAATTCATAAATACCCTGTGTGCTCTGCGTCCTCGCCTGATATTATAAAACGATAAATGGCTTCGGCAATTCGTTTTTTCCCTACCCCGGTAAACTTCAAAATGTTTAATAATTGAATTGTACTCTTTCTATAACAACTCAACCCGCCTTCTGTATTATTTCCATGGACATGGAATAACACCGCTTGGTTTTTTTGTTCCCCTTAAAATGATTGATACTTCCCAGCTGCTTGGTTTCCTTGATGCCTGGTTAAGCTTGGAAGTCGTAATATCATAGCTTACACCAAACTGGAAATCCTTATATGTCAGTCCTACGTAAGGGATTATCGCATTATTAGACCAATACCACAGTCCTGCCGTTACCATTTTTTCAAGATTTTCGCCCATATAATATCCCATGGCGCCGCCGACAGAGAAATAGTTAGCGCCTTTTTGATACTGGTAAATGGCATTCGTATTAAATACCGTGCGTTCGTTGATGAATGTTTCAAAGTTCGCATGGGCTACTTTCCTGATGGGCAAAAACTCGTTCTTGTCTTTCAAAAATGTTTGCCTGGGTTTATTTAAATGAAAAGCAGCTACACCTATATCGAAATTGCTTTTTTCGTTACTGGCGCTATAGGTAATACCGGCGCTTGCGGAAACATAAGGCTTCATATTCGAAAGCGCCGATTCACCGGTTGGCAGGTTCGTGTTAAAGCCATAACCCGTAAATTGTTCTTCAAAATCCACCCTGCTGAAATCAATATTTCTCGAGCCATAAATCGCCCCGAACCCCACGCCCAATCTTTCTTTATAGTAATCTGTTTCAGAAAGCTTGATATTATAAGACATGTTTAACGAGGCATACGTACTTTTTACCACGCCACTCATCGCCCGGTCAAACATTAACATGCCACCGAGGCCCATAACATTCCCTTTGTCTTCCACATTCGGGATCTTGTTTTGAAAAACCTTCGCATCATAAGATACGGTTCCGGTGACATAGGGACTTGCTGGTCCTATCCACTGATCTCTCAGGTTGGAGATAAGGCGCCAATCGGAATTGATATTAGCGGTTAACGCCGGATTGATGTTTAATGGCGAGGAAAAAAATTGTGAGAAACTTGGGTCCTGTGCATTCAGGGACCTCGCCATAAACAGCGAAAGGACAATTGCGGTAATGCGTAAAGCTTTTTTCATAATCTTAAAATTTATCTGATCAGAACTGAGTTTCCAGCTTTTTTAAAATGTTTTCCATCTTCACCGGTTGCTTCCAGTGTCCATGTATAAGTATCCATCACCTGGGGCAGACTATTGAATATACCATCCCATCCCTGGTACAGGGTACTTGTTTCAAATACTAATTGACCCCAGCGGTTGAAAACACGGAAGTATTTCAATTCGCGGATACATACAGGTATCGGGGACAACTTATCATTATGACGATCATTGTTAGGTGACCACGCTTTTGGTACGAAAATATCAGAAACGCAATTCGTAGTGATCTGGCGCATTAATACCAGTACCGTATCAACTACAGGACATTGATTGTCGTATTCGATCTTGATGGTATACTCCATATCTCGATCATAAGAGAATACAGGATCCCTGCGATCAGATACGTTAAGACCTACCGGCGGATTCCAGGTATAATTATTAACCAGGCCCGGTTCTCTTGCCGTCAGTTGTACCGATGTATTCGCTGAAGCGTTTACAGTCGGATAGCGAACTGATTTATTTCCTTTAGATAGTGTTACTACTACTTCAACTGATTTTACAAAAGTACATCCACCCACTGCCGTAGCTTTTATATAGTATGTTCCGCTTTCACTAACAGCCTCAGGATTTACAAGAGGGCTTGTTGCCGCCGCATCATTCCAGTAGGTAAATGTCAGGCGGGGGTCACTGCCGGCAGTAACAGCTGGATCCGTCAGATCCACGGTTTTACTTTCGCATTTCATGGAAGGATTGGCCGTGATAAACACAGGCGTCGCTTCCACAGTGACAATGACAGGTTTTACCGAAGAGCAACCATAAGCATTTGTTCCTTTAATATAATAAGTGCCGGCCGGTACAGATGCCGGATCAGCGATAGCATTAGTTGCCGCGGCGTCATACCAGTAGGTGAATACCAGTCCCTGGTCAGAACCAATAGTTACATTCGGATCTGTAAGATTACCCCTTGAGCAGGAATAAATATCATTTGTAACGACATTAGGAGCCATTTCGGATTGATCAACCACTGCGGTGATACCGGAAGTACAACCATTTTTATCCGTAACGGTTAACTCATAAGTGCCCGGTGCAAGATTAGACAGATCTTCCGTGGTAGCGGTATAGCCAGAAGGACCGGCCCATGAATATGTATAAGGGGCGTTGCCACCATTTACTATGATGTTGATTGAGCCGTCTTTCGCGTTACAGGTAGCATTTGTTACTACTTTATTCAGCGTGATAGAATTGCTAACCTGCGATACTTTTATAGTTGATGCAGCCGAGCAACCGTTGCCGTCTGTTACCATCACTGCATAGTCGCCGGCAGTCAGTCCATTCAAATCTTCATTTGCTGAACTAAAGTTATTCGGCCCGGTCCATGAGTAACTATACGGAGCGGAACCATTATTAGCGGTAAGGTTAATAGAGCCATTATTGGCGGTACAAACTGTATTGTCAACTGACTGGTTAAGTGTAATCGTATTAATTGACTGGCCGACTTTTATTGTTTTGGTTTGTGTACAGCCATTAGCGTCTTTTACTATTATAGTGTAATCACCGGCAACCAGGCCATTGATATCTTCATTTGTGGAACTAAAGTTATTTGGACCAGCCCATGCATATGTATAAGGAGCAGTACTGCCGCTTGCTGTCAGATCAATAGCGCCATTCATTGCGGTACAACTGATATTGGTCACCGTTTGATTGATGGTGAAAGTATTGGAAGCCTGGCCAACAGTAACATTGGCGGATGAAGTACAGGCATTGGCACCTTTCACTGTTATCGTGTAATTACCTGGAGCCAAAGCGTTGAAAATATTGCTGGCCTGGAAGTCAACACCGTTAATGCTATAAGAGATATCGTTAGCCGGTGCCGGTAAAGTAACTGTTATAACGCCGTTTGGAGTATTACAGATAGCAGGTGAAACAGTTGCTACCGGTGCTAAAGGCTGCGGCGTAACAATAAGATGCAGGGTAGCGATCGAATCACAACCGGCAATAGAATTGAATTTCGCTGTGTAGTCACCGGCAGCCGTGATAGACTGATTGTTCCAGCTATAAGGCAATCCTGCTTCACAAACAGTGATCGTTTCAGAGCCAGTTACGATCGGGTTAACTATTAAATGTAGTGTAGCGATAGAATCACAACCGTTAACTGATATTAGGGTAGCAGTATAGTCGCCGGCAGCAGTGATAGACTGATTGTTCCAGGTATAAGGTAATCCAGTTTCACAAACAGTGATCGTTTCTTCACCGGTTACAACCGGGTTAACGATTAAATGCAGTGTAGCGATAGAATCACAACCGTTAACTGATACCAATGTAGCAGTATAGTCGCCGGCAGCCGTGATAGTTTGACTATTCCAGCTATAAGGCAATGCTGCTTCGCAAACAGTGATAGTCTCTTCACCAGTTACAACCGGGTTAACAATTAAATGCAGAGTAGCGATAGAATCACAAC
>JBDTUH010000032.1:0-63308 GCA_040007815.1 Chitinophagaceae bacterium
ATTCACTTTCAAACCGGCTTTTTCCACTTCAATGGCTTCATAAATATAGGCTTTCAAGATTTTTTCCGTCTTAACGATTTCACGAACATTGGTGAACCGTATCTGGCGCGCCGCCTGCACATTCTCCGTTTGTTGGATCAGGATACCATCGGCATCATTTAACAAAGCGCCTTTAAAAAATAAAAGCGCACAGTATTCTTTAAATACATGTATCAAAACGATGTTCCCTTTCTGCTTGCTCTCCGGGTTAGGAAACGTGTAACAGGGACAACCCCATTTCAATTCTTCGGTTAATCCGCAATCAAGAGCGACCGTTCTCAATTTTTTGATCTCTTCCTGCCATTTTTTAGTTTTACTAAAATAAAAATCAACTTTGGGATTCATTTCATTCATATAGCTGCCATTTTTTTTTATCATTCTGAAATTCGGGTAATTCTTCTTTCCAAAGGTCTGAAATACCAGGATACAGCAGCCAGGATTAAAAGTAGCAAAGCAGGAAGTATTTCACTCATTGAATCACGCAATGCGATATGCGAAAATATTGCTCCCGACATAACAAAGAAAAAACCGGCATAAGCCCATTCCTTTAGTAATGGAAATTTCGGAACAAGGACAGCTATAACTCCCAACATTTTCCAAATACCGAGTATGATCAGGAAATACATTGGAAATCCTAATTGTGTCATACTATCAACTCCTCCCGGTCCATCTTTCTGTTTTAATAACTGTACAAGCCCGGTTGATACCATTCCCAACGCAAGCCATATTGTAGCAATCCAATAGATAATTCTATTTCTCTTTGTCATGGGTTACTATTTTTTTTTTAAGATGTCTTGTATCCGGTTATGGGCCATATTTATACCCTGCGCAAATGGTAACTTCAGCAATTGGTCTCTGAGTTCAACGGATCTGTAAACTACATGCATGGTGAGTTTACTGCTGTCTTCAGTAAGTTTTTTAAACTCCAGGAACTCCAGCCAGGCTTCAAAAGAAGTATTCTCCATTTCAAATGTTCGTGTGATTTTCTTTCCGGGAATAAACTCATGAATCGTTCCATTGAATCCATGTTTGTTTCCCATGGGATCGGTTGTTTCAAATTGATAAGCTCCGTGCTTTTTATTCTCCAGCTTCAGCACTTTAGTTCCCATCCATTGTTCAACAATTTCGGGCTCCTCATACGCTTTAAAAAGTAATTCCAATGGCAGATCAAACTCCCTTGTTATTATGAGCTCCTGTTTGCCGTCTTCGGCATTAATTTTTGTTTTTCGCTCCATATTATTTGCTTTTATATTTTTTCATGACGGCTTCTAATTTGTTGAAACGGTCATCCCACATTTTGCGGAAGGGCTCAATAAAGTCGGCTACTTCTTTCATTTTTTTCGCATTGATGTGATAAGAAATTTCCCTGCCGTTTTGCTCCTGCTCCAGCAATTCGCATTCGGTGAGTATTTGCAGGTGTTTTGAAACAGTCGGCCTTGCAGTGTCAAAGTTTAAGGCGATGGCACCTGCTGTCATCGATTGTGAAGCCACCAACAGCAGTATAGCTCTTCTTGTCGGATCTGCTATCGCCTGGAATACATCTCTTCTTAAATTCATTGTGTAGCTATTTGACTACAAATATATATGTAGTTATTTGACTACGCAATTTTTTTTTATAAAACTGAAGAACTGGTTTAAGTGATGTAGCAGGTGAGTCCGGTTGTGTCCGCCGAAAAGCTAACCATAGTAAAGAAAAAAAGTATAAATGAATAAAGTTCGCATAATGATTATTTAACCGGCTGCATTGCTACTATCAGCTTCGTTGCGTCGCACTCTTGTACTACATTAACACGGATAAGCATATCAGGTATTTCCTTTTTTTTGCACCACGTCTTTAGTTCGTAAAGGTGGAGCGGGCAATTATAGAAAGATTAATCTGACTTTTGAACACTCACTACGGCGGAAAGTCAATATATAATAGATGATTTATTCTGTCGCCGGGTCTTATTCATACCGACCGGACTACAGCTGATAAGCGAATTGGAAGATCAGTGTATATTCTCCAGCTCGCATCGCAGAAACCTTATGTAGCGGTATGCTCATTAAGTCTCCCTTAATAATTGTCAGAAACGACTTGTTTTCTGATTATTTTATGACACTACCAGTTATGGATAGAACCATCAGGACTTTTTAAAATTGGATGTGGAAATTTGGTATTCGCTGTTAGCTCTATAATAAACCCTGCCTTAGACCCATCAAATTTTACTCCCAGGCCGGGACTTGGGTTCAGGTATAATTTCCCGTTTCTGAAATCAACAATATCTTCATTAAAATAGGCAGGTTTCTCCGGCACCCCTCCTGCCAATTCTACAAGGCAACGTGTGAAACTGCTTGATCCTAATACATGAACCAGCGCTGCGGTTGACAATGGACCGGTAAAATGAGGGATCATTCCTACGTAATGCGTCTCACATAAAGAAGCGATTTTTTTCAACTCAGATATGCCTCCTGCATTCGGTAAAGTAACCCTGCTATAGTCAATAAGATGTTGTTCAATTAATTCATTAACATCCCAGCGATCTCCAAATTGTTCTCCAACTGCAATAGGCACCGAAGTCATGGCACGAACTGTTTTATATACCCCGGGATTTTCTGATCTTATGATGTCTTCTACAAAATATGGCTCAAGCTTCTCCAGCTCTTTACAAATTTTTATGGCTTCTGTCAAATCAAAACGAGTATGCAAATCAATAGCCCATCTTCCTTTACCGCCTACAGCGGTATCAATTCTTTTACAGAAATCAATTGTTTTAACCGCATTTTCATAAAAATCAAAAGATTCCTCTCCATTTCCCCCGGTAGGGCCAATGCGATAAGCTCTAAAGCCCGCCTTGATACAATCCTGCGCCCTTTCTTCTTCTGTTTTTGCCTTGGAAGGGCTGAACCCGGTTGCGTAACATTCTACATAATCCCGTGTGGCACCTCCTAGTAAATCATAAACAGGTACTCCCAGTGCCTTACCCTTTATATCCCATAAGGCCATTTCCAATGCGCCCAGAGCATGTAACTTTTCTCTTCCCGGCGGGTAAAACATTCCCCTGTACAGATCCTGCCATATATGTTCTATGCGGAAAGGATCCTGTCCTATCATCATTTGAGCACACTGGATAATCATTTCTGTAGAACCACCTTCGCCAATCCCTATAAGTCCGGTATCAGTTTCAATTTCTACAATTCCACGGGCCTGGTTGAAAAGAGGTTTTGTATAGCCGGGAGCACTATAATACCTTATTTTACTAATTTTCATTTTAGAATAAGCCTCCTTATTGGAGCGGGTAAATGCAATGCCTGCTAAAATTCCGAAAGAACTTAAACCAGTAGCTTTAATAAATTTTCTTCTGTGCATACGCTGATTTTAAAATAAAAAGAACCTCTTTTTATATAGCCTGCCATTATTTTGAAAGGTGCTTAAAATTTTGAGTAATAATCATTTCGTTTTATTTTATTCCTGGAACTTTTTATATTCTGCAAAATATTCGGTCGGGGTTTGGCGCTGTGGCGACATTCCGTGGTACGTTAACCCGAAATGGTGCTGAGTAAAGATAATGAAGATGAAAATATATTCTACAGCCTGGCTTTATTCGTCAGTTTGCTATGCCGTTGAGTAGTGATATGAAGTGAGAGCATATTCGTTAAACCGCCATAAAGCCACACTCCATGTTAGCGGCAGGCATCATGTCGTCCAATTATATCAGTATAGTGTTACACCGCATATTTCTTTCGATAGTCAATAGGCGATAAATCGGTAAATTTCTTAAACACCTTTCTAAACGCATCAATATCATTGTACCCTGCTTCGTAAATAATTTCGGCTATGGTTTTCCTTCCTGTTTCCAAATGCTTTTTTGCGAATTCAACTTTTACTCTTTGTATGTATTCCACGATTGAGTTGCCTGTGTGTTTTTTAAATCGTCTTTCAAATGTTCTTCGGCCAACACCGAATTTGTCACAAAGTTCGTCAACCGTAAAAGTCGCGGTTGGATTAGTTTCTATAAATTCTTGCGCCTTTAAAACAACCTCGTCTCCGTGTTGTTTTTGCCCCATAAAAATTACGAACGGGTTTTGACTTTTTCGCTCAATATCTATTTCAAACATCTTGGATGCAAGGATTGATATTTCTCTACCCAAATGTTTTTCAATAATGTAAA
The DNA here is from genome assembly GCA_040007815.1 of Chitinophagaceae bacterium. Lineage (GTDB taxonomy): Bacteria > Bacteroidota > Bacteroidia > Chitinophagales > Chitinophagaceae > Terrimonas_B. The sequence goes on from JBDTUH010000032.1 coordinate 4,188, forward strand.
GCAGCAGGTTCAAATACGAATATCCACCACCACAAGTGTAAATTCCTTTTTCGTCTGTAATAATTGTATTGTCAATAATTTTCACATCAGGAAACATGGTTTTGAACTCGTTTTTTGCTGCCCAATGCACTGCGCATTTCCTGTTTTTCATAAGCCCTGTGGATGCTAAAAAAAATGAACCAACACACAGGCATACAATTTCAGCATTGCTGTGATATTGAGCTATTACCCAATCCGTGTATTTTTTATTTCTTGAAATGGCATTCGGAAAATCACCACATAATAAAGGAATTATAATTACATCAGTTTTTTTAACCTGGTCTATTGTCTTGTCAACATGTATATTGTAAAGCCCGTCATTGAGTTTTGTATTCTCTTCCAATCCCACTATTTCTACGTCATAAAAAGGCGGTTTTCCCTGGTATTTCATAAAATCATTAACTCTTGTCAGGATTTGATGACTACTGTCAATGCTCGTCATCGTTGCGTCGTAAAGTGGTAGGATGGAAATATGTTTCATTGAGCAAATGTATGAAGATGGATTGTCGCGATCAACGGGTAAGATTGTCGTATTTCCCTTGTATGGCTGTGCGTTTGCGAACTTAACTTTGTATTGAAAATAAACTAAAAAAGTAAAAAATGAAGTCAGTAGAAATTATCATGCTTCCTGTAAAGGATAGACAAAAAGCCAAAGAATTTTATTTGAAACTCGGCTTTCAGGTTATTGTCGAAGCGCCGGACCCACATGGCGAAACATGGATACAAATGGGTTTAGCCAATAGTAGCACTACCATTTCCCTTGCCGGTTTTCAGGGTATTATTTGCGAAACAGATAATATTGAAAAGGATAGTAACGAACTGAAAGCAAAAGGTATTGAAGTCGGAAAAATTGATGATACACCCTGGGGTCGGTTTGCATGGTTGAAAGATTTGGATGGAAACAGTTTGTGTCTTCATCAAAAATAGTCTGTCAAAATATTGTTGCTTTGATGTTGAACTGTCGTTCAATGCTTGCTGCTGACGTCAGGGCTTGGCGATGTGGCGACTTCCGTGTTAAGTTAGCCTGAACCGCTGCTGAGTAAAGATAATAAAGCTGAAAATATATTCTATAGGCGGTCTTTATTAGTCAGTTGGATATGTTAGCTGCAGTTATAGCTTTATTGGCTTCCTACAGACCGTTTCTGCGCAAATAACCAGTCTAGCAAACCTGGTGTATTTTCAACCCGATCCCAAATGTAATGTCCCGCACCTGCAAACTCCGTGTATTTGGGGTTTCCACCCTCTTTTTTCATAGCTTCAATCATATCTTTTGAATATTCAACAGGTACGTTTATATCCTTTTCGCCATGGAAGGCCCATACGGGAATATTTTTAATTTGTTTAGCAAACACGGGATCACCTCCTCCACAAATCGGTATTGCGGCCGCAAACATTTTGGGACGGGCACAAATAAAATACCATGAGCCAAAACCACCGCCGGAGATACCTGCCACATAACGTCTGGATGTATCTATTTTAAATTCTTTCTCCAATGCACCGATGGCGTCAAAAACCAAACTATCAATAGAAAAATTTGGAATGCCGCCGAATTGTGATCCTTTTGGGCATTGAGGAACAAATAGAAATGCAGGATACTTCGATCGGTTTACCGGATCGGAAAGTAAGGGAGCAGGCTCCGAACTTAATTGTGCGATATTATCGTTTCCATGTACACCACCATGATGCAGGCATACCACTAACGGATATTTTTTTTGAGGGCTATAATTCAATGGTTTCAATAAACGGTATAAAAGCCGCTCTCCCTGATTATTTACAAAGGTCCGGGCTTCAAATAGCTGTGCCAATTTCTGCGCCCTTTCAAAATTCCACTTTTCCCAGTAGGCTGGAGTCTTATTCTCAGTGCAAGCTGTCATAAGTACTGCAAATAAAACAACCAGGACTTTCGTGGCCATGAGAAAATGATTTTTAATTGCCGCTAACGAGCGGGTATTGCCGATGGTGAGGATTTTTATATTCGTTCGCCCGGAACCGTTGCCTGGCTTTTTGATAAAGTTAAATATTAGGAGCTAAAGCTGTGCTTTATTCGTCAAACCCCGAACCACAGTACAACAGAATTATCGCTGCTGATTGTTTCAATGTCCAGCCCCACTATTGGCAATACCAATATTGGATGTGTTGGATAAGCTTTCGCCTTTCTCGTCTATTTCCGAAACCTAAAACTACTTTAACGCGCCAATCCATCTGAATGAACAGATAAGTGAAAGTTGTTTTGCTGAGTAGCGAACGGAACACTGAAGTGTGCACCGGATCAAGTCCGGTGTAAACTTGCAAGGAAGGTGATACCTGTCCCGCTTATGCGGGAGCAGTACTGTAGCCGGGCACACAATTATTTATTAAAGAGTTAATGCTACCAGTTCACCGGGATGTCCAACAGCGCCAACGGCGACAACGATGTATTGTTTGCCGTTGATTGAATAGGTCATAGGTATGCCGCATTGATTGGCAGGCAATTCAATTTCTGAAATAATTTTGCCCGTTGTTTTTTCATATGATCTGAATTTTTTACCTCCACCACCATCTGATGCATATAATCCTGATCCTTCTCCGGCAAATAAAAGTGTTTTAGTAACTAACATTCCAACACGATCTGGTAAGCCGGTTCGGGGAATATCAATACCTTTTAATGCAGGAATATTTTTTATCCAATCGGGAGTATCTCCATTTGGTACCATCCATTTATGATTACCTGTGTTCAGATCAATAGCAGTGATTCTTCCATAAGGAGGTTTTACCAGCGGCAAACCATAAGGACCAATTCTTGAACTGCCCATAAAGGCTACATAATCCATATCAGATATACCGTGAGGAGTTTCTAAACTCATTGGTCTTAAAACGGTGCTGGAGGAAACAAATAACGTTCCTGTTTCCGGATCAAGAACAGCCCCCTGCCAATTGGCTCCTCCTACTGCATCTGGTAGCATTAACGTGCCCATATTTTGTGGAGGACCGTAAACACTTATTGGAGTAAAGAGTGGTCCCTTCTTATATTGACCAGCAATTTTTAATGCTTCTTTTTTTATCTCAGGTGTAAAGTCAACCAGGATACTATCAGAATAACCTTGCCTGTCAAATGCTGCAGGCTTTGTTGGAAAAGGTTGGGTGGGAGATGTCCATTCTGCTGTGACTCCACTTTTTGGAACCGGACGTTCTTCAATTGGCCAAACCGCCCTTCCGGTAGTTCTATCGAAGACAAATGCAAAAGCCTGTTTGGTAACCTGCACAACAGCTTTAATCTTTTTTCCATCAACAGTTATATCAGCCAAAACAGGAGGAGCCGGTAAATCATAATCCCAGATATCATGATGTATTAATTGATAGTGCCAAACCCTTTTCCCTGTCTTTACATTTAAACAAACCAAACTTTGAGAAAACAAATTATTACCGGGCCGGTGTCCGCCATAGAAATCTCCGGTAGCTGCTTCTATCGGCAGATATACATAACCTAATTCAGGATCGGCCGTAAGAGGAGCCCATGCGCCTGCATTGCCGGTATTTTTCCAACTTCCTTTTTCCCATGTTTCATTACCTTCTTCACCCTGCTGCGGTATGGTATGAAAAATCCATAACTGCTTCCCTGTTCTCACATCGTAACCCATTATATCACCTCTAACCTGGTTTTTAGAAACCGGCGCCAGGCCAACAGGAAAGCTTGAACCTATAATAATTATATCATTGACAATAATTGGAGGGGAAGTGGATCCAATAGTTGCGGTAAGCGGATCAATATTTGAACCTAATCCTTTTTTTAAATCAACAATTCCATTTTTGCCGAAACCAGCAATCAAATCACCTGATTGAGCATCTAAAGCTATTAAATGAAAATCAGGTGTGATATAGATTACACGATCTTTTTCTTTTGAGAGAGACGACCAATAAGCTACTCCTCTTCCAGAATTCTGTCTTGGCACAGATGACTTTCGTTCTTTTTCATCATATCTGAACGTCCATAATGTTTCGCCATTCTCTGCATCGATTGCAACTACTGTTCTGCTCAAACCTGCGGTAGTAAACAAAACACCTTTCGCCATCAATGGAGTGGCTTTAAAATAAAACTCCGGACCCGATCCGAAATTATCGGTCTTCCATCTCCATGCAATTTTTAACTTACCTGCATTTTCTTTGTTGATTTGATCTAAAGAAGAATAGTTTGAACTTGCATAGTCGCCCCGATGCTGCAACCACTCACCTTCAATAGTGGGAGGTTTAGAATTATACGAAGCAGGAGTGAAATGTAAACTTATCCTTGATGCGGGAGGAGAGCCGATTAAAATGTTTTCCAAATCCTTCTTGGCCGTTGGCAAATCAACATTTCCCGACGGAAATTCATTGGTATTAAGAATAAAAGCTAAAAGAGATGAATAAGACGCATCGTCCAAAGAATGAGGATTGTTTTTTGGCATCGTTGCTTTTGTTAATTCAAATAATTCACTTAAAGATTTCTCTTTCCATTTAGTTATGAAGCGTTCACCAATTAATGCATTGCCTCCTTCACTGCCCCGTAAATCTTTTCCATGACAGGCGCCGCAATTATTTGTGTAAAGAAGAGATCCTGATTCAACTTGTTTCCTGGTAAAAACTCCGGTTATAGCATTTACTTTTTGCTTTGAATTTTTATCATGTTCTGCACATGAAAAAAATAGCAAACCGATTAGTAAAAAAAGGGGTGATTTTTTTAAGTATTTCATTCAATCAGCGTTATGAGAATTCAATAACAGAGAAAAGCCTCTTTAGAATTACGAAAGTTGAAGTTAAGTTATACTCTCAGGATATATTATTTTAGCCGGGACAGACTCAATTTTATTTTGGGCTTTGTCAAAACATAAATTTTTGCAACGTTTATTTTACTTGCCGTGTCATAGGTTGACCAAACGAAGTCTTGCGTTTGTGCATTAATTTTCGGATACAGGAGAAGTAAAAATGCCTCTTTTAGCAAGGTTCTCATAAATCACAACCAACGTCAGGGCTTGGCCGATGTGGCGATATTCCGTGTTACGTTAGCCTGGACTGATGCTGAGTAAAGATATGAAGATGAAAATATATTCTATTGCTGGGCTTTATTCGCAAGCTAGATATGTTGCTGAGTAGCGATATGAAGTTGAGAATTTATTCGGAAAGCCGCCATATAGCCAAACCCCTCCTATGTTTACAATTCAATAAATTTAATAGTCAGGTAAAAGTCAATGATAGAAAGAACAAAGGGCGGATTAAGACCGTAAAACCCCGTGTTGGGCGTAGTTGCTTTAATCGGTTAGTCTATTTTCAATGTCCATTCGTTCATGAAGAATTCTGATTACTTCAACAATGCTATTTTGAATGCGATAAAATATGAGATGTGATTTAACTTTTGATGCCCGATAGGCTTTTCGAACATGCTCCATGGATTTACCTGCATTAACATTTTTACAAATAAATTGAATTTCATCAAAAATCAGGTTATAGTAACGATCTGCTTGATCAATAGACCATTTTTCGACAGTGTAAAGCCAGATTTCCTCCAAGTCAGAAACTGCTTTTTTACCAATGACGTATGGTAGCGACTTCATATGACCTTACCGTGAAGTTTCTTTAAATGAGCTTTCGGATTAAAGTTTTTATAGAGCCCACTTTTTTCACCTTGAAGCAAGGCCTTGGTAAGAGTTTTCGTTTTTAATTCTTCTGCTTCTAATAGTCTTAAAGCAGTTCTAATAACCTCGCTAGCAGAATTATACTTGCCCGATGATATTTTAGCCGAAATAAAGTCCTCAAAATGTTCTCCTAACAAAATAGAAGTATTGCGTGCCATAGCCTCTTTTTTATAAAAGTACCAATAATTGGTATAATATGCAAGTCTCCTTTTTGAGTTAGTTAGGAGTTCAATTGCAATTACGCCCAACATGTGTATTTACGTCACTTCGCGTTATTCATTCAAATAAATAATTTTTCCAGCCAGATCATTTTTAACAGATTAATTAAAAATGCGCAGTAAAAGAAGAGTAATACAAATCTTACAAAAACTACAAATACTAAATTTAAAAAACCTTTACTCGCCAGGTCCTTTCAAATACTTCATCGGGCGATAAAATATTGATTCCCTCTTTATCTGTTAGCTGCTGATTACTTGTTACCGGATCGGCAATGCCACACCAGGGTTCTATACATACAAAGTCCGCATTCTTTGCGGCCCAGATGCCGAGATAAGGAAACCCGGTAAAATCAAATTGCAGCCCATGCGGTGAACGATTGGATAAAAGACTGACACTGCTAGATTGCAGTTGCTTAAAAACAACGGCATCGGCATAAAATAATTCCTTGCTTAGCGGCATTACCCGGGTATTTTTAAGAAAGGGAACAGGAGCCGTTTCTATCAGCCCTTCCATTGAAATGGGCCATCGCCCGGCGTTTTCTGTTTTATTAAATTCAAAATAATGATCTGTGTAATCACTGCCGGGTATCAACGGCACTTTAAATGCGGGATGACCACCTACAGAAAAATACATGGGGTTGCTGCCTGTGTTCAACACTTTATAGCTTACCTGTAACTGATCTTTTGAGATGCTGTACACTATATCGAAACGAAAAGGAAAAGGAAATTTTTGCAGGGTCGCTTCACTGCTGGCTAAGGAAAACGTGATGGAAGAACTGCTTTGATCCGTGACGATAAAATCTATTTCCCTTGCAAAACCATGCCGGCCTAACTGGTAAGATTTATCCGCAAAATAAAACTGGTCGTTTTTCAGTGTACCAACAATGGGGAATAATACCGGTGATGTCTTGGCCCAGAAGGAAGGGTTGCCATCCCACATATATTCAAGCCCGGCGTTTTTATTATACAGGCTTTTCAACTCCGCTCCTTTTGAATCGATGCTTACCGACAGGTAAACGTTTTCAATACTGAACATGTTCTTTTTTTATACTTATTAAAATGAAAGAAATACTCATTTGTTCATCCTTTTCGCTTCGCTAAATTAAATTATATTACAAACCAATTCAACGATTTGTTTATGGGAAAAGGAAGATTAGAAGCATTCAGTGACGGTGTACTCGCTATTATTATTACCATCATGGTGCTGGAGATGAAAGTACCTCATGGCGATTCACTGGCCTCCCTCCGGCCGCTTCTGCCTGTTTTTATCAGCTATATACTCAGCTTCGTTTATATCGGCATTTACTGGAACAACCATCACCACATGATGCATGCCGCCAGGCAGGTAAACGGCAAAGCGTTGTGGGCGAATATTCACCTGCTTTTCTGGCTTTCACTGGTTCCTTTTGTTACCGGGTGGATGGGGGAGAATTATTTTGCCACTCTGCCAGTAGCGCTTTATGGTGTAGTGTTATTAATGGCGGCGATAGCTTATTATATTCTGGCTCATTCATTAATGGCACTGGACGGAAAAGACTCGACTCTCGCACAGGCTTTTGATAAAGACTGGAAAGGAATCATCTCTCCGCTCATATATATAATCGGAATCGGTCTTAGTTTTGTTAATTCATGGCTGGGTTTCGCCATGTATGTAATTGTAGCAGCGCTTTGGTTTATACCCGATAAACGAATCGAAAAGAAACTGGTGACTAATCAAACAAAAGAATAAATATAACCTGTTCTTCTATCGCTTCATCATAACCGTAATAATCCAAACTTCCGGAGATTAGTCACCGGTTTATTATCCCAAAAAAGTTCAAAGTCTTCCAGGCCCGCTGCTTCATAACTGTCTTTTACTTCCTGCAGCGTATAGGTTTTGCTATTGACAACTGCTAATTGTGGAAGTATGGTTGCCAACCATTCTCCCTGGTTCCTGTTTACTTTTATTTCCTGTGTCTCTTTTTTATTGGCAAAGACCAGGCTCATCATTTCCCGGCTGTTTCCCTTTTTCGATTGGGTGAAATATTCAGCGCCTGTATTTTTCCCAAGCCAGATAATCTTTGCCGTTGGCTTTGCAGCGCTGGTATCATACTCATTCAATGCATTGGCGATATAATCCGGGGAAACTGTTGTTTTCGGCACTTTAAATCCCATAACTACAGGATCAAACCATTTCTGTAAAGGTTCGTCCAAACCAATCCCGTGCATATAATTTAAAAGTGATTTCTTTAATCCGAAACTGAAGGTTTCATGATCGGCACCGGTGGGATCGATATGTCCGATATCATTGTTGGCAAAGGCTCCTATTGCTTCCGTCACTTTTTTCACCTTGTATTTCCAGGGATCTAAACCAACAGGACTATGTGCCGTCATGGTAAACAGGTGCCAGAATGCGGATTGGAGGATGCCCAGTTTAAATAACTGCCTTACCATTTCCAAAGAGTCAATTGTTTCCTGTGCTGTTTGGGTAGGGAAACCATACATCAGGTAAGCATGCACCATAATACCGGCCTCAGTAAAGTTCTTATTGACCCGTGCTACCTGTGCTACGGTGATACCCTTTTGTATCAGTTCCAGTAAACGATCTGAAGCTACTTCTAATCCACCCGATACGGCAATGCAACCGGAAGCTTTCAGTAACAAACAAAGATCGCGGGTAAAACTTTTTTCAAAACGCACATTGGTCCACCAGCTAACGGTTAATTTTCTTCTGAGTATTTCAATGGCCAAAGCCCGCATTAATGCTGGTGGTGCTGCTTCATCTACAAAATGAAAACCATTCTGCGCTGTTTGTACGATGATCTCTTCCATACGATCACAAAGCATTTGGGCCGCGATGGGTTCATAAAGTTTTATATAGTCCAATGAGATGTCACAAAACGTGCATTTGCCCCAATAGCAACCATGTGCCATGGTCAGTTTGTTCCAACGCCCATCGCTCCAAAGGCGATGCATGGGGTTGACCACTTCAATGGCGGAGATATATTTATCCAGTAAAAGATCACGGTAGTCCGGTGTACCAACCTGCCCCTGCTTATAATCTGTGCATGCTTTGTTGTCGATATAAATAACCTTGCCGTCAATTAACGTGAAAGTCCTTTTTAATTCATTCAATGTTTTTGTTCCTTCAATATGGGCTACCAGGTTTTCGATTGGTGCTTCACCATCATCAAGAGTGATGAAGTCATAGAATTCAAATACCCTGGTATCCGATAATGAACGTAATTCGGTATTGGCGAAGCCACCTCCCATCACCACTTTTGTGGCTGGATAATTTTCTTTTATCCATTGCCCGCATCTTAATGAGGTATACAGGTTTCCCGGAAATGGAACCGATATGGCAACGAGTTTTGGTTGCACCTCCGCCATGCGGGCTTTTAATATATCAATTAAAATACCATCAATATAAGTGTAAAGTTGTTGAAGGCTTTTATACAAATCATCAAAACTATTGGCCGACCTTCCTAATTTTTCAGCATATCTGCTGAAACCAAAATGCGGATCCACACATTCCATGATGAGGTCTGAAAGATCTTCGAGGTACATGGTGGCTAAATGCTTGGCTTTGTCCTGTACACCCATCGAACCAAAGGCCCAGTTAAGATCATCTATTTGTGCAAATCTTGCGGCCTCGGGTAAAAAATCTCTTTTGTCGATTAAATGAGCCAGTGTGGGGTTCTTGCCCTGTAAAAATAAAATGACGGAATCGATGGTTTGAATGTAATCTTCCTTTAATGCGAACATGCGCTTTGCATTAGCAGATAAATGTCGCCTAAGCCCCTCTCCATTGGGGATGGGTTGGGGTGAGGTCTCTATTTCAGTAAATAATTTTTCCAACCCTTGTTTAGAAAATAACTGAAGGATGACTTCAATACCGAGGTCGGCCTGAAAGGAAGATATTTTTTTTGTATTTAAAAATCCCTTAAGATAAGCCGTGGCGGGATACGGCGTGTTCAATTGTGTAAAAGGAGGAGTAAATAAAAAAACGGATGCACTCAATTCAACAGGTTTATCCGGCAAAACTATTCATAATAAAGTAAACTTGCGCGATGGATTCATAAGATACCGGCAATCACAGATAGCCACCATCAGCCCGGGTTAGTTTACATACCAGGATTTTTTCCCATCCATAGTACCGAGTTACCTGTATTATATTCATTTTGTTCCCATAGTTTATTGACAGGATCCAATATCCATTTGCCGTCGACAATAAATTTGTACAGATGTTTTCCAGGGTAAAGATGAACTTTCAATATCCATTCATCTCCTGCCCTTTTCATCGCAAAAGTATTAGCTGACCAGTCGTTGAAATCCCCGGCCAGGAAAATAGTTTTCGCATTACTAAAACCTTTCAGCCGGAATGTAAAATTAGGATCAATAATAAAATAAGTATTCCCTGTAGTTGCAGCGGCGCCGGATTGAATGACCACTTTATCGTCAACAATAAAATGGTATTGATAGTTACCCGGCCCTGCTGTATAAGACAATTCCCAACCCTTACCCGTTTTCTTCATATACAGTTCTTCCTTTCGCCAGCTGTTGAAAGAGCCGGTGAGTATTGCCTTTTTTGCATCAGTATATCCCTCCAGGAAAAAATGAAAAGGCTTTCCGATACGAACCACTGAATTGAAATCACTCAATTCATTCGGCAGGCGTTCAGAATTTTCCGGATCAACCGACCAGTTACCGTCAACAATATACCGGTAAGTATGTGTGCCATCCGCGAGGTAGAGAGGCAGTTCCCACCCATTGCCATTATTATTCAGTAATAATTCTTTATTGCGCCATTTATTAAAACTTCCTGCCACATATATTTTTTTCGCCTGGCTGAAGGCGGTAGTCCTGAATACATGATTGGGTTTGAAATATACTGAGTTAGTATTACCCTGGCCATCATTTTCGCTGGTCATATTGTCTGTATCAATTGTCCAGCCGCCATCCACGATAAACTTATACCAGTATTTGCCGGCCCCTAATTTTACATAAGCGACCCATCCACTATCCGTCTTTGTCATTGCCAGCGCATCCGGCTTCCAATTGTTAAAGCTGCCCGCCAGCATTACCTTACGGGCATTTATATTATTTCGTAAATAAAATGTTACAACCGAATCGCTGGAGGCAAACGGAAATTTGTTCTTAAAACGATTATATCCGTATGGAATAGCGTTGCTTACCACCGGGAAACGCTGATCAAAAGAGAGATTTTTTTCGGTAAATAAAATTCTGTTAGCGGGTTTACGGATATCCTCATAGCCTTCCAGCTTCTTGCTGATGATAAATAAATCCGGGCTTTCTTTTTCCAGCTTCCAACCCTGGTTAAGAAGTGAGTCATTAAAATTGTTTTTGATAAATCGCTTGAGCTCCAGTTTATTGAATTCGTAACGGTTGATAAAACTATCCAATGCATAGTCGCTTGTTTGTTTACTCAGTTCAATATACATTTTACCGCCCTTTACATATAACTTATTGGCAGCGTCCTGCGCCGATGCAAAATAGGATTGCGTAAAAACAAACAGGAAAAGGAAACAACCGCTTTGTACCATTTTTTTTATTCTATGCGTGGTACTCTTTACTTCCATATATACATTTTACCTGTCACAAAGTTAAACCCAATTTTATGTAAAGAAAGGAAATCAAAGCCAAGCATGCCGTCGAGGCATTGCTCGAAGGCGTAACACATTTTTTCAAGGTTTGTTACCAATACGGGCACGGATTCGATCTGAAGCGTTCCCAATTTCATATTTTTCATATCGCCATACAAGGCTTCCACTTTTGTGTTGCCACTCCCGGCCAGTAATACACGGCTTGTAATGTTTACGTTCTTAAATATCTTTTCTGACAGGCGACTATCCAGAACGTTTGATTCCGCTCCTGTATCAATGAGAAACGTTAATTTTTTACCCGCCATTTCTCCAAAGCTGAGCAGTTTATTTTCCCTCACCCGGATACGTATGGTATGATAAGCGGAGGTATCGCTCAGCATTTCATTTTTATAGGTAGCGGCTTCCTTTTTACCAACCAGGTGCAGGTGAATTACATTTTTTTCATAATCAATGATCATTTCAAATTTCCTGAACAACTGCATCCCAAGCAATCCTAGTATTTTGATGCCCTTGCTGTTTTCAATATGACCCAGGTTTACCAGGTCCGTCTCTACCCCGTAATATTTTATAGGTCCGAAGGAAAGGCCAGGTATGGTTACTGTACTGGCAGCCACTGACCCTGTTATTCCGCCGGATTCGGTATTGACTGCAGATGTAAGATAGTTTCTGAAATAAGTCGCGTTCAATATTAATTTGGGCGCCCCGGTATCTAAAATGAAATTTCCTTCGGTGGTATCTACTTTAGCCCTGATGACAATTAAATTGCCCGCCCTGCTGAAAGGAATAATACAGGAAGGAGTTTCACTGGTGACAACCGGATCACTATAAATGCCACGGGACAAATTATATTCCGTTGCTATTTTGGGAAAAAAGGATCTGAATGTAAAAAAGGAACCGGGCGGGTGCTGATCTTCATTGTTGCCTGCTGCTACCGCGGTAGCAACAGCTAATCCGAGGCAGAGTGTCCGGTACAATGAATTCATGGTTTACAGCTGTCGGGTAAAAATAACGGGAGGGGCTTCAAAGATTTTTACCGTTCAACTATCTGTTCTGATATGGAAATCGAAATTTCACGCCTTGGTAGCAAGCGAATTGTTAAAACTTAGTCATGCTGATTTGTAACACGCAATCAGTCATTCCTGATTGTATTGAAATGCGTGGGGCCATGGTATTCCCAACAAGAGAAATCAGGCCTACCGAAGATTAAATAACCAGGCGAAAAATCTTTCTAACATCCTGAGAGATTTTGTCGTTGATCTGAAGACGGGAGTCAATAACAGTTGATATATCTAAAGTGACCCGGAAAAATATTCCGGGCCACAAATATTTAGATTTTATATAGGGGGGATAGGGTTTTATTTTCCTCCGGTCAATTCTTTCTGCAATGCTTCCAGTTCAGCCCAATTACCCGCTGCAGCCAGTTTTGCTTGCTTTGGCCAGCTGGTTGGATCATGCACTTTGAATTTGCTGCCGGCAGCTTCCAGTATTCCTTTGATTTTTTTTGCAGAAACTTTTGAAAGGTCTTTAAAGCTTACAATATTTTCGGCTATCAGTAATTCGGCGATTTTTTTACCAATGCCTTCAACTTTGGTCAGGTCATCCGCAGCAGCTTCTGTCTTTTCAGCTTTTGCAGCCGTCTTTTTTTCTTTCTTTGGCTTAGCCACTTCTGTTTCTTCCGTAACGGTGATCACACAATTCTCAACAGCGAAGCCATTGGCATGAACATAATTTTCCGCTCTTTCATCATTTACCCATCTGCCGTCATTCAGCAGGTAGCGGTACTGGTAGCTTCTTCCTGCTTCAAGGCTGGCCGTGGCTTTCAGGGAACCGTCTTTTTGTTTCTTCAGGGTAATACCATTGTTGGCATCCCAATTATTAAATTCACCTAATAGTATCGCACTGGTTGCTTCACCAACTATTTCCGCAGCCAGCAAAAAAGTAACCTTCTTTTCCATAGTCATAATCTTATATATTTTTTAAATTGATGCGGATAATGGGTTTTAATCCCGCATCCTGTTAATAATCCGTGGTCTGTCAAGCGTTAATACCATGCCAAATCAAAGGTAACCCTTTATATAAAAACTGCTTTTCCACAATATGTGTAAAAAAACTAATGTTTGGGGCGCTAAAAATCAACTATAGCAGATAGTCAGGCATGCTTGAATAAATGTTATGAATAAATTTTGTCACCCGCACTAAAGACTGGCAATCGGGTATGGCCGATAAAGGGGTCAATTTGACAGAAAGCTTACCCATAAACTTTTAAAAATCAATTTTTGCAGGCTGTATTTAACCAGGCATTGCGAAGTTTTAATTGATCAGTTGTAGCGCTCTTATCAAATCTCAGCAAATGCAACTGGATTTTTTCCACTTTCATAGCAGGTGCGGATAAAGTAACAGCCGCCATCTCACCATTCGCATTCTTTCTTTTCACAATCACGTCTATTTTATCGCCTTCTTTCACAGTATTATTGAACTGCTGTATCTGTTGCTGAATATTGTTTGCGGTTACGGATGAGCCATTTACACTTACCAGTTCGTCACCTTCCTGGTAGCCCATTTTTTTACCAAATTCGTTTAGCTTTTGGGTACCCAATACCAGTTTATCTCCATCAGGCCTGATCGATACGCCACCAAGTGTAACGGCGCTGGTTACTTCTTTGGGTATGTATTGTACACCGGCGAATCCAAAATATTCTTCATAGGGAATAGGCTTGCTGCCCTGTACATAGGTCAGCAGGAACTGCTTTATTTCCGGGTAAGTCAGTTTCTCTATCTCATCAAATAAGGCGGCATCCTCAAAAAATTTATCCTTCCCGAATTTTACACCCAGGTCATGTTTCAGGTCTTTAAACGCATAATGCCCATCCGATAATTTCAACAGGTAAAGATCAAGACAGGCTGATATCAATGCGCCTTTCATATACACATTTACATACTGCTCTTTCCATTTTCCCGCACTCTCCGTGCTCAATTCAGTAAAAGACAACGAATCATTAAAGTAAGAACGGGAATAATTGATTTTCTGAGCCATGGTAGTGAGGAATTGTTCCGGAGTTTTCAATCCGGCCCATACCTGTACGTGATGGGCATAGTATTCCGTGCTGCCTTCGTACAACCACACATGCTTGGAAAGATGGGTTTCATTAAAATTAAATTCCTTTACTTCTCTTGAGCTGATCGTTAATGGTGTAACGATATGGAAAAATTCATGCGATGAAATATCCACCCAATTTTCAATAGCTTCTTGCTGTGGTTCCTCGTCGAGGCTGTAAAAAGATGAATAGGAATGTTCCCAGGCGCCCGATCCTTCCATTTTCTTTTGTTCGCCATTAAAATAAAAAATGAAAGCGTATTTATCAACCGGCAGCTTTCCACCGAGGTAATCTTTGGTAGCCATCATCAGTTTTTCCAGGTTAGCGGCAATGAATTTTGAAGTCGCCTCTTTCTTTGGTGAATAAACGGCGATCAGTACATCGGAATTTCCTACCCGGATGCTGGTGGTATCCGGCAAAGAAAACATGATAGGTGAATCATACAGTTCATCCACATTGCTGCAATGAAATAAATCCCAGGTAGAGCTGGTGGAAACGGGTTTCAGTCCTGTAGCTCCGTAAAAATTGGCGGGTTTGGTGAAAGCCAGGTCAAACCCATTTTTTTTCAGCCCCTCAAAATATCCGAAGAGTCCCGGTGTATTAATTACAAAATTTTTCCCAGCTTCAAAATTTGTTCCGCACATCGGGTACACTTTGTTCTTGATCTCAGAATCCCAGGTATCTTCTACTTTATACGTGAGCTTGTAAATGCTTTTGGCGTTTTTAATTTCCCAGCCATTGTCCGTACTCTTTTTTACCGGGAGCTCCTTCCCTGCTTTGTTAAAAGCTTTCAGGTCGTGTACATATTTTCCATAATTGCTGTTCATATATGTACCGGGAACGATCTTGGGTAAATAAAACATCGTTTGTTGTGCTGTTATTTTCGGGCATATCAGTTCAATGGTTAGCTGATCGTCCTGTGCTTTGGTTAAATCAACCGAGTAACGGTAATTGTTCTGCGCCGATACGGTTGTAACATTAAAAATGCTGGCAACGAAGGAAACTATGATAAGGCTGATTGAAACGTTGAACCTCATAATATGGTAAAATTTAGTGTGCAAAGAAAAGGTACTGAAAAATACGATACCGTTTAAAAGCTGCCAGTGGCGCATAGGGGGGATAACCGGTATCGGAAACTGCGGAAAATTACATGATCTGTGACCCATAAATTATGACATATTGCGTTTTCTGCATAGGTCAGTTGCAAACGATTGATATCAAAAACATTTATGCAAATATGCCTTTGCTATATCTTTAACGCTTAAATTTAACGTTCATCATTATCTATCAGCACTTATTTTGAACTTGCATATGAAAAAATTTATCTGGTTAGGCCTTGTAGCAGTCATCGTTTGTTTTGTTTCCTGTAGTAAAAAAAGATCTGGTAAACCCCGTATCCTGGTATTTTCAAAAACATCCGGGTATGTACATGCTTCTATTCCCAATGGTATCGCCGCCATTCAAAAATTGGGTTTGGAAAACGGGTTTGACGTGGACACTACAAGGGACGCTTCGTATTTCAATGACGACTCACTAAAAAATTATGCCGCCGTTATATTTTTAAGCACTACCGGGGATGTGCTAAACAGCAAACAGGAAATAGCTTTTGAAAGATATATCCAGGCTGGTGGAGGCTATGTGGGAATTCATGCGGCTACGGACACAGAGTACGACTGGGGCTGGTATGGAAGACTGGTGGGTGGTTATTTCAGCAGTCATCCAAAACCGCAGTCGGCCAAATTCATCATTAAGGACAGGAACTTTCCTGCTACCAGTTTTTTTAAAGACAGCATCTGGCAACATACGGATGAACTATACAATTTTAAAAAATTGAACCCGGATGTAAAAGTGCTGATCACTATTGATGAGTCAACTTATGAAGGCGGAACCAATGGAGCTTTTCATCCCATGAGCTGGTATCACGATTATGATGGAGGCCGTGCGTTCTATACGGAATTGGGCCATGTGGAAGAATGCTATACAGATGAAAACTACCTGAAGCATTTACTGGGAGGCATCCTGTATGCCATGGGTGATAATAATGAACTGAATTATGGCAATGCGAAAGCCCAGTATCCTCCCGATGAAGACCGCTTTACTAAAACACCGCTTATACAAGGCGAGTTTTTTGAGCCAACTGAGATGACGGTTCTTCCTAACCTGGATATTTTGGTCGTACAGCGCCGCGGTGAAATACTATTATATAAAAACGAAACAAAGCAATTAAAACAAGTTGGTTTATTGAATGTGTACTGGAAAGCCAATGTTCCTAATGTAAATGCCGAAGAAGGATTGATGGGACTGGCGAAAGACCCCAATTTTGAAAGGAACAATTGGGTATATATGTACTATAGCCCGTCGGACAGTTCTGTCAATCGTTTATCAAGATTCACTTTTAAAAATGATACGATTGATCTTAGTACCGAGAAGACTGTTCTCGAAGTAAAATCGCAGCGGGAAATATGTTGTCATACCGGGGGCTCTATCGCTTTTGGCCCCGGAAATTTATTGTATTTCTCTGCGGGTGATAATTCCACTCCTTTTGATGAGCCGGGTGTAAAATTTGTCAACAGTGGCTTCGGGCCAATGAATGATATACCGGGTCATCAGCAATACGATGCGAGACGTTCGTCCAGCAATACAAATGATTTGCGGGGAAAGATCATGCGCATTAAAATAAACGATGATGCTACTTATGAAATTCCGGAAGGCAACCTGTTTCCTAAGGGGATGGATAAAACAAGACCGGAAATATATGTAATGGGCAATCGTAATCCCTATCGCATTTCAGTAGATCAGAAAAATAATAATTTATACTGGGGTGAAGTAGGACCTGATGCCGCCAATGACAGTCTTGATACAAGAGGCCCTCGTGGATACGATGAAGTAAACCAGGCAAGAAAAGCCGGTTATTACGGATGGCCTTTGTTCGTTGGTAATAACTATGCGTATCGCCAGTTTGACTATACCACGGGTAAAAGCGGACCTGCTTTTGATCCGTTGCATCCAATCAACGATTCGAGAAATAATACGGGTCTGCGTGAGTTGCCACCGGCACAACCAGCTTTTATCTGGTATCCGTATGTTGCATCCAATGATTTTCCGCAGGTAGGTACAGGCGGACGTAATGCGATGGCAGGACCTGTTTATTATACTGACATGTTTCCTAAAGAAACAAGACTGCCAGACTATTATAATGGCAAGCTCATTGTATACGATTGGATACGTGGTTGGATAAAAGCAGTCACGCTAATGCCTAATGGAGACTTTGATAAAATGGAGCCTTTCCTGTCTGACATTAAAGTGAATTCTTTAATTGACATGGAAACAGGACCTGATGGAAAATTATATTTCCTTGAATATGGTTCGGGATGGTTTACTAAAAATGCGGATGCAGGTTTATACCGTATTGATTATAACAGTGGGAACAGACCGGCGAAAATAACAGCCGTTAACGTTGATAAAAAAACAGGCGTTTTGCCTTTTACAGTAAAAGCAACGATAGAAGCCAGCGATCCTGAAAAAGATGAGCTTACTTATATATGGGACTTTGGTGATGGCAAAACAAAAGAGACCAGCACTCCTGAAACAGATTTCACCTATAAAAAAACTGGTGATTATAAAATTGTAGTGGAAGTAAAAGACAAGAAAGGAGCTTCTTCAAAAAGTAATGCTGTTTCAGTATACGCAGGCAACGAGGAACCTTTAGTGAGTATACAACAAACCGGTGGAAACCGTTCCTTTTATATGCCGGGTAAAGCATTTGCTTATACGGTTGATGTAAAAGATAATGATACGGCTAAAATTGATAATGCCAACCTGTTTGTATCAGTAGAATATTTGGAGGGATTTGATAAAGCTGGTTCAACCATGGGTCATCAGCAGGCCCAGGCATTGGTTAGTGGAAAGAGCCTGACGCAATCATTGGATTGCAAAACCTGTCATAAAGAAGCTGATAAGTCTATTGGACCGGCATTTAAGCTGGTAGCTGAGAAATATCAAAATGATAAGGATGCCCGGAGTTATTTAAGTGATAAAATCATGAAAGGAGGCAAAGGTGTTTGGGGCGAAGCATCGATGGCTCCTCATGCAAGCATTGCCCAAAATGATTTGCAGGAAATCGTCACCTGGATATTATCATTAGGCAACAAAGGCGCATTGAAGAAATCATTGCCAGCATCAGGAAATATTGTGCCACCACCAGGTCAAAAACCAAATACCGCATTGGTGTTGTCAGCCAGCTATACAGATAAAGGCGGCAATAACAGCAAAGCGCTTACAGGAAGCAACAGTATTATTTTGCGAAGCAATAATCTTGCTTTTACGGGGAAAGAAGAGGTGAAAGGTTTTACTGCTGGTCGTGCTAAAGGTGTTCGTTATATGATGTTGCCACAAGCAGAAGGTTGGTTTGCATTAGATAGTGTTGATTTGACGGATGTGAGGTATGTCAATTTAAAGGCTGGCTGGCAAACGGCGCCGCTATCAGGTATTGACCTTGAACTAAGACTTGACAGTCCCGATGGTAAATTGGTTGGTAAAGGTGGCATGCCCGTGCCGAAGAAAGATCAGAAAGCTGGTATTATAGCATTACCAATCGAAGTGGCTCCGGATGGGCAGTTTCATAAATTGTATTTTGTATACAAACCGAAACAAGGAAACGGAATTGTAAACACGGCTATTTCAGGAATAGAATTTAATGCGAAGTAGCTGTAAGATAATTTTTATTTGAAGTCAGAAAGGGATCGGCGTTGCTGATCCCTTTCATTTTTTAGGTTCTATCAGATCCCAGAGATTTCCATAAAGATCTTTAAATACGGCCACCGTTCCGTATGTCTCAACAACGGGCTTTCTTACAAATTCAATGTTCTGGTTACTCATATTCTTATAATCTCTGAGTATATCATCCGTATGAAGAAATAAAAATACCCGGCCACCTGTTTGATTCCCTACCCGGCTGCTTTGCTCTTCCGTTGATGCTTTGGCTAATAACAACCGGCAACCCGACGAACCAGGCGGCGCTATCAATACCCATCGTTTTGTTTCACTCAAGACAGAATCTTCTATCAGGGTGAAATGAAGTTTTTGTGTATAGAATTGAATAGCTTCATCATAATCATTTACTACTAATGCCAATTGTATGATCTCTTGTTTCATGATGGTATCTTTTTATTTCACTGCCAGGCAAAAGTGTTGAATCCTGTTAACATCTTTCTACCGTCGGACTCGAATCCCCCTCTCCTCCGGAGAGGGGGATTGGGGGCTGAGGTCTACGTATACAACTTCAATACCTCCTTCAATATCATGCTGATTTTCTTAACCGGGATATTCTTATTGGCATCCACCAACAATATTTTCATTCTTGCCCTTTTTTCAATAATAAGATCAGGGTGTTCAATTTGTTTTCCTTCTACAATACCAATATACGGCTGTCCGTATTTTTTATGCACCCACAGGTAGCAAAGCATTTTTCCTTTGTAACAATAAAAGGGCATTCCATATTTCCACGCTTCCGAAATACCGCTATCCTGTTTTAAAATATATTCCCGCAAAAATTGTAAACAACTTTTTACCGGCTCTTCTTTTTGTAAAAACCAGTTATCGATTGGTCGAAGCATTCTTCCTGTTTATTAGATTACTTAATTACTTGCGATATTTTTTCCCATTCGACAGAGGTCATTTCAAATTTTATTTCGCCTTTTCCGTGCACACCAGTTTCTCTCCATCCAGCTTTCCGGTAAAACATTTCTGCTCTCGTACCCTGATCTGTACTCAGCCAAACGAATTCTTTATTTTGATCAAAATACCAGCTGAGCATATTATCATGTAATAGTTTACCAATCCCTTTACCTTCAAATGCCGGATCAATAAACAAAGCCCATATATTATTATCTTCCAGATCAGCTATCGCAAAGCCAACGATCCGTTGATTATCTTCATATACCCAGCCTTTGCCGCGGCGACTGATATAATCCTCTACATCACTATCGGGAACCAAAGCAGAATCGGATAGCCTGTTTTCCTTAACCAAATTTCTTACTATTTGTATTTGGGGTATATCTGCTGTGACAGCTTGGCGGATGATCACAAAGTTTATTATTTGCCAGTAAATTTATCAATAAGAGTCATCACTTTCAGTCCATCTTCCGCACTGCAGGGATTAGGCCCGTCATCCAGGAAATAATTAACGACCTCTTGTATCATGGGTTGCTGAACATGCTGCAATGGATCAAAAGAAATGCTTTCTGTTTTCCCGTCAATAATCAACTTTACGGGACGATGCTCAAAAAAACTGAAAATGATTTTCCCTTTATCGCCAACAATTTCGCAGCTATCTTCTTCATCGGATGCAGCAACATTAAAACACCAGACTCCGTTAAACTGCACGCCGCTTTTGAAAAGAATGTTTCCGGTCACCATATCGTCTGCAGGATATAGTCCCGCCTGGTTATTGGCAATACCGTTTGCTTTTGCCGGTTCACCCAAAAAATAATACATCAGGTCAAGCTGGTGGGGCGACAGATCATGAAATAAACCGCCTCCGGCCAATGCAGGATCAACACGCCAGGCAGTTTTTTCAAAGTTCAGATCATCCTGGGTGTAAGATTTTTTATACAGGGATATGCGGGCAAACCTGGCATTGCCGATAGCTTTGTCAGCTACTAATTGCTTTACTTTTTTAAACAATGGTTGCGCCCGGCGATAATGAGCTATCGCCAGCTTGCCATTTGTTTTAGCCACTGCATTCATCATTCTTCCTGCTGATGCGGCATTCATGGTCATGGGTTTCTCCACGTACACTGGTTTACCGGCGGCCAATACAGCCATAGTGTATTCCTCGTGCGAGGAAGGCGGCGTTGCAATATAGACCGCATTAATAGCCGGATCATTGATAAGTTCGTTGGCGTCAGTATACCATTTAGGAACATTATGACGAAGTGCATAATCCTTTGCTTTGACGCCATCTCTGCGCATGACGGCCACCAGTTCAGAATTGTTTACTTTATTAAAAGCAGGCCCGCTTTTTAATTCTGTTACATCGCCGCAACCAATGATACCCCAGCTTATTTTTTTCATGCGAGGAAATTACAATTTCTTTTATAAATCAAAGCGGCGTAATTTATCTTGTTATAAGCATCCTTAAAAGTATTATTCGGATAAATTTTCTTCATAATTCAGCCTGATTGATTTTCCAAGACCAGCAACATCAATCAAAGTTTGACAGACTTTGGTAAATGAAACTTCGTCCCTTGCGGAACCTGTCCTAAGAACAATATTATATTTATGCTTTGTGTTAGCTTCTAAATAAAGCTATAGCCATCCATAGAGGAGATATTAGGATCAGGCTGGGGTTCATAAGGCATCTTCCAATAGCCAGAAGAGTTAATTTGGGTTACTAATTTTAAAAAGAACCTTTTTGAAATTTGCTTTTCCTTCGTCGTATAAACAACAGGATGTTGACTGGGCACCATGGATTTATTTAATAGGTTAATATAATACATCGGATCAAGCAATTGAGGATAAGTTTTTGTCAAACGTTCAAGTGATTGTGTTCTGAATTCATTGGCAATTTGATCCTGGATCGGAAAATTTGAACGAAGTACCCAATAAAGACGGTTTTCAAGTTTTGTCAAGTTCGTTGAATCATATTCTGGAAATGGATTTCCCTCAATTAATTGTTTTATCACTATTTTATCTTCTGTCAGTTTAATAATTGTACCATCACCAAAAGCCGTTCTATAAGTCAACCTAAAAACAGTATTTGTTTCAGGTCGGATACTCAAATTAGGTTCGTTGAATCCCAAGCCCCAGTAACGTTCATAATAGGCATAGTAAAGAGAGTCTCGTGAACTTATTAAATCTCTTATGGGGTACGCGTAATTATTGGTATCAATATTTGCTTTTTCGGCGGGATAATCATATCCTCCGTCCGGGTACACGGGGTTTACACGATTTTTACATTGTAAGCAAAATAAAATTGGCAGTACAATGCAAATAGGAATTATGACTCGCATAAATTTATGCCTAAGATGCTGGCCAAGCCGATTTCCATACAAAGCCAGTAATGCAATGACTCAATGATCGCCACGAATTTTCGACGTTGCGTCTTTTTATCTTTGCGGACTTTGCGTGAGATTTCTTCAGACATTTAAAACTTTTAGTGCCTTATTAATGTCGGTTGAGCCCGTGATAACCGGTTGAAAAAGGTCGCCCTTCTTTTCTACTCTTTCCAGTATATTTTCAATAGTAAACTGTGATGGCTTAAGCTTATGATTCACTTCTTTCCATTCCAGGGCGGCCGAAGCAGTGGCGTCCTTTTTAGGTCTTAAACTATATACAGAAGCCAGTGTCTGGCCACTGCGGTTCTGTAAGTAATCGATATAAATATTATTTCCCCGCTTACTCAATGATCTTTCCAGTGAAGTTGTTTTTGGCAACTGCTCCTGTACGAGTGAAGCGATAATATGTGCAAAGTCCTTGACGGTTTTATAATCGTATTTATTCTTCATGGGTATATAGACGTGCAAGCCAGAAGCCCCGGAAGTTTTACAATAGGAATCGACGGCTGCTTTATCCAGTATCATTTTTGTAGCCAACGCCACATCAACTACTTCTTCAAAACTATTCTTTGGCGATGGATCAATATCAATAACCATCCAGCTGGGGTTATCCGGCTTTTTGATAGTACTGTTCCAGGGATTTATTTCGATACAACCTAAATTCGCCAGGTATAACAAAGTCGCTTTATTGTTGCATACGATATAATCAATGACCTTGTTACTACTTTCACTTTTTACTTTAAACACATCTACGTAAGCCGGCGCCTTTTCTCCTGCATCTTTATGAAAAAAGCCTTCATCCCTTATTCCATTCGGGTTTCTCTTCAATGAAAGCGGCCTGTCTTTTAAATGAGGTAAAATATAATCAGCCATCTTATCGTAATAATCTATCACATCACCTTTCGTATACCCCTCATCCGGCCAGAATATTTTATGACGGTTGGTAACAGCGACCTTATACTTCCCGACTTTTATTTCCTCATTTCTTTTCACTTCTTTACTTTCTTCTATCACTTCCTCATTTACGTCCTTACTTTCTTTTTCATCTCTTAACCTCAGGAAAACAGGATGCCGGAAAATGCTATCTCTCGTTACTTCCGTATAGGCGATATCGGCTACGAGCTTTGGTTTTAACCAGGTGACTTCTCCATTTAAAGGCACTTCCGTTTTAAAAGGTGATGAGTCTGTTTCCAGGGTTTTCATCTTTTTTTTCAGCGAAGCAAGCAGCTCTGATGAAAAACCGGTGCCCACATGACCACGGTATTGCCAGGTTTTACCTTTCTTATTGGCCAGTACCAACGATCCAAAATGTGTTCTTCCTCCTTTTGGTTCGGTATAACCGGCTATCACTACTTCCGTGCTTTGAACATTCTTTATTTTCAACCATTCCTTACTCCGGTATCCCCTCGCATACTGGCTGTCTTTTTTCTTTGCGATTATTCCTTCAAGTCCCTGTTCCTTTGCCTTTTCGAGGAAGGCGATGCCGTTGGCATCAATATGATCGCAATAGCGAATAGTCTGATTATTCTTCAATAACTGTTTTAATATCTTCTTGCGTTCTTCCAGTGGTAATTTCTCCATATTCTTGCCGTTCAGTTCCAATATGTCGAATACATAATAAACTAAAGGATAATTCAAATGATTTTCATAATACTGCAACTTTTGAAAATCGGGAAGGTTTTTTTCATTGAGCAAAACGATTTCACCGTCCAATATTGCTTCATGCTTCAATTTCTTTAGTGACTGGTAAATAGCCGGGAACCGTTCGCTGAAATCAATCCCGTTGCGGGAGTAAAATTTTATCCTGTCTTTTTCTATTTCCGCAACGGCCCGGTAACCATCCCATTTAATTTCAAATAGCCAATCTTTATCATCGAATGGGGCTTTGGTGATGGTAGCCAGCATGGGCTCAATGAAGGTTGTAAGTTTTTTAGCTTTTCCATGACGGATGGACGCGACAGTTTTCTGAGGTACAGCTTTCCCTGTTTGTTCTTCAGCATTATAAATAGTGTTGGTAGAATACTCATCCTTATGTTTAATTAATAGCCAATTCTTGTCATCGTCTTTTATCCTGACCAATACGAATTCACCTTCTAGTTTTTTTCCCTTCAATACAAATTTCAGTTCTCCTTTTTTAAGTGCCTGTAAAGCCTGCTTTTCCGAAATTGGTTTATGATCTCCGTCGATTGGTTCAAATTTTCCATTGTCCCATATTTCTACCGTACCTGCCCCATAGTTTCCCTTGGGAATTGTTCCTTTAAACCCGATATAGCTTACCGGATGATCTTCCACCATCACCGCCAATCTTTTTTGAGAGGGATTCAGTGAAGGGCCTTTGGGTACGGCCCAGCTTTTCAATACACCGCCTAATTCCAACCTGAAATCATAATGCAGGTGGGATGCATTGTGACGTTGAACAACAAATCGGGATTTAGCGGCAGTTTCTTTTTTACCTGCGGGCTCAGCTGTTTTGTGAAAGTTTCTTTTTTTATTATAAGCAGCAAGACTCATGATGCTTTCCGTTTACCGGTAGATAAACTGGCTTTTAATTGTTCCATCAAATCCTTTGTGGCTGAATGAACCACTTTCAATGGAGTAAAAGGAGTTGACTTGCCTTTTGATTTCGCTTTAATGATCTTCAGCAATTTATCGCTGTAATCATCTTTATATTTTTTAGGATCAAATTTCCTGCTCAGTTGATTGACAAGATTGACCGCCATTTTTAATTCAGCTGGTTTGCTCTTAGCGGTAGGCAGGTTTAGATCTTTCGGTGATCTTATCTCCTGTGCGAAGCGAATTCTATTTAATATGATCACATCTTCTTTTGCTTTAATGATAGCAACATGCTCGCGGTTATGCATCACAAACATGCCCACTCCTGCCTTGCCGGTTTTTTGCAAAGCATCCCGCAACAACGTATAAGCTCTCACTCCGGTTTTTTCCGGCTCCAGAAAATAGGGTGTTTCGAAATAAGTGCTGTCAATTTCTTTTTCATTCACAAACTGGGTGATCTCAATATGCTTTGTTTTTTCAGGACTGGCTTTTTCAAAATCGGTTTTGTCGAGCACCACGTATTTTTCATTAACCAGGTAACCCCTGACGATATTTTCCCAGGCCACTTCTTTCCCGGTGCTTTCATTGACCCTTTTAAATTTGATATTGGAATGATCTTTTTTGTCCAGCATATCCAAATCAAGGGTACTTTCTTCCACAGCGCTGTACATTTTTATGGGAATATTTACCAGCCCAAAGCCGATAGAGCCCGTCCAGATTGCTTTCATACCAGATGTTTAAGTATAAAGATTAAAAAACATGCCAGATTGTAAATCCCGCTTATACAACTTTGCATAAGTCGCACAAGCGGGATTTGGTTCCCTTCTGAAGTTATGTATGGAATAACAAAACAAGACTATATAATGGATAGCCCCGTTTTACTATTATTGGAGAGGTAACGATTTATTTACTCTTAATAACAAGGTTAATAAGTGCAAGCAGTACTATTGCTCCTATTGCAGCAGTTAGAATATATCCAATATAGCCGGAGCCTAAGCTCACGCCTAATTTTCCTAATCCCCAATAACCGATAAAACCTCCCAGAATTCCAACTACGATATTTCCCAGCAGACCAAGGCCACTGCCTTTGTAGAGTTGGCCACCAAGCCAACCAGCAACCGCTCCCAGAACCAATGAAACTATTACTCCTTCCATGTGAATTTGATTTAAAAATTAATAAATAGATGCTAAAAACATTTTTACCAGGTATTAAATATACGTTGAGGGTACCCTGGCGGAAGACTATAAATTATACTTAAACTAAATGTACAGTATTTTCAAGCACCTCTCCGATTATTTTATGTTTTCAAAAGCGTGACACAACAATCGGTCTCTGTGAAGTTAGACAGCTGGGATATGCAGTAGAAAACTGAAAGTTTTAAGGAGCATTTTGCAACTCTTCTTGTTAGTTGTTGTTCCTGAAGAAAGTCTCCAACCGATCTAAGTTTCTTTACTAATCAAAGGTTTTGTCGGATCCACAAACAACCAAAGTAAACTTCCTATAAATAAAACCACGGCTAACACATACAGCGGGGCATTGAAGCTATGCGTAAGATCAGCGATTTTGCCAAATGAAATGGCAAGAAAAAACGCCCCGGTCTGTCCAAAGAAATTCATGATGCCAGCCACCGTTCCCGCATTATCACCGCCGATATCAACACAGGTGGAAAAAGAAACTATACCATTGGCAGCGAAGAATAGATGCCCAATTATAAGACTAACCGTGACGGTTAAGCTATCGGTTGCCACTGCTGCAACAAGTAATGACAGGCTCATTCCTCCCTGGGCGAATATTCCAAACAAGCGTCTCCCAAACCGAAGCCCTCTTTTTTTAACCAACCAATCGCCAAGAATGCCAGTTGATAAAGCCACCACGATTCCCGTAATGAACAAATAAAATGTGGTCATTTTCATTTCATTTTCGGAAAAATGTTTGCCCTCCTGGAGATAGACCGGCATCCAGGCGATAAAAAAGTAGTTGCCCCATTGCGAGCAAAAAAATGCAGCGACCAAAGCCCGCAGGCTTCGGCTTTTGAAAGCGGTTTTCCATGGGAAATCCGTATTGTGTTTTTTGAAACGACGATTGTCTTCAATGTATTTTCTTTCTTGTTCTGTTATGTTTTTCATTTCGGACGGATTGTTCCTGAACCATCGGTAACAGACAAGTACCCATAACAAGCCAAGTAATCCGTTGACAAAAAAAGGAGCCCGCCAACCATAGGCTATTGCAATGGGAATTACAATGAGAGGAGCAATAGCAGCCCCGACGTTTAATCCCAAAAAAACAGAAGATAATCCCCGTGAAGTTTCGTTGGCAGGAAACCAATGCGATATTACGCCAGAGCTGGTGGGGAACGCTCCCGCTTCCCCGATGCCAAAAAGAAACCGGGCGCCAATCAAAGTGAATAGTCCTGTTGTTACACCTGTTAAAGCGGTGAAAATGGACCACCATATTACGATCCGTATCAAAACCTTTCGTTGACCAAAACGATCCCCCTGCATACCCGCCGGAATTTCAAATAAGGCGTATGCCAATATAAATGCCGCCAGCACCCAGCCAAATTGCTCATTGCTTAATTTGAACTCTTCCTTTATCCTTACGCCAACTAAAGCGATACAAATCCTGTCGAGGTAGGTTATAAGAATTAAAAAGAAAAGAAAAATAAGAATCCGGTAGCGATATGGGAATTTTCCTTTCATTGTCCTGGTGTATGAGATCTGTTAGTGGGTTACCTCTGTGTCAGTCCATGATATCTGGTAACAGAAAGATACGTTATTCAGCATGTCCGACAAGGCAACTGTTACTGGCCCATGTTTTTCTCACGGTCAATTGCCGCCAGGTTTTTTGGCTTAAAAACAATAATTGTCAGTATACCCCAAACAGTTATTAAAAACCCCATATAATTTACAATGTTTTTGTCTGCAATGCCGGCTGTAAATGCAATATCAATCGTTGAATGAAAAACAGCACAAATCAAAATGCTTGCCCGCGATGAATTATACAACCAGGTTAGTAAAATACTTCCCGTTAGCAAACTAAAAACCCAACCTAAAATACCTGTAAATTCCATTGTAGTATACCCAGGCCGGTAAAAGAATAGAGGTAAATGCCACAGTGCCCAAAATAATGTCAGGATAATACTTGCGATTAATGCGTTTGATTTGCTTTGAAGACGGGGTAATGCAAAGCCGCGCCAGCCAACTTCTTCGCCGAAACCAAAAAATAGTATATTGTAAATGAAAAACGTTAACGCGTTCCACTGAGAAAATTCTTTTGTTGTTATTAGCCCGGCTAAATCAATCGGTGTTTGGTCAATGAAGTAATTTATGAATGCAGCAATGAAAGCGAGCAGGAAAGGACTGAACAGTGCAATTGCCAGGTATATCAGCGGTTTGATTTGAAAACATTTTGCTAAAAGTTTTTTCACACCTTCTGTTTTCAGGAAAATCCAGGTGGTAACGAAAGATGCGATTAAAGGGCCAAGCCCACCGATGGCGTGATTATATGGTAAAGCAGGTAAGCCGCTCAGCCCAAAAACTCGCCCATACAAAGGCAACCAGATTGTCCATGAGATCAAGTAGGCAAGCCCGAAATATGTTGCTAATTGTCTCACTGTTTTAAGTTGGTTTATTCACCATATCGTGTCGCGCCGTAATTACGAATAGACCATGTAATTGCGCTACATTAGTTTCAAAGCTAACTTTTCTGCAATCGGGACGAGAAAAGAAATGGCTTATCCTTCATTTTCTTTTCCAATAAACAAACAATATTTCTTTATCGCTTTCGTCAAAGCCTGCTGTTTAGTTTTTGATAGTGAGTCAAAGAGAATGGTTTCGACAATAACCTTTTTATTTTTAACTACCCTTTTCCAGGTTCCTGCTATCTTGCCATTTAATATAATCATCCGGTTAAAAACCGGGTTTTCATTTTTAAACTGCGAAACGTCAATCTTGGTGTTGAATATCGCACTGCGGTCTTTATAGCTCATACCATACTCATCATAATCCGGCATAAGAAAGTCAGATTGTATTTTCTGGTTTGCAAATGAAGCAGGAATAAAAATATACTCTTGTTCGTTTATTCTCTCCTTCACAAACGATGAAGGAAGAGTCGCAATACCTTCTTTGGACTCTGTAATGGTAAGCCCCGACCAGCTGGCAAAATCCTTTAATGTCGCCGGGCCGCGGCTTGCAAAATAACGCTTAGCGAATGCTGCAAGTGCATCCTTCCTGTTTATTGTTTTCATTGCTGGTACTCTTTCATCCAGCAATGCATAAGTAAACTGGTTGCCCCGTCTTGGTCCGCTGCAGATAATGCCGTCTAATTCGGCCTTCATCATCAGTGCCGATAACCTGACGCCATCAGCGATAATCTTCTTTTGATTCAATACTGTTTGCAGCTCTTTACGCAAAAGATGTTTTCCTCCTTCCAGGCTTTTTGCAACAATATCGTTGCTGCGTTTAAAAATTTTAGCATCCAGTTCCTGCTGCCGGTAAGTGAATGTATTGAATGCGTCTACACGGGGAGCTGTTAATTTCAGCAACCATCGTATATCTCCGGGTGTTACAAAATGCCAGGTAGGCCGCATCAGGTGAGTTCGTAATATCTCACCATCAGTAAACGCTTTTTCAACCATTTCATCGGTTGATCCCGGCAGACGTAATCCAATGGCCCATTTAGCCATAGCATATTCCTGTGCCTGCATAGCTACCATCCATTGTGCTATTTGTTTTGGCTCCACAAATTTTGTTTCGCCGATCTGCTGGTTAAAAAGGCGATGGCGGATTATTTCAGCATTGGTCATGGGATGTCAAAAATATATGCCTTTAACACAGTTGTATTATACAGATCTCTTTCTCCCGGGAGCGCTTATTGCCGGTCTTTTCTTCGTCGGGGAAATAGATTTGGTGATCGTCTTTCCTTTCATCGTTTGGTTTTGATTATCCATTTTTGACAGTGAAATGGCATAGGCGCCTTTCAAAAGCATCTTAATGTAGTCTTCCGGGAAATCAGCTTTATTTTCAATTTTTATATACCTGTACTGGTTCCCCTTCCCCAGTAAGATCTTTTCCGGATCGGCGATTTGTGATCCCCAGTAAAAGCCAAAATGCAGGTAATGTTCATAAACAGCGATCGAACAAAAACTGTGTAATAATCTATCGGTAAGTGACCAGCCAAGAGCAAGGGCATTGTAATTATCATAAATCAGTTCATTACAATGCGGATAAAGATCCCATACAAACTCACGCAGCCATAAGGTCAATTCTTTATTTTTTTCAGAATAGGGTTGAAGGAAGCTCAGCAAATTTTTTGTTTGGTCTTTACTCATACAAATTCAAATTTGAATGATACGAAATAAACCTGATCAATCATTACCAGGTTTACTTCCCGGAAGTCTTTTTCTGACCAGCGTTATCTGGCCCCTGTGATTGGCCTCATGCTCGCATACATGAAACCACTTGCAGTAATTGTTGGTGGGCTTATTGCCGAAGAAATGCGGGTCTACTTCCGCGAGCCACTTATCATCCCGCTTCTTAAATTCAGCCAGCGATTTTTCACGAACCGCTTTTAGTTCGGAGAGATAATAATCCAGGTCATGACCTTTTATTTGTTTGCGACCCTCTTCACCAAGACCCATCGGAACATTCCATTTTTTCTTGTTTTCATCACTGAAGTCTTCTAAACCATAAAAGGTGAGATCCTGGTAAACGGTTTCCGTAGCAGCGAGGTGGAGCAACATGGCGCCAATGGTATTGGCTTTGGGATCCATTAAAAAATCAAGTTCTTCAGTGGTCAGGCCCTTGCTGGCACGCAGCACACTTTCCCGCATCCAGTTAAGCATTGAAATAAAAGTACCGATCTGGGGAGAATAGCCATCGATTGGCCCGATGATATTGATCTCATCAGCATAGTGGACTTCTTCGGCGAAACTTAAGGAAGGAATAAAGGATAATGCGGCGACAAGCCCGGCGGAGGTTTTGACAAAACTTCTCCTGTTACCTGGTTTTAGGTAGTTGGTTCCCATGAATGATGGTTTATTGGTTACATTGAATCTGCCCATCAGGGCGGGTTCACTTTCTAAATTTACTTAATTGCAGGAACGAGAAACAAAAAAATATTTTATCCCCCTGGAGAGCCACATTAAAATCGGAATAGCGAAACACATGGATTCAATGAATTTAAATGCTTATCAAATAAAAAGCTGTCAATTTATGCAAGCGTGGATTTATAAATCCGCGATCATCCATCCCATCGGTGTCATCCCTCTGCTAAGTTTTCTTCATCCTTGAAAAGGGAAATCCATTACAACCTTTCTTCGGATTTTTCCTATCGGCCTGCGCAGCGGTCTCTGCCAGGGAATCTGTTTTGGCATTATACGCAGTTAAACAAAATCCCCAGAGCCAGGGAGCCATATTGCTGAAAGACATATAATCGATACGTGTGTATAAACCGGCTTCACTGGGGTTTTGAAGATCGTTCCGGGCAATAAGGTATTGTTCTTTCTTATTGCACCGTATGATATGATATTTAATGTTTGGGTGTTGTACCCATATACTATCATTGATGCTATAGCGGATCCCGTAGTCGTCTGTAAAATCTCCCTTAAGATGATGAGGAAGCGAGTCTGTGAACGTTGTACTATTGATTTGGAGTATTCCTTTCTCCTTTCCTGCTATAGAAAGGATGATTGAAAACATACAAATAGCCAGCGTTTTCATTGGGTGCTGTTTAAGGTAAATTCATCCCCGTCGGTATAGATACTGAAATATATATCTTTTAGTTTCACCAGTTTTGTCTTTGTAAATGTCAGCCCTTCAGGTTTCCGCATCACTACCACCTGGCTTTGCCCGCTTACTTTTATTTTGTTCTGATGAACGATGATCGCCGTTGCTTCATCAATACCAATACAGGTAAGCAAAGGATATTTAGCGAGAGCAGACAACAACCTGTTGTACCGGCTTCTAACTATAAAATGCTGATCAATGACTGCGTTCGTCAACAAGGATAGTCCCGGCTTGATCTCGATATTTTCATTTTCAAGTTTACGAAAGGTAGCGTGATAGACAGTATCGGTCAGTTCGTTGCCGGTGATCATATATTTACTCATAACAGCCGCGCCGGCACTGGTTCCGGCAATGGTAGCTCCGTTGGCATAGGCCTTATGAATAGCATCATAGACCGGCGTATTTAATACTGCATTCATAAAACGATCCTGGTCTCCACCGGTTATAAAAATGAGTTTTGCTTTTTCCAATGAATCCAGCCAGCTTTTATTATTAACCTTCTCCTTTGTGAAATTAAAATTGACAATTGCATTTCTACAAAACGGCCCGAGATCGGCTTTAAAATAAAAATAGGAAGTATCCGGCTCAGCGCTTGACATGGGCAGTACAACGACATAATCTTTTTTATCCATCGCCGCGGTAGCGAGTAAAGACTTTAATAGTGAAGGCGGTCTGTCACCACCGCCGATGATAAATAATTTGCCTTTAACAGAAGTTACATTGGATTGGGCAGTTAAAAAAAGACTGCAAAGTATTAAAAACAGGGTGGAGATATTTTTGGACGGCTTCATAAACCGAATGTAAAGAATAAAGTCGTTGAATTTTGAATATTAGTCAACTTCCAGCAATCTCATCCTGTAGGCATTCATGGCGGTATGTCCCAATTTTTTAATGAGCCGGTAATTTACTATTACACCAACCGGTGCGCCAATAACAGGAATTAACTGCGCCATTTTCGCCAGATCAATATAATCCCTGTATTCCTGTTGAAAAAGCCGCCAGTCAAACTGGTTGATGTCGGCCGGGAGCTCTTTACTTTTCTGATCCCAGTTCTCCATTTTCAAATAGATCGTTTTGCGATGCGCATGGCTGGAAAATGCCAGCTCAAAAATATGCAACAGGTAAACTCTTTCTTTATAATCGGTGACATCAAAACCATAGACTGAGGCTATATCAAAAAGTAATTTTATTTTTATACCAATGAGAAGTGGAAAATCAGCCAATCCTAATAAAATGCCACCGGCTCCTGTAATTCCGCCTTCTACAGCGGCCGTAGTGCGATAGAATTTTATTTTTTCTTCAGCCAGTAATTCACGGGCACGCAGGTCAAGATTACGCAAAGGATCAGCTGTAGTGTACCTGGCCCCGAATAAAACGCCACGGACCATTTGTTTGATAACATTGGTTACAGCATTGTGTACTTTCTCCGGTATCCAGGAGTTTATTTTATCCTGGGCTCTTTTTGACAATCTATTAAAAAAAGAAGGTCGCCTGAGCATTTGTTGTTGCCATGCCTGCAAGTCAGAAATCGCCTGTCGGTTGTAGCTATCCATGATCTGTTATTACTGATTTGGTAAAGTTAGCCATACAACATTCATTTGTCGTCTTTAAGAATCATCGCTTATTTTTGAATCGCAGAAACAATACTTATCACCACGACATCATAACTAACATGAATAGAATGAAGTTTTTCATTTTGATAATAATGTTGCCGGTCTTAATGATAGCCTGTAACAACAAGGCGGTTGTTACGCAACCCCCAGCCAGTACTAATACCAAACTCCGGGTATTGGGCTATTTGCCCAGCCGAAATGATTGGATAGCCGGTTTGAATAATATTGATCTCGCAGCCATCACCGACCTTAATCTCGCTTTTATTAACCCTGATGAATCCGGCAATTTTCCGGCGAATGATGCTTACCGGCAGGTCATTGAAAAAGCGCATGACCAGCATGTAAGAGTATTCCTGTCAATCGGTGGTGGCAGCCCCCCCGCCCATCTGGCCGGGCTATTGGAACCTGGTAAACGACAAGTTTTGATAGCAGCTCTGGCAACTGTAGCTGAGACTTATAATTTTGATGGCATCGATGTTGACCTGGAGAATGCACTTATCAATAGCAACTATGCCTCTTTTGTCGGCGAACTTTCTGCCGCTTTGAAAGCAAAGAAAAAGCTAATGACGGCCGCCCTGGCCAGTTGGAATGGAAATACTATCAGTGATGCCACGCTAAAGCTGTATGATTTTATAAATATCATGTCTTATGATAAAACAGGCCCCTGGAATCTTAACAATCCCGGCCCGCATTCCCCTTTGAAGATGGCGCAGGATGATTTTGTTTATTTCAACACCACAAGAAGCATCGCAGCGGAGAAATTATTTATCGGCCTGCCCTTTTATGGCTATGGGTTTGGCAATGGAGCACCGCAAAGTTTATCGTATAAGGATATCATCACCACTTACCCCGGATCAGAAAATACCGACTCGCTGACCGTGTCAGGAGGTGGGAAGTTCTACTACAATGGTATTCCCACAATACAGAAAAAAACTTCTTTCGCGATTAGTAATAAAGCCGGTGGAGTAATGATCTGGCAATTGCTGGGCGACAGTAAGGATTCCAAATCATTGTTGAAAGCGATTAACGATATAAAGAATCAGTAATTGTAAACTTTTTATCGGCTATTTATTTAGGAAAATCAGAGATAATTACTCTTTTGGATGATCAGCGTTTATAGTTGTTTCTTCCCAGGCATCATAGTCTTTTTGCAGTTCTACTAGTTTATTCCTGGCGCCTTTCAAAGCTCCTTTGCCGAGCAATAATCTTAATGGCGGGGTCTTCGATTCGACAGCTTTCACAATTGCTTTTACAGCCCTCACCGGATCACCGGGCTGATTGCAGCTATAACTGCGAATGGTATTTTTATTAGTATGCGCGGTGGGAGCATAATCATCAATCACTATTTTACTGTTATTGGCTGAGCGACCCGCCCAATCGGTACGGAAACCACTGGGTGCAACAATTGTCACTTTAATACCCAAATGAGATACTTCTTTTGCTAATGCTTCTGAATAACCGGTCACCGCAAACTTGGTGGCATTATAAAAACCAACCGCCGGAAATGCCACGAAGCCACCGATAGACGATATATTTACAATATGACCGCTTCGTTGTTTACGCATGACAGGCAACACTTCTTTGGTCATATTGGCTAATCCAAAGAAATTAATTTCGAACATTCTTCTTACTTCATCTTCTTCGCTTTCTTCAATAGCGCTGAAGTAACCTATACCGGCATTATTCACCAGCACATCTATCCGGCCGAATTTATTCAGGGCCTCTTGTACAGAAAGTTTTATTTCTTCGGGTTTTGTCACATCTAATTTAATGGCGATAGCCGAGTCCGGATATTTTTCTATAATATCTTTTACATCATTGGGATTACGTGAAGTAACAGCCGCTTTGTATCCCAACTTCAATACCAATTGTGCCAGTTCACGGCCAAACCCTGTTGAACATCCTGTTATGAACCAAATTTTATTCATCTTTTGCGCATATTAATCAGAAACAATTTTTAAACCTTTTATCAACGGTCTGTTAAAGTAAAACACAAAAAAGATCAATTTGTTTAGGTCAAATTTGCAAAGCGTTAAACGCCGCTAGCTATTGACAAATGGCTGACAACTTATCAAATTTATTACAGCTTCTTAACAGTCTGCTTTGTATTAATCAGTAATTTCAAACTCATGGAAGAATCCGAAAAATTAAAACGGGTAGTGGAAGCAAGAATGAAGCTGAAAGCCAGATTTGAGGAAAAGATAAACCTTACTCCTTCTGTAGCCGACAACAAACCGATGGGCAAAGGAAATCCTAATCGCCATGGTATGCCTGTATTGCCGGTTGGACAAACCATCACCAAGAAATGGCCGGTACTCGATCTCGGTATTCAACCCGATATTTCTTTAAAGGATTGGCGCCTGATAGTAGATGGTGAAGTAGAAAACCCCGTTGAACTAAATTGGGAAGAATTTATGGCCTTACCACAAATAGATGATATCTCCGACTTTCATTGTGTAACCACCTGGTCAAAATTGGATATCAGCTGGAAAGGAGTTCGCTTGCTTGATTTAGCCGCATTAGCACAACCAAAAGAAACTGCCTCGCATATTTTATGTTATGGCTATGATGACTATACAACCAATGTTTCATTGGAGGAAGCGTTGAAACCCGATGTCTTATTAGTTCACACCGTCGAAGGGAAGCCATTACCCAAAGAACATGGTGGCCCGGTAAGAATGATCACACCACAACTCTATGCCTGGAAAGGATCAAAATGGATCAACAGGATAGAATTTCTGAAGGGAAACAAGTTAGGTTTTTGGGAAGAAAGAGGATATTCGAGCACCGCATATCCGTGGAGGAATGACAGGTACAGCTAAATACGTGAGTCGTCAGTTGTGAGTCGTGAGTTAATGCCAGAAAACAACTACTCACTTAATCGTTTGTCTTTTACTTTGTCTTGATTTTGAAAAAATTCGTTTGCGATGCTGTATTCCCCAGGTTCTTAATTCATCAATCACTTTATCGAGGGTTTTGCTATAGGGAGTAAGACTATATTCAACAGAAACAGGAATGGATGGATATACTTTGCGGGTAACGAAATCATTTAATTCCAGTTCTTTTAATTCCTTGGAAAGAATTTTGGGCGTAATGGTCTCGATAGTGCGTTGTAATTCTTTAAACCGGAGCGGACCACTACTCAAAGCAATAATGATAGGCAGCTTCCATTTGCCATTCAGTACATACAGTGCGTCTTTTACGGCCACCAGGCTTTCCGTGCAGACCTCTTTGGAATGATGCTCTCTTGCAAATTTTTCCGCCATGATTGTATTTTTTAGTGGTATCCCAAAGGATACTGGTATCCTTTGGGATAGTAGTATCTTTTAGAAACCAAAGGTAAGTAGCTTTGTGTTTCAAAACAAAATATTTACCATGCAACTCAATTCAACCTGGTCACTGATCGTGACTATTATTCCCGCCCTTTTAGTCATTGCCAGCGGTGTTTTTAAACTATCCGGTTCCAAACAAATCGTAGACGGATTAACCAAAGTAGGTGTTATCGACTACATCAAGTATCTCGGAATAGCAGAGATTATCTTTGCGATCCTGTTTATCTATCCTCCTACCAATTCTATTGGATTTGTACTGCTGGCCTGTTATTTTAGTGGCGCTATTGCCACAGATCTTTCACACAAAAATTCCATCGTGGCTCCTACGGTGATCTTATCTTTGATCTTCATGGCCGAAATTTTAGCGAACAATAATTTGTTTTCATTGTAATAATCTTTGATCCTAGCAGAGGAAAAAGAAATACATAGTAATCATTATGGAAATAGGCATTTACACTTTTGCGGAAGTAACACCCGACCCGCTGACAGGCAAAACGATCAGCACTCATCAGCGCATCCGAAACCTGATGGAAGAAATAGAACTGGCCGAACAGGTAGGCCTGGATGTATTTGCGGTAGGGGAACATCATCGTTCTGACTTTGCCGTCTCCTCTCCTGCCGTGATACTGGCCGCCGCTGCCATGAAAACAAAAAAGATAAAACTGTCAAGTGCTGTCACTGTTTTAAGTTCTGATGATCCGGTCAGGGTATTCCAGGATTTTGCTACAGTAGATCATCTGTCAGATGGAAGAGCTGAGATCATGGCCGGCCGCGGATCTTTTATTGAATCCTTTCCTTTGTTTGGTTATAATCTCAACGATTATGATGAATTGTTTGCTGAAAAATTAGAATTGCTTACTAAGCTTAATGAAAAAGAAAAAATAAACTGGAAAGGTCATCATCGTCCTTCTATTAACAACCTTGGCGTGTACCCGCGACCTTACCAGGATAAATTGCCAATATGGGTAGCTGTAGGTGGTACGCCGGAGTCAGTCGTTCGTGCCGGCACTTATGGTTTGCCGATGGCCCTCGCCATCATTGGTGGAATGCCCTCCCGCTTCGCGCCATTGACTCAATTGTATCGTAATTCAGCAAAGAAAGCCGGGCATGCAGTTGAACAATTGCAATTAGGCATTAATTCCCATGCCTATATTTCTGATACTTCACAAAAAGCAGCGGATGAATTCTATCCACCCTATGCTGATGTAATGACAAGACTTGGAAGAGAACGCGGATGGTCGCCCATGGACAGGGAGCATTTTGAGGCAATGAGAGGCAATGAAGGCTCTTTGCTTGTGGGCAGCCCCCAGCAAGTCATTGATAAAATTTTGTACGAGCATGAACTGTTTGGAAATACCCGTTTCCTTGCGCAAATGAGTGTAGGCACCATGCCGCATGATAAACTGATGCACTCCATAGAATTATTTGGAAGCAAAGTAGCGCCGGCAGTGAGGAAATATTTGCATCCGGAGCCAGTAGTGAAATAAACTTTAAGCAGTGCAAATTAACAGGCATTGATCAGGAGAAAATATAGCTACTAAAGTCGTCAACCTGCAGCCTGGCCGGATAAATAAAACCGGGTGGCCGCTATTATATTCACCGGGCTGGCCATTCAATGGCTCACGACAATATTTTTGATTTTGACACCAGCCTGAATGGCTGTTTGTTTTGTCCGGGGCTTTGTGATTTTTCATTGCCGTAATTGGTTCTTCTTCCTCTTGAAGGATTGGAGGATAGCTAAATCCCGCAATACCCAGGCCGATTAACCTGGTAAGTAAGGTTAATCCCTCTTTCACTGGAGGTGTTGATGTTGTATTGATTTCCGGTTTCATATCTGTTGTAGCTATTCAAAGTGCAAAATTAAAATCACCGAACGGCTTTATTAATGCCTGAACACAGTATAAGACACCACCGGATTCGGGGATAAGAAGATTTTGGAAAATTCTCCGGACAATTGAACCGGATATGAAAAGATGTCTTGTAATGCATATTTCCATTCTGAATTTGAGTTATATTCATTCCCTGGTTTCTTAACCGGTAATCAACAAATAACCATGTCTTATAAATTGTACGTCCAAAGAATTGCTATTTTTCTCCTGTGTTTCTGCATGGCCGCCCATATTCAAGCTCAAAAAAAACATCCTTTATTCAAAGTGATTGCGTTTTATACGGCAAAGAATGACCTGGCGCATATCAGTTATGTACATGAGGCCAACCGCTGGTTTCCTAAAATAGCGGCACAGAATAATTTCATCTATGACTCTACTGACAACTGGGACAATCTCAATCCAGAATTTCTTTCGAAATATAAAGTAGTTCTCTTTTTAGATACCCGGCCGGAGAAGCCTGAACAAAGGGAAGCGTTTAAAAATTATATGGAACATGGTGGCGCCTGGATGGGATTTCATTTCGCAGGGTTTGCATTGACACCGTCCGCCTTTCCGCAAAACTGGGACTGGTATCACAACCAGTTTATCGGGTCAGGGCAATACAAAGGAAATACCTGGCGTCCAACATCAGCTATGCTGCGTGTGGAAGACTCCACTCATCCGGCGACAAAGCGGCTACCAACCGTATTTAAATCTTCGCCTAACGAATGGTATAGTTGGGAAAGGGATATCACTAAGAATGACTCCATCAAAATATTGTTATCGATCGATCCATCCAGTTTTCCATTAGGCACAGGGCCAAAGCAGCATGAAATATGGCACAGTGGTTATTATCCCGTTGTATGGACGAATAAATATTACCGGATGATTTACCTCAACATGGGGCACAATGATATCGATTACATCAACAAAACCAACAAAGAGTTGTCTTTCCAGTTTGACAACGACACACAAAATAAACTGATCATTGATGGTCTTATTTGGCTGGCGAGTGTAAAAAAGCCTGCGGGCAGGCCTTAACGGGAATAAGTTTAATTGTATATCCGTCCAAAAAAAGTAGCTTTGGTAAAACTAATCGTTATGAAAAAGCTGATTGCTCTCTTAGCAGTTTTGATTTTATCGTTGGTAGTTTTTCAATCCTGCACAAAAAATTCATCAAAAGATTTTCCTCCACCAGTTGCTTCCGGAGCTACACCAGACAGGATCATTATGGCGAAAGTTACTCCGGGGCAAGCCTTCACCGTGAGTATAGACAATGCGGGAGAATTAAATATCAGCCGCCAGGCGTCGAATTTTAAGATCAGTCAAACAGGAATTGATCCCAAAACAGGTTCTCTTACCTATAGCTATTTATCCTCTGATGGTTTCAAAGGAACAGATGAAGTGATTTTGGCTCATAAAACCGAATACATTTATAGCAGTAACAGCTCCTGTGGGTTTGGAAGTAACTCAGCCATCGGCAGCCGCACCAGTTATATAGCTGTCAGGTTAACGGTTGCTGATTGAGAAACAGTTACTTCAATTATACTAAAGTAAAAAAGCTTATCCCGTCTCTTTTTTAAGACGGGATTTTTTATGCGGATCGCTGAAATAAAGAAGGCTTACATGATCACTCAATTTCAATATCGTATTTATCCAACAAGCCGGTAACCGCAGGAATTGAAAATTGTGCTTTTTTAATTTTGTTCAACTCAGGATTAATTGAGTAGTTGTAAGAAGTCCGGAAGTCTGCTTTTTCTAATATAGTATTTTGAAAGATTGCTTTTGCGAGGTCACAGTTGTCAAAAACCGAAGCGCTCAAATCGGATTCAACGAAATCCGCCTCCTGGAGATTGCAGTTTATAAACTTTGCTTTCTTTAGTTTTCGCTTATAGAAAGAAGACAGGTTCAGCAGGCAATTTTCAAAATTTACCGCAAACAGGAATTCATCACAGTTTTCAAAATGTACCCCCATTAATTTACAGTCTTTGAATTGAATATCTTTCAGAGCGGTTTTTTCCATTTTCACCAAACTCAGGTTGCAAGCATCGAATTCACATTCTGAAAAAACAACTTTATATAGATCTGTATTTGAAAAATTGCAGTTAACAAAACTGCAGTTGTCATAATCAGCTTCGGGTAATGTCTTTTCTGAAAAGTCGATGTTTTCAAATTTTTTATCCTCTATATAGATTCTTTCCATCTTGTTGGCTGTGTGAGGGAGTTATATGGGCAATAGAGCAATCTGTAAGCTGTCTTTAATATCCCCAAAGGAACTATTTTTCATAATCTTGTTCCTTTTATAAGCAAGACTGACTTTATGGCTTGCTCTTTTAAATGCAAAAACTTCTTGCGTTCTTCGTCCTGTTTGAAGTCTTCAAAATCTTGCTCAGCCGCAAACTCTGCAAGGTGAATTTCATAAGGTTTGTCGATATGATATTCAATAAAAGTATTGTCGGTTGGTCTTACCCGCAGTAAAAGCCGCCCATTGTATTTTAAAATTGTGGGAATGGCAATCTCCTCAAATTGATGAAATACATCTTCTTGTCCTTCTTTGATGTAAACCAATTGCGTTATAAATATCATTTTTTGTTTTTTGTAGACCAAAAGCCTGTTCAAAATACGGTCACCGGCACTTTCATCGCGCAAAAAAAAACTATCAGGTACTTTTTTTAAAATTTAAATTCAAAAATTCCGATACCTGTCAAACGACATAGAATATTTTGTTAACAGGCAGGCTACTCAGGTAATTGTTTGCCCTTACGACACAGTGGAGTTTTTATCATACTGTGAATCTCGAGGATAATACCTTGGAGGAACCAGTACAAAGTTGTTGAAATTATTGTTCCGAACAATATTAAATACTTTCTGATCATTTGCTTTACTCTTTGCAGGTATTAAAATTTTACCATCTTTTGGTTCCGGACGCTTATTTTAGTAATTCCTTTGTTGGGATACCGGTGTTTTCGTGGCTCATAGTTTACTGTAGTAAGCGCTAAGTTTCTTCATTCGAAAATATCACTTGCGGAAGATGAGTGTGACAAATCACTCCACGAACTCCAAAATATCTCCGGGTTGACAATTTAATGCTTTGCAGATGGCCTCGAGTGTACTGAAACGGACGGCTTTTGCCTTCCCTGTTTTTAATATGGACAGGTTAGCGAGGGTTAGATCCACCTTTTCAGAAAGTTCATTCAACGACATCTTTCGTTTGGCCATCATTACATCAAGGTTTACAATAATCGGCATAGTTATACGGTTAATTCGTTTTCAGATTGGATTTCAATTCCTCTTTTAAAGATCTGGGCAATGACAAAAAGTATGACACTCATAAACAGCCACACATCAGCTCCCCCCAGGCGTAAGTGCTGCGTGTCTGGCATTTTGACGCCTTGTTTAACCAACCACTCAGTATAGCCAACTCCATACCAGGTGAACAAACCTATTCCAAAAGCCAGGCAGCACACTTTAATAATAAGGCGCCGCACTTTTTCATTGAATGGCTGTGAGAGATCCAGTTTTTTATTATGCAAAATTTTTATGATCAGGTAAAATATACAGGCCTTCATTACTGATGCAATGCTTATCAATAAGGTTTCTGCAAAAAAATGCCCGGGATCGTATTTGTAAAGGCCTGACAAATCATTTCCTTCCCAAAATGTTGCTGCATTAACCGGGTTTATCACCAGGGTGTAAAAGGCGCTGAATATGGAGCCACCCGCTTCAATACATACGCCTATAAATATGATCCAGGAAAGGATGAGTAATACTTTAAGTATCTGTTTGGTGTTAATTTTCATGTTATCAATTTTAGAATGATTGCACAAATATAGATAAATATTTATTGATAAACAATAAATATGTATTCATATTTAATAAAAAGTTATCCACACTCAAAAATGATCCATTAAAATATTTATTCACGAAGAGTACTGCGTCTTCTCCCAAAGCAGGCCTTTTTATAAAAATGCAAGCGTGTTTGTAAGTCGCCATGATCTAATATGGACTGGAAGATTAAGGTGTTTGTTCTGTTGTTTCATTTCCGTTAACAGCTAGCCTTATAAACCGGGATAGCAATACTGCTGATAAAGATTACAATAGGAATTTAATCGGGGGAGTCATGTCCGGGACTACAGCTAATAACGAACAAATAGTTAAGAATAATATAGCCCCATTATATCGCCAGTCTGAAAATTAACCTTATATCCGTCTCTATCCGAAAATTATAAACGTTCAATTTTTATTAGCTGTCCGATAGCGGGTGGGAAATTCATGTTCAAAATTTCGATAGTGCATCCAATTCTGAACAGCATGAATTACTTATTTTTTGTCGCGTGCTTCAACAACCACATTCTTGCCTAAAGTCTTGAACCGGATTCCTTTTTTTTGCTCCACGGTGATTGTAACATGACCTGTTTTACTGCTATGTACATCCCGTACCGTGCCGGATTTTCCTGCATGTGTTCCACCAACGACCTTACATTGGTCGCCATCTTGCAATTCTTCTGATGTTTTGATCTTCATAATGATTATTTAAATTTATTCGGTTACCATAAAGTTATTTGTCCGACCAGAATATGAACTGTTGGTGGATTGCCTTACCCGGAATGTGAAATCCAACCAGCAGCCATATTTGTCTCTTGTCTTAATATGAAATTTAGTTGAGCGACATGATGCTGAACATGCCTGAAATTATAAAACAAAATTTCCAGCACACTATAGTTTTCTACTATCCCAGGGCAAAGACCATGCATGTTTATTTCGGTATCGGAGATCCACCTCTCCCGTAGTTTTTGTTCTGTGGAAAGAGTTATAAGCTTTTTACATTTTTCCCGGATAGAGGATAGCCAAACTAACAATTCTTGTTTACTGTAAATCATGTTTGGTAATACATCATCTACTGCATCAGGCGGCAATTTAT
This sequence comes from Chitinophagaceae bacterium, assembly GCA_040007815.1. Taxonomy (GTDB): domain Bacteria; phylum Bacteroidota; class Bacteroidia; order Chitinophagales; family Chitinophagaceae; genus Terrimonas_B. The sequence continues at coordinate 47,918 of JBDTUH010000032.1, forward strand.
CTTCGCCAGTAATCGTATATGGCAAATCAGGTTGAAAATTTTTTACCGGATTTGTTGAGTAATAGTCTAAAAAGATTAGCGTATGATATGCCAGGTAAAAGAATTTATTTTCCTTTTTCCATAACTCGTCAGGACATAAAGTGATGACATTTTTTAACATGTCGATCGCTGCCCCAAAGTTTTTCCAAAGACACTTTTTAAATACATCTTCCACCGTATAGTATAGTTTTGGTTGCGGATTACTGTCTCCGGTTGTTTCAATGTCAACGGTTCGCTGCTCTAATCTGCTGTCAATAATTGCTCAAAGAAAGCCCCGATATTATTTACCCTATCCACAAAATGAAGCTCCAAAATCCAGTGCCTTCCGTCGCCGTGTTTGTCCGCCTGTAATATGTCAGTATGATTATCGGGATGTACATCAAGACATAAATCATTCGGGTTGTCAGGTTGCTCATGGGGGTAACGACCTACAATATGACCGGCGATCGCGTTTCCAAACTCATACCCATATTGTTTGGTAAGATCTGCCACGTAATTGAAAAATTGCGCACCAGTAAGATTATTTTGTTTAAAATACCAGGCATTCGCTTCGTGCCATGCTTCTTCTATATCCTTTTTCAATTTCAGTTTCAAGGGGTCGTTGCCCAAAACATAAGTTCTTCCAAGGTCTGCTTCCCAACCCTCGTAAATAGGGTGAAAGTCAAAGAAAACAATATCATCTTTCTGAATAACCAGGTCAGGTGGATTTGCGATAAAAGGCTGCAATGTATTTATTCCAATTCGTACGATCTTTTTGTGCCAGTGATTTTCGATACCAAAATCTTCCCTGGCAATCTGGACTATTTCATCGCAAAGGGTTTTTTCCGATTTTCCGGAAACAATTAACCCTCTCGCCTCTATTGCATTAAATAAATCTTTGGCTTTATTTTCCGCAAGAATTAGTTTTTGTCTTACTTCATTCATGATTTTTCTTTATTAACTGGGGTGGTTGAATTTTCTGGTATTAAAATAATTTCATTTCTGATTGTCATCAGAGCCATCTTTGTTGCAACGTTCCGGTATTCGCCAAGGCTGGGAATTACTTCTATGGTCAGCCCGGTACAAATACCTGGTTTGAAAATTGATTTTACCCTGAAAATATGTTGCTGGTAGTACAAATAGGATGACGATTTGTACGTCCCTCCCGCTGACGGCAAATCTCATTGTTGTTTGCAGCATCACAAATTTTCATACCATTCTAAAATATAATCGGCCACCTTTTCCCAACCCGGTTCCCCACAAATGAAATGGCTTTTGCCTTCAAATATTTTTACATTAACCTGACTATTTGCATCCTTATACCTGCCGGCTATTGTTTGTGTAAGATTGGTTGGAAAAATATGATCGCTGCCTCCGCCAATAAACAAAATGGGTGCGTGAGGTTTCCTAAAGTCTATATTTGAAAATGAATTTAAGACTAATTGACGACTGACTTTATAACTTTCAGGCACAGCAAGTTTTTCAAATGCGTTTTCTTTCTCTGTATCAGGCAGCGTATTAAAAAATGCATAATCGTACCATTTACGACTACCCATAAAATATTTAGTAAAGGAAAAAAAACCAAACGCTGGTAACACGGTTCTAAGTGTTTGAAACGGTGGAAAAACATTTTTCGGCGGGGCTCCATCGATGCTTACCCCAGCTGTCGCTTTTCCCATTTCTACCAATTTGAGCGCTGCCATTCCCGCCATTGAGTGACCAATAATCAATGGCTTTTCAGGTAAGGTATTTATTAATTGATCGATGTTGTTTACAATATCAACAAATCCCGTTTTTACAAGGTCAGTATGAACTTTTTTTCTCAGCTCAGCAGGATTACCGTCGTGTCCGGGGTTTGCAGGTGTATAAACTTTATAACCTTTTTGTTCATAATAACGTTTCCATTCTGTCCAACTGCTGTTGTTCACAAAGTTTCCGTGAATGAGTACGATGGTTTTCGATTTTGCCATAATTATTTATGTTTTAATGTCGATAACAAAGCTTTGTCTCGTCAACGATCTCACTCTGAGCAACGCCAAAAACCGAGTTGAAAGGGTGCTTACAATTTTTAAAACAAAATGCTCTACGGAAATATTGAATAATTTTAAAAAATATTCTGAACAGGTTGCCTAAACTCCACCACTAAATTTTATCAATTCTTGAATTTACTGAAGCAAATATTTCCACCAGAACTACGCCCGGATTTTAACAGCACCGGCTTTTACGAAGGCCTTACAAAGAGCATTTCAATAAATTTAAGGAATGTCTATCCGCTATCCAAAGAATTTAATTCTTTAACGGGATATCGGAAATTGTATGCAACGTAAGAGCTTTAAGATATGGCGATATTTAAAAGGCGCTAATTAGTATCACCCCATTACTGCTGGCCTGTCTCTTATTCTGCCAAAAGGTTGGTTGGTTGTATCTTCATTCCATTCAATTTTTTCCTATCTACAACAAATTTTTTCGATAGAAAACCCCTTTTAATATCCAGCGTAGCTTCCCTTATACCTCTGAGTTAGGCGTCACTTTATCTTGACAACGCCATTTTGATCTCTTTTTCCACAATTCCTTTTTCATATCCAAACCATGTTGAAACAATTTTCTTATCAGGAGAAATCAGGAAAAAGGTTGGCGTACCTGTTACAGAATATTTACTACATGCATCGGAATATTTGAAGCCTTTACTCCAAAGGGTTAACCATGCTATACTGTCAGTTCTCACTGCATGTAACCAATCGGCCTTGTTATCCATAAAATAGCTTACAACTGAAATTGAATCTTTGTATTCCTGGCTGAGGTTTCTTATTTCCGGCATTGACATGTGGCTCCAGTAACATCCAATACCTGCAAATTGCAGTAAGATATATTTATCTTTTATTACTGAGAGTTTGAAAGAACCGCCTTTGGCAGTCGTTGCTTCAAAATCGTAATAATTATCTCCGGTTCGGGGTTTAGGATAGTTGATTTGAGTACTGATTGATTTACCGTATTTACTCTGTTTTAATTCAGCTGATAGGTTATTATATAATTTTTTTAACGTGTCCAACTGAAAATCCCGCCTGTAATTGTACATCACAAGAGCGATATAAGAATTAAAGTTGTCTTTAATAAAACCGGTCTCCCAGTTTTCCAGGGAATTTTCCACTGCTTTTACCTTTGCTAAAACCTCCTTTTTTTCGCTGCTGTTAACGGTGTCTGGAAAAGATTTTAAATCCGCCCGCAATTTCTTAAGTTTTATATTCCAGGCATACAACTGCTTATGATAACGCTCAGCCTCTTTGTTAATAGCCGAGCCAGTCGTGGTAACGTTAAGGGGCATATCTGAAACATCACCGTTTAACTGAACAGTTTCATTACCTATCAATAAATCCGTATAAAAAAGTTTACCTTTCAGGAGCTCTTTCCGGCCTGATATTATTCTTAACTCTTCTGGTGCATCGGTTAGGTTACCAGTGAATCTAAACCTGCTTTTAATAACGAACGCACTATCGATCTCTTCGCCCGAAGAAATATTTCTTAGCATGACCTGTGTACTATCTGCAATGCCGGTTATATATCCTGTTATAACAAATCCTTTTTCTTTTTTGGATGACGTAAGAAAAAAGAGGGAAATGAAACAGTAGAAACAAATTTTTCGCATCGTAGTAATTTTATGTAAACAGAAAAAGAGGGCATACAAATCTAATATACGATAATTTTCGTATTATACATTTTATGTCCTTTTATTTCTTCGAGTTATTGCTCCGGCTTTTTCCTTCACGTCTCTCTGCACAGGAGTGTCTGGTATTAATTAGTAAATAAAATAAGTTGAAAACTTGTTTTGGTCTTGTAACGCAAGAAAAATATATCACTTTTTTAATTGGGCAATTGCGCCAATGTTAATTTATATAGACGTTTCCCGATAAAATACCAAGGCTATAGCTTTAACTGGTTATGGAAAGCCCAGGGTAAATGTCATTAATGCTGTACGGTTTAAATTGCTGGCAAAAGTTTTTACCGTTGGGATGAGTTACAGGGAATATGTGAGAAAAAGAGCTCGAACTTTATTTTTTAGTATGGTAATCCGATGCGGCGGCTAAACTATTTATTTGGCTGCCGCTGTAATCATTTTTTCCAAAACTTTCAGGTCAACGTCCTCAAGCTTATTGATATAAAGACAACCGGTGCCAGTCTTATGCTTGCCTAATTTTTTCAACGCCTCTGCATGGCGCTGCAGATCGATAAGATGTAATGATAAATTAGCTTTACGCGGTGAAAAACCAATTTTGAACCACTCCACTTCCCTACCACTGGAGGGACTTTTATACCTTAGCTTCCCAAACCCTATCATTGAACTGCCCCACATTTTAGGCTTTTCCTTCATCGCTTTTTCCATCAATTCAAGTATGATCCGAGTGTCTTTACGTTTTTGTTCATCTGAGATATTGTTAATAAAAACAGCTACACTTGATGAGGTTTGCTTCGTTTTAATTTCTGCTAATTTACCCATATAAGATATTTTTATTGGACTTGATTGCCCGGTGCTTTGATAGGTTGAGACATATTCTCTATCTATGATGTAAAGACTAACGCCCTTTCTTAAAAATGCCTGTCATGTGTTTCATTCAGGGGATCGATCAGGGATTTGTTACAGTAAGTTGCCAATTCGAATTCCATTACATTCATCGACAAGATTGAAACTGCGGGAAACATTTCATTTAGCCGTTCAATAATCGTCCTGGAAAGATCAGCTTTTAGTGCCTTGCTTCTCCCTTCCATAATATGGCCAAATACGTGAATGAAGTCTCTCTTTGTTTCGCCTAATTTGTAATATCTGTACGGATTAATCCTCACTTTAATGTCATGCTTTACAAACAGCCCGGATGCATCGGCGGCCTCATAAACGGCTTCCATTATTTCGCCCGGTGTCTTCAGAGATATAATATTTTCTGAACATTCAATAACAAAATGTGGCATTTGAATATGCTAGTTTTGGTGATGTCGGGTTATGATCAGTCCAATACTTAAATATATGCAATAGATCGGATTTCACGAGTCCGGCTGCAACATCAGGGTGTCCGTATTCCGGCGGGCAACGGACTGGGGTGGCAGCAATCTCCAAGCGAACCGGGAAGACATCTTATCTTTTTTATCTTACCGCTTATATACTACTGGCTGTAATTTGTCAATCGTGTTGGCATCCTTAACTGCGAATGGCTTAATTTAAAGGACGTTAATCAATTTTTTTTAATACCATCGGTTACAATAAAATTTCCATCCATGAATGACAAACAGGATTTTTCCAGACGGGCTTTCCTGCGTCAAGCCGGTTTATCCGGCATTGCTTTAACTATCGGCTGCTATTGGCCAGCGTCGGAAAAAAGTGTCGGCGAAATTATTCATGCTGATAATGCAGAAACAGAACTGATGTCATGGATATCGATAGACGGTACTGGTAAGGTGACTATTTTTAATCACCGTTCAGAAATGGGACAGGGAACCTGGCAGTCTATTCCGCAAATTATTGCCGAGGAATTGGAAGTCAGTATGGAACAAATCAACATACGATTTGCCGCAGCTCACCCTCAAAAATATGGCCCGCAACCACAGGAAGGAAGTTTTTCTATTCGTGGCTGGTACCAGCAATTGTTACGTATCGGCGCGTCGGCCAGGGAAATGCTTATTGCAGCGGCTGCAAAACAATGGAGCGTTGCTACAGCGGAATGCTATGCGGAAAAAGGACAGGTGATACACAGCAGTACAGGGAGAAAACTTAATTACGGCGCGCTCGTTAAAGACGCTTCGAAAATGCAACCGCCGCAGCAGGTTAAACTGAAGGGGCGAAAAGACTATAAAATTATTGGCAAATCCCTGCGCCGTAATGATACACTTGCTAAAATCAACGGCTCCGTGGTATTTGGGCTCGATAAAAAGCTACCGGGTATGTTGTATGCGGTGGTGGAACGTAATCCGCGATTCAGAGGGAAAGTAAAAAGTTTTGATGATTCAGCGACAAAATCCGTTAAAGGTGTAAAACATGTATTTAAGGTACAAAGACCGGTTTTTGATTTACTGTTTGAAGGCGTAGCTGTAGTGGCGGATTCAACATGGGCGGCTATGCAGGGGCGCAAAGTGCTGAAGGTTGAATGGAACGATGATGGCTTTGAACACCTGGATTCTGAAGCGCTTTTTGCGAGAATGCGGCAGGATCTTTACAAACCGTTGCCTTCAGCTATTTTTGAGACGGCATTAGACAATACTTCCGCTCGTATAGAAGCTGTGTACGAAATGCCTTACCAATCACACAGCTGTATGGAGCCACTCAATTGTATTGCCGATGTAAAAGATAATAGTATTGAAATATGGGGGCCGATACAGGAAGCCAACTGGATACAGGCTGATCTGAGCGAAAGACTCCATATCCCAATTAAAAATGTTGTTGTGAATATGACTTTTCTCGGTGGTGGTTTTGGAAGAAAGGCATTTCCCGATTATCCGTTTGAAGCGGCGCTTATTTCAAAAGAAATGAAAGCACCGGTACAGGTGATGTGGACAAGAGAAGATGACATGAGCGTGGGACCTTTTCGGGGCGGGGCGTTATACTGGTGCAGAGGTGGAGTGAATGTTCAAAAGAAAATATCGGCCTTTCAAATTGTTACGGCTTCGCCATCTATGGGCCCTGGGACAACCGAAGATCCGATACCTTCACTTGTAACAGTGAATAGCGGCGGTATTGCTGGTCTTGCAAGTGACTACTATCAATCCATACCGCACTATAGTTTTGGAACGATGTCTACCAGGGCTCCAATACCAACTATGTGGTGGCGGGCGCCCGGCGCCAATGTTGATGCATTTGCATGCGAATGTTTTATAGACGAACTGTCGCATCTTGCATTGCAGGATCCGCTTGCATTCAGAAAAGCGCATCTTAGCTCTTACCGTTACCAGGCTTTGGTCAATAAGCTTGCAGCAATCAGCAACTGGGAATCACGGCGAAAAAATGATGGATGGGGCGTAGCTATCACAGAATGTTTTGGCAGTATGGTAGGACAAGTAGTGAAAGTATCCCGCAGGCAGGACAAAAAGATTAAGATTGACAAAGTGTTTGCCCTGATGGATTGTGGTTGGTATGTAAACCCTGGTATTATTCGTGCGCAGGTTGAAGGAAGTATCGTGATGGCACTGGGAGCCGCCGTTAACCACGCAACACATTTTAAAGATGGTAAAGCTGTTGAAAAAAACTTCAACACTTACCCTATGCCACGCATTGATGAAATCCCGGAAATAGAAGTGCATATTATGGAAAATGATGAAAAGCCCGGTGGCGTTGGTGAGCCGGGATTACCTGCTTTTGCACCGGCGTTATGCAATGCCATTTTTGATCTTACCGGCAAACGTATCCGTAAATTGCCCTTTAAGCTGGAAGAAGTATAAGAGCTACCGTGGACACAAACAGACGCAGTAGTCTAAAATAAATGTCTGTTAATCTTTTGAAATCGCAAGAATATTCGCCTCACAGAATCTGAAAAGGGCTGAATTAAATAATTTCCTGAGCCTTCTTTGATTAAGTAGTTTGTTGTGTTAGCAGGTATTATGTCATCCAAATACATCAGATAAAGTGTATCATTCAAAAATTCGAAGGTTCCTTTATAGTATTGTTCCACTTTATTTGAATTAATTGTTTTAGTAATTGTATAGGCAAATTTCTTATCGTTTCTTAATAAAAATTGATAGCTATTTACCGTGTCTTCATTCCAGGCTACCACTGACTCACCCCTGTAAATTGACAACCACAAGTCAGACGACTTAGGCTTAGAGCTCCTGCAAGCTGACAAACAAATTACTAGTACAGAAAAAAATATAAAATTATAGGGGAGCATGTAAACTATGCATAACGGTCAAGTAGTGCTGCAGATGGGGCAATTTATAACTGTCAGCCAGGAACTGCAGTTTGGCTTTGTTTTGTTGATGAAGGTAAGAACTTTTGCCGCGCTTTATTCGCCGGCCCCGAATCCCGCTGGCTATTGGGACTTATAGTAGTATATACCTGATGTTTCAATGGCCAGCTTCACTTGCAACAATATTTTTGTTATACATTCGTGCTACTGTTGTCGTGAATATCTGTTGTTTTAGCTATGCATTCATTTTTTTGTCGGCTCATAATAAAGAGTTACTGCACCACAACCAAATGTTTTTGTTTTTAAGAGTTTAAGATTAACGCTGTCCTTGATGTTCTTAAATAATGGTAAGCCGCCTCCTAAAATAGTTGGCTGAACGCTGAGTTGGTATTCATCAATTAAGTCAAGTTGCGTTAAGGCTACTATTAAACTTGGGCTGCCAGCCAAAATGTTTTTACCTGCTTGCTGCTTGAGTTCAAAACTTCTTCTTTAATGACTTCCCTTTTCAATTTTGTATTTTTCCACCCGACGATCATCGGGTCAACATTCTTCAGCGTGCGGGAAAAGACAATCTTGGAAATATTGTCTATTAACACTGCAAATTCATCCATTGGCATGTTACCAGTGGGATTTTTTACGACAGATGGCCAGTAACTTTCCATAAGTTGATATGTTATCCTTCCGTATATAAGGGTGTCTGCATTACTTAATAGCTCATTATAACGTTGATGTATCTCTTCATCTGCGATCATTGCTGTGTGGTCGCAAAACCCATCAAGTGTCATATTGATTGCCGCTATTAGTTTTCTCATAATTGGTCTTTAATTATAAATAGTTTTTTCTGTTCATTTTTGGGAGAAAGGTTTAAGTTAACATTATTGCCAGGCATGACTTACAACATCAGTGCTTACTACAGGGTTGATATTTTGTGATCTGTTAGCACGATCTGAAATCGACAATATTTTAATGCCGAAGATATATTCTTTTGCCTGGACATACTTGTGCAGGTATGATTCCGGATGTAGTCGGCAAACCGTGGTTAGCAGCTGTTTCGTCTTTACTTTTAATTTTGCAAATATTTGTTGGGGACATTTGTTAGCATATAGTCAATTCCGTAAGCGGCTTTAAGGAGCAACGCTATTATTCCGGAAATATCCCTTTCTTTTCTGTGCATTTGCGGAAGGTTTCCCATCATGGCATAACTTATTGGATTAATTGAGGGAATTACAGTTTCCCAGTCATAGCCTTTTCCCCAAATCAGTCCGGGAATCGTCGTTTTTAAATCGGCGGATTTTTCTAAAAGGAAATTTAACATGTCAAGCGATTGATTTTGGATTTGATTTACTGTATGAAAAATCGGTGTCTGCCCACCAAAACCGTTTGCATCCAATCCTGCTTTGGCGTCTACATCCGCCCCATACTCAACAAGAATTTTTGCACAGGCAACATGATTAAATTCCGCACAGATATGTAACAATGTAGCTTCATCCAGGGGTGTAAATGCACAGCGCAGGCTATACCGGTTGTTAATAATTTCAGAATTAGCTTTCAGGCTATTTTCAAGTGATTGAGCATCGTCCAACAATACCGATAACAATACTTTATCGTCGAAGATCAACCCATAATCAATAAAGACTTTAACGCAGTCCTTAAATCTGGGACTTCTAAGATATTCACTTGTCAATTCGTAGATGAGAGGTTTATTATTATAATAGTCATTAGCATTAACGCCATTTAAGAAACATTCTTTAATGCCGTCAATAGAGTGAACTTCTATTTCACCAACAAGTTTGCTTAAATAGTTCATATTAAAAAGTGAAGTATATAAACTTAACGCTAACATTCAGGTTTGGAGATGTGGCGATATTCCGCAATTCGTCAGCCCGAACGGATGTTGAGTAAAGATACGAACCGTCCTGATTAGCAATTCATCTCTCTTTTCACTTTTTCACCCGGTCAAAAAACTCTTTCTGAAGCATCAATGTTTTATCGTCGCTCTTGATAGCCTTAATCGCATCAGTTAACTGGCTGATGGTATGATCCGCTACCAGTTTGCCAAGTGCTACTGTTGCTTTATCGCCTTCACCTGCATAATGATTTGGAAAGTCGGCGTACCACCAAATCCCGGTGTACACATTTGGTATGGATAACCGGTTCAGGTTTTTGCCAGATTCATTTTTCGCACTGTCTAATTGTACCAGGTCGGGACGGAAATACAAGACTTCCGATGTTTCTTTTTCGCCAGCATGCTGGTCGTCCCTGGCATCGGAACGGCGCAGAGCGGTTACTTGCCTGTTAAAAGCAGAATCTGAGGATGGCTGGAAAAAATACACTGCGTAATTTCTTTCTTTTTCAAGCCTTGTTTGTATAAAATATTTTATCAGCTCGGGGTTGCCGCCGTGGCCGTTTACAATAATGATCTTATTAAATCCATTCCTCGCAATTTCATCGCAGGTATTTTCCAGCAGGTCCCATACCACCCTTTCGGGTAAAGCAAATACACCAGGCTGGTGTTTGGCTTCGTTTATCTGCCCGTAAAAATAATCAGGGAATACCACAGCATATTCTTTTTGCGTAGCACGTAAAGCATATTCACGCACACGAATCAGGTCACTTCCCAGGGGCACATGAGGGCCATGCTTTTCCAATATGCCAATAGGGAGAATACAGGTTTTATTGCTTTTGACTAAAGCATTATTCCAGTCGGCGGCTGTTATTTCATCCCAGCGTGAGGGTAGTTTTTGAGCGGTGGCTTGCAGGCAAATAAAAATAGCGATGCTTAAAGCAATCAGGAAAATTGTAATTCTTTTCATTGACAATCGTTTTAACAAATATAGTGATGGGATGAGAAAATGACGCAAACCGTCAGCGTTTAGTGTTGTGGTGATATCCGGTGTTAGATTTGTCCGGCCTGATGTTTAACTAAAGCATCTTATTTATATGTCGGTAGGGTCTCGATTTCCCTCAATGAAACAATCAATTTTTTCATCCAATAGTTATCAGACTTATTTCTTCTTAAGCGCCAACAGTGCCTGTCTTAACTTTTCCAGCCCGCTTGTAATTAACAATTATAACTCCTTTTGATGTAACAATACTTTCCAGTAAAGTAAATGCTGCCGGGATCGTTCCATTTTCAAAAAGCTTTTTTCCGTTTCCTAAAGTCAGGGGATGGATTTTAAGTCTGAGTTCATCTACAAGGTCGTTTTTTAGCAGCAGTTGAACGAGCTTACTGCTGCCCCAAACCTGGATGTCAGGTCCTTTTGATTTTTTGAGCTGTTTAATATCCGCCACGTTTTTTAGTAGTACTGAGTTTTTCCACCCGGTAACCAACGGATCCGTTTTTTTCAGTTTTTTGGAAATGACATATTTTGTGCCCGCATTAATACCCGGCCAAAAGTCTCCATGTTTAGGCCAGTAATTGGCCCATATCTCATATGTCTTTCTACCTAACAAATAATCTGCAGGTTGTTTCAGTTCTTTTTGGACCTCCTTACCATACATTTCGTCACCGTAAGGTGCCGTCCAGCCGCCATATTTGAAACCTTCTGATCCATCTTCCTTAGATCCACCCGGTGCCTGCATTACTCCATCTAACGAAATCATTGATAAGACGATTATTTTTCGCATGATAATTTTTTTTTATTTTTTTTCACTCGTTGCTTGCACACCATATCTTATTGCTGCTTGAAGGATATCAATGTTTATATCTTTTAAAGCTTTGAACTTAATGCAATACCCCGTTACACTCGCCTTGCCTAGTTTTTTTCCATACGCCTGGGGTAAGTATGTTTTATCCTTGATACCCATGATATAGACTGAGATCCCCGTTGTGTTGGCGCTTAAACCAATCTGGTAAAACTCCCTGGTTGTTCCATCAGCATATTTTATGCTGTAAGATCCATATCCTATATTAGGATTGGAAACAATTTTGCCTTTGTCGTCTTTGCCATCCAGGAACCATGATTTAGATGCTGGAATTGTTTCCAGGATGACGCGGTGCAACGCTTGCATGTCGCTGCATTTTGGTTCAGGCTGGCTGGTAATATATTGTTTGATCTGTTCTTGCACGCTCATATAAATATGAAATTACGGGTTACTTATTTTACCTTTTTACTATTTGATATGCAGAACCAGTAAGTTATTTTAAAAAATTATTTAAGTAATTTAAAATCGTTGTTGTCTGCATCATCAGGCTCACATGTCCTTGTGAAGGAACAATGGCCAATTGCGATTTTGGCATTGGCTGCATGTCAGCAGTAACACCACCTCCCAATAATTGATATGTTTTCATCAACTCTATTTTATCAGTACCGTCATTGTCACCACATATGATCAGTACAGGCGCAGCAATTTTTGCAATATTGGAGTCACCGACATTGAATGGTACCTTGGCGAAAGCAAACATTTGCTCTAAGTACTTTCTCCATTTTGTTTTGTCAGGTGCCACTGCATCGTATCCGGCTTTTAGCGGTGTGTTATCAAAAAATTCAGGCTTAAAATCTTTAAACGCGCCGTTTACTGCGGGTAGCCAACCATTTGTTTTATAAGTAGAAGAAATGATCACTAATTTTCTTAAGCGTTTAGGGCTTTGTACAGCAAACTGGTAAGCCACAGAGCCGCCCATACTATACCCTGCTACATCTGCACTGTCTATTTTCAGATGATCCATCACTTTTTCTACATCACTTGCTAAAGTTGTGATCGATAATTCTCTATCTGAAAACGGCGTATGCCCATGTCCCTGCATTTCAATAGCAATTACTTTCCTGGTTTTTGAAAGCTCCGGTATTAATTCGCTCCAGTTCATATCAATTGTATAAAAAGCGCCATGCAGTAAAACTATAGGATTGCCCTCGCCATATATTTCGTAATAAACCTTAATTCCATTAGCAGGTGCGTAACCACTATTGGAAGGCTTTATCTTTTGCCCGATTGATGGAGACACTATAAACATAATTGCAATTAGCAGTATTGCTCTAAAAGGATTATGTGGTTTAAGAAAATTCTTCATAACGCTGTTTTTAATTTATTGATAATACAAAGCCGCCAGTTAATTAGTTTTCGGCAAATTCCACGATCCATTCAATACCGTATTTGTCTCTGAAACAACCAAGATATGTACCCCACGGACCATCACCAATAGGTCCTTCAATTTGTCCTCCTACAGAAAGCCCAGTAAATAATCTGTCTGCTTCTTCTTTACTTTCTGCAGTTATTACAATTTTACTTCTGTTCTCATTTTCGTTTGTTCTTCCCATAATTTCCGGAACATCATTTGCCATCAACATGCTAGTTTTACCGATTGGCAAAACAATATGCATAATTTTATTTTCTTCTTTTTTCGCAATCGGGAATTCAGGACCTGCCAGGTCTTTGAAGCGGATAATCTTTGCAAACTCTCCGCCAAATACTGATTTGTAAAAGGTAAATGCTTCTTCGGCATTTCCGTTGAAGTTAATGTGAGGATTGATAAGTGCCATAATTTTATTTTTTAGGTTGTTGAATTCGTTACTTTCTTATTTGCTTTGACTGCCATTTTGAAAACGAAAGTCATTTTTTTGATAAAGTTGCCAACAGGATTTCCAAATTTTTCATTGACATCTTAAATCCTTCTGTGAAGCCCATTTCAATCATCTTCTCCATACGGGCAAGAGATTCATTATAAATAGTAATACTCACTTTTGTCTTTCCTTTTTGTTCGCTGAATGTGTAATCCCAATCAGAACCCGGCAATTCAGGGTTTTCATCTTTGTCCGCAAAAGCATTAAACATTTTGAAATTGGTTTTCGGGCTAATGGAAGTGTATTTCTGAATTGCCCAGCGCTCATGCCCTTCCGGGCTTACCATTGCATAAAATCTTCGCCCACCAACCTTGAAGTCCATTGATTTTGTCTTTGACGTCCATGGTTTAGGTGCCACCCATTGGTCAAGAATTTCCGCTTTCGTAAATGCATCCCATACCAGCGACAGGTCAGCATCAAATTCTCTCGTTATGAATACCGTTTTCGCTGCTTTGTCAACGGTAAAATCAAATAGCAAATCGTTTCTCATTTTTTCTGTTTTTTAAGTGTTGATAATACATTGTCGAGCTGATTGAACTTGGTTTCCCAAAGTTTTCTGAATTGGGTTAACCATTTATCGATCTCTTTCATTTTTTCAATTTTGAGTGAGTAGTAAATCTCCCTGCCTTGTTGTTCCTGTTTTACCAGTTCGCATTCGGTGAGTATGCGGAGGTGTTTGGAAACGGATTGCCGCGTCGTGTGGAAATTGTCGGCAATAGCATTGGGTGTCATGGCCTGCAATGCAATTAAGGTAATAATGGCCCGCCTTGTGGGGTCTGCTATTGCCTGGAAAATGTCCCGCCTCATATCATTTAAGTTTTATTTGAGAAGCCAATCGGTTGCAAATATATGCGCAACTATTTGGTTTCGCAAATTTTTTTTAAATAGGAAATTTGAGGAAGTTTAAATCCGATAGCTATCGCGTCGCAGGGTGTTGCTGTACAATTACCGCCAACGTCAGAGCTTGGCTATGTAGTGATGTTCCGTTTTAAGTCGGCCTGAACTGCTGCGGAGTAAAGATATGAAGAGAAAAATGTATTCTATAGCTTGGATTTATTCGTCAACTGGATATGGCGCTGCGTAGCAATATGAAGTAGGGAACATATCCGTTAAGTGCTATATCGCCAAACCCCTTGTACGCCGTTATTTTTGTCTTTCACTTAATAGTTTTATATAGTCTTTACTTGATGTCAACAATTCTGCTGCGGTTTCTTGTTTTGTGTCGCCATGTTGTTTGTCACTAAGGATTGTATCAATCAAGATTTCGTTACTAAAATAGTATAGTCCGGTGAAAGCTTTGTCCAACTTTGAATAGTCAAAATTTTGTGTACTCTCATTAAATCTGTATTTACTTTCCGTTGAATAAACAAAAATAAGTTTTCCGTTATCGAGATAGTATTCGTTTTGAATAACCTTGTTTGAAAGACCAACCCACTCTATAATTTTTTTCAAAGTGTCCTTTTTAAAATACCCTGTCAAGCTACCACCATTGTCCGTGCCATGTCCTAAAAATTCTTCAGTGTCGTCAATTGTTACAGTTGTGTAATTTTTATACTGGTTTATTTGCTGATAGACTTTTCTGATGTTAAAAAGTCGATAATTCTTATCTTCCTTGCCTTGTCCAAAAGTTGTAGTCCAAGTAAAGAATAAGAAAATTGAAAGAGATATAAATTTAGTAACTGTCATTTTTAATGGCGTGCAACGTACAGGGCTGTATGCAGGTCGGGTATTAGTATTCCGTCAGCCCACAACCGCTGCTGATTGAAAATATAAAGTTGAAATTAAGAACTAAAGTTCAGCGATGTTTGTCAAGCCCCGAACCAATGTTTGGCTTTGCAAAACTGTTCATTGTTACTCCGTCAAGCCCAACTTGCATAAAACCCCATGTGTGTGTCCAGCGAAGCTGCCTTTGCGATGAGAGTAGGTCTCTCG
>JBDTUH010000033.1:0-63124 GCA_040007815.1 Chitinophagaceae bacterium
GTAAAGCCCAGGCAAAAGAAATTAATTATGCAATGAGCAATACCTTTGGCTTTGGCGGCCATATTGCTACTGCTATTTTTAAAAAATATCTTCCTTAATAAGAGGAATACTAAATACAAAAATGTACAGCATTATACTTATTGATTTTATTAAAACTTTGAAATATATAAAATTTAACCATGCTTAATCAATCAAATTTTACACTTATCAATCAGCAAAATGGAAATCCTGCTTTCAAATTATTTTCATTTGAGGGCAATGACTTTTTTGATCATTTGCAACGTAATAATTTTTTTACGCTTATCTGGATTACGGAAGGTGCTGGTAAGGTGAATGCAGATTTTGATGGGCATAATTTTGAAGCAAACAGCCTTTTTACCTTTGCGCCTTATCAGCCTTTTGTATTTACTACTACCAAACCCATCAAAGGGATCGCTATATACTTTCACTTCGACTTTTTCTGTATACATAAACATCAAAAGGAATTAGAATTAAATGGAGTATTGTACAACAATGTTTACCAGCCGCCTTTTGTTAAGGTCGATGAAAGTTCTGCAGTAACTTTTAAAATGCTTTGTGAACAAATTGAGGCTGAAATGCAGAATGCTGCACTGGCTCAACACGAACTGCTGGTATCTTATTTAAAAATATTTTTAATAACTGCATCCCGTTTAAAAATTGAACAACAACCAAAAGTAGCTGAAATGATCAAAGACAGTAAGGAACCTTTTGTACTTCAAAAGTTAAAAGACGCAATTGAGGAAAATTTTAAAACAAAACACACTGCCAGCGAGTATGCGGACCTATTGTATATTTCTCCAAAAGCATTGGCGAAAATTACCAAAACACATTTTAATAAAACGCTCTCTAGTTTGATAAATGAGCGGATCATAATTGAAGCTAAAAGAGAATTGTATCTTACTGATAAGACTGTTAAGGAGATTGCATACGAACTTGGGTATGATGATGAATACTATTTCAGCCGGTTTTTTAAAATAAATGCAGACGTTTCGCCTCAAATGTACCGGTCTACGGTTGGCTTCGCCCGAGGTGCAGCATAAGTAGCAAAAAAAATAGCAGGTAAGTGATGTTAATTTTTGACTGTTCGTGAATTCCATGGACTATCGGGCAGGGTTAGGGTTTTGGTTTTGGGCAAGTAATTTTAAGTCGAAGAATATCATTGAAATTATAAAATAAAACATTACAAGATTGGTGGAGCGGATAAAACCAGTGATTTGGTTGAGCTATTAAAAATGGGCATTTCAAACCAGAAAGTAGTTCCTTCCCCAGGTGTACTCTTTACATGAATACTTACCTGCGGGAGTTCCGGAATTTTTTTTACAATAGCGAGCCCAATGCCCATGCCTTTTGAGTAAACCCTCCTGAAGGTACCTGTTTGTGCCTTTCAAATATGTAAGCTTGATCTTCGGGTGCTATTTCAATACCGGTGTCGGAAATGGACACCTGGATGCCGGATAGCCTTTTGTTCAACACTATATTGATTTGTCCGGACGAAGGTGTGAACTTAATAGCATTATCTACCAAGTTTTGTATCACCTGTTCTGTAAGAGTTATGTCCGCAAATACTGCTGTTAGATTTTCAGGAGACTACAGGTGTATTACTATGTTTTTTTCCTTTGCTATTAATGCAAGTTCATGGATAAGGAACTGCTCTTTTTCAGGTTGTATCTGATTTGCCTCAAGTTTCGAATATTGAAAGGAAGAAAATCATTAGATACAGTTTTGTTAAGAAAGAATAGACGTGATTTTAAATAAATCCTTGCATAAAAATTAGTTGACTCTAACTTCCCTAAAGAAATTGAATTATAGTATTAATTCTCAATGAAAGGCTAAAATTGTTCGATATAGGAATTTGTAGCTGATCCGTGGATAATCTTAACTTTTTAAAAATTCTATTTTTTGTCTTTTAGCCACATTTACAACTCTTTATAAACGATAATAACCGCAGCAAGGGTTCGATTGTAGTCCCCCGTGCTCCACAGAAGGAAATGATCTGTTTGACCATTTCCTTTTTTTATGTAATCAGCGGATTGATGCTGGGGTTTTAATGTGCCAGGTCATGATTGGGAAAATTTTTTGGTCAGTCGTCCATGGTAATTAACGGTTTACCCGAAACAAATAAATGACGTAAACTAATTCGCTGCTCTGTAGCCTGCAGGATAAAAGAAACGAAAAAAGTACAACAAAGTGCAGTAATTTGTCATCTCTCCACTCATATCACGCGTTGGTATGGTTTCTGCGCGATAATTTTTCTATACAATATATTTTTTCCAAAGAAAAATGGATTAACTATGGACCAAAAAAAATACGCTCTATGCAAATGACACTCGACGGTTATGTGGCAGGAACCAATGATGAAGCCGATTGGATGCAGGCAGGAGACGAAGAATTGAAAGCCTTATTTAAAGACCTTGAAGCTGCGGATACCTATTTGCCGGGAAGAAAAATGTACCCCATATATTCATAGTACTGGCAATCGGTACTGAAAAATCCTGACAGTAAAGGAAATGAGCTCGAATTCGCAAAGCTGACCGACGACACGCAATAGATCATTTTTACCAGGGGCGATTTTAAACCTGGTTGGAAAAATCCCAAAGTTTCTCACGATGTGAAAGGAGAAATCGCAAGCCTTAAAAATCAAACAGGCAAGAATATAATTGCCTGGGGTGGGTCCAATTTCGCGCCTGATCTTATCAATCTTGAATTGGTAGATGAAATAAGAATTGAGCTAAATTCAACTGTGTAGGGAGGCGGAAAAGCCCTGTTCGGTAATGTTGATCATCGCAGTTTAAATTGGTCGATTCGCAGCCATTAAAACCAGACTTGATCCTTTTGCGAAATAAAGTATAACACAAAAAGACGATTGCTTTTTTGTATCATAATAAGAATTCAACAACAATTTGCAACAGGTATAGGCTTATCCCTGAACATAAGATCCGAAAACAAGCAGAATGAGCTTTTTAAGAAGTGGGAATCTTAAGCCCTGATTGCCGGTATTCTGTGAACCCAAATTGCCGCCGGTGATTGAAAGAACTTTGTGGGTATCAAGTTGAACGAGTGAATCCAACATCATAAATCTATTTCATTGACTGGATCGTATATAAAATTGATAGTCTCCCCTGCTTACCGTTGAATAATATTTATTTCTCGATCCGTGGGAAAAGAATCCTTTTGATCTTAAACGCAACAGGGAGTTCATGTCAAAAAGATCAATGCCATGACTGGCGGGTAATTTTCAATTGGCCTCCTGGCAAACGATTTTGTTCTATCTTTTTTCACATAATATGTCTGTGAAGTTGAAACTTGTTTGGTTTCGGAGGGATATTTGCTATGATCATTGCATCACCATTCCGGGTTATTGAGGATCAAATTATGAGGATTAAAGCGCTTCACCATTTTGCTAAATATGTCTTCCTTATATTGTTTTGTCATTTCGGTCTGGGAGCGATGGCACAGCAATATAATCTTGCATTACAGGTTACAGACAGTACGCTCACCCCTGTCGTCAACGCTACTCTGCATATTGATACGAAAAGAGCTGAGCTCGATTCTACAGGGAAATTTTTCATTGTTTTAGCGGCCGGCGCTCACCTGCTGGAATGTAGAGCAGTAGGTTTTTTTCCTTACCAGCTTTATACGGATTTGCACAGCGATACCCTGATCAATATCAGACTCAGGCGTAAGGAAAATCTTTTGCAGGGAGTTACGGTGACCAGCAGCCGGCTTATCAATAGCAGCCAAATGAGCAGCCAGGCTATAGGCATAGAGCAACTAAGAAAGATGCCCGTTCTGCTAGGAGAAATTGATCCGATAAAAACAATAACGTTGTTGCCAGGTATCAAAAGCGGGGGGGAAGCCAGTGCCGGCATCTATGTTCGTGGCGGTGGACCTGACCAAAATCTTGTATTGCTTGATGGCATCCCGGTTTATAATCCAAATCACCTGCTTGGTTTTTTCAGCATATTTAATGGGGAGGCCATACAAACCGTTGAAGCAATAAAAGGTGGAATGCCCGCAGAATATGGAGGAAGACTTAGCAGCGTGATAACCATTGACACCAGAGACGGAAATAAGGATTCGGTCAAAGGAAGTGGCGGGATCGGGCTTATTTCTTCGCGCATGTCGCTGGAAACTCCTGTCGTGAAAGGCCGGTCATCGCTTATTATAAGTGCCAGAAGAACCTATGTTGATCAGGTGGGAAAGCTGGTAGCAAAAAAGAAGATCGGTGGCAACGGATATTATTTTTATGATGTCAATGCGAAGCTGGACTATATCATTGATAAAAATAATCAGATCCTGTTTACTTTCTATACCGGCAAGGATAAGTTCTCTTTTGTAGATTTGGATAATGATGGAAGAGACAGAATGTTCAACGTTGTATGGGGAAATACCATCGCAGGGATTACCTGGAAACAGGATCTCAATAAAAAACTTAAACAAACGATTTCGGCAGTATTCAATGGATTTGATCTTGACAGCAAATTTGGTTTTAATACTTCAAATATTCTTTTTACATCTGCTTTGCGGGATTACCAGGTAAAGAATGACTGGACTTATACACCTGGCAATTCTTTTAAGCTGAAAGGTGGATTGCAGTATATATGGCATCGTTTCAAACCAGGAGCCGGTAGTATTACATCCGGGGTGCAGGAATTCAAATCAAACATCAATGACCAATTTGCACAGGAGGGGGCGGCTTATATCAGCGCTGGTTTTACCGTTCGCGAAAGGTTGAATATCCTGGCAGGATTGCGCTACAGTTATTTTAACCAGGTGGGACCAACAGAAAGAGTATTGTATAATCCCGACGGTGTGCCAACCGGGACTTTAGAGAAATTTGACAGAGGTGAAAGCATTGCTCGTTATCATGGTCCGGAGCCTAGATTAAGTGCTACTTATTCGTTACCGCATAACGCCAGCATTAAATTTTCCTACACCCGCACCATTCAATATCTGCATCTTGCAACGACTAGTGGCGCCACATTTCCGAGTGACCTTTGGATACCGAGCAGCAAAATGATCAAGCCTGGCAAGGCACAACAAATAGCTTTTGGTTATTTCAGGGATCTGAACAAGGGTACCTATGAATTAAGTGCGGAAATCTATTATAAAACAATGACCAACCAAATTGAATTTCGACCGGGTGCCCAATTACTGTTAAATCAAAATCTTGAAGGGCAAATGATCTTTGGCAGCGGTAGTGCCTATGGCCTCGAATTATTTTTTCAAAAGAAAAAGGGACGATTGACTGGTTGGATCGGTTATACGCTAAGCCGCGCGGAAAGAACATTTCCTGCCTTCAATAACGGAAAGGCTTTTCCGTATCGCTACGACAGAACTCATGACCTTAGCGTGGTTGTCAATTATAACCTTGGTCCAAAATGGGAGTTCTCGGGCGTGTTGGTGTATGGCACTGGCAACGCTTTAACAATGCCCACCGGCAGATTTACCTATAATATCGGTTATAATGTTGCTGACCAGGAACCGATCCTGACAAACATTAACCAATACGATAAAGTGAATGATTACCGGATGCCAGCCTATCACCGAATGGATATCGCGTTTACGTATACCCCAAAACCAAAAAGGCAAAAGAGGTTCAAGAGCAGTTGGAACTTTAGTTTGTACAATCTATATAACCGAACCAATCCATATTTTATCTACCTGGATTCGGATGATGATGAGCAAACGATCAAAGGGAAAATGGTTTACCTGTTTCCAATAATGCCTGGCATTACCTGGAACTTTAAATTTTAAGCAAAGAATTTATGAAAATAATATCGGATAAATACGAGCGTTCCCGAAGAGGAGATGTTAAACATTTTATTATTTGGTTTAATGCTATCAGTATTGTTTTATTAATAGTGCTTCTTACTTCTTGTGAAAAAGATTTTGAAATTGACATAAAAGCCAACCAAACACAACTGGTCGTGGAAGGATATATCAACAATGAAATGAGGGAAATGAACTATGTGGTATTGACGCGTAGTTTGGACTATTACAGCCCCGATTTTCAGAGTACGGCCGTTAGTGGTGCCGTTGTAACGATAACAGAGGGAGACTTTAATGGCAATGGCTCTTATACCTGGGATACGTCAACGAAGTTAGAATTGCGTGAAGCCAATTTGCCACAAATACCTTCCAATTTTCGCCAGGGTGTTTATTTTGATCCGCGCCTTGTTACCGATTCCGCTAACGCTTTGATTGGGAGGACCGGAAAATATTACCTGCTTGAAATTGAAACCAGTGGTAAAAATTATTCTGCGATCACCTATATTCTGGAACCTGTAACGATAGACAGCCTTACTTGTGGTTTTAGCTTTACTGATATGAATGACGATAATAGAGAAAAAGCGAGAGTCACCATCCATTTCCAGGATCCGGATACGCTGGGCAATTCGCAACTTTTTTACTGGCGCGATAAGGGGAATCGTAATAACTTCGGTTGGGGCGGAATAGGTTCCACCGGGCGGAACTACGGAGTCGATGACCTCTCAAACGGAGAATACCTGCACGTTACCCAAAACCGTCCTTTCGAAATAGGCGACACCGTAAGCTACTATATGGCCAGTGTAACCCGTGACATATATGACTTTTGGGAAAATTTCAGAGATGCCCGGAATAATGAAGGTCCTTTCTCCACTCCCGTCACATTATTAAATAAAATTGAAGGAGAAGCCGTAACAGGTTGTTTCAGCGGTTTCAGTCTCAGCAGTAAGTCGGTGGTGATTTACAAATAGCCGGGTATTTCAATCAGGAGCCTACCAGCACTGTCAAAATCAAAAATTGCCTTTAATTTTTAGCATCGAATCAATTGGGTCAATAATTCAAGGTCGGCCATAAATTGGTTCGACAACTCGCCCCTCAGCTCCACCCGAGGGACAACGCTGAATTTTTAAAAATTTGTGTTGTCCCTTTTTTTGTTTAAAATCTTGTCCGTGGATAATAGCAGACGAACGGCTCTATTGATTTTTAGAGTTCGACTTTTATTTTTTCGTTCAAAATGAGTTTTTGCGAAAATATCAAACTCAAAAGCCGCATCCGGGAAATCAAATCCGTTCATACATAAATTTTTTTAAGTTACTAAGCAGGTTGATGCCTGATTTTAAAAATCCCTTATAGTCAGTTTGTGTTGCTTCATTTTCCTTTATTTCCAGTTGCAATGCCCGAACTTTCTGGCGGTAGCGTTCAATCGAAGTGTTGCAGTCTTCCAGGCTTATTTTCCTATCCGCATAATCATCCTGCAGATTGATCATTCGTTTTGCATAAAGGGCTATTTCGTGTTTAAGGATTCTTCGCTACTTTTTCTCTGCGTCCTTTTTTCCTGAAAGATTTTTTTCACCATCAGGTTGTAGAGTTCATTTGCGCTCTTTGAAAAATTAATTTCAGAGATAATGGATAATACCATTTCATGCGCTTTATCAGCCCTAAACCTAATTTTGTGGCAGTGATTGAAATGATAATAATTATGCTTATGGCCTGTCTTGCTTTTTGAAGCACTACCAGTCATATTATTTCCACAGGTAGGGCAAAGTAAATGGCTTCGCAGGTAAAGCTCTTCTTTAATGGTTTGCACCTTTAGCATATTGCGCTTCTTCCCCGAATTTTTCTTTAACTTTTTTATAGTCTTCATCTTGCCCTATACTCCGAAGTCGTTTCAGGGCATTCAAGCAGACTGAATAAATATCGTAAAGATTACAAAACAGAATTATAAAAAAGCAGGAAAATGAGGTAAGAAAAAAGTTCGTTGTAGTCAGTATGAATACTGCTGAATTTGAGCAATTAGAAAAAATTCTGCTATATTTCAAAGGAGAACTAAATGGGTAATCCAATAGTTAATATTACTAATGTTGAGGAATTTGAATGTTTACATATTCGGCGAAAAACCGGCAATTTGTCAGATGATTTTCAACTAAGTTTGTTCCCTAATTATATCTTATAAGCAAGCTCCGGAGTTTTGTAAAAAAAATCGTAAAACTTAAATTTAATTTTACGGGGATCAAATATTTAAATAGTAGTGTTTTATTTTACAGGACCGCGTAGGACACAAATATTAATTTTTGAAATTAATTTTAAGTTATAACTTAGGTTTAGGTTTGTTTTCTGATTGCTTTGTTTACGTTTTAAGGTGTTTATAAAACTGCCATGTTAATTGCTGCCAACTTTGAGGAAAAAGCTCTGCTTGCTTTGATAGCAAATGGTGATAGGAAAGCCTTTGCAAAAATTTATATAACCTATCTTAGTAATTTACATCGCTACATTTTCCTTTTTACAAAATCAGAGGAAGAAACAAGAGAAATTCTTCAGGAGGTTTTCGTCAAACTTTGGGAGAACCGGGAAAAATTACCTGAAATTGAGTCATTTGAAAATTATCTATTCAGAACCGCTAAAAATAAATTGCTTGACAAAGTCCGTCAATTACAAATCAGGCAAAAGGTACACCTGGAAATTGAAAGATCGAGACTTGTTTCTGAAAATACCACCAGCGACCAGTGCGCCTATCGGGAATATTACAAGGTTGTTCAACAGGCCATAGAAAAAATGCCGCCTAAACGCAAACTCATTTTCCGACTTAATATAGAAAGTGGACTTTCCCAGGATGAAATTGCAGCACAATTAAATATCTCCAAATCTGTGGTGCAGAAACAGATTTACAGAGCCTCCGATTTTGTAAAAAAATACCTCCATGAACATGGTGAAATTGCATTTTCGGTTCAGGCAGCATTTTTTCCCCTTGTTTTTATCTTTAATAATCTTTGTTAAAAATAAATATTTGAACGAGGGGTGTTTTCCGGTAAGTGAAACGTCTTCATTATAAGACACAAAAATGCGCCCAATACAGTTTAAATCTTTTTTTGAAAAATTTGCCGTTGGCAATCATACCGAATCGGAGCATCAGCAATTTATTAATTGGTTGAAGAATGCTTCGATTCCGGAAGTTGAAACAGCCCTTGAAGAGTACAAGACACTTATTGAGGGCGGTTATAATCCTTCCAAAAAAGCGGATTTAAATCTTGTAAATGATATAGAAGTGGCTTTGGACCAGTATCAATTAGGCCAGGGGAGAAAAAATAAACCTGCTAAAATAATTCGATGGAAGATATTCTTACGGATAGCAGCTTCTCTTATCATTTTTATCGCGGGGCTCGCTATTTATTTTTCGTTGAGAAGTTCTGAACAGACTGCTTTAGCTGTGGTTCTGGAAAAGAAAGTAGAAAATGACGTGTTGCCAGGCGGTAATAAAGCTATTCTTACATTGTCTGATGGTTATGCTATTTCTTTAGATGATGCGAAAAACGGTCAGTTAGCTCAACAGGGTAATGCGCAGATAGCTAAATTAGGAAATGGACAGATAGCTTATAGCGAAATAGAAGGTAAACAATCTGAAGTTGTATTTAATACGTTGACCACACCACGGGGTGGCCAATTCAGGCTTACTTTGCCGGACGGCAGCCAAGTTTGGTTAAACTCTGCTTCCTCTATTAAGTATCCGACGGCCTTTATTGGCAGGCAGAGAAAAATTGAAATAACAGGTGAAGCTTATTTTGAAATAGCTCATAACCCGGCAAAGCCATTTATTGTTAGTGTAAATGAGATGACTGTGAAAGTATTGGGAACGCATTTTAACATCAATGCATACGATGACGAAGCGTCTGTTAAAACTACACTTCTGGAAGGAAGTGTAAGTCTGGAAAAATCGGATGCTGTTGCTACGCTAACACCCCGGCAGCAGGCTCAGATTGAAAATTCGGGGAAAATCAAAGTGATAGATAATGTAGATATTGACCAGGTAATCGCATGGAAGAACGGATATTTTTCTTTTAACAGGGCCGATTTGCAAACGGTAATGCGCCAGATAGCCAGGTGGTATGATGTGGACATAAGTTATGAAGGAAAAATACCGGAAAGGCAATTCGGCGGTAAAATTGATCGCAATAGCAATGCGTCAGAAGTATTAAAAATTTTGCAGGAAACTAAAGTGCATTTTAGAATCGAGGGAAGGAAAATAATTGTGACACCTTAGATAACGTTCAACATAGTTGACTTAATAAAAACCAGAAGTGGTGGAACACTTCTGGTTGTAAGTTTAAGTTGACTTTTAAATAAAACCTGGTGGGTTTCTTTATTCATTAACCTAAACAAGCAAAGCTATGCATTTTAAAGCACTTTGCATTAGTTCTTTTAGAGAACTAACTGCTAAAACTGACCCTGTTATATCCAATAATTTCGGGATTAGCAGGCAAATTCTGAGAGCCATGAAACTATCTGCACTGTTAATATTAATTGCCTCCCTGCAGGTAAGTGCTAAAGGGTATTCTCAAATAACGCTTTCTGAAAATAATGCTCCTTTAGAAAAAGTTTTTAAAGCCATCGAAAATCAATCAGGCTATGTTTTCTTCTTTGATTACGCATGGCTAAAAAAGGCAAAAACAGTGAATCTTAAAGTAAAAAAGGCTTCCCTTACAGAAGTTTTAGAAGCATGCTTTAAAGACCAGCCGTTGACCTATGTAATAGTAAACAAAACGATTGTTGTAAAACAAAAGGAAGAAATAATAAATGAAAAACCGGTAAACCAGGAACAGGGTTTGCCATTATTATTAAATGTATCCGGTACAGTTACTGAAGCCGTCATTGGTGTGCCGCTTTCTGGTGCTTCAATAAAGCTTAAGGGTACGGATATAGGCACGAGCACCGATGCGAACGGTAACTTTAGGCTCCAGATTCCGGATGCGGGTGGTGTATTGGTGATCTCCTATGTTGGCTATGAAAACCAAGAAATAGCAGTTTCAAGAGCCGGATCCTTTAATGTTAGTTTAAAGCTAAAAGATTCCCGGGTAGAAGAAGTCGTTGTTATTGGCTATGGGGAACGTAAGAAAAAAGATGTAACAGGTGCCATTTCAATGGTTACTTCAAAAGATATTGAAAAGATCACCGCACTTTCACCTGAGCTTGCTTTACAAGGCAAGGCTGCAGGTGTTTTTGTTAGTTCAGGTGGTGGAGATCCGCAAGCAAGGGCTACTGTACGAATAAGAGGAGTAAACACTTTTGGTAATGCAGAGCCGTTGTATGTCGTAGATGGGGTACCGATCTATGAAGGAGGATTGGGTGTAACTGATGGAGCCACCGGAGATATTCGTTCTCCTATGAATATTTTCACCATGATTAATCCGCAGGATATCGAATCAATTTCTGTTTTAAAGGATGCATCGTCAGCAGCGATATATGGAGTGCGGGCTTCCAATGGCGTAATTTTAATTACGACTAAAAAAGGGAAATCAGGTAGGCCGAAAGTGGAGGTTGCTTCATCTTTTGGCGTGCAAAATATTAATAAAACATATTCTGTTTTAAATACGCAGCAATATTATGCTCTGGTTAAAGAAGCCTATAATGCAAACCCTGATGCAAACACCACTTTTGAACAAAAATTTGGTCCCCGTTATGATGCCTCAAGCTCACTATATGGTGGTAATAACCCCACTTCTGACTGGCAAAAAGAATTATTAAACAAAAACGCAGCACTGCAGGATGTCAGTGTTAGGGTCAGTGGCGGAAATGATGCAACTACCTATTATTTGGGTGCTGGCTATGCGAAGCAGGGAAGCCCATTGAAGGCAAATGATTTAAAACGTTATTCAATTGTCACCAATTTTGAATCCCGTATTGCAAAGGTTATTTCAACAGGTATAACTATTCGGTTAGTTCAGGAAAATGCATTGGTAAATACAGCTGCAGATTTGCCAACTATGGCGTCCTCCATTCCTTTTCAGCCAATTTTTGATCCTGCTGAAGCTACCGGTTTTGCAGCGGTTGCCAGCGGTAGTTTTGTACCTAATCCCGATTTTGATCCATCCAAACTGGATGCAGGACCTAAATTCAATTTTGCACCAGGTGATCCTAAACTACTATGGGGCGATAATAGCCGTTTCAATCCTTTTGCTTTTCATGCATTAACAGACAACCGGTATGATTTAATGCGGGCCCTAGGTAACGCCTATGTTCAAATTGAACCTATACCGGGATTGAGATTGAGAGGTACTCTTGGCGCTGAATGGTATAGTAACGAGAGAAAATCATGGGCAGATAATGAACAATGGCGATTTTCACAAACTGCCGGAAATCCTTATGCTAACCAAAATGGCCAGGCAAAAGGAAGTTATGGTCAGAGAGGAACAACAACTTCCAATATTAATAAAGAAGTGACGTTGAACTATAATCATACTTTCAATGGTGATCACAATATTGATGTACTACTAGGCGCTTCAGACCAATTTGGAAAATGGGTGGTAAGCGACTTAAGCGGGCGTGTTAATTTTACCGACCCCCAATATCGGAGTATTGGCAACCAGCCGCCATTCACCCAGGGATTTGCAGGTATTTTACAGGAGGATGTATTGTTAGGACTTTTTGGAAGAATAAGTTATAAATTCAGGGATAAATATTATGTTGATGTTTCATACCGCCAGGATGAATCTTCAAAACTGGCTCCAGGATATAAAAAAGACAACTTTCCGTCTTTTGCCCTTGCCTGGCGGGTAAGTTCTGAAAAATTCTTTCCCAAAACTACTTTTATTAACGACTTGAAATTAAGAGGTGGATGGGGCAGGCTTGGTAATGTTAATTCAGCCGGATATTATAAATTCCTTTCCGGGGTCAATTTTAGTGCAGATTATCCGCTTGGTTCCGGAAATGGTAATGGTACAGGTACGCAAGTACAGTCCACACGCCTTCCTGATTTTGCAAATACTACTTTGACCTGGGAAAAATTGGAAACGGTTAGCGCTGGATTTGATGCACAATTGTTTAATAATCGTGTTTCGTTTACAGCAGAATATTACGATAAAACCACTTTTGATATTATTCAAAGTGTGTCTCTTCCGCCCAATACCGGGATTCAAAATAATGCGGATTTAAATATAGCTGAGGTTAAGAATTCGGGCATTGAACTTCAGCTTGGCTACAACAATAAATTGGGACCTGTTGATTTTAATATTTCAGGCAATTTTACCACTGTTAAAAACAGGGTGACAAAACTTAACAGGGGAATACCGATTGGAGGAGAAGGCGGCCGGATAGAAGAAGGATATTCTATGTTTTATTTATGGGGATATGAAGTAGGCGGTATTTTTCAAAACCAAGCCGAAATTGATGCATGGCGGGCGGTATACGCAGATGGAAATATCGGGCAAAGCCGCACAGATCCAGCGGCCGGATATACTTATAAGCCTGGTGATATGTATTTCCGTGATGTTTACGGCAACCCCGCCAATTCAAAGGAAAGGTACAGCCTTACCCCTGATAGTATCATAAACAGTAATGATCGTACCTATTTGGGAAAAACAATCCCCGGTTTTTTTTACGGATTCAATCTCGGTGCCGCTTACAAAGGGTTTGATATTAGTTTATTCTTCCAGGGTGTTGGAGATGTACAAAAATATAACGATATCAGAGCAGGACTGGATGGTATGGGAGGCCTTGCCAATCAGTTGTCAACAACATTGGATCGTTGGACACCTACCAATCCTTCAACTACAATTCCCCGGGCTGTATACAATGATCCTGCTTCCACCGGCCGGTTTTCCAGCAGGTATGTTGAAAACGCAGGATATTTCAGACTTCGAAATATGCAGATTGGATATACTTTGCCAAAATCTCTCCTAAGGAAAACAGTAGTGGTTCAAAATTTAAGACTGTATTTCAGCGGAGTTAACTTATTTACTATAACCGATTGGACGGGTCTTGATCCTGAAACTAATGGTGTACCCATTACCCAGCAATTTTTATTCGGTTTCAATGTAAGCTTTTAAATAAAAATAATTTTCAATAATGAAAACATTAATATATAGATCTTCATTTATAATACTGATTATCACAAGCTGTATCGTTATTAACAGTTGCAAAAGATCTAATGTAGATCTTCTTCCTCATGGACCCACTGAGCAATCTTATTTTCTTACTGAAGATGACTTTACTAAAACAGTATTGGGGATTTATTCAAAACTGAGTGATTTTTTCTGGTTTAATGGTGGACCAGGAAATTCTACAATTACTCCTTTCTTATTACCAGGCGATGACATTACCACCAACCAGAGTAATGAAGAATTCGAAATATTCAGCAACTTACAACCAAGTAGCGGAAGGCTGAGTTATTTATATTCTGCGCACTATCAGTTAATAAATAGAGCAATTCTCCTTATCCAGAAAGTAAATGAGGTGGGTACGGGAATATATAAAACCCCGAACCTTGATAAATACCATAAAGGGGAAGCACTCTTTTTAAGGGGTTATGCTTATTATAACTTATGGAATTTTTTCGGCACATCACCTTTGGTTACTGAACGGGTTTTAAGTTCCGATCAATTTACTCCTCCAGGTACTACAGGTACTCAGTTGTTGGATCAGGCAATAAAAGATTTTACGGAGGCAGCGACTTTACTGCCTGCCATTTGGGATGCTGCTAACAGGGGAAGAGTTACAGTCAATTCAGCAAATGGCATGTTAGGTAAAGCTTTAATTTTTAGAGCTTCGGCTACAAAAACTGTAGCTGATTATACAAGCGCCATTACAGCTTTAAATAAAATTTCAGGCGCGCAGCTAGTGACTAATTTCGACGATAATTTTGCATGGGATACAGAAAATAATGAAGAATCTTTATTTGAATTCCAGGCTTCGCAGGCGTTTGGCTTTGATAATGTTTGGCTGGATAATGATTTTGACAATGCTGTAGGGGCGTTATCAACTTACTGGGCATTTTATTGTAATTGTGGTAATGGTACCCAGGGCAGATCCCGCTATTTTGTAACTCCAAAAGTGGTGGCTGCATTTGATGCAAATGACCCACGTGTTGCAGGGTCATTCGTACCTGCCGACAGAACTGTGCTAAAATATGCTAAAAGAGATAAACTATCGCCCTCTAATGTTGCATCAATTAATAATTACCGCATCTTACGATATGCTGACGTATTGTTATTAAAAGCGGAAGCTGTATTGCAATCAGGAGGTTCAACTTCAGAAGCTATCGGTTTTATCAACCAGGTAAGAACCAGGGCAAGAGCAATGGGCGCTGGGCCTGATCCTGCCGATTTTCCTTCAACTGAAACAAATAAAACTATCATTATGCAATGGGTAATGGATGAAAGAATGAGAGAGTTAGCTGGAGAAGGGCAAAGATGGTTTGATGTACGCAGATGGGCTATGCAGGGAATTATTACATTAAATAACGCCTTTTTTAATTCTAACCTGGGTACAGTATCATTCCAGTCTCCTAAACATTTGAACTTCCCAATTCCTAACAGTGAAATTGACGTAAATCCGAACGTAGTACAAAATGAAGGTTATTAATTAAATTTTAAAGCAAGCAGTAGTTAGCAGTGGTAAAGGCTCTCTGAAAAGAGAGCCTTTTAAATAAAATTTCAACGAGGCCTTTATGAAACAGCTTTTAAATGTCTTGATGTTAATCTTTGCTTTCACCTTATTAAAGTCCTGTAAAAAATCGAATAGTAGTAAAAGGGCTAATTCAAGACCGCTGGTTCAGCTAACGGCTGAAATGACGAATGCCAATCCCTTTACTTTTAAATTTACTGCTACTGCAAGCGATGTAGAAGCCGATCCGCTTAAATTCACCTGGAATTTTGGAGAGGGTACGGTTAAAGAAGGAGGCACTGTTGAGAATTTTACTTATCAGGACAATAAAGAATATACGATTAAAGTAACAGTCAGTGATGGTAAATCAGAGCCTATTGACGCCAGTCTTGATATAAATACTCTTATAGCTCCGGTGTCAGTGAACTTTGCCCAGGAGTTTCAGACCATGGAGGGATTTGGCGGCTTTGGTGCAAAGGATAATTATTGGACAAGCGGACCTTTCACCAGCGCTGCTTTTGTTAATTCACTTATCAACGATCTGGGGCTAACGATTCTCCGTGATGAGATACCTTCAAATTTCGAAATTGTCAACGATAATAATGATCCTTCCATTATCGATTTAACCAAGTATAATATCAACAACAACACAAGCGGCGTGGATGGCAAGCTTGCAGATCATCTGCAATATTTAAAAGATATGAGTGCCGCCGGCCTGGATAAATTAATTGTTTCTATATGGAGTGCTCCGGCCTGGATGAAAACGAATAACCGCATTAATAACGGTACTACCCAAAATTCGGCGCCGCCATATAACCCTACACCCACAGCAAATGATAATCAATTGCGCACTGATATGTATGAAGAATTTGCTGAAATGTGTGTGGCATATATAAAAATCATAAAGCAGGAAACAGGCATTAATGTCTATGCACTCAGTGTGCAGAATGAACCGAGGTTTTCCCAATTCTATGCATCGTGTGTATTTAATGGCGCAGCTCTCCGGGATCTGGTGACAGTGGTGGGAAAACGATTCAAAGAAGAAGGCCTTACCACAAAATTATTTCTGCCCGAAGACATTGGCTGGCTTCAGGGGATAGAAGGAATGGTGAAGCCAACCCTGGATGATCCTGCTGCAAGACAGTATGTTGATATGGTAGCTGTCCATGGATACGACCTCGACGGCATTACCGCCAACTCGCCCAATGCACAAACCTGGCAAACAATGTTTAACTGGGGTGCTACTTATAATATACCGTTGTGGATGACCGAAACCAGCGGGTATAAAAACGACTGGAATGGTGCTATGTCATTGGCCAAAGCGATATATACCGCATTACACCATGGTAATGTGGCCGCCTGGGTATATTGGAGCCTAAGCGCAGGTACCCTGGACGAATATTGCCTGATGAGTTCTTCGGGACAAAAGAGCAAAAGTTACTTTGTATCAAAAAATTTTTACCGCTATATACGCCCGGGTGCCAAAAGGGTGCTGGCTGATGCCGCAGCAGAAACAAAAATTTATCCGCTGGCTTTTAAACATGATGCTCAACAGGCAACAACAATAATTTTAATCAACGATAATAATATACCGAAGGCTATAAAATTAAATGTTACTGGTCTGCCAGGCCTGTTGAAGCAGCTTAATACATCGTCAACCCAGGATTGTGTTGATGCCGGTACGGTAAACAGTAATGAAAATATTGTATTGCACCCAAACAGCGTAACAACGCTGTATTGGAAAAACTAATAATTATGAGTTGGCCATATCAATCTTGTTGGATAAAGCGGTTAGTATTGACAATGGCAAGTTTTATTTGTTTTTTAAATCTTGCATACTTATTAAACAGAGAATAATTATTTAACCTATGGCGCTGTTACTGCCAGGGCGGTTGATGCGGCCTATATTGGTATCTGCCGTTCCGGTATAGTATGTACCAGGGTTATGGAGGTGATACAGGGTTTACAATGCCGAAGTTTTATGATGATATTGTCAATAATTAAAAAATAGTTTGGGATTATAGAAAACGGCAGCCTGATATGGTTGTAATTGATTTGAGTGCTAACGATTTTTCGACGCCGGCGGATTCATTGAAATTTTGTTCGGCCTACCTGGATTTTCTAAAACGTGTCAGAAACAATTATCATCATGCAGCAAGCGTGTGTATCGCCGGGCCATCCGCTGGTGGAAGCAAATGGAAACAACAACAAGACTTTATTACAAATATTGTCACCACATTTGGAAAAACCAACAAACTGATTTTTTATTTCGCCTTTACACCTTTTCAAATGAATGGAAGCGACTGGCATCTCAATGTTGCGGAACACGCGAAGATGGCTGCAGAGTTAATCCCGTTTATAAAAAAACGGTTGTATTAAAATAATAAACCTGGCTGCATTTTACTGCAGTCCGGCTCAAATAGGAGTCACAATAATCAATTGTTCAACATATCAAATATGATAAATATAAAATCGCATTGGTTTATACCACTTTCTTTGATTTTTTTCTCCTTGAATACATATCCGCAAAGCGGCATCTATAATATTCTTGATTTTGGTGCCAAAGCAGACGGCAACACGATCAATACAACAGCTATCAATAAAGCCATAGAAACCTGTAACAGCAAAGGTGGCGGAACAGTAGTAATACCTCCCGGGAACTTTGTGTCAGGTACTGTAATTCTACTTTCTGATGTTGAATTGTATTTATCACCCGGCGCTGTATTAACAGGCAGCAAAGACACGACTGATTATTTATTAAACAAGAATTTATTATGTTTTTTGCGCAACCATTTTAAGACATGATGTTGCTATACTTAGGTTGATCAGGAATAAATAACAATGTCAAATCATCTTGGACTATGAATAAAGTAATAACATTTTTGCAACGTATATTTTTCAGCAGCGAACAATTTGAACATGACGAAGATTTTTATAAGGATGATCCCATGACTTTGTTTTGGAAAAAGATTTTAGTTAATAAAAGGGTCGCATTGGCAAGGTTGTATATTTCAGGCCTTGGTTACTATGAAGCAAACTTGGACATCAGTAAGAT
The DNA here is from genome assembly GCA_040007815.1 of Chitinophagaceae bacterium. GTDB lineage: Bacteria > Bacteroidota > Bacteroidia > Chitinophagales > Chitinophagaceae > Terrimonas_B. Next base: position 18,437 of record JBDTUH010000033.1, read on the forward strand.
CAGCAGGAATATGCCCGACCCCGGTTTTACAGCTTATCGCAAACAGAGGTTGTATGTAAGGCATGATATCACCCGAGGGCTGAAAAAAGGCAATAGCCATTTCGGTGCTATGGTGGGCGATGGTTGGTACAATGCATTACCGCTTCGTTTGTTAGGACGTTTTTATTTCCGCGATGTTCAGCAAACTGGGAGACGTTGCCCGGGTACAAATGGCATTGTGGGTTTTCCGGCAAAAAAAACTTCCAACTGGATAAACTGAGCCTGGAGACCAATAATCTTTTTGCAGTTATTCTTATTACAAGTATGGCAAAAAATAAAGACATTAGCACATCCGGAAGAATAGTATTAACAACGGTAGCCCATGCAAAAAACAACGGTATGCAATTGAATAAGGATATTACCCGTTTGGTGCGGGTGGGAACAGCTCCTGTTTTACTGGAACACATACAGGTCAGTTTGACTATTAAACGAAAAGAGAAGACTTCCGTGTATGTATTGGATCATGGCGCCAACCGGACAAATTTTACTGGATTGAAAAAAATACAAAAGCCTTGTTATGAAATTGTGTACGAATAAACCGGTATTCAAAAATAGAGCTGTACTGTTTTTAGTGCCGGCTTTTGTAGCATGTAGCCAGCTTTCATGCAAGCCATCTCCGGTTACTTTATTTAAAAAAGTATCTCCTTTTCATTCAGGCATTGCCTTCAATAACGTTATTATTGAGAACGACTCCATCAATCCCCTTGATCTGGAGTTTTTATACAATGGAGGTGGTGTAGCTATCGGCGATTTCAATAATGACAGCATGCCGGATCTATATTTTACTGCCAGCATGGTTTCCAATAGACTCTATCTTAATAAAGGGGACCTCCGGTTTCAGGATATAACCCTGGCATCACATACAACTGGCGAAGGAAGGTGGTGTAATGCGGCATCGGTGGTGGATATTAATAACGATGGCTGGCAGGATATTTACGTTTGTGCTACCATTAAAAAGAATCCTGAGCAGCGACGCAACCTGCTTTATATAAACCAGGGTATAGACAAAGAAGGGATACCGGTTTTTAAGGAAATGGGCAGCATTTACCATCTTGACGATAGTAGTTATTCAGTGAATGCTGCTTTCTTTGATTATGATAATGATGGCGACCTGGATATGTACCTTCTCACTACCAAACTGGCACAACGTGACGCAACACAATTTTTCAATAAAAATTATGCTGGTATGAGTGGTACAGATGTAGATAAACTTTTTCGCAACGACTGGAATGATTCGCTGCAAAATCCAATATTTACAGATGTCTCGCAGCAGGCTGGCATTGTTGAGCATGGGTATGGGTTGGGAGTAGCTGTGGCTGATATTAACAGGGATGGGTGGAAGGATATCTATGTCACCAATGATTTTTTCGGAAGTGACCTGTTATACATTAATAATCACAATGGCACATTCACCAATAAAGTCAGGCAGTACTTCAAACACACATCGCAAAATGCGATGGGTAATGATGTGGCCGATATTAACAATGACGGGCTGGCCGATGTCATTTCAGTGGATATGAACCCGGAGGATAATTTCCGCAAGAAGAAAAACATGAACAGTAGCAATTATTTCATTTACCAAAACATGATATTTGAAGATTACACCCTTCAGTATGTCCGTAATACGTTGCAATTGAACCAGGGACCCGTGATGCTGGAAAACGATTCGATTGGAGAACCTATTTTCAGCGATATCGGTTTTATGGCCGGCGTGGCCGAAACTGACTGGAGCTGGAATCCTTCGCTTGCTGATTTTGATAATGATGGTTTACGTGATATTATTATTACCAATGGTTATCCGCGGGATGTTACAGATCATGATTTCGCTGCTTTCCGGAAAAAAGCACCACCTGATTTTTCCAAACAACAACTGATAGATCAAATACCTCAAATTAAAGTGGCCAATTATGCATTTAAAAATAATGACAGCCTTCGTTTTAAAAATGTAACGAAAGCCTGGGGAATGGACGAACCTTCTTTTTCCTGCGGTGCAGTGTATGCGGATTTCGACGGTGACGGTGACTTGGATTATGTAATCAATAACATCAATGAAGCAGCAACATTGTATGAAAACAAGACTAATTCAAAAGAGAAGATAAACGTCAATTTTTTAAAAATATCATTTGATGGCGGCAGCAACAACATAAACGGATTAGGCGCTATTGCAGAGATTTATTATGGCGCCGGAAAAATGCAGGTCTGCGAAAATGCTCCCTGCCGCGGTTACTTATCTACAATTGATGATGAAGTTTTTTTTGGAATGGGTAATTTCGATGTCATTGATTCAATCATCGCCCGCTGGCCTGGCGGTAAAAGGCAGGTGATAAAAAATGTTCCGGTTAACCGGAAATTCAAATTAAGTGTCAAGGATGCAATAAACGATGGTGCAAAAGAAAATGAGCCGGTAAAAAATGTTTTTACTGATGTGACGAGCTTACTTGGTATTGATTACCGTCACCAGGAAACTGATTTTATTGATTTTAACGAGCAACGTTTACTGCCACATAAGCTATCTCAGTATGGACCGGGTCTTGCAGCAGGCGATATAGATGGCAATGGATTAGATGATATGATCATCGGCGGCACGGGTGATTTTAATCCTACCCTTTTTTTGCAGCAACCGGATGGTAAATTTTTGTCAAAGCCTTTGCCACCGCCTTTGGGAAAAGATGTTCGTCGTCCCGAGAATATGGGTGTTTTATTATTCGATGCAGATAATGATGGTGACCCCGATCTGTATATTGCAAATGGGAGTAACGAATTTCCGGCAGGAACAAAAAATTATGACGATCGCTTCTTTGTAAATGACGGCAAGGGAAATTTTAGTTATGCAGAAACCGCGTTGCCCGAAAACCACAGCAGTAAAAATTGTGTAAAGGCGGCCGATATAGATAACGATGGGGATCTTGATTTGTTTGTGGGCGGACGGTTATTGCCTGGAAAATATCCCACGCCAGTGAGCAGTTTTATTTATCGTAACGATTCTAAACCGGGTGCAATAAAATTTACGGATGTCACTAATGAAGTTGCAAAAGGATTAAATGATGTCGGAATGGTATGTGACGCTATCTGGACTGATTTTGATAATGATGGCCGGGTAGATTTGATTGTGATGGGAGAGTGGATGCCCATCACCTTTTTTAAAAACACTAATGGGAAACTGGAAAACGTGACCGGTAAAACAGGATTGCAGAAAACGGAAGGCTGGTGGAACAGCATTGCAGGAGGCGATTTTGATAATGATGGCGATATAGACTATATAGCCGGTAATCTTGGAACAAACTCTTTTTACAGAACTACACAAGGTAAGCCGGTAAGTATTTACGCAGGTGATTTTGATAAAAACCAGGGCTTCGATAATATAACCACATTGTATTTAAAGGATGAGAATAATGCGTTGCAGGAATTTCCGGCACAAAACCGGGATGAGATTCTGGAACAGACGCCTGGTTTAAAAAAACGATTTCTTACTTACAAAGAATTTGGAAGGGCTGATATCAATCTTTTGTTAGGACCCGGGGAAAGAAAGAATGTATTGATAAGAAGAGCTTATCAGTTCAATAGCTCTTATCTTGAAAACCTGGGCAATGATAAATTCAGCATAAGGCCGTTACCGTCACTTGCTCAGGTGGCGCCGCTTTATGGTATGGTGATAAATGATTTTAATGATGATGGCAACCTGGATGTAGTCATCACGGGCAATGACTTTGGAACCGAGGTTACCAACGGCCGTTATGATGCCCTGAACGGGTTGCTGCTGATCGGTGATGGGAATGGTGGTTTTGCTCCGCAAACTATCCGGAGCAGCGGATTGTTCATACCCGGTGATGGTAAGGCATTGGTTCAATTTGTTAGTGTTAAAGGTGAATGCCGGCTGGCTGCTTCGCAAAACCGCGGTCCCCTGAAAATATTCAAGCAAAAAAAAGCGGAAGGTTCTATTATTAAATTAAATACGGCCGACAGAGTCATTGTCTATAAATTGAAGAGCGGGAAAGAAAGACGGGAGGAAATATATTTCGGAAATTCTTTTTTATCGCAATCATCATCTTTCATATTTGTTCATAGGAAAAATTATTTATCTGTGACAGTTACGGATCGAAACGGTCAAAAAAGAATAGTTTTTTAATTCAATCAACTGATTTTTCAGCGAAACATTGGCCAACAAAATTTATTGTACACGGGAAAACAGGAAATGGCTAAAGGAGATGGATATAAAATTGAAGGCTAAACCACTGGGCGTCCCTCATCCAACGGGGCATTGTCAAATCCTGTAAGTCCCGGAGAAAGAAATTCAATAGAAGGGAAATTTGGCCAGGCAAAAACAGCATTTGGTATGAATAGAATAAAAGCAAGGCTAAAGCAAACAAGCGAATCATGGGTGGCTTCTATTGTGTTAACGCTTAACCTGATAAATCTTATCGGGAAGGCACCCTTATCTATAATACTTAAAATTCTGGATTTGTTGAAACTGTATTATCAGTCAATGGTAAAGTCGAAAATTGAGATCAGCGTGACTTAATCAGCAGACTCTAATTAGTATTTTTAAAATATAGACCCAGGACAGGCGGTATTTTCAGAGAATAGAAAGTATTGACAGTGTTTTGCAATGCGCAACGATTTAATTATCAAATGCATAGTAAAGAATTAGGGGGCTTCTTTTACCTTAGTGTATAACGCAAATGAAAGATCCCACAATGATTTTTTATGGACCAATTTTGCTATTGAGTTTTTGCTAAGATAGGAATACCTTACTGCTAATACTTTAGCAAAGTAATGAGCCGGGGGTTCGAATCCCTGCTCCTCCTCATACCAGCGCTGTCAAATTTTAAAATTGCTATCTCTTTTTAGGACTAATCAATTGGGCCAATAATTCAAGGTCGGCCATAAATTGGTTCGACAACTCGCCCCTCAGCTCCACCCAGGGGGACAACGCTGAATTTTTAAAAATTTGCGTTGTCCCTTTTTTGTTGAAACCCCTTACAGAAGTATCTGTTTTTTGATAAAAACAAGATGTCAGAATGCAGGACAACCGCAGTCTAAGGCTAGCGTGTTAAGAAATACGTTGGCGAATGTTATTACTAAAAATTATAAATGTCTGAAATCGCTTTCAGTTCAAGCAGGTTGGAGACTTTCAATTTTTTGAAGACCCTGCTTTTAAGAGTACCCACGGTGGAATTTTGTAAATGCAGATTTTTGGAGATATCACTAACAGTGTTGCCGGATAAAAGCAAAGTCGCTATCTGTAATTCACGCGATGAAAGGATAGTAAAAGGAGTATCGGTTATTTTTAAGGATTGCAGGCTTATTATTTCGGCTACATTCTGGCTAATATATCTTTTGCCAAGGAGAACGAGCTCTACGGCTCTTTTAAGCTCCTCTATTTCCGACTCTTTTGATACAAAACCTTTGGCGCCTGCTTTTAAAACCCTGAGGGCATAGATATTTTCAGCGGTCATCGAATAAACCAATACGGGAACGGCGGGATAGTTAACATGAATATAATTGATAAGCCATAGTGTTTCCGTATTAGGCATTTGAATATCCATTACAATAAGATCATAGGAGGAAATGACCAGCTTTTCGATAATATGTGTACCATCTGCTAACTCTTCGATTACAGCATTATCATAAGTTTGCCTTAATAAGGACGCTAGCGCCGAACGGATCAGCGTATGATCATCTACCAGCAGAAACCTTTTTTCAATATGCTTGCTACCCGGCATAAACGAAAGGTAAACAATTTCAAGAAACCTTTAAATGACTTGTTAGGTTTGCGCCATTTATTAGTGAATACGCTTAGTTTATTTCTGGCAATTTACATAAAGAGTAATTGTAACATGGTTTGTTCTACTTATGAGTAAAGCTATTTCCCGGGTCGATAGAACACCGTTGTAAATTGGTTGTTGGTATTTAGATGACTGTCGTAGGGAGACTATTAATACTTAAATTATGTAAACTATTGAAGAATGATCCGGTTAGGCATGCAATATTAAGAAGTGTAAAACTATTGGTTATTTTTAGTGGACCTCAAATTTAATCTTTAAAAAACTCCGTAATTTCAAGATCCAACGCTTTACTTATTTTAAGGAGGGTAGCAACCGTAATATTCGTTTTTCCCGCTTCTATTCTTGACATGCTTGCTTTTTCAAATTTGCAAAGCATTGCCAGCTCTGTTTGTGTCATACCCTTCTTCTGGCGCAGCATTTTGATTCTATCTCCCAAAACTGCCAAAAATTTTACGTCAGTCATACAAATTATCGGAAAATTAAATATCTGTAAGTTAGACTGATTGATGATTGTCTTACATGAGAATTATCAGGAGAAATATTGATTATGGCTCAAACAGGCGAAATGGTATAGAAATATTTCTTATTGTTGTTTTTTAAAACAACCTTTGTGTACGTTTGTACACATTAAGTTATAAGCATTAATAAAGGAAAGGTTTTCGTTGGCCCGTTTCGCCACTATTTTTTAACCGATTAAGGAGTGCCGATTTTGTTTAAGAGTATAGACCTGGGTATTAGCAGGTGAAAGTTTTTTTGAATTTCAGATCCGTCCCTGTATAAAATGATTATTGATGTTTCTCAGCGATAGATAAATGGAGATCGTTGAGAAATTCATTTTACTTTCGACTCTGGTTGGTATATCATTTCTAACGGATGAATACCATGAAGCTTGCTATCAATCAAATATTGACCGCAGCCATTGCTGTAGTTTCGATCACTATTGCAGCCGTCCTTTTTATATCCATCCGACAGTCGCAAAAGGTTAGAGATACTTCACAATCCGTTCGTCATACAGAACAGGTAATTCAGCACATTCAGAAAGTGATATTAGCGGCGCTGGATAATGAAACCGGGGCAAGAGGTTTTATTATTACCGGTAAAGCTGAATTCCTTACGCCGCTGCTTAGCGCAGAAAAAAATTTGAGGGCCGAACTGATTTCGTTGCGACAACTGTTGGCCGATAATCCCCGCCAAATATACCTGCTTGATTCACTCAGGATATATGCTGACAAACGTTTCGCTTTTTCGGATAGTATGGTGCGGACAAGAGAACAGGAGGGACAAAAAGCCGCTATTGCCATGGTAGAAAGCGGCACCGGGAAATGGTACACTGACAATATACGCCGTATCTGCGATGAGATGGCCAGCATAGGACAGGGATTGCTTGAAACAAGGGAAAAGCAAAACAATAAGGTCATCGGTCAGCTTGATATCAATCTTTACTGTGTGCTTGCAGCCCTCTTCCTTGTCAGTTTATTTCTTATACGCCGCATAAAAGCTGACATACGTCGTCAAAAGGCCAGTGAGCAAAAATTTATCTCCCTGCTGGACGCCGCACCCGATGCAACCATTATTGTGAACGAGGGTGGTGTCATAAAATTGATCAACCAACAAACCGTAAACCTGTTAGGATATACCAGGAATGAACTCATTGGCCAGCCGGTTGAAATATTGATGCCACAGGTTTTGAAAAGTGAACATATCAGGCACCGGGAGGGTTTTATGAAGTCCGCGAAAGTGCGGTCGATGGGTGCAGGCATGGAGTTGCGTGCGGTAAGGAAAGATGGAACAAATTTTCCTGTGGAAATTAGCTTATCTCCCATCCGTACCAATGATGGTGTACTTGTGTCAGCCTCCGTTCGGGATATATCAGAGCGCAAAAAAGCGGAAGATAAACTTAAAAAAGCCAAAGAGGATTTTCAACTGCTGGTAACGAGCGTAAAGGACTATGCAATTTTTATGCTTGACCAGAACGGGCGGGTTAAAAGCTGGAACAGCGGAGCAGAATACATTAAAGGATATACGGAAGAAGAGATCATTGGAAAGCCCCTCGATATTTTTTACACTGCTGAAGAAAAACAGAGGGGAGAGCCGCAACGCAACTTACAAAACGCATTGCAACACGGGCATTACGAAACGGAAGGTCTCCGGGTACGGAAAGATGGCTCAACTTTTTATGCCAATATTGTTTTTACTTCTCTGGTTGACGAAGCAGGAAAACATTTTGGATACGCAAAGATAACCAGGGATATTACGGAAAAAAGAAAGACAGAAGAACGCATTCAATTTTTAGCCAGCATCGCCGGCAATATCCAGGACCCGGTCATTGCTTCTGATAACAATTTTTGTACTACCAGCTGGAACGAAGCCGCCGAAAAATTATTCGAATGGAAAAGCGAAGAAGTTATTGGAAAACCCACCCGTGAAGTTTTAAAAATCATTTATCCGGATCATGGCAGGGAAGAAATCTTTCAATCCTTCACTGAAAACGGCTATTGGCAGGGAGAGGTTATTTATCATACCAAATCGGGTAAGCCGCTGAATGTACTTGCAACAGCTTCGCAATTAAAAGATGCCAATGAAACTGTTACAGGCATTCTTGTTTTGGCAAAAGACATTACCGAACGCAAAAAAACGGAAAAACAGCTGGAAGAATTCGAGCATTTCTTTAATAACAGCCACGATCTTTGCGGAATCGCCAACACGGTAGGGTATTTTGATGTCATTAATACCAACTTCAGCAAGGTACTGGGATATACAGAAAAGGAATTTTGTGAAACGCCGTTCATTGAATTAATCCACCCCGATGATATTGCTGGTACACTTCACGAATACGACAAACTGAAATCAGGTGAGCTCACCATTAATTTTATAAACCGCTACCGGAAAAAAGACGGCAACTACCTGTATCTTGACTGGAACGCTACGCCAAATCCATTAACCGGGAAACTCTATTGCGTTGCCCGCGATATTACTGATCGCAAAAAAGCAGAAGAAGCTTTAAATAAATTAAATGCCGAACTCGAGCAAAGGGTCAGGGAACGGACAGCCGAAATAGAAAAAAAAGAAAAACGTTTCCGTGCATTAATTGAAAATAATTATGATATTATTTCATTGATGGATGAGCGGTTCAACGTTTTTTACCGCAGCCCTTCCGCAGCCAGGATTACCGGATGGACCGATGAGGAGATACTGAATATCGATGGTAGAGAAAAAATCCACCCTGATGACAGGGAAAAGGCGGGCATTATCGTACAGGAACTGATGGCCCATCCCGGTAAAACTATACACACATTATTCAGGAACCAACATAAGGACGGGCATTATTTATGGGTGGAAGGTACCGTCATCAATTTGTTGCAGGATGAAGATGTAAAAGCAATTGTATTCAACTTCCGGGATATTACACAGCGAAAAGAATTGGAAGACTTGTTACACAAGGCGAATCTTCTTGCCCGGATAGGGGGTTGGGAAATAGATCTGGTAATGGGTAAAGTTTACTGGAGTGATATAACAAAGGAAATTCATGAAACAGGAGATAGTTATGTACCCGATTTGGAAACGGGCGTCAATTTCTACAAGGAAGGAAAAGGCAGGAATTTAATTATAGAAAAAGTAAACGAAGCAATTGAATTTGGTAAACCATGGGACCTGGAACTGCAAATTATAACAGCAAAAAATAATGAACGATGGATACGTACCATTGGAGAAACTGAATTCATCAATGGCAAATGCGTAAGAATATATGGCAGTTTCCAGGACATTGATCAACGCAAAAAGGCGGAAGAAAAACTGGTTAAGGAACGGGCACTTCTAAGAACGCTGATTGATAACCTTCCCGATTACATTTATGTAAAGGATACCCGGTCCCGGCATCTTATTAATAACAAAGCGAATGTGGACCTGCTGAGTGGTTCAACAGAAAAAGAAACTATCGGAAAAACTGTCAATGATTTTTTGGCTTATGAGGTGGCAGTATCAAACCTGGAAGATGACCAGTTAGTTTTTCAGTCCGGTAAACCTATTATTAACAAAGAAGAAACGATCCTGTCGCCAACCGGTGAAACAAAATACCTGCTGACAACAAAAGTGCCTCTCAGGGATGAAGACAATTCTGTCATAGGGCTGGTGGGTATCAGCAGGGACATTACCTGGCAAAAACAAATTGAACTCGATTTGCGGGAAAAGAAATACTTTCTTGAAAAGGCGCAGCAAGTAGGGCAAATTGGTTACTGGATTTCAGAAATTGGAAGCACCGGCAAACTCATATGGTCCGCGGAAACTTGCAGAATCTTTGGAACAGAGCCTGCTGAATTTGACGGGCAGTTGAAAACATTTTTCAGCTTTATTCACCCCGAAGATATTGACAGGTTAAATTCCGCAACGTCTTATGCTGTTGAGAATAATCTTACCTACAGGATAGAGCATCGTATTATTTTGCACGACGGCGCTACCAGGTGGGTGTACGAACAAGGCGAAGCAACCTATGATGAGAGTGGAAAAGCGTTACTGATTATAGGTATCGTACAGGATATAACCGAACGAAAAGAGGAGGAGGAAAAACTGATCAGGAACGAAGAACTCATGCGGCTTGCCGAAGCTAACTACCGGGAAATATTTGATAAAGCCAATGACGGTATCTATGTGCATGAATTAGAGACAGGAAAAGTAGTCAATGTAAACCAGAGAGCCACGGAATTGAATGGATTCAGCAAGGAAGAGTTGTTGACCGGTGATCCCCGTGATTTTATGACCGACCATCCGGATTATACCTTTGAGAAAGCAATTGGCCATCTACAAAAAGCAGCGGCAGGCGAACCCCAGTTTTTTGAATGGCTGGGCAGATGCAAAGACGGCTCGTCAAGTTGGTTTGAAATGAATTTAAAGAAAACCAGCATAGGAGGGAAGGACCGGATACTGGCTTTTCAACGGGATATAAATGACCGCAAAAGAGTAGAAGAAGCATTGCGTCGCAGCGAAGCAAGGGCAAGAAGAATATTTGAGTCGGATATGATCGGTTTCATTTTGTGGAGCGAGAAAGGTCAGATATTAGAAGCAAATGACTATTTTCTGAGAATGACGGGATATAGCAGGGAAGACCTCGAAAAAGGGTTGGTTAGTTGGGCGGCCATGACCCCTCCCGAATACGAAGATTTGGATATTATCGCCCTTGAACAAATAGCGCATACGGGTATTTGCAAACCTTTTGAAAAGGAGTATATAAGAAAAGATGGAAGCCGTTTCCCGATAATTTTAGGAGCCGCGGCTTTGGGACCAAGCTTTGATGGAGTAGGTGTTTGCTATGTCATGGATATTTCAGAACGAATAAAAGCAGCGGAAACAATTGTGGAAACCCTGAAAGAAAAAAATAGTATCCTTGAAAGTATTGGCGATGCGTTCTTTGCGGTTGACAAAGACTGGACGGTTACCTATTGGAACAGGATAGCCGAAATAGCTTTGGGTGTTAGTAAACAAGACATAGTAGGAAAAAATTTATGGGAAATATTTTCGGATAGCGTTGAGTCGTTATCCTACGAAAAATATCACCAGGCGCTTGCCACTAACCAGGTTGTTCATTTTGCTGATTTTTATGCCGCCTTACATAAATGGTATGAAATAAGCGCTTACCCCTCTGAGAATGGTTTGTCTGTTTATTTTAAGGATGTTACGGAACGCCAGAAGGCGGCGGAGGAGATAAAAAAATTAAATGCGGAACTAGAGGAAAAAGTAATTAACCGGACAGAACAGTTAAGAAAAGCTAATGAAGAGCTGGAGGCTTTTACCTATTCTGTATCGCATGACCTGAGGGCTCCGCTCCGGGGCATTATTGGGTTTACAACGATACTGGAAGAAGATTATAGCAGCAAACTGGATGAGGAGGCCCGGCGAATTACCGGCGTCATCAAAATCAATACATTGAAAATGGGCAACCTCATCGATGACCTCCTTACGTTTTCAAGAATGGGGCGCCAGGATATAGAAAAGAGTATGATCAATACCAATGAAATGGTACAGGAAATAATTAATAACCTGGAAAACAAAAATACAGCGGGGAGCATTGAATGGGTAATTTCTTCATTACATGATACGTATGGAGATAGCAATACCATAAGGCAGGTATGGATCAACCTTATTTCAAACGCTATCAAATATTCGGGAGGTAAACCAAAACAACGTATTGAAATAGGCTCGGCTTTACTGAAAGGCCAGGCGACTTTTTTTGTAAAAGATAATGGCGTGGGATTTGACATTAAATATAGTAACAAGTTATTTAAAGTTTTTCAACGACTTCATGGAAGTAATGAGTTTGAAGGAACCGGTGTTGGACTGGCGATTGTAGAGAAGATCGTCTCCAAACACGACGGTAAAGTGTGGGCCACCGGGAAGGTTGATAATGGAGCCGTATTTTATTTCAGCCTCCCGGTAAAGCAGCCTGATGTTCAATTAATAATCACCTAAACCTTTTATACTATGACTCATAATTCCGTTGAAGTGTTGCTCGTGGAGGATAATATCAGCGATGCTGAACTTACCATCCGGGAGTTAAAAAAACATCATTTTGCCAATAACCTCTTTCATGTAAAAGATGGCGAAGAGGCCCTGGCTTTTATTTTTGCGACCGGAAAATTCCACGGGCTCCGGGATTTAAATCACCCCCCTAAAATTGTATTACTGGATATTCAGATGCCAAAAATAAATGGCATTGAAGTATTGCAGCGGATAAAATCCGATGAACGAACCAGGAATACACCGGTTATTATTCTCACATCATCGAAAGAAGATCCTGACATTAAGAAATGTTATGCGTTAGGTGCCAACAGTTATATTGTAAAGCCTGTCAATTTTGAAGGGTTTGCACAGTCAATAAAGAATCTGGGCTTCTACTGGTTATTGTTAAATCAACCCCCTGCTTAATTGAATAAACGATGAAACAGCCATTAAAAATATTAATGCTGGAAGACAGCGAAACAGATGCGGAGATCATAAGACGGCTATTGAAAAAAAAAGCAGATATTCCTTTCGATTTCAGGCTTTCTATGACCAAAGAAGCCTATCTCCGGGACCTGGAGGAGTTTAAGCCTGATCTTATACTGTCCGATAATTCATTGCCGCAATTCAATGCATCTGATGCATTGAAGGTAGTCCACCAGCGATCCCTGCATATTCCATTTATATTGGTAACGGGCACCGTATCGGAAGAGTTCGCCGCGGGCATTATCAAGCAGGGCGCTGATGATTATATTCTGAAAGACAGGCTGGCAAGATTACCCGCTGCCATTGACACTGCACTGCGTCAACGGAAATCCGAAAAAGAGAAACTTGAAGCAGCGGAGAGGTTGCGAAGAAGCGAAGAACAATATCGTACCATTTTGAACAGAGTTTCAGATGCTTTCGTAGCGTTGGATACAAGCTGGTGCTATACCTATGTGAACGAGCAGGCAGGTAAGATATTGAACCGCATACCGGCAGAATTGATAGGCAAAAATATCTGGACAGAATTTCCCGAGGGCATTGAACATTTATTTCATAAAGCCTACCATGGGGCCATGAACGCTCAGCAATACATTCACCTGGAGGAATACTACCCGCCATTCAATGTTTGGCTGGAGAACCATATTTATCCGTCGCCGGATGGTTTGTCAATTTTCTTCCGGGATATTTCGGAACGGAAAAAAGCGCAACAAAAAATCATACAATCGGAAATGAATCTGCGGACCATTTTTGAAAATACTTCTGAAGGCTTTCTTTTGATGGACAGCGATGGCATTGTAAAGGCTGTAAACAGCAAGGCGGGTGAGTATGCTTTCTTCAGCAAGGAAAAAGATATACAAGTGGGTGAGTCTATTTACAATTTTGTGGAAGAAGAAAGGCAGGCTGCATTTAAAATCATCATGGAAAAAGTATTAAATGGTGATACTGTTCAATACGACCGCTCCTATGAAATTAAAGACGGTAATACCAGGTGGCTTGATTTTTCTGTAACCCCGGTCAGCCAGGAAGGTGAGATAAAAGGCATTTGCATTACCGGGCGGGATATTACCGCACGAAAAAAGGCCGAGAAAGAATTAAATAAAAATTTTATTGAAAAGCACGCCCTGGCAAAAAGGATGTCAATTATTCTTAATACCCTGCCGGCTAATATCGCTTTGCTGGATACCGAAGGAACCATAGTGGAAGTAAATGATGCATGGCGGAATTTCGCCGACGACAATGGATTTATCGGGAGCAATTATGGAATTGGCGATAATTATTTAGCTGTTTCAAAAATTTCATCCGGTGATGATAAAACGGATGGTAAAGCGGTAGCCCGCGGAATAAAAGCGGTGATTGAAAATAATTTAAACGAATTTGTTTTTGAATACGCTTGTCATTCACCCAAAATAAAAAGATGGTTTCGCATGGTAGTTACTCCTTTACTGGACAAAGAACACGCCGGGGCGGTAGTGATGCATGTCGACATTTCGGAGTTGCGCCGCCTGGAGCAGGAGCGACTCATCATTAAAATGGATGAACAAAAAAAGATAACCCAGGCTATGTTGCAGGCGCAGGAAAAAGAACGGAACCAACTGGGCAGGGAATTGCATGACAATATCAGCCAGTTGCTGGCCGCCATCAAAATGAAGTTGGAATATAGCCTGGGGAATGATGGAAAAGGCACTGAAACCATCAGGGAATGTGTAGATCATGTAAAGGAAGCTATGACGGAAACCAGGAACCTGTCACACCGTATGGTAATTCCGCGTTTCGAGGACAGTGGCTTTGAAAATTCGCTGCGATACATGGTCAAGAATTATAACAATCAGCAAAGAACCGTCAGCCTGAAAGCCATCAAACTGGATGAAAAAAAGATCCCGGCGGCTATCAAGGAGTCACTTTATCGTATAGTGCAGGAGCAATTGAACAATATAGAAAAATACGCCGGCGCCTCAGAAGTAAAAGTGGATTTTGATGCACAGGCGGATCATATTACCCTGATAATAGAAGATAACGGAGTTGGTTTTAATGTAAAGCAAAAAAGAGAAGGTATTGGGTTGACGAATATTATGAACAGGGCCGAGTCGTACAATGGATCAGCTAAAATTATTTCGGAACCGGGCAAAGGTTGTAAACTGATTGTCGAAGTTCCGTTAAGAGAAAAAAAGGAAACATCTGCTTCTTTATAACCGGGTGGCTTTCCCGTATGTTGACACGCTATTCATTTTTGCGGGATTTTAATATACAGTTGCCAGATTTACTCTCTCCAAAAAAAATCTTTTTATAACAGCAAACGACTCCCTAATAAAATAAACAAAATACCGGGATTAGTTACCCGGTATTTTGTTTAGAAGCAGTGAGCCTATTTTTTTATTATTTTATAACTAAAACTTTGGCGATTATTTTTTACGTGGAGAAGATAAGTTCCGGGACTTACATTTTCTTTCAGCGGCAATTTATATTGACCACCGTTCAAAATGCTGAGGTTGCCCTGCTGTACCAACTGTCCATTTACTGACGTGATACTGTAGGCGAACAAGCCATTCAAATCGTGGCCGGCAAGGAGAACAATTTGATCGTTCACTGGGTTTGACACTAACGTCAGCAGGTTATTGATGCTAACATCGCTGACCACTACAATTTGCGATATTTTTTCTTTACCATCCTTATCAATACAACGAAGACGGTAATAGGCGATACCGTTGATTGTATTGTTGTCACGGCTATAATATTGTTCCATATTGCCGGTATTGCGGGCAGGTAATTCGCCGATACGGTAAAAATGAACATTATCATCACTGCGTTCCACTACGAAACGGCTTACATTAAATTCGTTGACGGTTGTCCATGCAAGCTGGGTGAAATTATCCTGACGTTTGGCGGTGAAGCTGATAAGATTTAATGGAAGAATATAAGACTGGCTGCCAAAAGCAAAAAGATTGAATGATGAAATGCTATTGGAGGTAATAGTGCCTGTTGTATTAGCGGTGCCACTTGCCGTGCCGCCATTGGTGACCCAAAGACTTCCATTGTAGCCGGCCACCCTGATATCTGGAATAATCCAATTGGGGAAATACACTTTGCTGTAATCCCAGTTCAGTGTAACGGATGCAGTACCACCTGAGACTTTATTGATGCTCCAGTATTCCGCCGGATCAATTTCGTAGATAGGAGTTTGCATTTGTGTGGTAAAAGGAGTGTTGGCCAAATATTTCGCATTGAATTCGCTGGCTCCTGAAAGACCTGATAAAGTAACTGTTCGCTCTACTGTTCCGTTCCCTACGGGGAAAATAAAATTGGTTGACCCGATTTTTTTCACCCAACCATTTACGTGACCTGCGTCCCCATCTCCGCTATAAGAAGAGCCGGCTTCATACACGAGGTAGTTGGGTGTAACGGAAGTAGTGATAATGCCGCTGGTGAATGTGTGTGCACTGCTTACACTTAAATTATCGTTGAGTATAATCCCTGCAGCGTTGTTGGAAACCAGGTTAAAGGTTTTAAATGGCTGAGTCCCGTTAAGGGACTGGGCGACCGCGCCATTGAAATACAAAGTTCCCGTACCGGCTGCCATAAATGCCTGGCTATTGCTGACATTCCCCTTTATATAAAGGTCGCCATTGTTTACCAGTGCACCGGTAGATGTATTGGTAAAAGCTCCAAATCCCGATAGGGAAGCACCTGTATGCACTTGCAGGTTACCAAAATTGGTAGCTGCATTCTGTGCATTTGTATGAATGCATGCAAATAGTACGATAGAATATAAGACGATTCGGTTCATAAGGTATTGGGATCAGTATTTATTGAGTACTTACAAGCACCTGGATATCCTGTATGGTGATGGTTGTGTTGGCAACCGTGGAATTACACCAAAGCTCATAATAAGCACCCGGAGCTATGTCGGATAAATAAATTACTGTTGAAAATTGGATAGGCTGATTGGCAACTCCGGGCCTCAGCGTTGTTTCACCGTACCTTGTTATACCGGTTGCCAGTGCATTTGTAGTTACTGGATTTTTTACAATACCGATATTAATAACTGAACTAGACTGGTTGGTCATTATATTTCCCGAGATAGTAATATAGGCATCCCTCCTGTTAGTAGGCTGGTAAGCGATCCTGTTCACATTGGCAATACCCCCAACGGCATTGGTAACCGTCCATTTGCAGGTAGAAAACGAAGTTTTCAGGTAATCCCAGTTGATCTTGTACCACGTTGATACCAACGCTAAAACGGTAGTAGTGGTATTGTTCGTGATATTGATATAGCAGCTCGGTTTTTTATCAGCCATACCTGCGTTGTTTTCCATAATGATATTTGCATCCCTGCCGGTAGAAAGGGTGAAATCAAAACCTTCTATGAACTTACCGGCGTTGTTCCAGGAGTTTCCCGTTATTGATATGCTTATAAACGAAGTGAATGTGGAGGGCCTGTACACAATAGCTGTATCGGTGGCACCAGCATTATAGTATCCACCGGATGCCAATTGGAGGATAGCTTTAATGCCCTTTGACATATTTATACCTCTTTTACAACCTATAAAATCTGTCTCCGCTACTTTTACTGTCACGCTGTCCTCATTGCTATGTATCAATATTCCGTTATTCGAGGCATTGGATATATCCGTTTCAAATACCCAGAGTTCAGCATCTGTAGAATCTAAAATGGTATCATAAAATCTGTCGAATGTGCAATCTTTTATTTCATTATAGGTGCCACTTCCGATAAACCTTATAGCATCTTCGCCTGGTTGTGTTCCATAACTTGTCAGCGAAGTAGCATCAAACTGAAGCATTTTAAAATAACAATCCGATACACATCTGAACATGGGTTTATTTGCTAATCCGGTAGCTGCCGCGAGGGTAACCGTACCGTAAGACAATCCCTGGAAAGTAAGCGGGAAGTCAAGATCCACAACAATTGTTTGATCTATTTCATAGGTTTCTTCACCCAGCCTCACCACAGTTGGTCCGTCCATATGCGCCTCGAGAAATTCAACCGCTTCCTGGATGGTGGTCCAACTGCTATTCGGGCTGACGTCTAATAAATTTTTAGACCTGGTTTGTTTTCCTTTTACAACCCAGTTGCCCCCGGCAGCCACGAAAGTCTGGCTGCAGTATCTTGTAAGGGTTGAACTGTCAGTTTCATCAACTGTTGCCCCTGCATCACCCTTGATAGTGATAAGGTCTGTATGTGTGCCTGTGTTTTTGACCGTAATGGTCAGCCCATTGTCAGAAGCTGTCACTGCAGGCAAGGTCACGGTAATATCATTACTGGCAAGCACCATTGTCTCTGTTTTAAGCAGGGTAGTGGTAGCCGGTTTGCTTACTACATTTAATTCCGCTGTCGCTACAAGTTTCCATTGCGTACCGTTCCAGTAGTAATAACCATCCGCCAGCGTACCACCCGTACTGAATACCAGCATACCGGCAGGAACGGTGCCTGTCAGCGGAGCAACCAGGCTGGCGTCGTTCAAAGCCACCCTGGGGGGAAGGAAACCTTTGTTAGTGCTTTCAAGTTCTAAGAGCGAATTCGCATCAATCGTGTTGGGGTTATTTCCTATTTTAACCTGTGATTGTGCATTCACTGCAAGTAAAAGCAGCAGAATAGTAAAAAACTTTTTCATAGTCAGGATTTGAATACTTACCAGTTTGGTTTATTTTATTTTATTCTTCCTGTTAGCCACGTAATCTTTTAACCAACTAATTGTTTGTATAATAAAATTATTTTTTCGCGGCGCACAAGTTAAGATGTATCCGGGTTTGGATTTTATAGTATTAAAAGTTTAAAATGAAATGATTGCATACGGCTCGTCACTTTAAGTGAATAGGTACCAGGCTGAAGTTTACCATTCAATGGGATTTCATATTGACCGCTGGTCAAAACAGGCAGTTTGCCTTTCTGTACCAACTGCCCGTTGATCATGCTGACCTGGTATTCGAACTCCCCGGCAAGCTGACCAGTAGCTACTAGCGTTATCTTGCTGCGAACAGGATTAGTAAGAAGCTGTAAATTGTTGGTAGTTTTTCCATCTGTCACCCGCACAATGGCGGAAATTTTTTCTTTACCATCAATGTCAATGCAACGAAGGCGGTAATAAGCAATGCCATTGATTGCGCTGTTGTCACGGCTAAAATAATTTTCCGTGTTACCGGTATTACGGGCGGGTAATTCACCGACGGCATAAAAATGAGCATTATCGTCACTACGTTCCACTACGAAACGGCTGACATTAAATTCGTTAACGGTTGTCCATGCAAGCTGGGTGAAATTATCCTGTCGTTTTGCGGTGAAGCCGATAAGATTTAATGGAAGAATATAAGACTGGCTGCCAAAAGCAAAAAGATTGAATGATGAAATGCTATTGGAGGTAATAGTGCCTGTTGTATTAGCGGTGCCACTTGCCGTGCCGCCATTGGTGACCCAAAGACTTCCATTGTAGCCGGCCACCCTGATATCTGGAATAATCCAATTGGGGAAATACACTTTGCTGTAATCCCAGTTCAGTGTAACGGATGCAGTACCACCTGAGACTTTATTGATGCTCCAGTATTCCGCCGGATCAATTTCGTAGATAGGAGTTTGCATTTGTGTGGTAAAGGGAGTGTTGGCCAAATATTTCGCATTGAATTCGCTGCTTCCGGAAAGACCGCTTAACGCCACCGTTCTCTCCACTATTCCATTACCCACCGGGAAAATAAAATTCGTCGAACCCATTTTTTTCACCCAACCATTGACATGGCTTGCATCTCCATCGCCGCTGTAAGAAGAACCCGCTTCATAAACCAGGTAATTGGGAGTAACGGAAGTAGTGATAATGCCGTTGCTGAAAGTATGCGCACCACTTACGCTTAAATTGTTATTTAAAGTAAGACCCGCAGCATTATTGGAAATAAAATTGAAAGTCCTGAATGTTGCTGCTCCGTTTACAGACTGAGCCGCGGCTCCATTAATGTATAATGTACCGGTGCCCGTTGCCATGGCCGCCTGGTTGTTGGCAAGATTTCCCTGGATATAAAGTTGGCCGTTATTGGTTAAGGCGGAACCTGCATTATTTGTAAAATCATTCCCGGCAAACAAAATGTCCGTACTGCCACTTATATGCAGAATGCCTGTATTGGTAGCGGCTATTTGTGCAATACTTATTTTGGCGCTTAAGAGAATAATTGCAAAAAGTATTTTTTTCATAAAAGAATTCATTGAATGATAAAACTGATCATAGACAGTAATATGACTTAATTCCTGTTATCTTATCTGGTACCAGTTTACACCATCGGATTGAATGGTAATGCTGCTTGCAGCGGCAATAGTTGTGGTATTGGTATTAGAAAAGTTTTTATAGGTACTGATAGTCCTTGCAGTAGCAGTTTGGTTCACAATGGTGTATATCCTGCGGGCATTATTTGCCCCGGCAGCGGGTAATGTGACGGTAGGCGTGCTTCCATTGGAAAGAATAACCGTAGAATGTACGCCCGATAAGGTAATGTCAGTAGCGGTAAGGTTAATCGCCGATCCTTGTGAACCATTTACGTCCAGGTTTGAATTTGGCGCAGCAACACTGATACCCACATGACCCGTACTAAGAATTCTCATTCTTTCCGTGCTTGTACCGCCGGTAGTAGTATATAATGAAAGATCTTTACCGGTAGTTGAGTTGCCAATCACAAAATCGTTACCCGTGCTATATAGATAAGCGGTATTGGCGCCACCTAGCACACCTGTGGATGTATTGCTGCCACTGTTAACACCCATATCAATAAAGTTGACCGTTTCATTTCCGTTATTCGCCGTAGCCACTACATCCGCACTGGCGGCTGTTCCCGCATTTGTATTTTGAATATTCAACTGCGCATAGTTGTTGGTATTACCTTTTCCGACGATAACATTCTGGAAAGCTGTACCCGCAGTAGCGCCTGCATCCACAATCAGTTCTTCGGGGTTAGTAGCGTTGAAGGTGGCGGTGCCGATACCAACTGTACCGGCTGCTGTAATGCGCATTTTCTCCGTGTTGTTCGTTATGATGGGAATATCATGATTGGATACGGTTCCGAATTTTTTTACGCCGGTAAATGTGTTGCCATCCTGTGTCCAGGCGGTATTGGCTACATAACCATTGCCGTCCTGCCAGACAGGAGCAAGGCCTGCGCCTGATGAAACCAACACATAGCCTGCTGTTCCCGCAGAGTTATTCGGCATCAATGCTCCGCTGAAACGTATATTACCTGTTACGTCCAGTTTTTCTGAAGGCGCGGTATTCGCAACGCCTATGTTTCCTGTACTCGTAATGCGCATTCTTTCTGTAAAGACACCGCCCGTAGTAGTAAAGAAATTCAGGTTCTTTGAATTAGTGCCATTACCAATAGCCAAATCATTGGCCGTGCTGTAGAGGTAAGCGGTGTTTGCTCCTCCCAATACACCAGTGCTGGTATTACCACTTCCATTTACTCCGATATCAATAAAATTGACGGTTTCATTTCCGTTGTCGGCGGTAGCTACCACATCCGAACTGGCTGCGGTACCTGTATTACTATTTTGAATATTCAATTGGGCATAGCTGTTGGTATTACCTTTTCCGACAATCACATTCTGATAGTTTGTATTTCCGCTGGCGCCGGCATCCACTAAAAATTTTTCGCGATTGGTGCCTGAAAAACTTTCCGAACCAATGCCTACCGCTAAAGCTGTATTACTGCGGTCACCCAGTATAATTTCATTAGGTAAAGTAGCAGCTGCGTTGTATCCAAGAGCAGTAGAATTAGCAGCCGTACCGCCAACCGATGAGCCGGCGCCTATTGCCGTAGCATTGGCTACAAAACCGATGCCCGCTCCATTACCGATAGCAACACCATTGTTACCACTGGTAAGGCTATTAACACCGATGGCTATGGGGTTAGTAAGATTAAAACCAGTAGATGCACCGGTACCAATTACAAGCGCATTGGCACTGTTGGATGAGGCGCTATTCCCAATAGCAATCGCACTGTTCGCATTGGTTACCGTTTTATTAGCGAGTGTGCTGTTACTGCCTATTGCAATTGAATTGGATGAGTTAGCTGTTGCGTTGCTGCCCAGTGCAACCGCATCCGTGATACTGTAAGCCGTTACCGCGCTTCTGCCGATAGCCACTGAATTACTATTATTCGCAGCGGCGCTGGTACCTATGGCTACAGAATTGAGGCCATTCGTCACGGCGCTGTTACCCATTGAAAAAGAACTATCAGCATTTACCGCCGCATTGCTGCCGATGGCGTAGGCGTCTTTTTTATTAAATCCTACGTTAGCCGATGTGCCAAAAACGTATGAGTTTGGTGAACTATTGGTCGTGGCCCCATTGCCAAAGGCGATGGAATTGGCTTCAAAACGGCCTACGGGGATATTGTTTTCTCTTATTACAAATGCCTGTGCGTCGGTAGTACCGATAAAATTGGTGGAGGGATTGGTAGATGCGTTACCCAATACTGACCAGGCATTATTCGACGCAGCTATGGCAGAAGGATGTAATTTTTTTACCACACCATTGATGATGGTCAGTATGCTATCTGTGGCGGCGCCTGTTTGAACACCATTAAGAAATAATGGATTGGTACCGCTTACCTGTAATTTATAAGAAGGGTTTGTCACACCGATACCCACGTTTCCGGATCCGTCAATTCGCATTCTTTCTGTATAGGTTCCGCCTGCTGTTGTAAAGAAGGTAAGATTTTTTGCAGTCGTTCCGTTTCCTATAGAAAAATCATTACCGGTACTATAGAGATAAGCCGTGTTAGCGCCGCCTAATACGCCGGTTGAAGTATTGCCGCCGCCATTAATACCCATATCAATAAAATTGACGCTTTCTGTGCCGTTATCTGAAGTGGCTACTATATCTGAGCTGGCACTGTTTCCTGCAGATCGGTTCTGTACATTAATCTGGAGATAATTATTAATGCTACCCTTACCTGTCATCAGGTTATAGGAATTGGTAACCCCTGCATCAATCAATAGTTTTTCAGGATTAGTCGCGTTAAAAGCATTGGATCCTACCGCCATCCTTCCGCTTTGCAAACGCATAATTTCAGACATTCCACTTAAATAGTTATAGCTTTTAAAAAGAATGGGTTCATCGCCATCATCACCAATAATAAACTCAAAACCGCCGTCGTTATTCGTGCCTGTTGATCCAAATTCAAAAAAATCCGTTCCCGCAGAACTACCTTTCACCCTAAAATTTCCGCTCGTATCAGTATACATTTTAGGTTTATAAAATGCAGCATTAGGGGCTTCAAATTGCAAGGCCGAACGCACATACGTTACTTTTTCGTTGTTATCAGTATAGTCGGGATATCCTTGTGTAAGCCCCAATGTCTGGCGCCGGCCAAATTCTAAAAATGACTGGCTATTTGATTTAATGATCATTGGTTTATCATCGATAGTTCCTAAAAAGTTGGTTGCCGCATTAATACCTGCATTGCCGGTATATAACCATTGCGAGGCTGCCGGATTGTTAGTTACAATAATATCCCCTGTGGCGTTTACCGATAAAACTTTTGAATTAGCGGCCGCGGTAGTTGCTGTGCCAAGATTAGTAAGTCTGAGTCCGGACAAACCGGTTGCTGTGTTGGTGCCGGAAACTTCCAGGTAATTGCCGGGGTTAGAATTTCCTATACCTAAGTAACCTGCGGTAGTTAACCGCATCTTTTCTGTATTGTTAGTTATGAAAGGGAGTGCAAAATTGCTGGTAGTACCCATGTTCTGCAGGGCCGTGAGGTTGTTACCTCCGCGCAACCATGATGTACCCGTTCCATTACCGGGTAAACTTTCTGAAGTTGCATACCAATTGGTACCGTTACTCACCAGGACAAGCACTATATTGGATTGACTAAGTGTCCACGAGCCTAACCCATCAATTGTTTCAGCCGAGGTAGTAGCGACAGTTAATACGGAAGAATTAGAGCTTGCGTTTTTTATTGAATAAATACGTCCTGCCGTGGTCGTTGCTGTAGGCAATGTTAAAGTGGCAGCCGCGGTTCCTGTAAATACCAGGGTATTGTCGGTAGTTGAAGCAGGGGTACTGGTACTAAAGGCACGGAAACCGAGCGATAAAGAACCCCGTACATCTAAAGTAGAGTTGGGTGTCGTGGTGCCTACACCAATTTGGGCTTTCGTTGCTATTGTAAAAAAAGAAACACACAACAGCAGGAACAGGTTTTTCATAAGAGGATCGGGTTTATAACTTTCGGATTTTATATTAAAATGAGTGTGATAATCTTATTTATTTTTTTGTGATGTGCTGATCAACTTCTCCAGTTCAATCACTTCTTTATTCAGATCTTTGATTGCATTGATCAATACGGGTACCATTTCGGCATAGTTCATTCCTAACTTTTCTTTTTGTTCATCTCCGATGACAACTTCCGGTATCACCTTTTTCACTTCCTGCGCTATCAGGCCGATCTTGTTACCACTATCCGGGGATTCAATCCAGTTATAACTAACCGGTTTCAATTGCATGATTTCTTTAAGGCCATAAGATAAAGGATGAATGTTTTTCTTTAACCGGGCATCAGATGTCTGGATAGCACCATTAACCGCCCAGGCTGCTGTCCAACGGTTGGTGGTGTTGCCCAGCGAATAGGCATTATCCTGACCCGGAATTAAACCGGCATTAGTAATGCGCATCCGTTCAGTACTTGTTACACCGGTGGTAGTATAGAAAACCAGGCTTTTATTGCTGGTTGAATTACCAATAATAAAATCGTTACCCGTACTATAGAGATAAGCGGTGTTGGCGCCGCCTGTAATACCGCCGGCGGAATAACCACTTGAGTTAATACCGAGGTTTACATAGTTAACCGACTCAGTTCCGTTGTTAGCTGTAGCGACAATATCTGAGCTGGCTGTATTGCCTGCGTTGGTATTTTGAATATTTAATTGCAGGTAACTGTCAATAGAACCTTTTCCACTGATAACATTATAAGAACTGGTTGCGCCCGCGTCTACTAATAATCTTTCGGGGCTGGTGGCGTTAAAGGTGGTTGTGCCAATGCCTACATTTCCGGTTTGATTGATAAACATACGGGTAGGTACGGTAGCTGTATTGGCGTAGTTGACAGTAGGATCGCCGGAGTTGATTCCCGTATTAGTGGGAGTTGTCGCGAAATAAATTTCCTGGGTTGCCAGCCTGATCCGGTCGGCGCCGCTGCTGTCTGCCTTGTCGTTGCCGGAGAATATCATCAGTTCATTGACCTCACTTGGACGGGAAATATTTTTTATACCGGCATAGGGATCATTATCGGCATCGAAAAAGATAGACCTGTTAAGCCCTGATAGCCTGATATTTCCTTCTACCTGCAGCTTCTCTGTTGGTGCGGTATTGCCAATACCAACAAGGCCCGTGCCGGTAATACGCATTCTTTCATTGGTTGCCGCATAACCACCTGTGAAAAAAGACAAATATCTGGAAGCGGTGGCATTACCGATAACAAAATCGTTACCGGTTGAATAAAGATAAGCGTTGTTAGCGCCGTTTAATACCGGGTAAGTCGCATTACTGAATGCGCTTGAGTTAATACCCAGGTCAACATAGTTTACCGATTCGGTGCCATTATCCGCGGTAGCTACCAGGTCAGAGCTGGCTGTATTACCACTTGACCTGTTTTGTATATTTAACTGAAGATAATTATTGATACTTCCTTTTCCGCTGATAACATTATAAGAACTTGTGGTGCCCGCATCCACCAATAATTTTTCGGGGTTGGTAGCGTCAAAAACGGATGTGCCGATACCTAACCTTCCGGTTGATGTCAAACGCATCTTCTCTGTGTTATTGGTTATAAAGGGCAGATCATAATTACTCGTTGTTCCCAATGTTTTCAGCGCTGTCACATTATTACCATTCTGACTCCAGAAAGTACCCGAACCCGTAGGCAAACTTTGCGAAGCAACATGCCAGTTAGTTCCATTACTGATCAGCCATACGCTTTCATTGGTTTCATCTAATAACCATGATGCAATGCCATCAATAGTTTGGGATGAAGTAGTGGCAATAGTAACCAATGGAGTAGGTCCGGTAGTACTGGCGTTTTTGATGAGGTAATTTCTGCCCGTCACTCCAACAGCCGTAGGCAACGTGATGGTTGCGGCAGCGCTGCCGGTAAATACGAGCAGGTTATCTGTAGCCCCGGCAGTGGTGTTAGCTGTAAAAGAGCGATAGTTGGTGGATAAAGATCCCCTTACGTCTAATGTAGAATTAGGAGAAGTGGTACCGACACCCAATTGAGCAACTGCATTCACAGCGAATAACAAAACGGTTAATACGCTTAGTGAAATTTTGTAATTCATGATATTGGATTTCATAGAAAAGATAATTAGGTGTTCGGTTTGCTTCGCTGTTAGTTTATTAATCGCAGCTCTATCGCTTTTTTTCTTAATACTTCTACTTTGGTTTTCAATTCCCGGATAGCATTGATCAGCACGGGAACCATTTCGGCGTAATTCATTCCCAGCTTTTCCTTCTTTTCATCGCCAACTACTACTTCAGGTATCACTTTTCTTACTTCCTGTGCAATCAACCCGATTTTATTCGCCGGGTCTTTTTCATCTATCCAGTTATACGCAACAGGGTTTAGCAGTAATACTTCCTTAAGTCCATAGCGTAAAGCATGAATGTTATTTTTCAATCTTGCATCGGATGTTTGAATGACGCCATTAACAGCCCATATAGCTGTACTGCGATTGGTGGAACTACCCAGGGCATAAGCATTGTTCTGAGCAGGGATTAAACCTGCATTGGTAACAGACATGCGTTGCGTACTTGTAGCGCCGACAGTGGTATAAAAAATCAAGCTCTTCCCGGCGGTGGCATTACCAATAATAAAATCATTGCCGGTGCTGTATAAATAGGCATTGTTGGCGCCACTTAAAATACCGGCGCCTGTATAAGAGTCGGAGTTAATACCGAGGTCGACAAAGTTGATAGTTTCCGTTCCGTTGTCCGCGGTTGCTACAATATCAGAACTGGCCGATGCGCCGTTGCTGTTGTTCTGAATATTTAGCTGCAGATAATTATTAATACTCCCTTTACCACTGATAGCATTATAAGAACTTGTAACACCCGCATCTACCAGCAATGCCTCCGGGTTGGTTGGATTGAAGGCAGTAGTACCTATAGCTACATTCCCGTTTTCATTAATAAGCATTCTTGTGGGTGCGTTGACCGTGCTTTCAAAAAAAGCAGTAGCGTCGCCTGCATTAATACCACTGCTCGTTGGCGCCGTCGCAAAATGTAATTCGTGAGAAGCCAGTCTTATCCTGTCAGCGCCATAAGTACCTACGGGATCATTACCACAAAAAAATAACAGTTCATTTACTTCACCGGCTTTTGAAATATTTTTTATGCCTGCATAAGGGTCAACACTTGCATCAAAAAACAATGATGCGTTTAATCCCGACAACCTGATATTGCCATTTACATCCAGTTTTTCCAGCGGATTCGTATTATCGATACCAACCAATCCTGCACCCGTAACCCTGATACGTTCATTTAATGCAGCATAACCACAGGTAAAAAAGGAAAGGTTTTTATTAGCTGTACCATTACCGATGATAAAATCATTCCCGGTACTGTACAGGTAAGAATTATTGGGACCGTCCAATACAGGGTAAGTGGCATTACTGAAACCGCCGGAATTAATACCCAGGTCAACATAATTTACCGATTCTGTTGCCGAATTGTTACTGGCTACTATATCACTACTGGCAGAATTACCCGCTGACCGGTTTTGGATATTTAACTGGAGATAATTATTGATACTGCCTTTTCCACTGATCGCATTGAATGAAGTAGTGGTGCCTGCATCCACCAATAATTTTTCAGGATTGATGGCGTCAAATGCGGTTGTACCGATAGCCGCATTACCGGCTGCCGTTAAACGCATCTTCTCTGTATTATTTGTAATAAAAGGAAAATCGTAATTACTGATAGTGCCAATTCTTCTTTCTCCCACTACACTATTTCCATTCTGGCTCCATTCGGTACCGGCACCGGCAGGCAAATACTGGGAAGCGATATACCAGTTGGCGCCATTACTGATCATGGTCACACTTTTGTTCGCTTCACTCAAAAACCAGGATGAAACATTCTCGATAGTTTGCGACAAACTGGTGGCTATCGTGCAAACGGGGACGGGCAAAGTCGTGCTTACATTCTTGATGCAGTATGATCTTCCCGCACAATTGCTGGCATCCGGTAGTGTTATCGTTGCCGCTGATGCACCCGTAAAGGCAATCTTATTGTCTGTTGACAGAAGTGATGTTGATGATGTGACAGAACGAAAATTCGATGAGATGGATCCCCGCACGTCCAACGTTGAATTAGGGGATACCGTTCCAATTCCTGTCTGTGCATGCGTGTATTTGCTCATGCAGAGCACCCATAAAACGGTAGTAAAATATTTTTTCATAGGTTAGGATTGGATATAACTCTTACAAGATATTACTCTTAAAATAGCCATTATAGCAATTGAAGTGATTTCTGTAGCGGGTAGGTAATCATATTTTACTATTTAGGGATAAACCATTAGTTTTCTTTTTGAGGTTAAATTCATAGCTTAATCCCAGGACAAAGTATCGTTCAAACCGAAAGGGCTTAAATACATAAAAAGGGATTTCGAAGTTTTTAAACCTTACTCCCGTTACAATACCTGGTTCAACAGCAGCCTGGCAAACCGTGAGAGTATATTGTAACGACAACCCTGTAAAAAAATGATCGGATATGCTGTATCCCAGTTCAGACCAGCTAAAGAGGAAGTTGTCCGCTTTTGTTTTAGATGAAAAACTATATTGTGACTGGGCGGAAAAATAAAAATCTCTCCATTCAGCGTCGGTATTTACGCCCAGTGAGAATCCTGTAAATAAACCCGTAGAATAGCCCGCCATTGGTGTGATACTGTATTTGGCGACCTTGCCTCCTGAGAAAGTTTTACCGGCGTACAATGAAAAGGTTTTCGCATCTTCATAATTATAACGGATTTCTCCATACCAGTTAGCCGGCGACCGGACATGTGCCAAAGGTTGAAAAGATCCTTTCATTCCCGTGCTTTTATACTTATACAACTCTATTGCTCCCGTCCATTGGGCGGAAGAATGAAGCTGCGTAAACATAGTGCCGGTAAAAAATAAAAGTATCTTATACAATTTTATTGGTTTAATAAATGGTTACTCTATCATCGTTCGTGATTTTCAAAATGTCAACTCCTCTCCGTTTCCAATAAGGTATCATTCAACCATTCATCGCATAGCCCTCCCGCAATGCTTATTTTAAACAACCCAAACCGACGGATAGGTATTAAGCAACTCCTTTGGCACAGCGCCAGATCATAAAGACATTAATAATTACATAAAGAAATATAACTGAAAAGAACGCCCACCTGTCGAGCCTGAGAGATCTGCGTTTCTTATTTTCGTCGTCTGATTCATACAAGTACAGTGAAATAATAATAATCCCGACAATCAACAGGATGAAAACAAATGTCAGGTTGTGTACATTATCCATTAATGTATTGGTGGTAGAAGTTGGCACGATCGATTCCACAATATATTTGTTACCGATCGCGGCAAACAAGCCACCAACACAAAGACCAAACCTGGAATCCTGGTTTGCGGAGGATACAAAAAAGACAAGGCATGAAATGAGAAATGCTACATAAGCCCCGGTAAGCATTTTAACCAGCATCAGCCATGAGTTGTTACGGCGTATCACCAGCTCTGCCACCACCCGTGGGTAACTGCTGCTGCCGGTAAGATCCGGATTCCCGTAAGTGGTTTTATATGTTCGCTCATCGGCCCAGACTTTAAAATTTTTTATCTGCCATTCCTTTGAATTAAAAGAGCAGTCAATTTTTGAGTTCGCTGTATCGGCGAGGTAAACCATCTGCGACGCGTCATATTTGGCATCTTCCAATTCTATACGTAATCGTTGTTCATCAAAAGGAAACTTTGATACGTCCCATTGGTACATAATCTGTGCCTTGCATTTTTGGGTGGCCCAGTTTATGTCGCCTTTTTTTTCAATACTGTAGTGGCTGAAATCAACCGTTTTACTGTCAGGTAATTCAAGAGCGTCTTCAAATTTGAGGCTGTCGTTTTTATAATTCATCCACACCCAGAAATCAGCCATAAAACTTTTATTTTCCAGGTCAAAGTCGTAAACAGAATTGATATACAAACCAAGTTTGCAGGTATCTTTCTGCGCAATTGTAACGCACGAGACAAATAAAAATAAGGTGGTCAGGAAGGCACGGGTTTTCATGGAGGAGATTTGCATTTGAATTAAGCCATACTGTTGTTGGCGATGGATCAGAAGGTCTGATCATGCGAACAAATGATAGAAAGATTATTAATTGGTGGCATAGTAAATTTTTTAAGCCGCTTCCGCATTAGGTGATATTCTAAACCCGATCCTGGTATTTGTTCCTTTTCCTTCACCTTCGCTTGTAACGGCTATGCTGCCTTCATGGCTTTCCAATATCGCTTTGCAGCTATACAGGCTCATACCCGTTCCGGAAGTTTTGGTGGTAAACCCTTTCGTGAAAAGTTGAGTAGCTACTTTTTTGTCAAATCCCTTACCGCTGTCGTTTATCAGGATTACCAGTTCACCAGACTGGACCTCGATACTCACCGATATATTTTTCGTGGCCGCGTTTACATCAATGGCGTCAATGCTATTCTTAAAAACCGTAAGTAAGGCCTGCATGAGTTTGGTACGATCTCCTTTTATAATAGGAAGATCAGAAGGAATATTTAATGTGACAGAGATGGCCTTTTTATCAAGAGAATCAAAAAGCATTGACAAGCTATCGTTGATAACCTGCCTGATATTAACGGGTTTTCTTTCCTGCGACTCACGACCGGTTATGTACTGCCGCTGAATATGGAGTATCTCTTGTATATTGGTGATAATATTCAGCTGTTCGGTTATAGATTTATTAATCTCCTGTTGGTTGACTTTTTGCGTGTGTGCCATAGAGCTGAGCATCTTTACTACCGCATCGGCTTTAGCTTCTCCGAGAGAAGTAGTCAACATGGCTTTTTGCTTTTCAAAAAAAACCGCCAGGTTTGCCAGGTTGTCCGGGCTTTCTTCATTTTGCAAGCGGCGGATACGTGTCAGGTAAGTACCAAATCCCACTACCGCATTTCCTATATCATGCATTACATCAGAGGCTATTTCAAATTTTCCCTGTGCCACTGCTTTATCCAATACCGCATCATGACGTTCCTGTTCAAGTTTTTTTATTTTCGTTACATCCCTTGACATGCCAAAAGTGCCTACTACTTCCCCGTGTGCATTTATCAATGGCATCTTTGTAGTGGATACCCAACTCTCAGCGCCATCGTCTTTTACTTCCTTTTCTATATAATCAATTTTAGGCTTTCTTGTTTCCTGTATGCTTTGCTCGTCCCTGTAAGCTTCGCGGGCATGAATCTCGTCCTGGAAATCAAAGTCAGTTTTTCCAATAAGGTCATCAACGGTGGCGCCAAAGTGATCAGCCATATATTTACTTACACGTATCATCCTGCTTTCCCTGTCTTTAAAATAAATGGCATCGGGCATATTGTCCATTAACGAATCGAGAAAGTATTTTTCTTTTTCAAGGTCTTCTTTCAGCACGTCAAGTTCCTGTACATTTTTACTCAACTCTTCTTTTTGCTGCACTACCTCCGCTGTTCTTTCTTTTACCTGTTTTTCAAGTTGCGCCTTTTGGCTTATTACTACTTTCATCCGTATCCGGTAAAAGACAATGAAACTTGCCAATACCAATAAGATCATGCAGGTTCTGAACCACCATGTTTGCCAGAAAGGCGGCCGTATGGTAAGCTGAATACTTGTACTGTTGCGGGACCAGGTTCCATTATTATTCATTCCTCTTACCCTTAAAACATATCTCCCGGGATTCAGATTGGTATAAGTAGCCGTGTGTTGTGTGCCCACTTCATTCCATGTTTTATCGAAGCCTTCCAGCATATAAGCATACTGTTTTTTTTCAGCGCTTATATAATTTAAGGAAGCAAAGTCGAATGATATAACTGAACTTTTATAGGATATTGAAATCTCATGTGTTTCTGAAATATCCTTTTTAACAGGGGAAGGATCATTGTCATCTACAGCAATGGGGACACTTTTATTAAATATCAGGAAATCGGTAAACACGATTGGCGGCTCAAAAGGTTCTTCCTTAATCTCACCCGGAAAAAATTGATTAAACCCATTGTTCCCTCCAAAATACAAGGCCCCCGAACTGCTTTTGCAATAAGCATGCTGTTTAAATTCGTCGCTTTGCAAACCATCTGCCGTTGTAAAATTTTTAAACTCCTTTGTAGTGGGATCGAATCGGGAAAGACCTTTGTAAGTACTGATCCAAATATTTTTCTTATCGTCTTCCAGTATCCCGGAAATGACGTTGCTCGGTAGTCCATCTGCTGTTGTTAATACGGTGAACTCGTTAGTTACCTTATCGAAGTGATTCAGGCCCGACATCGTGCCTATCCATAAATTGTCATGCCCGTCTTCAAGGATATTGCCGACACTATTATTGCTGATACTATTTTTTTCATCGTAGTGGAGAAAATGAGTGAATATCCCGGTTTTTTTATCAAAGCGGTTTAAACCGCCGCCATCAGTGCTGATCCATAGTTTTCCAGCAACGTCCTGGTAAATTGAATGTATTTTGTTACTGCTTATTCCTGTTTTATTTTTTTCATCATATCTAAAGTGTTTAAAAGAATTGTTATCCGGATTTAATAAATCCAGTCCGCCGCCAAAAGTGCCGATCCATATATTCTTTTCAGTGTCTTCAAAAATCGTCCAGGCATTGTTACTGCTTAAGCTGGAAGGTTTTTCGGGATCATTTTTAAAATGACGGTAGGTGTTTTCTGCCCTGTTAAATACTGTTATACCATCCGCCCAGGTTCCGAACCATAAGTTTCCTTTAGCATCTTCACATATACTCAGCACATAGTCTCCGCAGATACTATTTTTATTTTTCGCTTCATGACGGAAAGCGGTAAACCTGCCGGTTTTAGTGTCAAACAAGTTGACCCCGCCACCATCTGTTCCGATCCAGATATTTTTTTCTGAATCTTCATAGATACAAAGCACTTTATTATGGTTCAGGCTGTTTTTAAAAGCCAGGTGTTTATAATGAATAAAGCGGCTTATATCCCGGCTTACTAAATCAACTCCGGCGTTAAATGTTCCGATCCACAGATTGTCTTTAGTATCTCGGTAAATTGAATAGATGGAACTACTGCTGAGGCTGCCAGGGTCAAATTCACTACTCTCGTATGTTAGAAAACTTTTTGCAGAGGAATCAAGAATACTTAATCCTCCGTTTTCAGTACCAATCCATATGTTTTTTTTGCTGTCCTCATTTATTGCATGTACAAAATTATTCGCCAGGCTATTAGTATTATTGTTATCATGTTTATAGTGATAAAATTCCCCGCTTTCCCTGTTTATAAGGTCCAGGCCACCACCATTTAAACCAATCCACAAACGGTTCCGGCTATCTTCAAACACCGTGTACACGTCATTACCGCTAATGGATTTGCCGTCTTTGGTATTGTGCTGAAAACGGGTAAACGAATTAGTTTTCCTGTTGAAGAGGTTAAGGCCCTGGTTGGCGGTAGCTATCCATAAATTGCGTTGGCTATCTTCAAAGATATCTCTTACAAATACATCACTGAGGCTATTATCATCAGTGCTGTTGTTGGTATAATGAACAAACTCATTTTTTTTAGCATCAAACATATTCAGTCCGCCCGTTTCAGTACCAATCCATATATTTCCGCGGCTATCTTCCAGTACGGCGTTTACAAAATCACTTGAAATGCTGTTGTTATTCTTTGAATCGTGCTTGAAAGAAGTAAACTGATTTTTTTGGCGGTCATAGCTGTTTAGCCCTCCACCCCAGGTTGCGATCCAAAGATTGCCATTTTTACTTTCTATTATTGACTGAATATAATTATTGCTGATACTATTTTTATCGCCAGCTTTATTTTTATACACCGTAAACTTATAGCCATCATATTTATTTAATCCATCCCGCGTACCAAACCACATAAACCCTTTACTATCCTGAAGAATACAAACCACATTACTCTGCGAAAGGCCCTGTGTCGTTCCTAAGTGTTCAAATCTTATACTTTGGGTCTGGGCAACGGCAAAAAAACCAGTTGCCTGCAGAAGAATAAAAAGAATATAACGGACAGTTTTCATAAGTCAGATCCTTAAACTATATCAGCTGTATTAAAATCAGCAAGTCGCTATACATTCCCGTGCGCTTAACTGATAATGAAAGCTGTGAGATTCTCATACAACTCGTTTTAAATTTTAAACCCTATCGTCGCCAGGGCGCCTTTTCCCTCACCTTCGCTCGTTATATAAATACTGCCTTCATGGCTTTCAATAATTGCACGGCAGTTATACAAACTCTCCCCTGTACCCAAAAATTTGGTGGTAAATCCCTTGTTGAAAAGCTGGTCAGCGATGCTTTTATCAAATCCATTACCCGTATCTTTTACCTGCAGTACCAGTTGATCGGAGTTCTTAAATACATTAAGAGAAATAGTTTTTTTGGCCGCATTTACATCAATAGCCTCTATACTATTTTTAAGAATAGTTAGCATGACCTGCATGAGCCGGGTACGGTCTCCTTTAATAACCGGTTTTTCAGCCGCGATATTTAATGAAACGGCAATAGCCATTTTATCAAATGACGCGAAAAGCATAGCGAGGCTATCGTTAATAACATTCCGGAGGTTAACCGGCTTTCTTTCCTGCTTTTCATGGCCGGTAATATGCTGCCGCTGGATATCCAGTATTTCCTGTATATGCGTGATCGTTTTTATCTGTTCTGCAATCGATTTATTTATTTCTTCCTGGTTGTATCGCTGCGTTTCCGCTATGCCGCTAAGCATCTCTATCACAGCGTCCGCTTTCTTTTCACCGATAGCCGCGGCTACCGCCGGTTTTTGTTCTTCAAAAAAACCACTGAGATTCTGCAGATTCTCCGGGTTGTTCTCGTCCTGCAGACGCCTGATGCGTGTGAGGTAAGAACCAAAACCTACTACCGCATTCCCTATGTCGTGCATAACATCGGAAGCGATTTCATACTTACCCTGCGCCACCGCCTTATCCAATACAGCAACATGCCGCTCCAGTTGTTCTTTCTGTGCATTAACAGCCATAAGCGCTTCCTGCTGCAGCCTCCCCATTTCAAGACTCTGGCCTATTTGTATCTCACTGTATTTTTTTAACTGGTATCCCCACAAGCCACAGATAAAAAATATTACCGCGGCAAGCAGGAAGTGTATGAGAAATGTTCCAAGCTCAAAATAATCAAGCTGTGTAAAATAAATGCTTTGAACACCTGAGTTCTGAAGATAACCGAAACCTATATGATGAACTACTACCACTGCCAGCATTGGAATCTGTAGTTTCCAGTTTTGATACGTAATGAGTATAGCGCTGCCTATAAAAGCAAAAAAATGCATCTCAAATAAGCCATGCATCTGGTAAATGTATTGTGCCATGAAGACACCCAGTATTACACTTAAAACATACTGATAAAGGTCAGAATCAGGTAAAGCTATTTTAACAGAATAGTAAGCAATAAGCGAAAGCCCTCCCACACCTATTGCTATCAGCCATGTATCATAAAAAAAAGCGAATAGCAATCCCATCAAAAAGTAGCTGCCAAGAAAATAATTTATAAGTTTATCAGATCTCTTTTTCACACCTGCCCTGAAAGCCGCCGTATGCTGCTCCTGCTCTGTCAGGTTATTAATAGTTGCTGAGGTTTTCATATCATTTGGTACATTTTGGTAATTGACATCCGTAAGCCTTTAATGCATACTGATTAAAACTAACCGCAGGACTATAATGCAAAAGCGCATCAAGGGCGATCCTTGCATATTCAGTCTTTTTATCACTGCAATAACGGCTCTGGTTATAATTTCCCCTGTAATATAATTTGTGATCCGTATTAATGATCACAGCCTGTGGGGTCGAATATACCCCACAAGAAGTGGCTATAGTTGTATCAAACAATACAGGTATTTGTATGTCAAATTTGTTCTGTATTTCCAGTGCTGTATAATCCTTATTACTCATTACCACGATTTTAAAATCCACCTCATTGCCATACTGTTTTACCAGCGATTTAAAATGTTTCATATTAAACCGTGAACAGGGGCAGACAGGATTAAAGAAATGCAGGAAAATCGGCTTATTATTATTTGACCTTACTGCCGACGCCAGCATAATGTTTTCACCCTGGTTAACAAGTTTGTAGTTTTCAGGAACCGGGGTAGGTAAATTATACACCCAGTCGTTGTGCCAGAACAATGCCACTACTCCTACTGATAAAAATGTCAGCCAGGCTATCACGGTTCCTTTTCTCATATCTGTGTTTTAGTATAAAATCTGTTCATTCTATTTTTCAATTGCGGGTTACTGCTGCACAGGCAATGTGATTGTAAATACCGCGCCGTTATCATTGTCTACTTTTATTTCGCCGCCATGTGCAGTAATGTATTGTTTTACAATTGCCAGCCCAAGACCGGTACCCGCACTTTTTTGCTTGGTAACAAACGGGTCAAAAAGTGTCTTCATAATTTCCGAAGGGATGCCGGGCCCGTTATCCCTGATGGTTATTAAAACCTGCTTCGATGCTTTATCGGCTTCAGCGACAATATCAATACGCGGGTTGGCGATTTTATTGTCTATCAGGGCATCTATGGCGTTATTTACCAGGTTCATTACAGATCGTTTAAGCTTGCTTTCATCGCCACCTATCACCAGGCCCTGTGCGATTTTCTTATGAATCGTCACCTGCCCAAGGGTGTTTCGTGCCTCTGCCAGCTTAATACCATTCTCAATCATTGCGTCAATGCTTACCGGCAATTTTTTTACCGGTGTTTCTTTAATAAAGTCAAGAAAGTCTTCAAATATCTCAGAAGCCTGCACACCACATTCATCTATCAGATCCAGGTATTCATTTTCCGGAAGGTCAGCCCTCATCATATCAGTCAGTACTTTGATATTTTTAATGGGCGAACGCAGATCATGCATCATCATGCTGACGGCTTTGCCTACCGCGGACAATTTTTCTTTTTGCAAAAGTTTTTCACGCAGTTCGGCATTGCGTATTGCTTTCGCGGCATTCAGTACGAACAATTTCAACAGGTATAATTTTTCTGTTTTCAGTTGTTCCTGGTTTTTAAGTACGGCGAAAATGGAATAGTTATCCAAACGGGCCAGTACAATATCCTCTAACTGTACCACCGTACCATCAGCGATCTGGGCTGCTTTTATCCGGGTAATTAATTGTTCCAGGTTTATTTTTTCCTCAATAGAACCAATCGAGAATAATTTTTCGTATTCACAATTGTCATGCAGTTTCCCCAGCAGCGCCATGTCTGTTTCTACATAAGTAACTAACTGGTCCAGTATATTTCGTAATAAAGAAGTAAGCTGCTGCCCATCTACAGTTATTGATGAAATGGCTTCGATCAATTTTTCAAGATTGCGAAGTTTATTATAATCTGTAACAGCCTTGGTAGCCAGCTGTGTAATTTCTTCCGATGCATAAGGTTTGCAATGATAGCCGACATTCTGTCCGGCCCTTGCTACAATGTCATCAATTGAATTGTCACTGAAGGCCGTTACAAAAATGATCTCCGCTTTTGTATCATATTTCCTGATCCGTTCAGCTGTCTCCATCCCATCCCATCCCGGCATACGCATATCTAAAAAAATAACGGCGTAAGGGGAGCCAAGTGATACTGATTTTTTTACCAGTTCCAGTCCCTCCATTCCGTTGGAAGCTTTGTGCACGGTAAAATTGGGAATATTACTGGTTCTCTTTTTTACCAGTGTTTCAACCGGGGCGTCAAATAATATGCTCGCAGCAATACTTATGTCTTTTGATGACCCGTTTTTTCGGGGGACCAATATTTCTTCAATATTATCTCTCACCATTTCTTCGTCATCAATGACTAATACTGCGGTGTTGGCGGCTTCTTTCATGGTATTGGATGTTTTTGTTTGGTATCAAAAAAATTCGAAAACTTATTTAGGTTAAACTTTAAATTCTATTGTTGTTACTGCTCCCTTACCTGGTCCGCAACTGGCAATATCAATAGTGCCATCGTAACTTTCGATTATCGCTCTGCAACTGCTCAATCCCAGGCCTGTACCCGAAGATTTTGTGGTAAAGCCACGGGTAAAAAGTTTCTTTCCGGTTGCCTCGTCAAAACCTTTACCACTATCCTGTATTCGCAATGTTAGGAGGCCCGGGCCGCTGGCTATAGTAATGGAAATGGATTTTTCAACCGCATACACATCAATGGCCTCTATACTGTTTTTAAGTATGTTAAGTATTACCTGCATAAGTTTTGTCCTGTCGCCATTGATCAAAGGCAAATCACCAGGAATATCCTGTGAAACCGTAATGTTTCTTTTATTAAGCGAAGCGAATAACATAGACATGCAATCGTTGATGATGATGTCTAAGTGTATTGGGTTTCTTTCATTTGTTCCGTTTCCGCTCACGTATTGCCGCTGGATATTAAGTATTTCCTGGATATGGGTAATAATATTCTGCTGCTCTTTAATGGACTTACTGATGTCGGCCTGGTTATTTTTCTGTGTCTGTACTATACCACTTAGTATCTTTATCACGGCGTCGGCTTTAACATCGCCTATTGCGGCTGAGATGGCGGATTGCTGTGTTTCAAAAAAACCGACAAGATTCTGAAGATTCTCTGAATTATCCAGCTCAAGTGAATGTTTAATACGATTAAGGTAGGCTGAGAACCCAACTACCGCATTTCCAATATCGTGAAGAACATTGGACGCAATTTCATATTTCCCCAGAACTATGGCCCTGTCTAAAATAGCCTGTTGTAAGACTTTATCTGTACAGTACTTGTCGCCAATGTCTTCAAAACCTACAATGATACAATCGGTGAATATTTTAATCACCATAAAATTGAAGTGCCTTTCAATACGTTCTCCACCTGACAACTGGGAAAAACTATGTAGTTCATTCGCTAAGAGCTGGCCTGCCTCCTTTGGTGATTCCTTGATTTTTTTTGACAAAGCCGGAGCTATCTGTTCCAGTACAGGGTAGAGATTATTTTCGCGCATACCATTCGCAATCCAGATAGGTTTTAGTAAAGCTTCTCCTTTTGTATTGAGGTGAATAATTTTACCAGTTCTGTCAATTTCAGCCAGGCCCATAGACGCATGCTGCATGATCATTTCTAATTTCTGTTCGCTTCGGATCAATTGGTTCTCCATTGGTACTTGAATTAAGAAACAGTTCGTCAAAAAAAGTATGATGAACTGCATTTTTTAACCGCGACAGTTACGGATATCAGGTCTTTTAAAAAATTATTGACAGTTCTCAACGTAAATCTTATTTATTTAGTCTGGAAAAAAGAGGAATAAACGGTTTAGTTTATAATTGTATAGATAAACCATCAGAGGTGAATTAGATTTACACTTAGTTTCAAAAGAAAAAGACTTTTTGCACCAATAAATGAATTTTTATGCGTTGTTACATCAGTAAATACAAATACTGCTGCGTATAAAATTCGTGCTGATAGTATTTGTATATCCAATACTATTATGAACAAGCCATCAGCAAAGAAGATCAATATCTTCTTATCCCTGGAGCAGGATATCTTCAGGGGGTATTTTAATCCGCAGGACCCGGCTCCACTGTACAAAAGACAATTGAGTCACGAGTTCGAGCTATATATCATGACCTGCATCAGATCGGCCAAGAGAAATTCCGAATTCACTTACAGGATAAGCTATACCAATAGTTCTGACAAACAATATGCGGAGCCACTATGCTATGCCATACGCCGGCATTTTTCGGAGTCAAAAGCCCTTGCAAATTCTTCATTTGAAAGATTCAAGCGGAAAACTTATATGTTGCTTTTTACCAGCCTCGCGCTTGTGCTGGTGTGCCAGGGCTTCCTTCCATTATTGTTGCCCAAAAATGATGACCACAGGCTGACGACGGGGTTGACCAATAGCCTTGACGTTCTTTGCTGGGTAATATTATGGAAACCAATAGAGCGGTTGATTTTTTACTGGAATCCATTCCTGAAAGACATTTCAATCATGAACAGGCTGGAAAAAGCGGAAATAGAAATAACTGAACTGGAAAAATAACCTATCGTCAATGTGCCGGAATTGATACCTAAAAAAAGACAATGAAAAGAATTTATCTCATTTTATTTGCAGTTCCTGTGCTTGCTTTCAGCCTGCTGTATTTTTCCATTTGGTGGTTTATCGCCGGGTTGGCCGCACTTATGGCATTTATTGCTTACCGTTTTTTTGCGGAACGACTGGGCTCCATAGAAACAAGTAATGAACTATTAGAAAATGAAGTAGAGGATTTGAGTATGCGTTTGGAAAAGGCGGTGTTAAAAGAGCAAAAAACTCTTAAAGAAGTCGAACAGGTCAAACTGGTAAAACAACAACTATTGTCTGTCCTGAGTCATGAGATCCGCACTCCAATGAACGGTGTATTGGGAATGTCATTGTTGCTGGCAGATACAGACCTCACAAAAGAACAACGAGAATACACCGATACTATCCGCAGTTGCGGCGAAAGCCTGCTAACCACTGTAAACAATTTATTAGCCAACGATATTCTTGATTTTTCCAAGCTGCACCAGGAAGGGAACCAACTGGAGTTTAAAGATTTTGATCTGAGGGATGTTGTGGAAGAGGTGATAGGATTATTTGCAGCTAAAACCAGTGAATCAGGTATTGACCTGGTATATGATATAGACCAGGATGTACCAGAACAGATCATTGGAGATAACAAACGCCTGCGGCAGGTGTTAATGAATCTTATTGAAAATGCGGTTAAGTTCACCCAAAAAGGGGAGATATTCGTAGGAGTTCATTATTTGCCCGAAACTGCCGGATATCCCGCTGAAATTAATTTCGAAGTGAGAGATACCGGACCAGGTATTCCTAAAGATCAGTTGAGCTTATTATTTAAAGGAATTGTGGTAAAAGAAAATCAAAAAGCAGGAATAGATGAAAAATCACGACTGGGATTGGTCATTTGCCGCAAATTGGTAGAATTGATGGGAGGTAATATCCAGGCCAAGAGCCAGGAAGACAAGGGTAGTACATTCACGTTCAGTATACCATTAACTCCCAGTCTTAAGTCGCCACGTAATCATGCACACTATGATAGTATGCATAGACTTGAAAATAAGAATGTATTGATAATAGATGATAACGCAACCCAGCGTGCAGTGCTTTTAAAGCAAATGAGAGAATGGAAAATGTTGCCGGTTGCCGCTTCTTCAGGCGAGCAGGCTCTTGATATTTTGTCCGGAAACAGCAAATTTGACCTCCTTATTTTAGATCAGGGTTTGCC
This sequence comes from Chitinophagaceae bacterium, assembly GCA_040007815.1. GTDB lineage: Bacteria > Bacteroidota > Bacteroidia > Chitinophagales > Chitinophagaceae > Terrimonas_B. The sequence continues at coordinate 59,692 of JBDTUH010000033.1, forward strand.
TGGTATGAATGGTGTTCACCTTGCAGCATCCATCCGTAAACAATACCCCGCCATACCGATTATTCTAATGAGTACCCAGGGAAGTAACCCGTACAGTCAGACACCGGAGCTATTTATCTCTGTATTGTTAAAACCAATCAGGCAATACATCCTCAGGGAGCATGTAATCAATCTCTTTAATACCACGACGGATAAAAAAGAAGCGGTAAATAAATTATCGGATGAATTTTCAAAACAATATCCTTTGCGTATCCTTCTCGCTGAAGACAACACCGTTAACCAGAAAATCGCCATAAAAATACTTACCAAACTCGGCTATCAACCTTCATTGGCGCAAAACGGCAAAGAGGCTCTTGAAATGGTAAGCAATGATCAGTATGACATGATCCTGATGGATGTCCAGATGCCTGAGATGGACGGCCTGGAAGCCACACGGATGATCCGCACCTGCCTCGAAATACAACCTGTAATTATTGCGATGACTGCTAACGTGATGCAGGGGGACCGCGACGCCTGTATGCAAGCGGGTATGGATGATTATATCAGCAAACCTATTGAACTGAAAGAATTGTTAAGTCAGTTGGAGAAGTGGTCAATAGTGATCCGGAATAGAAAGACTGAGTGAAAAATGCCATATACAGAAAGGGTGTTTAGCCAAACTGCGGTGATTTAATTCAAATTTGATCAGCCGCGGATAGCCTGCCACTGCCTTATACAACTAAAGACGAAAACTAAAGATTGGCCCTTGTTGCAACTTTTTCAGTTGCTCCCGATTTTGTGTGCCGGTTGTTAAAATCTTCAGGCTTCATTAATTGCATTATTATCGCACGGTGATTGAAATTTTAAAAGGGAATCACCAGGAACTGATCAAAACAGTAGCTGATGCCTGTTGATATGATCGACCATAGCGGCCGTATTTTTAAGATTTAGTTTTTTCAGAATATTATAGCGGTGAGCTTCCACCGTCTTAACGGCAATGCTTAACCGGTTAGCAATTTCCTTAGACGAGCAACCCGTTTTAATAAATTTTATGATATCAATTTCTTTGTTGGAGAGTTTGTTAATACCCTGATCTTTATTATCGGTACCCAGCATTTGATCAACCAGCAGGCTTTTGACATCGTTGCTTACATAGTTGCGGCCATTGTGTATTTCTATAATGGCATTGTACAGTTCAAACCGGGAAGAGTTCTTTGTTACATAACCCATAGCTCCCTCTTTCATCATGGTGCGGGCATGTATCGGTTGTGCATGCATGGATACACCAAGAATTTTTGTAGCTGGCGAAGCTTTTTTTATCAATTGAGTTGCTTCGATGCCATTTATTCCCGGAAGGTTAATGTCCATGATGACGATATTGGGCCGCAGTTGTGTCACCAGCGTGACAGCCTCTTCTCCGCTGCTTGCTTCAGCTACTACTTTAAACCGGGGTTCTGCATTCAGAATAAGGCTCCAGCATTGCCTGATTAAAGTGTGGTCGTCGGTGACAAGGATAGTAATTTTTTCCATAGTAATAGATTGGGTCTTTTTAAGAATAGGTTGGTTTATAAATTTTTAAAACAGTTGGCAGGCTTAATGATATCAGCAAAAAAGCAGATCCTGATTTTTTTTGTTCACCAGGCGAAGATTTATAATGGAGACTGTAATGATGAGTGAATCGATTGGCGAAGCGGCGATTGACCAATGGATAGTCTGCAAACGCGAAAATGCCTGAGTAATACATGTTTTGGTTCTTTGTTCGGGATATTGAATTTGAAAACTTACTTAGTATGGTAACTGAAATCTGGCCATCAGCACTAAGGGTTTTCTTATTCACAAATATGGTGTATTACTATTTATTTGTGTGTCGTCGGGTCGTTCCTTTTAATGTAGTAATAATAGTTTTTAAGCTTAGTATTTGTCTGTTTTTCCGTATGTATAAACACTTAAATGTCTCAATTTTTAAAAAAAATTTCGTAAAAGGAGGTGCGTTGCGACCCCCCGGGGGTTGAAGCATTGGCAGATAAAATAAGACCGATCGTGCCTTTTCAATCACGATCGGTCTTATACATTATTACTATCACTTCAAATCATTGCCATAGAGCCGTATTTATGGCTGATGGTTTGAAAATATTTTATTCATGTTTCACCGATACGGAATTGTTTGTTTTAGGAAATAGATGCCTGAACAATTTGTTCAATGTTCAGTTTTCGCATTGACATAAACGCCCGTGCCGCTTTGCCTGCTTTGGCGGGGTCACTCATAATTTTTCCGAGCATGGCGGGAATAATTTGCCAGGACACACCGAATTTATCTTTGAGCCAGCCGCACATACTTTCCTCCCCGCTTTCTGTAAATTTCTCCCAGTAATAATCAATTTCATCCTGTGTTTCGCAATACACGGTTAATGACACGCCTTCGGTAAAAGTAAATTGATGGTCCGCCGCACTTTCCATGAGCATAAATTTTTGCCCTTCAACTGCAATTTGAGCATGTTTTACTTTTCCTGCTGTGTCGGGTAATTCGTTTGCACCATATCGAAGAATTCCGTCAACGCTTACATTTTTAAATATGGAAGTGTAATGCTCAATTGCTTCATCAACCATTCCATACTGTTTTCCTGTAAACAGCAGGCAGGGAGTAATTTTTTGTCCTGTCTCACTGATTTTGCTTAGAGCCAATTGCCAGGAAATACCGAACTTGTCGGTAATCCATCCGTATTTTTCACTCCAGGGATATTTATCAATGGGCATCATCACATTTCCTCCTTTTTGGAAAGCGTCCCAGATATTGTCAAGCTCCTGCTCAGTTTCACAGATATAATAAAACGAAATGGAAGGATTGGGCCGATACATGGGTCCCCCATCTAAAAGAATAAATCTTTGGCCCGATACATCAATCTCTGTAACAATGGGGGACTGCCCGGTAATTTTTGATTTTTTAAAAACCGAACAATACAATACGGCTGCTTCCTTCGCCTGGTTGTTAAACCAAAGGCAGGGTGTAATTTGTTTTTTCATTTTAAATCCTTTTTAATTATTGAAGGACAAAATTATCGAAGGACGTCGCCAAAGAATAGAATAAAGCCGACACTACCCATTTTTGTTTTTCAGCCCATTTTTTAGATAGTCCTTCGGTGTGATTTGTGTGAACTCCTTAAAAGAACGAATGAAGTGACTCTGGTCCGCAAAGCCGTTATCATAAGCCACGTCTGATATTTTAGTAAACTGTTTTCCCCGAAGTTGTCCGAACGATTGCTGAAACTGGCAGATGCGTCTGTATTGGGTAGGGGTTATACCCACATATTTTTTAAATATTCGTTGAAAAGTTCTTTCAGTAAGGCGTAATGTTTCGAGTATTTCAGATATAATTTCTTTACCTGAATTATTCAGTATTTGATCGGTCGCATATTGAACGATTTTACATGACTGTTCATTTTCGTTAAGCTGTTGT
>JBDTUH010000034.1:0-62286 GCA_040007815.1 Chitinophagaceae bacterium
ACAAAAACCTTGTTTATTTTATTTTTCTACCGGCACGATTTTAACGGCAAAAATTCTGTTGCTTGCTATTGAAAGATGAGCAGATTTTGCGGCAAATACATTGGTTAAGGCCGAAAGTATGCCACCATGCAAATAACCGACAACAGCCCCTTTGGGATTGGCTTTAATAAATGCATCATAATCAATAACACCGTTAGAAAGGCGGTCAGATTTTAATGTCCAAATCAATTCCGATTCGGAACCATTATAAGTTACTGAATTCACCGGAAGTGTAGCGGATTCAAGGGTATCCACCGGAGATGCAGGCAGAATTACTGGCTGTATAGTTTTGGGAAATGAATCCGGTAAAAGATATTGTGAAAAATTATGTTTACTATCTATCATTATAGTAGTGAACTGATTGGAAAATGGAATATTTGTAAAAGCACCTGTTAAGTCAAGTGCAGTAACAGGTGCATTGGTAGCTGTAAGTTCAGTTGGTTTTGTAATTGGGCCCCCATTATATTCAGCATTTTTCATTCCTCCAAGCAATGTAGCATAGGATGTTTTATTTGCCTTACTGTAGGCCGGTACCACCATACAGGTATATACATTTGAGCGTATTACAAATGGTTGTTCTGCCGCAGCATCTTTACCAATCCAAACAGGAGAGTCAAAATTGTTATTGCCATTTTTAAATACACCGGCATAGTATAATAATGCCTGGCTGCCATCGCCGGGATCAATCATGGCGCTCAGGCTGCCATCGCGTCGTCTGTAGTTTCCAGAATTATCTTCACCTACTTTTCCGTCCCAACAGGTTTTACATATTGTTACCGGGCTGACAGATAAAACTGAACCAGTATCGGTAAATGTAAACGCTTTTATTTGGTGCGAATACTGGTCACCGGGTCCGGCTGGTCCCGGCGATACATAAAAATTCCAACCAAAAACCAGGTAAACCGTCGTGTCAATCAGGCTAATTTCTCCTCCGGTTATCGCAAAGTTTATATCTAATACCTGCCGGATAGCATTTGCCGCCATTGCCTGCTTATGATTATTCATCACTTGATTTATAAGGGCAGGAAGATCAATTGCTGTAAAGTAAGGTAACGTAATAGGACCCGCTGAGGCGGGCCCACCAAGTGTTTTTATTCCAGATTGAGGATCTTTTGGATTGTTTAGCTGTGTAGGCACAATTCCACCCAATAAGCCGCCTACAATATAAAGTACACTGTCTTTTGTAAAGAACTCGGCATTGTTAGCCATAAAATGCCTGGTATCGACATTGTTATTTTGGAAATTTAAATTTGAATAGGGCAAACTGTAAACATGCCAACCGGCAGGATCTGTCCAGTTTTTAGTATCTACAACATAAATTGTTTTATTAGAATTTGACTGATCAAATTTATAGCCAATAGCATGTAATCCATTTGTACGGCCACCCATCATAATTATTTTATCATTGTAAATGGCATGTGTGTAGGAATGCAGATAGGGCAGTTTTTCATTTACATATTCCACTAATTGCACGGTATAGGGTGGGCCTGAATAACCGCCGGCCAAAACAGCTTCTTTTTCAGAATTGGTATTGCAGCTTACAGCAATAAGTACTGTAAAAAATGTAAGAACATAAATGGATACTTTTTTCATAAATGAGGGGTTTAGTCAAAATGAGGAAATGATGTTTTCGTTTATTATTCCAATATCCAGGTATATGTTAGTTCATTCAAATTTGCACCGGATAATTTATCTTCCATATCATGCAGGTATTGCATAGCTTCTCCTGCTGTTTTTATTTTTTCAGTTTGTGCGGTTGATCCGGTTTTCCATTGACTTACAGATCTTAGAATATTTTTTTCAAGGTCACCAATCAATGCATCTGAAAAATCGTACCGGTAATGTTCTTCAGGTATTATCGGTTCGGGTAAATCGGGCCAGTTGCTTACATCTCTTATTTGCTCTGCATTAAATACTTCTGTACAGTCATTTGCTAAAGCATCCCTGTCTGTTAAATGTTGAAGATCCCATTTTTTACACATAGTATGCAGGAAGGATGTATGCCTGTGTTCAGTATTGATGATGGTATTGGCATTTATATGCGCCGATACCATGATCATGGGTACACGTACACCAAGCCGGTCGAACTTAAAACAGTATTGGCCGGCCGGTTTGTTTTTTTCATCTGGCGCAGGTGCTTTGCCCGGGCGCACATGATCGTAACAGCCGCCATGTTCATCATGCGTTATGATCAACAGCGTGTTTTTCCAGGTATTGCCATGGCCTTGTTCATCACCGTTCGAATTTTTTACAGCATTGTATTCTTCCCAAATTAGTTTTTCTCCCAGCCAGACCGAGCCTACTTTGCCTGGTGCATCAACGGGTATCAGGGTATCGTAGCCCGATGGATGCTGATCGTTATGTGGTGTAAAAAAACGGGGCTCAACAAATGAATAGGCAGGTAAGTTACCGGATGCCGCATCAGCTATAAAATGTTTATAACTTTTAAAGTTACCCGTAAAATGAAAATCCAACAGTTGTTTGAAATGTATGACAGCTGTTAACGAAACCAAATTAAAGTTCACACGCGGTCTTCACCCATCTTCGCATAAGTAAGCGGTCCCGCCGGGGTTTGCTGTGTATCCGGATTGTGTGTAGCTGCAACCCCGGCGTATAGGAAATTTAACACATTCAGTTATAACAATGAAACGAAAATACAATGAGAGTATTTTTAATTACCGATTGTTGCAGAGGTTTACACACCGGGGTCGGCTTTGGCCACACCCCGGTGAGACCGTTCCTGATTGTTGGAGAAAGAAGACCCCGCAATAACAAAAAGTGGTTCCGACAACGTTTGCTGTGTACCTGGACTGTGCGTAGCGGCAGCCCCGGCGATAGGGAATTTCGTACATTCAATTATACCAGTGAATGAAAATTAAATGAGATTATTTTTAATTATCGATTGTTGCGGAGATTTAAACATCAGGGTTGGCTTTGGCCAAACACCGGTGAGACCAAGTATGATTGTTGAAGGCCAAGGGAGCCCCCGGGAAAACAAAAAAAATAAAAATGGAAATTATCGAAAGAAGAGGATTTAAGATAAGGGTAAATAACAACGCTGATAAATATTTGTTACTAACTAATGACAATTTATCGACAGCAAAAGGTTTTATGTTGGATAATGGCCTCAGGAAAGCAGAGTTGAACTATGTTTTTGGTTTTACTCAGGAAAGTACCGACTTCTTTAAGGATTATTCCTTTGTTGATGACGTTGCAATTATTCCTGCACCCAATATTGACATAACTGGTATAAACCACCTTAAGAACCTAAAGAGACTTAGGATAAGTCACCCTCACAAGCAAGAACTTGATTTTATGAATTTCCCTTTATTGGAGTATGCTTCATTTGATTGGAATAATAAGGTGAAAAATCTGGATAAAGCTATTAATTTAAAATCATTGTCCATATTCAAATGGAAGATGGAGGATTTTTCATTTCTATCTCCTTTAACGAATTTGGAAGAGTTGAAAATAGTAAGTTCTGCGATAAAAGACTTAGGAGGACTCAATACGCTTGTAAAATTAAGAACACTTGAGCTCTACATCAACACAAAGCTCACGTCTTTAAGCGGGATAGATACCGTTTGTGCAACCCTTACTACTCTTATAATAGAGACGTGTAAACAGCTAAATAAAATTGATGAGGTGTCGGCACTTCAAAATTTAGAAAATCTGGAGGTAAATAATTGCGGAAATATTGATTCACTTAAACCAATCACCGGGCTGAAGAAATTAAAAAGAATAAGGTTTGTCGAATCAACAAATATTCTGGATGGTGATATTTCACCGTGTATCGGAAGAAAATTGGTCGCTTTTCAAAATAGGAAAAATTATACGCATACAAATGAGCAAATCGATCGAATTCGTTGATCAACGCAATACCACAGTTAGTCCATAATTTTTGAAAATACTCAATGGTGAATGGAACGCAGAAGGGTGCGCCGGATCATTCCGTTGTAAACGGTAATGGACGATGATAGTAGCGCAAAAGCTGGGTTCATAAATGCTGTAAAACAAAACAGCCCCGCCAAAGCGAGACTGTTTCAGTATTCTGGTAACCTTATGAATCTGGTTTAGACAATCAACAATGCATCTCCATAACTAAAGAACCTGTACTTATCCTTAATCGCTTTTTTATACGCTTCCATTGTCAATTCATAACCGGCGAAAGCACAGGTCATAATCAGTAAACTGGTTTTAGGCAGATGAAAATTGGTGACCAATGAATCAGCGATATTGAAATCGTAAGGCGGGTGAATAAACATATTGGTCCAGCCTTCAGAAGGTTTCAATAGTTTTTGCGCGGTGAATGATGATTCCAGTGCCCGCATGGTAGTAGTACCGATAGAGCAAATACGATGGCCGTATTCTTTGGCCCGGTTGACGATTTTGCAGGCGGTTTCATCAATATTATAATACTCGGCATCCATCTTATGCTTGCTGAGATCTTCCACTTCTATCGGTCGGAAAGTACCCAACCCCGTATGCAGTGTTACTTCAGCGAAACGGATACCCTTTATTTCCAAACGCTTGATCAGTTCACGGCTAAAGTGAAGACCGGCAGTAGGAGCGGCCACAGCACCTTCATGTTTGGCGTAAACAGTTTGATAACGTTCTTTATCTTCTTCGTCCGGTTTACGTTTTATATATTTTGGCAGGGGCGTTTCTCCCAGTTTTTCTAATTGTGCACGGAAACCTTCCTCCGTTCCTTCCCATAAAAAACGGATGGTACGTCCACGACTGGTGGTATTATCGATTACTTCCGCCACAAGGTCTTCCTGGTCGCCAAAGTAAAGTTTGTTTCCTACACGGATCTTACGGGCCGGGTCAACAATAACATCCCAGAGACGATTGGGCTTGTTCAATTCACGAAGCAGGAACACTTCAATCTTGGCGCCTGTCTTTTCTTTGCGGCCGTACATACGGGCGGGGAATACCTTCGTGTTGTTAACGGTAAAGACATCTTTGTCATCAAAATACTCGAGGATGTCGCGGAAATGTTTGTTCTCGATCTGACCCGTGTGACGGTGAACGACCATCATACGGGCATCTTCACGTTTTTTAGTAGGGTTTTGAGCGATAAGATTCAGGGGGAGGTCGAAACGGAATTGTGAAAGCTTCATTGATGAGTATTATTGTTTATAAAAGGTCTCAGGACAAGACCGGTCCAAAGGGCTGCTTTGGGAAAGACGGGAGGGTTGAACGATTCGACATTGACCCTGGTTATGAGACACCCGGGTATCAAAGCGGAGCGGCAAACCCCGGTCTTACGGCACCGGGCTCTGTCAAGCGGACAGCTTTAAAAGCTGGCAAAGGTAAAGATTTAAGGACAAAATTGTTTGGATGACACTATTTTTTTTAAAAAGACGTTTTTGAAGATGGTTTTAAACTTAGTTTATGCTTTTTGATGGCAGCAGGCATCTTAGTTTTGTTGATCATGGTCTATAAAGGAAATCTAAAAGAGAAATATTCAGGTAATAAAGCCGCCTGTATTAACATAAGCCTCGCTGAGTTGTTTGTTAGTTATTATCGGCTTAAATAGCATTTCACCTGTATCAGAATCAAGAACTGTATGAAGCGAACCCTTATTTTACTTTTTATCCTGCTCCCCTGCGTAATGCATGCTCAGTCTAAGGCAAAGAGCAAAAAATATCCCAGCCTTTTATGGGAGATCACCGGAAAAGGACTGAAAAAGCCTTCTTATCTTTTTGGTACCATGCATGTCAGCAGCAAGCTGGCTTTCCACCTGGCTGACTCTTTTTACCTCGGCATCCGGAATGCGGATGTAGTTGCATTGGAAACCAATCCTGAATCCTGGCAGGAGGATATGAGTAAGTATGAGATCAGTGGTAACGGGTATGAAAATTTTAGCAATCCTTACCAACCGGGTGGTTTCTTGCAGGTGCCCGATGACTATTTAAGCGTCAATACACTGAAGTTTTATAAGTATGATAAAAAAATAGAAAGAGCCCTTTACAGCAACCCTTCTACCATCAATAACTTATTGTACCGGTCGTACGGAAGCGAAACAAGCGACTTTGAAGAAGACACTTATCTCGATATGTATATTTACCAGTGCGGTAAAAAATGGGGAAAGAAAGTCGCGGGAGTGGAGAAGTATGGCGAAAGCATGAAACTGATGATGGAAGCCTATAAGGATGCTGCGAAAGACAAGAATAAGAAGGAAAGAAGTTCTGATAGCGAAGAAGGATATTCTTACAACAAACTACAAGAGGCATACCGCAGCGGTAATCTTGACTGGCTGGATTCAATCAACAAATACAACAGTTTCTCCGCCGCGTTTGATGAAAAATTTTTATATCGCAGAAATGAGATACAGGCTTCTTCTATTGACTCGATAATTAAATCGGGGAAATCGCTTTTTGTGGGTGTGGGTGCGGCTCATTTACCCGGAAGCCGTGGTGTGATAGAGTGGCTACGGCGCCAGGGCTACAAATTGCGTCCGGTAAAAATGGGGGCCAGGGATAGCCAGCATAAAAACCAGGTGGAAAAAGTAAGAGTGCCGGTAGCTTTCTCAACGCAAACAGCGGATGATGGATTGTACAAAGTGGATATTCCCGGGAAGTTTTACAAATTTGGAGAAGACGTCAGCTTAGATCAGCGTCAATATGCTGATATGGCGAATGGCAGTTATTATATGGTCACCCGTATTATGACCAATGCCTGGATGTGGGGACATAATACAATTAGGGTAAATAAAATTATTGACAGCTTATTGTATGAAAATATCCCCGGGAAAATTATTTCTAAAACAACTATTGTCCGGAATGGATATACGGGTATTGACCTGACGAATAAGACACGAAGAGGAGATATACAGCGGTATAATATTTTTACTACTCCTTTCGAAGTGATCATTTTTAAAATGAGCGGTACAGGTGAATATGTAAAGAACGGCGAGGAGGCCAAAAGATTTTTTGGAAGCATCGTGCTTAAAGAATACAAACCATCAACGGACATCACTACCGCCGGATGGAGAAAATATTCGCCGCCTTACGGAGGATTCAGTATTGATATGCCGCATGATCCGCATATTGGTAATGACGGCAGCTGGATATATGATGCGGAGGATAAACCCACTAATACCCAGTATCGTGTTATCCGCACTGACATTCATAATTATCATTTCGCGGAAGAAGACAGTTTTGACCTGGGATTGATGGCTGAAAGTTTTGCCGCTTCCGAGTTTGTTGACAAATTAATAAGCAGAAAGCAGACCGTGGTAAAAGGATATCCCGCATTGGATTGCCAGTACAAAGACAAATCAGGAACTTTGTATTTTACAAGATTTATCATACAGGGGCCACATTATTATACTTTGATAGCTCATGGCAGACAGGAAACAACAGGTATTAAAAATTTTCTGAATTCATTTGAAGTAAAGCCATATAACTATAGTGCCGCCAGGGAAAGGAAGGATACGGCTCTTTACTTTAGTGTTAAAAGCCCTGTATTTCCAGAGCCCTCTAAAGAAAAATTGGATATTCCAAAGTATAATTATTCTGTATCTGACGACGATGATGAATCAACGGAAAATGAACTCCTGGAGAACGGGGCCTTTCGCAGTAAGATCATAAGTAACGATACCACAGGCGAAAAAATATTTATATCCTTTTTTAAACTGCAACGGTACAATTATATAAAAGACAGCAACCTGCTGGATAAGGAAAATCATGCTTCTCTTTTTGGTGATTCATCCGGGATCGTCAGAATGAAAAAGAAATATGAACTACCCAATAAGATGAAAGTTTGGGAAAGGATCATTACTGATACCGGCAGCAGCAGGACGATATGGAGTAAAGTTTTTTTTAAAGACGGAATCGGGTTTGCGTTATTAACCCAATCTGATACACTTAGTAAGCCAAGTAGTTTTGTACAATTATTTTTCGACAGTTTTACACCATCTGATACATTGAAGGGTGTTGATCCGTTTGTAAAAAAATCAGGTTTGTTTTTTTCTGATTTCATGAGTTCGGATACGATCGCACACAAAAGGGCATTGAAAGGAATCTATTCCGTTCAACTGGATTCGGCTGATCTGCCAAATCTGAAAAAAACTATTTCTTTTCTTAACTGGAAAGAAAAAAAATACCTCGATACCAAAAAAATACTGATTGGCAAATTGGATGATATACCAACAAAACAATCTTCCGATTACCTGAAAGAATTATATTATGCAGCCGGTGATACACTGGACCTGCAGTATAAAGCATTAGAGGTTTTGTTGCAGCAAAAAACGCAATATGCTTACCAGCTTTTCCGGGACATAGTAATAAGCGAGCCACCTGTCCTCAATGTTAATCCGGACAATGGCGTGCCTGATTATTCCAATTTGTACAGCAGTTCGATAAAAATCAATGCAAGACAGTATAGTTATGACAATGACAGCTTCATGGATGAATTGTACGACTCTTTATCATTAACCCGTACTATCCTGCCCGATCTGTTGCCGCTTTTAAATCTTGACGATTATAAAAACAGTATGATGCAATTACTGGCAGTCATGGTGGATAGTAATTTGGTTGATAAAAAAGTGTATGATATTTATTTCAGTAAATTTTTAATAGAAGCAAAACAGGAATTGAAAAAGCAAGCTATTTCGGAGAAGCAAAAAGCTATTGAGAAAGCAGAACTGAACAAGGACGATAAAAGAAATAATTCGTCACTTTATGGCAGTGATGAAGTCAAAGATGCAGGAAATGAAAAATTGAGATTGTATACTACACTGGTAATGCCTTATTGGGACGTGAATACTAATGTGCAGCCCCTGTTCAGGCAGGTACTTTCTTCATCGGATAAACGGCTAAAATATAATACGCTCCTGTTACTCCTTCGTAATAACAAGCCCTACCCGGATAGCTTATTGAATTTTTTTGCCGCGATGGATGAATACAGGTATGAATTGTATAAAGACCTTAAGGAGTTGAATAAAGAAGCAAAATTCCCGCGGCAATATAACAATCATCTTGACCTGGGAAGAAGTAAAGTGCTGGCTGAAAAGACCTATGATAAACCGGATACGCTGGTATTTGTAGATAAACTGCCTGCTGAAATTAAAGGCCGGAAAGGGATAGTCTATTTCTATAAATACAAAACAAAGAAGGATGATGCAAGCTGGAAACTGGCGACCGTTGGGTTAGTCCCTGAAGATCCGAAGCAGTTTGAATTTGAAAAAGACGATAAAAAAGAAGCGGACAGGTTTGATGATTATACTGAGTATTCAAATATATCCCGGTACGACTTAACCTCCTTTACTAATACAAAGATCAAAACGGATGAGCCGTTGATTAACCAGTTGAATAAACAATTAAAGCGGATGTTGTATTCCCGCCGGAAAAGCGCCAAAGAGTTTTATGCTAAGGCGGATGATGATGAGAGCTATGAAGCTGATGGCGAAACAGAATATGAAGAGGATTAATGGGCTATCCCTGCCGGCCGTCCGGCAACCCTTTCGGAATAGAAGCAATCAGTTTTTGTGTATAAGCAGAAGCGGGATTAAAGTAGATATCATCGGCTTTACCGCTTTCTTCTATCTTCCCTTTGTTCATCACCATGATGCGGTCGCTGATATAACGGACCACTGAAAGATCATGGGAGATAAAGATGATGGTAAAACCAAATTCTTTTTTCAGGTCACTCAATAAGTTTAATACCTGTGCCTGTACACTTACGTCTAACGCTGAAACAGATTCATCACAAACAAGAAAAGAGGGATTTAATGCGAGTGCACGGGCGATGACGATCCGTTGCCGCTGACCACCGGAAAATTCATGCGGGTAACGATTGAAGTGTTCCGGCCTCAGATCTACTTTCTCCAATAATTCAATAACTCTTTCTTTTCTTGCTTTATCACCTGAAAGAATATGATGCACTTTCAATGGTTCAGTGATGGCTGAACCAATCGTCAAGCGGGGATTTAACGAAGAGTAGGGGTCCTGGAAAATGATCTGTATAGCTTTTCGTAACGATCGCAGTTCATCTTTTTTCTTTGCGGTAAGATCAATGCCATCATAAATTATTCTACCCGCAGTAGGCTCAATCAAACGTAACAGGGCCCGGCCCAGCGTAGTCTTGCCACAACCACTTTCACCTACCAGCCCCATAGTCTCTCCTTTGTATATTTCAAAACTTATATCGTCAACCGCTTTGGTGTAAGAAAGTGTTTTGCCTAAAAATGTTTTTTTGGAAGGAAACCAGACGGAGAGATTTTTTACTTCCAGGAGCGTTTGATTTTTGATGTTAGCCTCTGACTTCCGACCTCCGTCCCGATAGCTATCGGGATCTGACTTCATTTCCAAAAAATCACTCACCACCGGCAGACGTTTTCCTTTCTCATGCAATATCGGCCGGCAGGCCAGCAAACCTTTTGTATAGGGATGTTTCGGATTAGTAAATATTTGCTGAACTGTATTTTGCTCAGCTATCTCTCCTTTATACATCACGAGGGTACGATCAGCGATCTCTGCTACCACGCCAAGATCATGTGTAATAAAAATGACACCCATGCCCAATTGCTGCTGCAGTTCTTTAATCAATTGCAGTATGGTTTTTTGAACCGATACATCCAGAGCTGTTGTTGGTTCGTCACAGATTAGCAGAGAAGGTTCGCAACACATGGCCATGGCGATCATTACCCTTTGTTTTTGCCCGCCGCTTAATTGATGCGGATAGCGACTGAAGATCGTGTCCGGGTTGGGGAGTTTTACTTTTTCCAGCCATTCGATCACTTTTTGTTTGGCATTCTTTTTCGAAATGTTCTTATGTGCCAGCAAAGCCTCGATTACCTGTTCGCCGCAGGTAAATACGGGGTTTAGCGAGGTCATCGGTTCCTGGAATATCATGGCGATCTTATTGCCACGGATATCACGAAGTGATGAATTGTCTTTTCTTAAAAGATCGTTTTGATCCTGGCCGCTTTCAGAAAAAAGTATTTGACCCGATGTATACCTGGCCGGAGGCGCTGGAAGTAATTGTAATATGGAAAGAGAGGTAACGGATTTACCAGAACCTGATTCACCCACCAGGGCTACGATCTCTCCTTTATTAACTGAAAAAGAAACTCCTTTAACGGCCTGTGTTGTTCCGGACTCGGCGATGAAATCAACAGAAAGATCCTGTATGCTTAATAGCGGATACATTATTTTTCCACCACTTTTATGGAGAGTTTTTTTGGTGGAGTGGGGTAGTAAGCCATACAAACCGCACATTCCTGTTTTTGAATGGTATCGATTATAAAATAAAAATCATCACCTTGCTCCATGCCGGAAGGAAAAGTACACCGGCTTCCCAAACCGAATACGTTGGTATAAGATTTACCGGTTGATTCATCGATCCAGTTAGCTGAGATCAGCGATGTATCAATATCACCTTCCAGCAGGCGAAGGGTATAGTTCATACAAAGGGCTTTTATTTCCAGCCGGGCTTTGTATTTACCGGTTCCAGTTTTTTTCTTGCCGCATTTTTCAGCGGAAACCGTTAGTATAAAAATTGCTGATAAAAAAATCAAAAGCTTCATAAAAAGTATTTTTTATATGACGGATTGTTTTCTCATCCGATAGAGCGGGCTCAAATATTCACCATTGACAATTCACCACCCGATAGCTATCGGGTCACTATCAAAATTTCAAATGTCTCACCGTCATTCCATCATTGATCAGTTGTTTCAGTGAGTCAATACCTATTTTAATATGATTATCTACAAACTTTGCGGTTACAGTTTTATCGCTTTCTTCTGTTTTTACTCCTTCAGGTATCATGGGTTGATCACTTATTAACAACAAGGCTCCGGTTGGAATTTTATTAAAAAAGCCAACGGTAAAAATAGTAGCCGTTTCCATATCGATGGCATAAGCTCTTATATCCTGCAGATAGTTTTTAAATTTTTCATCATGTTCCCATACACGCCGGTTGGTAGTATATACCGTTCCCGTCCAATAATCAACTCCGTAATCACGAATGGTGGTGGAGACGGCTTTTTGCAAAGCAAATGCAGGTAACGCCGGTACCTCCGGTGGGAAATAATCATTGGATGTACCTTCTCCTCTTATCGCTGCAATAGGTAAGAGGAGATCACCGATCTTGTTACGTTTTTTCAAACCACCGCATTTACCGAGAAACAGAGCGGCTTTTGGTTCAAGGGCACTGATCAGGTCCATCACAGTAGCCGCAGTAGGGCTGCCCATCCCAAAATTGATAATCGATATATCATCTGCCGTTGCACATTGCATGGGTCTGCCTTCGCCTACTACCGGTACATTATTCCATTCAGCGAACTTATAAACGTAATTACTAAAATTGGTCAGCAAAATATATTTGCCAAAGTTTTCCAGTTTTTCCCCGGTATAGCGGGGGAGCCAGTTGCTTACGATCTCTTCTTTTGATTTCATAATTATTCAATTAATCCTTCAGCGAATTTAATCATTTACTTTTGTCCAAAGGATTACTTTGTAGAAGCATGCTGACAATCAATTACCCTGACCAACGATTCCAGATAAAACAGGATGGAGGTAAAGACATCATTTTTGATCCGATACGGAAAAAATGGTTACTGCTTACCCCGGAGGAATGGGTAAGACAAAATTTTGTACAATATCTTGTACAGGTAAAAAAATACCCCACCACTTTAATCGCCTTGGAAAAAATGATCAGTCTTGGTGAATTGAAAAAGCGGTTTGATATTCTTGTTTACGATAAAGATCACCGGCCCTGGATGATGATAGAATGTAAAGCTCCGGTTATTAAGTTGGATGAAACAGTATTACAGCAATTACTACGTTATCATATCAGCGTACCAACCGGGTTTCTTGTTATTACCAATGGAGAGTACAGTTATGGATGGGAAAAGAAAGCACAGGGTTTGCAATTGTTACAAGAATTGCCTGATTGGCTTGAAAACAAATAATGCCAATCTTTTCTTCGTTGAACATTGATCATTGAAAAATTGAATCCTCATAGCTATCGGGATGAACATTTAATTATCCCCCCGAAAGAAATAATCAATGGTTAACCAATATGCTTGGCCATGAAATTCATGTCACCCTTTCAGGGTTTAAATCCTTGTGGTTGTCCTTCTGTCATAATAATGCCATCCCTTCGGGATTTAAAAGCCTGAAAGGCTGACATTATTATAGAAACAAGTATTGGAAAGTGACCACATAACCCTGAAAGGATGACATGGTAATAGTAGCTTTAACTGAACAGCATTGAATAATTAATAGCCAAATAGAATTACTGATCATCCAAACAAATTGCTGCTCAAATACCGGTCTCCCCTGTCACAAACAATGAACACTATCACACCCGATTTTAATTCGCTGGCTAAACGGATAGCTGCCGATGCAGCACCACCACTACTCATTCCGGCAAATATTCCTTCTGTCTTGGCCAGCTTGCGTGCCATATCCGTTGCTTCCTGTTGAGAAACATCTATGACGCGATCTACTCTTTCGGGCTCAAAAATTTTAGGCAGATATTCTTTGGGCCATCGACGAATGCCCGGTATCGAGGATTCTTCTGTGGGTTGGCAGCCCACAATCTGTATTGCGGGATTCATTTCCTTAAAGAATCTTGAGCAACCCATAATAGTCCCTGTTGTTCCCATCGAACTTACAAAGTGAGTGATAGATTGATTGGAATCTCTCCATATTTCAGGGCCGGTTGTTTTATAATGCGCTCTGTAATTATCCGGGTTAGCAAACTGGTTCAGAATATAAAATTCACCTGTTGCCGCCTTTTCATCCGCATAGTCCCGGCAAATCTCAATACTATCGAGCAAAGTGACTTTAGCACCAAAGGCTTCCATGGTCAATGTGCGTTCGCGGGTGGATGTAGATGGCATCACCAGTTCTATTTCCAGGTCATACAGGCGTGCAATCATCGCCAGTGCAATCCCCGTATTACCACTCGTGGCTTCAATTAATTTGGCGCCGGCTTTTATATCGCCTCTTTCCAATGCCGAACGGATCATATTCAATGCAGGCCGGTCTTTAACACTGCCACCGGGGTTATCACCTTCCAGCTTGGCGTACATGGTTACGTTAGGATTAGGATTCAATTTCTGTATTTCTACCATGGGTGTATCGCCAACCAGGTCTATAATGCTCGCCATTTTTAGATTTTAGTTTGTTGATCTATCACTTCAATTTCTGATTTGTGATAAACAGTCGTGTAAGGAGGTATGCTTTTAGTAAGCCATACATTTCCGCCGACAATGCTATGATGGCCAATCACCGTGTTGCCCCCAAGTATTGTGGCGCCGGAATAGATGATCGCATGATCTTCTACTGTCGGGTGGCGTTTAATATAAGCCATACTTTTGTCTACACTCAATGCACCCAGGGTAACGCCCTGGTATAATTTTACATGATCACCAATGACTGAGGTTTCACCAATTACTACGCCCGTTCCGTGATCAATAAAAAAATGCTTGCCAATAATGGCCCCCGGATGGATATCAATCCCTGTCTTTGAATGTGCATGTTCTGTAAGTATACGGGGAAGTAATGGTATCTCCAGTTCCAATAAAGCATGAGCGATACGGTAAAAGGCGATCGCATAAAAACCAGGATAGGCCCTTATTACTTCAAAGCGGGTTCTGGCCGCCGGGTCTCCTTCCAGGATAGCTTCGATATCCGTATTCAAAACCTGGTACATGTCAATCATGCTATCAAAGAAAGTAGAAGCTTTTTCCTGGTGATTCCAGCTATTGCAGGCTTTGGTTGCTTCCAGGAGGATCATCAATTCGGTGGTCAATTTGTCAAACTTGTCTTTTACCACCTGGGGTGAAGCGGGAAAATAATCAGCTCTTTCAGGATAAAGCAACGCCATCAATTCTAATGCCCATAAAGCGATCCTGTCGTTGGGTGGCACCATTTCCACTCCCTTCTGTTTATTAAATATATAGTCGTAAAAATCGCTGTTCATAGCCGTAAGCCTGGTTTGAGCAATAGTCGACAAATTTACCATATTTACAAACACATATTTAATAACCAGGTTTGGGATTTAATAAAAAAATGATAAAAGATTCCCTGTAGGAATAATCCTGACAGGATTATTCCTATTAGCAATCCGATAATTTTTTTGATTGAAACAGGGTGAAAGTCCCTTTTGGAAAAAAATAGGAAGCCAAAAATAAAAAGCGTAGATATTGATGAAAAGTTACCTTTTCGCAATGCGCCAAATAATTACTCCAATGATCAATAAGGACACCAAGCTTTTATACAAGCCGCCACTATTTCTTGCAGTATCATTTTTCTTTTCAGTAGTAGAATTTAAAGAGGTTCCATCCGTACCGTAAGAAAGAACATAACTGAATTTATTGTTTCTTTTTTCCAGGGCGTCGGAGTATTCTTTTATATCATTGGCGTTAATATGATCTTTCAAGTTTTCGTAGTTGTAATCCAGGTATATTGTTTTTCTTCCATCGTGAGAAAACCTGGCTGACATTGAGACATCTCCTGTGTTTATTGATTCCGAAGTTTGCTCCGCACTCCAATCTTCTGGCAGGTTAATTTCTATCTCCTCCCTGTATTTCGCCGGCCACATCAATGAAAATGGCATTTTACGTGTCAAATCTTTAGGCCGCCTGACGATTCCATCAATAACAAAGGAATTAAAAGACGCTTTTTTGACACTGTTTTCAAGTTCCCACAAACTTTCAATGGAATAATATTCACGGGTAATAAAAGTACCTGTCGCTTCATTATCCTCATGCGTTATGCTATCGGCGGAAATCTGTTTATAATAAACCGCATAATAATCACGAAAAGTTTTTTGCATTTCGTAATCGCTGCTATTATTAAAGCTGCTTCTTATATCATCCGCATAGCTTCCTGTGTAGTTCGTTATTACCTTCAACGTTGCTTTGCCCGACATATCGGGGATATTGAACAGTTCTTTTATTTTTACGATTCCCGGTTCTTTTACATTTATTTTTTCAAGACTTTCTGTTGCAGGATGAACCACCAGGCCGTATTGGTAATCGGGATAAGAAATAGAATTGATATTACCCCTCTGAAAAGAAATAGTAGGATCAAACCAATATTTTTTGTCATTCAGTTGAACCTGCACCGTTACATGATCAAAGGCGTTGGAAGCCGGGAGCCATTCAGCAATAGTTTTTTTGTGTACCGTATTAATGAGAACAGGACTGGCCTGTATTCCAAGAGCATTGAGCATAGTGCAAAGCAAGTAGGCCTTATCCTTACAATCACCAAAGCGTTGAGCGATTATTTTATTCGGGTTGCCGGGTTTATGTGAACTGACTCCCATTTCAATGCCCATGTACCGGATATCATCCTGTACAAAACGAAGGGCCGCCAGTATTTGCTTTTCAGGTGTATTATTTTGAAGCCTGATTTCAACTATTTTCTTTTGCAGGGCCGGCGACATATCTTTTATCAAAGGGAAAAGATTAATGGCCCAGTCATTCACTTCTTTCCAGCTTTTATACTCGCTTACACATACGCTGGAGTATGGATCAAACCAGGATGGAACATTATCCTGCGGGCGTACCGGTTTTACCATGTCAAGTTTCCATTCATAAACAGTTTCACGATCACCCTCCCGGATTGCGGGTTTGATATCTGTATTCTTATTTTTTACAATAATTTCCCGGCCTTTCGGAGCAATCAGTTTATAATACAAACTTCCAACCGGTACCTGGAAATCCATATCGTAAATGGATGCGTATTTTCCTTTAAATATCGGGTTGAAGCCTTTGATCGTATAACTGTATTCAATTACATCTCCTTTACGGGTATCTTCCAGAAAAAGTACCGCTGACAACGACCCATTGTATATATGCCTTCTCAGGTCTTCCTCCTGTTGAATCGTTTTAAATTTTGAAAGATTTAAATGATCAATGGATTTGCCATCCCTTATAATCCTGATGCTGTGAAAAAGTAATTGCTGGTAGGAAGGATCAAAGCTTACAGAGATCTCAGAGCTATTTTGAATGCCTCCTTCGGTAAGTATTTTAATGGCTTTTCGGCAATAAATGGATTGTTGTTCAAGAGATATCTGTTGTTCAAATGCAATATCAAAATATCCATCCTCTCCGTCACGATAAAGAGCAGCACTTTCCTCATAATTGTATTTGGCTACAGAGGCCCACGATGGTACGGTGCTGATTTGCGGTTTCTTTGGTTGAGTATATCCGCAGATAGTCAATCCGAAGAAAAAAAGAATAGAAAATAGGAAAGGTGTCGGTTTCATCCGCTACAAAATATAAAATTGTTTCTAAAGAAGTGAATGTTACAGGGGAAATTATTGACCGGCCGGGATTGATTCAAATTAATTTTTCGGGGTAAAAGCTACTTTGAAAGCTAACCCAATCATGATTGCTCCGCAAGTCTTAGTAATGTAGCCGGATAATTTTTTGTTGTGGGTTAATTTACCGGCAATAGCAGCGGAAAAGCTTGCCAGGAAAAAACACCAAAGAGTGCCGGTAATAGTAAATGTAATGCCCAGCAGCATAAAAGGAAGAATCGTGTTTGTAAATGAAGGGTCAATGAATTGGGGAAGAAAGGCGATAAAAAATAAAGCTACTTTAGGGTTAAGTACATTGGTTATTACTCCGTCCCTGTATATTTTTTTAAGATCCATCCTTTTTAGGTAGAGCGAATTTTCGTTAGTAAACTGCGATCGGTCGGTCAGCATTTTATAACCAATATAAATCAAATAAACGGCGCCTGCATATTTTAAAATGTGGAAAGCAATAATGGATTTAGCAATAATTAAGGAGAGTCCGAAAGCCGCCAACGTGGTATGAATAATAGAACCAGTTGCAATGCCTAATACCGACATGATGCCTGCTTGCTTTCCCTGGGCTATGCTTCGGCTTAAAATGAATATGGTGTCATTACCTGGCGTTAGATTTAATAGAATTCCGGCGAGGATGAATGTTTCAAAGTTTATTATGCCGTTCATTTTTATTAGTAACTACGTTTGACAGAAGGTGAACAGGGTTTATATCAGCTGCCTCTTATACAATTGCACCGCATTTTCAAACCCTAAGTAAATCGCATCACAAATCAATGCATGACCGATGCTTACTTCATCCAGCCAGGGAATATTGTCTTTAAAGAATTTTAAGTTTTGCAAATCAAGATCATGACCGGCATTTAAACCAAGGCCCAATTCTTTTGCCTTTGTAGCTGCAGCAACATAAGACTCTATTGCCAATTGCCGATTGCCAATTGCAAATTGCTTCGCAAAACCTTCTGTATATAGCTCAATCCTGTTTGTTCCAGTTGCGGCAGCGGCTTCTACCATCTCTACTATGGGATCCACAAAAATGGAAACACGAATACCTGCTTTTTTAAAAACGCTAATGATGTTTTGTAAATATTCCTTATTCTTTATCGTATCCCAACCATGATCGGAAGTAAGTTGACCCAGCGTATCCGGAACCAGTGTCACCTGGTCGGGCTTTGTTTCCAGCACCAAATCAACAAATTTTTGTTCTGTGCAATTGCCTTCAATATTAAATTCAGTCGTGATGATCTTTTTAATTTCCCGCACATCATTATATCGGACATGTCGTTCATCCGGCCGGGGATGTACGGTTACACCGTCAGACCCGAAGCGTTGCACATCAACGGCGGCTTTTACTACATCGGGATTATTGCCGCCTCTTGAATTGCGCAGGGTGGCGATCTTATTAATGTTTACAGAAAGTTTAGTCATACGCCAAAGATAATTAAATGTATCCTCTGCAATTGGAAGCGCCACATCCACAGGGCAGTTTCCCATCGTGATGGGTCTCTCCATAATCGCAGGTAAGCTCTTCTCCTTTTTTCACAGGCCGGAGAGTATAGAATTCTACTTTCCGGTAAGCCCTGCGCATATAAGTATTAGGATCGCAGGAGTGATTGATATATTTTAAATCATTGCTGTTAATACTGGCATCAAGGGCGATATCCTCGTGATCAAACTCCACCATGAAAAGTACATTACCGGGTTGCCGCTTTACCCTTTTCTGTGCTTCTTTGTAAGTAATGATTTCACCACCCATATTACCGAGTTTTCTTTTGGCCGAAATGGGTTTTAATGAAAAGGCGCCTTTACCTGCAATTTTACTTTTACCAACCGATAGAGGATAATTCAATTCTTTGTTCATTTCTTCAAAATATTTTGGCTTACTTTTTTAATACTAATTATAAACTTCAAAAACTTAAAACTATAGAACTTGTTCATAGCTCCATCCATGTATGATCCGCCAGTAATTTCACCCCGGCCACAAATTTTTTAAATGGTCCCGAACTTCCCCACTCTTTAGGTGAAACCAATGAGAGGGTATGACTGCCATCGTTTTTCTCGTATAAAAAATAGACCTGCCCGATATTCGGTTTAAAAGAAAGCTTAGCACTGTATATCATCAGGGATAACTCTTTTCTTTTTTGTATTTCCTGCGCTTGTAAAGCCAGTAATTCTATCTGTTTCCGTATCTGCTGCAGTTGCATATTGGTTTGTTCTTCCATTGCCGTCAGCGCCTTGTGTTTGATAATGCCTTCTTCATTAGCTTTTATAACGGCCCCGGCAACCGAAGCGGAGTAAGGTAGTACGCTTAGCTGCTTATGATATTGTTCGGTGTTAGTATACCTTGTTCCATCTTCTTTAATTCCCTGTTGTATGATTTTTAAATAACCATTCGGCATTATTTCATGCACAATATGCAGGACTACTTCACCTGTTTTATAAAAATGGATTTCAAAACTGATGCTGTCAATGAAATTTACCTGTACATGATCAGCCAGCTCATGCGGAGCAAAGGGGTTTAACTGCCCATCGGCGATGACATGGTATTGCGATGAAAGAGCCTGGTTTTCTAAAGTCACCCAGTTGTGATAGATGATAAGTTCTTTCCTGCTTTCCGGCGATTCAATTTTATAGATGCCGCTTTTAGGTCTTTCGCCATGCTCATATATTCCTTTTTCAGGAAACAATTGCCAGGCAGCCAAAAAATTATAGGCTTGTACCATAAGAAGAAAATGACATTTAATAACTCTTAATAGTTGTCAGAAAATTGTTTTGCGCGGCAAAGATTTTACTTTCCCGGCAAATAAAAAAGAATATTAACGGAACGACGAGCATTCCGGATAAAGGGATACCATACCTTTAAACAAAGAAGCACAGTTATGAAGTCGTATCTATTGCTGTTAGTGGGGTGCATATTCTTATCGGCCGCCGGTAAAGCCCAGGCGCCTAAGCCGGCCGATGAGATATTGAAGCAGGCCTGCAGTATTGCGGATAGAGAAAAAAAGAACGTGTTTGTAATATTCCATGCCTCCTGGTGTGGCTGGTGCAAAAAAATGGATGCGGCTATGAATGATCTATCTGTAAAAAAATTCTTTACCGATAATTATGTGGTCCGTCACCTGGTAGTATTTGAATCCAAAGGAAAAGAAAACCTGGAAAATCCCGGGGCGTTGGATCTGCTCAAAAAGTATAAAGGAGAAGACCAGGGTATTCCTTATTGGCTCGTTTTTGATAAAGCGGGTAAGCTACTGGCCGATTCAAAATTAAGACCAGAGGGCGGCGGCTTGGAAACAGGCGATAATACAGGCTGTCCGGCCAGCGAAAAGGAAGTGGCCTATTTTCAAAAAATCTTGAAGGAAACAAGTTCTTTAAACGAAATCGAACTCGCCATTATTGAAAAGCGATTCCGGCAGAATGAGAATTAGTCAGATATTAAGCCGTTCAAGTCCGGGTTATAAAAAAAGCATTTAGTAATTACGAATAGTCGCTTGTTACTAAATGCCCTTGGCCCTTTTGGGTAAAAGAAAAGAAATGATTATTGTTTTTGTAATTCGTCGCCTATCTGCTCACGGAATTTATCTTCATTGTCCGTGATCCAGGTTGGCAAAGGTTGACCTGTTACAATTGACCAGGTGCCATTATCACTTTTTGTCATATGGAAAAGAATACGGTTTCCCCTGTCATCTCCCGTATCAACGGAAAAAACATCCTCTTCCTGCTGCTTATGTTTTCTAAAATTGAACTCTCTCAGTCTTCCGCCAGCTTTAATTAAACGGGTAAAATGGACCACTTTAGTGAAATGTACTTGCATATTTTCTCATTGAGAACTAAAACATATCAATTTCTGTGCTAAGAGTTAGAATTGCCACTTAATTTGTTCACAAAATCGAAACAAATCTGTGCGGTGTATTTATACTGTTTTTTTAAAATATTAGCGGTCAAATAATAATGACAGGATGGATGACAAAGCCATTAACCCATCCAGCACAAAATAATAAAGAAGATCCGAGAAGTTTTTCCTCGCATGAAGATACAGAGCGGCCGTTATAAGTCCGGGTATAAACAGCATAAGAATGGTTGTAAAATGCTGCCCGAATGAAAGCATCCAAATGGTGAAAACTGTAAAAACTAACAGAGACATCGTAAAGAGGGTGGTTATGCTTCTTTCGCTTAGCCAGGTTATGAGACTGCGTATACCAACTTTTCTGTCATATTCCCTGTCGCGATAGTCAAAAAGAATACAAATAGCATAAATCAGGAAAAAACGGCTGATGGCAAACAAGGTAAAAACAGGTTCCCATGGTCGGTTAGTAATAAGTAAGGGGAGTGTGGTGGTAACGTGCATCCAGACAAGCGCCAGAAATATGGTCTTGCCCAACGCCACTTTTCTGAGTGTCCGGAAATAGGTATGCGGGATTTTTGGGGCCGAATAAAGAAAAGTGATGAAAGCAGACAAGGCCAGCCACGGCCAATATTTTAAAAGAAACAAACAGCAAATCACGGCGCCGGCCAAACCAATAAAGAAAAAAATAACATGTACATTTCGATTCCGGTTCAGCCATTCCATCCTTGATGAAACGGTTTCGGGATCAAACGGAGTAAGATACCAATGAAAGCTATAACTACAGATAGTAGCGAAAAATACGAAGAAGGTAAAATAAATATCAGGTGATGTGTGCAGTAAAAGCTGGCAGGTTTGGTAAGCCATCAAAACAGCACATAGAGCAATAAACAGGTTGCTATAGATAAAAAAGCGGAATAGTTTGTAATAAAGAGTCAACCCTTTAAGGTTTACGGGCAACAATCATATCAGTAGTAATGGTATCGCTTTTGTTTCCTGCCTTATCAGTCACTGCAAAACGAAAACGAACCGTGTCGTTTTGATTTACACTTTCATCAAGACGGGAATAGTTGAGCTGGAATGTAATTTCGCCGAAATCTTTTGGGGGATACTCTGGCAGAATATTTCTAAACGTATCTCCGAGGTTTATACTGGGTGGTGGAAAATTGTTTAGTCTTTCCTTTATGCCAATAATCTCGGCCTCGTTAAGATCACCTTCTTTATCAAAATAGCTGATACGTATGGTCAAATCTCTTGTTGAATCAACAATACGGTCATAATCCTTAAATTCAAGGCGGGGTTTAGATTCATACTTATCTTTGCCACAAGCTATTAGCAGGGTGGTCAGGGAAAAAATAAAAATTGCCGGAAAGGTTTTCATATCACACATTTGAGTAAAACAAATATAAAGCTTTTGGCCTGATATAAGGAAGATGCAATGTCAATGGAAAGATAAAGTTCTGGCCGTCACCGGGTCAACATTTGAAAAATTGGCGCTGGACCTGTTTCGATTCCAGTATGAAAATAACGAGGTGTATAAACAATATATCGATGCCTTACAGATAGACCCGCATATTGTGCAAACCATTGACAAAATACCTTTTTTACCGATCCGGTTTTTTAAGTCTCATCGTATTCAATCGACCATTTTTAACCCGGCCACTGTTTTTGAAAGCAGCGGTACTACCGGCAGTAATAGTAGCCGTCATTTCGTAAAGGATGCGGAATTATACAAGGAGATTTTTACAAAAGGATTTGAGCTTTTTTATGACCCGGTAAAAGATTGGTGCTTTTTGGGATTATTACCATCCTACCTTGAACGGGAAAACTCTTCTCTTGTATTTATGGTCAACGAACTGATACGGTTAAGTGGCCACCAAAGCAGCGGATTTTATCTCGATGATTACAATAAGTTAAGTTCCCTGATAAATGACCTGGAAGACCGGGAGCAAAAGACATTATTGATAGGAGTCACTTTTGCCCTGCTCGATTTTGCTTCTATTTATTCTTCAGGTGACCAGAGAAAATCTTTAAGACATACTACTATCATGGAAACAGGCGGAATGAAAGGAAGAAGGAAAGAAATGGTCCGGCATGAAGTGCATACTATTTTAAAAAGATCCTTTGACGTACCTGTTATTCATTCGGAATATGGAATGACTGAACTCTTATCGCAAGCCTATTCTTCAGGAGATGGCATTTTCAAATGTCCGCCATGGATGAAAGTATTGATAAGGGATGAAGATGACCCTTTTGAAATACGGATGCCACTGTTTCAAAACGTGGCATCCGTAAGCGGTGCTGTCAATATTATTGATCTTGCCAATATTTATTCCTGCAGTTTTATAGCAACTGATGATGCAGGTAAACTTTTCCCGGATGGCAGCTTTGAGATATTTGGCCGTCTTGATAATAGTGATATCCGGGGATGCAGCTTGATGGTAGTATAGACCATAGAGACGGAAAGTCAGGAAGTCCGAAACAACTATTTTCAAACTCAGAGTAATAATTTCAGACTTTCCGACTAACAACTCCCGACCTTTTACGCATTATGCATCCATTCCCGGAACTGCGGAGCCATTTCCTGGCTCACGATCACACAGTGATTCAGGTCCGGTAAAGTCAGGTCTACGATCAGTTTTACTTTTTCATAGGCCTTAAACCCCCTGATAAAATTGATGTTGATGATGTATTGCCGGTTAGCCCTGAAAAAAGTAGCTTCATCTAAATCTTCTTCCATTTCCGCCAGGTTCTTGTCCGCCAGGTATTTCTTTCCCCAGCGATCAATGACATAGACGATTTTGTTCTCCGTATAAAAAAGTACGATATCATCCATGCGCAGCGAAATATTTTCCATTCCTTTTTTGACGATCATGCGTTTCTTCTTATGATCGCCTACATATTGGAGCAGGCTTTTAAGAGAATGATGATCGGTGAAATGCTTTTCCAGCATCCGGTATTTTGTCAAAGCTTTGCGCAGGTCTTCTTTGTCTACAGGTTTTAGCAGGTAATCAATGCCGTTATATTCAAAGGCGTTCATCATAAATTCGTCATATCCTGTTATGAAAATTACCGGTGTCGGTACATTTCCCTGTCCGAATATTTCAAAAGAGAGTCCGTCGCTTAGTTGTACATCGCTGAAAATAAGATCTACAGCCGGCTTCGTGGAAAGGTACTCGATGCTTTCCCGCACACTGCCCAACCGGGCGGTTATTTGTATATCATCGGCGATGGATGATATGGCACTGACAAGACTTTCTAATGCGGGTCTTTCATCTTCAATAATAACGGCATTTAACATGGCAAAAGGTTTTGGGTTATGTGATCAATGGTAGTTTTACAATAAAGTTTTCATGACTGGTTGAAATAGTTATATCCTTCCGGAAAAGTATCTTATATCTTGAGCTCAGGTTTTTAAGCCCTATTCCTGTAGAATTGACGGCATAGAGTTTAGGTTTGATATTATTACTCACCTGCAGGTAATGTTCATTGACCGTTACTTTTATAAGCAGCGGGTTGGCGTCAGTGAATTCATTGTGTTTGATCGCATTTTCTACCAACACCTGTATGGAACAGGGAGGGATCATTACCTTACCGCTTTTGGCATCCACCGAAGTTTGCAATTGCAGTTTATTGTCATGCCTGATCTGCAACAGGTAAAAATAATCTTCTATAAATTCCAGTTCATCTTCTAACGAAATAAGTTCCTTGTTCTTATTAATAAGGAAATATTTATAAACCTGTGCGAGCCTGTTATTAAATAAATGCGCTTGTTTGGGCTGATTTAATATCAGGTGGTTAAGCGTATTCAGCGAGTTAAAAATAAAATGCGGGTCCATTTCATTGGTAAGCACCTGGAGTTCGGCCTGGGAAAGTTCCTTATCCAGTTGATCAACGATCTTGGTGTCCAGTTCCCGCTCCTTGCTCAGGAAAAGTATTTCGTACACCAAAGTGAAAATGATCACAGCGGCTATGCAGGCCGCAATAAACTTATAGACTCCTAACCAGCTGAAAGGTTCTCTTGATATTTTTAGCCAGATCAATGACGACAAACCGCCCGTGCATGCCCCATATAGAGCCGATACGAAACATACCGCCGCGATTTTTGAAAAGGGATTGGAGATGGGCCTGTACAAAGGCCTCAGTTTAATATGGATCCAGTTACATCCTTTCCAGATGAAAAAGGAGGTAAGGATGAAAAATAGATTAGCGGCAATAAGCTCAAACGGCGAATACCTGCTATAGTTAATAAGACCAGAGACAAGCGGAAGGCCTATCCCCAGCATGGGAATAAAAATAATTTTCAGAAGAAGATCCTTGATCATGACGGCAGTGGTTATGGTTCTTTGAACCAGTTTTTGATCCGGTCTTTCTCATGTGTGTTTGTTGAAACGGTGTTTCTTATATAAAACTATCAGTACATAGTGTTAACTAAGTACGAAATTTTTCTCATGGGCGAATTTCATTACAAGTGGTAAATATGTCTACTTAAAGGATAGACCAATCGGTATAATCATATCCAGTTATCCCCGTATAGCTGATACTTCAGGTTAAAATAACGTTGCTTTGTTTATAATATTTCATTGAACAGTTCTACAGAGGGGATTCAAATATTTTTTTTCAGGTTTCAGAAAAAAAAATTTAAGTAGTAGATAATGCTGCTTGAGAAATTATTTTTCATGTTTCGGTAACAAAAAAATAAATATCAATGATATGTGTCACGAAATTGTAACATTATTTTGCTTTACTGTTTTTATTCTTATTCTAACTGAGTAAGGAAGCAAATGCTTGAAACGTCAACCTTGTTGATATATTGACAGTGGACTTGATGTTTATTTTCATCAGGAGGATATAACTGAACGGACATCTTCCGGCAAACTACAAATCCTGGGTTATAGTATTACGTTTTCGATTTGCGTATTTCATAAATAATACAGGAAAACAGATTTAAAGTGGCAATTTTCAGGGTTTGGTTATCCATTTAAGTTTAATAATACCCTGCTTCGATTTCAAAAATTCATGCTTTGGTAATATAACCCCGCCTTCAGGTAGCAACTATACTGAAATTGTTGCCTTAATGTTAAGTTTTTCAGACTAACATTCATAATCTATCTCTCCAAAGTAACAATCAAAAACATGTTTATGAAGAAATTATTTCTTTTAACTGCAATGATCATTGCATGTTGCTCTTTTGCGTTCGCGCAAAAGAGTATTTCAGGGAAAGTGACAAATCAAAAGACGGGACTTCCTTTACAGGGGGTTTCTGTTATTATTAAAGATGGCGGTGGAGCCACACAGACAGATGAAAACGGTAATTTCTCTTTGGCGAATGTTCCCGCCAATGCTAAAATTATCTTTTCAATTATCGGGTACAAAAATTTCGAAGGCAGATTGGGAAGCGGAAACACTTTGGACATATCAATGGATGAAGATTCCAAAGAACTGGCAGAAGTTGTTGTAACGGCTCTCGGACAAACTAAAAGTAAAGACAGGATCGGCTATGCGACGGCTACGTTTAAAGCAGATGATGTAGTTCGTTCCGCCCCGGTCAGCGCCCTGGATGGTTTGCAAGGCAGGGTTCCCGGTGCTGATATATCCACCGTAGGTGGTCAGCCAGGCTCTTCAAGCAAAGTTATCGTACGCGGCTACACATCATTTGGTGGAAACAACCAGGCGTTGATCATTGTTGATGGCGTTCCTTTTAATAATGCCAGGTTAGGTTCCTTCCAGGATTTTGTAAATGCAGGTGGTGCCGATTTCGGCAACGGTTTGAATGACATGAATCCAAACGATATTGATAACATTTCAATTCTGAAAGGAGCAGCCGCTACTTCATTATATGGTTCAAGAGCGGCAAATGGTGTGGTAATAGTTACCACCAAAAAAGGTAGAGCCGGAAAAGTGACAGTTGATTTTACCTCTTCGGCTATTGTTTCTTCCGTGGCCAAACTTCCTGATTTTCAAAATACATTCGGTCAGGGTTGGAATGGTCAGCATTGGAAAGAAGAAAATGGTAGCTGGGGTCCAAAGCTGGATGGAAAACAGCGTTTGTGGGGTTCTATCGTTGACAATTCAAGATTGATAAAATCCTATAGTGCTGTAAAAGATAATGTAAGGGATTTTTATGATCCCGGATTGGAATTGGGAAATAATTTAAGTGTCAGGGGCGGCAATGAAGGCGCTAACTTTTATATATCGTACGGCAACGTAAACAGCGACGGCATTTTACCTGGCGATGTTGATAAATACCAGCGTAATACTTTTTCTGCAAGAGGCCAGATAAAAGCCAACAGGTTTAGCGTTTCCGCTTCCATGAACTATATTAACAAAAGCGGGGCCACTGCCAATACAAGAGACGATGCACAGGGAACATCCACTTTTGAAAATATCATTCAAATAGCAAGAGATATTCCCATCACTGACTTTAAGGATTACAATAATAAGTTCTTTAACGTAGATAATTATTTTACTCCCTATGCATCCAACCCTTACTACTCTTTATTTGAAAATGGGAACAAGAATCAGAATGATCGGGTGTTCGGCAACGTGGAATTTGGTTATGACATAAGCAAAGTGTTTAATGTCCGGTTCAAAACAGGTCTGGATGTGGGTAATGCAAGGGTAAAAGACTGGCAGGCTGTTGAAGCGCCAAAGCCCAATACCTGGAGAGGTAATCCTTCTATCAACGCAGAAGCTACCGGGCTTGCCGCCGATTTGATCGGTGGCGTTCGTGAGTTAAGCGATTATGCGAAGGAGTTGAACTCAGATTTTCTTTTAAATTATAATAAAGACATTGTCAGCGATCTGAACTTATCTGGTTTCGTTGGCTTCAACTACAATGAGCGTGAGACAAGGACGCATGAGTCAAGAGTAAAAGGGCTTACGATTCCAAATTTCTATGACATAACGAATAGCCCTAACGCACCAACTACTACTACAATACTTTCTAAAAGAAGGTTGATCGGTGCATTTGCACAGGCGAACCTTGCTTATAAAGATTTCCTGTTCTTATCGTTGAATGCAAGGAATGACTGGTCCAGTACATTACCACAGGGAAAAAATTCCTTCTTTTACCCGGGAGCTAATGCAAGTTTCCTGGTAAGCAGGTTGATGGATTTGCATAGCGCCGGGATCTCTTATTTTAAGATTCGTACGGCCGTCGGCAGAACCGGTAAAGATGCACCTGTATATTCTTTGCAATCAGTTGGTGTTGCGTCAACCGTTGCATTGGGTTTTGGGAATATACTGTTTCCAATTAATGGATTAAGCGCTTATGAAATTGGCAATATCATTGGTAACCTGAATTTGAAACCAGAATTGACAACGGAGTATGAAGTAGGTACTGAAATCCGGTTCTTGAAAGACAGGATCGGGGTGGATGTAGCTTACTATAACAAACGTACCAAGGGACAAATTCTCAATGTGCCAATAGCTCCATCTACGGGCTACCTGTCTGCGGTGGCTAATTTTGGACTAATAGAAAATAAAGGTATTGAACTTGCTTTTAATGTTTCGCCTGTTAAGACCAAGGATTTTACCTGGAACATCAATTATACTTTTACGAAAAACAAAAACACAGTACTTGAACTGCCTGTAGGATTGGATAAAGTTGATTTCAACTCAAGCTATGATATTAAGATGGTGGCCAGGGTAGGTTATCCTGTCGGTATAATTGAGGCGCCAACCAGGGTCAAGACAGCTGATGGAAAATACGTGGTATCTGCCAATGGAATGTTTGCACAATCTCCAGAAGACGGAGTTTATGGCAATGTTCAGAGAGACTACATGATGGGGTTGAACAATAACCTTATTTACAAAAACTGGAGTTTAGGATTTAGCCTTGACTATAGAAAAGGTGGAGTTTTTGTTTCAAGGACAGCCGACCTGGAATACTTTACCGGCAATGCATTGTTGACAACATATAACGACCGCAGACCCTTTATTATTCCTAATTCAGTAGTACAAACCGGTACGGATGCAGCAGGAAAACCTGTATACGCAGAAAATACCCATGCTATTGATATGAATAATTTTAATTCTTACTGGTATCATACAACCAACCAGCCGCTTTCCTGGGAGAATACCATTTTACCAAAAGATTTCCTGAAGCTTAGAGATGTAACGCTTAGCTATCGCCTTCCGGCCGGTTTCACCCACCGACTCGGTCTGCAGGGAATTGCATTGTCAGCGATCGCCCGCAACTTCTTATTGTGGGTACCTCAAAAAAATACATTCATTGACCCAGAAGTGACCAACTTAGGTAATGACTTGTTGGGCGAATTTGGCGAACAGGCCGGATCAGCTACAACAAAATCATATGGAGCTTCTTTAAAAATTAATTTTTAAACTAATCTTTTATGAGATATAAAAAGCTTTTAACGTGGGGCGTAGTAGCAGCTTGTGTTGCGTTTACATCCTGTAAAAAACAATTAGATATTAATACGGACCCTAACAATCCCAGCTTAGATCAATTAACTTCTAAACTGGTATTTCCTGCCGGGGTAGCGTCTTCCATCGGAAGAATCGGAGGGCATTTGGCCATTGTAGGAGGAGTATGGTCTCAGTACTATACCCAAAGCGTAGTTTCTAACCAATACAAAGACATCGATTCTTATAATCTTACAAAAGGATTCGGCTCCACGAATTTGGGTGTTGATTGGGTGGAGTTATATTCCGGTGCGTTAAATGATCTCGTTTTTGTGCAAAGAAAGTCATTGCAGGAAAGCGATTGGAATTATTACCTGCTGTCAACTGTAGTAAAAGCCTACACCCTGCAAGTTTTAGTAGACTTATATGACCAGGTTCCTTATACCGAGGCTTTCCAGGGTACTGCTAATCTCCAACCACATTTTGATAATGGATATGACGTGTACAAAGGATTGCTGGCAGAATTAGATGACGCTTTAAGTAAAGATTTTGAAGCGAGCACTAATAGTTTACCAGGAGAGGCAGATCTTGTTTTTCCTGCTGCTGCGGCCGATTGGACGGTGGACCCCTGGATTAAATTCGCCAATACACTAAAGTTAAAAATGTATATGCGTATGGCCTATGCAAAGCCAACGGAGGCGGAAGCGGGTATCAAAGCACTTTATGACGCCGGTGCTAACTTTTTGGATGAAGATGCTTTTGTAAATGTCTTTACAATTGGCAAGGATAAATCTAACCCATTCTTTAGTTACAATAACGAATTAGGTGTTGCCAATTTAAGAGCGAGCGTCACCATGCTTACCTGGCTGCAGGACAATAATGATCCCCGCATAGCTAATTATTATGCCTTCGCATCAGGTACCACGGGCTACAGGGCAATTAACCAGGGAGATTTCACAAATCCTGATCCCTTCTTCAATATCGCTTCGGCTGGAGTAGTGAATGCTACAGATCCTGCTGATTATATTTCATTGGCGGAATCGCACTTCTTACAGGCAGAAGCTTTGGAAAGATATTATAATGGCGCAGGAGCAAAAGCCCAGTACGACGCAGGTGTCGCGGCTGCTTTTGAAAGATATGGTTATTCATCAGCAAGCTTCACGGCGGCAGCAGGAGCATATGCATATCCCACTGCAGGAACGTTTGAGCAAAAACTGGAAGCTATTATTGTTCAAAAATGGGCGTCTATGCCAAAATCTCATGCACTGGAAGCATTTTTCGAAAAGAACAGAACAGGTTATCCCAAAACCAGCCCGGTATATTCTACGGATGCCGCATATGTTTCTGGCCAGTTTGTGTATGCAAAAAATGGTGTAACCAACGGCTTATTTCCAAAACGATTGATTTTCCCGGATTTGGAAACAAGTAAAAATGCCAATGCTCCCGCGGATAAACCTATAACAGAAAAGGTTTGGTGGGATGTTCGTTAATGAAAATTATTTATTCGCTTTAAAAAGAAATTAGCATATGAGATATTTAAAAATATTTACACCACTGCTCACCATGTTGCTGTTTGTGGGCTGTGCAAAAAAAGAGACGTTTAGTAATACAAAGGATAAGGTTGGAATATCCAGGGTTATCTATTTCCCTATAGTATCATTAAAAGGCGACAGGTATGAATATGTTGCCGCAGGGTCTGCCTACACAGAGGAGGGGGTTAATTCAAAAGTCGGAGATGCGGATGTGCCATTTACCACTGACGGAGCAGTTAATACCGCTACAGCCGGGGTGTATACATTGACATATACTGCTGCTAACAGCGATGGTTTTACTTCATCCGTGGTCAGAACTGTCTCGGTTTATTCGACGGATGCTTCTGCGGCTGCCAATGATTTTTCCGGTAGCTATGCAAGAAATACTAATGGCTCTTTAGCCGTCTGGACCAAAAAGGCACCAGGTGTTTATTCTGTTTTTAACCCTGGCGGAGCACCGGGCACCAACTTAACTGCTATTGTTTTTAATCCAACGGGGAATGTGATTAAAATGCCAAGCCAACAGACCAACGATGGTAATATAACAACAACATCCAACGAAGTATATACACCGGGTAGCCCTTCTAAGTATGACTGGAAAATAGTAAGCCCGGGCTATGGTACCGCATTAAGATCTTTTACAAAACAATAAAGAGCATTATTATGAAAATAAATAAAAGTATATCAGCATTAGTAATAGCGACGGTTATAATAACATCTTGTTCCAAAAAACCAGACGTAGAATATACTTCTACTGTTAATATGTCCGGGGAATGGTTTACGAAGTATTATGCCGGTGGTGCCGCTGTTACTAACTTTCACAAGATAAGTACCTACAATACTTCTGATCCTAAGTCAAACCAGGTATGGGTTGACGATTTAGGTTTTTGGCCATTTAAATCTAAAATAGATGTAGACTATTCCAGTTTGCTGTTCAAAGCAATGGCCAGTACGCCGAATGACGAACTCACCGGTGAAACAGTTAAAGTGATTGAAGGAAAAGTGCTAAAAGGTTTGGGTGTTTCCAAATCAGGAAATACGGTCGACAGTATCTATCTTAAATTGGAATTTTCCGACGACCCGGGAACAGAGTATGAACTAAAAGGTCATCAAAGAACCGGTTTTTTTGAAGACGAATATTGATGAGCTAAATTAAAATAGCGTCGAATAGTGAAACTGGCTGTAATCAAATAGCAACTTCAGGACCATTTGGCTATATTGATTAAAGCGGATCCCGATGACTAAAATGTTTATAAAGGTTGCCTGGTTTTCCAGGCAACCTTTATATTTAAATGTGAAAGGGGGTATTGCATGAAATAACCAGGTGAATTGATTTCAGTTTTAAAATTTCATGGTTGGGTAAAACATAAAATGAATTCACTGCTTATCATAGTAATTTTATAATGGGAATAAAAAAAGCCCCGATAAAACGGGGCAAATCAAAATATAGAGTTTTCTCATGTGAACGGTCCAAAAGACCAAGCAGGTGGTTGTCTAGCCGACCTGCTTTTTTATTTTATAAATATAATGAATTATTATTTTCAAAAATCCACCGCTGATTTGGTATCAAAAAAATGATTTCGATCAGTATCAACCGGAAACCTGCCAGATCATTAGTCCCCGTCCTTCAAACGCATCGGTTGTTTTTTCCAATACGTCAGCGAACGCCATAACCATTCAAAGGGTCCGAAACGATAGTAACGAAGCCAGATACTTGAAAAAATAAGTTGAAATACCCATATCGCTGCCACCACATAGTAAAGCTGATAATATCGTAGATGATTATACACACCAAAGCCATAGCCATAAAATATGAGCGTACAAATGATACTCTGCGAAAGATAATTGGTGAAGGCCATTTGCCCCACATTAGATAAAGCTTTCATCAGCCAGGGAACAATTCGGCTTCTGAAAACAAGCATGATAAGACTGGCATGACCTATGCATAGAAAGAACCTTCGGATATCGCCCAATACCCAATGTGGCACCCTGTATTGATCAATGTAGGCCCCCAGGCCATTAAACCATCCCACATATCCTTTTAAAACTATCGTCAGGCCGATGGCTATTCCCACACTATAACCAATCAGTAAACCAACCATATAAGTAGAGGTAGAAACTTTATTGGAAAAAAATCCCCAGCCAAATAGGGCCATACCGATAAACATCATACCTACCATGTCCCACAAGCCATGATACATACCCCAGGTTTCATTATTCGCATTATCCGGTATGAAATAGGCGAAAATGGTGGGATAGCCTGAATGCATTTTTTTTAAATTTTTATTCGTTCTGGCTGTATCAGGCTTTTGACCTTTTTCTATTTCGAGCCACTGTGTTTTAGCTTCCTGTTGTTTGTCCGTTAATTTTTTATTGTCCTTTTCCGCCGCTACCGCTTCAAGGTAAGTAGCTCTTGTTTTACTTAACTCCGGGTACCAGAGCATGGTTTTTAAAATTCCAAATCCAAAACAAAGTATGCCAATTAACAGCAACCATTTAGGACGCATTTTACGGAAAGGAAATAATATCATTCCGCAAAGGCCATAATAAAATAGGATATCTCCCGGCCAAAGCAATACGTACGCATTCAATACACCGAATAATACCAGCCAAAGCAAGCGGCGGTAATAATATTCCGCAACAGTAGTACCACCGGGAATTTCTTTTTTGTTCATCGTGAACAGGATCATACCAGCGCCAAAAAGCATGGAAAATAACCCCCGCATCGTACCACTAAAAAAAGTTTCAATGACTACAAATGTTTTAAAGTCCGCATTTTTATGCGATCCGGCTAAGACCGTATTAAATGAGCCGTTGTCGATACCAAAGCCGGGAATATTCATCATCAGTATGCCAAGCAATGCAACTCCCCGGATAATATCTATGGTCTGTACCCGCTCTGCCTTTGAAACCGGCCGGGGTTGGGCGGTTATTGGTTCTGATGAAGAAGAGGCTTCATTTATATTCCCAAGTGGGGTAGTAAGGTCCATATTTTAAATTAATTAGGTAGTAATAAATCAGGAATGCGCGGCTACAGAAGATTCAGTGATAGTTGATCTTTTGATTTTATTGGGTAACCATTTTTTATACATAAGACATCGTAACAACCATTCAGCGGGTCCAAGGTAAAAGTTGCGCATCCATAGTATGCTGAATCCTAATTGAAGTAAACATATTTCTCCTGCAACGATATATAGCTGGGATTGGCTCAACCTTCCAAAATAGCCCATGCCAAAACCTGTAAAAAAGATAGCGCAAAGAACACTTTGCAGCAAATAATTGCTGAGAGCCGTTTTACCAACATAGGCGAATCCACGCCATAATCTATTAGGCGAACCTGTTCCCAGCAGGAATAAAACTAATGATGCATAACCCAGGGCCATAAAAGCCATTTCAAAAGGAAAGAAAAAATTATAGGGTACCCAATGATGATCCATATATTTTGCATAATCCCGGAAAGTGATTTGGTCATTATGTAAACGAAACCAACCCAGCAATAAGCCAACCGTTAAACCGCCAGCAGAAATTAACAAATATCGCGAACGTGAAAACTGAGAACTGAAAAATCCAAATTTGAAAAGCGCCATACCTAATAATATCATCGCGGCAAAATCCCAGATGCCGGTTTGATAGGTCCATGCCGCTTCTTTATACTGCGTAGTTCCCAGCAAATGATTCCATAATTTACCATAGGAAACGCTACGCATAGCTTTTTTCTCACCGTCATCCTTTTTGGCATCGTACTTCATGCCACTCACTTTGCCTTCCCAGGCGCCTTTATCATCTTTTTGTTCTTTGGTCAGTGTATCTGTTTTGGATTTTCCTGATAATGAATCTGTTTTCCCGCCGGACAAGCTATCTTTCTTTTGTACTTTTAATACAGAATCTTTTTTTGCATTGTCAGCTGAATCTTTTTTTATCTTTTTTTCAAATTCGGTTACCGCTACGTATTTATGATATGCCTGGCGATCATCGGAATAATTCCAGTAGTTTTTTCCGGAGTAAATAATCATTGCAATCGTAGCGGCGATGAACAACCCGCGTTTCGAAAGCCGCACAAAAGGGAAAAGCAGAATACCCATAACTGCAAGATGAAAGAGCATGTCACCTGTCCATAAAAAAACAATGGCATTGATCAATCCAAAAAGCATGAGCCAGAATTGCCTTCTCATAAACAGGTCCGCATTCGATACCTGATCTTTTTGATTTTCTTTCGACATAAAAATGACCATACCTGCGCCAAACACTATGGCGATCAGTGCTCTCATTTTACCTTCAAGGAGCAGGTTCACTGATCCAAAAAGCCTGTAGTTAAGTCCTTTGGAACTTTGTAACAGGCCAGTTTGCTGGTTATTGCTGAATCCGCCGAATATCCAGATGCTAACGAATAAAGCTCCGAGTATAGCAATACCGCGGAGTACATCCAATGATACAATACGTGGAGAAAGAAGTGGAGATTGAGCAGGTGAAGATCCGGAAATTGATGATTGGGTGGGTACTTCTGAAATAGTTGGAATCATGTGAAGATTTTTTGGTTGCAGATCAGAAAGCCCTTTCAAAATACACTAATTTGATTAAAACCAAATAAAATGTTTGTAATTGAGCCTGATGAAACAATGATTGAATAAGGCTTTGAATGGTTTGAATATGATTTGTTATCTTAGGAAGAAATAAATATTCTCTTCCTGCTTGTTTAAATATTTAAGTAAAAGCCGCGTGAAAAAACTGTTGCTCATAACATTTCTTTTGCCCATTGCCTGCTCACCATCTGGCAACGATCCTGATATAAAAAAGTATGAGGAGCAGGCGGCCCGGGTAACAATCATTCGTGACAAATGGGGT
This sequence comes from Chitinophagaceae bacterium, assembly GCA_040007815.1. Classification (GTDB taxonomy): domain Bacteria; phylum Bacteroidota; class Bacteroidia; order Chitinophagales; family Chitinophagaceae; genus Terrimonas_B. The sequence goes on from JBDTUH010000034.1 coordinate 35,902, forward strand.
GTTCCGCATGTGTATGGTAAGACCGATGCGGACGCTGTATTCGGGCTGATGTATGCACAGTGTGAAGAGAGTTTTGAAAGAGTGGAAAAAAATTATATTGAAAAACTGGGAAGACAGGCAGAAGCAGATGGAGAAGCTTACTTATATAATGATCTGCTTATGCGGCTTCTTTACGATACAAGCGCTGCTATAACAGACTATAAGAATAGTCCGGCCTGGTTAAAAAAACTTCTCAATGCATTTGCCGATGGTGTCAATTATTATTTGTTAAAACACCCGGAGACAAAACCTGTTTTGTTAAAGCGTTTTGAACCCTGGTTCCCCTTACTATTTACCGATGGCGGCTATACCGCTATGCAAACCGGCGGATTAGAAATGGAAGATATCAAACGACTCTATACAGATGCAGGTCCATCCTCATTTATAATTGACCCACCGTTAAAAAAAGATCCGATGGCCATAGGATTAACGGGCTCCAATGCTTTTGCTATCGCCCCTTCAAAGACAGTTTCTAAAAATGCATTACTATATATCAACCCGCATGTTTCTTTTTATTTCAGAACTGAAATGCACATGGTAAGTGAGGAAGGACTCAATACCTATGGCGCCGTTACCTGGGGGCAATTTTTTGTATTCCAGGGCTTCAATGAAAATTGCGGTTGGATGCATACATCATCGATGGCTGATGCCGCTGATCTGTATGAAGAAAAGATCGTCCGGAAAAATAATAGTATATTTTATGAATACGATGGTAGTTTAAGAAGCTTACAACAGCGACAACAAGTCATCAGTTACAAAAAGAATAGTAATATCCTGCCACGTTCTGTTACTACTTATTATACTCATCATGGACCGGTAGTGGGGTCGAGGAATGACAAATGGTTAAGTTTAAAAGAAAATAACCGCTCACTCAATGGTCTTATTCAATCATGGCAACGAACCAAAGCAAAAGGCTATGATGAATTTGAAAAGACCATGGAATTGCACGCAAATATTTCTACCAATACCATGTATGCGGATAACAAAGGAAATATCGCTTACTGGCATGGAAATTTTATACCTAAACGCAACCCTGCATTCGATTGGGGGAAACCGGTAGACGGAGCTATTTCAGCAACCGAATGGCAGGGACCCCATGCTATGAGCGAAATGATACAAACCCATAACCCAAAGCAGGGATGGGCTCAAAATTGTAATTCAACGCCATTTAATGTATCGGGAATTAATTCAATCAGGCAAAACGATTATCCGTCTTACATGGCCCCTGACGGCGAAAACTTCCGGTCACTGCTGGCCATCAAGGAAATTGAAAAGGAAAATAATTTTACACTTGATAAGTTAATAGCGCTGGGGTACAATAATTACCTCGGAATGTTTGATAGCATATTGCCTCCTTTATTGCAGGCGTATGATGCGCTGGCGTTATCGGATCCAGGCAAACAATCATTAAAGGAGCCTATTGAAACACTGCGGGCCTGGGATAAGAAATCTTCTGTTTCATCAGTGGCTACAACGCTGGCTGTTGAATGGGCTTATCACTTTATCAGCAGTACCTATTACAAGGTAAAACATGAGGAAGGAACTGATCAGACTATAGTATATACTTCTCTTGCAAACAATACCAGTGCCAAACAACTATTGGATTTGTTAACAGAAGTTGTCGGAGGCTTGCAACAGGCATATGGAAACTGGAAAGTTCCATGGGGTGATATCAACCGTTATCAACGTGTCAATACGGGCCAGTCATTTGATGATAGTAAATCGAGCATGCCGGTAGGCCTTGCTTCCGCTTTTTTTGGTTCATTGCCTGCTTTTGAAGCCGTATGGCATAAAACCAATAAAGGATATGGTACGGCCGGTAATAGTTTTGTGGCGGCCGTGGAATTTGGTAGTAGAATAAAAGCCAAATCGGTCATAACCGGGGGACAGTACTTTGATCCGGCATCAAAACATTTTACTGATCAGGCGGGCATGTATATTGAAGGACGGTTTAAGGATATATTATTTTATAAAGAAGATGTGTTAAGAAACGTTGAACGCAGTTACCATCCGGGTCAATAATGAAAAATGTTGATGGAAGCTCCGCTGCTGGTCATTAATAATTTTTTTATTTTCCGTTGAAACAAATTTCTTGTATATATTTATTCTTTATCTTTTCGCCGAATAAAAGACAATGACATTACTGATTGTTTTCTTCGCTTTGATAGCGTTGATTCTTCTTATTGCCGCCTGTAAAGTCAATCCTTTTTTGGCCTTCCTCGTAGTTTCTGTTATCGCGGGTTTGTGTTTAGGTATACCGCTTGACCAGGTAACGAAGTCCGTGGAAAAAGGAATGGGTGATATTCTCGGGGGGAATGTGGTGATAATCGTGCTGGGCGCTATGTTAGGTAAATTAATCGCGGAAAGTGGCGCGGCGCAGCAGATAGCTTCCTTCATCATGCAGAAGGTAGGCGTGAAAAACATTCATTGGGCGCTGGCCCTGATTGGCTTTATCATCGGTATCCCGCTTTTTTACAATACAGGATTTGTGTTGATGATACCACTTGTTTTTTCCATGGTTTATCAATATAGACTGCCTGCGGTGGCGACAGCGGTTCCGTTACTGGCGGCTCTTTCTGTAGCACATGGCTTGCTTCCGCCGCATCCTTCTCCTTCGGCTTTGGCCTCACAGTTCCACGCTAATATCGGTACCACTATGTTTTATGGAATAATGATAGGCATTCCGACTATCATTATCGCCGGTCCAATATTTTCCCGGACGCTTAAAAAAATTGTTTCCGTGCCGTTAGAAACATTCAGGCCGCCGGAATTGTCCGCGGCACAGTTGCCCAGTATTTTTAATAGTTTCTTCGCGGCGCTTTTACCGGTGGCGCTTTTCGCTGTGACAGCTTTGCTTCCTTTTATCGCACCTGAAAATTTTCAACCTGTTCTTTCTTTTTTTGCACAGCCTTCTATCGTAATGCTGATCTCGCTGGCGGCGGCTACTTTTTCTTTAGGCTTAAAAAAAGGGAGAAATATAAAACAGGTAATGTTTACTTATGGCGAAGCAGTAAAAGACATCTCCATGATCCTGCTGATCATTGCCGGTGCGGGAGCTTTAAAACAAGTGTTGACAGATAGCGGAGTGAGCAACCAGATCGCCGATATGTTACAGAATACTCCCTTATCCCCTTTATTTCTTGGCTGGCTTACTGCTGCTATTATTCGTATAGCTGTAGGATCGGCTACGGTGGCCGGTTTTACCGCAGCGGGTATCATAGCGCCTTTATTGATAAAGACTGGAACCGATCCTAATTTAATGGTGCTATCTGTCGGTGCGGGCAGCCTGATGTTTTCTCATGTAAACGATGGCGGATTCTGGCTTTTCAAAGAATATTTTAATGTGAGTATAAAAGATACGCTCCGGTCATGGTCGGTGATGGAGTCCATTGTTTCTATTTTGGGCTTGATCGGTGTTTTGATTTTAAATCTTGTAGTATAAAAAATAATTAACATGGAACTGCAAACGCCTGAACAACGTTTTTCTCAGTTAGGATTGACTTTACCGCCGGCGCCAACTCCGGTTGGCGTATACAAGCCTTGTCTTATTGTTGGTAATTTTTTATATGTATCAGGTCATGGGACGGTAAAAGAAGATAGAACTTTGATCATCGGCCGCATTGGAAAAGATATGAACCAGGAAGAAGGGAAGCTGGCGGCGCAACAGGTAGGGTTGGCTATTCTTGCCACTATCAGGAAACACCTCGGTAGCCTTGATAAAATAAAAAGAGTAATTAAAGTATTAGGCATGGTGAACTGTGTGCCTGAGTTTGAAAAGCATCCTTATATTATTAATGGTTGCAGTGAATTGTTCGCTAAAGTATGGGGCGAAGAAAATGGGATAGGAGTAAGAAGCGCCGTAGGTATGGGTTCATTACCGGATAATATACCGGTTGAGATAGAAGCGATGTTTGAATTACAGTAGAAAATATCCACCAGGTATAAACTTTTTTAAAAGTCATCAGTAGAGGTCTTTCCGCATCTCTCATTCCTCTTTTTTACCTTCTCAGACAAGTTGATGTTAAAAAGACAGGCTGAATAATTATCTTTATTTCAAACACTGCTTAGAACTGGTTTATTTTCTGTAATGAGAAATGAAGAGGATTTACTGTTATGGCAATCCTTTAAACAGGGGGATTGGGATGCTTATTCCCGGCTCTACAATTTCTATTTTGGGTTGTTAAATAACTATGGCTACCGGTTCACCAAAGAAAAAGAATTAATTGAGGATGCGGTTCATGATCTGTTTGTCAGGTTATGGACAAGCAGGGAAAGGTTGAGTGATCCTGAATCCGTTAAGAACTACTTATTTAAATCCATGCGCAATATCCTGCTGCGCAAAATGAAAGGCGAAGAAAAATTTACGGATATCGATGGCCAGGAATACCCGCTGGCTTTTTCAATATCTTATGGAAGTGAAACGCTGAAACGTATTGAAGACCGGGAACTGAGGGAAAAGATCAGGGTTTTTATAGAAAAACTTCCACCACGACAGCAGGAAATAATTTTTCTCCGCTTTTACGAAGGGCTTTCATACGAAGAGATAGCAGACGTAATGTCAATCAGCACCAACTCGGCATACAAGCTTTTATACAAAGCCCTCGATAACCTGCAAACCACTTTTGGTACATCTTCCACCCTCAGTATTTTGTTAAGCCTGAATTTTTTTCCTAAGTTTTTTTCCGCCTGAAGGGATAATTTTCGCCACTTCGTGTGTAATAGGTTGTAAATACCTATTTAAATGAGCCCGGTTAATTATTCTGAATTTCAAGTACAGGACTTTCTCGAAGATGATTTTTTTGCGCAATGGGTTATTAACCCCGATGAAAAAAGCAATGCATTCTGGCAATCATTCACAACCGCTTATCCACATAAGAAAGAAACAGTAGACAAGGCTGCCGATACGATAAGGCTGTATCGTGAGCAGGAGTTCTTTAGTAATGAGGAAAGCAAAGACCTGGTTTGGCAACGTATTTCCCAGTCTGTAAAACAATCTGAAGCTACTCAAACAAAACGCATTTTCAGGATACCTGTTTTCATACGTGTGGCCGCGGCCATTATCATAGTAGCAGGTCTGGCTCTCTGGATCAACAACCTCAATAGCAATAAAACATATACGATTGCCACAATATCAGGGCAGATCAAAACGGTAACCCTTCCCGACGATTCAAAGGTTACATTAAACGGAAATTCAACACTTACATATAAAGGAAGTTGGGATGATAAAGAAGCGAGAGAGGTATGGATAAAAGGGGAAGGATATTTTGATGTACGCCATTTCAACAAAGACAGCCTGCATATCAAACCTTCAGACCGGTTTATTGTGCATTGCGACGATGTTAATATTGAAGTACTCGGAACAACTTTCAATGTAAAAACCCGCAGCGGTAAAACCAATGTGGCTCTGTTGACGGGTAAAATAAGGATCAATAATATAGGTAGTGCTGCTGATGGCAAGGCATTGGTAATGGCGCCAGGCGACTATGTTGAATATGCCGGTAAAAAATTACTCGTTACAAAAAAACTGGCTAAGCCAACCCAGGTTTTATCATGGACATCCGACGAAATTTCTTTTACCGACGCCACACTGAAAGAAATTACAGAAACGCTGCAGGACAGGTTTGGATATAACGTGAATATAGAAGACACTTCGCTGCTGCGATTAAAAATAGAAGGAGATATAACCGTCAGCAATGTAGCGGATCTGCTGGATGTGGTTACCACTACATTAAATATCAAAGTAGAACAATCAGCTAACAAACATATCACCATCTCGAAATAAAACTACCAAACACAAACTGCATAGTATGAGAAAAATCACAAGCAACAAACTGCTTATCCCGTTATTTACTTTGCTGTCGCTGAATATTTGCCATATCAGTTCTGCTCAGACATTAGCAAGGTTGAACGTTAGAAGTTATGACAGGGATTCGCCGCCGGAACAGCATGCCAATAATTCTATTTCTTTAAAGGAAGCCGTTAACCTCGTTAAAAAATATTACAAAATAAAAATAGCTTACCTCGAAGGTTTGCTGGAAGGTAAAATGGTTGCGGCGTCTCTTATCAACGAAATCAAATCGTATAGTGCGGAAGAGGCATTGAAATTATTGTTAGCCGATAGCCAGCTTAATTTTAAAAAAACCGGTAACAACCAGTTCTCCTTATTTGGAATTGTTTCTTCCGGTAACAATAACGGGGTGGTTGCAACTTATATAATACCTGTTACCGGCAAAGTCACCTCGTCGAAAGATGGAGTCACCTTACCTATGGCAACCGTTACCGTGAAGGGTAACCCGGGTCTTGCTACTACATCCGATGAAAGCGGAAATTTCAAGCTAAGTCTTCCTGATGAGTATAAGGATAAGCAGATCGTATTGGTGATTACTTCGGTAGGCTATGCAGCCAAAGAGGTCACTGTTACCGAGCAAATGCAGGGATTGCTGATACAATTGGATGAGGCAAACAGGAACCTGGATGAAGTAGTGGTAACTGCATTGGGTATTAGGAGAACAAGTAAATCGCTTACCTATTCTGTAACAGAAGTAAAAGGTGAAGAGTTTACACAGGCGAGGGAAAACAATGTCGCCAATGCGTTAACCGGAAAGATAGCAGGGGTCAATGCTACCGGTATATCGACAGGACCCGGTGGTTCGAGCAGGGTAGTTATAAGAGGTAATGGTTCACTTACAGGGAATAGTCAACCATTATATGTGATCAATGGTATGCCTCTCGACAATAGTGTACCCGGCGGAAGTTCAAAGCCTAATGGTTTTGGCCTTACGGACGGTACAGACCGGGGGGATGGAATCGCGGCCATGAACCCGGATGATATTGAAAGCATCACGGTATTAAAAGGTGGTACGGCTGCGGCTCTTTATGGTTCAAGGGGAGCAAACGGCGTCATTTTAATTACAACTAAAAAAGGAAAAGCGCAGAAGGGAGTAGGCGTAGAATATAATTCTACATACACTATGGAAAATATTTCTGTCTTTCCCGATTACCAATACGAATATGGACAGGGCGATGGAAATGTAAAACCAACTACGCTTGCTGCGGCGCAAGCTAGCGGGCGCCGTTCATTCGGATCTAAAATTGATGGGTCAACTGATTATGTAGCCGCAGATGGTCTCACCCATCCGTATTCTGCTCAAAAAGATAACCTGAAACATTTTTATGAGACAGGAACTACATTTACCAATACAGTCGCGCTTTCCGGTGGAAACGAAGCGATACTTTATCGCCTCTCCTTATCTGATCTTAATGCAAAAAGTATTTTACCAAGCAATAAGTACAATCGTAAAACGGCCAACCTGAATATAAGCGCTAAACTAAGTAACCGTTTACGGATTGAGTCAGTAGTTCAGTATAATTTAGAAACAGGGCAAAATCGTCCGATAGCCGGTGACGCATTAGGCAATCCCAACTGGACACCGTATGAAGTAGCCAATACAGTTGATGTACGCTGGTTAAGCCCGGGCTATGATGCGAATGGAAATGAGATTGTCTGGAATGATGCGGGCATTGTTACCAATAGTTATTTTATCGCTAATAAATTCAAACAAAAAGATACGAAGAACCGGTTTATCGGCCAGGCTTCAATAGCATACGATGTATTGAAGAATTTGACGGTGAAGGGAACTGTTACAAGAGATTTTTACAATTACAACTTCACCAGTATTTTACCAACGGGTACACAATACGTACCTATTGGGCAATATTCCGGAATCAAGTCGGATGTATCTGAAACCAATAGTATGATCACGGGTACCTATAAGGCTAAGCTTACGGAGAAAATAGGTCTTTCAGTACTTGCCGGTGCCAATAGCCGTAAGTTTAAAAATGATGAACTTGATTTATTCGGGCAAACATTTACGACGCCTTACTTCTATAGTTTTTCCAATTTATCAACTTCTTCTACCACACCGGTTACCAGTCGCATTACAACAAATTCCATATTCGGATCGGTTGATTTGGATTACAAGAATTTACTTTTCCTAACGGCAACCGGCCGCCAGGATTGGTTTTCTACTCTCAGTTCTGAGAACAATAAAATCTTTTATCCAAGTTTTGGTGCCAGCTTTGTATTATCTGATGCTGTTAAACTTCCTGATGTTTTTAACCTTGTCAGGGTAAGAGCTTCCTGGGCGCAGGTAGGTGGTGGCGGACCTGATCCTTATGCTATCAATCTTACCTATAGCAGTGTATCCAGCGCCAGTTCAGTTCCATTGCAAAACGTAACATCTTCTGCTATTACCAATGTGAACCTGAAACCGTTTACTTCTACTACATCGGAGGTGGGTTTTAATATGCAGTTGTTGAATAACCGTGCAGGTATTGATCTTGCTTTGTATAACAGGAAATCAACCGATGACATAGTTAGCGTACCCATATCTAATACTTCCGGTTATACCAATGCCATTTTAAATTCAGGCGAACTAAGTAATAAGGGTGTGGAAGTATTGATAAATGCAATCGCGGTAAAGACGAAACATTTTAGTTGGACTACCAGTTATAATGTTGCCTATAATAAAAGCGAGGTGTTGAAGCTCGCTGATGGTATCAGTACATTCACGCTGGGCAATTCTGCCAACGGTAATGCTTTTATCAATAATAAGGTGGGACGTACCTACGGCGCCATGTATGGTTTCCGCAAACTCAGAGATGCGAATGGTACAATTATTTTTGATAACAATTCCAATCTTCCTCTTCAAACGGACAATAACCAGGAATTAGGAAAAGGTGTACCCCCGCTTACAATGGGTTTCAGCAATGAATTCCGGTACAAGAATTTTTCATTGGATATATTAGTGGATGGAAAATTCGGGAATAGTATTTTTTCGGTGATGGAAGTATATGCCACTCGGTTAGGCCTGCTAAAAACTACGCTGCCGGGAAGGGAAAATGGTTTGTTGCTGGATGGAGTAACAAAAACCGGGGATAAATATAGTTATACAATTCCCGCGGCGAATCTTCGTGCTGCTTATTATAATAGCCTGAACAGGTACACGGAATTATTTGTACATGATGCCAGCTTTGTAAAATTGCGCCAGGTGATTTTATCTTATCGTTTGCCAATATCTAAGATTGCGATCTTTAAAAATAATGTCCAGTCTGCCAACATCGCTTTTGTTGGGCGTAACCTGCTGACGCTTTATAAAAAGACGGACAACTTCGATCCGGAGCAAAGTTTAACCAACGGTGCTGCCCAGGGTATTGAATCTATTGGTTTGCCACGCACCCGTTCTTATGGTGTAAACCTGGTACTTAAATTTTAATTTTTAAAAATTACTACGATGAAGTTATTAAATCATAAATACGCCGGCATCTTATCGTTAGTGCTTTTCATGTTTTTTGTACAATCCTGCGATAAGGATTTTAAAGAAACCAACATCAATCCCAATGCGGTTTCTAACCCAACTCCGCAATATGTTTTCAGTAAGGCACTGTATGATGGCGCAAGATTCAGTGGTAATAGCCAGGTACTGCTTTTAGGCACCATGCAGTACACTACAAGTTATAATGATGTGGCAGGTTTCGGTTCTAAATATGTAGCCGCACGCCTTGACCTTACCATGGGTATTTTTAACAACGCCTTTCCAAACCAGATCAATGAAATAGGTGAAGTAATCAAAGCTGTTAAAAATGATCCGGCGCAAATAAACTTGTACTCAGTGGCACGTATCTGGAGAGCATTTTGTTTTAGCCGTATTACTGACCTGTATGGCGATATTCCTTACACAGAGGCGGCCCAGGGTTATAATGAGTCTCTTTATCAACCCGCTTATGATGCGCAAAAAGATATTTATGCCGACATGCTGAAAGAATTGGACGAAGCGGCGAAAAGTTTAGATCCTGCCAACACAAAAACATTTGGATCCGCTGACCTTATTTATAACGGTAATACGGCTCAATGGAAAAAATTTGCTTACTCTCTTATGTTACGCCTTGGTATGCGGATGACCAAGGTAGATGAAGCTGCTGCTCAAAGCTGGGTAAACAAAGCCATTGCCGGCGGCGTAATTACAAACTATGAAGATATCGCCAAAGTAAGCTATGCAGGTTCAGGCCAGGACATTAATAAAAACCCCGTCGCACTGAGTATGCTCAATGATGATTATATCAAGGCAGATGGAATAAGTAATAATGAAGGCGGAAAATATCAGCAGGTGTTTATTGACTCTCTCAAAGCTAACAATGATCCCAGGTTGAAAGTTATATCCGTTGTATATGTAAATGGAGCGGCCAGTTCTGACGAGACTATCCAAAAGGGAATGCCTTCCAATATCAACGGAACAAAGCCGTCAGACTTTATTACATTTTCAGAGCCTAATCAAAATACGGTATTGAAAGTGACTGCTCCTTTATTATTATTGACCACTGCGGAAACTAATTTTTTACTGGCTGAAGCGGCATTAAGAGGATGGTACGCTGCGGAAACAGCAGGCTCTTTATATGAAAAAGGGATAAGGGCCGCCATGAAACACTGGGACCTGATTAGCGGTACCACGGGTACAATAGATGCCGGCAGGATCGATTCCTATGTAGCTGCTCACGCTTTAAATACCAGTGGTACAGTTGCACAGCAAACGGAACAGATCTACAACCAGTTTTGGGTTGGCATTTTCCCGGATGCACAGGAAGTGTATGCTAATTATCGAAGGACGGGTTACCCTGCCCTTGTTCCCAACAACTACCCGGGCAATGCTACCGGTGGTAAAATATTCAGAAGACTTTTATACCCCACTTCCGAACAAACCTTGAACAGGGAAGCTTACAATGCGGCTGTCAGCCGCCAGGGTGCGGATGATCTGTTGACAAGAATGTGGTGGGATAAACAATGATTTTCGTTTTTTCTGGCAGAAGTTAGCAGGGTAATAATTAAAGAGGGCATTGCGAGTGCCCTTTTTTTATTCTTAAATTACACAAACAAATGGGATATGGGTATGAAACAAAGAGTAAGCGCATGGCTTATCCTCGTTATCATCTTTTCATTGGATAGCCTGGCGCAGGATGTTGTGAATGATGATGAATCCAGCAGCTATAATCGTAATAAACCTTTACGGGAAGAATGGCTGCGCAATACCAATAACGGGATGTTCATTCATTTCAGCGTGGATGCCCCGCTGGGTATTGTTATCAGCCATTCATTAGTTGGCGCCTCTGACGATTATGTCCAACGGTATTTTACCGAATTGCCCCAGACATTTAATCCTAAAAAATTTGATCCGGATGAAATTGCCACATTGGCGAAACTGGCGGGGATGAAATATATCATGTTTACTACCAAACATCATTCGGGGTTTTGTATGTGGGATTCAAAAACGACGGATTTTAATATCATGAATACGCCTTATAAAAAAGATTTGTTGAAGGAAATGGTGGAGGCGACAAGACGTGCCGGTCTGCAGGTGGGTTTTTATTTTTCACCGGAGGATTTTAGTTTTTTGTATAAACATAGTATGCCCATCAGTCGTGATAATGTGGTAATAAATGATGCTGTAAAAAAAGAATTTGATGATTTTACGAAGAAGCAATGCGAAGAGTTGATGACCAACTATGGTAAAATAGATCTCCTGTTTATTGACGGCGAACCAAAAGAAATAGTAAAAGAGACCTGCTGGAAACTGCAGCCCGATATTTTGATAACAAGAGGCGCTTTAAAAACGCCGGAGCAAATGCTTCCCGGGGTAACTATTAACGAGCCCTGGCTTTCCTGTATTACGATGGGTACTGCCTGGCAATACCAGCCGACTAATGACCGGTACAAAACAGGAACACAATTGATCGCTTTATTAATTGAAGCAAGAAGCAAAGGTGGATCATTACTAGTAAACATCGGACCAAAACCCAATGGAGAAATGGCGCAGGAGCAGCAAGACAGGTTGCGGGAAATGGCCGCCTGGTATTTTGTCAATAAAGAAGCGGTGGATAGTGTACGCCCCTGGGTGATCACGAATGAAAAAAATATATGGTATACGGCAAGTATTGATAAAAAAGCTGTTTATGCTATTGTTACAGATGCTGCCGGTTGGAAAGAAGGCGACAGGCGCTCCTTTACATTGCATTCTGTAAAAGCGACCAGTGATACGAAAATAAATGTGCTGGGACAAAACAGCCGCATACAGGAATATAGACCCGGTAAAGATGTAAGCTGCAGGTTTGCACAAACGGATACAGGACTTGTTGTATCAGTGGTGAAGGCACAACGTATTTATGACGATCATCGCTGGCCGAATCCCGTAGTTATTAAAATGGAGAATGCAATAGCGGCTATTGAGCCTTTGCAGGTAAGTACGCTGGATGCAAAACCATCTCCGGGTAAAGCAATTTTAACAGGGAAAGTATTTAATTATGCCGCCGGTTTATCTGTAAAGGCTTCATTCTGGTACCGTCCTTACAACGGACAAACGGAAGATCTGTATGCAGGCCCGTGGATTAAATCAAATAAGACGGCTATTGAAACCAATGGTAATTTCAAAACAATAGTTACTGGCTTAAAGAAAGGACAGCGTTATGAATTTAAATCCGCTGTTGAGTATAACCGCATTGAAATAAACGGGGATGAAAAAGTGTGGCAGCAATAATATTTTCAGATACATTTTTTTGCATTGCCATGTTACTGTTGAAATAGCCGTTAATTTCGGGTAAAATTAATAGCATTCATCAGTATGGATCATAATAAGACCCCACAAGACTGGTATGAAATAAGTAATATCCATGAGGTAGATACCCCGGCATTGGTTGTTTATCCTGATCGGGTTAAAAAAAATATTGAATTGCTGAAAAGCATGATCGATGATGTAAATCGTTTGCGACCGCATGTAAAAACACATAAAACGAAAGAAGCGGTATTGCTTCAAATGGCCGCTGGTATCAATAAATTCAAATGCGCCACTATCGCGGAGGCGGAGATGCTGGCTGGCTGCGGGGCTTCCGATGTGTTGCTGGCTTATCAACCGGTAGGTCCGAAAATAAACAGGCTGATCGCACTGATAAAAAAATATCCTGCCACAAAATTTTCCTGTTTGGTGGATGATATTGATACTGCAAAATCGATATCAAATAGAGCATCGGAAGCAGGGATTGTTATTTCCGTGTTTATAGATCTGAATATAGGAATGAACAGAACAGGTATTGTTCCCGGTCCGGGAGCCCTTGATCTGTACAAACTGTGTTCATCTTTGACAGGAATAGTCCCGGTGGGTGTGCACGCATACGATGGGCATATTCATGATAAAGATTTCGGGATAAGGCAAAAAAAATCAGATGAAGCGTTTGCCAAGGTTGAATGGTTGAAAATTGAAATAGTAAACCAGGGTTTACCTGAGCCGATTATTGTAGCGGGTGGCTCGCCGACGTTTCCTATTCATGCGAAAAGAAAAAAAATAGAATGCAGTCCCGGAACATTTATTTATTGGGATGCGGGTTACCAACAGGGATTGGCAGAGCAATCATTTCTTGCGGCGGCATTGGTGATCAGCCGGGTCATTTCTCATCCCGGAGAAAATCTTTTATGTCTTGATCTTGGGCATAAATCCGTAGCGGCAGAGAAGGAATTGAACAACCGTGTTCTGTTTATCAATGCACCGGAATTAAAATTCGTTGGTCAAAGCGAGGAACATTTAGTAGTAGAAACGGACAAGCAGCATGATTATAAAGTGGGTGATGTTTTGTATGGCCTGCCTTTTCATATTTGCCCTACCTGTGCTTTATATGAAAGAGCTTTTATTGTTGAAGATGGAAAAGTTGCCGGCGAATGGGAGGTCATTGCCCGTGACAGGAAAATTAATTTATAAATCAAGTCTATAGTTTTGTAGAATAGGATTTTTTAAATGGAACATTTAATATAGATCATTGAAAATTTTCTTCAAAATATGTTTACAATTGACGCCCATCTCGATCTTAGCATGAACGCCCTGGAATGGAACCGTGATTTAAAAAAGACAGTTGCTGAAATCAATGAAAGAGAAAGAGGATTAAGGGATAAACCTGATCGTGGTAAAGCAACCGTATCTCTTCCTGAACTGCGCAAAGGGAACATCGGTTTGGTCGTAGCCACACAAATAGCAAGACATGTTGCTCCCGGAAATCCATTGCCCGGCTGGCATTCACCCGAACAGGCCTGGGCGCAAACGCAGGGACAGGTTGCCTGGTACAAGGCTATGGAAGAAGAAGGGCAGATGGTACAGATAAAGGATGCCGCATCTTTAGAAACGCATATTGCCCTTTGGGAATCGGATAGCTCCCATGAAAAGAAACCTATCGGATATATTTTAAGTTTGGAAGGCGCTGATTCCATTATCACACTAAAGCATTTGGAAAAAGCATACCACTATGGATTAAGAGCAGTGGGTCCGGCGCATTACGGTCCTGGCCGTTATGCACAGGGGACTGATGCTACAGGATATATGGGCAATGCGGGAAAAGAGTTGCTTAAAGAAATGGAACGGCTGAATATTATTTTGGATGCTACACATTTATGTGACGATAGTTTCTGGGAAGCGCTGGATAATTTTAACGGCCATATATGGGCAAGCCATAATAATGTAAGAGCATTGGTCAATCATAATCGTCAATTCAGTGATGAGCAAATAAAAGAATTAATAAAGAGGGGAGCTGTGATCGGCGGACCATTAGATGCCTGGATGATGGTACCGGGCTGGGTGAGGGGGCAATCAGATCCTAAATCGATGAACTGTAATTTAGAAGTGATGCTCGATCATTTGGATCATATATGTCAACTGGCCGGCAATGCATTGCATATTGGTATTGGGTCTGACCTTGACGGTGCTTATGGAAGGGAGCAATGCCCGTACGACCTGGAAACGATTGCTGATCTGCAAAGACTTCCCGCTCTTTTTTCCAAACGCGGATACCCGCCAACCGATATTGAAAATATTATGCATGGCAACTGGTTGCGGTTTTTAAGAAATGCCTGGAAAGAATAAGTTACTCCTGCTAAATCCCGTTCATCCTTATTTTAAACCGCTACAGTTTATAGAACAGTGGCCGTCTATTATCACCTGTTTTGGGGATAGGAAAAAAATGCTGTGTACTGATATTTGCATGCAAAATGTTGTTTCACAAATTTTCAATGCGTTTCAAACTCATGTCAAAAAAAAGTAATAAAAAATTTTGTCGTCAAATGGCGTCATATTATATTTGTCGTCAAATGACGAAATAATGATATTGAGACGGGACATTTTCCAGGCGATAGCAGATCCCACGAGGAGGTCGATCCTGATCCTTCTTGCATCGCAGAGTATTACAGCGGGTGCGATCGCTGACAAATTTGATGGTGCGAGGTCTACCATTTCCAAGCATATTCAAATACTAACGGAATGTGGTCTTGTAGAATCAAACCAGCAAGGGCGGGAAATATATTACCAGATCAAAATCGACAGGATGAAAGAAATTGATCTTTGGGTAGAGCAACTACGAAAAATTTGGGAAGACCGCTTTGACAATCTTGATAAGTATTTAAAAAAAATTCAAAAAGACAAGCGCTTAAGCGATGGAAAAAAAAGAAGGTAGAGAAATGCGAATGGCCAGAACATGTAAGGCGCCTGGCAAGCGAGGCTATGCGCTAAATGTCGTAACAAGCCCCTTTATTGCCGCATTTCCACCCCTTGACCCGTTTTCGTAGTATGTATTTTTGGGAAAGGAAAAAGAGATTTTTTAATAGTAAAGAAAAAAATGAAACCGGTGAAATCAACTGCCATAGGGTTGTCAGTGGCTGGCACTTGCTTTGCATACTTAAGTTCTTTAACAGATATTTTTATTTGGCGGGAATAAAAACGTCGTTATATTTGCTAACGGTGTTAGGTAAAATGCGACTATGGGTATAACAGAACGCAGGTTGAAGGAAAAGGAAAAAGTGAGGACGGCTATTCTTACCACGGCATGGCAAATGGTAAAAGAGGAAGGCTGGCAGTCACTATCTATTCGTAAAATAGCGGATGCCATTGAGTACAGCGTACCTGTTATCTACGACTATTTTGAAAGCAAAGAAGCGATTTTGAGGCAGTTTGGGAATGAAGGGCTTCGATTGTTGACAAAAAAGGTACAACAGGCGAAGGAAAAAGTTACAGATCCTATCGATCAGTTAAAAGCGATGGCGGATGCTTACTGGAATTTCGCTTTGAAAAATAAAGAGTATTACCAGTTGATGTATGGGGTGGGGATGGCTTGTTGTGAAGGAAAAAAATACCTCAATGAAAAGGATGGTTTTGATTACCTCGTTATGGAATCTATTAAAGAGGCTATTTCAAAAACCAAACAGCCTGGCGCTAATGTTTGCTTGAAATATCATACGTTCTGGTCAATATTACATGGACTTGTATCTATCAAGATCATGGGAAATTCACCTGTGTCAGGTGAGTTGAATAAAATGGTATTGGATGATGCGATCAACGGGTTTATAAAAAACCTGGATTGATTTTAAAAGAATTGTAAACGCGGATAAACGGATAATGTTATGATAGATGTTTCCATCACCGTAGCTGCAACGATTGAACTGTAACCCCTTTTAGAAAACGGCAGCCTTTCATATGTACGGTCATATTCAGTAACTGGAAAACAAGTTTTTCCCGGGTGATGTTGCGACGCCAGGTGAATAATAAAAAAACAGATTTTGTCCGGAATATTCTGACTGACTGGATGTCCTGCAGGGCACTCTCCATTCGTCATTGTTCCGGAAATAATGAAAAAGGAGAATCAATTAACCAACCATTTATAAGATGTTATTAAAGAGAAAAATTGAAAAAATGAAAAGCATTCAACCAACAACAATAAGCAAAGCCAGTCTTTTTTTTGTTGTGATCACCGCGCTGGTAATATATAGTTGTAATTCTTCTTCAGGCAACAGCGGAGGATATCAGCAACCCGTTCAATCATTACCGGTAATTACCGTAAGTTCTACGCCTGCTACCACTTACCAGGAGTTTTCCGCATCACTGGAGGGAAGCAAGGATATTGAAATCCGCCCGCAGGTAGATGGTTACCTCGACAAGATATATGTCGATGAAGGCGCCCATGTCAAAAAAGGTCAGCCTTTATTCCATATTAATGATCACCCTTACAGGGAGCAGCTGAATAATGCAACAGCGGGATTGGCAGCCGCAAAAGCCAATTTGGCTAATGCGCAGATCAATGTATCTAAATTAACGCCACTGGTAGAAAATAATGTGGTATCGGATGTGCAATTAAAAACAGCCCAGTCATCTTACAATGCTGCAGCCGCTAATGTATCGCAAGCGCAGGCCATGGTACAAGCCGCGGAAATTAATATTGGATATTCGTTGATCAAAGCCCCGGTGGATGGTTATGTGGGAAGAATTCCTTTTAAAACGGGAAGCCTGGTAGGACTCAGTACTGCACAGGCGCTAACGGTGGTTTCCGAAATAAAAGACGTCTATGCTTATTTCTCCTTTAGTGAAAATGATTTTCTGCAATTCAAGAATCAATTTGCCGGCAAAACAATTGAAGAAAAAATAAAACAAATGCCGGCGGTTGAATTGATCCTCGCTGACAACAGCGTGTATCCGCAAAAAGGTAAAGTGCAAATTGTCTCGGGACAGTTCAACAACAGTATGGGAGCTATCAGTTTCAGGGCGAGTTTTCAAAACGCAGATGGTTTATTGCGTTCCGGTAATACGGGAAGGATTCGTATTCCGAGGGCTGTCAGCTCTGCTTTAATAGTTCCCCAGGAAGCCACTTTTGAATTACAGGATAAGGTGTTTGTTTTTGTATTGGCCGATAGTAATAAGGTTGTTAGTACGCCAATCACCGTAACAGGAAAGAGCGGTAACTATTATCTTGTAGAAAAAGGAATTAAGGCCGGTGAAAAAATTGTTTACTCTGGTCTTGACAGGCTGAGAGATGGCGTTGCGATACTGCCGGAAACCATATCCATGGATAGTATTTTAAAAGTAAAACCACTGTAAATAATAAGGACGGAAGACGGATAGTCTGGAAGGCGGAAGGGACGACTACAGGACAATTTCCTTCGGGCTTTCAGACTCCGGACTGACTAACTACTCTACTCTTCACAAAAAATTAATCATGCTAAAAAGATTTATTGAACGACCGGTGTTATCAACCGTCGTTTCTATCATACTCACTTTGCTTGGGCTGTTGTCCTTGTATACATTGCCCATTACACTGTTTCCTGATATCGCGCCACCAACCGTTCAGGTAACCGCTTCATACCCTGGAGCTAATGCGGAAGTAGTAGCAAGAGCCGTGGCTACACCATTAGAAGAAGCGGTAAATGGTGTGGAGAATATGACCTACATGACTTCTACTTCGAGCAATGATGGAACGATGACGCTGAACGTATATTTTAATGTAGGCACCGACCCTGACCTGGCGGCGGTGAATGTGCAAAGCCGTGTATCAAGGGCTACCAGTATTATACCACAGGAAGTAGTGCAGTCAGGCATCACTACGCAAAAGCAACAGAACAGTATGATCATGGTGCAATTGATTTTTAGCGATGACAGCACTTATGATGAAGCCTTCCTGCAGAACTATGCCAAAATCAATATCCTTCCGGAATTGCAACGGGTACCGGGTGTTGGACAAGCCATGGTTTTTGGGGCCAAAGATTATTCAATGCGTATCTGGCTAAAACCTGATCGTTTAACGGCGAATAACCTTTCTACAACTGATGTATTAAATGCTATCCGGGATCAGAACCTTGAAGCGGCGCCCGGCAGATTTGGACAGGGCAGTACTGCATCCTTTGAATATATTCTTAAATACAAAGGCAAATTGTCGCAGAATGCGGATTATGAAAATATCATTTTAAAATCATCAGTGGATGGTGCGGTGGTAAAACTGAAAGACGTAGCGAGAGTGGAATTCGGCGCCTTTGCTTACAGCGCCAACACACATGTAGGTGGTAAACCAGGTATCGGTATCGCTTTATTTCAAACAGCAGGATCCAATGCCAATGATATTTTAACGGCGGCGGAAGCAGTAATGGAAAAATCATCGAAGAATTTTCCAAAGGGGATCCATTATTTTAATATGTACAGCGCCAAAGAATTTCTCGATGAATCCATTGCGCAGGTAGTGGAAACTTTGCTGATCGCTTTCGGACTGGTATTCTTAGTCGTGTTTATTTTCCTGCAGGATTTTCGATCTACGCTTATTCCGGCAATTGCGGTACCGGTGGCAATTATAGGTACTTTCTTCTTTATGCAATTGTTCGGGTTTACGATCAACCTGCTTACTTTATTCGCATTGGTATTAGCAATCGGAATAGTAGTGGATGATGCGATCGTAGTAGTGGAAGCGGTACATACCAAGATGGAGCGAACGGGACTGCCTGCAAGAAAAGCGACGATACAATCTATGAATGAAATATCAGGAGCTATTATTTCCATTACCCTGGTGATGGCGGCTGTATTTGTTCCGGTTGGTTTTATGCAGGGACCGGCCGGTGTATTTTATAAACAGTTCGCCTTTACACTGGCCATTGCTATTCTTATCTCCGCCGTAAACGCATTAACATTAAGCCCTGCCTTATGTGCTTTGTTCTTAAAGAATCCGCATAGTACGGAAGAAGGCAGCCATGCAAAAAAGAAAGGATTCAGCCAGCGTTTCTTCAGTGGTTTTAATGCCGGGTTCAACGCAACCATCAACAAGTATGGTCAGGCTATTCAATTCCTGATCAAAAGAAAATGGATCGCCATCACCGGATTGATCATTGTATCGCTTACTACGTTCTGGATGGTGAGTAAAGCACCAACAGGTTTTATTCCGACTGAAGACCAGGGCTTTATTGTTTTTTCTGTGAGTCTTCCTCCCGGAGCCTCATTGGACAGAACGCAAACAGTGATGAGTCGTGTTGATACTTTATTGAATGAAGTAGAAGCGGTAGAAAGACGTGGTACTATCACCGGTTTAAACATTCTCGCTAATGCCAACAGTTCAAACTATGGTGTGGGTTTTATCCGCATGAAGCAACCCGGAAAGAGAGGGGCTGTCAACAGTGTGGAAGGAGTGATGGGAATCATCAATCAAAAACTAAGTGTTATAAAAGACGCCAGTGTTTTTCTTTTCCAGTTTCCAACGGTACAGGGATTTGGTAATACAAGTGGTTTTGAATTCATCTTACAGGATCGTACCGGTGGTCCCTTAGATAAATTGGGAGCTACAGCTTACGGTCTTATCGGTGAGCTGATGCAACGTAAAGAGATCGCCTATGCGTTTACCACGTTTAGTACTGGTAACCCGCAGTATATGGTGGATATTAATGAAGACAAAGCAAAACAATTGGGTGTTTCAGTAAGTGAAGTCCTGCAAACGCTGCAGGTATATTATGGCAGCAGTTTTGCATCCGATTTTAATCGTTTCGGGAAATATTACCGGGTTATTGTTCAGGCAGACGTGCCGTATAGGGCTGATGCATCATCATTGAATAATGTATTTGTGAAAAATAACCTTGGTGAAATGGTTCCTGTGAATACGTTGGTGTCTCTGCAAAGAGTATACGGCCCGGAAACAGTAACAAGAAACAACCTGTTCAATTCCGTTACTATAAATGGAATGTCAAAGCCGGGATATAGTTCAGGAGATGCGATCAAAGCCATACAGGAGGTAGCGGAGAAATCTCTGCCCAGAGGTTATTCTTATGATTGGACAGGTATGACAAGAGAAGAAAAAGGAGCGGGATCACAAACCAGTTTGATCTTTATATTGTGTGTAGTGTTTGTATTTTTCCTGCTGGCGGCACAGTATGAAAGTTATGTCCTTCCCTTCGCGGTTATTTTAACTATTCCTACCGGTATATTTGGTGTATTCGCTTTTATTAAATTGTTTGGAATTGAAAATAATATTTATGTACAGGTAGGCTTGATCATGCTGATCGGTTTGCTGGCTAAGAACGCCATCCTTATTGTAGAGTATGCAGTACAACGGAGAAAATCAGGTATGACTTTATTAGCATCCGCACTGGAAGCGTCTAAGTTGAGGTTGCGGCCTATATTGATGACTTCTTTTGCATTCATCGTGGGTTTGCTTCCGCTAACCTGGGCAAAAGGCGGATCTGCATTGGGCAACCGGTCTATTGGCACTGGTGCGTTGGGTGGTATGCTTACCGGTGTTATTCTCGGTGTATTTATCATTCCGGTATTATTTGTCATATTCCAGTACCTGCAGGAGAAAATAGGAAGAAAGAAAGACGAAGAAGCAATACCTGACCTGGCTGAATAATTATTTTTTGCAATAAATAAAAAGATCATGTTACATAATTTATATAAGAGACAATATTCAATAATACTGCTGGCGCTGATTTTTTTATCCGCCTGCAGAATGGGAAAAGAATACCAGCGACCTGAGCTGGAATTGCCAAAACAATTCAGCACGGTTAGTTTTGCTGATACCAGCGGCATAGCGGATATCGAATGGAAAAAATTTTTCACGGATACAACCTTGCAGGGATTAATAGAAAAAGGATTGCAATACAATCACGATCTGCTAATTGCTGTGAAGAGAATCGATATTGCACAACGGCAAGTCAGACAAAGTAAAACTTTACAACTGCCTGAAGTAAATCTTTTGGTTACCGGGCAGGTATCACGTCCTTCTGATAATAGCTTGAATGGTATAAGTCTGAAAAGTTTTTTGGGAAAGAGTTATCTGGAAAATTATAATACCGGTGTCAACCTTTCCTGGGAAGCGGATATATGGGGAAAGATCCGCGGACAAAAAGAAATAGTGTTACGGGAATATCTTCAAACAACCGAAGCCGCGAAAGCCGTGCAAACACAGTTGGTGGCTGATATCGCACAGGGATTTTTTAACCTGCTGATGCTGGATAAACAATTGGAGATAGCCCGCCACAACCTTTTGTTGAGCGATAGTTTCCTGGTAGCGACACGTTTATTAAAAGACGCAGGCGTAGGAAATGCTTTGGGTGTTCAACAGGCGGAGGCGCAAAAACAATCTACTGCTTTATTGATACCACAGCTGGAACAGAATATCTCCATACAGGAAAACGCATTACAGGTATTAACGGGACAGCTTCCCGGTTCCGTTGCCCGAAAAGTTTCATTGAATGAATTCGCAGTGGCCGATGATCTGAATGCAGGTTTGCCATTAGCGTTGGTGAGCCGCAGACCTGATGTTCGTTCATCTGAATTAGCGTTGATGATTGCTAATACGCAGGTGGGAATCGCACAGGCCAATATGTATCCTACATTGAATATTACAGCGGGCGGAGGACTGGAATCTTTTAAAGCCAGCAACTGGTTCAATATTCCGAATTCGTTATTTGGATTGGCTGCAGGAAGTATTGCGCAACCTATTTTTAAAAAGAGGGCATTGAAAACACAGTATGAAATTGCTAAGCTAAAAAGAGAGCAATCAGTTATTGAATTCAGGCAATCGGTATTACAGGCAACCGGTGAAGTAGCCAATGCATTGGTGCAGGTGGATAAATTAAAGCAACAGCAGCAGATCGCCACAGGACAAGTAGATACGCTGCAACATGCTGTATTTAACGCGAAACTTTTATTCAGAAGTGATATGGCGAATTACCTCGAAGTAATAACCGCACAGGGAAATGCTTTGCAGGCTGAACTGAACCTGGCATCTATCCGCAGGCAGGAATTGAGTGCCATGGTAGAGTTGTATCGTTCCCTGGGAGGTGGATGGAAATAAAATTGGGCACGAATTGCACTGATTTGCACAAAGGAATAAAGCCGGCATTTTGAAAAAAATAGTATATGGTGTGTCCGATACGAATAATAGTTATTCGTGTAAGTTCGTGCAATTCGTGGCAAAACCATTTTAAGCTATTAAAACGTAGTTATGAAATACAGAAATCTTGGAAATACAGGCGAAAAATTATCAGCCATCGGTTTGGGTTGCATGGGAATGAGTTTTGCTTATGGCCCGCGTAACGATGAAGAATCTATCGCAACGCTGAACACAGCGCTGGAACTTGGTGTCAATTTCTGGGATACGGCGGATATGTATGGGTTTGGACACAATGAAGAACTAATATCAAAAGTGCTAAAGCCAAACCGTGATAAAATATTTATCGCTACTAAATTCGGATTCCGGCAGCGGGAGGGAAGTACTTCTAATTTTGTCGGTACAGGTGCGACTTATTTTGATGGTTCACCAGCCTACCTGAAACAAGCGGTGGAGAAAAGTTTGCAGCGGTTAAAAATTGATACTATTGATCTTTATTATGCGCATCGTATTGATCCAAATGTTCCTGTTGAAGATATGGTGGGAGCGATGGCGCAATTGGTGAAGGAAGGAAAAGTAAAATATCTTGGTTTATCCGAAGCATCACCCGCATCTATCCGTAAAGCTCATGCCGTGCATCCGATCACCGCGCTGCAAAGCGAATACTCTTTATTGACCAGAGATCCCGAAGGCGAAGTATTAGACACTGTTCGT
This sequence comes from Chitinophagaceae bacterium, assembly GCA_040007815.1. Taxonomy (GTDB): domain Bacteria; phylum Bacteroidota; class Bacteroidia; order Chitinophagales; family Chitinophagaceae; genus Terrimonas_B. Next base: position 59,362 of record JBDTUH010000034.1, read on the forward strand.
GAGTTGGGCATTACCTTTATTCCTTACAGCCCATTGGCAAGGGGATTGGTTACAGCAACTGTTGGCGCTAAAGAACAATTAGCGGCTGATGATTTTCGCCGTACACTTCCCCGTTTTGATGAAGGGCATTGGAACAATAACCAGCAGCTTGTAGAAGCTTTTGCGGCATTGGCGGAAGATAAAAAAATAAGCGCTGCGCAATTGGCGTTGGCCTGGGTGCTTGCACAGGGAGATGATATCATTCCGATACCGGGAACTAAGAAAAGAAAATACCTGGAGGAAAACGCGGCGGCTGTTGATGTAATTCTTAGTGATAGTGACCTTGAGAATATAGAAAACTTGTTAGCCAAATATCCTGACATCGGGCAGCGCTATAGTGATGGATCAATGAAGTTGGTGAACAGGTAATTTTTAAATTCGGTTTGTTACTTTGCTGCTTCATAAATTTTTTTCCCTTCAAACATCGTCCACCGTACACGGGTATTCATCATAGCTTCCGGCGTTACCGTAAGTACATCCCTGTCCAGTAAGATCATATCAGCGAATTTTCCGGCTTGAAGGGAGCCAATACTTTTTTCCATCCTCAATGCTTTAGCTGCTTCTGATGTGTAGGCATACAACATAGCAAGGCGCGGCATACATTGGGTGCTGTCCAGTACACCCATTGATCCTTTCCTGGTTTCTGCATGATAAATGGCTTCAAATGGATTAGCCGTTGTAACCGGCCAGTCGCTTGCCCCGGTGATGGTTACCCCAGCCTGCAGCATGGACCTGGCCGGGTATTGCCATTGATAGAGAGAGGGATCAATATACGGCTTTACAATGTCAATAGTGGTAGGATCGGCCAGCGCCCAAAACAACTGGAAAGACGTTAATATGTTGAGTTGTTTAAAACGGGTGAAATCTGATGGCTGTACAATCTGCAAATGTGTAATGATATGCGGAATCGTATAGTTCTGGTTGGTCCTGCGCATGGTTTCAAAGCCATTGAGTGTTTCTGTTACCGCCCGGTCGCCAATGGCATGTACATGCACCAGTAAATTGTTTTTATCGGCAGCAGCAGCAAAACGTGCGAATTTTTTGGGGTTGAAAAGTAATGCTCCTTTTGATGATGTACCGGTATAAGCAATAGAAAGGGCGGCGGTTTGTGTTGGGTATTCGATGACGCCATCGGCAAAAACTTTAAATCCAATGATAGAGAAATCAGCTCCATTGTATTTTTTCTGCAAGGTCCTGGCCTTGTCAATTTGTGGTTGCGCGGCAGCATCCGCATTGGCCAGCAGTAGAGCCGCTACATGCGCGGTTAATTTTTTATTCTCACGCAAATACCTGTATGCTTCCAGGAAATTATCGGCATGAGGGTCGAGCCAGGCGGTAATGCCCAATTGGTTACAATGATCTATCGCCAATGCGGCGGACCTGTTGAAATTGGTTTCTTTTTCTAATGATGCCTCGACTTTTTTATAATAAGCCTCTTCTTTCAAAAAGCCATTGGGATCGCCTGTCGCCCTTGTTCCGAAATTATATTTTTCTTCCGGCGTCAATGATTCAATATAATTTTTGCTGATGCCATTCCGTTGCAGCAATACATTGTTACACCAGGCAGTATGTCCGTCTGAACCACCCAGCAATACCGGCTGTGCGGTAAATTCATCACTATTAAATACGCGAATGATTTCGTCCAGCGATTTCCAGGTGCTGATATTGATACCATAAATGACCAGCACATCGCCCGTCAGACCGGTTTTCTTTTTGAGTTCTTCTTTTGCATAAGCCAGCAATTCACTGATGCCAAGCGGAATGTCGTTCGCATTTGGTTTGGTCAACTGGAAACCTCCTTCAACAGCGTGGTTATGTGTATCAATCAAACCCGGCATCAGGAAACCGCCTTTCATATCAACCCATTCGGCATGCGCACCTGCTTTTTTCTTTACTTCGTTATAATTACCCACGGTTGTTATTATTTTTCCATTGATGGCAATCGCTTCTGCAAATGGTTTTTGAGGATCTGCTGTAAAAATATTTGCGTTGTAAAATACTGTTTCCTGGGATAGACAAAAGAGTGGGGAAATAAAAAACAGTAACAGGCCATTTTGTTTCATACCGGCATATTTGACTGAAGTTAAAGTTAAAGTTAAAATGTTATCATGCTATGTCACTTCATAGTGTATAGTACCCCAAATGGAAGGGGACGTAGAAATAACCTACGCATCATTTTAATGAAAGTTTTTTCAGCAACAATTCCTTCCGGCTCCTGGATACGTTAATGGTTGAGCTGTGTATTCATTGAACGTCCAGCCTGGAGCCGCTGCTGATTTGAAAAACTGAAGTTGAAGTTAACAACAAAAAGCTAAATAATTATTTTATAATTCCTGCGATGTAGGACGAAAGATAATTTCATTAATGTCTACATCTTCGGGCTGGCTTATTGCAAAAGCTACCACCCGTGCAAAACTGTCCGGACTGATCCCTACTTCTCCAACATAATCCTTGTTAGCCTGCTGTATGTCTGCCTCGGTGATATGTTCCAACAATTCTGTTTTAACTGCGCCGGGACAAACAATTGTGGTACGGATGTTATAAGGTTTCACCTCCATACGTAACCCTTCAGTTAACGCCCGAACGGCATATTTGGTGGCAGAATAAACCGCAGATCCATTAAATACTTTATGACCCGCTACAGAAGATGTGTTGATAATCTGACCTGACTTTTGCGCTGTCATGTAAGGAAGAACGGCAGCAATACCATTGAGCACTCCTTTAATGTTTACATCTATCATGGTATCCCACTCATCAACATTAAGGCGTTCCATTGGCGATAAGGGCATGACACCTGCATTGTTAAGTATGACATCTACACGTCCAAATGTTTCAACAGCCGCATCCACCAACTTCTTTACCTGGTCACGCTGTGTTACATCTACA
>JBDTUH010000035.1:0-61309 GCA_040007815.1 Chitinophagaceae bacterium
TTTCGAAATTTTACCACAAAAGATGGATTTCCCAGTAACAGTATTCGTTTACTACTTGAAGACAAAACCGGCAAGCTTTGGTTTGGTGCACAAGGAGAAAATATGTTCGTTTATGATGGAAAAACATTTACCGTTTTAAAAAACAAAGATGGTAAAGCATTTAACAACGTTTGGTCAATAATCGAAGATAAAAAAGGAAACATTTGGTTTGGTGACGTTGATGGTCTTTGGCGTTATGACGGCAGAACCTTTACTAAGGTGTCGCAGAGGGGGGCTTATGCAATAATCGAAGATAAAAAAGGAAACATCTGGACTACTGGTGAAGTAAATCCGAAGGTCTGGGCACTTTCACGTTATGATGCAAAGTCCTTGTACGATAAAAAGCCCACTGTAACCGAAATAAAGTCACAACCAGGAATGCTTTTGGGGATTTTAGAAGATGCGAAAGGAAATATTTGGTTTGGATCTGGAGGGCCTGAGAGTGGAGTGCATCGTTATGATGGAAAGACCATCACGGACTTTAAAAGTAAAGAGGCTCAGCATTAATGTGTCTTGCTGATTTTAAAATCATTTCTCAATTATTATTAATCAGTATTATCTCTGTTGTGCGTCATTTAAAAAAACTCCGTCAGAATGAAAATAAAATCTGGTGGACAATACAATTTTATCCTTTGCTGGACATTTTTGATAGCTGTAACAACCTCTTGCACTAGTCAAAGTCAATCAAATAACGACATAAGGTTACAATACACGACAGGAGTTCGTTCAATTTTAGAGGATAGTAAAGGAAATATTTGGTTTGGTAGTTACAACGAAGGAGTGTGTTTGCTTCATAATGGGGAGCTCCAATATTTCACAACAGAAAACGGATTAAGTAACAACCAGGTGAGGAGCATTTATGAAGATAAAAATGGCATAATCTGGTATGTATGTGGAAGAGGGTTAAGTACTTATGATGGGAAAGAAATAACTATATACACGGAACGAAATTACAACGCAAAGAACGATTGGAAGATAAACGAAAGTGACTTTGGTTTAAAGGCGATGAAACTAGTGGCTACAATAAACTAGAAGGCTATGCAGGGGTGTATCAATATGACGGACAACAGCTTTCGTATCGCACATTTCCTGTTACACCAAAATTAGGGAATGAATTTCCCTACCCGATTTCAACATCTTTTGTAAAAAGTAAAAATGGAATGGTTTGGTTTGGAACTTATGGTGCATTGATTGGCTATGATGGTAAGCAATTTAAAATATTTGATAATGGCTCATTAGGTTTTAATGGCGCAACCGAATTTTTGCATATTCGAAGCATAATGGAAGACAGCAAGGGTAATCTATGGATTGGAAATAATTGTGGCGGCAGTCCAATTGGGGGCAACGGAGTAATAAAATATGATGGTAAAGAATTCATCAATTTTACAAAACAACATCAATTAAGAAAAGAAGACACCAAAGGTAATTCCCTGAACAGCGTTTTTTCCATTGGAGAGGATGCTTCAGGGAGTATTTGGTTTGGGACTTCAGAATCAGGTGTATGGAGATATGATGGGCATACTATGAAAAATTTTACCAAAAAAGATGGTCTCGATGGTGACTTAATTTGGATTAACAAAAGCAAAACAGGTGAATTGTGGTTTAGCGGAGGTCCCAATGGTGTGTATCGCTTCAATGGCAAGTCTTTCGAACGAAAATATTAACTAAAAGTACGAACGCACAACATGAACTGTGTAAAAAAACAAACAAATTTTTATTTTTTTACGGTCTTAATCCGCCCTTTGTTCTTTCTAATATTGACTTTTACCTGACTATTAAATTTATTGAATTGTAAACATAGGATTCGGTTTGGCAATATGGCGGGGCGACGAATATATGCTCAACTTTTTGTTCTCTAATCGGCTTAAGTTCCAGCCGACGAATAACGCCGAGCAATAGAATAAACAATGAACTTTTATTTATAAATTTAGCAGCGACTACTGGCTGACGGTTTTCAAATGCCGCCACATCGGCCAAGCCGTGACCGTTAGCTATAATTAATTTTTATGAAACGATTACTATCCTATTTTTTTCTATTGCCGGTGTCGTATTGTTTTGGTCAGACAATAGATAAGACGTACCAGGATTTTGATTTTATCATGGGCGAAAAGATATTATTCGAGGATAAGTTTGATATTCCTTTGAGTGACAAAGCACATTCATCCTGGCGACTGGAAGGGGGAGCGGCCTCCATCATTAATTTTGAAGATCAGAAATGTATTTCGATTAATGAGTATTACACAAAGTTAAAACCCATATTGTTTAGTAATAAGCTACTACCCGACAGCTTTTCTGTTGAGTACGATACATGGCTTGACCAGGGATATGATGGTAACCCGGGAGTAGAAATTCAATTGGTAAAAGGGGAGACGGAAATTGTCATTACCCCAAACAAACATGAACTGTCCGTTTCTTACCCGAATGATGGGAGAGAAGCGAAGGATGATCCTGAAGCTTATTTCGGGGAAAATAAATTTTACAACCGATGGGTGCATATTTCGATTGCACAATTCCGTAAGCATTTGAAAGTTTATTTGGATCAATATTCAATGATCGATATTCCTGATTGCAGGCTCCAGCCTGAAGCCATTATTGTGACGGGAAATATGTCACAGGACATGAAAATTTTATTCAAAAACTCTCGTGTTGCCACCCGGTTTCCTGCAAAACTTTCACTGGAAAATGGCAAGTTCATCATACACAGCATTAAATTCGATGCTGATAAGTATACATTGAAGCCGGAAAGTATGACGGTGTTACAACAAATTTGTAAATACCTGCTTGAACATAAAGAGGAACGTTTTGAAACAGGAGGGCATACTGATAATGATGGCGCATCTGAACATAATCTCTTACTTTCCCAGCAAAGAGCCGAAGCTGTAAAAGCGCAATTAGCGGCAATGGGAGTTGCTGCGGATCACCTGGTAGTAAAAGGATATGGCCAGGCTAAGCCAATTGATCCGAAGCCTACTGCCGAGGCAAAGGCGTTAAATCGCCGTGTAGAGTTTACGAAACTTTAATTATATCAGAATTATAATAAAAAAAGTATTCTCTTCTTTTAAAAGTAATAGCATAAGTACCATTCCAGCAGGAAAATAATCATGCAAATTATCGCCGCATCGGTATTAACTAATAAGCTACAACCGGGGTGACAATATCTTCTACAGAATTTTTATCTCCCTTAGCCGGGCCATGCCACACACCTCCGCCGAATGTTATAATAAATATTTTCCCAGGATCTGATGGATCCATATCAACCCGTTTACCCCATTTGAAATTGTATCCTTTTATACGCGACCATGTTTCGCCCTTATCTTCAGATCTGTAGGCTGAGCTGTTAAAACCACAGGCGTAATACGTTTTGTTGCGGGCATCGTACGTTATATCATGGATGTGCTGATCTTTCTGTAATACTTGCGTCCATGATGCGCCGTCATCTTTTGATAGAAATATTCCGCCCCCGATGTCACCGGAAAATTTTCCTTTTGTACTCCTGCCCCATGCAGATAAAAGAAGCCTGTCACTATTGTCTCCATCAATTATCAAATCCATAGGCGCATTCGTTTCAGACGGAAGAGCCACCTGCTTCCATGTTTCTGCGCCATCATCGGAACGATAAAGTGCACCATCACCCGGATTGCCTAAATTTCCATCTTCGCTTCTTCTATTAATGATAAGAAATAATGCGTTGTCTTTATCTCTCCTGGTAATTCTCCAGGCAAAGGGTTCGTTTCCGGCTATCCCCTTATTTTTTTGCTTCCATGTTTTTCCTCCGTCAACAGATTTATAAACTCCCTTTCCAAATGCACACGCATACAGCGTTCTCAATTCTTTATTGCTGGCAGGATCGATCAGCACATGCGTAATTGCCGCTTCCCCGATATCTGAACTGATGGGCTTCCATGATTTTCCGCCATCCTCTGTAACGAGTATTCCACCCTGGTAACCTTTAACACCATTCTTACGAAACATTTTAGGTCGCGGCAGATCATGAGTGCCACTCATTGCAGCCCAGGCCCGGCCTTTCACTTCAGGGTCAGGTGCAAGCCAGTATGTGGTGTTAGCCCATTCGTCGGGCACTCCATTATTTTTAGTCGCACTTCCCCAGCTTCGTCCCCCATCTTTACTTTCCATGAGGCCAATATCCGTATTGGTCATAAACACATGGGCTTTATCAAAGGGGTCCCAAAGGATTTGATAGCCAGTTGTAACTTCCAGGCCTCTTGAAACCCAACCCGGCCCTTCTTCCTTCTTCGTGTATACCGCCTGCCATGTTTTTCCTCCATTGGATGTTTTGACTGTTCTTCCAAAGTCGGTGGCGTAACAGATATCAGGATTTACCGGTGATACACCTATGGAAAAAGGGTTTTCTCCCCATGATGGACCAAAGCGATCATTGATCCAGCCACCATCAAAATTAGGCGAAGGAATATTGCCATCTTTTTTGATAATATCTTTCCACACCAGCGTCCATGTCTTCCCAAAATCTTCGCTTTTTGCAACGCCCATAAAACTGGTATCCTTATTTGCTTTGATATTATTGTAAGAAGCATATAAGACCCCGGGATGAGTTAATGAAGTAGCAATGGTTCTCCATTCGGGCATATCAGAACCTTTCATGTTAAATGCGGAAAGCCCTTCCTGCCTGTTTTGCCAGGATACCCCGCCATCTTCGGAATAATAAATTCCTGATACATCTCCCTGCGGATTGAAATATGATTTTCCCGAAATAGCATAAATGATAAACTTGCTCAACTTTTTATCATAGCCACCTGAAAAATGTGTCAGCATTTTTACTCCCGGAGGAGCTGCGTGTATTGCCCACTGCCCTTTGTTCCTTGCCATTATACCACCATTTCCAGTTACATATATGATTCGGTCATTTTTTGAAGAGGATGGGTTAATAAAAATATTTTTTGCTTCCTCTTTAAGCTCTTTTTCTTTTACCCAGCTAGTTCCGCCATCTTCTGAAATATAAAAAGCTATTGCTTTATCAATGGATATGACTGCATATAATTTTTTTGAATTTTCAGGATCAACTGTAAATGCCTGCACTTCTCTTATTGTGCTGTCCTGTGTAATCACAATTTCTTCCGCATGATCTCCCTTAGATACAAAACCTGACGTTTCAGAAGGAGAAGGATAGAGCAGGTTCCATGTAACACCCTTATCATTACTTTTAAATAACGCCAGCGAATTTGCATACACTATATTGGAATCAAGCGGATCAAAAACATAGAAGTCAACCGGGCTGTGAAGATTAAACATTCTCCAGGACTCACCACCATTGTAAGTAACATAGGAGCCGGTCATGTCGCAGCTTACAAAAGCATGGTCAGGATTAAACGGGCTTATCTCAGGATAAAAGGTGGCGCCTCCTCCTCCAAACCCAATAGTTTTCCATGTATTCTCCCGGCCATTAGCAGATGTATCTGTACCAGTTTCGGTAGTGGTTTTTTCTCCGGAAGAATGACAGCCTGAAATGCCGCTGGTTGTTACTATTAATAAACCAAAAACAAAAACTTTGCAGATAAATATATGAGTGGCTGAGTTTTGCAATTTCATGAATGGGTTTCTTTTATGTTAACGTTACCTGTTTATCGACCGGACATTTATATTTTGATAAGTATTTTCTTTTTATACATTCAAAAAGAATCACCAATAGTTGAAAAATCATAATACCAGCGTCTGCTTTTGAAGAGCAGCCATGGCTGAAATTCTTCAACGATAGTTTGAATTAGCTTTTAGCGTGAAGCTGGATTTATGAGAGTGACAGGAAAATAACTTTCTTCCTGGTCGTTTTAAACCGGGGCTTATGCGGATATAAATGAGTAAAATGATTTTTACTTATTCATCTCATAAGCCCCGTTTTAATTTCTTAAGGTGTTGGATAACCCGGGTTTTGTTCCAACAACTTATTTATTCGCAAATCAGTTTGCGGAATCGGGAAAAGGTAATCATCCACGCTGAAATTTGTTCTGTCTGACTCCCGTACCGTTACGTTCGGATCATCCAATATTCTTTTCCTGCAGATATCGAACCAACGGTCACTGGCCTCAAACATTAGCTCCCAACTTCTTTCCTGTATGACAGCAGCATCAAATGCTGTTTTGGTCGTGGCTGTGGTTAACAAAGGATGTCCCGGATTTGGCTTAAAACCATTGGCACGATTAATAACCTGGTTAATCGCATCTACAGCGTTTTGCGGAGCGGTACCACCGGCACCAGCCATATTTGCCGCCTCAGCATATATTAAAAGAACATCTGCATACCTGATTATGGGGTAATTCGCCGTAGAGGCCATGCCCTGGAAATCATCCTCAGATATATAATAGAAAAACTTTTTACAAAACGGCGTGCCATACGAAAAATCGGTGTAGTGTTTCCCATTCCAATCAGTAAATAAATAAGCTTCTTTTCTTTTTTGGTCAGGCCACCGGTGCTCAAATGCGGTATCTACAGCTGCGTCACCCCAGGCTTCGAAATACTCTTCGGCAGTCCATATTTGAGGATCGGTAGCTACATCGTCATAGGTCGAGTTATAACTCCACATCATTTCAGGACCGTATTTATTCTCCAAACTAAATACCTCACCTACTGAATCTGTAAGATGATAAGCACCTGAGTTAATCACTTCAAGCGCTATATCGGCAGCTTTTTGATAATTGGAAGTTTCATGCAGTGGGTAAGTCGCCATGGTGAGATATACTTTAGCCAATATGCCTTTTGCCGCTCCGCTTGTTGGTTTACCAGGTGCGCCGGGCCATGATACAGGAAGATGTGCCGCGGCATAGGTTAAATCACTTACTATTAAAGCGTATACATCCGCTATCGAAGCCCTGGGCATTGGATTTAGGATGGGATCTGGGCTGTCTTCTGTTATTAAAGGCACACCACCAAACATACGCACCAGCATAAAATAATTATGCGCACGTAAAAATTTCCCCTGGGCTTCAAGGCCATCAACAGTTTGCTGTGATTCACCTTTTATATTGCCCTTTTTTATTGACCCGAGTGCATTATTGATATTGAGCAGGGCTGTATAATGCCTGTTCCAAAGATCATCGGCATTATCGTCAGAAATATTCAGGTCGCCGTTGTTAAGCTGATCATCGTTAACGAAAGAGCCGTAAGCATAACCATATCCCTCCCAATAATTCCATAAATAATTTACAGAACCTGCGTAGGCGGATTCAATTTGAAGTACCGAATTTCCAAAATTGTCTGGTGTCACTGAACTTACCGGGTTTTCATCGAGTTTTTTGCATGCAAATGAAAACAGTATCAAAGCAAGCGCCAGGAAATAAGTTAATAAATGATTTATCTTTTTCATATGTGTGATATTAAAATGTAAGGTTTATACCGAAACTGATTATTTTGGCCGTCGGGTAGTTACTCAGGTCTACGCCAATTTGCGCATCATTGCCATTGTAGGCGCTTACTTCCGGATCATAGCCCGTATATTTTGTGAGTGTAATAAGATTTGTTCCGCTCACATATGCTCTCACTCTTCTAATCCCAATTTTTTTAAGAACAGATAAAGGTAAATTATAGCCGAGAGTGATATTCTTTAATCGTACATAAGATCCATCCTCTACATATCGTTGAATGCGGCCCCTGTCGCTGTTATTTTTTCCAAGGGTGATTTTACTGGAGAGGTTCGCATTTTGGCGGGTAATTTCATCAATAAAAGCAGGAACATCTGTATTCTGGTTATCCGGAGTCCAACGATCCAGCAAGCGTACACTTGTACCTTCAAAAGGATTTTCCAGGCGTATCCTGTTTTGATTAAAAATTTCATTCCCTTTGGAACCCTGGATAAGAAAGCTCAAATCAATATCCTTATAAGATATACGGTTGTTCCATCCAAATATAAAATCAGGAATGGAGTTTCCGATTACCATTATATCCGCAGAGTTTACTTTGCCATCTGAATTGGCATCAACGTATTTGGGATCGCCGGGTAGTTGTCCATAAGCTGCCGCTGCGGCCGCTTCTGTTGTCTTCCAGGTACCGAGGTAGCCGTAACCATACATCTGACCAAAAGGTTCACCTACCCGTAGCTGCATAAATCCCCCTCCGAGGCTATATCCTCCATATGTAGTTCTATACTCTAAAGTTTTCGACTCTCCAAGATCAAGCACTTTATTTTTGTTCCATGAAATATTAAATGAGGTGTTCCATTTTACTACCCCAATGAGAGGGTCGCCGCTAATTGAAATCTCCATTCCTTTATTGCGAACTGATCCGACATTATCTATAATGCTGGAGAAACCTGTGTAGCCAGGAAGGGTACGATTTAAAAGTAAATCTTTTGTTGTCTTGTGATACCAGTCCACCGTCGCACTTAGTCTTCCGCCGAATACGGAAACGTCCAACCCAATATTTTTTTGCGTGGTGCTTTCCCATTTAAGGTTGGGGTTGGCCGGATTAGCAATGACAAATCCAAGATCAGTGTTATCGTTTCCACTATAAGGATAATTGTATCCTGAGTTTATCGAAGAAATTGTTTGGTAAGCCCGTATGGCCTCATTGCCAACCACACCATAGCTTGCACGAAGTTTTAATTCAGAAAAAATATCCAGGTTCTTAATGAATGATTCATTGGCAAGCTTCCATGCTATTGATCCGGATGGAAAATATCCCCACTTATTATTCGCTCCAAAAACGGAAGAACCATCTGCGCGGTAACTAAGCGTTAAAAGGTACTTGTCGGCAAAAGCATAGTTTATTCTGCCTAAATAAGAGTTCAAAACCCTTTTGCTTACGTTTGAATATTTCGAATTTAGTTGTTCTGCTCCACCAAGGTCGTCAACACCTGTTTGATCAACGGTGAACTTAGAAGCAATTAACCCGGAACCTTCGGACCGGGAAAACTGCTGTTCAGCAACAGCCATTAACGTAATATGATGTTTATCGCCTACGTTTTTATCATAGGTGAGGATATTTGAATTTTGGTAGAATGTATTTAATATGTCATCTATGGTGGCGTATCCAACCTTGCCTCCAACGGGCTTTCCTTCAAATGTTTTACTGTTGTAGTAGCTTTTATTATTACCGTTCTCTATTATTGCTCCGCCCGTAATTCTCAATTTCAACCCTTCGATAATTTTAAAATCGAGATAGGCATTGATATTGTTTTTAATGGTACTGTTTTTAATATCCGGTTCCTGTGCCGCAGCTAACGGATTCCAGGTGTCATTGGGCCCATAACTTGACGGGGCCTTGCTGTAATTTCCCGCTGAATCGTATGGAGATGCGGTAGGAGCCCAGCGGGGAGCAATATTGACGGCCTGTCCAAGGAAGCTAAGGGCAGTGCCACCACCATAGGGAGGTGAATTTCCTTCTTCTTTAGAACCCGCCCAGCTTAAACCAAAGCTTACCACTTTATTTATATCGGTATTTACATTTGCGCGAAGAGAAAATCTTTTATACGCTGAATTAATCAAAATGCCTTGCTGATCAAGGTACCCGGCGGACACCAGGTATTTTGTGTTATCAGTTCCCCCGCTTATCGATAGTTGATGATTTGTAATCGGTGCGGTCCTGTAAATCACGTCCTGCCAATCTGTTCCTCCCGTACTGCTGAATCCTTTTATTTGCTGATCGGTAAATACGGGATCCGGAACGCCTGAGCCATTTCGTGTTGCTTTATCAGCGTTTCTTGTTATGGCATAATCGGCAGCGCCCATTAAATCCAATTTATCCCTGAGGGTTTGCGAGCCGTAACTAAAATTATAGTCAATCATTGGCTTACCCTTTCTGCCACTTTTAGTAGTGATTAAGATAACGCCGTTTGCTCCTCTTGATCCATAGATTGCCGTGGCTGATGCATCTTTCAATATCTCCATTGACTCGATATCATTTGGATTTAGTGAATTAAGATTTCCACCCTGCAGACCATCAACTACTACAAGAGCGTTATTGCCGCCATTTATGGAATTCATGCCTCTTACCCGGATAGTAGTAGTTGCTCCCGGGGCACCCGCAGTATTTAACACATACACACCCGCCGCACGACCTTGTATAGCCTGGTCAACACGTTGCGTGGAGAGCTGTGTAAGGTCAGAGCCTTTGATAGAACTTATCGCTCCCGTGAGATCGCTCTTTTTTTGACTACCATAACCCACAACTACCACTTCACCCATGGTAGTTTGATCTGTTTCAAGCGGGATGGAAATATTGTTTTGATTCGCATTTACGGTAAATTCTTTTTTTGTAAATCCCACAGAGGTAATTACAAGAGTTACCCGTGAAGAATTAACCGGAATGGAAAAGCTCCCGTCAGAAGATGCAGCAACAGAAGTTGACGTGCCTTTAACAGAGATAGTGGCTCCTGAAACCGGCGTATCATCTTTGGTTGAGATGATTGTTCCTTTAAGGATTTTGTTTTGGGCCAGCAGATTGAAAGTGGACAACAAAATGCAGAAAGCAAATAGAAATTTCCTGGAATGTTTCATGGCAGTTTAATTTAATTTTAGGATTCAATCCGTGAAAAACCGTTAGTGAGAAAATTAACGATGATATTAATTAAAGCAATTGTTATTCTATTCCAATGAAGCGCTACTTGCTAAGCTATGTCATTTTTTTATCAGAACCACGCCCGTAATTGTTGCGGTGTCATTTTATATTTAATCAATCGTTTGTAGTTTAGCGGCAAACGTTTGCGCTTTGATTAAAAAACATCAGAACATTTTGTGTCAGCTAAATTGGCTGGATATATATGTAATAAATTGAAAGCGTCTTAACGTTTTACATCCGCAATAGCATTGATTTTACAAGAACACACATAACCATTTTATTAAAATGAATTCTGAAAAAATGCAAATCGATAAACAATTCATCAATATTTCTTCATAACATTTACGAGCATGTCAGCGATAATGGCAAATCCTTTGTCAGATGGATGGAGGCCATCATAGGTCATATCAATTGCTTCCGGGGGATAAGGATATTCATCTGTTTCAGGGTTAAAAGGAACTCCAATAAAATCGGGATATGGATAATTTTTATACGTGCCCGTTTGTGGATTTTTTAAGCGTTTATACTTTACAAGATTTTCAAGTGTCATACCGCTTTTGTTATACAGATCAACAACATCAAAATGTTCATATTTGCCTATTGCAATAATAGCATCAGCGACCTGGGCAAGCGACTGCCCGTTTTTTTCTTTATAGGAACCCCAGGCGTTATTCTTCATATTGCCCATAGATACAAAATCAACACGCTGCATGGGTGTGATTAAAATTATTTTGGCATTTTTATTAAGACGGCGAAGATTGTTTATAATAATACGATAAGAATCATTAATAGTTTTATTGCGGGGGGAATTGGTTTTATAATCGGACAGTTCACCTGCCGGCCGACCCTGCCACCAATCATTTGTTCCAAGAAAAATTGAATACACATCAGCTTTTTGAAAACCCAGCGTGTCAATATCTTTTGCGATATCACCTGAGGTCCAACCATTATACCCGTGATTAATATAGCGTATGTCCGGCAATTTTTCTATTACTCTTGTCATGTATCCTTTTGTCATTCCCTTATTTGTGTCATCAGCATGCTCATTTAACCAGGTAATGGAGTCGCCTATGGCAACCCATATAGTTTCTTTCGGTGAAAACGAAGTGAACACGCAAACAATGACAATCAGTAGTAAGGGCTTTTTCATCGGAATTATAGTTTAAAAAATATCTTCTTTTTATACAGGTAATAACATAAATACCATTCCAGCAGGAAAACAATAATGCAACTTATTGCCGCGCCAACTGCGATCGGGATGTTAGCAAGGTTTAATAATTCACTGCATAAAATTTCCATATACCCGTTTAGCCACTTGTCTCCTATAAAAATAAAGAACAGGTAAATAAATATGGAATTCATTCCAACGATAGTAAAAAATTTTAAGTAGCTCCTGTGATTGCGTACATCAATCCATTCATAACAAATACTCAAAACAATCAGGGTTATTCCGCCGGTTACCAGCACAAAGGAACTGGTGGAAATCCATTTAAGCATAGGGGTGATACCCGCTAAATCAAGTGCAAGCCCCGCAGATATAAAAAGTATGCCTGCCGACAGCAGGTATGTAAATTTTTTATTCGAAGGCTTATCAGAAAATAATAATTGGCCCGCCATTAATCCCCAGGTGGTGTGCGCCCCGCTTGAAATAAAATTTATAAAATTGGTTTTATGCTGAAGATCTACATGAATTCCCAAACTTTTATTAATGAAACTTCCGAAATTATGAAACTCCACAAAGGGCTGATCAAATCCGGGAATATGAATGGAGCGGAATAAAATTTCAGGAATCAAAAGACAAATGACAGTTATAGTAAATTGAAACCATACCGGCCGGTTAATAACAGAGAACGCAATCAATGTGGTAAAAGCAAGTTGCGTAAGCACGTTGCTTAATTGCCAGTTAAGATGTCCGTCGCGAACCGAATAAATTAATATACCGAGAAAGAGTAACCAAAAACTTCTTTTAAGCACCTTTAGAAAAGACATCTTCCAGGTATAGCCCGACTCCCGCTGTTTTTTATAGGACAAGGCCATTGCTGTTCCGGCCATCGTCATAAACGCCGGCAATATCACATCCCAAAACGTTAAACCATGCCATTCGGAATGTTCGAATTGTGTTGAAAGCGTTTGAGTAAAAGAGTCTGGAAATGCCTGCAGTAATTTCGCGAAAAAACCGGTTTCGCCAATCATCAGTGCAACCATTATCAGTCCCCTTAAAAAATCGAGTGAGGATAGTCGTTCATTAGCGGGATGCGTGACAATAGATTTAGTCATATGCGATGTTGAGTAAATTAAAGGTAGTGCAGAGATGTGTTGTAAATCGCTAAATAGAAAAATTTCCCGGGGCAAACGTTTGTGTAGTCTTCTTTACAATGTTTGCGGATATAGAATGGACATGGGTAGTATATTTACATGTTTAGAATGCGACAAATAAGCAATGCGATTTCTTTTGTTTGTAAGCTCACAAATTTATAAGCAGTATTAACTATGTTCAACGGGAAAACTTTTTTAAAAGGAAGAACGTTTTCTGTTTTCTTTCTTTCTGCGTCTATGGTTTTTTTACTAATACGCTTGCCAAAAGCAGAAGATAGTAATACCGCCAGGAGATATAAAACCACAGACAGCTTACCCAATGTTTTTAATGAGCCACATGGTGACTTAGTAGAAAATGCATTAAGGCATGAAGCTATTATGAAATTTCCTCTATGCCAGGTGCCACCAACAAAAAAGGAATGGGCGCAATACAGGGTAACGCTTAAAAAGCAGATTATAGAAAAGACCGGTGCTCTTGTACACCAAAACCTCCCATTAAATTTAAAAGAAACCGGAAGCACCAAAATGCCGGGCTATACCATTAAGAATATCGCCTTTCAAACCCGGGCCGGAATAGATGCTACTGCCAACTTATATGTTCCTGACGGAAACGGGAAATTCCCGGCCGTGATTGTAATGATGGGACATTCATCCGATGGCAGGCTTTACGATAAATACCAGTCGGTAGGAATTACCCTGGCATTAAATGGTTATGTAAGCCTTTGCATTGATCCCTGGGGCTCGGGAGAACGAACCACCATTCATGGAGTGTTTGAAGATCATGGTGATGAAAATAATCTTGGATCAGCACTGATGAATATCGGACAGCCTTTAATGGGGATATTAATCACTGACAATATAAGAGGGGTAGATCTTCTTAGTTCTTTGCCTTATGTAGATGCGCAGAATATTGGCGCTACCGGTGCAAGCGGTGGTGGAAATCAAACCATGTGGTTAACGGCAATGGACGAACGCATTAAAGCAGCCGTACCTGTCGTAAGTGCGGGAACGTTCGAAGCTTATGTTATGAGATCACCCTGTATTTGCGAAGTGTTGGTGGATGGGTTAACCTTTACTGAAGAAGCGGGAGTGCTCGCTTTAATTGCGCCGAGGGCTATAAAAATGTGTAATCACAGCAGAGATAATCTGGAAGCTTTTAATCCACGTGAAATGTTGCGCAGTTACAAAAATGCGAAACCCGTATTTAAAATGCTGGGAGCAGAAAATAATATCGCGTACGATACATTTGATCTTATCCATGGATATTTTCCGGAAGACAGGGAAGTAATGCTGGGATGGTTTAACCTTCATTTAAAAAAAATGGGCAACGGCGAGCCGGTAAAAGAGATTCCGTTTAAAACACTGCCCGGTAAACAGCTAATGGTATATGATAAAGATGAAAAAGCTCCGCAGGTAGCGGGAACCGCGGAGTATTGTAAACAAAGAGGAAATGAATTGAGAAATATTTTTTTAAATACCAAAGCATTTAATGCAGCCGAAAAGCGAAATGAATTAAAAAATATTTTGAGAATTAATGAGGAATCAATTTTAAAAGAAGTACATAACTATCCGGAAGTAAGCGGGTGGGACAGATTTGTTTTAGAAACTTCTGATAATAAACTTATCCCGGTATTGCTTCATGCGCCATCAGCGAAGTCAAAAGAATTTATGATTATAAGTGACCCGGATGGTAAACAACATATTCCGGCAGAGCTGATTGAGAAAATAATTAAATCGGGTTCGGGAATTGCAATTGTTGATCTTTCCGGTACGGGTGAAACTTCTTCAGCGTCTTTAAATTCTAATGATGCTGTTGGAAGACTCCGGACATTATTTAAATCATATTTGTGGCTTGGTAAAACTCCGATGGGTGAATGGGTAAAGGAACTACGCATAGTGACCGGGTTCATCAGGTCAAAATATAAAGCAGCTAAAATAAGTTTAAACGGAAGTAAAGAAGCTGGCCTTGCCGCTTTATATCTTGCAGCATTGGAAAGAAATGTTGAAAGTGTTACACTGCGGGATGCTCCCGTGAGCTACCTGTTTGACAATCGGGATGCTGTTGAGTATTTCAGCGCCTGCATAAACCTTCCGGGATTTCTTACCTGGGGAGATGTGTCACTCGCAGCAGCATTAAGTGGAAAGAATATTACATTCATAAATCCGGTTACTATGTCGGGCGGGAAATTAAATGAGGGCAGCCTAAAGATGTATAAAGCGGAGTTTGAACAAATAAAAATAGCTGCGCATCAAGCTGGCAAAACTATTTTTAAGTGAGTGGAAAACAAGACTTGAATTCAATCTGAATCTGGTTATGTTCAGGTATACCGCATCAGGAAAATCAGCCCAATAATTCTATGATAGGTTTTCCTTTGCCGTCCGGCGTAGTATAGAAGGGTCTTTTCTCTACTTCATATTGTGTGTCTTCCGGAATTCCTAATGCGTGATAAATAGTTTGGTGAATCTGATCAATCCGGACAGGGTTTTCAATTGACTTACAGGGACGTTCATCCGCTGTTTTACCATATACAAATCCTTTTTTAATGCCACCACCAAACATCAATATCGAACAGCCATCTGTAAAATGGCGGTGCATTCCATAAAATTTCAGGTCGGATAAAATATCAGGTTGATTTACCTGCTCCTGCACTTTCGCATCGGGTCTTCCCTCTACCATCATATCACGGCTAAACTCACTGGCGAGTATCACCAATGTACGATCAAGATGACCGGTTTTATCAAGGTCCTTTATTAATTGGGCCACCGGCCTGTCAATCATTTTTTTCATATTCACCATGCGGGTATGCCCGTTTTCATGTGTATCAAAGCCAACAAAAGGTTCATATTCCGTTGTTACACTTATAAACCGTGCGCCCTGCTCCGTCAGCCGTCTTGCAAGAAGGCATCCCAGGCCAAAACGGCCCGTATTATACGTATCATAAACTTCCTTTGGTTCAAGGCTCAGATCAAAGGCTTTTGCTTCCGGTGAATTAAGTAACATATAAGCCTGCTCCATCGAACGTTTCAGAGATTCTTTCTGGTAGTCACTTCCAGATTCATCTAACTGGCTTTTGCTGATCAGATCATTGTATAGTTTGTTACGTAACTCAAAACGTTTTGCGTCCATACCTACGGGTGGTCGCACGCTTTCTAATCCCTGGCTGGGGTCAGGTATCAAAAATGGGCCGAACTCATTTCCTAAAAATCCGGCCGTGTGAAAAGCTTTTAATTCTTCTGCTTCACCTACACTAAAACGTTGGCCGATATCAATGAAGGCTGGTATGACCGGGTTTTTGGGACCCAGTTGATTAGCGATCCATGCACCGATATGTGGTGCCGCTACCGTTTGTGGCGGTTCGTAGCAGGTATGCCAATGGTATTGGTGCCTTGAATGCAGGATATGCCCCATGTCGGCGGCAACATACGAACGTATCAATGCGCCTTTATCCATTACACCGCCTATTGATTGCAATCCTTCTGAAAACTGTATACCATCCAATGCCGTTGGAAGAGAGGGGAAAGTGCTTAATACGCTATTACCCTGCATCCCTTTTTCAAAAGGAGTGTATTTTTTGGGATCGAACGTTTCTGTATGTGCCATGCCACCCGCCATCCACAATAATATCACAGTGTCCGACGTAGAATCATTGAGAGGTTTCTTTTTAGTATTGCATCCGCTCAATATGCTGGGCACAGGTGCTCCGGCCGCTAGTGCGGCAAGCGTTGCCAGGCCTGATCTTTTTATAAAATCCCTTCGGTTCCAGTTCGATTGCATGAACTATTTATTTTAAAGAATGTAAAAAAACGTTTAGTGCGACATCCGTGTGTTCCAAATTCTCAACAAAACTACAAATACACTTTTCAGCCCGGCATTAAAATATCAACTGAAATTCAGGATGCAGGGTAATGGCCCAGATAAAATCTTGTACAGCCTCAACGGTTGGATGACTGCCTAATGTTTTCAGGGCGATTTTCTGCTCATCAGGCAATGGTAAACGTCCCAATGCCTTCCTGTATATTTCTTTTATCATCAGTTCCGCATCCGGGTATTTTTCTTTCCATTTAAGCGCCCCGGACTTCAATGCATTATTAAACTGCATGCCATTGGTGAGTTCGAGTGCCTGCAATAGACTAGCCTGCGATACACGGCTTGTCGAAACTGTTTCCCTGTTGGGCCGGCCCAATGCTGTAAGGAAAGGATCATTCTTAACCAAAGCTGCACGTGGAAATAGAATAGCAGGTTTAATATTTTCGGGCAACAATTTATAAACTACTACGCTGTCAGGATAAATGGGCTCAATAGCAACGCTGACCGCATCTGCAAACTCTTCCGCGGTTAGCCGTCTCCGCAACATTCCTTTAAAAGTATAATCCTGTGCCACTATTGATCCCGCGTCTCCTACACTAACAGATGGCAATTGATATGTTTTGGAAGTGAGAATAGTGTACAGCAGTTTTTTAATGTCATAACCAGTGGCTGTAAAATCCGCAGCCATCCAGTCGAGCAGATCCTGGCTCCACGGCTGGTTATCCATTACATCTACCGGCTCAACAATGCCTCTTCCCATCAGCTGCGCCCATACCCTGTTAACGAGTGTACGAAACAATCGTCCGTCTTTAGGTTGTACTAAAATATCTGCTAATTGCTTCAGCCTTGTTTTGGTATTGGCATTGGAATCAATTTGCCCCAGCTCTTTGAAAAGAATACGCCTGCCTGCCATCCTTCCTGTGGGTTTATCGCATCGGTTAATCTCTAATATTGAATCGGAAAATATATTCGCAAACGCATAGGAGTCATCCAGCTTCCAGTCGCTGATAAAACTATCATGACAGGAAGCGCATTTTAAATTCAGTCCCAGTAAAACCTGTGATACGTTTTGTGCGGCCTGCATTTCGGTCCGCTGGCTTGCATTAATTGTTCCGCGCCATTTAATTCCCTTTATAAACCCTTCTGATTCCTTATCAGGACTGATCAGTTCTTTTACAAAAACATCATAAGGCTTGTTATCTCTTAGTGCGCTGTAAAGCCATTTAGTAATACCAAATCGCCCTTCTGTTATATAGCCGGTGCCGGAATAATCATTCCGCAATGCATCATTCCAGAAAGTGAGCCAATGCTGTGCATAGTCATCATTGCGGCTGAGTAACTCACGAACCAATGACTCACGTTTATCCGGCGCTGTATTATTTATAAAAGCATCCACTCTATCGGCAGGCGGTATTAATCCTGTGACATCGAGGTATACTCTCCGCATGAAGACGCGATCATCTACTACTTTATTCCATTTTACTTTATTCTTTTGAAAGTAAACTTTGACGAAACGATCAACCGGGTTCACGAGGTCGCCGCTGACAGGAGGTATTTCAGGTGTTCTTGGCGCCAATGCCGCTACTTTATACAAGCTCTTCAATTCGCCCTGGGGCCATGGTGCTCCTTGTTTGACCCAAAATTCAAGTACCGCTATTTCTTCTTTGGTAAGACTCTTACCTTTTGACGGCATTGCATCTTTATGGCTGCGCGGCAATTTAATCCGTCTTATCAAATCACTTTCCGCCGGGTTGCCGCTTATGATCACAGCGCCATCCTCACCGCCTTTCATGATAAATTCTTTTTTATCTAATCGCAAGTCTCCTTTTCTTTTTACTTCACCATGGCATTTATTACAGTTGTGTGCAAAGATGGCACGTACCTGCATGTTCAGTTGCTGCACCTGTTCCTCGTTAAGTCCTCCTTTTGTACTGGCCAGTATAAACGAACTATCTACTCCGGTTGTGGAGGATCGTGATGGTAATACACTTGAAAGATAATCTTCACCATGCGTTAAGTAAGCACCATAATGTCCCGCAATGGTGACTCCCACTGCTGTTAAAGTGAGCAATGCTTTTTGTATCCGGGCTGAAAACTTCCAGTAAGCCAAAGCGGTTATGACGCCCAGTACCATTGTTGCTATCCCTGTCCATTGATGAACCGCAAGGGTGTCACTTATTTCATAATCATTGTTATTGGATAAAAGCAAACCGAATACAACGGCCGCTACGGCTGATATAGCGCCGGCAAAAACCAATACTCTTATAGCTGATCGAAAATTAGTTGACTTTCGTCTCCAGGCTATAATTTCCATCAGGAGCGCCACCAATAAAAGACTGATTGGAAAATGAACGATCATCGGGTGCAGCCTGCCCAGGAAAGACCAAAGCCAGAAATTATTACCGGTAGTATGCTCTTTGGTCTGCGCCATTAATGGATTGGCGGCGAGGGATAATAAAGAAAATAATACTGCTATAACGGCTGACCGCCATTTTACCCGGCAGATTTTCGACAGCTGAATTCCACTTTTGATTACATTCAAAGGCTTTCCAATCATTATGCGTAATTAAAATCAAAAAAGATCACCTCCCATCTATTGTTCAATGCCGAAGGCTACCGTAAAAAAATAGCATCAAGATACGATGATTGATGCAGAGATTAAGGTAAAAATGCGCTTTAAATAATTGGCAACTGTCCTTGTCTGTCCTGCTTTACAATAAGCCAGGGCATAGCTTCTGTCTTTGTTGTAAATTCTTTGGTATAAACCAATTTTCCAGGGCCAGTATTTTGCGGCCCAATCATTACCAGGTTCGTTGTGCGATCTAAGTCTTTGTTCCAGGTTTGTAATAAAACCGGTGTAGTGGGGAGATGAATCCATCGTTTCTTGAGTTGTGTCGTAACCTGATTCTTTATGGGTCGTTCGTATGTAGCTGCTGTGAAATACAAACAACTTTATTACTCAATTGTAATTCTTACAACTTCTTTTGGACAGTTGAACCTAAAGGGAAAGGTGTCGCCTATACCCTTACTTACTATAAGAGTGGTATCATTAAGTTGCTTTCTATCCGTACAATGTTTATAAATGAAGCTACCCGGATAATGGGACTTTTTATAGGTAAAAAAGATAAATTGACCGCCATGCAGATGACCCGCAAGTACCAGGTTAATATGTCTTAACCCATCAGGAATTAATTTCCCGGGGTTATGAACCAGCATAATGTTTTTTTCATGGCTTTTACTTTGAAATAGGCCCCGGTGTTTCCAGGCTCCTATATTGTACTTATTTCCTTTCCGGGATATAAATGAATACAAGGCATCCCCAACATAAAAACAGTTTGGAATATCCAATAGAAGATTAAATACTTTTTTCCCCCATAAAAAATCATGATTACCTCTGATAAAAACAATCGTAAAAGAGTTTGCCACTTCTGACAGAAAGGATTTAAACAGATACGCTCCTTTTGGAGTATCATAATAGTCGCCTGTAAGAATAATAAGTTCCGGGCTAACCTTAAAAATAATTCTTTTTAACTCATTTAAAATGCGGCTGGAGAACCATACATGAATATCACTTATGTGCAGTAAGCTGAGATTTTCTTGTCCGTTAAATAATTCAACTTTCTCCTCTCTCATCCTGATTTTCATATCTATTGTATTACATGGGCTAAATAAACAATACTGTAGCAAAAAGCACAGGAAATGTTACTAAATGTAATGCCTGTATGAATATTCTTCTCCTTTCTGTATGTATCAGTAAATACATAGGCTGCCAGCCAAAAAAGAAAAGAAAATCCTATATCTATAAAATCAAATCTCCCATTTGTTACGTGGAGCAGCTGGCATAGTTCTAAACCGACTGCAAGTATCAGGGGAACTAAAGCCAGGTTTATTTTGATCCTGCCAAAGTTTACATACAAAAATTTAGAAGTAATGGTAATACAAAACACCCAAAGCCCTTCAGGAAGAGAGTAAACAAGAGACGGCTTAAGCGGTAAAATTTCATGTATGGATGTTTTTAAACTATGATAGGCTCCTTTGGAAAATAGAGAAATAAAAACTTGATTAATCACTGTCTTTTCTGTCCTGAAAAACAAATAGACAAACAGGCAAATAATAAGTGATAAAGCGATTAGTGGAATGTACTTTTTCAAGGCTTTTGCAGAATTAGGAGTTTAAAATAAGATAGTCTTCCAATACTCTCTTGTGCCACAAGTGAGAACCTTTGCAGGGTGGTTAAATCATGCGGAAAGAAAAGTGCTTTCAAATGAAGCGACTTGCCAATAGGATTAAATATTTTATCGACAAACTTAAGGGCGTTGTTTGGAGTAAAATGATTCAGGATAAAAAGTTTCCCCTTAGGTTTTAAAACCCTGAAAACTTCGGTAAGCATTTTTTCGGGGTTCTTTGTAACAGCAATAACATGGGATAGCACTACATAATCAAATACCCCTTCCCCAAAATTTAAACTTTCACCATTCATCTCCAGTAGCTGTGTGAAATCCCTTTTATGGCTCCCGGCTCTTTTAAGCATTGCCCTGGATATATCAATGCCTACAATCTCATGTCTATTGTATAAGGGAAGATGAACGCCTGTCCCTATTCCAATTTCTAAGAGTTTGCCAGCTGGTTGGGAATTTATTTTGTTTATTAAGACACTTCTATATGGCTTTAAAAGGACATTAATTAAGGGATAAATAGGAGCGATTCTATTGTAGAAAGTAGTAAGCTTGTCCTGCATAAAACAACGTTTTAAGTCAAGTTTTTCTTTTGATGGCTTTATACCGTCGTCAACCTAAAGTAAAAAGTACTTTGAAATACAAAGTAAAATATTTTTAATCACAATTCCTATAAAGCTTGAAAAATATTTCCAGGAGGCAGATGTCCGGCTCAGGGTCAACTTAGTCCGCATTGCGTATTTGCCGCTTGACTCCGGGGTGATGTAGAAATATTTTTGGACATCAAACTCAAAAAAATAAACCAATGAAAAAAGAAAAAGCATTTGCCCACGGCAAATTAATAATCGGTATGCTGCTGCTCTCCATCTTTGTTTACTCACAACCTCCCGCGGCAAATGAACATCCTTATCCCAATAGGCCGGTTATCGCGCCGATCGGTGAACGAATTGGAAAATATCTCGAAGTAAATGAATCAGCGAAAGGTCCTTCGATTGATCCTCAAAAAGGCTATCGCCTGCAGAAACTGGGAGATGGCTTGTATATGATTACTGATAACGCATACCAGTCTATGTTTATGGTGTATGAAAGCGGGGTTGTTGTCATTGATGCACCACCAAATTTTGCTCAATCAATTCCGAAGGCGATTGCCGAAATAACCAACAGACCAATTACTCACATGATCTATAGCAATTCACATATTGATCATATAGGTGGTACAAAAAATTTAAACTTACCCGGACGAACAATAATTATAGCTCATGATGAAACAAAACGGCTGCTTCTCCGGGCCAAAGATCTGAGCCGTCCCGTTCCGACCGTTACGTTCAACGACAAGTATACGCTCAGGCTTGGAAGCCAGGTGCTGGAATTATCCTATGACGGAAATGCGCATGAGCCAGGCAACATATTCATTTATGCCCCCGCTCAAAAAACATTAATGGTCATTGATATTGTTTTTCCCGGATGGATGCCATGGAGAAGGTTTGCTTTAGCACAGGATATTCCGGCCTATTTCACGCAGGTGGAGAAAATCAATGAAATGAAATGGGATATATTGGTATCCGGTCATGTCGAACGCACCGGCACACATGCAGACGTGGCTCTTCAACTTGAATTCATGAGTGACCTAAAAAATACGGCCCGCCAGGCATTGCAGACCACTAAACCCGGCGAAGGATTGGATCCCGCCGATACGATGAACCCTTGGGCAATCTTTGATAATTATATCGACCGGGTCGTTATACAATGTGTTAACACGCTAACGCCGAAATGGGCATCAAAACTGGCAGGCTTTGACGTTTACATCTGGGATCAATGTTATGCAATGGAACAGAGTTTGCGAATCGACGAACAATGATCAATTATTTACTAATCAAATTAAAGAAATAAGTTATGAAGACTTATTCAAAGAGCACGGATGCTATCAGCCATTTGCAAAGGCATGGCTTCACCAACGATTTTCAGCTTTCCGGTAATGATCTGTTATGGCTGGAAGACAGCCTCGCCATCAGGGTGGGAGAATTCATGATCACCGAATATTACAGGATCAGGAAATCAAAAAATAATTTGCATGACATTTTTGTTTTTGGCGTCATCGCTTTGCATCATAATATTAAAGGCATCCTCCTAAGCCGTTTCAATACTTATTCCGGAGGTTTGCCCGCGGTACTGCTCAAAAAGCTAAATGAATTAGATATTCACCGGGTTGCAGCTCGTTGATGAAAAATCATATCGTATGGCTAAATTTTTTTAAAGGTGAACAGGTGCAAAACAAGATCAGAATGAAAAATATTATTGTAACAGGAAGCTCGAGCGGATTTGGATTGCTAACCGTTCAGACGTTGGCGAAAAAGGGTCATACGGTGTATGCGACTATGCGCAACATGAATACCCATAACGCCGGAACCGCAAAGGCACTGCGGGATTGGGCCATTGCAAATAAGGTCGATATAAGGATGATTGATCTTGATGTAACCAGTGATCAATCGGTTAATGATGCCGTAGAACAGGTAATCAGGGAATCAGGACAAATTGATGTGCTGATCAATAATGCAGGGTTGCTCATGTGGGGATTGTCGGAGACGCTGAGTACGAAACAGGTGGACCAGCTATTCCAGGTCAACGTTTTTGGTGCTGACAGAATGAATAAGGCTGTGTTGCCCTATATGCACCTTCAACAAAATGGTTTATTGATCCAAATATCTTCAGGTCTTGCCAGGTTGCACTTGCCTTTTCTCGGAGCTTATAGTGCCGCCAAAGCAGCAATCGATACGTTGGCGGAAACATTACATTACGAGTTAAGCAATACAGGGATTGATTCTGCTATCATTCAACCGGGTGTTTACCCGGCAACCGATCTGTTCAGCAAACTGATTCCTGGCGACAACCCTACCATGGCGGTAAACTATGGTGAGTTCGGATCAAAGATCGAAGAAGGCATCCACCAGCTGTTTGCGCATACACCGGAAAGCCGCGAGCCGATTGAGGTGGCGCAGCTCATTACCGAACTTGTTGATACACCAAAAGAGCAAAGAAAATTGTGGACCACCATTGGAAGTCCAATCCGTAAAATCGCCGTCAATTTTTATATTGGGCCCGGCTACAAAAACAGTGTCAACAAACGTATTTGTTTCCTGGCCATTTGTGACGGTCAGTTTTGCCAAAAATTCACCCTTGCTATGATAAACGTGAATGGGGTTTGTAAGTGTTGATGTAGTGGTATCGCCAAATTCCCACAGGTACTCTTTCGCATTGGCGGAATAATCTGTGAAGTTCACTTTATACCCGTCACCTACATAACTGAATACGGCTTTCACATTACTTCCTTTATTTTCTTTAGAAGGATATCTTTATCTCTTGCTTTATAATCAGCGGTAATAAATCTTTGTATTTTACTGTTGATTGCTTCTGCCTTTTCATTTGTTTTCCTGTTTTGAAATAATTCATATTTTTTGTTTCAAATTCTTTAGTGGAAATTATTTTCCAGGGCCTGTATTTTGCAGTCCAATCTTTGCCTGGTTCGTTATGGGATTTCAGTCTTTCCTCCATGCTTGTCGTAAAACCTGTATAGCGTTTATTGAACTGTTCAGAAAATAATATATGAACGAGGAAGAAATAGGCTCCTATAAGCTATACCAATACACTCATCCTGGCCCATATTCGCCGTGGATTGTCGTATATCTTTAGCTTCGTTATTTGTATTTATCACCGGCAATCAGTATTTTTAAATTCTCCGCAAAAAAGTATTTTCAATCCACTAAATGCAAAATGACCAGTATTATTTGCAACCGTTAGATGAAATATATCAGCTGTATAAACACCTTCTTTAGTAGCCTGGTGGGAAATATTTATTTCGCTATTCAACGCGATGCCATTTAAATACCATTGCGTGCCCGCCTGGAGCTTTTGGGAAGGGAAAAATTTCCCCATTTCCTAAATACCCTGAATAAATAGAAAAAATTAGCGTCATTGTGCCCTTAGCAACTGATCAGAGAGGTATGGCACAGGTATTGAAACATAATGGTAAATACATATAACCCCATTCTGCTATCGCCGCATAACTGTTTCACCCTATGAAGAGGATATTAATAGTTGACGATGATACTAATTTACTGAGTGTGCTGAAATCTTCGCTTGATAAAGGTGGCTACAAACCTGTTGTAACTACCTCGTGTGAGGAAGGATTAAAAATATTTTATGATCATCTGCCGGATCTTGTTTTTTTGGATATTAATGTTGGTGATGAGGATGGACGTGAAATGTGCAGGAAAATTAAGGCACATGCGGACTATCAGCATATTCCGGTAATACTCATGTCAGCTAACCATGATGCATTAGGGCTATTTAAAAACTATGGAGCCACTGATATGATTGAAAAACCATTTAGTATTCCGGATATTCTTCAAAAAATTCAACTTCATTTATAGCTATTTGCCACATAAATTCCGGAGCCTTTATATAAGGCAATGCTGTGGAAAATTTAAAGGCTTTCCGGATAAGCCATAAAGATTTTTACCTGTATCTATTCAAAAACAGGGTTGACTTTTTCAAAATCAATTCTATATTTCTTTCCTAACGTATGCCGGTTACCGGGCATTTTGCCATTCAGCATCACTTTGTTACTGCCTGTGCCTCGTAAGTTAGTTGATTATCGTAAGTGATGACGTAGCGCTATGTTACGACCTGCGGATTTAGTATATGGAGAAATATCTTGCTGCTGTAAAAGCAAAGAGATACTCGTAGAATACCGGATGTTTCAAAATACGAAGTAGCTAGCCCCCTACTTACGGTTTGCTTTCAGGTTTTTCACAAACCTTTCATTGCCCTCCTTTAAAATTTCAAGCGCTAAATCCGGTGTTATACTACTTTGTGTTTCTTTTGAATGTGTATACATTTTAGATTTTTTAGGGTAATATCATTGCCATTGCAGAGTGACCACATGGGTTATGAGATAAGATGGTATAATACTGCAGGGTTTACTTATCACAATTTTGCGGCGTAAAAAAAAATGGCAGAAGGAATTTTCAAAAAAAAATGGCCGAGAAATTCTGAAAAGCCGGAGGATGTCCGGATCGCCGGCAAGCGAAAATCCCGGACTGGAATGGATAGATGAAAAGCTGTCTATTTTATCCTGTAATGCGGGAGGATATATTGGATAGTAAACTATCCCCGCTATTTAACCCTCAGATTAGCCAACCTAAATATTTCCTGCGTAATGAGCATAGTATTCGTACCGGGCTCCTGGAGATCGCAGGTGAGTATATCAAGATTAACAGGCAAGCCGTTTACCAGTTCCATAAACTCGATAAAAAGCATGTCTTTTAAATTAACTTCGGAAGAGCCTTTTAATTTCTTACATAACTGGTGCGCTGCCTCCCTGTCCTCACCGATCTCGAAGCGGCCAAATCGCTGGGATCCTTGTGAAGTCTTGATGCTGATATCTATATAGACAGATGTTTCCATATTCCTGACTAATCAAAATTAAAGCCGCTTTGACAGGCAAAACGGCTTTAATTTAAATTGCAGAATTACTTTACGTCAATTGACAACAAACGGGGTCTGGCTTTTTCATTTTTTGGCAGTACGACGTGTAATATACCGTCACTATAGTTCGCACTGATGTTTGCGGTATCTACGGTTTCGTCAAGTGTGAAACTCCGGCTGAAAGATCGTTGAACATATTCATTTCTTACCCAACCTATTTTTTCGTTCTTCTCCTCTTTTTGCTCCGGTTGGGTAAAGGATACTGAAAGCTCATAGCCCTTTACAGAAACCTGGAAATCTTCTTTCCTGTAGCCGGGAGCGATGACATCAACTTCATACTGGTTTTCTTTTTCCCTGACGTTAACGGGAACGTGTCCCAGAGGACGGGATGCTTCGGGTTCCCACAAATTGCCATCAAAGAACCTGCGCAGGCTATGGTCAAAAATGCTATCCACGACATTTTCAAGGCCATAGTTTTGTTTAACTTTTTGCATTGCGGTTGTCATAATAACCTCCTTGTTTTTTAGTAAAAAATAGGCGTTTAAATTTTTAATTACCAGATCAGGAAAGGATTTTCACTGGTTTTATTTTTTCCCCTCATCAGTGAAAAAATCTTTTTCATAATCTTTTTTTCAGAACTCATCAAGCAGAATGCCACCCGGATTTTTCCTGAAAAAATGACACCGTAACTGGTAATTTTTCAGAAAATCTGAAAAAAAATCAGCCTGGTGGACGCGTACTACCAGGCGCAGACATACAATGGTGCTGAATGATAACGAAAAAAAATATTAAGGGAGATGAAGAACAGGAATGTAAAACAAACTACATTGTTCTTTACGCCGGGCTTCGAAAAGTTTCCAGTACCAAGGCAAGCGTTTTAATGGGGCAACAAGCAAAACAAATCAAAGAGATACCTGGTCTGAGAAATCCTGGATTTTAGCCGTTAAATACTATCCTGCCTGGAAGTTTATCAGACTCAGTATTCCATTTTTTGATTTATCCGCCACTCTTGCGGCGTCAGGCCGTGCTCCTGTTTAAAGATCCTCCCAAAATAACCCGGATCATTGTACCCGCAATCCAATGCTACCGATGCGATACTGTTTAAAGGATCTTTCAGGAGTTCTTCTGCTTTCTTCAAACGGATCATACGGATAAACCTGTTGGGGTAACAACCTGTCAAAGCATCCAGCTTACGATGCAGTTGCGAATGGCTCATAAAAACCAGTTTGCATAATTGTTCTACTGAGAAATGAGTATCTGTTAAATGTTTCTCTACCGTTTCTCTTACCCTTTTTACAAAGTCATCCTCCTTTTTATCATCCAATTTCAGTTCATTTGCCGCTACAGGTATTCCCGGCAAAATATCAATGCTTCCCAATCCGGCTTTTTTCAGGTAATACTGCTGAAGATTTTTCCGTATCTGCAACAACTTACTGATGCGGATCAGCAATTCTTCTTTATTGAAAGGTTTTTCCAGGTAAGCGTCTGCACCAGTGCTTAATCCCTCCAGCTTGCTTGCAATATCCGCTTTGGCCGTTAGCATGATTATAGGTATATGACTGGTATGCTCATCGCTTCGCAGTAGTTTGCATAGTTCAAATCCATCAACAACCGGCATCATTACATCCGTGACAATAAGATCAGGGATGATCTCTTTGGCTATTTCAAATCCTTCTTTTCCGTCTTTTCCGACGGCAAGGCGATATTCCGGGAGGCAGGAAGCTGTATAAGCCACCACATCTGTATTGTCCTCTACCAAAAGGATCAATGGTTTTACTGTATCCCGGTCATTAGAAATGATCGTTATGTTTTCTATAGTCGGAACGGGATTTTCATGTTCATGACCGGGTGTGATCGCTTGCAACATATTGTTTTCTTCTCTGCCAGCTACAATGGTTAATGGTAACGATGCGGTAAATTCAGTTCCCTTGTTACTGCCGGAAGGCGGACTTTTTACCGTGATCTCTCCATTCATTAATTTGATCAGCTCTTTTGTAAGAGCCAGCCCGATACCCGTTCCCTCTGCTTTCCTCGTGAGGCTATTATCCGATTGATAAAACCGGTCGAAGATATGCGGCAACTGGTCTTCGGGTATGCCAATACCGGTATCCTTAACTTTAATGATCAGGCCGGTTTTATTTGTTTGACCTGGTATTATTTGCTGGTTGACTGATATATAAATATTTCCTTTTTCCGGGGTGAACTTTAAAGCATTGGATAATAGATTGGTTACCACCTGGCGGATCTTTTCGGGATCATAAGCAACATACAATGAATCAATCTCTGATAAAAAATGAAGTTGCTTGTGTTGGCTTTCCGCCAACGAATGAAAAGCCTCAACTATATAACGGAGAAAATTGATCATATCCCCATGTACCAGTTGCAATGACATTTTTCCTGTTTCTAATTTTGACAGGTCAAGCATCTCATTCACCAGGTTCAACAGGTTTTGCCCGTTGCGGATAATCATATCCATGCCCGGGTTGAAATTTTTATCCGGTTGATCTTTTATTTGGTTGGCCATTCCTAGGATAATCGTCAGCGGCGTTCTGAATTCGTGTGTGATGTTGGTATAGAGTTGCGTTTTTACCGTGTCAAGTTCTTTTACTCTTTTGGCTTCAAGGTGCTCAAAGTTCAATTGTGCTTTTAGTTTTGCCCTGTTCAATGTAAACCTGACATAGGCCCAAATGCACAAACCGATCAATAAAGCGTAACATGTATAAGCCCACCAGGTACGCCACCACGGTGGCAAAACATGTATCCGTAGTTCCGCTGTTTTACCGCTCCATACTCCCTGGCTATTGGAGCCTTGCACTTTGAAAACATAATTACCAGCCGGCAAATGGAGGTAAGTGGCCGTGCGGCGGTTGTCGCTTTCTACCCAATCTTTATCTACACCCACTAACTGGTAACGGTATTTATTCTGTTCCGGCGCTGTAAAATCAAGAGAAGAAAATTCGAGTGTGAGAATATCCTGTAGCCAGTTTAGTGTAATACTTTTTGTTTGCTCGATGGATTGGGATAATATACCGGTTTTGTCATTTACTATAAGCGGGTCATTATTCACTGATATATCCGTGATAAAAGCAGGCGGCGAATAACCAGTCACCAATACTTCAGCGGGATCGAAAACATTTACGCCGTTTACACCGCCGAATGCGAGATCGCCATTGGCCAGCTTAGCGAAGGCGCCGGTATTGAATTCGTCATCTTGCAGGCCGTCTGTTTTACCGAAGTTTCTGATTTGATAACGTTCACCTGCATCATTCTTAGGCGATAACAGGCAGAAGAGACCTTTATTGGTGCTACCCCAAATATTGCCCGCCTTATCCGCCAGTATTCCATATACTACGTCATTGGGCAATCCATTTTTTGTCGTAAGATGAAAAAAATCGCCGGTAGTTTTATCCAACCGGTTGAGCCCGCCTCCTTTTGTACCTATCCAGATATATTTTTCTGGCTCGGCGGGATCATCCAAAAAACAGGAAACATGGTTATAATTTAAAGAATTACGATCAGTGGCGCTATTAAAATACCAGGTGACTGTAGGCTGATCATTTCTCAACTTTGAAAAATCAATCTTTGCAAATCCTTCCTCCGTTCCTGACCAGAACAAACCTTTCCGGTCTTCATACAAAGCGGTACAAACCGATTTGGGCAGCATTGGTTTTGTACGATTGATATTGATAGTAAATGTATCTGTATTACCCGTGACAGAATTTATTCGTGTAAAAGTGCCACCCAGGGCAGGAAAAAAAATAATTCCTTTGCTGTCTTCCAGCATAGGTTGTTTGTCCCCTTCGCCATTGTTGAATTGAACAGTGGGAAACTCTGTCAGTTTACTGGTATTGCTATTATATTTGAACAGTCCGGTGTTAACATCTACATCGTCATTCCTTATCCAGAAATCGCCGGCCTTTGATACAACGATATTGTCAATCGTTTTCACCGGAAACGATTTATCAAATACATTTCTGTCCAGTGAATCATTCACCAGTTTTCTCCATTCAAAAGGGTAGGCCCCCAGGATAATTTCTTTACCGGAAGGAACAATATACCGTACGCTGAACCCAGGAGCATGTGAACGAAATTTGCTTTTTGTTATATTATATTTTCGCAGCCCATACCCTTTAGTACCTACCCAAAGCAGTCCGGAATGATCGATAAGAAAAGGAAATAATACTTTTGAAATTTTAGTAAGGGGCAGGTCTTCATCCCATCGCAATGATTCGCCCGGCTCCCACTGGCTGATATGATAATAAATAAGTTCTTCGTGAAAATCTATCCAGGGTTCGTTAACGGATCGGAGAACGAGGTTGCCCGCCCTGATTTTTGCTGTGTCAAATAGCGGAATTATATTGTTGCCATTCCAGAGTAAAAAATTATGGCTGATCCAAAGCCCCCCGTCGCCTGTCACCTCGCCGTTATTGTAAAACCTGTAATTACTGAACAATTGAAACTTGTTATTGATTGGGTCATACTGATAGACTTTATTGGAGTAACTACTTATCCATATAGTACCTGCATTGTCTTTGCCTATTCCATATACCTGTTCATTACCCGGCAGCGATTGTCTTGTAATGACTGGCGCCGTTCCTTTTTCAAAAAGATCGGGGGCAAGAGAAATAACACTAAAACCTGCTTCATTGACTGGCACTAATATTCTGCCATCATTGGT
This sequence comes from Chitinophagaceae bacterium, assembly GCA_040007815.1. Classification (GTDB taxonomy): domain Bacteria; phylum Bacteroidota; class Bacteroidia; order Chitinophagales; family Chitinophagaceae; genus Terrimonas_B. The sequence goes on from JBDTUH010000035.1 coordinate 31,022, forward strand.
TTCAACAATAGAATTACGGATCCTGTTGCCTGAAATGCTTGCTGGTTCATTGGGGCGATAGGTAATGCGATAAAAACGGGTTGTCTTTTTATCGTACACATTCAGACCGGCGTTGTCGGTACCTGCCCATATCCGTCCCCGGCTATCTTCAAAAAGGGCTGTAACAGTGTTGCTGCTCAAAGAATTTTCAGTATATGGGTCGTTGGTAAATACTTTGAAACTGTAACCGTCATACCGGTTCAACCCATTTTTTGTAGCTACCCAAATAAAGCCTTCCTGGTCCTGCAGCATAGCGAAAACCATACCCTGCGACAACCCCTGCGCCGTCGAAATGGCTTTATATGCGGGCGATTGGCCGAAAGCTATATAACCAAGACAGGCACCGGCAATTGCAAATATGGATCTGAGTAACCGCAAGTTTTGATGTTGTCATAAAGTTAGACAGCTATCAGGGTTTATCATCTGTCACTGGCAGAAAAACTCATTCAATAAAAAAAATGACGAATTAATCCGGGCTATGCACAATTTGTCCTGTTTATTGGCAGGAATGTCCCTGCATCCGGTGTGTTTGTCCTCACAAAAACATGGAGACTATATGCAATTTTGGTCATTCACTCACTCTTAAACCTAAACAATGGAACAATCTGCAAATTCAAATGGACGCAATATCAGAGTCGGAGTTATCACTGACCAGACAGGGCCGCTTTCCTTCATGGGTATTGCCGATGCGAACGTCGCCAAAATGGTGATCAATGACATCAATGAAAAAGGTGGTTTGCTCGGCCGCCAGGTTGACCTTTATCTTGAAGATAGCGAAACCAACGATGAAGTAGCCGGCGTTAAGGCGGGTAAACTGGTAGAGCAGGAAAAAGTAGATGTGGTTTTCGGCGGTATTTTCAGCTCTACAAGACAGGCTATCAAGAAACCCGTTGTTGAAAAAGCCAGGAAACTCTATATCTATCCGGAACAATACGAGGGCGAGGAATCCGATCCGCTGATTTTTTGCACGGGCCCTGTACCCGCACAACAGGTAGATCCATTCATTCCCTGGTTGATGAAAGAAAGAGGCGTAAAGAAATTCTATCTGCCATCTGCGGACTATATCTGGCCGCACACCATGAACAGGAGAGTTCGTGAAGTGGTGACGGCTAATGGCGGGGAGATTGTGGGTGAAGAATATTATCCCATGGATCATCTTGACTACAGCCAAACTATTGAAAAGATCATGTCAAGCGATGCGGAAGTTGTATTTAATACGATTGTTCCTCCCGGGCTTACGCCATTTCTTGAAGGACTTTATAATGCCGGTTTTTCAAAGAAAGGTGGAATTGTAGTTTGTACGTATTTCGATGAGAATTTCTTTAACCTGGTTACTGCGGCTCATGTAGAGGGCTTATACAGTTGTCTTGATTTCTATCAAAACATCAGCGACCCATACAGCAGGAAATTAATTGATGAATACAATAAGCAATTCCCGGGCAGTGCAATCTTTACTGCCGGCAGCGCCTGTTCAGGCATGTATCGCGGATTGAGATTATGGGAGACAGCCGTTAGAGAAGCAGGTTCATTAAACCAGGATGATGTGATCAATGCTTTGGATCATGCGAGGATTTCCGAAGGGCCGGGTGGCGCAGCCGAAATGGTGCCTGGTCAGCATCACGTACGGATGAACATGTATATCGCCCAGGCGAAAAATGGTCAATTCACCATTGTAAAGAACCTTGGAGTGATTGATCCGAACGAGAAAATGCAAAGTTTGAATTCAGTAAAAAACATTCAGCAAAAATTCACAAATAGCGTCGTATAAAATCGGCGCATTTAAAACAACGGAGGTAAAATATGTTACTGGCAACAACCAAGGTCGAAGACTTCGACCGTTTCATTGAAGTTTTTTCAACTAAAGGCGCTGAAAAAAGAAAGCAACATGGATCAAAAGGTTCGACTGTTTTTCGTGATCCTGTTGAAGAAGACCGGGTATGGGTGATCTTCGATTGGGATGAAAATGGCTGGAAAGACTTTGTCTCTGATCCCGAAGTTCCGTCAATCCTCAAAGAAGCCGGTCACGTGGGTAAACCGCAGGCGGCAAAACTGGGAGGTGAGTTCGGCTCTTAGTAAGAGTAAAAATGTATCGTATCATTTTCTTTGCAATAACTGCAACGACGAATGTTATGTGGGTAAGCCATAAAGACACAGATCAGCCCGAAATTTAAAAAACTATTATGTCTGAACAGGCTATCATTCTCATTCCTGACATCAGCGGGTTTACTTATTTTACGAGCACGACTGAAATTGATCACAGTTCTCATATCACCAATGAACTGTTGGAGCTGATCGTCAGTTCCAACGAATCCGGCTTCACATTGGGAGAGATCGAAGGTGATGCTGTTCTCTTTTATCGCAAAGGCGATCCTTTATCAAGAGAAAAACTCGTGGATCAATGTCTTAAAATATTTGCCAACTTTCACACGCAACTCCGGATCATCGAAAGAGACAGTGTTTGTCAATGCGGGGCTTGCCAGTCAGTTACTGATCTTACGCTGAAGTTTATCATTCACTATGGATTTATCAAAGAAATAAAAGTGGCTCAATTCATCAAGGCAACGGGAATTGATATGATCGTGGCACATCGTCTCCTGAAAAACAATGTGGATTCCCATGAGTACATACTGCTGACTGAGCCCTGTTGCAAGGTTGCCGGGTTAAACGACAATCATTCCCTGCTCTCCTGGTCCAAATCAAATTATTCGTATCCGGCGATTGGCAACATCGATTATGAGTTTGCCGTATTGACGGGATTCAAAAACAATATGCCGCCAATACCGGCTCGTCCCGCCTTTGTCATCAATAAAGGAGACGATAATCTTGAAGTCGTGATCAATGCAACGGTGAAAAAGGTATATCAAACTCTTATTAATGTAGATAAACGACCTGATTGGCTGGCAGGGGTTGATTCCATCAATCGCGACATGACTTCTGAACGCATCGGTATGCAACACAACTGTGTACTGATGGGAATGGTTCTTAAAAATGTAGCGGTGTATAACGATTATACAGACGACCATGCACTGTATGTGGAACGGGTGGATGTCGATGAAATTAATTTAAAGATGACGGTTTACTATGATATATATCCCTTCGATAATGGACAGACCCGGCTTACTGTCAATATTAACTGGATGAATTCTATACTTCCTCCGGATGCAAAGAAGGGATTGACAGACGCGGAGATAACCAATCTGGAACTTTTCAAAGCGGTTTGCGAGCATAATCCTGCATAATTAAAATTCGGTTTAAAAAATTAATCACGCCAGTAAAGAGTATTTAATTCAATCGAACAAATCAATTCCCAAAAATGAAGGAAGCGTACGGAAATGAACTTCAGTTGTCAATGCACGTTCAACTTCTTCTATTGTAAATGCCATAGGTTATTGTTATGATTATTTTTTCAAGGCAAGATCCTCTTTCGCTGCCCACAATGTAATATCCTGTTTACTTAACGCCGCCGCCATGAGGTCAGGAAATTTATCTGGTGAGCAGGCGAACACAGGGACACCAAGGTTGGAAAGAAATTGTGCATTGCCATGGTCATACATTGGTGCGCCATCATCGTTTAAAGCTAACAGTACAATGAACTGTACACCGGCAGTTACTAATTCAGTGGCCCGTTTGCGCATTCCTTCCTGGTCACCACCTTCATACAGATCAGTTATTAAGACTAACACGGTATCTAATGGCCGCGTGATAATTTGCTTGCAATAGGTGAGAGCCGCATTGATATCCGTGCCACCACCCAATTGTACACCAAATAATAATTCCACCGGATCTGTGAGTTGTTCCGTGAGATCAGCCACAGCGGTATCGAACACCACCATCTTTGTCTTAATAGCCGGAATAGAGGCCATGACTGAACCAAATATGCCGGAGTAGACAACAGAGGTTCCCATTGATCCGCTTTGATCAAGACAAAGAACTACATCTTTTAATGAAGTTCTCTTTCGACCATAACCAATTCTTGTTTCAGGAATGATGGTTTTATAGTCCGGCTGGTAATGCTTCAGATTTTTTTGAATGGTAGCATGCCAGTTTATTTCATTATGACGGGGTCGCCTGTTTTTTGCACTGCGGTTGAGACTGCCAACGATAGCCTGTTGTGTAGGGTTCGCTAATTTTTTCATCAGTTCATCCACCACTTTCCGCACCACCTGCCGCGCCGTGTCTTTTGTTTTATCGGGTATCACACGGCTCAATGTCATGAGTGTGGCTACCAGGTGCACATCCGCTTCCACATTTTCAAGCATCTCTTTTTCGAACAACATCTGTGTAAGGTTCAATCTCTTCAATGCATCTTTTTGCATGACCTGTACCACGGTATTGGGGAAGAAAGAACGTATATCACCCAGCCAACGACTGACGTTAGGAGAGGAAGGACCCAGTCCACCTTTACGATCATTGTCATATAGTGCTTCCATCACTTTATCCATTTGCAGATCCATTCCGGATAAAGAAAACCCGGTGCCGTCATTTTGCTGACCGCCCAATATCAACCGCCATTTACGTAAATGCTGTTCGCTTTCCATTTAATCAGTTTTGTAACCTAATAATTGCATGACAACAGGTATTCCTTTTTTTGCTCTTTCACTATCAAATCCTGCTTCAGTTTTTACTATAACTGTGGTGCCGCCGGTTTTTACTTTTTCACCCAGCCTTCTTCTTTCTGCGGTGGAGAAATTGGAAAAAGTTCTTCGTAATAATGGCAGGACTTGTGTAAATACAGGTTCATCTAATTGTTTTACCCAGTCATTGATGATTGACCACAGATCATTTTCCAATAACAGTAATGTAGCGCTGCCTTTTAAAAAGCCTTCCAGCCATGCCGCTGCCATACCCGGAGCAGTTGCCGATGACATGGCATAATAAAAAGCTTTTATCAACTCATCACCAGCGATAAGTTTATAATCGGTCAGCAGCCTTGTGGCATATCCTGCTATTACCGGTGAAGAATGTTTGCCGCTGCCGATAGCAGATAAGGTTTGCTGCCATCGCCCTGTGATATCATCCTGTTGTAGGAGACTTACCGCGTCATTCATTTTATAAAGAAGCTCAAGTAAATGTTGTGCGGCATCTTCATCAATACCTGAACAGCCTGCAGGCAGGCTTATACAGATACGTGTGATCATACTTTCTGCAATCCCGAGAACAAGGTCCGCATCCGTTTTACGAACGTTGCCATAGCGGGCCACATTGACCAGGTTAGGAATTACTTCCATTAGTTGCATCACATCGCCACTGGCTGCCGACAGGTTATTGATCTGGTTGATCAAAATTCCGACAGCATCCGGAAGTTCGGCCGGAATGGTTTGTTCTAATATACCACATATAGCAGGCAATGCAACAATATTCGCGGCCTGCTCAATTGCGTATTTTGATGCGGCTTCTTCGGTTGTATTTCCATACGTTCCTTTTTCTATTATGTCAATGGAAAAAGCGGGATCCCATTGTAAACGCCATTGTTCTTTAAACGTTCCTTTGCCCGATACTTCCGATTTTTGCCCCCATTTTATTTCGAGCAATTGTAAACGATGTAAAAAAATACTTCGTTCCAGGTCATTTTCTTTACGCAAATCAAGTGTATAATCTTTCCAATCCGCCGTAGCAGGTAATCGCAAACGCTTCTGTGTTTTTTCGATATCCAATTGCAAAGGAGGCTTGGGAGTTTCATCCGGTACTTCACCAATCCTATTACTGACAATTAATTCGTTTTGAACTAATGAAAGCATAATGCCTTCGCCATTACATAATACACTGAGCGTCGCTTCATTCAATTCTTCAAGACCGGCTTTGTGTAAATGACGGAGTGATGCGAGTGATCCGGCCAGTCTCACCGCTTCAATGACATGAGCGACTGAAGTATCCATTTGCTTTTCACGAAACAACTTCGCGACTTTCGCCATCCACAGTGTGCCATCGTCTTTTGGATGTTTCCATATATGTTCGTACCATCCGGGTGAATTGATACCGGCGCCATAGCCGCTAAAAAAACTCAAACGGTTATATGTCCAGGGTATCCAGGTGCATTCTACTTTTACTTTGGGTAAGCCTTTCAGCAAGTCATTGTCATCTTTTTGTTTTGGCATATCAATAAGAACCGGGGCATGCCAGGCGCCGCAGATTACCGCGATGGTCTGGAACATTTCTTTTTCCGCCTGTCTTATTACTTTACGCATCCAGGCTTCACGTAATTGTTCCAGCCTGTCATCTTTTTTTAAAAAATGTTCCCGCAATGACTGCATCGCTTCTTTCACAGCATCAAAAACATCTTCGTTATTGTGCCGGTGCTCAAACGTATGCTCCCACCATTTTTCACCATCTTCATAACCTGCCGCTTCAGCAAGACAGCTCATAGGGTCCTTTTTGATTTCGATTCGAACTTCCTCTTCTGATTGGTTATTGTGGATGCTATAATTATTAACAATGGTAGTTTCATCACCTGTTGCCGTTTCAGTTTTTTGGGTTTCCTTTTTTAACTCATTTTCTACCGCGAAATGATGGGCCATCGGCAGATCCATAAAACGAACATGGATATTATTCTTTCGTGCATACAGTATAGCCTGCCATTCAGGAGAAAATTCAGCGAAAGGATAAAAAGAAGATTGTTGCGGATTATCCGGCTGGTAACAAAGTATGGCGACGGGTGGCTTTAATTCTTTATGCGAAACCCATTGCAAAATACCATCCGCTTCCGGCGGCCCTTCTACCAATACAATATCAGGTTTTATATCTTCCAGGAACTGTTTTACGTTCCTGGCTGACCCTGGTCCATGATGCCGTATGCCTAAAACATGTATAGCCATATTCTTAATCCCAACGGGTTATTTTCAAAAACACAATCCCTGAAGTAATAAATAATATTCTTTAAAAACCCTGGTCCCTGCATGCCCTGTACACGTCTTTCCATTCGTCCCTTGGCTTTACCACCGTTTCTAAATATTCCTGCCACACAATTTTATCCTGGACAGGATCTTTTATGACAGCTCCGATAATACCCGCGGCAAGATCATTAGCTTTTAATTGACCATCGCCAAAATAAGCGGCCATAGCCAATCCACTGTTGACAACTGAAATTGCTTCGGCAGTGCTCAGTGTACCGCTGGGTATTTTGATTTTTGTTTTTCCGTCTAATGTTACACCATTCCGCAGCTCACGGAAAATGCTAACGATGCGGCGTATCTCCTGCAATGCTGGTTTCTCTGCGGGCAGGTCCATTATTTTTTCAAAGCTTTCAACCCTTCTTCTGACAATATCAATTTCTTCATCAATAGAATCAGGCACAGGCAATATCACTGTATTAAAACGACGTTTCAATGCGCTTGATAATTCATTCACACCTTTATCCCTGTTATTGGCCGTAGCTATTATATTAAATCCTTTTACTGCCTGGATTTCCGTATTCAATTCAGGAACCGGTAATGCTTTTTCGGAAAGAATGGTAATAAGCGCATCCTGAACATCGGCTCCAATGCGTGTCAGCTCTTCGATCCTTGCGATCTTCCCATCTTTCATCGCACGGATCACCGGTGTTTCTACCAATGCTTTTTCAGAAGGACCTTCCGCCAGCAGCAATGCATAGTTCCATCCATAGCGAATAGAATCTTCACCTGTTCCGGCGGTTCCCTGTACGATCAATGTTGAATCACCACTGACGGCGGCGGCAAGATGTTCACTTACCCAGCTCTTAGCGGTGCCGGGCAATCCATATAGTAACAAGGCCCTGTCTGTGGTAAGAGTAGCAACGGCTATTTCCATCAATCTTTTATTGCCGATGTATTTGGGTGAAACTTCAAAGCCATTTTTTAGTTTGGCTCCCACCAGGTATTGCACTACTGCCTGTGGAGATAATTTCCAGTTAGCGGGACGTTTATCTCCATCCTGTTTTTGCAATTCTTCCAGTTCATGCGCAAATAATTCTTCAGCATGTTGTCGTAAGATAGTAGCCATGATAAGTAGTTTATGAGTTAAAAGCTTTTAATGTCTGGATTTTTAAGGTGATCAGTTTGATGATATAGTCGCTGGTATTGCTCCAGGTATTTCGCAAATTTTCTTCCGCGGGTGTGCATTTTTCTAATTCAGCAATAGCTGAACCAGGGATAAGGTGAATATGTTGATTGTAAAAAGAACGGTTGTACTGGTATGGATTTTTTGCCGTGTGTTTAAAAATATTTTTTGACAGTTCAACACTCCACTCTGTTTCCCGCTGTGTTGCGTATTGAATAATATTGTCAGGATATTTGTCAAAGAATTTATTGCTGTATGCTTCCTGCTGTTGCACCTGCAGCAGCGGAATGATATCAATATAGAATGTCTCGCTGTGCTGCATAAAATGCTGAGCCCAGCTGGTATCCCTGAAACGGGTGATGGCTGATACAAGAGCCGGTATCATTTTTTTACCCGCGGTGTCTTTTTGAAAAAGATCAATAACGGTTTCAGGATCTCTTTCTAACTGATTTTGCCAAAAAGATGGAGGAGCCGACTGTATCAACTGGTAAATAATAAACTCTTCATCTGAAATTTCTTTTGAACTGCTTAGCTTTTCAATACCGGTTTTAAAAATTGTTTCATCGAATGATGGCGGCAATTTGAATTGTAAGCTTGTTTTACTGACCATTCCCAACAATGTCTTTTCCTTTTTTATCATAACGCACTGTTGCAACAGTTCCTGGTATTGTTTTACAATCGCAGAACCGGGAATTTGTTTCAATAACCTGATGGCTTCTTCTTTTACTTTTTTACTTTTTTCTGTTGACAAACTGTCGAGGAAAGCAATATCTTCTTCACTTATGTTTTCAGGCAGGAGTTCCAAAAAACCTGTTTTAGTATTGGCGTCTTCCTGTGGCCAGGTTTGTTGCAGCCACTCTCTTGCCAGCGTAGGATTTATTTTTCTTGTTTCCTTAAAAATTATTTTCCGCTGATCAGGTGTGCCTGTTTGCCAGAGCTCTTCCCCGGTTTGAGTGGAAGAAAAATTCCATGCTTCATTAAAACCGCTTAACCATTCACCTCTTTTGCCACAACAGGAAGCAATTAATACCTGGAGGTTTTTATTTTGCGTACCGATTCCTAATAATGCCGGTAGCGTTTCAGGTATTATCACCTGCTGTTTTCTGTCGCAATGCTGCAACCAGAATTTTAATAAAGGAATACTTTCTTCGCTCAGAATATCTTTTAGTGTTTGTGCAGCCACTATACTGCAATACGCTTTTTCCTCGTCAGGAGCAGGGGAGATGCTGACTTCTTTTTGCAGTGCCGTAACTCCGGTTTGCCTGAAATTAAAAGCGACGGCGGCCAGTTGTAAAAACTTTTGCTCTTTATCCGCCTGATCGTTGTTATAAATAACTGTTACCGGTTCTGCAAGATCAGCGGGTAGTTCAGCCGCACTGACCTGTTTCTTGTCAGTGCCAATCATTGCTGTATTGACTATATTATCCCAAAATTGCATGAGAGCCGGAAAGGTTTAATTGTTTATAAGCCATTTAATTTTCATAGGGTTTTATATTCATCCTGTTGCCATATGCCCACTGGTTCGTATTGATCTTCTTTGCCTATCACCGCCATGTCCGATGGATTGCCGCCACTTAATGATAGTAACTTCCAGATGCTCTTATATTCATTTTTCAATTGCATTAATCTATTGGCTGTATCCTGCAACCACCATTGTTTATTATACAGAACAGGTTTTAATTGCTCTATAATAAAAGGCCGTTCACTGCGAAAAGGTAATTGACTGTTTAACTGGCTTTCTGTTTCAGCTACCTGTTCCCAGTTTTCAAATTTGTTGAATTGATAAACGGCGCTGGTGGATAGTTGACGCTTGATAATGGCCCGTAGCGGAGAAGCGGAAGGGAAAAAAACCAATTCCGCTTGTACAAACATTCCGGGCGTCAGGTTATGCTGAATCCCTTGTCCACGAACGATGAATTGTAATAACAAAGCATAACGGTTAGTTTGCGTACCATAAAGCCAGGTACGTTCCGTGGTAATGGCGTCTTCTTCGATGCTTTGTTTACTTATAACCAGCCATGTATCCGTAATGCCTTTTTGTTCTTTGAGTTCTTCCTGGTTTTGGGTAAATCCGATCCATGTTCTTATATCCTGTTGAAGTGGCTCATTCAATGCGGGGCTATTCTTGTACCCTTCCATAACCAGGTAAATGCGAAGCAACTGATCCATGAATTGCGTGGGCCAGCCTTCCGTATAAAAATTAGTTTCACCCAGGGTTCTTATCATCCCCGCTAATCCGGGTGCTTGTGCATCTACCATTCTGCGGGCCATATTTTCAAAAAAAGCGGGACCTTTTTCCGGCATATTCATGATGCCATTACGAATAATATCTTTTACCCATACAATTAATTCTTCAATGCCATCACTGACTTTTGATTGACGGGCCTGTTGTCGTTTAGCCTGGGCTGCTTCATCAACCGGTTTATCTTTTTTCTCAGCCTGCTTATCTTGTTTCTCTGTTCTTTTGCTCAACCAGTCTTTTACCCAGGCCGGAAGCTCGTGGGCGGTAAAAATATTTTTCTGTCTCGCATATAATAATAATAACCCTAATCCATGTTTGCAGGGAAACTTACGACTGGGGCAGGAACATTTGAAAGCGATGTTGACAATATCTATTTGAGTTTGATAAGGCTTGCTGCCGCTACCCTGGCATTCACCCCAGAGAGCTTCTTCGTTAACGCCTTTGCTTACCCATTTTGCCGGATTGGCAAGATCCTTCCCGGATTTTTTAGAAGATTCATCGGGAGCAAGCGTAAGTATCTGATCTTCGGACAGGTTCAATTAAAAAATATTTATCGTGAAGATAAAAGTAAATTAATATCAAATTAAAACATCTGGAAAAAGATTATCGATGAAAATTATAGTTTGATCATCCTGCGGTTTCGCAAAAAGTTAACCTTACTGTTTCTTCCAGTAATGCAAACTAATGATGGCTGGAAGTTGGCATCACCGATACAATGGAACTATGCGTTTCATGTGCCTGTAAATTTTTTTGACGTTTCGTTTTGTCTCTGGAAAAGAATGGCTCATTTTTTCTCAACCAGCGCAAATAAATCAGTAGCAATAAAAACCATAGAAACAGGGGTGACATCGGCCGCAAACCTTTAGTTATATTTTTCTTCCTGAAAGAAAATATGGAGCCGTAACAGTTCTTCCCATTCAGGTATTGACTTTCCATTAAGTATTTCCGCCTGTTTTATTTCTCTGAAAACTTTGAAGTTTTTTAAGGTGCATAGAAATTGCCGTCACCGGTTATTAACACCAAAACTAATTTTTAAGCAAATATTCAGAATATTCAATGAGTAGTAACACTTAGCCGGCAAAGTTATTATAGCTGTCCGGCAATTTGTTGAACATATTAAATTAGTATAACAGACCTTTTTTATAATTCTTTGGAAATCGATGAAGAGCTAACCAAAAAAAAATTATTTTGCAGTCCAATTTATGAGAAAAAAAAGTTTGTACCCTCTTATCCTTTTTGTTTACCTGTCTTGTAAGAAAGAGGAAGTTATTGTTATAAATCCCGCTGCGATAACGACAATTGAACTCAACATCGACCAGGTTGTCAATGACTCCACCATCGTTTTAAAATGGTCCAAATTTACCGGCAATAACTTTCGGAAATACCAGCTTGTACGCAGTGCTACTTATTTCAAGAATGGCCAATTTGGAAGTTTTATCGAACCAGTAGACTCAAGCAATGATGTGAATCATTTAAGCTTTAACGAAACCAACATGCCTTTGGCAAGGGATATTTATTATTATCTCTACGCGATAAATGACTCTATGAGGATACAGGCGGGTGCACAGGTTTATTACCAAAGGCCCAATAGCCTCATTTATGGTATCCCGACGGATGTATTGATTGACAAACAACAGCAAAAACTGTATGTTACAGAGGAAAAGAAGATCACTATAGCGGATTATACAAGTGGGCGACAAATAAATTCAAAAGAATTTCAAAGCAGTATTGGCTTTTGTAGCCTGGCTAGTTTTAATGGAAGCAACGAATTGTATGTGCCCGCTAACGATGGATGGCTGCAAATCCTGGATGCCGCTACGCTGCAACTAAAAGACAGGATATATGTTGCAGGTTATGGTATTGGTTCCGTTACAGCTGTTAATGGGAAACTTTATGTCTCTTCTTCAGACATGACGCAGGGAATTTATTCAAACTGTATAAAAGTGTATGATCGTGCCACCAAAAACCTGGTAGGACGAACCGGCTATTGGGACCGTACAAGGTTGTTGCCTTTAGAAGGTACCGCGGTAGAAATGATTGATCTTACACTAAACCAAATACCAGTTAGTCTCTTTTATTATCAATTTAGTCCCGGAGGTATTCCTCTTTCAAAAAAAGAAGATTCTTATCACGGCGATTACCCCATGGACGGTAGTATTGTGCGGTCTTTTCCGGATGGCAGCAGGTTTATCACTTCTTCTTCCGGGACGATCTTCAATAAATCGTTGGTTTTTGAACGTTATGTAAAACAGTATGGAAACTATTCCGATTTTGCTTTCAATGCAGATGGCTCGATAATCTATGCCGCTGCTGAGCCGCAAAAGAAAATAGACGTAGTTACGTACCCTTCCACCACCACTGTCAGCAGCTATCCAACGGCTTTCTATCCGTATAAAATTTTTCGTGATGGCAATATACTGGTTTGTGTAAGTAAGGCGAATCTAAACCAGCAGATGAGCTATATTTTTATTGAAAAAATTAATCTCTGAACCCAATGAATAGTTTTTCGATTCAAAAACTGATTCTTTTCATTATTTTCTTTGCAACGGTAAGTGCATGCACAAAAACCGAGACAATAACCGTGCAGGAGCCTAAAGCTTGTTTTACAGTAATAGTACCAGATGCTTTTGGCGGCTATCAATCCGTCGGGTCTAATAGTTATATCGATTCTAATTTCTATTTCAGGAACTGCTCTGACTCTGGAGCAAATATTACTTACCAGTGGAATTTTGGCGATGGGATAACTTCCACGGATAAAAACCCTACCCATAGCTATCCCAAACGCGGAAGATATTCCGTTACACTGACTGTTTCTAACAATAACAGGGCCTACGACACTATCCGGCAAACTTTGTCAGTGATTTTGGGGCAACAGCATATTTCATTCGGGGATGGGATCAGTTCATCTCCTGTTGCTATTGAGGAAACGACCACTAATGAATTTGTTCTGTTAAACTCCACCGGCTATGGTACCAATTTTTTTTTAATTCAACTGGATAGTTTATTACGGCAGAAAAGTATGAAGACCTTTCCTGCCAACAATCGCTTTACCTCTATGCAGGCTACGACGGATGGCAATTATATTCTTACCGGTTCGACCCAATCGGCAGATAAAGCAAACGAACTGGTAAAAATGAAAGCCGACGGCACTCAACTTTGGAGTAAAACCATTTCTGCAAGCGACAGTTATACGTATGCGGCGCAAACACCAGATGGCGGTTATGCCGTTATTGGTTCAACACCGGTTGCGGGACCTTTTGGAAATACCAACTATATTACGACAATAATAAAAACGGATAACAACGCCAACCTGCAATGGCAAAAATTATTGGATCAGGACGGAATGATACAAACTAAAGATGCAGTAATTGAACAGGACGGAATTGTAGTAGCCGGGGTAAAAAGAAACATTAATGGCGCCTGCCAGGACTGCGATTCTCTGTTAATCGTAAAGCTGAATAATTCCGGGAATACTGTCTGGAAAAACACCGTTCTATGGGGCCTTAATACCAGCAATTGGTGGAACACGCGGATCATCAAACTTACGAATGGCAATTATGCAGTCAACAACGAGTACACCAGCGGGATTTTTTTCTTCTCAAACTCAGGCAATTTTCTTGATCGTAAGCTCGCGCCACACCAGGTTGCATCAATTGCCAATTCTGGTGACGGAAACCTTATTGTTTTGCAGAGCGAACCGGGAAATGGCAACCGGATCAGCATTGCTAAATTAACATTAGATGGCGCTCAGCAATGGTATGCCTATCCGGAGGGAAGACAGAAAATGCCGGGAGGCTACAGTTGCTGTTCAAGCAGCTGGCCTGTTGCTATACGTTCACTACGCAATGGTGGCACGATTACTACGGGCTACCGGGTAAATAACAATTCGACAGGCTCAGGTATTTACACGGCTACTGTATTGCTGGAACTTGATGAAGCAGGCAAGCCCAAATAAGAACATGTTTATGAGAAGAAACACCAATTTGCTTAGAATTTTTTCATTGCTTGCCCTGGCAGCTGTTACATTTAATTGCAGCAAACAGGATCGCCCGGCGCCTGAACACAAACCAAGGCCAGGAGTCGTCCAGGGCAAAATATCAAACGAGTTCAATCAGCCTCTTACCGATGTGCTCCTGACTATCCAGGGCAATGGAGCAAACACTTCAATAAAAACAATTGGAGGTAATTATATTTTTGATTCTTTATCAGCCGGCTCTTATAATTTGGCAGTTAGAAAAGATGGCTATATTGAAGCATCCGCTGCTATCTCCATTGCACCAGGAGATACAATTAGCAAAGACTTTGTTTTAAAAACGGGCGCTGCCTATTTTAATTTATTATCAGATACCGTTATCATTGCAAGACCATACGCGGGAACATTTATCATTAAAATAGCAAGCAATACAAGTTGGGTCGTTAATAGTGCCAATAATTGGATAACTCCGGAAAAGCTAAGCAGCAACGGAGATGATTCAATAGTGGTACGGGTCGCTGCTTCCACTGCAGATACCATAAGACAGTGAAATTTAATTTTACAAGCAGGCAGCATGGTAAAAAACATCATAGTAAAGCAATTGGCGGATGTAAAGTTGAAGCAAACCATTGCGCTTCCCGGCAACAGTGTAAAGGGGATAAATGATTCAATAGCTCTTATATTCAACCAACCCGTAACCATCACGGCTATTTTTCCGGGCATTAGTTATTGTCAGTCTGAAATAAGATTTTCCTACACAGGTAATAAAGTTACGTTTAGCTATGCATGCGCGGCACTAGGCGGTGACTATCCCTTTAGTATTACCACGGTTAATAGTGTAGGTGATCAATACACATTCACATTCACGGCAGGCTTCTATCAAAAAGTCATTAATTTAACCGGAACTATACAAAGTTATTTTGTGAACGATGCGGATAACTCCTATTGGATAATTACTGATCATCCCAACGCACTCTACAAGATTGATATGACCAGTTTTGAAATTCTGCACAGGTATGACCTGCCTTATGAACCGGTAATGTTTACCGTTAGTCCATATAATAACAAAATCTACCTGGCATACCTGCGAATTCCCAAATTATTCATAATGGACCAAAATGGCACGACAGAAAAAGTAATAGATATCCCCGCAGACTCGAGCCGTAGTCAGTATGAAAGAGATGGCCCAAGGATAAATCCGGTGAAACTGGCTTTTACAAAAAATGGCAAAGGAATGATTTGGCTCAGTGACAGCCATCCTTATAGTTACACAGGGTTCTGGTTTATAGATGCAGCGGCAGATCACCGGATATGGTATGAATCATTGCCGGGCGAGTCTGTGAATTATAATGACGCCAAAACAAACTATGACAAAACAAAACTGGTATTGACTTATATGAATGACGACCCAACCATAGGAATTTTCGATCCGGAAAAAATGAAGTTTAGCGATTACAAGCCAACCAATACAACCCGGGGCGTTTTCATAACTCCGAGCCGGAAAAATGGCAATGTCTATTCGGGTCAATTATACAACCAGCTAATTGTAAATCCTGAAACAGGGTTCGAATCGTTAGAATCTTCTAAAGACAACAGATCATTCGGTAGTGTGGATTTTCTTTATAAACCAGGAAAAGACCAGTCAGTATATTTTGTAGAGGAAGGACATATCGAAGTACTGGATTATTCAGTTCGCTCATCTCCTGTCAACTATGATGCTATAAATTTTTTAAAAGGCACCACGGCTACACTCGATGGTAAATCTCTTATCGTCAACAGGCACGATGGTAATTATAATGCTAAAGTCATTCAACTACCTGTATCCTGGTTTGACTATTAAGAGCAGCTTTTCGATCAGATATCATTACTATGTGCAGGCGGAAAGAAGGCGGATAATTTCTGCACTTTAAATATCCGGATGAAACAACCCTTTTATTGAAAAATTTAAATGGTAACAGTTTACTATCCGGCTATTTTTCGCTTGCCGGATATAAAACCCTGAATGCATTGAAAACCGCCTGGTGACATATGGTGGCGTGATCTTCCTGCGGCAAATAATCAAAATAAACGTTTACATTTTTGGTTTTGATATTCCTGATTTTTTCCGCCAGTAAATTTGCATCCACTTCCATCACATGCGGGGTCTTAGAAAGGCCAAGCCCTTCTTTTCCTGCCGCAATATAAACAGCTGTTTTTTGAGGCGCCGTGTTTTGCAAAATATCGGGTTTAAATTTTAATAATGATCCGTCATCCCACCACAAACTTGGGCTAATGATGATGTATTTATTAAAAAGCGTCGGTTTCTTCAATAAGATTTCGGTAGCTAAAAGTCCACCCAACGATTGACCGATAATGGTTTTTGAAACACCTGCTTTGTACTTTTTTTCAATGAAGGGTTGTAAATCTTTCTCCATAAAAGCGATGAATTTAGCGGACTGCCCGGTGGTCGGAAAACTTTTTTTGTCTTCTTCTATGGTTGTAGGATACGTAAAATCCCTTCTCCTGTCAACCGTAGCAATGCCTACTACAATTGATTTTGGAACCCGGTTAATCCAGGAAAAATTATTAAACTGCACTATCCCCGCAACATGAATGAAGTCTTCATCCGCCGAGCCGTCCAATAAATAAATAACCGGGTATTTTACTGTATCGTTTTTGTTGTAACCTTCCGGGAGATAAATATTTAATATTCTCTTTTCAGAAAGTTCAACGGATTGTATTTGGTCAACTACACCGAGGACAAAAGGTTTTGCTGTATCTGGTTGAACATTTTTGAAAGACTGCCCCAAAGCTGTTGTGGAAAAACAAATCACTGCCAGTATTATAATAAACCTCATTATTTTATCATTTTAGAAAACTATCTATATAGCGTTAATTCATAGCAAATACTTCTTTCACTATCCCACTGTTCAGGAAATAAAAGAGAAGTCAATGGCTGTCATAAGATCTTTGAACCCGGGAAATGCAAAAAAATTGACCTTGCCTTTAATTCTTTTTTGCAAACTTGTCCGCTGATTCGTTAAGCTGTTCAGGAGAGGAGGTTTTATTGCCATCATCAACCATTATCCTGAACCGGAAAGTAACCGATTCGCCTTTTTTTAATTGAAGATTTTTAGCGCTTTTTCCATTCGTAAATATCTTTTCTCCCAATGGATTGGCGGCAAACAATCCATAGCCGCGGGCATGCCAGAAAGTAGGATAGTTTGGGTTTTGCGGATGATCGATGATGGTAATACTGATTGAATCATTACCCATCTTTCCATAAACTTTACACCATCTTCCTCTTGTACTCCAGGCATCATTACCCTGCTTTCCTTCGCTGGTTAAATAAGTACCGTTGGGAATTGTATCGGTTCCTCCTTTTACAATGGTTACATTTCCTTTATCGTCAGAGAATTTCTGATCCTCTGTCGTAGGTATCTGTAGTTCATGAGCCAGTCTCAACCCGAGCAATCCATCTTTTGCATCGGTAAATGAAACAGCTGTATCAGCTTTTAAAATAGTTACCCTGTCGATAATACGTTGGTGACTCGTGCCACTGAATTCAAACCGGGTTGTTTCTTCAAGCAATACTTCGTTTTGCTGATTGGTCCAATTGGCATGATAGGAGAGAGTTCCCGTTTCACCTCCGGATGTCTTCAATATCTTGTCCGTTTTGATCCATCCGTAAGATTGCTTTTTTTCTTTGGGAATAGCATAGGAATTATTCCAGAAGTCCAATCCATTTACGTTTTCAAAATTAAGCCATAGCCCGATATGATGAGGATGATCGGTAGGATCACCAGGCCGGGAATCTAAAGGAAATCCTCTTGTTACAACCGTTCCCCCGGCAGCATGAATGGGATAAAGCACGGGTTTTTCAATGGTATCGGAATAAATAAAACTGGTAAAAGGCTTTTCCCCGATAAAAACATCCACTTTCTTTTCGTTAGCGGAAGATACCAGTTTTACGATTTCTTTTTTTTGGGCAAATGATACATTTAAGTATGACAAAAAAGCAAGACTTATCGTAGCATATTTCACCCTGTTGCTTATCATAATTTTGCTATCAATATTTAAATGGTTTGTTCCCGGCCATTACTTCCTGTGTCTTTTCATCAAACCAAATTTTTAAACCGGTATGTACGGCGGCATTGGTCATAATTGTCGCGATGGAATGACTGTAACCTGCTTCTACCGGAGCATTGGGTTGTGTGCGGCTGCGGACACATTCCATCCAGTTGCGTATATGACCGGATGTGAGTGAGTCCCCACCCGTATTAGCGGAAGTCACCACTTTTTCCGCTTGTGTTAAACTTTGCTCGGCTAATAAATTTGGTTGCATCTTCATTTCATCCGCAAACCTTTTTGTAAGACCTCCTTTGGGAGAAACCATATTAGTGATCAGATTTAATTCTCCGCCATTGGAATAATAAATCTCTGAAGGATTTTCATCCCCATTATGCATACGCGATGAAAACGTTACCTGGAAACCGGTAGTGGGATCACTGGCAGGGCCATACTCAAAAACAGCCGAGATAGTATCCCAGTTCCTTCGACCGTCTTTCCACATGTATATACCTCCATTGGCCACAACAGTCCTCGGATGTTGTAACCCACTAAACCAATTAACCGTATCTATCTGGTGACTCATCCATTGACCGGGTAAACCGGATGAATAGGGCCAGAACAAACGAAACTCAAGATATTTCCGTACGTCAAACGCCTCAAAAGGCCTGTTCATCAGGTATCTTTTCCAGTCAGTGTCTTCTTCCTTCAACTGGCTTAATGCTGCCGGTCTCCGCCAGCGTCCGGGTTGATTGACATTCCATGTTAACTCAACCATAGTGATCGGGCCGAATTTTCCTGAGCGGATAAATTCATTGGCAGCGGTATAATTCTGACCGCTTCTTCTTTGAGACCCTATTTGTACAATCCTGTCGCTTGCTTTGATCGCTTTTAATGCCGCACGATTATCTTCCATTGTTTCCGCAAATGGTTTTTCCACATAGGCGTCACAGCCTGCTTTTACTGCTTCTATCGCATGTAATGCATGTTGAAAATCAGCTGTGCTGATGAATACGGCATCCACGAGTTTTTTATCATACATTTCTTCATTGTTGCGGCAGGCGATTACGTCATGTCCCATTTTTTCTTTCCAAATGGCAGCGCCGTCTTCCCTTCTTTTTTTCCATATATCCGATACCGCCACCAGGTCAAAATTCAATTCCTTGTAATGATTCATAAAGCAGGGAATATGTGAACCCCGGTGCCGGTCTGAAAAACCAACAACACCAACCCTCACACGGTCATTGGCTCCAATTATATTTCTATAACTTTTTGCGCTGAATGCGGAGGCTCCGAAATAAAGGCCTGCGGAAGCGATACCGGCCTTTCGGATAAAATCACGGCGTGATGATGACATAGCAGATCATTTAAAAATTAAAAAGATGTTTTAAAGTTAGGGAGAAATAAAAAGAGAATATGAATTATTGCTAACGCGATTTTTCCTGTAACATATTGGTTAGATAAGCATTCTTCGGACCAACCTGGCCAGCTTCTATCCCAGTTGGGTTTACACATTACGTTCGGATCATCAGCGTTATTTCCATGTCGTTGACAGGCAGACCCGGGAGGGAAAGTATTTTTTAAAAGACTTCTTGCGCCAGGCTGGTTATCTGGATTTCGTTAAAATCGGAATAATACGTATTTATCCATCGTATATTTCGTCATTAAATTCCGCAGTTCCACTCTTGACTTTCCCTAAAGCACCTTTTACATTTGCTTCATAAGTTGATTGATCCTAAGAAAACCATGTCCCCCTGGGAAACCCAAAAAATCCACATCAATTGACTTCTTTTTCATCAAGGTTATTTCTCGTGAAAAGTTGCAAAAAACCGGGTGATTAAACATACCGCAAAGGATGGCGATGGCGATCCGGGACTTGTTTAATTGACCATTTAAATAAATTAATCACCAAATCCTATCTTGTTTTTGCAGATCCGCCGACCATAGTACAGGCCATGAAAAATTTCTGCATTTTCAAGACATGATCTTACCTGAAAAACTATATGCAACAAATCGGGAAAAAAAAGATTGCAAGCCGCCTGAGAAAAGCCAGCCCTACGGTAACGACACCCAGCCTTTCCTCCTTTAGCCTTGTTCACCGTTTCGGTAAAGTAGAAATTGTAAATGTACAACCTCTAAAGACGGTTCAAAAAGAGCAGTATTTTAAAATTCCTGACTTCCCCGGTTGGTGTATGCCTGAGCAGCCCATGGGATACATCAAATGCAGAAAGTATGATTTCCTGTAATCCTCGGCCTATTTCTGCTTATAATTTCCTGAAATAGTAATTGATCTTTTTAAAAAAGTGAAAGCTGCAATACCGGAGAAACATCCTGCTTGCGGGATTGTTTGACAGCCGGGTTTCCTTTTTCAATACAAAACAACGGAGTCTCCTGGTAACGGGAAGCGACACTGATCCTGATCGAACCAGCTTTTTCATTAAAAAGCTTGTTTACCAGTTGAGGGGAATTGTTATTTTTTGACAGATGCGACAATATTAAATGGCTCAATTGTTTTCCTTTATGCTTCACAAACAATTCCAGGGCCTGTGCATTGGATAAGTGGCCGCTATCGCTGCTTATACGTTGCTTCAGATAATAGGGATAATTTCCTTTGCTTAACATCTCCTCGCAATAATTGGATTCCAGGAAAACCGCATGGCATTTATTAAAATGTTGTATGATTTGCTGACAGGAAAAGCCAATATCAGTGAATACACCAATCGTAATATCGTTGCCGGATACGACAAAACTATGCGGATCAATAGCATCATGTGATTTCAGAAAAGCAGTGACGGATAATTCCCCAATCGATACCGGTTGATGTGCCCTGAACGAACGGATCAGATGGTTTTCTATGGGAACCGATGCGGACTGAAGAGTGTTCGTTGTAATATAAACCGGCAATTGATATTTTTTTGAAATGCCCGGAATACCCGTAACAT
Organism: Chitinophagaceae bacterium; assembly: GCA_040007815.1. GTDB lineage: Bacteria > Bacteroidota > Bacteroidia > Chitinophagales > Chitinophagaceae > Terrimonas_B. The sequence goes on from JBDTUH010000035.1 coordinate 52,278, forward strand.
GATCGATATGTTCATGAGATACAAAAATAGCCCTCACCGCAGACATCGATAACCCTAGCCTCTTCATACGTTTTTCCGTTTCCCGGCAGGATATGCCTGCATCTATGAGAACGGCTTCCTTTTCATTACCGATATAATAGCAATTGCCATTGCTACCGGAATTCAAAGCGGAGATGAATAAAGACATAGGATGCGAAAATAGCTATAAATTCCATTCAGCTATGCCGCGGAAGGAAAGTAACAGGAACCTTATTTGTTTGTTGCATTTTACCGGGCAATGATTTTAATGCCATATCAGGTAGCGAAAAAATACTGATCGGGGCTTTTTTCAAAGCGACCTGTTTTCTCTGTCAACCTGATGCGGTAAACAACCCCCTGGATAGTGGCGGTGTCTTCAGCGGGAAATGGCCATTGTGGCGAAATGTGCATGGTCTCGCTAGAAATAACCGGTAACACACGGGCGTTCAATTTTTGCAACGCATCATCTCTTCCTTTACCGTCTTTCAATTCTTCAAATTCTCCCCATGCGACAACACTTTTCCAATTGGCCAGGTTCTTTGTATTGTCAATTTCAAAACAAACCCTTGGATTTTTCCGCATCATGGCGATTTTCATTCCTTCAAAAGTGTGACCATAAATATAAATACCGTCGTACACATAACTGATGGGCACAACATAAGTAGTATTGTCGGCATGGCATCCGATACGGCCAACGACTTCTTTTTTCAGAAGTTCTTCCACTTGTTCTGTATTTAATTTGCCAAACATGTTTTTATTTTTTGCTTTTATTAAATCAGAATGCCCTTAACTCTCCGGCGGATACTCATTCAATGGTGTCATTTTTTCCTTATCAAAGGAAGGTTATAGCAAAAAGGATTTCATTGAGTTGTATCAGGAACTTTGGTGATTATTGTCAGTATAAAAAAACAACCTGGCGGAATAGATTTAAAACCGGGTTGACTGTAACTGTTTAAGTAATACAATTCATCGTACTTTGACACTCAATACATGCCAGGCAATACGAAAAACACAAGAAATAATTCCTATACAAGAAAGAACAAAGTGAAATTGCTCCGGGGAGGCAAGCCCTACTTCGATTGCCTGCTCCAAATCATCGAAAATGCAAAGGAAAGTACACATCTTCAGGTATATATTTATGATGATGATCAAACCGGCAGGCAGGTGGCTGCTGCATTAACCAGGGCTGTAAAAAGAAAGGTTGAAGTTTACCTGCTCGTTGATGGTTATGAATCCCGGTTGATGTCTAAATCATTTATAAGTGATTTACAAAACGCCGGTATACACCTGCGGTTGTTTAACCCGCTTTTTAAAAGCCGGTATTTCTATTTTGGAAGAAGGCTTCACCAGAAAATAGTAGTGGTTGACGCCCGGTACGCTTTGGTGGGTGGTATTAATATTGCTAACCGCTATAATGATATGCCCGGGAATATGGCTTGGCTTGACTTTGCCCTGTACGTTGAAGGGGAGGTTGCCCGGGAGTTATGTATCCTTTGCTGGAAAGGCTGGAACAACTATTCTCCCGGTATGGGGCTTACTCCTTGCGAGCAAAAAGAAATTGCTCCGGGTATGGAGCAATGGCCGGCTTGTGAAGTTGGCATGAGACGCAATGACTGGGTAAGAAGAAAAAATGAAATATCAGCTACCTATATTGAAATGCTCAGGAATTCTAAAGAGCGGGTCGTCATTCTATGCAGCTATTTTCTTCCCGGCCGTGTAATTCGAAGACAATTAAGTCTTGCTGCGGAAAGGGGTGTCAGGATAAAAATTATAACAGCAGGCAGCTCCGATATAGCGGTAGCTAAGTATGCCGAAAAATACATGTATGACTGGCTGTTGAGAAATAATATTGAATTATACGAATACTTGCCAACCGTACTCCACGGAAAGGTTGCGGTATGTGATGGTCAATGGATGACAATCGGCTCTTACAATATCAATAATATCAGCGCCTATGCAAGCATTGAATTGAATATGAATGTACGGAATGCTGATTTCGCCGGAGACACTGAAAACTTATTGCAACAAATTATTGATAAGGACTGTGTACGCATTACAAGAGAAAATCATGCACAGGCCAGGAATATTTTTAACCAGTTCGTCCGTTGGATATCTTATGAATTTATAAGAGTAACGGTTTATTTGTTTACATTCTATTTTAAGCACCAGGGCTGAAAGGGAAATACATGAAAAAATCGATTTCACGAGGACGCTGCTTTACACCACTTATATTTATATCGTATCTTGAATAGTTGACTACCAGTCGTGTAATTTAAAAAGCAAAAAATTTTCAGCATGCGGGTCATTAATTTTTCATATACTTCTGCTCTCATAGGTTTATCGTGTCTTGGAGGGTTGAATTTTTTTTACAGCCCGGTATCGCAAAGTAAAAAGGGTATAAGGTTTTTAACGGCTACTGTTCGTATACCGCAGCAAGATAGTTTGATTGTTCCAGGCGCTACACTTCAACTTGTCTCCGGTCAGTTTAGTTTTACTGAAGGGCCAGCCGTTGACAAAAAGGGTAATATTTTTTTCACTGATCAGCCCAATGATAAAATATGGAAATACGGAACAGATGGGAAATTATCAGTGTTCATGGATAAAACAGGCCGGTCGAATGGACTATACTTTGATCACAATGGAAACCTGCTGGCATGTGCCGACGAGAATAATCAGCTATGGCGAATCTCGCCCAAAAAGAAAGTAATCGCTTTAGTAAAAGATATCAATGGTAAAAAATTAAACGGCCCCAACGATCTATGGGTGCATCCCAACGGCACTATCTATTTTACCGACCCTTATTATCAACGGCCTTATTGGAAAAGAACGAGCCCGGAAATTAAAGGAGAGAAAGTGTATGTTATTCCAAAAGGCAAAGGCGAACCAATAGTAGTAGTAGAAGATCTTTTGCAACCTAATGGGATAGCGGGTACTCCTGATGGTAAATATCTTTATGTAGCCGATATCAGGGACGGTAAAACTTATAAATATACTATTGCTGAAGATGGTAGTTTAAAGAATAAGCAACTGTTCGTGCAGCAAGGTTCTGATGGAATGACGTTGGATAACAGGGGTAATCTCTATCTTACCGGTAACGGAGTGACAGTTTACAATCCTGCCGGTGAAAAGATATTGCATATCCCTGTTCCTGCTAAATGGACAGCCAATGTTTGCTTTGGCGGTAAGGAACGAAATGTATTATTTATTACAGCGTCTGAGTCGGTTTATACATTGGCCATGTTGGCAAAGGGGGTTGAGTAGATATTTATTTTCGGGGGTTCTGAAACCAATCAGGTTTTTGCAATTTCTTACAATGGGCGTATTATAAAAACTGGTTTTTTATTAAGTAACTTGCGCCCCTGCATGAAACATCTCAAAGCCGTCTATAAATATTTCTGGAAGTACCGTGTCCGGTTGGGGATTGGAATATTGTTTATTTTTTTGTCCAACTACTTTAACGTGCTGATGCCGCAAATCACCAGGTTTGTCATTGATTTTGTGCAGCAAAAATTACCAGGTTATAAAATTCCTCTTCAAAAAGCTAAGTATGATTTCCTGGTGCAGGGATTCGCTGACAGTATAAAAAATGTGCAGAGCACCATTAATGTGGTGGCACTATGCGGTATTGTTATTTTAATTCTTGCCTTGCTCCGTGGTGTCTTTATGTTCCTGATGCGGCAAACGATCATAGTAATGAGCCGCCACATTGAATATGATCAGAAAAATGCCGTTTATCAGCATTACCAGCAGCTGGATACCGGGTTTTATAAAAGAAATAGTACCGGCGATCTGATGAGCCGGATCTCCGAAGATGTAAGCCGGGTAAGAATGTTTACAGGGCCGGCTGTAATGTACTTAGTCAACCTCGTGGCGGTTATTTCCCTGGCGTTGTTTTTTATGTTTAAAAGAGATCCCTTGCTGACGCTGTATGTTTTGGCGCCGCTTCCCATTTTAGCTGTCACTATTTATTTTGTCAATAATACGATACATATGAAAAGTGAAAGAATACAGGCTTCCCTGTCCGATCTCACTACTAACGCCCAGGAATCTTATTCCGGTATCCGTGTTATCAAATCTTTTGTACAGGAAAAAGCGATGCTGGGATATTTTGAAAGGAACAGCGAAGAATACCGGAAAAATGCCATTGGCCTCGCCAGGGTGGAAGCTATTTATTTTCCTTCTATCACTTTGTTGATTGGGTTAAGCACCTTGCTCACCATTATGATCGGGGGTTTATATTTTATCCATGGCAGCCATAATATTGATATCCCTACTATTGTTGAATTCGTAATGTATATCAACATGCTCACCTTCCCGGTCAGCGCCATCGGTCTTACCGCCAGCATGATTCAAAGGGCCGCGGCCTCACAAAAAAGAATCAATGAATTTTTAGATACCACACCAACCATTAATGAACCTGAAAAACCGGGTAATATCGTTTTGCAGGGAAATATTCATTTTGAAAATGTTGAATTTATTTACAAGGACACGGGTATAAAAGCATTAAGCAATTTCAACCTCCGGATAAAGAAAGGAGAAAAGATAGCCATTGTCGGCAGAACCGGCAGCGGCAAAACAACGATCGCCCAATTACTTTTACGGATGTATGATCCGGCAAGCGGAAATATTATGCTGGATGATATTAATATTAAAGAAATCAGCCTGAAAACAATACGGGAGCAGATCAGTTATGTGCCACAGGATGTCTTTTTATTCAGTGATACCGTACATAATAATATAGCTTTTGGCGTCGACAAAGCCGATGCGGCTACGGTAGAAAAAGCAGCCCTGCAGGCTGGCGTGCACAAGGAAATACTTTCGTTTTCGGAGGGCTATAGTACCATGATCGGGGAGAGAGGTGTTACACTCAGCGGGGGCCAAAAACAGCGGATTTCAATTGCCAGGGCGTTGGTTAAAAATCCATCCCTGGTTATTTTTGATGATTGCCTGAGTGCGGTAGATGTTAAAACGGAAAAGCAGATCATCGGCAACCTGAATGAGTACCTGCAGGATAAAACGGCCATCATTATTACTCACCGGATATTTTCCCTTTTAAACTTTGATAAGATCGTCGTACTGGAGGACGGAGAAATTGTGGAACAGGGTACCCACCAGTATTTATTGGATCAAAAGGGGTTTTATGCGGCCCTCTATGCACGGCAGCAGGAAATCGAACAAGAGTCCTGATCCCTCTTAAAAAAGCGCTTGTTGGGTTATCTTTTGCTTAAGATCGCTATTTTTACAGGATTTTGAACTAAAATGCACTCTCTTTTGGCTGTTTCAAAAACATCAATATATTTGTGACTTCATAAAATGGGAAGTAAATTTTTAAACTGAAAAAACAACTACTGTGGCGTACGAGAATAACGACAAGAAAATGGAAAGTATTTACAGCAAGAGAATTCGTGCTGGAAAGAGAAGAACTTACTTTTTTGATGTAAGGGCAACCCGTGGCAATGACTACTATCTCACCATCACTGAAAGCCGTAAGCGATTTGATGACAATGGATACGACAGGCACAAGATCTTTTTGTACAAAGAAGATTTTAATAAGTTTATCAAGGCGTTGGGAGAGTCAGTTGACTATGTAAAGACGGAATTAATGCCTGATTTTGATTTCGATGCGTTTAACCATGATGAAAATCCGGATGAATACAACCATGAGGGTTCTTCAGGCAATGGTCAAACAGTAACTGCGGAGGTAAGCGCTGTTGATGAAGAAAAAGATGAAGTGATTGCAACAGTTGAGCCGGTTGAACCAGTCGCCCAGGTAGATAATGTACAAAGCAATGAGCAGGAAGAAGTAGACAAATGGTAAGAAAAAAATTAGCATAATAGAAAATGCCTCCTTAACGGAGGCATTTCTTTTTGATGGAAGAGTGAAAAAAGGATGGATTGGTTTTTTTATGTTGGTTATTTCCATGGACAGGGAATAACGCCGTTTGGCTTTTTTACTCCCCGTAAAATTAATGATAGTTCCCAGCTGCTTGGTTTCCTGGCAGCCTGGTTGAGCTTTGAAGTGGTGATGTCATAACTTATGCCAACCTGGAAGTCTTTGTACCCCAAACCTACATAGGGGATCAATGCGTTTTTAGACCAATACCATAATCCCGCAGTGACCATTGTTTCAGCTGCATTGTCTACATAATATCCCATTGCACCGCCAACTGACAAATAATTGGCTTCTTTTTGAAACTGGTAAATAGCATTGGCGTTGAAGACAGCCCTTTCGCTGATAAATGTTTCAAAATTCGCATGGGCGACTTTTCTCATGGCTAAAAACTCTTTGTCGTCTTTCAAAAAAGTCTGCCTTGGTTTATTCAGGTGAAAGGCTGCGACTCCTATATCGAAATTTGTTTTTTCCGTGGTGGCGCTATAGGTAATACCTGCACTGGCTGACACATAAGGTTTCATGTTGGATAAAGCGGTTTCACCTGTCGGCAGGTTCCGGTTAAAACCAGTCCCGGTGAACTGTTCTTCAAAATCCACCCTCGTAAAATCTATATCCCTGCGGCCATAGATCGCGCCAAATCCCATGGCCAGTCTTTCAGTATAATACTCGGTTTCAGAAATTTTGATATTGTACGATAAGTTTAGCGATGCGTAGGTGCTTTTTACAACGCCGCTCATGGCACGATCAAACATCAGCATACCGCCTACGCCAATGAAATTACTTTCGGAAACATTGGGGGCTTTGTTTTGCATGACTTTCGTATCAAAAGACACGGTCCCTGTTACGTAGGGACTCGCCGGGCCTATCCACTGATCCCTGAAATTCGATATAAGCCGCCAGTCCGCATTGATATTGGCCGTTAATGCGGGATTAATATTTAAAGGTGATGAAAAGAATTGTGCGAAACTTGGATCCTGCGCATTCAACGACTTCATTACAACCAGTAAGAAGATAATTAAATTATAGCGCTTCATTGTTTTCATGTTCTGAAATTTAGCGTATTAAAACTGAGTTACCCGCACGTTTATAATATTTTCCATCTTCACCTATCGCTTCGAGTGTCCATGTATAAGTATCCATTACCTGGGGCTGACCGTGGAATATACCATCCCATCCGTTTAGCAGGATATTTGTTTCGAACACCAGTTGTCCCCAACGGTTAAAGATGCGGAAATATACAAGCTCTTTAATTTTGACAGGTATCGGGAATAATTTATCGTTGTGACCGTCATTATTGGGTGACCAGGCTTTCGGTACGAAAATGTCTGATTGTATATCGGTAGGTATATCGGACAGCATCTTCACCAATAGCGTATCTACGGTAATACAACCGGCTGCTGATGTCATTTCGATCAGGTATTGCGTTTGCCTGTCATATGTAAAGATGGGATTGTTTATAAATGGATTGCTTAAGCCGGCAGGAGGAGTCCAGTTATAAGTGTAGTCATTGCCCAGTATTCTCGATGTAAGTGGCTCCGGTACATTAGCTGTAGCTACTACTGCCGGGTAACGAATTCCCGGAACAGCAGGTTCTACGCTGATGGTTGCAGAAGATCCATTACCGGTACTGCTGCAAACCGCATCACTGATGCTGCTGATTGTATAGGTAGTATTGGCAGCAGGGGCAACCGTCAACTGGTAGGTATTTGAATTGATGGAATTGATTACAAAACTGTTGGTTCCATCGGTGTACACAAGTTGGAACGGAGCAGTACCTGCCATCGTTACCGTCAATGTTTTACCTGATCCTTCGCATATAGTGCCGCCTCCGGACAGTATAGCCGTTGGAAGAGGATTAATGGTTACGGTTACCGGTTTGATGACAGAACAACCTTGCGCGGTAGTTCCTCTTATATAATAGGTGCCACCTATGGCAATACCTGACGCATTGATCAATGGAAGGGTAGCGGCTGCATTGCGCCAGTAAGTATAGGTTAAGCCGGCGGTACTGCCATTAGTTATAGCAGCAGCTGTAATATCTACCGTGCCCGGTGCGCAAACAGCGGCGGGATTTGTAATAACAAGGTTGGGTGCCAGACCGCCGGTTAAGGCAGCGGTAGTAGCAAACACACAACCATTAGCATCTTTTACGTCAATAGTATGTGTACCCGCCGCCAGGTTGTTATAAAGCGTTGTTGCAGTAAATGCAGAACCATCGACAGCATAAGTATAAGGAGCAACGCCGCCAGTGACAGCACCGAGAGTTAATGTTCCGTTATTCAGTCCGCAGGTTGCATCCGTATGCGTAGTTGCGATAGCTGTTGGCCCTGTTGTATTATTAACAGCCGCGGTAGTTGAGAACACACAACCATTGGCGTCTTTTACATCAATAGTGTGCGTACCTGCAGCGAGGTTATTGTAGACAGTTGTTGCGGTAAATGCAGAACCATCAACAGCATAAGTATACGGAGCGACCCCACCGGTGACAGCACCGAGTGTGAGTGTACCATTAGCCGTTGCGCAGGTTGCATCAGTATGCGTAGTTACGATAGCTGTTGGCCCTGTCGTGTTATTAACAGCTGCTGTTGTAGCGAAGACACAACCATTGGCATCTTTTACATCAATAGTATGTGTACCTGCAGCGAGGTTATTGTAAAGGGTTGTTGCAGTAAATGCAGAACCATCGACAGAATAAGTATAAGGAGCGACACCACCGGTGACAGCACCAAGCGTGATAGATCCGTTGGCAACACCGCAGGCGGCATCAGCGATTGTTACAGCAATTGCAGTAGGTCCGTTGCTGGCGGCAATATCAACGGTAGTAGCGAAGACACAACCGTTGGCATCTTTTACATCAATAGTATGCGTACCGGCCGCGAGGTTGTTGTAAATGGTTGTTGCAGTGAAGGCAGAACCATCAACAGCATAAGTATAAGGAGCGACCCCACCGGTGACAGCACCGAGTGTGAGTGTACCATTAGCCGTTGCGCAGGTAGCATCAGTATGCGTAGTTGCGATAGCTGTTGGTCCTGTTGTGTTATTGACAGCAGCGGTAGTTGAGAAGATACAACCATTGGCATCTTTTACATCAATAGTATGTGTACCTGCAACGAGGTTATTG
>JBDTUH010000036.1:0-61126 GCA_040007815.1 Chitinophagaceae bacterium
CTGCTGATCTATTCATGAGGGTACACAGGTCGTTTATTGTTGCCATAATACACATTGATTCGTTTTCAGCCACTGAAATTAATATCGGGAAAAACTCTATCCCTATCGGAAGCACCTACACGAGAGAGGTCACGCAGAAATTGAATCCTAACCTGACCTGACCAATAAAAACCGCCAACAATTTTGTTTTTTTACTATTTTCGATCAACAGGCATTCTAAAAGGAAATTTTGTTCTCCTGAAGTTTTCTCAAAAACAATGTGTCTGGCCGCAGAATAACAATGGAGGGTAAATTAGCCAACGCAGTAAGGCTGGCACATTTGCAAGGCGCACAAAGCCGACACACAAATGCTAACCTTGCAAAAGAGCCTGCCTTGCCCCACATATAGGCAACACTCTTAGGTGCGACATATGACCCTTAGCGTTATCGTATATATTTTTATAAAGACAATTCCAATGCCATTCTGGCTTTAATTCAGTATTACTCAGCGTTCCCCGCGTTCTCTGCGTGAGACAAAATCTTACATTATCTTCGCCTCATCATGCATTCATTCGAGCAACTATCACAACAGTTCGCACAACATTTCAATCATCGTCATTTCCCGGCTCAACCGGCTTCACTCTATGATGCCAATGAGTATTTTTTAAAAATGGGAGGTAAAAGAGTGAGACCGGTTCTTTGCCTGATGGGTAATGAACTGTTTGATGACATAAAATCAGACGCCTGGGAAGTAGCCACTGCCATTGAACTCTTTCACAATTTTACATTGATCCATGACGATATTATGGATAAAGCTCCTTTACGCAGAGGTATGGAAACTGTTCATAAAAAATATGGAGAAAGTACAGCCATCCTTGCGGGAGATGTCATGCAGGTCGCAGCTTATGAGCATATCAATAAAATTCAGGCTACTTTTCTTCACCAGGTATTGGGTCTTTTTAATAATACGGCGAAAGAAGTTTGCGAAGGTCAGCAAATGGATATGGATTTTGAAAAGCAAGAAACAGTAGTCCACGATGAATATCTTAAAATGATTGAATTGAAAACTTCTGTGCTACTGGCGGCCAGTTTAAAAATGGGAGCTATCCTTGGCGGAGCGGGAGAAAGGAACCAGAAACTGATCTATGAATTCGGCCGTAAGCTTGGATTGGCTTTCCAGGTGCAGGATGATTACCTGGATGCATTTGGTGATCCGGAAAAATTTGGAAAGCAGGTTGGCGGCGATATATTATCCAATAAAAAAACATTCCTGCTGATACATGCATTGGAAACAGCCTCTCCCAATCAATTGTCAGCATTAAAAAAACTGATTGGAGGAAGCCTGGCTGATAAAGTAGAGAAAGTCCTGCAATTATTTCGTGATTGTAAAGTGGATGACTGGGCCTTGCAATTGAAGAACAAATTTTTGGATGAGGCTTTTGCCCACCTCGAAGACGTTGCCGTATTATCAGTTCGTAAACAACCATTGAAAGAGCTGGCCATGTATCTCGTAAAAAGAGAGCATTGATGGAAGGTAAATTTGTCAAATACCGGTCATTCAATGATAAGGCGCTTGCCACAGAATTATACCAAAAACTTTCGGAAGCGGGTCTCCCTGTTGCCTGGGAAGATACGGAAGGCTTTTTTGATGTGACGTTTGCCAATAATGAAATTCTTCATCTTTATTATGTCAAAATAGAGCAGGAAGATTTTAAAAGAGCTGATGAATTGTTGATGAATTCTGTTTTAGAAAGTGATCAGCAACCAATAGCGGACTATTATCTTTTTTCTTTTGCTGATGATGAATTAATAGACGTTCTTAAAAACCCGGATGAATGGAACGCCTTTGATTTGTATTGGGCCAAAAAAATACTTACGTCGAGGGGTGTCGGTATAAGTGAAGAAGAATTAGAACAGGGAAAGATAAAAAAAATTGAAGAGTTAAAGCATCCGTGGATATTGGATAAGCTATGGATTGTTTGCACTTTTTCGCTTTGGGTGCTTGCGTTTTGGTTTATCCATTACCTGATCGCGGCCGCAGTTGTATTTATCAGCGCATATATATCTTATAGCAAAAAAACGATGCCCGATGGTCAACGGGTTATGGCCTTTTCAGAAACAGACCGCTTACTTGGTAAAGTAATTTTAGTCGCCGGCGTAGCATTGGAGATTTTCATCTTGTTACAATACTACGGTGTCATTGATTTTATGCGGCCTTTGTAAGATTTTCCTTATTTTCCTTTCTTAAAACCAACCGACTGATGGCAAATTCCTTATTCCGCACAAAGAAGATTGATTCTATATTGGCAGAAGGGAGCGACGACCCGCACGGAGGCGGTGGTGGATTGAAGCGTGTGCTGACATTACGGGACCTGACTTTCTTTGGCATCGCCGCTATTTTGGGTGCAGGTAGTTTCAGCAGTTTGGGCGGAGCCGTATTTCATGGTGGTCCGGGAGTGGTAATATTGTTTGTTATTACAGCTATTGCCTGTGCTTTTACTGCGTTTTGTTATTCCGAGTTCGCCAGCCGTATTCCCGTAGCAGGAAGTGCTTATACTTATGCTTATGCGTCTTTCGGTGAATTATTCGCGTGGATCATTGGATGGGCATTGATCATGGAGTATTCTATCGGCAATATCTATGTAGCTTATAGCTGGAGTGATTATTTCACTTCTTTCCTGGATAAGACGGGTGATATATTAAAAATCAATCTTCACATTCCGCATTATTTAAGTACAAGTTATATGGAAGCCAAGGGTGCTATTGCGGATGGAAGCACTAATGCGGATGTCCTCGATGCCTGGAACAATGCACCCATGGTTGGCGGATTGAGGATTATTTTTGACCTGCCTGCGGTGATCATTAATTTACTGATCACCTACCTCGTGTACCGCGGAATAAAAGAAAGCCGCAACTTCAGCAACGTGATGGTGATATTAAAGTTGATCGTGGTCGCATTGATTATTATTGTGGGCGGGTCACTTGTTTTTTCTAACGGCTTAACATCGAACTGGACTCCACCCAACGATGAAGGTTTACGATCATTTATGCCAAATGGTTTTGGTGGCGTGATGGCAGCCGTAAGTGGAGTCTTTTTCGCTTATATAGGATTTGATGCGGTGAGCGTACTGGCAGAGGAAAGTAAAAATCCGCAGCGTGATCTTCCAAAAGGAATGATTCTTTCATTGGTGATATGCACCATTATTTACATCCTGTTGACTCTTGTACTGACAGGTGCGGTTAACTACAGAAGCTTTGATGGAGTAGGAGATCCTTTGGCTTTCATTTTTGAAAAACAGAACCTGAATATAGGTTGGATGCAGTTTTTTGTTTCCATTGCCGCTGTGGTTGCTATGACAAGCGTATTGCTGGTGTTTCAAATGGGGCAGCCCCGTATATGGATGAGTATGAGCCGTGACGGGTTGATGCCTCCTGTTTTTCAAAAGATTCATCCGAAATACAAAACACCATCCTTCTCCACTATTGTTACAGGGTTGGTAGTGGGTGTTCCTATTTTATTTACGGATAAAACATTTGTACTTGATTTTACCAGCATCGCTACCTTATTTGCATTCGTGCTTGTTTGCGGTGGCGTGCTGTTGCTTCCACCAAAGGAAAAGCAACAGGGGCGGTTTCATATTCCCTATATCAACGGGCAATTCATTTTTCCTTTAATTATAATTGCGGCTATTGCAATGGCAAAGCTATTGTCAAAAAATTACTTTAGTGATATGTTCAATTTCGATTTTAGCGCCAATGAAGATTATGCGAAAGGAAAAATAAGTTTTATGGATGCCGCTACGCCAAACATTTCATTGATTATTTTCTGGCTCAGTGCGATAGCATTGAGTATTGCAACTTTCATTAAAAAATATTCCCTCGTTCCCCTGATGGGGCTTATTACCTGTATGTACCTTCTTACCGGGATGACCAAAAGTAACTGGGCATGGTTCCTGGCCTGGCTGCTGATAGGAATAGTTTTTTACTTTTTGTATGGCTATAAGAAAAGTAAATTAGCCATTATTGAAGCAGCAATGCTGGAAAGCGGCACAAGGTTCTGACCCTTGCTACGCTTATCTTTACAGCATGAAATATCAGCTCGGCGATATGGTATTGATCCTGCACTCTAACGAAGAAGGGCAGATAATTGATTTCATCAATGATAAGATGGTGATGGTGGATGTAAAGGGCGTTAAATTTCCTGTTTACCTGGACCAGATAGATTTTCCGTACTTCAAACGTTTTTCTGAGAAGAAAATAGTACAATCTCCCAAACAGAAAAAGTATGTCGATGATGTAAAAAAAGAAAAGCCTTCGCCTGCTCCAAAAGTAGCAGACGGCGTGTGGCTGACTTTTTTACCGGTAATGGATATGGATGAGTTTGGCGACCTGGTAGTTGAAGAATTAAAACTGCACATAGTCAACCAAACCCATACGCCCTATAATTTTATTTATAAATTAAATTACTTTGGTAAACCCGATTTTGAATTAAAGAACCAGGTAAATCCCTTTGAAGATTTTTATATACATGATATTTCATTCGCTGACATGAACGATAATCCTTCTTTTGATTTTGAATTCTCCTTAACAGAACCACATAAGGGTAAAGCGGATTATTATGAATCATCGCTAAAGCTAAAACCCAAACAGCTTTTTGCAAAAATTGAAGAGGTAAAGGAAAAAAATCTTGCCACTTTTTCCTATAAACTTTTTGATGATTACCCGGATAAACTTGTTGAAGACAGAGTCGAATTGGGGAAGCTCGCGGCGAAAGGATATAAAGTTTATAATGCTAAAGAAGCCCGTCAGCACTTAGAATCTCCCCGCAGTGTTATTGATCTTCATGCTGAAAAATTGACGGATGATTGGAAAAACCTGAGCAATTATGAGATACTCGGTTTGCAACTAAGAACATTCGAAAAATATTATGAATTGGCCCTGGCGCACATACAGCCATCCTTAACTGTTGTGCATGGCTTAGGCACTGGAAGACTAAGAGATGAAATACATGAACTGCTGAGATTACGAAAGGAAGTAAAATCCTTTGTCAACCAGTATCATTCACAATTTGGCTATGGTGCTACAGAGATATACTTTCAGTATTGATTTATTTCACAATGAAAGAAGTCATAGTAAAATATTTTATTTTCAAAATATAGTTTCAGAAGGATTAGATTTTAAAGAACCAATTTATGAGACAAGTCCTGTTTTCCTTTTCTGCGCTGGTATTATTTTTATTTTATTCCGGTGATAATTTTAGCCAGCCAGTTGCTTCGGCTACAGATAATCAAAATAAAGCCGCACTGATACGAAGTATTCCTGAAAAGGAAGGAGTTTCTTCCGAAGGCATCGTCAACTTTTTGACAGCTGCGGAAAAAGGCAGAACCGAGTTTCACAGTTTTATGATGCTTCGTCATGGTAAAGTGATAGCGGAAGGCTGGTGGAATCCTTATGCGGCTGATCTGAAGCATACCCTGTATTCCTGCAGTAAAAGTTTTACGGCTACGGCAGTTGGCTTTGCAGTAAGCGAAAAACTTTTAAACATAAATGATAAGGTGATTTCTTTTTTCCCGGAGGATCTGCCGGATACTATTACTGCTTTTTTATCCGGGCTTACTGTAAAAGACGTCCTGAGTATGTCGGATGGACAGGAGCCAGACCCTACCCGGGCCGTTTCCGGCAGGGACAGCAACTGGGTTAAATCTTTTTTGGCAACACCAATTTTGTATAAACCCGGAACAAAATTTTTATACAATTCATTGGGTACTTATATGCTTTCGGCAATTGTACAAAAAGTAACGGGACTGAAGGTAATTGACTATTTAAAGCCAAGATTGTTTGATCCTTTGGGTATAGATGGGATGGATTGGGAAGTTGATCCCAAAGGAATTAATACGGGAGGGTGGGGTCTTAGGTTAAAAACAGAGGATATGGCCAAATTTGGTCAACTGTTTTTACAAAAGGGAAAATGGAAAGGAAAACAAATATTGCCCGCTTCCTGGATTAAGGAAGCATCAACGCTGAAGATTGTACAACATCCGGAATATTCTCAGACTAAAAGAGATTCCAGCGATTGGGAACAGGGGTATTGCTACCAGATGTGGCGTTGTCGCCATAATGCTTACAGAGCAGATGGAGCGTTCGGACAATTTATTATTGTAATGCCTGACCAGAATGCCGTGATTGTCTTTACAGGCGAAACACCGAGTATGCAGGAACAGATAAACCTGGTGTGGGAATATTTATTGCCCGCCCTGAAGACTAAGAAATTGCCGGTCAATAAAAATATGACGGCCATACTTAACCAAAAATTATCCTCGCTGGCGCTTCCGGCGCCGGCTAAATCAGTCTCAACTGAATCGGCGAATATTTCAAATAAAACTTTTTTAATGGCGCCAAACGAAAAGCATATAACAAATATCTCTTTCAACTTTCTTAATAATATCTATGAGGTTAGACTGGAATCTGACAATAGTATTTATAAGATAGCCTTTGGTGATGGTATATGGCAAACCGGTGAGACTACCCGTCACGGACCTTCACTGGTTGCCGACGCAAAGGCAAGTTTTGTTGGCTTGCCACCACTCAAAATCAACGGCGCTTACCGGTGGAAAGATAAAAATACATTGGAGCTAACCCTGCGATACATTGAAAGCCCTCATACTGAAAAAATCACCTGTTTTTTTGATCAGAACACTATTTCCGTTGAAATTGAAAACAGCTTTGAGTATGGAAAAAAGAAAACGCAGTTGAGAGGTGTATTGAAAGAGTAATTGACTTTTTGCCATTGTTACACTTGTCTGGTTTGATCACCCGGCTAACAAAGAAAAATCAGCGAAATCCTTTTAATCCGGTCATCCAGGATTATTTTTGCAACCGCTTCTTTGAAATTATTACTACAGGCCGGGTTATCGCCCCGTTGCAAAACGGGGAGGAAAGTCCGGACAGCGCCGAGCAATGCACCGGTGAAGAGCCGGGTCTGATATGTTGCGTGGAGACACACAACATGGCGGAACAGATAGTGCCACAGAAAATAACCTCAACCCTTTCCCTTGTCCATAACTGGAGAAGGGGAGGATGGAAGGGTGAAAACGTGAGGTAAAAGCTCACGGCTGATGATGGTAACATCTTCAGCGGGTAAACCTTGCATGCTGAAATGCCACATAAACCATCGCCTGAGAACTGCTCGTTCGATGATGGAGGGTAGGCAGATTGATCCCAACAGTAATGTTGACGACAGATAAATGATAACCACTTTGTCATCCTGAGCTTGTCGAAGGATAGACAAAGAACAGGATCCGGCTTACAGGCTTGTAGTATTTTTTTAGATGGCAGGGTTTCAAACCCTGCCATTCTATTATCTTAAGCTATTCCCAATGTAACCGCCCAGTTCCATCATCCAGGCAATACCGAGGTGTACCATCAATCCACCATAAATTGATCTCGTATTGTAAGCAACAATACCCAATAACAGCCCGCCAAAATAGGAACTGATACATTCACCCAGCGGCTTACCAAAATGAATAGTACAATAAAAGCAAGCCATAGGTAAGATGGCGTCTTTGCCCACCCATTTAATAAAGCCAATGATCAAAAAGCCCCGGAAGAAAATTTCCACGGAAAAAAAATCGCTGCCATAAGAGAGTTCAAACAATAGTTTATAAAACCAACCCGGTGTTGCTGCTCCGGGCAACGGTATTATCTCTTTCATTTTAGGATAAGTAGCGAGGAAATCATGTTGTGCAGAGGCCGTTGCTATTAATGGAAGCATGATCAATAGCATAATAAAATAAGGTGTGTAGTTAAATTTTTTGGCTGACAGACCATAGAAATTATCTTTCTTATTAAATAGGAACCAGCATACTCCTAAGATAGCAACCATGGTGATCATCCGGAGAGGCCAGTAAATAACGGTATTCCAGTAATGATCCCAATTTTCGTTAACCGACACATTAATATTTGTATTCATACTCACTTTTAGAGCGAACATGACTGGGGCTGCAAACAAGCAGATAAAAAGAGCAGGAGAGACAGTCTTATAGGGCTTCCTTTTTAGAAAGAGCAGGGAATGGGGTACTATAAACGCGGCCAGGTAGATCAGGAAATGGCCCGGGAAGGCGGTTATTTGTCGTATAAGCCTGTATTCCAGACCATGCAGGTAATTTAAATAAATCAGCCCGGCGATAAATAGCGTACAAAACACCAGGACGGGTTTATTTACCTCGTTATAATACGCTTTTATAAATCCAATGATTTCCTTCATTTTACACCGGCAAAATAAAAATTTAAAGACGAATTAAACTTTGTTGTTTTTAACAGTTCCAAAGAACGTTATTAACTACCATAACCCTAAAAGTATTATCATGAAAGTTTTATCGATTACCCGGATTGTTATCGTGACAATCGCTTTATCCATTACCCTTTTTACCATTTCCTGTAAAAAAGAAGCTACAACAAATAAGCAGACCGTCACGGAAAGCGAAGCTGCAGAGTATTCCGCTGAAAGCATGGAAGCAGAAGCCAGTTATGACGACGTGCAGGACATCAGCATGACCGCTGCAGATGAAGAAGGTATTATCAGCGCAGGCAGACCTGCAGGAAACACAGCTGGCCGCCCGTTTCCGTTCCAGAGACTGCGTTTACGCATAGGCGCGAATGCTATCATAACTGTAACACCGAACGACAGCACCTATCCTAAAACGGTTACTATTGATTTCGGTACTGGTCAAACTTGTCCTGATAGCAAATTCAGAAAAGGAAAGATCGTGATGAATTTTAGCGGACCTATCCGCCATACCGGTTCCGTTGTTACTATTACATTGGTTGATTTCCAGATTGGCCGTGCGAAAATTGAAGGAACCAAAGTGATCACCAACCTGAGTACGAACGGAAATATCAAATTTTCTGTAAAAGTTACAGACGGCAAAGTAACATTTCCGAACGGAAGAGGTTACTCCTACGAAGCCCTTAGATATATAACGCAAATTGAGGGCGGTACGACTCCTGAGATCACTGACGATGTCTACTCTATTGAAGGACATTCACAAACCAAATTCAATAATGGTGTTATTATTGCGCTGAACACAGAAACCGCCTTGATCAAAAAAGTTAGTTGCCCCTGGATCAGTAATGGTACTCTTAAAATAAGTGTCAATACATATGAATCCCTGATTGACTATGGTTATCCCAGCAATGGAGATTGTGACAACAAAGCCTTATTGAAATATAATGGCCAGGAGAAAATTATTCTTTTACCCTAACCAATCTATATAAACGGAGATTCCAGATCCTTCCTGCTTCCCCAGGAAGGATTTTTTTATTTTATAACGATTGTTCATGGATGAGCCGTATCATTTTTCTTTTTCAAAATTCTTATTGATCCATACAATTGCTTTTTTTACATAGTACTCCTCATCGCTTTCCAAAGCCTTTACCAGTTTCCTGATCTCAGGATGTATTTCTTTTATACGGGTGTACCATTCTACCAATACCAGTGAAAGACGGCGCTGCCAGAAATCGGTTGATTGATTATATTTTTTTGCTAATGCAAATATTTGTTCCTGGTGAGTTTTAAGAATGGGTTTTAATCCCTGCATGCCGATAGCATCGCATACGGCCCAGTTGCCGATGTTCTTTGCAAATAACTGTACCATTTTCAAGGAACGCTCCGGATCTTTTTTAGCGATCTTTCCCAACATTTTTATGGCCAGTACTTTTTCTTCCAGTGCGCCTGCTTTCCACAATGCTTCTATAAGATCAAAGCCGCCGCTTTTATACCGGGCCGCCAGCTCATTAAGAAAAGGCATTCTGACACCATAAATTTTTTCTTTACCCGGAACGAATTTTTGATGCGCCGCTTTTGCGTCGGTGCTGCTATTTGCTATTAATATCTTTTGAATTTCCTTAAGTTCTTTTGACATATCCTGTTGGGCTAATAACATGAAATTAATAATTCATCCATTATTTACTGGAAATACCGGGAAAAGCAGGCCGGCATCGTAGTTTTGTCAGCAAACTCATTTTGATGCGGGTAAATTATCGGGTCCTGGTTTTTGTTGTGTTCTCCTTTTGCAGTTGTTCATCTTCCAAAAAGATCAGCAGTATACCCATGGGAGATATCAGCAGTTTAAAGTTTATCAATACCTATATACTTCCTAACAATATACAGTTCAGTGGAACAGCGGTAGGGGGGCTTTCAGGAATCGATTATGATAAAGAAAAAAAGCAGTACTATATTATTTCGGATGATCCCGGTGCAAAAAATTACGCCCGCTACTATACAGCAAAAATAATTATCAGCGACCGGGGTATCGATAGCGTTTTCATAACTGATGTAAACTTTTTAAAAAATAATGAAGGGAAATATTATTCTGATGTAAGAGCAGATCGTATCCATTCCGCCGATATTGAATCCATACGGTATAATCCTGTTACTCATAATATCATTTATGGCACGGATGGTCAGCGTTTTTTGGATAAGGCGAAAGGTAAATTGGAGATACAGGATGTAGAAATTGTGGAAGCACAACCTGACGGAAGTCACATTGCAAACTTTGAGTTGCCGGCGAATATGCATCGCTCGGAAAGAGAGGAAGGGCCAAGACACAATAAAGGATTTGAAGGAGTGACATGGTCAACAGACTATAAATCGGTATATGCAAGTGTAGAAGAGCCCATATACCAGGATGGACGTTTGCCCGGACTTGGCGATACAACGGCATGGATACGTATCCTGAAATTTGATGCAGGTACCCGGAAACAAAAAGCACAGTACGCTTATGAAATGGATGCTATTCCGCATGAACCTTATCCTGGTGACAGTGTAAAGGAAAACGGGATCTCGGAAATTTTATGTTATGGCGAAAATAAATTGATCGTCATGGAGCGTTCCTATTCCGCCAGCCGCAAACGTTCGGGCAATGATATACGGCTTTATTTATGTGATGTCTCCATGGCCGATGATGTGTCGGCTATTCAATCCTTAGACAAAGAAAAAAAGTACAGGCCGGCCCAAAAGAAATTATTATTCAACCTGGAAAGCCTGGGTTTTTTTATTGACAATACAGAAGGAATTACTTTCGGCCCGGTTTTGCCCAATGGAAAACGAAGCATTATTTTGGTGGTGGACAACGATTTTCTACCACACCGTAAGCAGCAGTTTTTTCTTTTTGAAATTAATCCATAAAAGATATCGCCGGGGAAAATCCTTGATCTTCTTTTTGCCATTTCAGTTATCTTTCCAAATATTTGATTGCTTATGCGAATACGTCCTTTTATCATTTCCACCGTTATTACTGCCGGGCTTATTATTGCGCTGAATAAAAAATGGGGCTCCGTTCCAGCGATGGGGAAATTTTTGAGCCCACAACATGGCTTTTGGCAAAACGCTGAAGCCACGGATCATGATTTTACGGCTGAGCTGAAATTCCCGGATTTAAAAGGTAGTGCGGAGGTATATTTTGATGAACGCCTGGTGCCCCACATTTTTGCGGAGAACGATGAGGATGCCTATTTCGTTCAGGGCTATATTCATGCTAAGTTTCGCTTGTTTCAAATGGACTTGCAAACAAAAGCCGCGGAAGGAAGAGCGAGTGAAATCGCAGGCGCTAAAGCCATCGGCTATGATAGAGAGCAAAGAAGGTTGGGGATGAAGTTCGCTGCCGAAAACGCACTGAAAGAAATGGAAAAGGATACCATTGCGTGGAAAAATTTTTCCGCGTATACAAAGGGTGTCAACGCCTACATACATTCTCTTAGTGAAAGTGAAACGCCACTTGAATACAAGCTTCTTGATTTGGAGCCGGAAGAATGGACCAACCTCAGAACGGCATTGCTGTTAAAAATGATGGCCAAAATGCTTAGTTCGGGAACGGAAGACGACCTGGAGGCTACAAATGCGAAATCAATATTCACTCAACACGAGTTCAATATTATTTACCCACAGATACCCGATTCACTAATGCCCATTGTGCCAAAAGGAACATTATTTGATGCTCCGGGCATCGTTCCTCTTGAACCTCTTTCGGCAGATTCCTTGTATTTTAAAAACAAGCAACAGGTAGCGGCAACAGAAATTTCAAGACCCGATAAAAACAACGGAAGTAATAACTGGGTAGTGGCGGGTAGTAAAACACAAAGTGGATCGCCCATACTTTGTAACGATCCTCATCTCGAATTGTCATTGCCCTCTATTTGGTTTGAAACGCAAATAACAACACCCACGAGCAATACATACGGTGTTTCTCTTCCCGGAAGCCCGTTTATCATTATTGGGTTCAATGATAGCATAGCCTGGGGAGTTACCAATGCACAGCGGGATGTGAAAGATTTTTATTCCATAAAGTTTAAGGATAATACTAAAAAAGAATACTGGTTTAATGGAAAATGGGAGCCGACCCAAATACGGATAGAAGAGATTAAAATAAAAGGAGAGGCGACGATTTACGACACAGTAGCTTATACCATTTATGGACCGGTCATGTTCGATGAAAGTTTTCCTGATACTAATGCTATAAATCAAAATCTTGCGGTACGCTGGGTGGCTCATGATCCCAGCAATGAAGCGATGGCTTTTTATAAACTCAACCGGGCGAAAAATTATGATGATTATGCCGACGCTATCAAGACATTTGATTGCCCCGGTCAGAATTTTGTTTTTGCTTCCAAAGCAGGAGATATTGCTATATGGCAGCAGGGAAAATTCCCGGCGAGATGGAACGGGCAGGGACTTTACATAATGCCCGGTGATGATCCTGCTTATAGCTGGCAGGGATTTATTCCACAAACAGAAAACCCCCATGCAAAAAATCCTGAACGGGGCTTTTTAGAAAGCGCTAATCAACGACCGGTTGACTCTACCTATCCTTATTTCATACCGGGAGCTTATATAACACCGAGAGGAAGAGCCATTGAACATTTTTTATCGCCGATGACATCTGTTACTCCCGATGATATGAAAAAGTTACAGGCTAATTATTTCAACATACTGGCCAGGGATGAAAGACCCATATTGCTCCATTACGTTAACGAAAATGGACTGAACGCTGATGCGAAACGATATCTGGACATAGAAAAGAAATGGAACCTGCAGGCTGATCCCGCTTCACAAGGACAGACGGTGCATCAAAGCTGGTGGGATAGCCTGGAAGTGGAAATATGGTATGATGATATTAATAGAAGCAAACCAGCCTCTTCCTGGCCGGAGGAGCAAACGACGATGGAGTTGCTGAAAAAAGATTCTTTTTCTTTAATTTATATTGACAATGTCAATACCACGCAAACGGAAACGTTGAGGGATGTAGTAACGGCTGCTTTAAACAAGGCATCCGCTAACCTGCTGGCGAAGGAAAAGGAAGGGAAACTGGAATGGGCAAAATTTAAAAACCCAACAATCTATCATTTGCTTAAGAAAGCATTGATGCCTTTTGCGAGGACAGGACTGGGTGTGGGAGGAAATGGAAATATCATTAATGCTGTAACGCATAGTCACGGTCCAAGCTGGAGGATGATCGTTCACCTCGCTGCGGAAACAGAAGCCTACGGAGTTTATCCTGCGGGGCAGAGCGGCAATCCCGGCAGTAAATACTATGATGATTTCATTGATACATGGGCTGCGGGTGCATATTACCGGCTTTGGGTAATGAAAAGTTCTGAAACTATTGATAAGAAAGTAAAATGGAGGATGAGTTTTGAGAACCAGAAAACAGGTACAGGATTATAAAACCATTTCTAAAGTTTAATTTTTTGTATGAAATTTTCTGTCGCATTAATATTAACCGCCTTGCTTTCGTTTATTAACGGCTTATATTTTTCCTGGTGGGGTATTGCCATCGCGGCTTTTCTTATCGCATTGCTGGTGCGGCAAAAAGCGCGAATGGCTTTCGCCTCCGCTTTTTCAGCATTACTGTTGCTGTGGAGCGGTCTCGCCTGGTGGATCAATATAGAAAACGAGAACATTCTTTCCGCAAGGATAGGGGAGTTATTGGGCATTGGCAATAATCCTTTCTTGTTAATAATGATTACGGGAGCAATAGGTGGGCTGGTAGCCGGCTTCGCTGCTATGAGCGGAAGTTTTTTAAGAAGCAGCAAAGCATAACATCAAGCTGGAACTATCCTGTTTTATTCTGCGAAGCAGAATAAAAGAACCGTTAATATCCGTCCAGTCCGTATAATCCGTGTGCCTGTTGTTCTTATTAATTGATTCGTGGAGGAATTGGGCTCTTAATTTGATTTTGGGTTTTCTGTAACATCAGCAACGCTATTTTCGTTTCATATTCACATGTATGAAGAAAATTCTACTCTTTCTTGTATTTCCCCTTTTTACAATAGTTTCATTCGCCGGAAAAATTTCAGGTCTCATTACAGACGATAAAGGAAATCCATTACCCTATGCCTCCTTAAGTATTAAGGGTACTACCAAAGGAACCACTACCAACAGCTCTGGTAAATATTCAATCAGCTTAAGCCCGGGCCAATATACCCTCGTAGCCCAGTATGTAGGCTATGGAAAAGTGGAGAAAGAAATTACAGTTACAAATAATGATAAGACAGTTGACTTCAGTCTTTCCATTCAGCAATTGACCTTACAGGAAGTGATCGTGAAAAAAGGAGAAGACCCGGCTTATGAAATTATCCGTAATGCGATTAGGAAAAGAAATTATTATAATAACCAGGTGGATTCATTTTCCGTCAACGTTTATATAAAAGGTTTGATGCGGTCGGGAGCGATGCCAAAAAAGGTATTTGGCAAAAAGATAGAACGTGATCCGAATGACGGCCTGGATTCACTGGGCAAAGGCATTCTTTTTTTATCTGAATCATTGACACAGGTAGATTACACAAAGCCGGACAATATCAAGTTCAGGGTTATTTCCTCCAGGGAAAGCGGTGGAGGGTATGGATTGAGTTTCCCTTTTTTTATTAATTTTTATCAAAATAATGTTTCTGTTTTTGACAACAACCTCAACCCGCGTGGTTTTATTTCCCCTATCGCTGATGGAGCCTTGAATTATTACCGCTATAAATATCAAGGCAGTTTTATGGAAGATGGTGTAATGATAAACACTATCAAAGTCACTCCGCGCCGTAAGAATGAACCTTTATTCAGCGGAACGATCCAGATAACGGAGAACGATTGGCGTATCTATAGCACGGATCTGTTTACTACGAAAGAAAATCAATTGGAACTGCTCGATACCTTGCGTGTTACGCAACTGCATTCATCCATCACCCCTGATGTCTGGAAAACAAAGAACCAGGTGCTCTATGTTGTAATAAAACAATTCGGCTTTCATATTACCGGGAATTTTGTCAATGTTTATTCCGACTATAATATCAACCCCGGCTTTGATAAAAAACATTTTGGCCGGACGATCATGAAGTACGATACCGCCTTTAATAAAAAAGATACGAATTACTGGAATGCTGTTCGCCCTGTCGCGCTGGAGAATGATGAGAAAAATAATTTTGTTTTTAAGGACAGCCTGTCAAAACTGATGCGGGATTCTCTCCGTTCAAAAGCTTATGTTGATTCATTGCGGAAAAATCAAAAACCCATTACGGTAAAGGGGGTCTTATGGACAGGCCAATCCCATAGCTGGTACACAAAAAAATCAACGCTTAGCTGGCAGCTGAAGCCGTTGATCACCCAGGTGGAATATAATACGGTAGAGGGCCTTGCAACAAGCATTGAACAAACTTATAATTATAATAAAGCAAAGACAAAATATAATTACCAGCTTGACTGGAATACACGATATGGTTTCAGCAATACACATTTGAATTCCTATGCTGATCTTACTATCAAACCTAAAAAATCAGGTTACAGGAACCGTTACTTAAAACTTTCAGGAGGAAAACGACTTTCACAGTTCAACCAGGATAACCCGATTGATCCGTTGACCAATGCGGCCTATACACTGCTTGGAAAGAAGAACTATATGAAGCTGTATGAAAATTGGTTCAGCCGGATAGAATACAATAACAGACTGGAAAGCGGTTTCCGCTTCAATGTGCATGCTACTTATGAGGACCGGCTGCCTTTGAAAAATACAACTGACTATTCTTTCTTTAATAAGAGTGATTCACTATTGCCCAATCATCCTTATGAACTGGCATCCATATCTTTTGATCGCCACCAGGCTTTTGTAATCGGTGTCACACTAACCTGGCAACCGGGCCAGCGATATATTGAATTTCCCTGGGGAAAAATGCCAATAGGTTCCGGTAAACCAATATTTGAATTGGAATATAACAAGGGTATTAAAAGTGTTTTTGGCTCCGATGTGGATTTTGATAAATGGAAATTTTCGATGTCCGATAATATGAATTTTAAAATGGGAGGTGAGTTCAGGTATCGTATCGGTGCCGGCGGGTTCCTGAACAATAATGCGGTTGCTATTCCTGACCTGCAACACTTCAATGGCAACCAGACATTTTATAATATCAAATACCTCAACAGTTTTCAGCTGGCTCCCTATTACCGTTACAGCAATGCCGAAGAGTTTTATGTCTTTGGTCATGCCGAACACCACTTCAACGGGTTGCTGACAAATAAAATTCCCTTGTTCAATAAATTAAAATGGAACCTGGTAGCCGGTGCTAATACTTTTTATGTAAACAAAAGCAACTACTATGTGGAGGTGTTTGCTGGCCTGGAAAATATCTTCAAATTATTCAGGGTTGATTTTGTGAACGCAATTCAGCCGGGACTTGGAAATAAATTTGGCGTTAGAGTTGGTTTTGGTGGATTGATAGGGGGGAAGATGCAGTTTAAATAGGGCTGAGTTTCTAATTAAGGAAAGCAGGCTTCACTCGTTTAGCATCAGCTGCATAAAAATCAAATCCAGCCACCTTTCAAATTTATAGCCGACTTCTTTAAAGCGACCAACTTCAGCAAACCCAAGCTTTTGGTGAAAGTCATAGCTTTTTTGATTGTCAGCATCAATGCCGGCAATCATGGTATGATAGCCCCCTTTTTTAGCTCTGTCAATTAAAGCGATTAGTAATTGCTTTCCAATTCCCCGCCCCTGGAAATTTTTGTGAACATAAATAGAATGCTCTACGCTAAACTTATAAGCATCCCAGGCCCGGAATATACCATACGAACCATAAGCAACTGCATTATCATTTATCTGACAAACCAAAACAGGCATATTATCCAGACGCTTTTTAGCAAACCAATTTTCCACGAATTCGGCGCTGCGTATTCCATAGTCATAAATGGAGGTCGTGTTTAATATCGCATCATTCATAATGTCCAGGATGATGGGTAAGTCTTTCGGCTCCGCTTCCCGAATATGCATAATAGTATATTTAAAGTTTCATCAACTAAATTAGTTTTTGTCAACTATCCAGTATTATCAAAATCCAATTCCACATTTCCATATACCGGGTAGCCGGTACAGGTAAGCACCATTCCTTTTTTAATGTCTTGTTCCGTTAATACTTCATTGTACTTCATCCAAACTTCACCGCTGGTACATAGAGCCGCACAGGTGCCGCATCTTCCCGTTTCGCAGCTGTAGGGTAATTCTATACCGGACTGTTTGGCCGACTGCAAAATAGTTTGCGGATAAGCACTGCTGAATAGGTATAGTTCTTTATTCAATACTACGGATACTTGCCTTGTTGTGGTATCAGGTGGTTGCATCAATACAGTGGGCTCTGTGATAACAAATTCTTCTTTGCGTATGTTAGCTTTGTCTACCCCGGCGGAAATCAGCGTAATGATGATCATGCGCATATAGTTAAACGGCCCGCACATATAAAACAAACAGGAATCCAATGGTGCGACAACATATTTTTTCAACAACTCATTTAGCAGCCATTTACCAAGTCTTGCTTTCGTATAATCAAACGCATCACTGAAAAGCCATTCAATTTGTAATTGTTGCGGATACCGTAACTGTAGTTGTTGAAGTGCATTGTAAAAGATCGCGTCTTTTTTTGAATGATTGCTGTAAATGAGTATCACATTTATTTGTGGGTACCTATGCAGAACCGTTTTCAACAAACTAAACACCGGTGTTATGCCACTGCCTGCCGCCAATAAGAATAGTTGTTGGTATTGGCTAATATCACCAGGCAGCGTAAAGAAACCGCTGGCGCCAATGGTCGTTAACCACTCGCCGGGCTGTGCGGTATCAATCATCTTCCGGGAATAAACACCGTTGGGAATTCTTTTAACCGTAATGCTAAGCGGCTCCTGCCAATCAGGAGACGACGAAAGAGAATAGTTTCTTCTTTGTTCGCCAAAAGGAGTGTCAAAAATGAATGTGAGAAACTGGCCCGCTTTATATTCAGGAATGGTTTCTTCCGGAGACTCCAGTATAAAAGTTTTACCATCCTTTGTTTCCTGTACTATCTCTTTTATCCTGAGTTTTTTGCGTAATCCATTCATAAACCGGTAATAACCGTTGTAAAATAAATCATTTGCTGACAACCCTTTTGCCATTCAATCGCCTGACCGGCATAGCTTAGCGTTGACAGGTTAAAAATAGTTCCCTAAATTATTATTATTGCCATTCGTTGCTTAACTTGTTTTCTCAAACCTTCCAATCCTCCCTGTAGAGTTCTGGTTAATAAGTCTGGAATTTACTGGTTATTTTAGCTGACTATTTAAAGATATTTTGTGAGATTTTTTAGAGGAATTCTGATAGTATTATCCCTGTCGCTTATTTGCTCCAACCCGCTTGACGCACAGCTTTGCCAGGGTAGCCTGGGCGATCCCCTTGTTAATATCACATTTGGTGCGGGAACCAACCCGGGGCCATCATTAAAAGCAGCTACCACCAGTTATCAATACCTGGCGAATGATTGCCCGGGGGATGGCTTTTATACGGTAAGAAATAGTTCTACCAATTGTTTCGGAAACACCTGGCATTCTGTACCCGCGGATCACACGGGTGATCCCAACGGCTATTTTATGCTGATCAACGCTTCCTTTCAACCAAGTGCGTTTTACCTGGATACAGTAAAGGGATTGTGCGGTGGCACAACCTATGAGTTTGCCGCCTGGATAATGAATGTACTTAAAACAACGGCTTGCAACCCCAACCCGGCACAGCCCAATCTTACTTTTACGCTGGAAAAAACAGATGGTATCGTATTGCAGACATATAATACCAATACTATTGTGTCACTGGATAACCCGTTCTGGCAGCAGTTCGGCTTTTATTTTACTACACCGGTCAATGTATCGGATATCGTACTCAGGATCTTCAATAATGCTCCGGGTGGCTGTGGCAATGACCTGGCATTGGATGATATTACGTTCAGACCCTGCGGTCCTAAATTGACTCCCTCGATCGTAGGGAGTACTTCTACTACTGCCACCATCTGTGAAGGAGGGGCACGTTCATTCACCTTCAACTGCGCTGTTTCAGCCGGTTTTAACAATCCTTCTTATCAATGGCAGAAAAGCAGTGATGGTATTGTATGGACGGATATGCCTGGTGCTACTACCACCACGGTTGGACAAAATTTTTTAACTACTACGCCGGTCGGAAATTATTTATACAGGTTATCTGTAGCTGAAGTGGGTAATATGAATTCACCTCAATGCAGGATCGCTTCAGAACCTTTGGCCATAGAAGTAGCTGCGAACCCGGTGCCAATAGCTGTCAGTAATAGTCCTGTATGCCAAAATAGTTCGTTACAGTTAAATGCATCCGGAGGCTCAAAATATCAATGGACGGGAGCAAATAATTTTTCCGCTACAGGCTCTGCTGTATCTATTAAAAATATTCAGGCTCCGCAGGCCGGGCGATATTATGTTGAGGTGAGCACTGATGCAGGTTGTACAAAGATGGATTCCGTTGATGTGATTGTAAATATAAAGCCAGAGGCGAATGTTTCGTTTTCTTCCACAGGTATATGCGAAGGAAATTCGGTTCAACTGGTAAGCAGTGGTGGTGGAACTTATCAATGGGCACCCGCTACAGGTTTATCTTCTGATATTATTGCCAACCCTGTGGCATCGCCCACAACGACGACTGACTATGTTGTCATCGTATCTAACCAATTTGCCTGTAAGGATACAGCCATGGTTTCGGTGACCGTTATTGAAGCTCCCGGAGCTGACGCCGGTCCTGATAAGTCAATCATTGAAGGGAATGCGGTAAAATTATTGGCTAATGCGACAGGACAGAATATAAGTTATTCATGGTCGCCGGCTTTATTTATCAATGATGCACAGGCTTTGCAACCAATGGTCAATCCGCCTCATGATACAATTTATGTATTATCGGTGGTATCCAATGATGGCTGCGGAATTGCTACCGATAGCGTGAAACTGAAAGTGTACAAAGATATTTTTATTCCCAGCGCCTTTTCTCCTAACAATGATGGATTGAATGACACGTGGAATATCCCGGTGCTGAATATCTTTCCGGGATTTGAATTGACCATTTTTAACCGGCAGGGCCAGGTGGTATATCAAAATAAAAACAGCAATATACCCTGGAATGGAAAATACAAAGGAGAACCGCAACCCGTGGGTGTGTATGTTTATTATATTGACCTTAAAATAGAAGGAGGGCAATTCAAAGGCACGCTGACACTGATTCGATAGATGATAAAATATTCATCTGCGCTGTTGCTATTTCACGGCCACTGCTATTTTGGAATCAGCTGTTCCGTAATATAAATACCAATGATTTTTAAAGTTGACTAATCCTTCAATAAAACAAACCTGGTTTACCTGTCCCGTAGTTTCATAGGGTTTATCAGGTCTGATAAAATAAGTATCCATTCTGTCCAATACTTTGGAAGGATCACCTGGATCTATTAGTATCTGTGAAGCCGTATAAGTATGTTCGGGAAGACTGCTATCACCTTTTGAAAGATCACTGCGGCTATTATACATTAACACAATCCCTTTATCGGTGAGCATGGCTGGTGGTCCGGGTTCCACCAGGTCACTATCAAATTTTCCTTTTCGCGGACCAAACACGGAAAGTAATTTCTTTTCTGCGGTTTCAACAGGTGTCCAATTGATAAGATCAGGAGAACTGGCTAAAAAAATATCGGTATCGCCCCAATACATCCAGTATAAGCCATTAATCTTTACAGCTATAGCTTTACCGTTTTCATACCGGCTGACGATAGAGCCGGATTTACTCCAATGATCAACGTATTTTCTGTCGTATGCTTTGGAAAAAACAAGTCCGTGTTTATTCCAGTGATACAGATCTTTGGAGGAAGCGACCAGTAATCTTGCTTTGTCCCCATCGTAAGAAGTGTAGGTTAAAAAGTATTGGCCATTTTCATCTTCTACTACTCTTGGATCTTCGCAACCACCTTCCCATTCATATTTTTTCAGCGAATCATTATCGGGGTATAGAACAGGCAGCGGATGTTTGGTGAAATGTAAACCATCTGTACTCCACGCTAAACCAATTCTTGATGTACCGGCATATTTCCCAATACTATCTTCCGCACGATACAATAAAAACACCGTGTCATTACGAACCAATGCGGCGGGGTTGAATACATCTTTCTCTTCCCATCTTACTGTATCATTTCTAACGGGGCATTTAAAAGTTAACAAGGAGCCGGGTAATAAAACAGGATTTACAGAATCTGTTTTTGAAAAGGGCAGAAGCGCCCATGTTTTGTCAGCCTTGGTTTTTTCGTCAGTATTATTATTGCTACAGGCTGCAGCAATAAAACAAAGCATCGGAATGAATAATTTCATTTGGCAATTTTTTGTACCTGATTTTAAGGATGAGAATTTATAAGAGCTGACCAGATTTTATTTTTTAACATGATTGGCCATTTCCACGTATGGCATAGTATTTTCGGTTTAGACAGTTTTTAAACTCCTGTTCTTTTTTTTAATTCTTCGTAACGCGGGTCGTCTTTTATGCCTTTGTAGGCGGGGTATTCCAGGAAATAGTTTACCGGCCCCATTCTTTTATCAATGCACTGGTTGATATAATAAAACGTTTTATCAAGGTTACCCAAACCATACCAAACCGCAGCCAGGTCGGCGTCAATAACTGAATCGGGTTCTTCAGCCTGGCGCTGCTCCATTTTACGAATAACCTCCATAGCTTTTTCCGTTTGTCCCAGTTTAGCATAGGCGAATCCAAGTCCCATCAAGCCTTTCAACGGATGATTCGTAAGACGATGCACTTCTTCAAAATATTTCAGCGCTTCTTCCCAATCTCCTTTCATGCCGGTATTCCAGCCTTTCCCTTCAATACTGATCCGCATCTGCGGATCCATCGCCAGTAATTTATCCGCCTGCTTTATGGCATCATCAAACCTCTCAGCAAAGGTATACATGGTTCCAAGTGTTTGTAAAATAACAGGAGAGAGAGGATCCAGCATCGCGGCCTTTTCAACTAACCCAACCGCTTCTTCCTTTCTTCCCATAATGACATAATGAAAGCTAAGCAGCTCGTAAGCTTCTATTGAGCCGGGGTTTAATTCAAGAGCCTTTTGCAATGCATCATAAGCCGCCTGCCAATTCCAGTCATATAGCAGGTAAGCGCTGGCTTTGGCAACATATCCTTCAGCCACGGTGTCATCCGCTTCAATGGCTTTATCAGCATAGCGGTGAACAATTTCAAATGCTTTATGCGGCAGCATTTGTCCACTGGAGCCTAACTGGCTATAAGCTGCCGCCGTCATAGCGTAAGCCTGTGCGTAAGTCGGTTCTATCGCGATGGCCTGCTCAAAAGATTCAATGGCCCTGCGGCAGTCAGCCGGTGTTAGTTTGTTCCAATAATGAAGACCTTTCAGATAATAAGTATAAGCTGTGATATTCCTGGTTGGAGCTTTTACCAAATGATTTTCCTGCTGTGTTGTCGCCAGGTTCTCTCTTAATTTATTGGCAATAATTCCGCTGATCTCATCCTGTACCTCAAAAATATCGGTGAGGTTACGATCATAATTTTCACTCCAGATATGATAGCCGTCTGCTGCATTGATTAACTGCGCGGTGATACGAACCCTGTTGCCTGCCTTACGTACACTTCCTTCCAGCACTTTATCTACATTCAACTGAATAGCGATATCCCGTATGTCCGTATTTTTTCCTTTAAATGCAAAGGCGGAAGTACGGGAAGTAACCTGCAAACCATCCACTCTTGTCAATGCATTCAACAATTCTTCGGTGATCCCATCACTGAAATATTCGTTCTCCGGATCAGCGCTCATGTTTACAAAAGGCAGTACAGCGAGACGATTGTGAGGCTGTTTGGTTTTGCCTCTCAATTCATCACGCCCCGGCACGGCGATACCACTATTGGAAATAGCGAAAACACGAACGGCCTGTTTTACATTCTTCAGTTCAAAATATCCCATTTCACGGGTGCTGAT
This sequence comes from Chitinophagaceae bacterium, assembly GCA_040007815.1. Taxonomy (GTDB): domain Bacteria; phylum Bacteroidota; class Bacteroidia; order Chitinophagales; family Chitinophagaceae; genus Terrimonas_B. The sequence continues at coordinate 23,308 of JBDTUH010000036.1, forward strand.
ATTTTGCTGGTTCTTTATTTCATCATGTACTTTTTCAGAGATAAAAATTCCGCCAGGTACGGCCAGCGATTCAATACGGGAAGCGAGATTGACACCATCACCATAGATAGCTTCTTCTTCAATAATCACATCGCCGGTATGGATGCCCATACGCAAGTCTACCTTTGGTTCCTGTTGTAATAAATGCTGAATATGAATAGCGCAACTCACACTATCAATAGCGCTGCTGAAAATACTCAGGGAACCATCGCCATAATTCTGCAATATTTTACCATTGAATTGCCCGACAGAAGACTCCAGCACTTCTTTTAGCCGTTTGCGTTTTAAACGGGCTAATTGCTCATTTTCCTGCATGAGGGAAGTGTAGCCGGTCATATCCGCAAATAATATAGCTGCCAGTTGTCGCATAAAGAAGGTGCAAATTAACAAAGAAAAAGCCGAACAGCTTTAAGGGAGCTGTTTATTCGGTAAAAGATACAGTAAACTCCTGCGGGTAAACATTATAAAAGGTGATTATAAATGACAGTTAGCCCAAATAGTTCTTTTATGCTGGCATTGATCAGCGAGGTAGCCAATGGGCAACTGTGTAACTTTCATTTTAAAATTTATAAGATAACATGACAAGACCATTGGGGTAGGTTTGTGTATTGATAAGTTTCAATGACTTTCTGCTTGGGATATTACGAAAAAGAGATTTTCCGCTGCCTAATAGTATCGGGTGTACGGCTAAAGACATTTCGTCTACTAAACCCATATTAATAAATGAAGAGGTCAAAACGGCGCCGCCATATAACCAGATATCTTTTCCCTGACTGTTTTTTATTTTATTTACTTCCTCGTATAAATCTTCGTTGACCAGCACACCGTTACCCTGGAGGTGTTTCAACGAGCTGGAAAAAACATATTCCTTCAATACAGGAAAACCGGGAGGAGTAGCTCCTCCCATCGCCAAAGCCTGCTCATAGCTTTTGCGGCCTATAAAAATGGCGTCGATACGCTTATAAAAATCAGTCATCCCATAGTCATCATCTGTAAAACACCAATCAAATTCACCATGCGGACCTTCAATAAAACCATCCAGGCTTACAGCTAATTGTAATATTACTTTCCTCATAATTTTTTTCTATAATAAGAATAAAACTAAAGAATACTTGGGAGATTTGATTGCTTCTAAGTATGATAATTCAAATTACTGTAGCATACGGACAAAAAAAACCCCGGCCAAACCGGGGATCAACCATAACTACTCATGAAAGATCATCTTGAAATAAGCGTTCTGAAACGTTCAATATTTTGCATGCCTTCAAATTTCAACGGGATGTCACGGGAGATACCGGCTTTTTTTACACGGGCCATTCCTTCAACCCGTACAAGCACTTCTTTCTTTTTAAGTATCTCCTGCTGATTTTTAATAGCCCCTATCATATCTAATTTAACAATTGCGGGAACAATAAATTCCGATCTTTTTCTTACCTGTACTTTTTCTCCCAGGTCAAAGCGACCGAGATAAGCATTGTCAACATATACATCGCCGCGGGCTTCAGACAACTGCACGCCAAAATTATTCGGATTATAATAGACGAGGTCTATACCAGCTGTCGATTGCAGCAGACCTACTTCGATCAGTTTTATTTCACTGATCTCCCTGTACTCAGGCTCCTTTATGTTGGACGTTCCGCAGGAAGTTAACAGAACTATGCTCAATGCAAGTGTAGAAATTATAATTTTCATACGCTGTTGTTTAAATTTTAAGTAAATAAATATGAACACAACAGTATATCAAAGTATCAGGCCAGCTTATGTTAAAGACATGTGAGTAAAATGATTTAACAGTCTTTTTAAGAATGCCTTTTCATCCTCACAAAAATGGGTTTGTAATTGCTGACACAACAAAAATGAAGACCATTACCACTTAATAGTAAAACAGCGGTAGTATGGAATCAATCCGCGGAAAACAGTTAGCAAAGAATTATACTTTATCAGCGTCTACTCTTCGACCAATAATATATCCCAGGGCGCCACCAACTATTAAGCCAATCGCTATCCAGAGAAGAGAGCCCTGGGATCCGAAATAGCTTACTGCCAGACCGATAATAGCGCCGGCAACGGCGAATATACCAGACGCTTTGCTTTTGGGTGTAGAAGAAACCGTATCGCCTTTATGTTTGAATTGGCGAAGATGTTCCTTATGCTTTTTGCGATGATGTGACCTGGCCATTTTTTATTTGAAATTACTAAATTGGCTGACGATAAAAAATAATGGATTTGGTTTTCCAGGCTGATTGTTTAAATTTCATGAATAACGGAGTAGTGACAGAAAGAAAATGGGAAAAAGGAAACTCCGCTCACCTGTAAAGGAAATAGTTGTTCTTTTGATGCGAATTCCCATCGGGAGGAATACTACAGCAGAAAGATTGATAATATCCAAACCAGGAACATCGCGGTTATTCCCATAAGAATGGTAACAGCGGAGTAAGCTCTCAGCATCGCTTTCGTATCAATACCGGAAAATTTTGATATCACCCAGAAATAAGCATCATTGGCATGTGATATCATCATAGAGCCGGCGCCCATTGCCAATACACATAACAGTTTCCCGTTTTCAGTATCGAGACCCAAGGCAGCAAGCAACGGCAACACAATAGAAGAAGCAGTTATGATAGCCACAGTAGAAGACCCCTGTGCGGTTTTTAAAATAAAAGTTAGCAGGAATGGGAAAAGAATACCGATAGTTTTAAGGAAAGGCATAGCGGCGAAATGGCTCCCGATATCAGTAGATGCCAGTATTGCTCCAAAAGCACCACCGGCGCCGATTATCAATAATATTGTTCCTGCTTTTTCCAGTGAATCATGCAGCAGTTTGTTGATGCTTTTTTTACTCCAGCCTCTTTTCGCAGTCAAGGCAAGTAGTACGCCGGTCAATAAAGCGATTACTGAATCGCCCAAAGCAAGAAGATTTTTCATCCATCCTTCTGATGCAAGCGCGTGGTTGATGAATATTGATCGCAAACTTATTAACAGGATAGGAACGATGACAGGGAGAAAGGATTGAATAACGCCGGGCCGTGTATTATTTTCTTCAATGGTATCATCATCTTCTTCGATAACTGAATTTCTGATTTTTTTTCCTGCGTAGCTTGCCCACCAGTGACCAATAAGCATGACAGGGAAGGAAATAAGAATCCCGTATAGAATGAGTCTGCCAAAATCAACCCCAATGGTACCCGCTGCTGCGGCCGCTCCCGGATGCGGAGGTATCATGCAATGCACTACGTACAAACCAGACGCCAGTGATACACTCATGGTAACAGGTGAAATGCCGGTACGTTTTATCATTGACTTGTTCAACCCGCTGAGTACAATAAAACCTGAATCACAAAACACCGGCAGGCCAACAATAAACCCGGTAAGACTGATAGCCAATGAAGCATTTTTCTCGCCGGTCTTTTTCAGTATATAATCAGCCATTACTTTCGTGCAGCCTGTATGCTCCAATAGTAATCCGAGCAAAGTACCGAGTACAATAATAAAACCCAATGATTGCATGATATTGCCGAATCCTGTTTTCGAAACGCTGATAATACCCGGCAAAGGCATCTCTACACCAAGCCCAGTAACAAAACAGGCGATAAGTATAGCAAAGAACGCAGGCAGACCAAACCTTGTTGTCAGAAGGATAATGACAGTTATACCCGCCAGCATAGATATGATCACCTGGAATAAAGAAGGGTTCATGCAAACAAGTTAATGAAATATTGAAGTTGTTATATCAATTATTCATTTTATCTCCGTTTTTCACAAAGCCAAAAATTATTCTGCACATTTCAAAAAAGGATATCCCGGTTTAATGTATCTTATCCATCCGATGCAGGTAAGATAGAATTAACCTTCCGGATAAATATCAATATAGAAGGTATAATCTTCCTACATCCAAAACTAAAATCGTTTGTATGGGAATAGCGCCTTCGATTCCGTCTGCGCACCCGGAGGTTAAAAGAAGTATAGTCCGTGTTGAATCCATTGACCTGCTTCGTGGATTAGTAATGATCGTCATGGCCCTTGATCATATACGTGACTATTTTCATATTGACGCATCACTGTTCGACCCGGGAGATCTTTCAAAAATCAATAGGCGAGAGGTCTTTGGCTTGTTTTCCTTGAATTAACTATCGTAACACGGCTATGGTTTTTCACCCGGCATCGTTTATGGGGTTTGGTTTTCACTGGTGATTATTCTTTATTTTTTATGCAGCTGGTATGATACCTGCAAAAAAGGTCATCATCAATGGTGTCTAAGCTACCTGTGATTGCTTTGTACGAAGTATGAAAACCTTTCCGGAAACAAATAACAAATCCTGGTGGAGACCAGGTGAAGAAGTAAATCATTATCATTAAACCCTTCGATTAAGTCTACCTTGCACTGTTGTCCGTTATTCTACGGGCAGGTAAATTAATCAATATGTCCAATATTACCCAGGTGGTTAACACGGATAAAAACCTAAAAACATTAAAAAGAGGAGTCCATGCCTCCGACCTGGATCAGTTGCTGAGCAGCACAGGCCCTTTCACTTTTTTCGCCCCTTCCGATCTTGCTTTCGAAAAGCTGGATAAAAATGTGATGGAAAACCTGCTGGAGCCTCAAAACAGAAGTAAGCTTGCAGACCTGATGAATAACCATATAGTTACGGGCAGAATCTTCTTTAATGAATTGAAAGACGGCGATAACCTGACAACGGTAAATGGCAGAAAGCTATTGATACAGGTAACCGATGGTAAGGTAAGTATTGGTGATACGTCGATCCTTGCCAATCCAATAAAAATATCTAACGGGGTCATACATTCTACGGATACTGTTATGGTGTAGAAGATCACGAGTCAAGATTATCTGGTCTGAATTTTTTAATCAGAGACCAGAACAGTAGCAGACTAGTTGCTGAAGTTTTCGTTATAACTTTTTTGCGTTATATTAAATCTGAAAATGGGGGCAGCTATCAGGCTGTTGCCCGTTTTCCTGTATTTATAACAGGCTTCATTAGTTGAACGAATATCGCATTCCCCGATAGGGTGAATGAAAATCACAATAATAGAGAAGATTACTCAACCCTGTGACTAAGCCCGCGATGATAGGGATCTACAGGTTTTTCATTCAACTGTATCAGTTCATTAAATTCCGCTTCCAAAGAATACAAAAGTCTTGGCAGACGTTCTGCGGTTATTTTCCAGGTGCCTTCCTTATTCCGGTTATGCATCCTGTATTTAATATCTACATCATCTAAGTTTACGGAAATATGGTACCAGGGATCAAAACTGGTAGACAGCACTCTTTTAAAATCAAATTGATGTCCTCTATAGGAGCGGGTAAAATTTTCTTTCATGATAAAAGGTTAATTGGATTAGTGAGATCAACCTGTAATTTAACCCATTAAACCGGTTATTGCGGAAATATAAATAAGCAGGAGGGCTTACCGGCATGCAACTGAAATAGAAACGGAAAGATAAAATCGCACAATTCCCTAAATTGGCGGCTATTAAATAAGCAACCATCATGCTCACGTCCCAACAGTTAATAGAAAAGTATCAGCTGCAATCACATCCGGAAGGCGGTTATTATTTACAAACTTATCGCAGCGAAGAAATGATACGGAAAGACGCATTACCCGATCGCTTTACAGGCGACCGTTATTTTTCCACCGCCATTTATTTTTTACTGGAAGGAAAACAATTCTCCGCCTTTCACCGGATACAAAGTGATGAGTTATGGCATTTCTATATAGGTGCGGGACTTCATATTTTTATATTATATCCCGACGGGAGAGGAGAAGTATTAAAGCTGGGTGATGACCTGGCCAATGGCTATTCATTTCAGCAAAGGGTGCCTGCGGGTTGCTGGTTTGCTTCCAAACCTGTCAGCGAAAACGGATTTTCCTTTGTCGGTTGCACTGTAGCTCCGGGTTTTGATTTTACTGATTTTGAATTGGCAAAAAGGGATGTGTTGCTTAAACAATATCCAGGTCATGCCGAATGGATCTATGCGTTGACTTGATGCCCAACATATGGGAATTGGTTTTTGGAAAATTGCATATTATATTGTGTTGTCAGCATGAATTGTTTAAAGCCAGTAAAACCTGTTAAGGTATAATCTAATAAAGTCAGCTACTGTTTTGTCTCAACAATACTACGTTTTAACTATAAGTTCCTTAAGAATAAAAAGATTAGCTGTTTTGGCAGATGAACAACGCCTGTTTTTAATTCTAAGTAATAGTTACAAAGACGGTTATTTAATATTAATGCAGAATCAGAATAAAAACTTTTTTAGCCGGAACAGAAAGTTCGCAATATGAGTTTTCAAAATGGACTAAAATTCAGATCGCTGGTGGAGTTTTGGGAATACTTGCCGGAAGACCAGCGCATCATGACAGGTGTGTTGAGGCAAATTGTTTTGGAAAATTTGCCGGCTTATTGCAAAGAAAAACTTACTTACCATGTACCTTATTATTATGGGAAAAGAAGGATTTGCCTGGTATGGCCGGCCGCGGTACCCTGGGGTGGTTTTAAAAGCGGAGTGATGCTGGGATTTTGCCAGGGAAATAAATTAAAAGATACTGCCAGCTATCTTACACATGGTACCAACAAACAGGTCTATTATAAAATTTTTCAGTCAACTGACGAAATTGATATCAAACCAATTATTTCAATACTAAAAGAAGCCGTTGAAACTGATAGTAAGTTTCAATAGTTAAGGATTATCTTTTTATGGGTTGATGCATTATAAGTTTATTGATCAGCTGCTGAACAATAACAGGTGATTTTGCTTCTGTAAGGTAGCGGTGTGGTGAAGGCTCCTTTACCCATGTATTACTTCCATCTTCAGCTACTGTCATTTTACCTTTTTCAATATTGTACCAGGGCTTATATCCTTTGACGGCAACTAATACCGCGGTTTCATCCCAGCTCATGCGGCCGGCACTGTCTTCCTGGCTAAGAGGTATACAAATACGGAACACCTCTTTTACGGGGCTGTTTTTGATAGCATTATTTTGTATAAGGGGTAAACCCACTTTTATTTTTTGCCCTATCTCAAAACCGCTAAGCAATACAGGTGTTTCCCAATTATTGTAAACGTATTGAGAAGCCGCCGCATCCCGGTTAACATTAAATTCACTGCCTGCAGGAAACCTGCCCGCCATGCAAACCAATTGCTTTACTTTCCGCCTGACCAATTCTTTACCATTCAACGCAGAATATTTATCGGGAGACGACTGCAACAAGTTCGAAAGGTTAGTCAAAAATCCAACGGTTACAATGGTTACAGTCCCGTCTGGTTGTGATGCCAGCACTTTTCGGTAAACTTCGGTTGCATCGGGCACTTCGTCATTACTTTTTATAGCGTGCGGGTATTTCAGCAATAGTGTGTCCGTCCAGTGCTGAACATCTTTTAATTCTAATGCTTTACCTTTTGGCACTCCAATTGGTAAGCCCGGCCTTTTAAAATAAGTGTTGAATACATTGAATATGGCCGCTACCCCTTCATATTTTGTACTGGCTACCGTGGCGAGTATTTTAGCGTAGCCGCTATCAGCAAATGCATGAAGCATAGTGATCGCTCCTACATCATCATAATCAGGCCCCATATCACTATCAAAAATTATGGCAACAGGGTTTGCTTTTTTTTGAGCAGGTAATGAAACTGACTGCATCAATATGCAGGAACATAAAAGTATTTTAGCAATCATAAGTTTGACAAAGATAATGATCCGCTTAATCTGCGCCGTTGTCATTATTAATGCAGGGTATCACTCTTTTCAAGCTATAGCCATCCATACTTTTCAACAAGTCTTTCTTTTTGATTGCGGGCAATCGGTATATGATCTCCATTGGCCATCGTAAGAATACCTTCGTTACGGTTAAATTGTTTTACGTGATTCAGGTTAATGATATATTGCCGGTGCACCCGTAAAAAATGACTTTCTTCCAATACTTCCTGTACGTCTTTCAATGTTTTGGAAATAGTGAATATTCTTTTATCCGTTAATAATAGTTTAGAATAATTATTACTGGCTTCTACGTAAACGATTTCGTTTAGTTCAACAAAAGAAATGCCTGTATTTCCTGGTATGGCAATTTTGCTGGGCAGTTCGCCCCGGAGCTGTCTTTGCACAAGATTTAACTGGGCGGCCGTGGGCTTTATTTTCTTTTCCGCTTTGGTGACAGCTTCCATGAGATCGGCTGTCTCGATTGGTTTTACGAGGTAATCGAGTGCATTAAACCGAAAGGCTTTTAAAGCATATTGATTGTATGCGGTTATAAATATTACACTGCACTGAAGGTGCAAAAGTCTTTCAAGCATTTCAAAGCCGTTCATTCCCGGCATTTCTATATCCAAAAACAATAGATCTGGCTCCAGTTTTTCAATATCGTTTACGGCTTTCAGCGAGCTGGTATAAGTTGCGGTTACGTCTACCTGCGGGCAATTTTTCGACAATTCAATCTTCAGCAGATCAATACTGTCAGGTTCATCATCCACGATGATTGCTTTTAACGGTATCATTATACAGGTATTTGAATAACAACCCGGGTGCCAGCTACTTCGCCATTATCGTTTGTGACATCATAAATAGCTACGTTAGCGCCGGTTTTATAAATCTGGTTTATTAACGCTATCCTTTCAGAAGTGACTTTCATTCCATACGATTTGTGTCTGGTCGCCGTTTTACTTCTTAATTCCTCCGCCTTTGCTCTGCCTACTCCATTATCGGCAATATTTATCTCCAGTAACGACTCATTTTTTTTCATAGCGGCGGTTACGTCAATGCGGCCACCTTCTTCTTTATGCATCAATCCGTGCCAGATAGCGTTCTCCACATAGGGCTGCAACAGGAGGGGCGGGATTTCGACATAATCCATTTCCACATCTTTATCAACCGAAATATTGTAGCTCAGTTTTTCTTTAAAACGCATAGCTTCCATTTCAATATATAATCTCAATGCATCCAGCTCTGCGGTCAACGTTATCCGGTCGTTACGTGAATTTTCCATTACCAGCCTTATAAGTCTTGAGAATTTAGTCAGGTATTCAGAAGCGGCCGCTGTTTCATTTTGGGTCGTATAAAGTTTAATTGAATTGAGACAATTAAAAATAAAGTGAGGATTCATTTGAGAACGAAGCGCCGTCAAAGATACATCCGCCAGGCTGCGCTGAAATTCGGCTTCTTTTTTCTCCTGTTCCGCTTTTTCTTTTGCCAGCTCCATTCTGAGCTTTCCCTGTTTGATGCGATTATTATAGAACAAATAGGATACTAGCAATCCAAGCAAGACAAACGCGGCAATACTATAAACCCATTGCTGTCGGCGTCTCAGTTTGCTTAAGTCATTTTCCTGTGAAAGAGTTGTTACTTGCACAGATTGCAATTGCTTTTCTTTTTCTGCCAGGGTCAGTTGTTTTTCTTTTTCACGTTTTTGTAATTGTTCATTTTGCAGGTCGGCCTGCGTTTTCAGATAAGCTAATCTTTGAAGGTCTTTTTCTTTATTGCTTATGGTGAGTTGATTTTTATTTAGTGTAAGTTGCTGTTCCTGTTGCTTCAATTTTCCGGATGTGATTTGTTGTTGAAGATTTAAAGAATCTTCTTTTTTATTGAACTCATACTGTATCTCGAGGCGTGTTATTTCTTTTCTTTTTTCATTATTTAAAACACTATCCCTTAGTTTAATAAAATGCATGTAAGCCTCCAATGCCGCGGAATGGTTGCTCTGTTTTTCATATACTGCGCTGATATATTCCCAGGCATCCCGTTGAGATTCCAGCTTCTTCCTTTCTGTAACTATTCTAAGTCCCTTACGCAAAAATTCTAATGCCTTGTCGTACCGGAATGCGGAATCAAATCCATTTGCAACAATCAAAGAGGCCGGGGCATTGCCATATATATATCCCAAATTAATCAGGTCTTCTCCACCACTGATATCTCCTAATTTTTCATTTAACTTTTGGGCTCTCTTGGTATATTCAAGTGCTTTTGAATAATCGCCTAATTTTGCATAATCATGGCTCAATTCTACAAGAGTAGAAAATTGCTCTTTTCCAAGTCCCATTGTTTCTGTAATCTTCAATGCCCGAAGCCTGTATTCAATAGCCTGGAGATAGTTTGATGAAGATTGCAAGACAGTGGCGAGATTATTAAGATCGTTAGCAGTGGCTTGTTGATCCCCCGTTTCTTCATCAATTTTCAAACTTTTTTCAGAATAATTTATCGCCTTATTAATATTATTCAATCCGGTATAAATGCTTGCCAGGATATTATAGCTTTCTCTCAATTCGGGCTTCTCACCGATTTTTTCATATATATTCAAAGCTTGCTGTGCATACTCCAATGCTTTAGGGTAATTGCCTAACTCTACATAAACACTACTTATACCCAGCAAGCCGTTTGCCGTACCATCTTTCTGATCTATCTGTTTTGAAATATCGATGCCTTTTTGAAAATACTCCAACGCCTTCGTGTAGTTTCCCATTTCAAAATTTAAAGCGGCAACATTACTGATAGATTGAAAAATGCGTCGTTTGTTGCCAATTTGTTCAGCCAACGTCAGTGCTTTTTGAATATAGGCCAGTGCTTCCGGATAGTTTCCCTGACTGAAATACACAGCAGCTTTGGCATTATAGGCATTAGCTTCCCAGCCAAGAAGATTTAATTTCCGGGCAAGCCTGATAACCGTATCAGAAGAAGATAAACTTTTATCTATATCTACTTTGGTATATTCTTTTGCTAATGTGGCCCATATTAAAAGCCGGGTTGTATCTTCTTTTTTATGATCACGCAACATCTGCAAAAGTGTATCAACATTATTTTGCGCATATACAAAAACAGCGGCTAACTGAAATAGCAAAAGAAGGATGATGTTTTTGTATTTCATATTAAATATTTCCAACTATTTAAAAATAGGTTATACTAATACAGCTTGCGGGTAGCATTAGTGAGCAACGGTATTAACAGGGTCGGTAACCATTTTTTTGAGGAAAGCTTTTATAGGTACTAAATAATAAAATCAAATAGTAATATGCCCGTGATATACTACCACGCTTGAATTTCTGATAGAACTTAGAGAATAAAAAATATGAGCGGGTGAACGAAGGGTTTTTCAACGGGATATGATGAAGCTACGCTTTATTGGACTAAATACCTTTCCCGTTTTCCGAAAGTAAAGATTAAATTTAGAAACCGGCTGATAATAGTCTTTCAATTTGCAGCATGATCACAACTACGGAAATTCCACCTTCTCCTGCTTTAGCGGCTTTTGTACGCTGCTATACATTCCGGGAATTTAATACCTGTGGCAGTAATCTTATCAAACCCTGGAATGCCCTTCATGAAACATCACTATTTATTTTCTTTAAAGACAAACCGGTTCAATTAATTAACCCTCAAACAGGCAAAATTATTAAAAGAGGGCATTACGCAGGAGTGATGGGTTTAGCCACACAATACAATGGAGAGATGACCTTTAACGGGTGTTATTCAATGTTTGAAATAATTTTTAAGTCGCATGGTTTCCATGAGCTATTCAGGGTTTCTAATTATGAGATCATTAACCGGATTACTGATGCGGAAGATATTTTTGATTCCACCATACTGTCGTTTTTTGAACAATTAAGTGTGGCCAAAGGAATAAATGAAATGTGTGCAATTGCAAATCGATATTTGTTAGGATACCTTAATAAGCAAAAGTTGTATTATAAAAACAACCAAATTACGGCGATCTCAGATTTAATTCTTAAAAATTGCGGTATTGTAAGTATGGACAGATTGGCTTATAATGCGAATATGAGCCTCCGGACTTTTGAGCGGCATTTTATTGACCAGGTAGGCATATCTCCAAAATTGTATAGCTGTATTACCCGTTTCAACCATGCATTTGATCTTAAGCTAAGAAACCCCGATAAAGACTGGACAGCCATTGCACATGAGTCCGGCTATTTCGACCAGATGCACCTGATTAAAGATTTTAAAAGGTTCACAGGTAATACGCCATCTTCCTTTCTGAAGCAAACACCCCTGACCGAAGAAACTTTCAACAGCCGGGTGAAAATATGAGTTGAAGTTGTCGTTTTTTTACTATTTCTCTTCTTTTAATAAAATTATTTTCACTCCTTACGTATGCAGGAGAAGAAAGTTTATTGCCAAAATAATTTTAGCAGTAATTATTTTTCATGTTTTACGACTCCCTTTAGATTTTCGTTTCCTGTAAAAAAAGCTACCCTCAACAAAAACGCTGTTCCCTCAATTTAACTGGCGCTATACCCTGAAAGCACAGGATAGGGGCTAAAAGAAATTTAGGTTTGGTATTAATAGATTACCAGCTTTTTCTATAGAAACATTTGAAAAAAGCAAGGCTGTAAATGGAATAGAGAAATATTCTGCAAACCAGAATCTCTGATGTGATGGCGAGTATTCCTTTAAATAAAATGACATGAAAAATTTAAAAACCTTCTCCGCATTTGTAACAGTATTGTTCTTATTGGAATCATGTAAAAAAGATACAAGTTCCTCACCACCTTTGGAGTTCGTACCGGCTATCAGTAGTTTTAGTCCTGGAAGCGGTCCTGCAGGAACAATTGTTACTATCACCGGAACAAATTTTAGTTCCATAACTACTGACAATACCGTATCCTTTAATGGAACACCCGCGACAGTCACTTCCGCAACGTCAACACAGATAATAACCACGGTTCCACCGGGTGCCACAACCGGAAAGATCACGGTAAAGGTATCAACCAAAACAACCACCAGTTCAGGCAATTTTACAGTATCGGTTGCTGCCAACCAATTGAGCATAGCGAGAACCTTTATAGCAGCCGCTACGCTGGGCAATAAAATATATTTCGGGGGAGGATTTAATGGGACTGCCACGGTAAAAACGATTGACATTTATGATGCTTCAACCGGAAGCTGGAGTACTTCGCAACTCAGTGTCGCGAGGGAAAATATGGCTGCAGCGGCGGCTGGTCATAAAATTGTATTTGCAGGAGGCCAAACAAATAATGATTACGCGTCGTCATTTTTTTCATCTGCTGTAGATATTTACGATGATGTAACGGGATTGTGGTCTACAGCCAGTTTAAGTAATCCCCAGACATATATAAATGCGGGTGCTGCGGGTAATAAAATTCTTTTTGGGGGTGGATTATCCGCTCCAATATCGGAAACTGTTGATATTTATGACGTCTCCGCCAATACATGGAGCACACACCGGTTACCAACGGCAAAAATATGGGCGCCAATAGCCGGAGCCGGTACCAAGATACTGATAGCGGGAGGTGTAAATGTAAATTCAACCAGCAATACCGATGAATATTATAAAACAGTAGACATTTATGATGTAAACACTAATAGCTGGACACAAGCTGAGCTTAGTGAGGCCAGGGATAATATGGGCGTTGTTTCGATTGGCAATAAAATTATTTTCGCTGGCGGAAATACCAAAGACACCTCTTATAATTTTGTTCCTTCAAAAACTGTTGACATCTATGATGTAACTACCAATACCTGGACCACAACACAAATGAGTGAAGCCGTAGTTTATAGTCGTCTTTACGCCACATTCGCCTCCTCTGGAAATAAAATTTTCCTGACCCGTGGCATGGATATCCACCCTGACGGCAGCGGAGAAATTTCGGATAGGGTAGAAATTTATGATATATCTACTAATACCTGGACGATGAGTCATCTGAGTGCTGCCAGAGCCAATGCCGCAGCTGGCAGTGCCTCCAATAAAATTTTATTTGCCGGAGGTTTCAATGGAAACACTATCGGCCCATTTACTACTGTAGATATCTATGATGTTCTGAATGGCAAATGGACAAATTGAATTTTCTGTACTTGCAAAAATCCTTGCTCTTTTAACCTTTTCTTTCAATCAAAATAAAAAAATCATGAAACCAAAAACCTTCTTCCTAGTCACCTGCATGCTCTTATCAAGCCTCCCGGATTTTGAAAAAATCATTCACTCAACAGAAATTAACCATTAAATAAAAATCAAATGAAACCGAAATATCTACTTCTTGCGTTTGTATTGCTCATGCTTACAGTACTTACAGCTAATGCACAAGACGCCATTGAAAAAAAGCATGCGGCAAAAGATATTATACCTTTTGGTCAAAAATTACCGCCACCGGACATTACCAGGCTTTCCGGCACATCGTTGCCACAAATGACCGACCCGGGCATAAATGCTGTTTTAAAACCGGATAAAAATAATCGCGATATAAATACAATAAAGAAAAACCTTAGGTATCACCGGCTGCAATTACAGGACAAGATAAAAGAGCAAGCTTCAAATTTCCCTGCTAATGTTACCCCTAATAATGCAGGGCGAAGCAATACAAGTTGTCCTGGTTCAGGTTTTCGTCTTACCAAAGATATAAATGCACTTGCGGAAAGCAATCCCCGGAATTTTGCCAGCTATCGTCTGGATATTTATGATAACTTAATGAGTGATTCCGCGTCCTATGCCGTTCTTGAGAATGTAATTTATTTTATTGCAGATGATGGGATTCATGGAAATGAACTCTGGCGAAGCGATGGAACTGCCGCTGGCACTTATATGGTAAAAGATATTGAGCCAGGAATTACAGCTAGTTACATATCAAATATTACCGCCGCAAATGGAAAAATATATTTCACTGCGTATTCAACTTTAGGTAATGGAGCGTGGGTATCCGATGGAACTGAAAGCGGCACACAATTACTTATCAGCGTGGGTGAGCCAATAGGATTTTTTGCAATGGGCAAAAAAGTTTATTTTATCGCAAGTGGGGTTAGCTTTTGGACTTCAATTTGGGAAACTGATGGTACCACCGATGGTACAAAACAGGTAATAGAGATCGGCGATAGAGGCGGCGGAGGTGAACAGATTACCCAACCGACAATAGTAAATGGTCTTTTGTTTTTTACATTTATAGATTACGAAACTTTCAGCTGGCAAATTTGGAGAAGCGATCTGACTGATGGCGGCACGTACCATGTGGGCCCATCCTATCCTGTCCTTGATCCTACATGGAGTTTCTTTGAAAATTTTACCCCGGCACAATTGACGAATTATAAGCATAAACTCTACTATTCAGCAAACGATGGTACCGGTCGCAAGCTATGGGTATCCGATGGCACCGATGCCGGTACCACACCCGCACCAGGCAATCATGACATACTCATTGGCGCCGACTATTTGGGAACAGGTTTTCCAATTCTCAATAATGCTTTATGCATCCCGGGAGAAGGGAACGGACTGTATAAATATGATGCATCGGTAGCGGCAGGGCTCATACAGATTAAAGACTTTGCCCCTGCTGGTGATACTGCCTTTATCGTGCCTTCAGAAATGCAAGTAGTAAATAAAACCCTCTATTTCAAAGTAACTAATTACCATGGCGATACTCATGATGAATTATGGAGTTCAAAAGGAACAAAAGCATCCACACAGCTTGTATATAAATTACGGCCAGGCGAAACAATTAATAATTTATACAATGGAAGTGGCATTTTTTATTTTGTAAAATATGATAAAACTTTTGGCACCGAATTATGGCGAACTTTTGAAACTCATTTTGGTACGTTTCCATTATTAGTGAGCGATATTTTCAAAGGGGCGACAAGTTCTTATCCTGCCTACCTGACGGCGTTTAAGGGAAAGTTGGTATTTACTGCCGCTGATGAGAAAAAAGGAAATGAGCTTTTTATAACAAGTGGTAATTTTTTTCGCACAGCTTTAGTAAAAGACATAAATACGGTTTCTACCACAACTTCTGATGCCGGGTTCAATCCCTATAGTTATTTAGGATATAGTGGTATGGTAGCTTTAGGAAAGGAAGTGTTATTCAACGCTTCTGAAAGGGTTCATGGTTTCGAATTATATAAGTCTGATGGAACATCTGAAGGAACGAAATTGCTTAGCGATGTGATGCCCGGCGAGGCTGGTGTTAGGACTCGTATTTTCTTATCAAAAAATAATGCGGTTTATTTCCTTGCTGTAAGCAACACTAGCAGTTCCATTTATAGAACAGATGGTACAAAGAATGGTCTTGTGAAAATTACACCTGATTACAGCAATATACAAAGTTTTAGTGTTGCCGATAATGGTCTCGTATTTTACACGGTGTATAATCCCAACACTTCCGGGTATGAACTATTTCGAAGCAACGGCACGGCAGGGGGAACTTTTTTATTGTCACCTGCGATCTACTTCAGGGATTATCTTAATATTATTAATAACACGGCTTTGTTTGTCGCAGGAGATGCCGTGCATGGTTATGAATTATGGAAAAGCGATGGCAGTCCTGCAGGTACGGCAATTGTAAAAGACATCAACCCCGGTGTTGGTAATTCTGTACCAGGCGGCATGTTTTTATACCACAAAGAAGTGTATTTTTCTGCACTTGACGGTACGGGCGCTA
This sequence comes from Chitinophagaceae bacterium, assembly GCA_040007815.1. Taxonomy (GTDB): domain Bacteria; phylum Bacteroidota; class Bacteroidia; order Chitinophagales; family Chitinophagaceae; genus Terrimonas_B. The sequence goes on from JBDTUH010000036.1 coordinate 39,749, forward strand.
ACCCTTCATTCTGGAAATCTAATGGGACAGAAGCCGGTACTATTAGACTCAAGAATATAGACCCCTTTTGGGGAAGTACTGTGGCTGCTACCAAGCCTTATTTTTGCGTTTTTAACAACTTACTTTATTTCAGTGCTATAGATCACTCTAATGCAGATGGTACTGTATTTTGGAAAACCGATGGCACTATTGCGGGTACGCAGCCGTTGAAAGATATTAATCCCATCAGCAGTGCTCCAACAGCCGGTCCAATTTTTTTAACAGATGTGAATGGCACATTATTTTTCACTGCTGACGATGGTGTGAATGGACGGGAGCTATGGAAAAGTGATGGTACAGCAACCGGTACACAACTTGTGCAGGATATAACCCCTGGGGTCGGTGGAAGCAATATCGCTGGCCTCACGAGTTTTGGAGGAAAATTATTTTTTCAAAATGCAGTAAATGGCAGGTACAATCTTTGGTCCTCTGATGGCACGGCCGGCGGTACAAATGAAGTGGAAGGCCTGGATATCCTCAATGTTTTCGCAATTTTTCCAACAACTGACAACCTCTTTATAGGTGGTTATACTTACAAGTATGGTGCTGAATTATATGCGGGGAAAATATGTAATCAATCAGGAAAATTTGTGATGTCCGGAACTGCAAATGAAAAATCGCTGATAACAGCTTCGACCTTTAATGCGATGGTATATCCCAATCCTGCTTTATCAAATAGCACATTGCAAATATCTGGTGATACAAAAAAAGTATCCATTTCTATTACGGATGTGGCCGGCAAAAAATTGTGGCAAAGCAACAGCATCAACGCAAAGTTTGTAAGCCTGCCCTCAGAAAAATACGGTGCAGGAATTTATTTCGTGACAGTAACAAACGGAATGGAAAGCAAAACAATTAAGCTGGTAAAACAATAAAGAAATATTCTAAAGTGTCCTGCACTTTGAATTGCGGGACACTTTAGAATTCCCTTTCAACTGATTATTACCGGCCATGATAGCTGTCAGGGTAATCTGTAAATTTTATCATTTCAACAACGGAAGTATGGCATCAAGGTCAATTTCTGTTTCATCTAATACTCTCAACGATTTATCCTGGAGTACCGTACCAGATTTTCTCAGATCAAATTTTTCTTTGAATTTGGAATAGGAATTTCTAATCATTTTGATCAACTCGTATTTGTCTATTATATCCTCCAGGTCAATTACATAGGAATCTTCAGCTACATATTCGAGGATCGTTTCATTGTCGTTCACGAAGCGGCAACTGAACCTGCAGGCAATCCCTTTTTTTGTGCCTGCCCTTTTCTTCATCACGTCCAAAGAAATAGAATTGGATATTTTTCTTCCCCCGTCAATCGAATGGACCGGTGGTTTATAATGCCATGCGGTAACTATAAGTTCAGTTTGCTCAATCATTTTTGTTCGATCATTAGCCGGGTTACTTCAATCAGTTTCATTCATCAGTAATGTTGGAAATTAAACTGTTTTAAAGAACTCAGGAAAGATATTTTTTACAAAGACTACCGATTGATGATTTAAAGGCAACCATAGAATTTTAATATACGTCAGTCCAGGGAAATTAATGTGGAAGCGGAGATTGTGAGGTAGCATAGCATCCGGGCTGGTCGTTACGAACCCAGGCAGAGACAATGATCTGTCTGCTCACAGGCATTCTGGGAGAAGCCTGGCATTATCCGATCGGGAAATTCTTTTTCTTACTGAATATCCTGATCATCGTGACTACTAAGATGAATAGCACAGGTATGATGTTTAATCAAAATGTTATTTTCTGATCCGGGTTTGCTTTTCGTTGATCTGTCTTCCACAACCGCTTCTTCGAGGTTGGAGTCAAATATCCAGAGCAATACCGGTTTTTTTCTCGTGTCAATGATCTTACGAAGTGATGTGAGAAACTTACTTGAAACAGCAGGGCATCCTTCGCTTACACAAGCGGGCATGATGCCGTCTACATCAGGAATACAGGTCATTGAATGGAGCACGATATTGCGGTTATACGCATTTTTATTGGAAGAATCGAGGCCAACCATTTTATAGGCTTCGCCATATCCGCCATTGTATTTACCGGAAATCTTATATCGCCCCAGCGAAGTGCATTTGCTGCCTGTCTGGTTGGAATATTGCTTGTCGAATATTGAAGGCCCCTGGCCGCGACCATGAGCTACTAAGCCGGATTGTTCGATCTGCATGGTAGCAAGGTTAATTACAAAAAACCTTTTTTTATTGCTGCGCATGCCCATATTGCTGAAAAAAGCGTAGTTGGTATCAAAGCCATTTTTCTTCGCATATTGCTTCAGCACTTTTGCATATAAAATAAGCTGGTTGGCTGAGTATTGCGTGATACCGATATCCGTCCTTGAATTTTCAGGATAGCTGAATGAAGTTTGCTTAAAACTGATTTTCACATTCTCGGCATCTGCTTCCTTATTTTTTCCGATCCGGCCCGCATTTTTTTTTGCATCTCCCGCATCAGCATAAATATCTTTTTCTTCTGCCTTGTAATTTTTTTCCGGGGAAGATGAAGATGTAAACAGATCAACGGAAATAATATTGGGTTGACGGGTAACAGTCCCTGATACGGCATAGTAATCAATAATACCTGTCGCGGATTTTTTGTCTGGCGTAGCGAATGAAGTGCCTTTTAAAGACGCAAAATTTACCTGTGCTAAAGCAGGAAAAGCACTGATAAGTGCAAGTATTGATAAAGCGATACAATTTTTTGCACGGGCATAGGTAATACCTTTCGTCTTCATTATACAAGTTATACGTGGTGGAAAAAGGGCACAAATAGTTAATCAGCAGATAGAAAACTCAGTGGTAATTGCACAGATAGGAAATGAATACTTGTAAAGGTTAATGAGGGATATTATCTGGCTTTTGTAAGGGAGGTTGTGTAAAAATAGACTGTGATTCTGGTAAATGCAAGCCTTTACCAAAATTTTATTGACTGCTTTACCATTGAAAAATAAGCCGGCCAGCAAGAAAATTCCTTTGATCCGTTGAACCCAATTGCCTGAAGATGAACAACCGCCGGCAAGTATTTTGTTAGTGTTATTAATAATATCTTATATCTTTGCTTTTGCAGTTTTCATAAACTGATAACTGTCGAAGAGTCTTAAATCCTATTTTCTAAACCAATATTGAAGCAGACCCTGTTGCTGTTTTAATATCAACCCTTCTTCTATGAAACAACTATTTCCATTGTTGTTACTATTGCTGTCGCCTGTATTTTCTTACTCTCAGGATTGCGACGATTATTCAACCCACACGGCTATTGGTTTATCTTATATTTTACCCGGATCGGTATCGGCAGAAGGAGCCTATTTTACCAAGGTGGGTCTGACTGCCGGTGTTGGTGTGGCTTATTCCGTTCCGGCTAAAACAATCGTCAAAAGCGGGGCGAATGAGTACAGTACCAGGTCGAATATGCTCGACCTCTTTGCTTATGTCGGTTACAGGGTTTTCAAGATTGACTATACCGTATCCGCTTTTTTAAATGCAGGCTACATTATGGGTGATGTAAATGAGCCACAACCTTTCTTTTCAACTAAAATACTATTTCCCGCGGGTCAAAAGGCTTTCAGCGTTGAACCTTTTTATGTAGTCAACAGGGGTTTCAGCGGAAGGGCTACTGTTTATTTTAAATTATAAGAACAACGATCAGCTATTCTAATAGCCATTATCTTTTAAAAAAAGTGTCGCAAGCCGCAGAGATTGGCTACACTTTTTATTTTCCGAACCTGCCTGGTTTAGAATTTCCCTTAGTTTATCGTTCACTTAATTTTCTCCGGATTAGTTCTACTACACTTATAGTTTCATTTCCGAACATTTGCGCCGCCCATTGGCTTGATCGATATAGTTTATCCAATAGCAGAAGCAAGGATAATCCTTCTTCCTGCGACCAGGATCTTCCACCACGCCTTACTCCCTTTAACGCCGTTTCCGCCGCTATATTCCCACCCCTGGGATGTACAAGCCAGGCATACATCGTGTATTGTCCAAGACCTTCCATAGTCAGGAAAAAATCATCGATCTCTCTGAATAGATTAAGACTATCCGTGAAGTATTCATCCTGCCGCAGCTTAAGCATTTTAATTCCCTTAATAATCAGATCAATTTGCATTGATTTATCATTTGCGACGGCTGCATCATAAAAAACAGCTACTTCGTTTCTGAACTTTGCATTATATACGGAATCCTTCTCAAAATAGTCCTGTACTATATCATCTGAAAAATCCACTTTGTATTTCGCCCTATTTTCATATTCAGATATTTTCTTCCCAAAATTCTGCATCTGCTGAGAATGAGAAAATTCATGAAGAAATACACCGGTCACCAAATTTTCAAGTCCAAGTTCTTTGCTTTCAACACCGGCTTTTTTCCAAAAATCGGGTAATGGCATTACAAAAAAAGCATTGGCCTGATCGTTTGCTCCAGGGGAAGCGAATGACATAAGCCCTACCGGAACTACCTGCTCATTCGGAAGCTTAATCCGTCCATTATGTGGTTTCTTTTTCCACGTCAGCTTTTCATTGAAGAAGACTGGCCCGTCGATCGATTCTCCATCTGGTATAGAAATTAAAGAAGTAGAATAAACATAAGTTGTATCAAAAAAGATAAAATCAACCGGTTTTGCAGTATGTATATTATAGATTTCCCTGCTGACAAACTCCCAGGCGGTAAACCATTTTTCGGCTCCCTGCAGTTCAGGTAAGATTAATGCCTTGCCGTCACTTGATGAGCTTTGCTTTGCGGGTCCACATGATTGAAATAAAAAAAGGATGGTCGTAAGTGTTATTAAAAATTTCATTTTTATAAAAATATGTTTCTTGAAAACTTTATTCCCCTGGTTCTGTCTATCCATGGTTTCCTGGTAAAATAGCTTTGTGAAGAGGATTGATAAACTGTCGGCGTAAGGCCCCGTTACAACTTTACCGGCGGAAGGCGGTTTCTTAAAAAAACTGAATAGTCCCATTACCCCTAAAGTTAAGGTCGCCGGAGTCAATCTTGCCTTTTTTCCAATAGTGGAAAACAAATTGCCTGAGAATTTCAAAAGTACTAGTCTTGTATTTTTTTAAAGACTGTAGTGTAACAGATATCGATAGTTGATTATCGGCTTAACTGGTAAACAGCGGGATTCACTTAAATCCAATTTGCAGGTATTTCGCTTTTAACGTTTCACTATTTAATGTACTAACAGTAATTATCTTACCTGTTTTACAACTACAGGCAAGGCACATATCAGGGCTATTCTCCTGTTTTATATATAAACTGGCAATATAAAGTTCTGAGGAGGCCAAATAAGAAGCGACATTAACCAGGGTCAGGTTGTCATTGGTGCCGGTAGCCCATGGATCCGAACAATAGGTTTGTTTATACGAAAGGGTTGTGTATTCATTGTCCCCAATTCTTTGGTTTTTTTTGGTACATGCAAATATTGCCGTTGCAATAAAAATAATAAGAATGCGCATAGTCCGCATAAACGTTTTCTTACCTGACAACACAGCGGGTAATATCGTTGCATGTAGCTCCCCGGATTTTAAAGCCTGACCGGAGACACAAACGGGATGCTGTAAGATTTCCTTTTTTACCAGTGGTCATTACCTGCTTCATTAATTATTTTATCTTCAATCTTATTCAAACAACAGGGAAAACTATGAATTTGAAAAAATCATATTTCAGTGTATTGCTGATCTTTATTGTCCTTGCAGGATGGAATGTATTTCAGGATAACTGGCTATCCGAAAAACATAAGTGCTATACTATGTTTTACAAAAAACCGGATGAAATAAACCAAAAGGAGTATTCGGAATTTATGGATAAGGGAATTAAAGCCGTACAGTTTTTCTTTTCCGATAAATTCAAACATAAGTTTGACGTGCATGTTCACCCCAACCGGCAATCGCTGGACAGCCAGTGGCAAAAAGATTGGAAAATGCCTGAGTTTAAATCCGAATGCTGGATGGTCGCCAGCGGTGTGGGTGATAAATTAGATATTATTTCTCCAAAAAGCTGGGATAAGGAATCATGTGAACACAGTTATGCTGACAAGTTAAAAACACAACAATTAATAACGCATGAATTATTTCATGTTTATCATGGCCAGTACAATGCCAGCAGTGATTTCAGCAATGCGGAAAAGATAGACTGGTTCGTGGAGGGCCTGGCGACATTTGCTTCCGGTCAATGCGATTCATTAAAAATAGCGGAAGTAAAAAAAGCTATCCGGGATAATAAATTTCCAAAATCACTCAATGATTTTTGGAAAGGAAAATTGAGATACGGAATGTCTGGCTCTATGGCGATGTTTATTGATAGTAAATATGGGAGAACAAAACTGAAAAATCTTTTGCCATTCGACACCAAACCCGCAATATTGAATGCTCTTGGTACTACTGAGGAAGTTCTGCTGACCGAATGGAAAAACTTTCTTGAAAAATAAACTCTCTTTGTTGGATGGTAGCGGAAGACAAAACAAAAAACCTGCGGAGCCTTACGGGGCTTAGCAGGTTTCGTGAAAATGTCTTAAGAAGCCAGAGGCCTTACGGGGCCAGTTAGTTTATTAAGCTTGCTTAAAGGTAAACTCTTTTAACAATACTATTGGCTGCTTTTTCTTTTATTTTTTTGTCAGCACAAAGATGGCGACTTTTAGATCCGGCGCAAACAGGGCCGTGCATGAATTGAAAAAATCATTGTATGAACCGGGTAAAGCCCTGGATGAAAAAGGGTTCAGATATTTTATGGCTTACATAAATACTCTTTACATTTACAGAACCCGGTATCACTCATCAAATTAGCTGTAAGGCCGGGCCAAAACAGAAGTATTTTCTTTCCCTGACTACAAAAAAATCAAAAAGAATGACTAACCAAAAATTGCAGGAAGTAATCAATAAAATGTTTGAAAGCATATCCGCCCAGGTGCCCACCTATAAGAACAGTGAGATTGATTGGAAAATTTCGGCCGGGAATGTGGCCGTTTGCATAATAGATGATGCGGGAAATATTTATGGGAAAATATGGGGCGACGATAAATTAAAAGGAAGAAAATATTATGATGTGGCCTACCGCAAAGCTTCACAGGTTTGGATAACCGGTTACAAAACCGGTGAATACGAAAGATTGGTCTTTACGGATAAACTCAATTACCGGGATTTTGGAATAGAATTACCCGACCTGATGGGATGGGAGGGCGGTCAGCCTGTTCAGCTGGATGCTGAGACCCGCATCTCCTGCGGGTTCAGCGGTTTTAAAGGCGTTAATGACCTCGCTATTGTAAAAAGGGCGGCAGATGAAGCAATGAGTTAGCTGCTAAAGTATAAACCGGCTTCGGCCCGGTATAAATCATTTCATCCATCAAATATTTGTATGACAGTCAACAGAAGAGACTTTATTAATCTGTCTGCTATAACAGCGGCAACCGGGTTGGTAGCAGGTATCAGCTCCTGTACGTCCAATGAACCGCAGAAAACTACAACCCCGGTGAAAGATGACTTGCAATCTATGATAGCTGGCGTTGTATCTATCACCGTACAGGAAAGACAAGCGAGGATAGAAAAGGCGCAGCGCTTGCTCATCGAACAGAAAATAGAAGCATTGCTGCTGGATGCCGGCACTTCATTGCAATATTTTACGGGTATTAGTTGGTGGCCAAGTGAACGACCGATGGTGGCTGTAATCCCTGCGAAAGGTGATGTAAGATATGTTTGTCCAGGCTTTGAAGAATCGCGTTTCCGTGAACTCATCACGATAGGAAAAGATGTCTATCCATGGCAGGAAGATGAAAGTCCCTACAAACAAATAGCCGTTGCGTTAAAAGATGCGGGCATCCTGTCAGGCAATATCGGCATAGAAGAGAGACTTCGTTTTTTTATACTCGATGGAATACGAAAAGAAGCGACACATTTAAATTATACAAGCGGCGATCCTGTTACAATACCTTGCCGTCTTATTAAGTCAGCTGCTGAATTGGCGCTGATGCAAAAAGCCACTGATATAACATCAGCCGCGATAAAGTATGGTATCAGCCAACTGCACGAAGGCATGACGCAAGGTGAACTCTCCGCTATCATTGAAGAAGCTCATGGAAAATTGGGTGGACAAGTACCATTTGCTTTAACACTTTTTGGTGAGTCATCCGCTTTTCCTCATGGAAGCACTAAGCCTCAAACGTTGAAGAAAGGCCATATTGTTTTAATGGACTGTGGATGCACTGTTGAAAATTATTCATCCGATATCACAAGAACCATTGTGTTCGGCGCTGAACCCAGCAAGCGGCAACAGGAAATATGGAACCTGGAACAAAGTTCCCAAGCTGCAGGATTCAACGCCGCGAAAATTGGTGCGGCTTGCGAAGAAGTGGATGCCGCTGCACGCAAAGCAATAACCGATGCTGGTTTCGGCCCGGGATATAAATTGCCGGGACTGCCGCATCGCACCGGCCATGGTATCGGAATGGACGGTCATGAGTGGGGTAATATGGTAAAGGGGAATAAACTGGTATTGCAGGCAGGGATGTGCTTTAGTATTGAACCTACTATTTCTATTCCCGGTGAATTTGGCGTGCGGCTCGAAGATTGTGTTTATATGACTGAGCAGGGCCCCAAATGGTTTTCGCAACCGAGCAAATCTATAAGCGAACCTTTTGGTTAAGTTTTATCAACCTGGTTCAATCAATACCGCATTACAATTTATCAGTGTGTTTCTGGGCTTTGATCAGGTTATTTACTCTATAGACCTGGATAATATTCGCAATGATTATTACTACGATCAGGTAGCCCAGTGTATCATAATGCTGTAAAGGACTGGTTTTGGTTTTCTGTACTACGATCATTCCGCCAACTCCTGCAGCAATTCCTCCGGCAATCTGTTGCAAAGACGAATTGATGCTCATGAAAGCGCCCCGATCCTGCATCTGCGGTAAAGCGGATACCAATGCCATGGCAGGAACTATCCGGCTCATAATAGCGGTCATCATCAGGATGTTCAATATCACGACAATGATGAAATGAACAGGGCTAAGGTTAGTATAGATCACTATAATTACCATCATTGATATAGCAGCGACGGTGAATATTTTGACCTTATCTATCTTATCGCTGAGTTTACCGATAGCCGGCATGATGAAAAGTGCCGCAATGCCGCTGGCCATAAAAAGAAAGGGCAGTTGTTCATATGATATGTTCAGATTATTTACAGCAAAAGCACTACCCCAGGGCATCATCATAAAGCCACCGAGAGATAGCAGGGCCGTCATTAGAAAACCTATGCGGTAATGCGGCTGTTTGAGTGTATGCCATAAATGTTTGATGGCAGTCTTCTCCGTTTTCAATTCAAGATGTTTGGTGATGGGTTGCAGTTTCAACATGGTAGCTAACCAGATAATGGTAGCCAGGCCAACGATCATCAGGAAAGGAGATTGCCAGCCCCAATGATTGGCGATGTACAAACTGATAGGAATGCCCAATACCTGGCTGGCGCCAAATCCCATTTGCATAAAACCCATTGTTCGTCCGCGCTGGTGCAAAGGGAAAAGATCAGCTACAATAGCCATGGAGATTGAACCTATGACACCCCCAAATAATCCGGTGATGATCCTTGCCGCTAACAGCATAGGATAGGTTGTCGCTAATCCGCAACATAGAGTGCCTGCGATAAAACCGACATAGAAGAATAGCAACAATTTTTTACGGTCGAAACGGTCTGCAAAGCCTGCTGTTAGTAAGCCGGAAATACCGGCGCTGAAAGCATAGCCCGACACCGCAAAACCAAACTGGCTGGTGGTAAGTTCCATTGATTTCATCAGCATATCGCCAAGAGGAGACATGACCATGAAATCAAGTACAACGGTAAATTGGGTAAGAGCCAATAAAAGAATGACCAGTACCTGGTACGGTGTAAATTTATTGTCGGGAGTTGTGGTCGTTGTTGTTTCCATTGGATTTCAAAAATAAACATTTCGGCTTTTTAAGAAACACGAGAAATCGGTGAATCAACGATATCGCGGTGCAGGTGACTGCTTTCAAAAGCTTTTATGTTTTCATCCATTAGCCTATCGGGGTTGGTATTTTTTTGTTGACCTGTTTGATATTAAATTTTTTATTTCGACGCGAGGATCAGCGCCATAGTAGCCCAATTCGTTCCCGCAGCGGAAATAAACTGGTTTTTATCGTGCGGGAAACCATTAAAGACAAAAGGGACAAAAGGGATGGACCGGGATTTCACTTTCCATGATCCATCTTCAAATTGTGTTTTTAGTAAAAAGCTGATTCCTTTCTGAAAGGCGGGATCATCTGTTTTTAGTTGCCCCGATTCATATAGCGCATAAAGTGCCTGGCCCGTGGCGTAGGAATCAGTTTCAAGATTGGTTAATTGCGACCAACCACCATCTGCGTGCTGGGTAGACAGCAATTTTTTTGCTTGCTGTTGAATAAAGGATTTGTCACCATTGATCCAATTAAGCCCGAGTAGTTGAAAAACTTTTTCTTCATTCGTTTCGGGAACAGTGCGCATCATCCAGGCACGGGCCTTTTCAATTCGCTGTGCAGCTTCTTGTTTCAGGGAAGGGGGTGCATAGTATTGAATGCCCGAAATCATCAGAGCTGTTGCGGAAAATGCATAATATTCCAATGGTGGCCGGGGATTAGGGCTCACCCAGCAACCTTCCCGGGTTTGCCTTTGCATTAAATTCTTCACCAGCATCTCAATGAGCTTATTGGATTTGTATTGGTTAGCCCACAACGCCCACAACTGGTAAGCACTCGACATGATGATAGCAGTAGGATCATCATTCTGCAATAACACTTCTTTTCTGTTTCTTATTACATGCTGGATGGAATCAAATATCTCGTTGAGACTTGTATCATTGACGGCAAAACCTTTTTCTTTTGCCAGCGATAAACTCACCGCCGTCAGATCCTGGTGATGACAGGACTGGCACCCGCCGGCATTCTCTAAAAAAAGATGACTGGTTGTTTGTAACAATGGCAGGCTTTTATTAACCGCCTTTTTAATTTCTTCCGGATCGTTAATTCTGTATTTGTTTGTTACCGTTGTAAAGGCCGCGATCACGGTAACCATTGCCGAAAGAACCAACCATTTTTTCATAATCGATTTTTTTTACAACAAATTATTTTGCACCTGCTTTTTTTAATAGTGATACGGTGCCCGTATTTCCTTTTTTCAAAGCCCAGGAAAGTGCGGTGGATCCATCATTTGCTTTCATGTTTATATCGGCATTTTTGTCTAACAACGCCTGGATAATATCAACATTGTCGTGCTCATTGTAAACAGCCCACATTAACACGGTATGACCTTCCGCATCGGCGGCGTTTACTTTTTTTGCTTTTTTCAATATTGCTTTTACTGATTCAAGATCGTTGTAAGTTACCGATGCTGATAAAGCCGTTAACTGGTAGGTACAAACCTGGTCAGGATCAGCGCCTTTTTCCAGTAGTTGAATGACGACAGGACTGTTTACATTTAAAGACGCATTCAGCAGGGCAGTCGTTGAATCCAAACTGAGTTTATTAATATCAATTCCCTTGCTGAGTAAAAGCGACACCGTGGCCGTATCACTGAATAAAGCCGCTCTTATCAATGCATTCTCTTTCCGGTTATTGACAGCCAATGCATCGGCTCCTTTACCGATCAGCCATTTTATCTTCTCATAATTTCCATGGCCTACGGCGGCAATGAGTAAAGGCGTGTTGCCTGACTTCGCTTTGGCGTTTACATCCGCACCATGCCCGATCAATAATTTCATTTTAGCCAGGTCCTGGATACCCCACATTAATGCCGTTTCACCCAGTTTATTTTTCGCATTAGGATCGCTGCCTTTTTCAATTAACAATTGCATGCAATCTGGAGAAGAGAATAGCGTCGCATACATCAGTAAATGATCACCATCTTCGTCGTAGCTGTTTGGATCAGCGCCCTGGTCCAGTAATGTCTTTACTTCTTTTATATCATTATTTCTTACCGCTGCAAAAATTTTTGAAGAGGCGGTCTGTGCGTTCAGCAAATAAGAGTAGCTAAAAGATAAAATTATAACTATTGAAATTTTAATCATGGCTTGGTTGTGGAGTGTAATAAAGCTAAACTAAATTTTGAAATTAGCGACAGGTTTATAGAATGTCCGATAGCCGGCTTCTTTTATAGACAACAATTGATTATAGTGAGAAAAAAGAAATGGAATATCGTGTGGGAAGAAACAAAAAGTTAAAGTTGCCTGGCGATGACTAGCAGGAGATTTTTTTTTCATGTTGTGTGTTACCTTCCCTTTCTAAAACCACACAACCATGAAACCGGCTTTAATCTTCCTGGTCATTGTCATTTTTGTTGTTACTTCCTGCGGACATTATGTAACTCCCGGTAGCGCTGTAAAAATATCAGAGTTAGCCGATGAGGATATTTCCAAATTACTTTCTAATAAACCCGCATCAGATTTTCCGGTCAATATCGCTGTTGCAAGAATTCAGCATCCGCAATACAAAAGCTACAGCTATCAACGCAACTTATATTCAGAGCAGCAGGGAAATTTCTCCTTGATCCTGACCCGGAATGCCGAAGAGGATGAAGCTTTTCAGAAGCTGTCTGAGTTTAATGGAGTAAAACAGGCTTCCCCTTTTAACAGGTTATTACTGCCGTATAGTTATAAATCCATTAAAGACCTTAGGCTGGCTGCCGCTAAAATGAAAGCCCAGATGCTGATGGTCTATACATTTGATACAGAATTCACCATTGATACAAAAAATTATGGACCTCAGAATGTTCTCAGTCTTGGTTATTTGAAAAACAAAGATGTAAAGGTTACTACCACGGCATCTGTAGCTTTATTTGATGTGCAGACAGAATATTTATATGGCTTGGCTGAAGCGACCTCTAGTGAAAATAAGAAATCAAATGCCTGGAAGAAAGAAGACCAGGTAGATAACCTGAGAATTGATACTGAAAAGAAAGCATTTGAAAAACTGATGGGAGAAATTGAAAAGATGTGGACCGGTGTGGTGCAGGAATATGGTAATGCAAAAGCAAAATAAAGATAGCGGTTACACGAATATATCGGATACTTTCCACTTTCAGAACACTAACCAGGTCGATCGAATTTCTTATTTGCAATCCATGCCAAATACCAAATCTTCTCCATGAAGCATTTTTTATTGTTCATTTTAATGAGCAACCAGCTATTTGGGCAAATAGCCATTGAGACCACAGAGGTCATTAACATTGGCGGGATAAAACAATATATCCGTATAAAAGGGAAAGATGCTTCAAAACCGCTTTTACTTTTTTTGCATGGCGGACCGGGTAGTTCGCTGATGAATAAAACCGATCTTATTACCGGCAAATTGCAACAACATTTTGTGGTAGTGCAATGGGATCAGCGGGAAACAGGAGAAACACTCCGGCTAAACAAGTCAGCTCAACCCTTAACGCTCAGTTTATTTTATGATGATACGCATGACCTGATTGACAGCTTGCTGAAAAAGTTCGGGCGTCCGAAACTTTATCTCGCCGGATATTCATGGGGATCAGGCCTGGGTTTTCATATTGCGGATAAATATCCTGGACTCCTGTACGCTTATATCGCCATCAGCCCGGTGATCAATCAATGGGAAAGTGAAAAGATGGCCCTGGAAATGCTGAAAGCAAAAGTGAATAATAAGGGGCGCAAAGAACTTGCACAGGTGAAGATACCTTTTGAAAATGCTGAGCAATTATATTTTCACCGAAAATGGCTGTTTAGCTTCAACGGGCAAAAACTTATCGGCCTGACTTTCCGCAAAAGCGTCGTGCAGGCATGGGGAGTTACCTGGTTCAACACATGGTCCGAAGCCTGTGCGATAAATCTTTTTGAAAGCTTGCGAACTATTCGTTGCCCTGTTTATTTTTTTGCCGGCGAAGAAGATTACCAAACCAACCATGCCATCACCGAGGAATATTTTCATATTGTATCAGCGCCGAAGAAGGATTTGTTCCTGTTTGCGGGATCTGGTCATGGGTTACCAGAAACCGATCCCGTATTGTTCCAGGATATTATCATTGATAAAATACTTCCCGAAACATTTAATCCCTGATCACTTCTTCATGTATAAAACTTTACTTCTTATCGTTGCCTGTACAGCTTTTGCCTGCCAGAGCTCATACAGGCTGACCCATACGGCAAAACCGGTTACTGCTGCCGATAACGTTTGGAGCGCATCCAATGTCGCGGCTTTTGAAAAAGAACTGGAGGCATTGCGCATACGATATCACATTCCTTCCCTGTCTATCGGTATTGTGAACGAAAAAAAACTGGTAGTAAGAGGCGGGTTGGGTTATGCGGACATCGAAAAGCGGATCAAACCAGATGAAAATACAGTGTACCAGCTTGCCTCCATAACAAAAACATTTGGATCAATCATTTTAATGCAACTGGTAGAGCAGGGCAAAGTAAGTCTTGATGATCCTATTTCTAAGTATGGGATCGATCTCGGGGCAAGATGGGGCAGCGACAGCAGAATTAAAGTGAAGCATTTATTAACCCATACCGCCGGCGGGAATAGTTTCAATGGTTTTAAACCGGGTTACAGTTTTCGTTATAACGGCAACTGGTATGGAGAACTGGGAAAGGTAATTGAGAAAGCTTCCGGTCAGAATTTTGGTGAATTGCTGATGAAAAATATAATTATTCCGCTTGACTTAAAACATACTGCTCCGAGTACCGATGATAGTATCAATTTCAAATTAACGGGATATGATAAAGATTCTTTTTTAACTCATGTGGCAAAACCTTATAACTGGCAGGGAAAACATATTGCACCGATTAGTTTTAACTATGGGTTCGGACCCGCAGCCGGGGTTATGAGCAGCGTTTCCGATCTCGCAAAATATTCCATCGCCATAGATGAAAAAAAAATTTTGCAACCCGCTACCTGGGAAAAAATTTTTACGCCTTTTACTTCCCCCAAAGGCAAAACATTTCAATACGGGCTCGGCTGGTTTGTAAAATATTACGGTGGTTTGAAAATCATATGGCATACGGGCTGGTGGTTTGGATATTCAACGCTGCTGATAAAAATTCCCGGGAAGGATCTCACGTTTATTATCCTCGCCAATTCGCAGGATCTCAGCAGGCCTTTTTATCTCACCTTATACCCGGTGCCTGCGCCAAATCCCTTTAGCAAAAGTCTGAATAAAGACCTGATGATGTCTGATTTTGCCTCGCTGTTTATTCGATATTTTATGAATTAAGAATACTGGAAAATCAAGATACTTAGTAAAAAGATTTTTTCACATCTCCTTCTATATAATCTCCAGATTCTTTCAAAGGAGAATCTTTATCTCTGCGCAATATTACCTGTCTGCTTTAAAGCTTTGAGAAACTTCTTGTCAATAACACGATATCCCGTGCTTTCATCAACAGGAAAGTATCCGAGCGGCTGATTCTTGTATTGGCTAACTCTGCCTTTTGAATCATAGATCGTGAAATCAACCATTATATCTTCCGTTTGGCGGTTTAGATATACAAATTCGTACTTGTTATTTTCCGGTGCGATCCTGTATTTGTCGCCATTTACTTTCAATACAACATTGTCCACTTTCAACTTAGGGAAATAGAGTTGAATGGTTCCCGTGCTCAGCACATATCGTTTAGCTGTTTCATCATAAGGAAAAGCCGTCAATGGCTGATCCCTGAAACTCCTGATACGTCTTTTACCTTTATAAAGGGCGAATGTTATGGCAGCTCCGTTTAGTTTATCTTTTAAAAACAAAATCTTATAGTTTGTATCATCGATTTTTCGGGGGATGTAAACACAGTTCAACCCTTTGAGTTCTGCAGAAAGGTTTTTAATATCCGCATTTACATACTGCACCTTTGTGCTGTCTATATCATAACATTCAGGATCGATCTTAAAATCAAAATTGATACACTCGCAAAAATTGTCCAGCCATATCCGGATATATTTTCTGCCTCCTATAATTTCCGGGTAAAACAGCTTTGTTTGTTCCTGCCAGATCCTTTTTCCATTTTCGGCAACCGAACTGAAGAATTTTACTTTTTCTATCGGGCAATTCGTGTTAAAAGGAATCGGAACTCTCACCAGCACCGGTGAATCCAGCTTGCAGGGGTTTAGCCGGTTACCACAGATGATCAGTACGGAGGACAATATCTCACCATTGGTGGTATTGTTGAACAAATTATTTTGCCGCATTTCCATCGTATTGCTGATCAGTTGAAAATTCATTCCAAACCCGGCTCCAAAGTTGTCAGCCATATCAGCCGGCATACTGCCCGGTCTGTAAGTAATGATAAACCCGTTGTCTAAGGTTTTGGTCACAGGAATCATTGGATCTGTTTTAGGTTTCAATTTCACTTTCGGAAATTGATAGCCGATGATCTCCGTCCGCCGGTTCAATGCCCTGCCATCATCGGAGTTGTTGTTTGCTCTCGGCATTGATTCTCCAAAATACTGTGAGGATAAAACGCCGCCGGGGATATTTTTTGCCATAAAATATTCATACACTTCCGACGATCTTTTCCTGGACAGATCAAGGTTGTATTCTTCAGCATCGGTTTCATCCGTATGACCATTGATGGCTATTCTATCCCAGCCCCGAAGTAAAAAACCGTCAAGCTTTTGTTGATCCGGTTTGGAAATAGTAAACTGATCCGGCTTATAAAAGAGGAGCAGTGTATCTGTTTTTTGTCCGTAAGAAAGTAATGCGCAGGAGGAAGCGACCAGGAGGAGGAGTGGTTTGTACATGGTTTACCGTTTCCAGGTAAACGAAAATTGCAAGAGATTATAATGAAAAGTTTTCTTAAAATTGATTCAACATCCCGATTGTTTATTTATCCGGGGCACCCGGGTAATTGGTTTTCGAACTTCTCTTAATTGAAAGACAATATAACAAAAGTGAAAGAGTGCCTTTGGAAAGTACAACAAAATTTATTAGCCTCAATACAATGTGCTATGGACAGAAAAGGTAGCTTGCCAAATCATTGCACCAGTAACTGATCTGATTTTCCTTTGTAATAATTAATGAGACACTCTGTGTCATTCACGCAACATCAATTATGAAAGTTTAGTTGTATGGGCAATAGCCTGTCTGCCACACTTGCTTCTAGTTGAAGAGACTTGTGGGAATGGAATTGCCGATTGCTAAGTACCCTGCCGCATTGGGATGTACATAGTCACCCGTCATGCTGGCTTTGATCCGCAATGGATTTGTCGCAGGGTCCTTCACCACTGCTTCAAAGTCAAGTACCGCATCGAAATTTCCGGGCGTACGGATCCATGTGTTTACTGACTGCCGGGTTGCCTCGTTGGCTACCGTGTACTTTGTGGAGTTTCCAATCGGAAGCAACGTTGCGCCATAAACCTTGATCCCAGCGGCATGCGCCTGTGTAACAAGTGTCGCATACGCATTGGTGATTGTCGCTGCGCTGGCCTGGTGGTACGAGATATCATTGATGCCTTCGAGCAGGATGACATATCCGACATTCGGGCGCGCAAGTACATCGTCCGCAAAACGGTGCACGCCTGATGGTCCTGCGAGATCCGAGGCTACAACACGGTTTGAACCGATCCCCATATTGATCACTGAGAATGGAACTCCCGATGGTAGAGCCGGCAGTCGATTGGATAGTATGTCCGGCCAGTTTGCATTAGCATTGTTCATTGCACCCGCTCCGTCTGTAATTGAATTACCGAAGGCGATGGCAACCTTGCTTGTCTCTGGCGCCCAAACCTGCAGGCCTGAGACCATCACGACTTGTGTGGTTGTTTTCGTGCCGCTTGCCAATGGAAGTGTCGTCGATGCGGTGAAGTTACCCGTCTTCGAGATATAGCTTGTGTGCAGGCCGGTAGGATGGAAGGTTGTTGGCCGGAAACTTCCCGGTACGTAAACGCTGACCGCAACCGTCACATGCTGACCAATGGTTAGTGTAACCGGGTCACTCCAGATCTCAACTCCGGGAGCAAGCGTGACACCCGCCTGCCCGTTAAAAGTCACCGCCCGGTCACTCGATGCCACGATTGAGTTGTTAGCCGAACGCAGTGCGACATGCGCTGCTCCGACCGTAAGAGTGTTTGTAGCGAATTTGTTCGTGAGCTTGACCCTGACCTGTGTGCCGCCGAGCTTCGAGAAAACGTTGAGCCGGAATGTCTGCTTGTTGAAGGACGGCGCGGATTGCGTTGCTCCGTTTACCGTCGTCGACAAAAACGACGCCGCCCAACTGTCTACCCATTTTCCCGCCGGCACGGCTGCCGCCACCGAAGCTTTACTATTGACTTTTGGGGTAGGGCCACCGTCTTCTTTTATAGAGTTAGTTTTTTTACAAGCCCCAAAAATTGTTATGGATATTACAACAATCATTAAGGCTGTAATTTTATTTGCATGAAAGTTTTTCATTTTATTTATTTTAATGATGTTTAATCTTGTTATTGATAATTTTTTCAAGTGGCGGGACATTTTTTATTCTTACTTTTCATGGTTCTGCTATTTCAGGAAGTTAAATTTCCTCACTAAATGTTAGTAGCCTCGTGAATTAATCCAGGAAACATTTAATCATTTACAACAATGCACATTCGACTTCGCACAAATAAGATGCGCCTTGTCTCTATCCTAAAGATCTCATCTCTTCACCGTGTTGTTTAAAAACTATTTAACAGGTTTGTGTTAAAATAGAAAGGGAACTGAATCAAAGAAGTTTACAGGGAATTCGTTTTTGTGGTAATCCTGGGGGACGATATAAGAATCTCTGAACAGAAAATTAAGCACTTATAGATACATTTCAAAACATTTTTTTGGTTGTCAATTGTTTACGTTCCGCAGGCAAAATGCTTTTTACATCAAGTTATTGGCCGCAGGCAGTCAGGGCACTGAGGATATTTTATGCCGAATTTAAAGTCCCGGTTCTTGCAAATAAACCTTAACTTAGTATACAGCCCCACCCCTGAAACACTTCATTCTACGTTTTCAGTTTTCCTTTTTCAAGATTCAATTTTATAAAAGCCATTTGGTTATAACCGGTATTTTTTTATCAGGATCAAAATGTTGCATATGAAATTGAATGCTATTACACGACAGGTTTCTATTTTTTTATTTTTTTTCAGCTTTATTGGATCATCCTATAGCCAGGCGCCTAATCAGCCGGCGAACCCGGTTCCGGCAAACCAGGCTGGTTCAGTTTCAATAAACCCCAATTTATGCGCGACGGTCAGTGATCCTAATGGCGGAACGCTGCAGGTACGATACTATGGAAGAAAAGTGCCAGCCAATGGTTCGGAAAAATTTACCATTATACTATTACCCGATACGCAATACTATACGGAAGAACCACAGGGAAACCATGACGGGGGTAATGCTGCTATGTTCAACGCACAGACAACATGGATCGCCAATAACCGGCCGTCAAAGAATATAGTTTACGTCGGGCAGTTAGGCGATTGTGTACAAAATGGCGACGACCCTCCTGGTTCCAACAACGAGATCGAATGGCAAAGGGCGCAAACAGCCATAGCTACTATTGAAAATCCAACGTTGACAGGACTGCCACAGGGAATACCTTTTGGCATCAGTGTGGGCAATCATGATCAGACACCTGTAGCGACAGCAACCGGTACTACCACTTATTACAATCAATATTTCGGAAGCAGTCATTTTGCCGGCCGCGATTATTATGGAGGACATTACGGATCGAACAATGATAATCATTACCAGCTTTTCAGCGCAAGCGGTATTGATTTCATGGTGATCTCCTTTGAATATGATCAATCTGCAGCTTTCTCTGCTGCCGGAGGTCCGTTGGATTGGGCAGAAAACCTTGTTCAAAATAATCCTGGTCGCAAAGTAATAGTGATGACTCACTGGGCGATAAACGAGGATGCCTCATTCAGTACACAGGGCCAGGCTATTTACAACAGGTTACGTGCTTATTCCAATTTTGTGTTTCTTATGGGAGGACACGTTAGTAGCTCCACTGGTGGTGAAGCCCGGCGAACAGATATCTATAATGGAAACAGGGTGCATACGATTCTCACCGATTACCAGTCAAGACCCGCCGGCGGCAACGGCCTGTTACGTATTTATGAATTCGATCCTTCTTTAAATAAAGTATCTGTAAAAACCTATTCGCCCTATACAAATACGTTTGAAACGGATGCCAATAGCCAGTTTGAATTGGTGTTTAATATGCTGCCAGTTTTAGGGCAAACGAATACCATTGCATCCGGGACAAGCCCATGCTTTGCCTGGAGTAATCTTTCTTTTAGTACTAATTATGAATGGGACATGGAGCTTTATGATGGGCAAAATGTAACACTTGGGCCAGTTTGGAAATTCACAACTGCCGGCACTGATATTACTCCTCCAACTGTATCTTCTGTTACTCCGGTAGACGGAACAACAGGTGTATCCATTAGTACAACCGCTACCGCCATCTTTAATGAAGCCATGGATGCAGCTACGATAAATAGTTCAACCGTTGAATTGCGCAATGCTTCCAATACATTAATAACATCTGTTGTTTCCTATAATTCCGGTACAAGAACAGTAACATTAACACCATCGGCCGCACTAACTAATTCAACCGTCTACACGGCAAGAATTATAGGCGGGGCATCAGGCGTAAAAGATGCGGCAGGTAATGCTTTGGCAAACGATTATAGCTGGTCATTTACCACCGTAGCTGGTGACGTCACAGCTCCAACTGTATCTTCTGTTACCCCAATAAATGGAGCAACAGGAGTCTCCATTAGTGCAACCGCTACAGCCATCTTTAGTGAAGCCATGAATGCAACAACTATCAATAGTTCAACCGTGGAATTGCGTAATGCCTCCAATACATTAATAACATCTGTTGTTTCATATAATGCGGGAACAAGAACAGTAACATTAACGCCATCGGCTGCACTGGCAAACTCGACTGTCTATACTGCAAAAGCTATAGGCGGAGCATCCGGTGTAAAAGATGCGGCAGGGAATGCCTTGGCCAGTGATTACAGCTGGTCATTTACTACAGTGGCGGGTGACATTACTCCACCAACCGTATCGTCTGTTACGCCAGCGAATGGCACAACGGGTGTATCCGTTAGCACAACTGCCACAGCCATCTTTAGTGAAGCGATGGATGCAACAACTATCAATAGTTCAACCGTTGAATTGCGCAATGCTTCCAATACATTAATAACATCTGTTGTTTCCTATAATTCCGGTACAAGAACAGTAACATTAACACCATCGGCCGCACTAACTAATTCAACCGTCTATACGGCAAAGATCGTAAGCGGAGTATCCGGTGTAAAAGATGTGGCAGGTAATCCTTTGGCCAGTGATTACAGCTGGTCATTTACTACAGTGGCGGGTGACATTACTCCAC
>JBDTUH010000037.1:0-55212 GCA_040007815.1 Chitinophagaceae bacterium
CTCCCATCGAGAGACCTACTCTCATCGCAAAGGCAGCTTCGCTGGACACACACATCAATACTGCATTGGCAAAATTCGGGAGTATTAAAATAAATATGACTGAAAATGCTAGTGCATAACTTATAAAATAATATAAGGATTTATTGCCGGCCTTGCAAAAGCAATGATTTAACTAAGAATAAAGTTATTAATATCGTTAATTAATCCGGGATGGATAATCTAAAAAAACTAAGCCTTGCCACTCTTGTAGATATGCTTGACAAGCAAACGAATGATTTTCTAAAAATGTTTAAGGCAGGCGCTTCAAAAAAGGAATATGACACTTGTAAAGAAACGATTACACGTCTAACAAATGAAATAAAAAAACGGAAGGAGCAAAAAAATGAAGCGCCAGGACTGGATTCTTTTATTAGTCTTCCTGATGGCCGGGAGGATTAGATCTTATAACTGACCTCGTCTAACTTAAAAACAATAAGATCCATAGTGTTAACGATAAACACTTTAAAGGAGTAATGCGAAAGATTTCAATATTGCTTTAGCCATTTTGAATTAAGCCCCTAATTATTAAAAAAAATCCGTTAACCGGGCAGTTAAAGCTTCCCGGTATTTCGTTGATTTCTAAACCGCACCCTGCTGGCTGTGCTTTTACGTATTTGCCAGTCTTAAAGAAGGGCTTAAACAATCCCAATTTTGGAGGCAACTGGTTAAGTCGATATTCAAAGAGATAGCAAAGCATGCGGGTAAATGAGAACAGACTTATTAAGAATTTAACAAAGTAAACTCCTGCCGTAAAACAATTAAGAATTAAAACGGCCTCTTCGTGTTGACTTCGCATTGAATTTTTTAGCTTGCAGCAACCCTTTATACTTTTCGTCGTAAGTAAGCAACAAGGAGGCTCCCGGCTGTTGGCAAGGCCGATGTCCCGTAAAGGAAAACAAACCAAAGCTTTCATCCTCACTGAACTACTGAAATACGGTTTTTGGGAGCAGAAAAAATAAAATATAATTTTTATACCGTAATAAAAGCAATCTCTTTTTATCGGCTGATATTAGCCCCATCCATCTTACAATTGTTTTCTCAAAACAATCATATGTTTGACCTGGATACCATTTTCATAAATCGGTTCCGGGTAATTATCAATAAAAAAATCTTTTCTTATTTCAATAATTTTAAATCCTGCCTTTTGGTATAAATAGAGTTGTCCGACACTTGAGTTCCCTGTTCCAATTATAATCGCTTTGAAGCATTTTTCATTTGCCTTTTTGAATGCGTCCCTAAGCATTTGTGTTCCCACTCCCCGGCCCTGGTATTCATCATCAACGGATATATTCTTTATTTCGATGACGTTAGGGCTGACCGGGTAGAGCACATAAGTTCCAATAATGTCGTTGTCCAGCAGGGCTACATATACTTCGGAAGTCTTTAAATATTTATCTATAAGTTCTCTTGATGGGTCAGCAAGCAAAAGGAGTTCATACGGGATATTTTCGTTCTCGTAAAGCCTTCTTATCAGCACATTCTTTATTTGTTCTTTGAGCATTCCTGAAGGTTAAATAAATATTAGCCTGCCCTGTACTTATTAAAAAGGGGAAATTTTCCTCTCATTATATATTTTGGGTTGCTAAGCAGCTCCTCTTGCAAAACCTACTGTCTCCCTGTATAACTGAGGTGATACATCCGCATTTACTTTAAAGAATCTGCTGAAGTAATATTCATCTTCGTATCCAAGTTCCCAGGCAATTTCCTTAACTGTTTTATTGGTAAGATATAATTCCCGCTTAGCCTCAATCACGATACGTTCATTAATGAGGCTGGAGATTGTCTTATTAAAATGCGATTTGGTGATCTTGGCCAATGCTTTTGGTGAAATATAAAGCATCTCGGCATATTCATTCGGCGAATGCTTGGTCTTAAAGTTATCCTCAATGGCGTCCTTTAGCTTTTGTAGAATAAATGGCTCTTTGTTATCTTTTACTTCTTCAGCGGCAAGTGGTTGTTGCTGCGTTTTTAAGCGGGATGCCGTAATCAAAAATATTTTTAAGTAGGAAACCAGCAATTCGTATTGCGCCATGGCCGGGTTTTGCATTTCAATTTTTATCTGGTTACATAACATTTGAAGGGTGGCCGCAGAATTTTCATCCACCTTTACATAAGGTGGCTGATAAACATTGTTGTACAGCACGCCATTGCAGGCAACTTCTTTATCGTGCTTATGAATGCAAAAAAACTCAGGATGAAAATAAATCGCGGTGCCCTTTATTTGCTTGTCAGTTACAATCACATAAGGCTGGTAAGGAGCAAAAGCAAATAGACTACTCTCTTCGAAATCATATTCGGCAAAATCAGCTTTTAATTTACCTCCCCCATTTGTCACCCATATCAATGAGAAATAATTGTTTCGCTGCAAATGGTCGAAAAAGTCGTTATCCTCAAATTCGAAAAGTTTAAACGCCAGGTTCCCGTTTTGTGGATTTACTAATGTAAAAGTTGACTGGTTGAGCATTGTACAATATTATAGTGAATATTTTTTAAAAATAGTGGTGGCGATATGTCCCCCAAAACCAAAAGTATTGCTTAAAGCATAGTTAATCTCCTTTGCCTGGGCACTATCCAGGGTGAAGTTGAATTTATTTTTATATACATCATCTACTTCATTTGTATTAATAGTCGGGGGAATAATGGCGTCCTTTATAGCGTTAATACAAATGATGGCTTCAATGGCGCCTGCTGCTCCCAGCAAATGCCCTGTCATAGACTTGGTAGCACTTATATTCAGGTCTTTTCTTTCGCCAAATACTCTTGCCATGGCTTTCAATTCACTCTCATCACCTACAGGGGTTGAAGTGGCGTGAGCATTTACATAATCTATTTTAGCCGCATCTATTTCCGCATCCTCCAACGCATCCAACATTCCCAAATAAGCGCCTTCACCTTCCGGATGTGTACCCGTTAAGTGCCAGGCATCAGCAGCCATACCACCACCTATAATTTCCGCCATGATAGCGGCCCCTCTTGCTAAAGCGGATTCCAGGCTTTCCAAAACGAGGGCGCCAGCGCCTTCGCCTATCACAAAACCATCTCTTTTTACATCAAATGGCCGGGAAGCATGTTGGGGGTTTTCATTATTTGTTGATAAAGCCCTGGATGCACTGAAACCACCCACGCCACTTTCATTAATAGCGGCTTCTGAACCACCGGTAATAACTACATCCGCTCTGCCCAACCGTATATAATTAAAAGCATCGATAATAGCCGTATTGGAAGAAGCACAGGCGGAAACAGTGGAGAAGTTCAATCCCCTTAGTCCATGACGTATTGAAATAACGCCGGATGGAATATCAGCAATTATTTTTGGAATAAAATAGGGATTAAATCTTGGCTGCTTGTTGCTTCCAAAAAAATCTTCTAACTGATCCTGGAAAGTTTGAATACCACCATTGCCGGAACCCCAGATAACGCCGATTTTATTTTTATTGAGTTTTTCAAAATCAAGACCAGCATTTTTGATGGCTTCCTCTGCGGCTGCTACGGCATACTGTGTAAACAAATCGTACTTGCGCGCCTCGTTCTTCTCAAAATAACCGGCAGCATCAAACCCCTTTACTTCGGCGGCAAATTTTGTTTTGAAATGAGTGCTGTCAAATTTTGTAATCAAACCAACTCCACTTTTGCCGGCAACAATATTTCTCCAGAACTCATTTACCGAATTTCCAAGCGGAGTAACAGCACCCATGCCCGTTATCACAACTCTTTTTAATTCCTTCAGCATTTTTCCTTTAGTTTAAGCTTCAGTTCTTTTACTTCGGATTCCAACTTTTTCACCCGCTCACGCTGGCTCGCAAATGCCTCCTCTACGTCTTCCACTGTATACCTTGGGGTAATATGTTGCGGACAATTCCAGTCATACGCTTCCACATTAAACACCATCATCCGCTCCGGTTTAAATTTGTATTCATTTAAATCCAGCAAATTGTACAATAAAGGATCATCTTTTAATTCCACCATTTCCGCTTTTGCAAGAATCTTTAACCTCGCTCTTGAAGGGTAATCAACCATTATCAGCGCAACGTTATTATTGGTAGCAATGTTACCAACAGAAATGTATTGCATATTCCCCCTGAAGTCAATAAACCCGATGCGCTTTGCATCAAGTACTTTTACAAATCCTTTTGGCCCGCCGCGATGCTGTATGTAAGGAAAATTATTTTCGCCAACACTTGCCATATAAAAACTGTCACGCTGAGCAATGAACTCAATTTCATTTTGTGTCAGGCCATCCTTGTAGGTATCCTTTTCCATTCTTGCATAACCCGCCCTGCTGCCCATCTTTTCCTGCATTGCCTTGACCGTATCGGTAAATGCTAATGTTGTGAAATTTTTTGCCATGATCATTTTGTTTATTTGCCAGGGAGAAAAATGTGATTAGCCTTTTGTTTCTTCACTTACCTGTATTTTTTCAATACCATTCAGCAGTGCCGAAGCTCCTTTGGAAGTATTTATTACATCGCAGGCTTTTACGTCCTGCTGAAGCACTGCATCCCACAAACTATCGCCACATTCATCGGCAATGACTATTGGTTCATCCGCAGGTATTTCTTTTATTAAATCTTTATTCATAAAAATGTTTTATGGTTTATAACTTTCTATCTTTTTTCTCTATTGCCAAATCATTGATACTAGCATATCTCTTCCGCATTAATCCATTTTCGTCAAACTCCCAGTTCTCATTGCCGTAGGCACGGAACCATTGGCCTTCTGTGTTTTGATATTCATACTCAAACCTAACCGC
The DNA here is from genome assembly GCA_040007815.1 of Chitinophagaceae bacterium. Classification (GTDB taxonomy): domain Bacteria; phylum Bacteroidota; class Bacteroidia; order Chitinophagales; family Chitinophagaceae; genus Terrimonas_B. The sequence goes on from JBDTUH010000037.1 coordinate 4,790, forward strand.
CATACGATTTCCCCTGAATCCCCATAGTTCCTTTTTGAGTTTGTAATGCAACTCCTTTTCCCATTTGCCCTTCAGAAATTCTTTTACCGCCTCACGTCCGTTGATAAAGTCCGTCCGGTTGCGCCACTCTGTATCTACTGAATAGGCCAGGCTAACTCTTTCAGGATCTTTACTGTTCCAGGCATCTTCTGCCATTTGTACTTTTTGCAATGCGGTTTCCATAGTGAATGGAGGAAGAGGATGACGTTGTTCCATGTATTTGATTTTTGTTTTACGAAGGTGATACTAAATTGATCCGGTACAAATGGAGTAATTCCGCAATGGGATGGACAATTTTCCCTTTCCTGTTTCAAATTGAAATACCACTACAAACAGGTACCTGCAGAAAACCAACGCCAGGGGGCGAGCATGGCGTTGGTCCAAAGCGATTTTCTATTTTCCCACTACTTTTTCCTTATAAAAACGATGGATTTCCTTTGAGATGTAGTCAAGATTATCTTCCACTGCAAAGTGCCCGGCGTCTAAGCGATGCATTTCGGCTTTGGGAAGATCTTTCAGATAGGCTTCGCCCCCGGCTGGCGTAAAGAAAATATCTTTCTGTCCCCAGAAAATAATTGTTTTCGGCTGGTTCTTTCTGAGAAATTCCTGCCATACGGGATAAAGCTCCACATTTCTTCTGTAGTCGTAAAACAGGTTGAGATTTATGCGAACTGCATTAGGTCTTTGCATGAAAGCATAGTCCGATTCCCAATTGTCAGGGCTAATTAAATCGGGGTTTTTTGCTCCGTACAAATAAATGCTCTTGATTGCATCGTGGGTAAGAAACGCTGCCAGCGGCTTCTCTGTTTCTGCAGACCTGTTTTTCCATAACGCACCGCGAAAGCCATCCCATGCGGCAGTGAAGCCAACTTCATACGCATTGGTGTTTTGAACAATCAACCAGTCGAGTGCTTTGGGGTTGCGTCCAACAATTCTGAATCCAATAGGGCCCCCATAATCCTGTGCAAATAAACCGTAGTGGTCAAAACCTTTCAATTGCAGAAAATGTTCAACGATCAGTGAAATTCCGTCAAAGGTGTAGTCATAGGATGCAGGGTCAGGTATATCGCTGAGCCCAAAGCCGGGGTAATCAGGGGAGATAACATGGAACTTATCTGACAAAGAGCGAATTAGTTCACGATATTGATGTGAACCCGCCGGGAAGCCATGCAGTAAAACAAGTTTTGGATTTTTTGCATCGCCTGCCTCCCTATAAGGGATATTTAGACCGTCTACTTTAATACTCTTGTACGATACCTGAGCAGTCGACACCACAGATATGAGTAACAATGCAATAACTACGATTGATTTGGTTGCCTTTTTCATTTTAAAAAAAATTTATTTAATGTCGTATTGACTTTGCAAAGATGATATACCACGTACCCCCGGAGAATGGAGGATTAACGTAATGGGATGGATAATTTTCCCTGAAGTTAATGTTTGTAGAAAAGACAGCTTATGAAAAGCAGGAGCCCTTGTTCTTTGATAAGTACTGGCTTAACGAAATTATTTTTCACCGTAGATAACAATAGCACTTGAATCGACCATCGTTTTATCTTCAGGATATTTTTGTTTTACCGATAGAAATACATCATTTTTTATTTTGTCTTTCATTTCATCGTCAACCTTACTTAAGGCGGCAGCAACAGGACCTGCAACTTCGCTCATAAAATTCCAATAGCCTTCTGCATCTCCGCAATCCAGCTTTCCGTCGATTTCTGTTTCACAAAGATTTCTTAAGCCGGCTTGCACAAACAAGTCTCTCATGAATCCTTTTTGGGCACAACGAAACATTCCCGGTGCACCAGGCAATGCAGGAGGAAGCTGTAAATTTTTGTTGATAGAACCCATGATAGCGGTAACCCAAAAATTCTTTTCAGGTATGTTCCAGACAGAAGTAGCAATTCTACCGCCAGGTTTTAGCACCCGGACCATTTCTTTGACGGCTAATAACATGTCGGGAAAAAACATAAAACCAAACCGGCAACTGATTGCATCAAATGTATTATCAGCAAATGGAAGCTCAGAAATATCGCTGGTATCAGTTTCGAAATTAGCTATCCCTTTTCTTATTGCATTTTCACGGGCTATTACCACCATATCTTCCGCGAAGTCGTTAATAACTACTCTCCCACCGGTAAGCATGGTAGCAATGGTAAGCCCTGGTTCACCCGTGCCCGACGCCACATCCAGTACGAAATCATCACCTTTGGGATTGATCAAACGAATAATTTCATCGCCCATTGGTTTTAAGAAATCCATCACCATCCCATCCCATTTTTTCCAACCACCGGAAATTTTATTCCATGACTCTTTTTGCTGATCCCGTATCTGCTCAAGTTGTGCTTGCATTTATCTTATTTGTAATCTGGAAGCTACAGTATTAAATCCGTTCAGTCATATCATCTTTAAAATGGTTGTGTTTTAAGTTTTGGCTGTTTGATTTCGCTGTTAGCTCAGTTCTAAAAAAAAGCCGGAAAATTTTTCCGGCTTTTGCACTATACCTGTGTATTTTAATTATTGCTTATGGTCATCTCCAGTGATGGCGCCAAAGGAAAATCAACGGGTACCTGGGTAAGATTGTGCAGGTAGTTCATAGCTGTTTTATCGCTGATCTGTAAAACGAGGTCAACGAGGTTTTCGTTGGTATAACCTTGCGTAAAGAAATCGTCTACCAGCGTTGCATCAGCTCTGCCACGGTTTTTCGTAATGCCGGCAGCCAATTTAACCAAAGCATTCAGCTTTGGATTTTCTGATCTGCCTTTGCGGATGTCAACCAGTTGATCATCCGAGAACCCGTTCATTTTTCCAATTACGGTATGAGCGCTTTGGCAGTACACGCAACCATTTACCTGGCTAACTATTAAGTTAACAGCTTCCTTTTCCTTGTTGCTTAAAGTTGTTTTGGCGTTTTGATAGGCCAGGTATTTTCCTAATCCATGATCTGAATATGCGATAGTGGCATAAAGGTTTGGAACAAAGCCCAGAGCTTTATTCAGGCTGTCGAAGATGGCTTGATTAGCCGGGGCTACTTGTTCTCTTGTTGGAACGGTAAACTTTTTCATTTGTATGTTTTTAAGGTGATGTCGTTATTGACAGGGCAAAGATGCTATGACATGCCACCTTAAAAAATGGAGGATTAACGCAAGAGGATGGACAAATTTCCCTACTTGCCAGGCGATAGAAATTCCTGGTGCCTGTTAGCCTTGATGTAAATCGTTGCGTAACGGACGATGAGGCTTGATTAAGTCAGAGCTGTTTATAGAAAGTTAATGACCTGAGTTTTGTTTATCCTTCGAGGCAAATGTTGATTTTCGTTTTTAGCAGTTCCGATAATTTTTAATCACTGGATATCCGCCTTTACGGGTTTTATACTGTTTTATTTTTAGCAGACTCCTTTTTCCTGAATAACCTGAAATAAAGCAGTGGTACTACAAGTAATGTCAGGAATGTCGAAGTAATAGTCCCGCCCATGAGTGAAATAGCCAGTCCCTGGAAACCAGGGTCAAATAAAATGATCACGGTACCTATAACCACGGCACCCGCTGTCAATAAAATAGGCGTGATTCTTACTGCACCCGCTTCTATGATCGCCTGCTTTAACGGGCTACCTTCTTTTAGCCGTATGTTTATAAAATCAATGAGCAAAACTGAATTCCTTACCATCACCCCCGCCAGCGCGATAAACCCTACCATCGAAGTAGCCGTGAAGTAAGCGCCCAGCAACCAATGTCCCCATACAATTCCGATTAATGATAAAGGGATGGCGGCAAGCATTATAAGAGGTGTAACGAAATGCTGAAACCATCCAACTATAAGTATGTAGATGAAAATGAGGGCTACTGCAAATGCAATTCCGAGGTCGCGAAATACTTCATAGGTAATCTGCCATTCACCATCCCACTTCATTTGTAATATTGCCCGGTCTTCACGATTTTTTCGTCCTTTTCAAATATTTTTACCTCTCCCTTGTTTTCGAGGCTTTCTAAAAGGGCATTTTCAAATGAAGGGAATGATGTGCGAATTTCCGGGTTCATACAGGAAAGTTAACTAAAGGCATTGGTTTCGGTAACCAGAAACTAACAGTGCAGATAACATTACCGTTTGCCCCAATCCGGCCACTGGCGTAACAAGACAAAGAAGAGAAATTAAAAAACTCTGGAATAGAAACGCATCATAAGCGATATATAAAAAATATTGTTCGCAAAATGCCCGGCTAAATAATTGGTGTTTTAACCCGCGTATCATTGTAAACAGTTTTTGTACTACTTACTGTTTTATCCGAGTATAATACTCAGAGAAAATGATGGAGTCCGAATTTCAGCTTGAAAAAATGATATCACTTGATCCCGTTAATTGCATAGGTTTTAGAAGAACATGAAATGACCGCTTACCAGCATCATACCGCCGGTCTTCTTGTTAGTTTGCAAGCACTGGTAACCTACCTGATCAGCAACACTGTTCCCGATTCCGTATGCGGTACTGTTCCTTCTAATTGGTAAGTACAGGTCCAAACGAATACCGTCCCGGGTTGTCTCACGCCTTTGCTGCTCCCATCCCATCCCTTTGCCGGGTCGGACGTGGTAAAGAGAACCTGGCCTGACCGGTCAAATATCGAAAAGCGATACTGTTTGACATTTCCTGTTATCAATGGTCTGAAAAAATCATTGTTACCATTACCATCGGGAGTGAAAGCGCTCGGAACAAAAAAGCTATTGACACAATTCTTTGCCGCCACTACGACCGAATCCCTTCCGGTACAATTGTCGTTATCGGTAACGTCAAGCCAATATAACCCGGGACGGGTAACAGTTATCGCTGGTTGGTTATTGTTATCATTCCATAAGTAATTTTTATACGAACCCGCCGGTTTCAGGATAATGGTTTCGCCAGCACAAAGGGCCGTGTCCTTAGGAAGAAAGTTGGAAGGTGGCGTTGCGAATTCCGTGATGCGGGCGGTATCGCTGCCGCTGCAATGGTGTTGATCAAGCACGGTAACATAATAACGTCCGGGGTTGCGCACAGAGAAAGTCCGCGATGAACTTCCATCCTGCCAGGTATAAACAGCATACTGACCGGCATCCAGCGTAATGGAAGAGCCTTTGCAGAGTTTCATATTGTCATTGAGTTGAACAGTTGGTGTTGGCCACACTTTCAATACGTTCATGCTGCCGGAAGACATACATCCATCTGCGGTGCTGGCATAAAGCCTGTATTCTTTCGCCGCATTGGCAATCACCTGTTGTGTAGACTGTCCATCGTTCCAGTGGTATTGATCAAATCCCGGACCGGCATCTACCAAAACAGATTCACCTTCGCAAAGCTCCATATCGGCGCCGAGATTGATCTGGGGTGAATTTTTTACGGTGACCCTTACCGTATCATAAGCAAAACAACCAGGCGAAATTTCCGCCCTGACATAATAGCTGGTATCAGCAACTGGCTGCACTACTACATTTCGTGGGTCCTTTATGACCAGGTTGTAGTCCGGTCCCCAGCTATAGTTTACAAAGCCGGCAGGTGCGGACAATTTCAGCGTATCCTCATTACATTTAAAACGATCCGGACCGATATTCAACGGAACAGGCGATCCCCCGCTCACCAGAATTGTATCAGTAAAAAAATTACCACAGGCATCCATGACTTCTACATAATATTTACCGACCGTAGTAACAGTGACAAATGAATCCCTGCCTCCATTGTTCCAGTGGTAGGCCATAAATCCTTTTCCTGCATTTAAAGTCAATGCTGCGGGAAAACAACTGTTTTTATCTGGACCAAGCTCCAGGCTTTTGGCATTGCGGAAAACTTCCACTTGTTTTTCGTGAAAAAGATCCGCGCCTGAGCAACCACCGCTCATCGTGGCGTTGATCTTTGTTAATCCACGGGAAATAAATTCTAAAGTGATGGAACTGTCGGTTAGAGCGATCGTTTTTGCCAGTGCATTGTCATAGCTCCAGGACACCCGGCTGGTGCACCCGGTTTCCCGCTTCACCGTAAATGTTACAGGTGCCGACAGGCAGACTGAATCCTCGCCGCTTATTTCAATTGACCGGCAGGTCGAGGTAATGCTATTGCAATAACGTGTTTCGTCCATTGGAAAAACGCTAAGCTGTGGTAAAAAGTCAGAAATAGCCAGGAAGTCAAGGTCTTCGCTTCTTAGAAAATTGGATGTCACTTCCTTCAGGGAGGTTGGAACGAGTTCTACCGTATTGGGTTCGTTATAACATTTTTCAAATGGGGCCAATGGTGAAGAAATCACATCTCCCGCCAGGTCTATTTTCATCAGGAAAGAACTGTCTGTTAAGTTACCGTAGGTGGTATAGCTTCTTCCGCAGAGTAAAAACCCATCGCTTTCGGCCTGCACCGACCAAACATCGCGTTTTCGGTTATTGATATAGTTTTTGGAAAAGAGCGTCTTTCCACCGGTGGTAAACTTGGTTACATTCAGAAAATGCTGATTATTCTGGACGATCTGTTGCGCTATGAGTAGGTTATTGTCAGCCGTTTTACTAAAATGGCAGGGTCCCAAATCCTGAATCACGCTGGCAAGCGAATTATAAGAAGGTTCAAGATTTTCAAACCGGTAAGAAGATAAGTAATGACCGGTGCCGGCATCTACGTTAATATAGGCCAGCCGATTCAGCTCGTCAAATGTAGCGGGGTTTTCAAAACTGAAAACGGACAACACCAGTGTGTCATTGATCTTTGCCAGGTGGGGATCCCATAGATGAGGATTTTCTGCTTCCAGGCGTTGCTTCCAGACAAAATCGCCGGTCGTCAATGAAAGCCGTGCAATGTCCAGTTGCTGGTATCCCTGGTCGTTGTAAAAATCCGCCGCTATAAAGATTGCGTCGCCTTCTACGAGAAGACTTTTGATCATGGGCTCGTAGTTTCGATGAATCAGCTTTCTTTTCCAAACTACATTGATGTTCGCGTCCAGCCTGACGAGATAATTATACATCTTCCCTCCTCCATAGCCGCCGTTAAACAACAACATAAATCCTCCGTCGGGCAATTCCTGGATGCCGTCAATGCGCAGGTCAAACCAGTCCTGGTTAATAAATTCTTTTGACCAGATAATAGTTCCATCATTCGCGAACTTGGTAAGCTGGGTATTGTAAGAAATAGTGGCTACCACAAAGTTTCCATCGCTTGTAGCAATCACCTTCCGCACCCACCACAGATCATTAGCAAAAGCCTTATTCCACTCCACGGCGCCTTTTTTGTCTAATTTGACAATGGCCGGTTGGTAAGTGGGGCCAATATTTCCGCCCATCAGGTACCCGCCGTCAGAACTGCGGCAGACTTCTTTCATGTCCACGTATCCAGGCCCCGTGCGGCCATAAGTATGGAAGAAAGTTTTGTAACAGTCATCCTGTGCGTGAATCTTTACGCCCAAAAAACAGGAAAAAGCCAGGGTCAGAATGCAACAAAAAGCTGTGCGGCGCATCGTTAGGAGGACGGGTAAAGGTGGTGTCGGAAAAGCTTGTTTCAAGGGCCGGTAATTGAGCCCGAAATATAATACATGGATGGCGGAAACTGAAGCTTTGTGAAATGAAACCCGGAGAAACTTATTTTATTTAATTGATTGAAATTAAAAAATTTAGCTTGGTTGCCAGTCGGTTCTTACCGGATCCTGCCTGGCTGCTTATTGAGGTACTTCTTATCAGTCATAAACAGCGTCCCACTTAAGGCATTATATTTTTAGCTTAATTCAATGGTTAACTATCTTAGGTACATAGCATCGCATATGTATATTTTTATAACGGCTACGATGCCTTCATTTTATATTATGGCCAGGAAATAGATAACTATTTCATAGAAGAATCAAAAACCGTTAAAAAAAATTCCCAAAAAAGCAATTAGACTAAAGCCCGTACATAGCCCGGACCCCAAACGATTTGGGAGCTAATATTGGGCTGAGTTGCGCAATAACACCTATCGGCACGGAGTGACGGCCCGGATAGATATCGGAAGCTGATATGGTTCAGGATAAAAAATTGCGAACAGAGTGGCGGGTGGAAATACTTCGACAAGCTCAGTACACCTGCGACGGCGTGCAAGAAAACCTCTGCGGAACCAACGAATGATTGAAAATTGCTATTGGTCAATCGCCGTTCCGGCATTATCTTGTTTAATCAATGCCTGACCATGCGACTAATTGTCCTTATTTTTTCCCTGCTGTTGCTGGCAGCCTGCTCAAAAGGTCATGACCCGGAATCGCCCGCCGATCCCGTTGAGCCCACAGAAATCAGGGGCGTTTGGCCCATCGTGAAAGGTAATCACTGGGCCTATAAGGATTCGGGGTATAACAAAGGTGTATTCTATTATACCATGGATGACACCCTGTATACCAAAGAGTCTACCTTCGTTGATGGTCATTTTTATTACGGTACTTTTTTAAGCCTGCCCCAGTTCTTTCTTAGCCAAACCGATGATTATACGGTCAAACTGTTTAACGGTTATAACCTGGCAAACTACATCTTTTTCAAACAGGTAGCGACCAATGATTCCCTGATCTCGAAAAAGGAACTGGATGCCATGATTCCCGTGAATGGTACTGAACGAAATGTGCATATTATCACCACGCTACGGGGATATACTGAACTGACCAAAGTAAATGGGTATGATTGCATCCGCAACGAATTCGTCACCACGTATGACGGGGAGGTCTACAGCAAGGATATTATCTATGTGAAACCGGGGATCGGAATGGTAAGATCGGTTGAATATGAGCGAATCGATGTCACAGGCCCCCTGGTGATCACCTACTCAAGAGATTTGGTTTCGTATAAATTCAGATAAAACATAGTTGCCTCTACTTTCCAGACGATTCTGCTCCCAGATTTATTAATACTACCCAAAGTTTTTCAGGACGGGCTCCTCGTGTAACGAATGACTATTTCCAGGCCTGGCTGATCAAAGCGCTTATGGGCACAACCATCGGCGCGTCGCCGAATTGGTCGGCTAGTTGCTTTTCCAATTTGATCTTAATTTCATCTAGGCTGCCAGGATTACGTTTCCTGATCTGATCATAAACAGAACCTCCCTGCACGAAACCAAGTGCGGCTTCCTTTGCGTTTTGAATGCTGGAAAGAAGTTTTACTTTTTCAACCAACAGTTTTGAAAACCCGGTATCCTGTAGTAACGATCGTATGACCATCTCATCGCTCATGGAAGTTGCTATATCATATGAAGCAGGCAGCGGCTCTTCCAAATATTCCTCTGCCATACACCGGGAAATATAGGACGCCGGGTTATTTTCCAGCTTATCCCAGGTGGTGAATAAAAAATGACCACCCGGTCTCAGCACGCGCCATACTTCGGTAAACGCTTTAGACTGGTCGGGAACAAACATGTAGGCGAAGCAGCAAACGACAACGTCGATACTATTATCGTTGAATGGAAGTTGTTGCGCATCGATATGTTGCCAGTCGATATCAAAATGTCCTAATTTCTTTTTGGCTACAGTCAGCATTTCTTCGCTGATATCTGACGCGATTAATTTGGTGGCAGGTAAGATACGCTCCCGGATGTGACGGGTAACACGACCCGTGCCTGCTGCAATTTCCAAAACAACCGCAACGTTGACTCGGTTGATTCGTTTGGCTACTTCTATCGCATAGGGTTCAAAGTATAAAGGGCCGAAAAACTGGTCGTAGTGAACAGCAGCAGTAGCCTTGGTCTCATCGGAGAGCGTCTTTTTTGAAGTATCAGCCATAGATCTTTGTTCATTGATATTTGAAGATAATCCTTCCGTTCAGCCATGCTAATTGATTTAGGTGAAGCCATCTCTTTACCGGCGCCGATTTAAATCCTATGAGAACAATCTTCCTACGTCGCAAAGTTAATTGCCGTTGGCACGGTTAATCTCATCGGTAGCGCCGCCTTCCGAACGATTTATCGGTTTCATGGTCTTACCAAACCGCCAGCTAAAACTCAGCCGCACTACCCGTGAATCCCATTTTATAGTAAACGGTTCATAAGAGTTTTGAAAAGTGGAATAGCCGGAGTAATTCTGAAAATAGGTGATGTCCCGGATATTCAATCTTAATGTGCCCTTACTCTTCATGATTTGTTTGGAGACGCCGGCATCCAGTTCACCTTGTGGTTTTAACCATTCCTGCAGGTCTATCTGGCTTTTTGTTTGATAGTAACCGCTCAACTCTAAAGCCCAGCCTTTCTTCAACTGGAACTGGTTATTGATACTTATATTCAGCTGACTCACCCTTGCTTCGATAGGCGCCCATTCCACTCCCTTGATGATCTTGTGATTGAAGACAGCCACAGCGGTCAGGTTCCACCATTTGTTAATAGTCTGCTGAAAAGTTTCCGTAATGCCGAAGTTCTGAAATGAACCTACATTTCCCCGCGTGTAGATAATGATGTTTTTGTTGACATTACTGCTATTGGAATCAATAAAGAATATCTGTGAAAAATAATCTTTCAGGTAACTGTAAGAAATTTCCGTGGTTAGCTTTTGTTGATACGTGTGCGCTACCGAGAAATTCCAAGTGTATTGCGGCCGGATATACGGGTTGCCACCTTCGTACGTGTATTTGTTCAGCACGCGTAGAAAAGGATTGAGGTATTGGAAGGGAGGCCGGTCAATTCGTCGACCAATGCGGAAGGTCACCATGTTATTACTATCTGCCTGGTAAGAAACAAAGGCGGTTGGAAACAAACTGCCATAGTTTCTGCTAAACGATGAATCCTTTACAATGGCATTACCCAATTGCTTCGCATGATAAGAAGTGATTTCATAGCGAAGGCCCGTTTGCCAATGCCATTTGCCGCTCTCCACGTCAACGCTAGCATAGGCCGCGCTGATCTTTTCATCATATAAAAAGTGATTGCTCCGGCTCAGGTCGGGCTGCCAGTTGCCGCTATCGTAATAATAAAAATCAGCGAGATTGTCCGTCTTGTTGATCGCTGTTTTTAAACCTGTTTCCAGCAGGAATTTGCTGAAGCGCCGGGAGTAATCAACCTTTGCTGTAATGATATCAAGTTTAGAAGGAAAATTTCCTTTCGTCGCTTCTATTTCGCTGCCCGGGACCGATAACTGGGTTTGATAATTCTGATCGCTGTGAATGGTAAATCGTACATAATCGATATCAACGCTTAGTTCACTATGCTCATCGATCTTGTGTTTGCCATTTAAGGTCAGCCCGCCCCTATTGAACTCGGTGGTATTTTCACCTTGTGTATTAATAGATGAATCGATTTGATAGTCGGGGCCCATCCAATCAATCGCGGCAAAGGATTTAGCTTTCCGGTTAAAGAGGCCACCGTTAAATACCAGGCCCAGCGTCGTTTTGTTGTTCACAAAAAAATCGAAACCTGTCTTCAGGTTATACCCGCTGTTGCGGGCTTTGTTAACATTGGGCTGTTCCAGGAGAGCGGAATCTTCCCTGTTGCTATCAAAATATTTCCGAAGGGTATACATGTCCATCCTCTCGGTGCTGGCACGCATACCATAGTTCATGAACCAGTTTATTTTACCATTACGGTAATTCAGGTTGAGCGAATTGCCTGTCTTGTAATACATGCCCTGCCCGATACTCAGGTTCATCGAGCCGTTGAAACCTTTCAGCTTATTCGATTTCAGTTTAATATTGATGATACCTGCGTTACCCGACGCGTCATACTTAGCGCCCGGGTTCTCGATCAGTTCGATCACATCCACCTGCGAAGCACTGATACCCGAAAGATAAGCCTGTAAATCTGTACCGCTGAGTTGGGTAGGTTTTCCATCGATCAATACCGTGACAGCCGGTTTTCCTTTCATAATGATGTTGCCATCTCTCGCGACCGTGATACCCGGTGATTTTTCCAATACATCAATGATCGTGGCCCCGGCGTTGGTGATACTGGCTTCGGGGTTGATGACTGTTTTGTCGGGCAAAAATTGGATGGGCGGTTTATTGGAAACCACCGTCACGGTCTGCATCTGGAAGTTTTTGGTCTTTAGTATCACGATATCAGAAAACGAACCATTTTTTTCGAGATCGATCACGGTGCTGTAGCCATCTTCGTATCCGGCCTGGCTGGCCCGCACGAGATATTTAGCGGCGCTTAAGTCCATAAATTCAATGCTCCCTGCCGCATTGGCTCCTCCTGTCTTAACGGCGACCGAATCGGGGTTTAGCAGTTGTACCGTGGAACCTGGCAGCGGATTTTTTTGTTCGTCGAGTACGATCATGCGAATGCTTCGCTTGATTTGCTCCTGGGTGAAACCGTGGAAATAAATAAATAGAAAAAGAAAACAAAAGCTGGCTTTAAACATGTGTCCGGTTAAGCAACTAAAATATTTAAACGTATCGAAAACAAAAGGGCTTTTTGGTTCAATGGTTTGGAGCGGCGGTAGGGGCTGTTTTTATTTACATGTAATGGAGGGAATAGTTTTACGTCGTGGCAAGTGTTCAGCGTTAAGGGAAGGATTAAAGACCGCATGGATCTGTTGATAGATTCGAAAAAAGAAATGCTTTTTGTTAATGTGGACGGTGGAAGACGGCCTACCTGCAGTAGGCTGGTATCGGCCACGGCGTGCTTCTTTTTCGTACCACCTGCAAGGTTGGAAAGGCTATCATTCTGAATAGGAAAATATGTAATCAGTATAATTGGGAAAAAGAGTTTTCAGCAGTTCGGTTGGTGAAAAACACCAACCTCGGCGTTCGGCGTGGCTTTTTTTGGAAGACCAACAAAGGCGCAAAAAATAAGATTTTGCTGGCATCATCTGCTGAAATACAATTTTTTTACACTCGTTTACAATTTTTTTACAACTGCTTTCCCAAAGTGATTCGCCGGGATTATAATATTGTATGAAACGCTTAAACCCGGCTTTATGATGCATAAAAAAAAAAATAATCACCCTGTCAGTACTCACCATTTTTGTAATAGCCTGCTCCGCGGTCACCAAACTTCCCCACAAAAAAGAGAGAAACCTGCGGGTATTGCCAAAGGATATCAGCGAGCAGATGCTGGACAGTATTATGCAGACTTATAACAAAGCGTTGGGTGTATCCTGCGATTTCTGTCACAGTCCCGCAACAGCCGTTTTCCCAAACACTCCGCCAACCGGCTCCCTTGATTATGCGCTTGACAACAGTATGAAAGAAAACGGGAGACGCATGATGCGGTTGACAATCGACATCAACAAATCGTATTTCTATTTCGACAGCACAAAGAGACCCGAATATCTCAATGTCATTACGTGCAAAACCTGTCACCGGGGGCATCCATTTCCTCCTGAAGACTAAGGGAGGAAATGGGAGTTCATTGTTCCCGCCCGGAGTTTCCCGTGGCTGGCGTAATGCGGTTAAAAAGCAGGCTAACACTACGAACAAGAACCGGGATCACTATCCGACGGGAGATAATAACTGGAAGGCTTTAACGACAAGGAAAACGCCAGACCCGATACAGATAATTCCACCCAGCCACAGGTACATTTTTGTAGCTCTCTTTACGGGCATTGTTTTAGAAAATGCTGCCCTGAAACAATATATACCGCCGATAATAAGAATCGTTGCAAGGCCGGCAAGGAATTTACGTTCTCTCATAAAAAGTATTTACCATGGTTTTTTGTAGAAACAAATATCTGGAGAAGATGAGTGTGGGATAACATCAACCAGTCAACGGCTGGATTTATTTAGCGGGTGACAGTATAGGGTAAACTTTTTAAAGGAATTGGAGCTGGTATTTTACGACGTTGCCGGTGTCTTTCACCAGCAACCGAACTAAAGCAGTCCCGGTGGTCTGAAAATCTTCGCCCTTGGAAAAGAATTTTTTGCAGTTCGGTTAGTGAAAACCAACCTCGGCGTTCGGCGTAATTTTTTTTGGAAGACCAACAAAGGCGAAAAATTGGGTTACGCCGTGACTTTTTTGGAAGACCAAGAAAGGCGAAAAGGCTACAATTCTTTTGGCGGCTTGAAGAAAGCATTCGCTACGGCGTACTATTATTTGGGAACACCTGCCATGGTGTAATCCAGTCAACAGATTCTATTTCCCTTTCCGTCTATACAACCAATCGCAATTAATACTGCTACAGACGGCGAATTTACTCGGCCTCCAGTGCTATTTTTAATGATTGTAGTGTTTATAAAGCTATTGGCTTTGTATATGTCATACAACTCGTCAATGTTTAATTTCCAATGCTCACCAGTGTTAACCCTATCAAAAGCTAAAATATTGCCATACAAACTAAAATTGGTGTAGCTCGCATTGCCTGTTTTACTTAAAATTGTTTTTCGCATCATTTTAATCTTACTGATAAATTCTGTTTTACTTATCATGGGTTCATGCATTTTGCTTGCCACTATTAATAGCATCCCAATAAATCTTCATTTCCCAATCTGCGATTGTTCTATGTTTCCCTCCCGTTTCCTTCGCAGCTTTTACAAGTGCTTTATACTCTTCAATCGTATCGAATTGAGTCCAGGAAACCCGCACATTCTTCGGTAGTTTCTTCATAATGATTGAATCAAAGGGACAGTGGATCGGCTTGAGTGAGGTCGTTTTTGATAGCCATGCAACTTTCCAATAAAGATTAAGAAATTTCTGCGCATTACCGATTCGAAATTTCTTTTTATGGATTATTGTACTAAATCGACACGATACATTTGATGAAAATTTTTCGATCATTTTGCAGTGATCTCGATCATTGTATTTTTTTCGCCTTTCGATAGCTAAAAGAATTTTCGGAAGTTCCGAAGTGAGGAAAGCTCTAAACTCCTTTCTTTTTGCGTCAGACACATTTGGCTTATATATTTTTGATCTTTGAAACCCACCATCAAATGTTAATCTGATAACCATGCCGCCTATTACGTTCGCCTTTATTTCTTTACTTGTCATATCAGCTAAATAGATTTAAACCAATCCTTTTTGATTATTACTTTTTCGACTAGCTCTACGTCAATGCCCAGGCCCAGTTCTTTTAATTTTTCAGCAAGATCATTTCCATCCATTAAATCTATTGGTGGTGCACCATCTCGAGAAGCTTCACGTTTGGCTTCTCTTGTGAATGTTCCCGTAGTAATAATCAGTCCTTTATCTGCTCGTCCGACCATAGCTCCTCTAAAATCGCGTACGATTGATGGCGACACGCTACTCTTATATCTTTTTGCTTGAAATATTACATGAAAAGATAAAACGCCACCAAGTCTTAAGATACCTTTGCCGTCTATGCCTCCATCATTTGTTCTTCCAGTAACTTCAACATTTTGAAAGCTTAATTCTCGTAATATTCTTTGGCAGAGGCGCTCAAAAGCAGCGGGTGCGATTTGTAATAATTCGTCTAACAGTTTTTCTTTCCAAGTAATTTTTTCTATTTCCTCATTATCGTCTTCTATATCAATCGTTTTTGTTTTTTCTTTATTGTCTTTAAATTCGATATTTGTTTTTACTTGTCGTTTAATCGCTTCCTTATCAACCGACGGTGTTTTAAGACCTAATTCAGTTAGAGCCCAAACTCCACGAGACGAATTTTCTATTAAACCGCACCGTTTTAAATAATTTCTTGCCCAAGCAAGCCGGTAGGCCAATTTCGGTATATTCCCCCGGTGTATTTCATTTACCTGTTCATCGGACAATTGAAGAATATCTGAAACTTGTTCCTCAATTTCATCCACTGAGCCCGAACCTCCTAGCTTATGTAGGGCTTCCAATGTAGGGTTAAAAAGATCATCGTATTTATATTTGAAGGTTTCCTTCATTGTAAAAATGATTAATTGATAAGGGGAAATTACTTGCCTTTTTGATTCTTATTCAAATCTAATTAACTTTTATCGCTCGTATAGTTGAAATCACAAATGATTTGTAAGCTTTGTTTGGTTCAAAAAAATACCACTTAGCTTGAGTGGCGTCTAGAGGAAAACACCTGCCACTGCAAACTATTTTTGGGAATGCCTGCCACGGCGGAAAATATGCAATTCGGATTATTGAGAGAAAAAGTTTTCAGCAGTTCGGTTGGTGAAAAACACCGACCTCGGCGTTTGGCGTGACTTTTTTTGGAAGACCAACAAAGGCGAAATAAAAAGTCGTTATTTGCCTGCATATTCTTTTTATCTTGTTAGCATAATTGATGGAGGTTGCCTTCTCAGGAATAAAACTGAAAAAAGTAGTAATTACCAAACTTTAGAAAATATGACACAATTAAAAAATGGACTTATTACTCTTTTATTCATTGCTTATTTACTTGCATTTAGTTGTAGCCCCGTGTCTCGTGTTCAGGCACCCGCTATCAGTACTAATAACTTCCGGCATGTGCCATGGGCCGCTGAAAGGAATTATGTTATGATGAAGGACAGCTCAATTGTTTACGGTGAAAAAGTTAGCGGCGGCTTTGGTGGGGATGCTTTACTGAATAAGAAAGTGGTGCGGCTGGATGGTAAACAAATTCCTTTGTCAGAAATTATAGGTTTTCAAAACAACGATGGCTATTATACATTAGTAGAAGATGTTAAACCGGCAAGAAGAATTATAAAAGGCAAGATAACTGTCTATCGCCTGTTAGCTTCAAATGCAAGTTTTAGTTATACGGCGCTCTACTTTCAAAAAGATAATGGAACCGTTACACTCAGGGGTAGTTTTTCCACCTTTCAGCAATTGATCAGCGACTGCCCAAAAGCTTATGATATGGTTAATATGACTGAAGATGAGTTTAGGAGGATTGTAAAAAAACAACAGTACTATCCCCAAACTGTTATTGAAACTTATAATAATTGTGGAGAATGGAAATAGTTTTTTAAAGAGTAGAATAACAAAATCATTTCAACGTCTGACTATAAAGACATCATTCAGTTTGAAAACAAAGTTTTTAAATCGCGCCATTGATATAACATACCGTGACAATTGAAAGTTTCAATAACGAACTCTTCGCTTTTGACAAGGCGCTATCAATAATCCCATGATTGCAATGCCATTGAATACAGAGCCCCGGAAATAACAGCCACAAATATATAAGGTCGCAATTACCTATCAATAGCGCAAGAAGAAATATGCCCCTTACAACCACTCCTCCCCCGCATCCCCCACCGCCTTCCACAAATGCCCCGCAAAAGAGCTTCGTACCATGACACGGTAACGATTCGGAGCAATATGAAATACAATCACCGGCGCCTTCGCCATCAATCCCTGTGAGACGCTTCCAACAGGAAAAGTTTTTTCGCGGAGATCCTGCTCCCACAAATGGGCGAACACTTCACGAGCATTAGGTCCTTCCAATTCAAAGGTTGTTCGCTGGACGCTAACATCAACGACGCTGAAATGATAGTTGTCATTCAAACGGAGCGCTGCTAATTGTTGCTCCACTTCGCGGAAACCAACAAGCAGCCACCAATCGGGTGCCAGGCACAAAGTATAAGCTTCTCCTCCGCCAGGTATTTCCACCTTCCCGGTCTTGCCGTTCTTCCCGGCCAGATCTATGCCCAGCGCTTCAGCGATGGCAGCATGCGATAAACTTCCGGGCGCCACACGAAGATCGATAGTATGCAGTCCCGGCAATTCACGAATCACCACCGTATCGGCGGTTCCAGTGTTCATTCCTTCCAGTGGACTTCTTTTAGCAATCATATTTTTTTATTAGTCTCTTCGGATATTTTCCTTGTCAATAAATACTGGGTCACAAATAGTGGCACGCATTATTTTTTCAGTAGGCAATGGCACGGCCACCACTTCATCCATCCGGTTCAGGCCATCAGCAACCAACGCCAATGCGAATGCACGCCCAAGCGCAGGCGAATAATAAGAACTCGTAACAAAACCGCAATGGTGCGTTTTGCCATGCTCATCCGGTTGTGCATCGAGCAAAGTAATGTAGGCTCCTTCAGGAATTACTTCCTCAGCATTCTCCGGCAGCAGACCAACCAATTGTTGTCTCCCTGTTGCCTTCAGATAAGGCAATTGGAAGGAACGCTTTCCAATAAACTCTTTCTTTTTGGAGACAACCCAGGACATGTTGAGGTCATGCGGCGTTTGCGTTCCGTCCGTATCCTGCCCGACGATGATGTACCCTTTTTCCGCCCGCAGCACGTGCATGGTCTCTGTGCCATAAGCCGTCAAATCATAAGGTCGCCCAAGAGTCCACAGCTTTTCCCAAATATATTTAGCATGGCCCCATTCAACATTGATCTCGAATGCCAACTCTCCTGAAAAAGAGATCCGTGCGATACGAACCGGTATACCTTCAATCGTTGCCATGCGGCTATGCATGAATGGAAATGCTTCTTTCGACAGGTCAATGTCTTTAACCAACTCAGTAAGCAGTTGTCGGCTCTTCGGGCCTACCAATGCAATGGTTGAAATATGTTCAGTAACCGAAGTGCAATAAACTTTCAGTTCAGGCCACTCTGTCTGCAACCATTCTTCCAGCCATGCCAGCACCCGCGCAGCACCGCCTGTCGTCGTGGTCATGAGGAAATGATTTTTACCCAACCGGGTAGTGACGCCGTCATCAAAGACGATGCCGTCAGCCTTGCACATCAATCCATAGCGGCACTGCCCTTCCGGTAATGTCGAGAACATATTTGTATAGATGCGGTCGAGGAAAACAGCAGCGTCCGGGCCTTGGATATCAATCTTTCCAAGGGTGGAGGCATCCATCACGGCTACTCCGGTTCTTGCGGCCACGCACTCACGCCGAACGGCATGGTTCATGGTTTCTCCCGGTTTCGGGAAATACCAGGGCCGCTTCCATTGTCCCACATCTTCGAAGATGGCACCCGCTTCAACATGCCATGAATGTAATGATGTAATACGAATGGGATCTGAAAGCTCTCCGCGTTCACGACCGGCGAGTGCAGCAAAAGGCACCGGTACATAAGGTGGCCGAAAAGAAAGCGTACCTATCTCTGCCGGTGAAAGAGTCTTTCCATCTTTCGTCTCAGCATTCAATTGGCAAAGCGCACCGATGGTGAGCATGCCACTGGTCTTGCCCTGGTCGTGTGCCGTACCGATGGTCGTATATCTCTTAATGTGCTCGAGGCTGCTCAACCCAGCCCCGACGGCACGTCGCAGATCATGCAGCGTTGTATCGCGTTGCAAATCGATATAAGCGTGGCTAGCCTGCTCCTCATCAAGCTCCGGACCGAAGAAGACTAATGGTTCGTCGTCGCCACCGAATTCGCCGGCCAACATGCCGGTAGTGAGCAATTGATTGGTTGAATGGTTTATTAGGAAAGCCGCATGTTTATCACTCCATATTG
The DNA here is from genome assembly GCA_040007815.1 of Chitinophagaceae bacterium. Lineage (GTDB taxonomy): Bacteria > Bacteroidota > Bacteroidia > Chitinophagales > Chitinophagaceae > Terrimonas_B. Next base: position 24,031 of record JBDTUH010000037.1, read on the forward strand.
GTTTGATGCCGATATGGGTGGCGAGATCTACGATGGGTGTCCATCCACCGGATACGGCAAGCAGGTCAGCATCTATTTGAAATGTTTCGTTGGTGTTTAGTTCCTGTAGCGTGACAGTTTTCAAAGCCCCATCTGTATTCGCAATAGTATCCAAAACAGTGGCCCCGAAGTGGATCGGTATCCCGGCAGCTCTTACTGCATCGACACCAGGACCTTTTGCTTCCAACCTTGCATCATAAATCCCTTGCACCATTACACCGGCATGATGAAGCCTGAGTGCATCACGATATCCCTGGTTGTCTACTGTCGCAACCACGGAACGCTTGAAAATTCGCACACCGTACCGATCTGCATAAGTTGCCGCTGCATGCGAGAGCATAATGCCGGGTCTGTCATTATTGGCAAAGATCAACGGACGTTGGAAAGCACCTGGTGCCAGCACAACCTGGTCGGCGCGGATATGCCAAACACGAATGCGTGCACGGTTGGCCGGTGCAGCATTGCCCAGATGATCACTTCGTCGCTCAACGGCGACAACATAATTCTGGTCGTACAAACCAGTTGCTGTGCATCTGCTTACAAAAGTTATGTTTTTATGCGTAAGCGCATCTTTCAATTCAGAAGGTAACTCCAATCCAAGATGCCGGAGATGACCGCCGGGACCTGGCTGGTCATCGATCAGCAACACTTCACGGCCTGCACGAAGCTGTTCATCCGCCGCCATTAATCCCGCAAGACCGGCTCCTATGACCAGGGTATCGACATACCGATTGGTTTTGTCGTACCGTGCTTCATCAGGAGTTCCAGGTAATGCCCCAACGCCAGTAAGACTGCGTGCAGCCAATCCCTCTGCTACTTCAATGACCGTGGCGGGTAGCATCGATTCCATGGTACCTGACACCAGCTGAACAAGTGCATTGGGTTCTTCAACGCCCAATCCAATAATAGCACGCAGCCGCCCATGATAAGTGCTGTTGGTTATTGACAGCAGGCCGTTGCGCAATAAAGCAGCCGCCATCGGTTCACCCTTTATGCCCTTGTAAAGCTTATCATCAAAATGGAATGAAATTTCGCTCATGATTTCGCACCCTCCTGTTTGCCGTTGGTCGGTGCTTTTGGTTGTTCAGTGAAAGGCAAATAAGCTGGCCCGATCTCGTGAGTGATGGTATTGCGCCATAGATTAAACCATCTTCCACATCCCGCAAAATGCACCCATCGTTCGGCCAACCATCCTTTTGGATTGGCGCGAATGTGAAGGTATTTGGCCCATTCAGTATCGGATAATGCATTGGGATCTGGGTAAGCTACCCCGGCCTCGGCTCCGTAATGGAATTCGGTTTCGTTGCGCGGGCCACAATGCGGACAAGGGATGTAAAGCATAAACTATTTTTTAATGGGCGACTCCTGCCGCTCCATGTTCATCGATGAGATGCCCCGTCACAAAACGGTCGAGTGCGAAAGGCCTGTTCAATTCATGCGGGGTGCCCGTGGCCATCGTGTGGGCCATCACCCAGCCCGAACCCGGTGTGGCTTTGAACCCACCTGTTCCCCAACCCGTGTTGATAAACAGGTTTTCCACTGGCGTGACGCCAATGATCGGTGAAGCATCCGGAGCGATATCAACGATGCCTCCCCATGTTCTCAGCACCTGCGCACGGGAAAAAATAGGGAACAATTCAATCGCAGCCGCCAGCTGGTGTTCGATCACATGAAAGCCGCCACGCTGTGCATAGGAGTTGAAGGCGTCGGTGCCCGCCCCCATCACCAGCTCACCCTTGTGGGCCTGGCTGACATACACATGGACAGCACCACTCATAACCACGGTATTGAGCACCTGTTCCAACAGTGGACTTACTAATGCCTGCAAGGGTCGGCTTTGTATGGGAATATCAAATCCCGCGAGATTGGCCAGGATCGAAGAGTGACCCGCTACAACGAGTCCGATCTTCCCCGCAGCGATGTTGCCCATTGAGGTATGAACGCCATGAACTTTATTGTTCCGTATATCAAAGCCATTCACTTCGCAACCCTGGATGATATCGACGCCAAGATCGCTCGCTGCTTTCGCATAACCCCAGGCCACCCAATCATGTTTGGCTATGCCCCCCCGCGGTTGATAGGTGGCGCCATGAACAGGGTACCTAACATCCGGGCTGATATTGATAATAGGAACTAGCTTCTTTACCTCTTCTGGAGTAAGCCACTCACCATCGATACCGTTGAGGGCATTCGCATATAGATTCCGGCGTTTCGATCGCACATCACTAACGGAATGCGCCAACGTGAGCACCCCACGCTGGCTGAAGAACATTTCATAACCGAGGTCCTGCTCCAGGGTCTCCCATAATTTTAGTGAGTGTTCATAAATGCCCGCCGATTCATCCCATAGATAATTCGAGCGGATGATCGTGGTATTGCGGGCCGTGTTGCCTCCTGCAAGCCAGCCCTTCTCGAGGACCGCGATATTGGTGATGCCGTGATTCTTTGCGAGATAATAAGCAGTTGAAAGTCCATGACCACCCCCGCCCACGATAATCGCATCGTATGCTTTCTTTGGCTTCACGTTCTTCCATAGCTGTGGAGGTTGCTCCGGGAGAGCGGCTGCCTTTCTCCGCCCGATAGTACCGGGTGATATATCGTGCGTGTCCGTCATGATCTTAATCTTGTCATTTGCGGATCGTATTGCGGATCCTGTCCAACGGTGGCCGGGTAATCGTAATCAAAATATCTTATCGAAAATGCTGTACCCTGCTTACTTAAGTCAGCAGGCACCCAGGCATAAGCGAGTTGTTTGCCGATAGTATGACCGAAATAGGCACTGGTAACATAACCAACTGTTTCGCCCTGGTGCAATACGGGCTCCTTGCCCAGCACCACATGCTGAGGATTATCCAATACGAGGCATACCAAACGCCTGCTCAGCGCAGCTGGATTTATTTCGTTGAAAGCTTCAGCGCCAGTATATCCTGCACTTTTACGAACAGCAAATGAAAGTCCCGCTTCATGAGGATTGTGTTCACTGTTCATGTCCTGGCCGTAACTGCGGTATCCTTTTTCGAGGCGCATGGAGTTGAAAGCGCCGCGGCCGGCTGCAATGAGACCGTAGGGTTGACCTGCTTTCCAAATCGTGTCCCATAGTTTCAATGCAAAGTCAGCGGTTGTATAAATTTCATATCCGAGCTCACCCACATAAGAGAGCCTGGAGAGCATTACTGGTACATGGCCGAGATAAGTATTCTTTAGTTTAAAATAGCCCAATGCTTCATTGCTCAAATTATCCTGAGTTAAAGACTGGGCGAGTTCCCGCGACTTTGGCCCGAAGAGACCCAGCCCCACGGTACCAGCGGTGATGTCATGCACATGTACGGTATCCAGTGCTTCCTGCTTCAAATAATTAATATCGATATTGCTATTTACACCAATGAAAAAATCATGTTGACCACGACGCATGACTGTGATGTCGCTTAATATGCCGGCTCTTTCATTCAACAGCAGGCAATAGGTGATGGAACCGGGCTTCTTACGCAGGTTACCCGTTGTCATCCGCTCAAGAAATTCCAAGGCACCTTTGCCAATGACTTCTATGCGTTTCAGGGTGGTGATATCGAAGAGGCCGACGCCTTCTCTGACTGCGCAGGCTTCAGCTCCAATAATGCGCGACCAGAATTTTGAACTCCATTCATCACGCAACGGAATTTTGTAACGGGTAAGCAAACCGGCATTTGCTTCATACCATTGCGGCCGCTCATAGCCTGCTGCTTCGAGGAAGAAAGCACCGAGCTCCTGTTGACGCGGGTAGAAACCAGTGGTGCGAATGGGACGTGGTGATTCCATTGGCTGCAATGGATGTAACAGATCATATACCTCGACATAATTCTGAGCTCCCCGTTCTTCGATATGTTGTGACCCCAACTGGTGGGTTTCAAATCTATTGACATCGCATTCATACACGGCCAGTGTGGGATGCCCATTGACGATCCATTCGGCCATCGCTCTTGCCACACCGCATCCATGAGTGATCCATACTGCTTCGGCCACCCAGAAGCCTTTTAATCCCGACCATTCACCCATCAAAGGAAAATTGTCTACAGTGAAGGAGAATAAACCATTCATCGATTCGGTAATACTGGCGTCCTTCAGGGATGGAATAACTTCGATCGCACCCTCCATGGCCCCTTTCCATTCTTCGGGGGTGAAGGGCATCTGGCTCGGCATTATTTCAGCGAGTTTGTTAGAAAGGATATTCTCTGCCTTTACCGGAAGGGGCCGGTGTCCGTACCAGCCAACGGCAAGACTTTGTCCTCTTTGTTTGAAATATAAATCGGAAGCCTGGTGACGGAGCACGGGTAATTCGGCTTCCGTCTTATAAGAAGCCAGTTCCGGCATAGGCGCTGTATAGCACAGCTGGTGCGCCAATGGTTGCATAGCTTTGGGCATACCTACCATCGCTCCAATCTTTGGTCCCCATATTCCAGCGCAGGAAACAACGATATCCGCCGGGAATGATCCCTGTGTTGTTTGAACACCTGTAACACGACCTTCGTTCTGATCAATGGCAAGGACCTCGCAGTCTGCAATGAATTTGGCACCCCGGCTGATGGCCCGCTCGCCCATCACTTCGTCAGCCAATTTGGCCCGGGCGATCCCATCATCGGGTACGTATAGTGCACCCAATAATTTATCAGGAACCAAAAGCGGATGTAATTTCAACGCTTCGTCAGGAGATATTACCCGCCCGTTAATCCCGGCAGATAAGGCCAGTCCCGCCCTCCGGTGAAGATCAGCCAGCCGTTCAGGCGTGGTTGCGAGTTCGAGGCTTCCCACCTTTAGAAAACAGGGCTCGCCGCTATGTTGGAGGCTATATAATTTTTCAACGGTCTGTTGGGCGAACTGCGCCATGGTTCGGGACCCGTTGGTCTGGAAAACCACGCCGGGCGCATGTGATGTCGAGCCACCGGGGATCCAAAGGGGACCTTTTTCAATAACGACAATATCGGTGTATCCGCGTTCGGTGAGTTCGTCGGCCAATGAACAACCCACAATGCCTGCACCTATGATTACAATTTTTGGCATCAGTGGTGGGCCGGGGTTTCTGTGAGTTGATCGCTATACCAGGAAAGAAATTGCTTCACGAGATATTCCTCGTCGGCCAGCGGACCTGGCTTATAACCACCGGAGGTTATGCCGCGGTAAGCACCTTCTGCCAGGCTTTGATCCTGTGCATTGGTCTGTGTCCAAACTTTGGTCAGGTCGTCAAGATTATAGTCGACACCTTCGACCGCGTCGGCCGCGACAAGCCACTTAGTCCGCACCAAAGTCTTATCCACCGAAAGAGGGAATACCGCGAAGGTGACAATGTGATCGCTCAAAAAATGATTCCATGAATTCGGATGTGTCCACAGTGAAAGCCCACTTCCTTCCGGTCGTTTGAAATTGCCAAGCAGTTTTTTGCAAGCGTGTTCGGGTTTCAAAGTATGCGACAGGCACTGGTTGGCAAGAGGTAGCCGAACCGTGCGGAACCAGAGTCCATCCGGGAACTCAACCAGCTCATAAGGAAGGCCGAGGCTTTCCCATTCCATTTCTTTTTGCTGAAGCTGCTCCTGGAAGCGTCGCTCATCAGCCTGAACATTATCCTTATCGAGACCCTTGCCAAAACCGGAGCTGTAAAGCGGTACCAATAGTTCAGGGTGATTGCTTGTGCAATGCAGGCACTCCCTGTTATTTTCAATTACCAGTTTCCAGTTGCATGCTTCGATAATATCTTTCTGGCAGGCTATTTTGGTTTTGGGTAACTCGTATGGAGCGAGATATGGAGCAAGCTTGCTGCGCACTTCTTCGATGTCAGTTGGTGCAGGCGTTGTAAGACAAACATAAATAAGGCCACCGATCACGGCGACTTCTATTGGATTCAGTCCGAAATCTTCCTTCGGAAAATCGGGTTCCATACCGCGGGCATGCAACAGTTTGCCTTCGAGATTGTAGGTCCAGTTGTGGTAAGGACAGATAAGCCTTCTGCAATTACCTTTCTCTCCCGGCACCAATTCATGACCACGGTGCCGGCATACATTGTAAAATCCATGTACCTCTCCGCTGTCCGAGCGTTGAAGAAAAAAAGAACGCCGCCCGATTTTCAACGCAACATAATCACCCGCTTTTGGAATGTCGGCTTCACAAGCCACATAGATCCATCGGCTGTAAAAAATCCGCTCGAGTTCCTCTTCGAAAATTTCGTTGCTTGTATAGTAGCGCGAAGGCAACGTGAAGTTCGTATCAATTCCATCAAAGGACATAGTGATATCTTTTATAAATTGGAATCAGACTCAACAACTAAACTTAAAACATAAAGTTAAGTTTGCAATCTCAATATTCCATTACCGGTTTGGGATATCCGTTTGAATATTCAAAGTTTGCAAAGCCGTTTTATACTGCTAAAATAAGCCACGGATACACGGATCGAACTTTCCGTGTATCCGTGGCATCAACTTTTTCGAATCCGATAGTTATCGGATGATACAGTACTATTATCGTGAAGACCATAAAAATCAGGATGGATCTGGAAAAATTTAAAAGCGAAGCGAATTCATTCAATTTTATTAATGAAGTAAAACCAATAACCTGTAAATTCAACTATGAAGGATTCTCCGGCTACCGATAATAATGATCTCGCCAGTTTTGGTTATCGCCAGGAATTAAAACGTTCCATGGGAAGCTTCTCCAGTTTTGCCGCGGGCTTTTCTTATATATCAATTCTTACGGGGCTTTTTCAAATGTTTCATTTGGGTTATGGTGTTGCGGGGCCCGCCTTTTTCTGGACCTGGCCGTTTGTACTGGTGGGTCAATTGCTGGTGGCGCTTTGCTTTGCGGAATTGGCTTCGAGGTTTCCGTTATCCGGCGGGGTTTATCAATGGGCCAAGTTTACCGGGAACCCTTTTCTTGGATGGATGACGGGCTGGATTTACCTGGCTTGTCTTATCGTCACTATTGGCGCTGTGGCGATGGCACTGCAGGTTAGCCTGCCTCAAATCTCCGATTCGTTCCAGGTCATTGGAAACTCCGCTGACGCAAAATCGGTTGCCATCAATGCTATTTTATTGGGTTCTATCCTGATTATTATAAGTACCGTTATCAATGCCAGGGGTATTAAGCTGCTGGCGGTGATTAATAATATTGGTGTCTTTACCGAACTGGTGGGAATTATCATCCTGATCGTGCTACTCTTTTTAAACAGAGTAAGGACTCCGGTTGAAGCGGTAGTTCACATTAGCGACAACGGATCCGGGTTCAAATCTTTTCCTGATTTGTCGATCTTAATGGCAGCGACGGCCCTGACAGCTTCTTATGTTTTGTATGGATTCGATACGGCCGGAACATTGGCGGAAGAAACGCATGATCCGCGTAAAAAAGCTCCTCGTGCTATCCTGCAGGCGCTGCTTGCCGCCGGATTTGCCGGGTTATTGGTATTACTTTTTGCTTTGATGGCGGCGCCGGATTTAGGTAATCCAGACTTGGGTAATATTCGCGGGGGCTTACCTATGTTGGTGAAATCAATCCTGGGTGAGACTACGGGCAAACTTTTTCTTTGCATTGTTATTTTTGCCATCGTTGTATGCACCCTTGCCGTTCATTCCGGGGCCGTAAGATTAATGTTTGCTATGGGGCGTGATGGATGCCTGCCCTTTAGTGAATCCTTATCGAAAGTTTCGGCAAAAACCCAAACTCCTGTGTTAGCGACGGTACTTTGTGGATTGGCGGCACTCATTATTTTGGCGGTGAATCTTCAATTTCCAAAAGTATTTGAGTTGGTCACCTCTATCGCGATACTTTGGGCTAACCTGGCTTACTGGATAGTAGTGGCGGTGCAACTGAAAAACAGGATAACATCGGCCCGGAAGGGAGTCAATACGGATGCGAAATTTAGTTTGGGCAAATGGGGACTGCCGGTTAATATCCTGGCCCTGGTTTGGAGTAGTTTTATGGTTATTAATGTGTCATGGCCCCGGACGGGCACTTATGGTTTTGAATGGTATAACCAGTATGCAGCGTGGATTTATACAGTCGGTTTGATTTGCCTGGGTGTGTTCATTTATTATTACAAATTAATGAAAAGAAAAAGAATACCTTAAAAGGAATATGGTGTATACTCAGTTTATAGATGGCGCATTAACTACCGGTTCAAACAGGGAATCGCGGATAAACTATAATCCGGCCACTAATCTTCCATTGGGAGAAGTTTACCAGGCTAACGAGGAGGATATTGAAGCAGCTGTCACTTCATCCGAAAAAGCCTTCCATATCTGGAAGAACAAAACCGGGGCAGAACGAGGTCGTGTTTTGTTGAAAGCAGCGCATATATTAAGATCCCGATTGGAGAAAATTGCTTTGTTAGAAACACAAGATGTCGGAAAGCCTATTTCGGAATCGCTGGCGGTAGATGTTAGTTCGGCCGCAGATGCGCTGGAATATTTTGGTGGTGTGGCTGCAACGATACATGGTGAGTATGTTGATTTGAAAAATGCTTTTGGCTATACACGTCCTGAACCATTAGGTGTTTGTGCGGGAATTGGTGCATGGAACTACCCGATCCAGATTGCTGCATGGAAGGCCGCTCCGGCGTTGGCTTGCGGCAACTCAATGATTTTTAAACCATCCGAACTCACTCCGGCAACTGCACTTGAATTAGCTGAGGCATTTATGGAGGCCGGTGCCCCGCCTGGTTTGTTTAATGTAGTTCAGGGTGATGGCAGGGTTGGAGTCATGTTAGTAGATCATCCGCTCATAGCAAAAATTTCATTGACGGGTTCAGTTTCAACTGGTAAAAAAATCTTTACCGGTGCTGCAACCCAACTGAAACGGGTCACACTTGAACTTGGTGGAAAATCTCCCTTAATTATTTTCGAAGATGCAGATATACATAATGCTGTATCAGCAGCCTTGCTGGCAAATTTTTATACGCAAGGTGAAGTTTGTTCGAATGGTACACGGGTATTTGTGCATCGTCAAATTTTTGATTCCTTTTTAATGAAGCTAAAGGACCGAACTGAAAAAATCAGGTTGGGGGACCCGGCAGATCCCGATACCCAGATGGGCGCATTAATTAGTAAGGCGCACATGGAAAAAATAATCCGGTTTATAGATTCAGGAAAATCTTCAGGTGCAACATTATTGACCGGAGGCTTCAGACCTGAAAAAGATTTTAAAGGAAGGGATATTACTACTGGCAATTTCCTGGCTCCGGCAATTTTTACGGATTGCGATGATTCAATGGAAATTTGCAAAGAAGAGATTTTTGGTCCGGTGCTCTCTATACTCTGCTTTGACTCAGAAGAAGAGGTGATTGAAAGGGCTAATAATACCCCCTACGGACTGGCGGCAGGTGTATTTACGAATGACATAAAACGCGGCCATCGGGTAATTCATCAATTACAGGCAGGTACATGCTGGATTAATAATTATAATATAACCCCTATTGAACTTCCTTTTGGTGGATATAAACAATCAGGCCTGGGCCGGGAGAATAGCCTTGGCGCTATTCAATATTATACCCAGCTAAAAAGCGTGTATGTCGAATTAGGAAATGTAGAATGTCCTTATTAAGATGGATAAAATTTTTGACACGATTATTATTGGCGGCGGGTCGGCTGGCTGTGTGCTGGCAAACCGATTGAGTGAAGATCCGCACCATAAAGTGCTGGTAATTGAAGCGGGGCGACAAGATGCCTGGTGGGATATTTTTATTCATATGCCAGCAGCTCTTACCTACCCGATCGGCAGTAGATTTTATGATTGGCAATATAAATCGGAGCCGGAGCCTTTCATGAATAACCGGCAGGTGTATCATGCCCGTGGAAAAATATTAGGAGGTTCCAGTTCCATTAACGGAATGATCTTCATTCGTGGTAATCCGTTGGACTATGAAAAGTGGGCAACCGACCCGGGAATGGAAACATGGGATTATGCGCATTGCCTGCCATACTTTAAAAAATCTGAAAACAGAATCGCCGGAGCAAACTCCCTGCGTGGTGGTGACGGTCCTTTGTATCTCGAGACCGGGCCTGCCACCAATCCCTTGTTTAAAGCATTTTTTGGTGCGGCCAAACAAGCAGGTTATCCGCTGACCGATGATGTCAATGGATTTCAACAGGAAGGTTTTGGAAAGTTTGACCGCAATATTAAAAATGGGAGGCGTTGGTCTGCTTCAACGGCCTATTTACATCCTGTTTTGGGAAAACGAAAAAATCTGGAAGTGATCTGCGGTGCACTTGTCACTAAAATCCTTTTTTACGGAAAGCGTGCGACCGGCGTAGAATTTTTGCAAGGAAATAAATTGCAAAGGGTCACAGCAGGTGAGGTTATTTGCTGCGGCGGTGCTATCAATACTCCCCAGGTTCTCCAGTTGTCAGGAATAGGAGATCCTGAAAATTTGAAATCTGCAGGTGTTGAAGTGCTGCAAGAACTTCCTGGTGTAGGGCAGAACTTACAGGATCATTTGGAAGTTTATATCCAATATGCCTGCAAGAAACCAGTTAGCGTATGGCCGGCATTGAAATGGTATAACAAACCCTGGGTGGGTTTGCAATGGATGCTATTTAAAAAAGGACCTGCGGCAACGAATCACTTTGAAGGAGGTGGATTTATCCGAAGTAATGAAACGGTTGCTTATCCTAACCTCCAGTTTCATTTTTTGCCGGTAGCGATACGATATGATGGTACTTCTCCATCAGGCGGTCATGGTTACCAGGTGCATGTTGGCCCCATGAATTCTGATGCCCGTGGATCTGTAAAAATTAAATCATCCGATCCAAAAGAAAAGCCGGCCATCCGGTTTAATTATCTTTCTACCGGGCAGGATCGTAAGGAATGGGTGGAAGCCATCCGTTGCGCCCGGAAAATTCTGAATCAGCCGGCGATGAATGAATTTAATGGTGGGGAACTTTCACCCGGACCCGCCGTTGACACCGATGAGCAAATACTGGATTGGGTCAAGCGTGACTCAGAAACGGCCTTGCATCCATCCTGCACATGCCGTATGGGTACGGATAACCTGTCTGTCGTAGATCCACTCAGCTTACGGGTGCATGGGATTGACGGTTTAAGAGTAGTAGATGGGAGTGTAATGCCGTATATAACGAATGGGAACCTGTATGCTCCCATTATGATGATCGCAGAAAAGGCGGCCGATATCATTTTAGGAAATCAACCGCTTACACCTGAAAAATCTGATTTTTACAGAAAGCCATCCCGATAGCTATCGGAATAAACCCACCGCAGGATTTTTCTAAATATAAACTGGTGCTAAATTATAGTGTACGGGAAGCCTGAAAATTCGCTACCTTAAATAAAGAAGTTTTTATACGTCTTCGTAAGTTGTTTTAACGCTCTCTTTTGTGTGTGGTGATACCGTCTTTGGAATTTTCGTTAAACCGTGAAAGGCTACTATGAGAGGAATGTTTTTCATATTTCTTTTCGTACTCACCCTGGCTTCAGTGCATGGCCAACCTGTCAATTTTAAATGGGTCAAACAGATGGGCGGGACTTCTTCCGGATGGGGTGGATGGGGTAATTCAGTTGCGGTTGACGCTACGGGCAATGTGTATACGACAGGAATATTTACAACGGGCAATTTAGATGCTGACCCGGGACCAGGCGTGTTTTTGCTGAGCAACGGGGCCGGAGAAGCTATGTTTATATCCAAAGTAAATGCAGCAGGGGACCTGGTTTGGGCGAAGCAAATAAGTGGCAATGAATATACCCTGACCAGGGGCCATTCCATCACGGTAGACGCCGAGGGAAATGTTTATACCACCGGTTCCTTTTACGGCGGCGAAGTTGATTTTGATCCGGGAGACGGCCTATTTTCTTTAAACGCTGAGACGGAGGATATGTTTGTATCCAAATTGGATGCCTGCGGAAATTTTGTTTGGGCAAAGCAAATAGGCGGAACGAAAGAAGATCATGTTATAGGTTATTCCATTGCGTTAGATGCAACTGGAAACATTTATACCATCGGGTCCTTTGACGGTTATGCCGTTGACCTTGATCCGGGACAAGGCAGTTATATCTTCAGTACCGATTATAATGTCGCAAGAGTTTTTGTATCCAAACTGGATGCAAACGGCCATTTTGTTTGGGCCAAGCAAATGGAGGCCATTGGGGATGGTGCCAATTTTTATGGATCATATGGTCTTGCCATTGCGTTAGATCTGGCAGGTAATGTTTATATAACAGGTTTCTTTTCCGGAACGGTAGATTTTGACCCCGGGCCTGGTGTCTTTTCCCTTAGCACGGATTATGGAGATAATTATATATGTAAATTAACCGGCTTCGGTGATTTTAAATGGGCGGTGCAGGCAGGACAAACGTCCGCATCGTATGTTATGGGTAATTCAATGGCCGTGGATGCTTCCGGCAATGTGTACACTACCGGTTTTTTTAATGGTACTGTGGATTTTGATCCCGGGCCGGGTGTATTCAACCTTTCCGCGGCTATTAATGCAGATGATCGAAGTATCTACATTTCCAAATTAAATACTTCCGGCAATTTTATGTGGGCTAAAAAAGTAGGAGACATCGGGCCCGCGTCTTTTGTAAATGATTATCCTCTGCAATACAGCTCCATAGCCTTAGATGCCGCAGGTAATGTGTACACATCAGGACCATTTAGCAGAGCGGTGGATTTTGATCCCGGGGTGGGCGTCTTTAACCTTATGCCTTTGGGTGATCAGGATGTTTTCGTTACGAAATTGGATGCGGCCGGAACTTTTGTGTGGGTGAAGCAGATGGGTGGAAATGGAACCGTAAATAGCAGCTCAATTGCCACGGACATTACCGGCAATGTATATATAGAAGGAGCGTTCAAGGGAACAATCGATTTCGATCCGGCAGCGGGTGTTTACAACCTTACCTCCATTGGCGCCGTTGATCATTTTATTCATAAAATGACACATTGTACAGGAGGCAATACTTCTTCCACCATAACGGCATCCGCCCGGTGTTCCTATACCTTGAATTGTATCGTTTATACAGCAAGCGGAGTTTACACACAAACATTTTTAAACGGTGCCGGTTGCGACAGTATTGTTACCCTTAACCTGACTATTGATCATTCTAACGCAATATCTACCGTTCATTACACTGCTTGTAATAGTTATGCCTGGAACGGCCAAAGGCTTACCCACAGCGGCACCTATAGGGATACACTGGTTGCCGTTAACGGCTGCGACAGTATCCTGATATTGCAACTCACTATAAAAGCAAAATCTATTTCCCTGGTAAATGAAACTATTTGCCAGGGGCAAAATTATGCCGGGTATACAACCAGCGGTATTTACGTTGACACCCTGATAGCAGCCAATGGATGTGACAGCATTCGTACGCTGCAACTGACCGTGCTGGGCAGGCCTGCTCCCGATTTAGAAGCAGATAAAAATTTATGTTCCGGCGACACGCTTGTTTTGTATCCCGGTGAGTTTGATAATTACCTGTGGCAGGACGGTACAACACAAAACCGTATCGCGATTACACAACCGGGTTTATATTCTGTAGTGGTAACGAATATTTGCGGCACAGCAAGAGATGAAATCCTGGTTAATAAAGAAGCCATCTGCGATATTTATTTTTCTTCAGCCTTTACACCAAATAATGACGGGAAAAATGATTTGTTCAAAATTCTGGGAGCGCATAACCTGAGCTCTTATCATCTTCTAATTTATAATCGCTGGGGTGAAAAAGTTTTTGAAAGCAGGGACTATACGAAAGGCTGGGACGGAACTTTTGGACGACAATTACAACTAACCGGCGTTTATGTCTGGTATTGTGATTTTAAAAAAACAAATACGCCCCGAAATACATTGATGAGGGGAACCGTAATGCTAATACGATAAATTCCTGCGAAGTAAAACCACCAAGAACGCCCCACATCATGCTTTACAAAATTGGACTGTAATAATGACCCTCCGGCCAGTTGGTATTTGGTAGTCGCGACAGGAATCGCAAACCTGTCTATAAATGATGCCACCATTGCCCTGGCCTTGTCGTCCATAGGTATAAAAATCATGGATATAATTGAGACAACCCCGAATATAACTCGTGCAATTATCCTTTTGTAATATTATCCATAATACTTATTTTTTTAGTTCGTATGCTTTTTTAGCCAATTCAGCAATTCTTTATCTACATCTTTTATAGAAGAAAGTTTAATTGTATGATGGAAACGATTGGCAATGCCTGTAAAGCGTTTGTTGTGTTTAGTTTGGCAAGTTCTTCCCCTTTTACCTGAGAAGTAGCACCGGTTACTAATTTTTTCTTTTGAGTACCGTAACCAATTACCACTACATTTTCCATTTGGTTGCTGGCTTCTGCCAGTTGAATACGTAAAGTACCGGAACCGACTTTTACATTCTGCGAAGCATAACCAACGGAAGTAATTTCGAGAACATCCTTTGAAGATGCTTCAATGGTAAATCTGCCGGCTTCATCAGCTGCAGAAGAACGATTGGTGTTTTTTACGGTAACTGTTGCTCCTGCCACAGGCTCTGCAGTACGCTGCTTGATAATTGTACCACTAACCTTTGCTGTTTGTGCATAAGCATTTTTGTTTACGGGGAATACAGCAAAGATACCCCATAGCAGCGCTGACGTTAAGCGAATCGTTTGGATGATTTCATTTTATTTATATGTTTAACTTGACTAAAATTTGATCGTTAATTTTTTTCCTTCATGAGATATTTCCTTCCCGCACTTTGCGTCAAAGTCCAGGTTCTTTGACTGACCAGGGGTGATGATATTGATACGAAAGACCCTTTTTGATAACATCCCATTAAATGATCCTTTGCGATCACCGATAGTAATTGTTTTTGTTGTTTCGTTATATTTTATTGGAATGACAGAAAAAGCTCCTTTTTCATAATTATAATTTGTTCCTTCATCTTCATATAAATTGACTGAAGCATCAGCGCCGGAGTAAATATTGAGGGTGATGGTATCAGCCGGTTTCTCGGATGTGTATTGTAAGTCGGGGCCAAAAGGAATGATGGAACCTGCTTTTACAAAAACAGGCATACGTTCATAAGGAGCGTCAGCGATAATTTTTTGACCTCCTGCAAACCATTTACCTGAATAGAGATCATACCACCCTGCAGACTTTGGCAGATACACTTCACGGCTTGTTTGTTTGTATTCGCAAACAGGATTGATCAGCAAAGAAGGGCCGAACATATATTGATCAGCGATGTTCAACACGGCTGTATCTTTTGCAAAGTCCATAGCCAGTCCCCGCATAATGGTATAATTATCATGATAGGCTGCACCGGCCAGTGAATAGATATAAGGCAGAAGACGATAGCGGAGTTTATCGTAATAAAGAAAACTTTTGTAAGCGGCATGATCATCGGGAGCAACGTTAAATATCTCCCGGTAAGGAAACTGTCCATGCGAACGGAACAAAGGAACAAATGCACCAAACTGGTACCAGCGGGTATTTAATTCTCTCCATTCCTCCAAACTTTCAGCATTGGGTTTTTCAAATTTTTCGGGCACCACAAATCCGCCAATATCCATTGTCCAATAAGGAAGTCCCGACAGGGAGAAATTAACTCCTGCAGAAACCTGGTTCTTCATGTCAATCCATGTAGAACCAATATCTCCGCTCCATATTGCAGCGGCATAACGTTGGGAGCCGGCAAAGCCTGAACGGGTCAGAAGAAAAACTCTTTTATCCGGATCGGTTGAACGTTGTCCCTCATAAATTCCTTTTGCGTTTTGTAAAGGATAAGCATTGAGATATTCTGCTGCACTACCTAAAACCGTTGGCGACATCTGCAGTTTTCTTTTTTCAGGATCAACATTGGAAAGAATGTCCGGCTCACTGGCATCCATCCACCAGGCATCAATCCCTTTGCTATAAATTTTTTTGTTGATCAGATCCCAAAAACCTTTTCTCGCCTTTTCATTGAAGGCATCGTAAAAAGTGGAGACATAACCTTTGGCGATCCAGTCTCTCTGGCGATCTGCAATATTCTTTTTATAGAGCCATCCCTTTTTATCAAATTCATTATAGGCTGAAATTCCTTCATAAAATTTTGGCCACACGGAGATCATGATCTGCGTATTGTATTTTTTATGCAATACATCAACCATGCTATCCGGAGAAGGAAAACGTTTTTCATCAAAATCCTGGCTTCCCCATTCTGCTTCTTTCCAATAGCTCCAGTCCAGGACAATATTGTCTATTGGAATTTTTCTTTTCCTGAACTCGTCAACAGTAGTCAGAATTTCATGCTGTGTTTTATACCTTTCCCTGCTTTGCCAAAAACCTAGAGCCCATTTTGGAACAATCGGCGCTTTGCCTGTAAGCGTTCTGTAACCCGAGATCACTTCATCCATGTTATTACCATAGATAAAATAGTAATCAACCTGCTGGCCGGCTTCTGATGAAAAACTAAAGCTGTTCAGTTCTTCATCACTCAACGGTTCCTGCCATTTCAAAGAAATATAGGATTCGCCGCCTTCAGGTATCCATTCAATTTTGATAGTTGTTTTTTCTCCTTTTTTGAAATGGAAAGGGATCAATGCAGGCGCAGGGTTCCATGCTTTTCGCCAGTGATCCAATACCAATTTTCCATCCAGCCAAATTTTTAGCGAGCCGCCAAATATGAACCGCAACTGGTGAAGTCCTGAAAGATAGCTGGCAAGACTGCCTTCCCAGGTTACCATTCCGTTTTCAGGTGTAAACTCTTTTGGTAGCTTAATTTCTGATTCACCCAGGAACTCCATATTGATACCTGTTTCCGCTCTTTCGGTAATGATGTCCCGGGGTTTTTGTTTGTCGTTGGCATAAGAAGCCGTAAGCCAACCAGCTTCGCCATTTTTGGAAAAAAGCTGAAGTGAGGAAAGTGGATGAAGTGGCCTTATATCACCCACTTTGGTAAGTGAATAATTGTCCCAAAGAATGCCATAATTTTTATTGGAGACAAGAAATGGAATCGCAACTTCCGTGTTGTTCTGAAAGAAGGTGACTTGTTGCCCGCGATAATTCAAAACCCCATCCTGGTGCTGGCCGAGTCCATACCACGCCTCACCGGAAGTTGTTTGAAAGGTTTGGGTAAGATTGTAATAACGTTTACCATCAAATACAGCGGATTGAAAAATGCGTCCTGCAATTGGCTTTTCATTTAATATTTTTTTTCCCTTTGCGTCGAAAAATGAAACCGCCCCCGTTTTGAGATGAACAGTGACAGTAAGGGCATTTGTTTTTAAATTGAGTTGATCGCCTGACGAAATAAGTTTCCAGGCCAGGCCTGTTCTTTTAGCATAAACCGTGACCAGGCTTTGGGCAAGTAGTATTTCTTTGCCTGGCGCCGCAATTATCCTGATAATATTATCTGACACCACTTCGAGCTTTACAGCATGAGAAGTGCCTGTAAAAGCCGGATCAGTAAAAACAATAACACCATCCCTGGTTTGAATATAAGCAGGTCTTTCTGCCAATACAACATTAAAAAGAGAGGAAAACAGGAAGCTAAGCAACAGCAGTCGTAGTTTCATAGACAGCAATCTTTCTTTTGATTCAATGCAGTAAAAATATTTCCTCGCAGGCTGAATGGGGGACATCAAATGGGTATTATTAGGGTGTCAAATGTTCCGTAAGGCTGATTTTGAGCAGGTTTAAGCACAAGAATACCCTTTGAAAACTTTGTGTCCGATTTGTTTGCAAAAATTACACCTGGATGTTTCCGGAAAAATTGTGTCCGCGTAAATTCAGGTGCAAGTAATTCTTAAGAAAAATTTACAGCCCACTGTCAAAAGAAGTTATGTTGTCATATCGCCACCCATTTAGGATTGGAAGTAAGGCTCAAATATTTCCTGGGGTAAAATAACAACGATCCAGGTTCGTGACTGCGGTTTAGGTTAATACAATGTAGCGATTGAGTACACATTAAGGAGCTTCAGCTTCGTGCAAAGATCCGTCACGTACAATTTATTGAGGTGCAAGTTGCAAAAACTTATATAAATGCCGCCAAAGACCCTTCCTCCTAAAACTCAGATGCCGTCTTCATAATTTGAAATTTTATGCAGCGTTATCTAATTTTTATATTCGGTTTCACTTCTTAGGCTCGTAGAATCTTTTGTGGGAAAATCTTTAGGTATCTTATAACTCACTTTACCAGTTGCCAGCCATTCAGTAACTCTGATCATTGTAGTTTGGTAACCGACACAACGATACGCATCCGGATAGATTTCTCCCTGCCAAAGATGTCCCATACTTGAGCTGTATACCCTGCCTTTGCCGTAGCTTACCACCCACTCCACCGGCCACATACGATGTGTAGCTGTACTATCATAGGCAAAAGAGAGAATCGTGAGATTTTCTCCCGGACCTCTTGGATAATTATACACTTCTGTATTGGCAGTTTTCCATTGAGCAGGATAATCTTTTGTTATAGCATGCCTGTTCAGGACTTGGATAATCGCATTGAACCTGGCGCCATGTCCTGTACTCTTGCCTTCACCTGGCGGAATACGGATGATATTTTTGTTTGAGTCAATTTCGAGCGCATATCCTGTGGAAGCAGGCCGCCAACCCAATCCTATCATTTTATCATATTCCTTCCAATGAGGATAAGCATTGTTGGCAGAATGAAGCACATACAAGCCACCCCCATTTTTTACATAGCTTTCCAATTGCAATTCTGCGCTTCTGGGCCATCGTAAAGCGGGGTTTTGAATATTATTTGTATTTTGAATGATGACGGCATACTTTCCAAATACTGGTTTCCAGGCTTTCTGCTGCATGCTGTCTGTGGGCACGGTAGTGATATCAACTTTAAAGAGTCCGCTTTTTTCCAGTATTTGTTTTGTTAAGGCTGACGTTTGCTTCCAGTCGTGATTGCTGAATCCGTCTACAATCAAAACGGGAATAGGTTTATGGTTTTGTCCAAAAGAAAAAAGTGACAGGAAACCTGATACAATCAGTAAAATGGAAAACTTGCACATGCAGATCTGGTTTACTTTTGTAGAAGAGATTATGAACAAGATGAAGATCGAAACCGTGAATATCCCTCTTCATTTCTCCCCGAGCTGTATAAATTATTTTTTTTCACCCGTACAAAGGCAAATTAATTCGTAATCACATCCACTTCCGCATATCCAATCTCATCGTTACCATCAATATTTCGCAAAGCATGAAATTTGACATAGCGGGCTTTCACCGGTGAAAAATTTTTGGACTGCCATAACGGATTGTTTTTGATGTTGGAGAATTCTCCTGCATCGGCCAGCTTCCATTCTGCATTATCATTCGATATATAAAACTCGTAGTTGCTGATGATGCCGGGATTCCAAATGTTCTGGTCGGGTAAATATCTGAAGCCGGATAGCATTTCTTCTTTGCCCAAATCAATCACCAGATCAACCGGCATTTTTTTGTCTTTGCCGGGATGCCAGGCAGTAGATGGATCGCCATCCAGAACGGCACTTGCTTTTACGTCTTCAATTCCTATAATCTTCCAACCTTTCCTGGGAATATCAAATTTTTCTTGTGTTACCGGACTGCTTTTGCCCGATGCAGATTCATAAGCAATCGCACTTATTTGCACTTTGCCTTCGGCGGCAACAGGTTCTGAATATTTTTTTGATTTCAACGTCGGCACAGTACCATCCATCGTATAATACAGTTCTGATTCTTTATCGGCTGGTATGATGTTTATTTCGCCCGCCTGATTTCTGATGATGGAAGGCGGAGTAAGTATTTGCGGTGCATTATAAATGCCGATATTAGAAATTACCAGGCTGCTTTTAGCATCGGTAATATTGAAGCGAACCCTGGTGGCCGTTACACTGGGAAAACGAAGAATCCGTTTATACCCGATGGTGGTTGCTTTCGCCAGTTCTTTCCAGTTGCCATCAACCCATGCTTCTACTGTAAATGATTTTACCCGCTGGCCCAAACGAATATATTCCTGTACCAAAAAGCGGTTGAATTTTGTTGGCTTGCCAAAATCTATTGTTAACGAAGCCTGCTTTACATTATCATCCGTAGCCCAATACGTATTTTTATTGCCATCCATTGCCATGGCTGCTGCAAACTGTTTTGCAATGCCCCGAACATTTGAAGCGGTTGCCTTCTTTTTTAAAGCAAGGTTTACTGCAAATGCTTTTTTCACTGCATCGGCAAAAGCAAGCGCTGCTTTTTCATCGTTTTCGTGAATCAATCCTCTTATATCAATCGGAAAGTTGAGAAGTAATGTACCGTTGCGCCCGATAGAGTTGTAGTAAGTCTCCAATAAGTGAGGCACTGTTTTTACTCTTTCGTTTTCACCGGGATGATAAAACCACTCTGGTCTGATGGAGGTATTGACTTCGCCGGGTACCCAGGCATTACCATCTTCCACCCCAAAGTGGAGCATATTATAGGGTACTTCGCCTGTCGCGTTCAGCAAGCTCCAGTTGGTTTCGCCAACAGCGCCTCCTTCAGTTCCCACCCAACGCAGATCGCCCCTGTCACCTCCATCGTTCCATATCACAATATTGGGCTGCAATTTTCTGATCAGCTTATAAGTATTATTCCAATCATAATAAGTAGTGCGATCAATCTTGCGGTTTTCGTTTGCACCTCCATAATATCCGGTACCTCCATTAGCGCCATCAAACCATATTTCGAAAATAGGACCGTAATTAGTGAGCAGTTCTGTTAGTTGATTTCTGAAATAGGTAATGTATTCCGGTTTGCCATAGTCCGGATGATTTCTGTCCCAGGGAGATAAATAGATGCCCAATTTCAAACCATACTCTTTACATGCATCGGCCATTTCGCGAACCACATCGCCTTTACCATTTTTCCAGGGAGCATTTTTAACGGAGTACTCTGTATATTTTGATGGCCAAAGGCAAAAGCCGCAGTGATGTTTCGCGGTTATGATTATTCCTTTCATTCCTGCCTGTTTGCAAATGCGTGCCCACTGACGACAATCCAGTTTTTCGGGATTAAACAGTTTGACATCTTCATTGCCATAACCCCATGACTGATCTGTATAAGTATTTAATGAGTAATGAACAAAGGCATAATATTCCATTTCCTGCCAACGCATTTGATTTTCGTTTGGAACAGGGCCAAACGCTATAGGAGCTTTTGTTTGTGCATACGAGAAGCTGGTCATACAGATGCAGAGCATCATTCCCATGAAACGAAATTTTGTCATACTTTTTTTTGACATTTATTTTTTAATAGTTTATTTCCCATCATTCAATTCAACGTGCATTTTTATCTCTTTCTGGTTACGAAAAATTAATACTTCCGTGCCCGATCCTATCACTGACATTCGTGCCTCAAGCAGATCCCGAAGTTTGTTCACCTTCGCACCATTCAAAGATAAGATCACATCATTTGACTGTAAAAATCCAGCAGCTCGCGAACGAGGTTCTACCTGCACCACCAATACGCCTCTCGTGTCATCCATTCCTGTTGCCGAACGTTCACCAAGGGTAGCCAGGTTTTTTACTTTAGCTCCCATAAAATCCGTCACCGGGTTATCATCTATCTTATCAAGTGCAATGACGGCAGGCAATAATGGTTTTTCAGCCAGAACTTTCAATCGCGGCGAAACAACGCCAAAACT
The DNA here is from genome assembly GCA_040007815.1 of Chitinophagaceae bacterium. Classification (GTDB taxonomy): domain Bacteria; phylum Bacteroidota; class Bacteroidia; order Chitinophagales; family Chitinophagaceae; genus Terrimonas_B. The sequence goes on from JBDTUH010000037.1 coordinate 45,642, forward strand.
GTCCATTGTAAAATTTTTAAACCCGGTTGTAAAAGCATTTGAACCCTCTCTTAACCGAAAATCGCCATTCTTTGGGTCCACAAAATCCAGGTATCCGCATACTGAATGTTTATCTGTTCCCCTGTTCCATGCTGCTTTAAGAGAAACAGAATCCGGGAAAATATTATAATCCGTTTCTTTTCCCCAAACGGTAATACCGATTGGCATGTACGAAGATGAAACAACATTACGCCTGAACACATCATTGCTGTTACCAAACCACACATGCGGATGAAAAGAATTATTGATCATGATGTTGTTTTCAACAACACGGTTCACGCCTTCACGAAGTTTTATGCCGCCATTCAGACAAAGATTGTTATAAATAACATAGTTGCTGGAACCATCATCGAGATCAATATCCCAGCCGTGGTCGCAACGCATACGATTGTTGCGAATGGTGATCGGCTTCACCACATCCAGCATAGTAAGGTTGTAGTTGGTTTCTACAATGGAGTCCAATATTTTTTTATTGGGGTGCCAGTAACGGTCCCGGCCCCATGAATTAAAGGAGCCGTGGTCACCGCTTTCCTTCACCGTGTTGAAAACATCGTTGTACTCGATGACATGTCCGCCCCAGGTCCCTTCACTTATATTGATGCCTGCGCGGGGCACATCGTAAATACTATTATGGCTCACTATAATACTCTGGCACATGGAAAGCTCAATGCCAGCCGATTGTTTTTCCGTGAGACCTATGTCAAATACCAGGTTGTCATTGACCTTACAATTTGCCGGGTAATTATTTGTTTTAGGACCCGGAATAATATCCATTTGCGCCAACGGCACAAATTCATTGTATTCAAAGCTTGGAGAACGGACTGCATCCGGATCACCGACAAAGCAAACAGCGCTGGCCCCGATCTTTGAAATCAGGCATCCTGATACTTCAGCGGCGCGATTAAATTTATTAAAGAAAACCGCATTGCCTCCAAGATTAATAAGTGTGCAATTTTTAATTGCACAATTGACAGACCCTTCATAAAGCACGGCTCCCCCGCGGTAAATCGTCCAATCGCTGCGAAGGAGTGGCTCTTTGTTCTGCATGAACGTTCGCAGAGTTTGAGTAAGTGTCAATCCTTCGATGGCGATATTATTTACAGGACTTTTTTCAGAACCCTTGAATTCAAATAAATGAGCGATCTGCGGAGTTTCAAATTTTGCGGTTTTAATATTAATATCATCCGGAGGATAATAATAAAGAGTTTTTGTTTTCTTATCGTAAAACCATTCATTAACGGTATCAAGCTCTTCAAAAATATTTTCAACAAACCGATGTTTTTCATGCATTCCCATCCGGCGGTTGTTTTGCCAGCCGCCTTCAAGAGCCAGTTCGTTTTGCTCATTTTTTCCCGTAATGATATAATGAAAATCGCCCCATTCAGCACGATGCAAAGCATGCACATAACCACCTGCAGGTGATCTCCACCGCGCGGCTCTTTCTTTGCTAACAGCATCAGCAGCGGTTCCCCCTAAAAAACGAGCAGTGAAATCGAAGTTGGGATAGCGGGCCATCCGTTGTAATTGACCATTGACAAACAGCTCATCAAAAATCAGATCCTGATGAATTGTAGTTTGCCAAATACCATTCTTGTATTTTTTCCAGTTTAAATTTTTTAATGGTGCTCCTCCACTGATAACTACTTTTTGGTTTCTACCACTTGTAATGGTGAGTGTTTCGTTTTCCTTACGTGAATCTTTGGATGTGAAAACTAGGGGCTGCTTTAAATAATACGTTCCTTCCAAAAGATATACCACTGCCGGCCCGGATGTTTTACGCACCTCCGACATCGCCCTGCCAATGGATGCAAATGGTTTGGTTGGGGTTCCCCGGTTGACATCATTACCCTTTGGGGAAATATAAAATTTTGTTTGCGCAAACAAAGTTGCCGGCCACAAAATGACAAATGTTATGATTATTTTTTTGATGCTATTCACAATAATCGAAAGGTTTTGAATTATGCTACACTGCTTTATTCTGATTTTAGAATGACTTCAGCGACTTTTAATGTTTCGGAGAAAGCCTTCAACCTGATTTCACCAGCTTGTCTTTCTGTTTGAACCAATACTAAGCAATATCCATTAAAAGCTTTGCGCTGACTGGCTTTATCAGGCTCGTGACTACTTGGATTACCATTACCTGTACCAATTATTTTTCCGGGTCCTTCGATTGAAAACTTTACAAGATTATCTGCAGTGGGTGCAACTCTGCCCTTAGCATCTTTAATAGCTACCCTGATAACTGCCACATCACAGCCATCGGCTTTAAGAATATTGCAATCACTATTTAATGCTATCTGTGCCGGGGCTGTTGTTGTTTCTACAATATCTTTTGTGACGATTTTTTTATTTTTATAGCCACGGGCTTCTAATCTTCCGGGTTGATAACTAAGCTCCCATTCAAGCTTCGTGTAAGGAACTGTCTTTTTCTTTCCCACACTTTTTCCATTCAGGAATAACTCCACCTCTTCGCAGTTGGTATAGCACTGAACCTTTTGAAGCTTACTCTCTTTTCCGGGCCAACTCCAGTGCGGGAATATATGCACCACTGATTCATTTGACCAGGCGGCTTTGTATGCATAATATCCGTCTTTGGGAAAACCGCAAATATCCATAATACCAAAATGCGAGGAAACACATGGCCATCGATAAGGTGTCGGTTCACCCCTATAATCGAATCCGCTCCATACGAATGTGCCGCCAAGGAAAGGATAGTTTACTACATCGGCCCAATCTTCTCCGGGAAATGGGCCCCAGTTGGGTTCCCATTTCTGTAAGTTAGATACATAACCCTTCTCCCAATTGTTCTCATACTCTCCACGGGTGGAGACGAAACTTGTTGATTCGGTTGAAAACAATACCCGGTTGGGATAGTTTTCGTGATCCTTTACATAGGCCAGTCCCTTGTCTCCATAATTATATCCAACAACATCCAGCACATCAGCATAGCTACCATCATTGCGGGCATGGTTCATTGCGGCCGTTACCTTACGTGCAGGATCAATTTTATGAGTGGTTGCAACCATTGTTTCAAGTATCCGGCTTCCCGTGACCGTACCCTGGATCCATTCTTCATTTTCCATACACCACATAAATATGGAAGGATGATTCCGGTCGCGGTAAAGCATAATTGTTAAGTCTTTTAATCCTTCTTCGCTGCTGTTGAGAAAACGATTTTCATCCAACACCAATAATCCTATGCTGTCGCACATATCGAGCAGGGCCGGAGTAGGTGGATGATGAGCACTGCGGTAAGCATTACTGCCCATTTCTTTCAACAGCGCTAATTTGTACTCATTTATTTTATCGGGAAGAGCAACACCTATGCCCGCAAAATCCTGGTGATTGGCCGTTCCCTTTATAGGATACAGCCTGCCATTCAGGAAAACTCCGTTGCGGTTGATTTCTATAGTTCTTACTCCAAAACTAGTTTCATAATTGTCAATACTATTTCCATTCCCGATAACCTCAGTTTGTACTTTATATAAGGTTGGCGTTTCCGGAGACCAGAGTAATGGCTTTTGTATTGTTGCGGATTGTGCAACTTCAGTTGTACTAAAAGGTTCAATCCTTTGCGATGAAGTCACCGAGTTCAGTACAATACCTTTGTTGTTTACAATTTTTGAAACAAGGGTAAAGTTCTTGCTCACTTTGTATTCATTCTTCAAGGTAGTTTTAATGCCAACAGCAGCTTCGTTTGAAGAAACGGAAGCAGTTGTAACATAAGTACCAAACCTGTCAACGTGTAACCTGTCAGTCTTAATAAGCCACACATGCCTGTAAATGCCGCCGCCTTCATACCACCAGCCTTCGTATTCGCCGGCATCTGCTTTTACCAGTATTGCATTTTTGCCTTCATTGCCGTAACGTAAAACATCCGTCAGGTCGTAGTTAGAAGGGATGTAACCACTTTGATGATTACCCAGCAAATGGCCATTCACCCAAACGGTGCTGTTTCTGAAAATTCCGTCAAACTCAATGGATATTTTTTTTCCTTTATCTGCTTCCGGTATTTCAAATTCTTTCCTGTAAAACCCGATGCCTGTTGGTAAATATCCATTGCCTGCCGGCTGGCTGCCGAGTGAGTTATCATTTATAAAACTATTCTCAACCGCCCAATCGTGAGGGACATTACCCAGTTGCCAGTCTTTTGGATAAAAGACCGTTGCACTTTTAACATCAGTATAATCAATTGTAGTGTCTTTGGTAGTTACTACTTTAACATTGGCATCTGTCAGCCCACCCTGCCCGCCAGCCTTTATTGAACGCTTCATTGCGATATTGCCTTTGTGGAACTGCCAGTTAAAGTCAAAGTTTTTTTTAACTCTTTTGCCTGGCGTTGTTTTAGTGATCTCCTGCGTTTTGATATCCTCACTAAATGCCAGCAAGAAAAAAGCGACACTAAACAACGTTATTAATCTTCTACGCAGCAACTTCATAAATATCGTCCTTTAAGCATTTATCCGGAGTTAATCATACCAATGAATAACTTCCAGATAAATTTGTGTAACCAATTGATTAATTCACTTCAATAAACTCGGGTTCGTAAGCAGCGATTGTAAAATTACCTGTGTATTCTTTACCAAAAAGAATACTTTTTGATTTTTCCTTCATCGGAATATCTTTTGGTTCGCCTGTTACGTTCAGATAGAGGAAATGGTTTTTGTCAATCTGTCTTGCCATTACACCGTTAGGTACCTCCGGTCCTATCCTGATAGAAAGTTCACTGATCAAATCATCCAGCAATGGATTTAAAGTCTCAGCTTTTGCAGGAAGCCCTGAATAAATGGCTCTTCCCTTTCCATATTTATTTGAAGTGATGATTGGATAATCTTTATCCAGGCTTGTTATACTTGCAAGAACTTCCGCACCTTCTGATTCCACCACATCAAATCGTGCGGATTCAGAAGTAATTACTTTTCCTTTATAAGTGACTTCAACCTTTTTGCCTTTGAACGACTTTCTTGAAATCTCGTTAAGCGTTTCTGTTTCTTCATAGCTTGCCACCCGAATGCCAAATACATCATTCAACCTTCCGGGATGAGTGGAAGCAAATACTTTTCCTGTTTCATCAACAATAGCCGAATTGCTTGTCATTACAACAGTGCCGCCATTCCTCACAAAGTCCCTGATTTTATTTGCAGTTGCTTCATCCATTACAGCAACGCCAGGAACAAAAAGCAATTTATAGTTGAGTGAACTTTTGCTGATCTCCACCACACGGGCATCCATGTTGCGATGATAAAACAAATCAAAGCAGGCTTGCAGTTGTTCATCATGCTTTTCCGGGAAATAAGCACTGGCTATCTGGCTGGGGAATGAAAACGCCAAACCCACGTCTGCCTGTAGTTGATACGGAAAATATTTTTCTATCTTTTTAAACTCAGTCGCTATCTTTTTGTATTCATCGTATTTACGGTTTGGTATTCCATCCCAGTCAATCATACCTTCCAGGTATTGTTCTTCTCCACTGTGCATGCTTTGCCAGGTCCATCCGCAAACCATTTGGTTGCCGTACATAAGTGTTGCGTAAGCAGATTTCCGAATAGAGTTAGGGACAGCAGTCATGGTTGTAAACTCACTGCACCAAAAGGGATTTTTGCTTTCAAATTGAATTCTTGCAATGCCAAACAAAGCATTCATGATGCCCCAATTGGTAGTCAAAGAATTTCCAGGATAAAAGCCACAACCCTCACGTGTCATTTTACCTGAGTAGGCAATTGCCGTGTAGTCAAAATATTTCATTGAACTGTAGTACCAGGCATTGGTATTCACTAAAGCATTGGGAGCATTGGTATTTACTTTATCAATCACTTTAAAAAGAAGCTGGTTAATTTCATCGGAAACAAAACGCCTGAAATCAAGCATTCGCTCAGGAACGTCGGTGCTGTGTGTTGCAACCGGGAAACCAACTTCATCAAATTGATTGATTCTTTTTGACCAGCGTTGGGTCGCCCATGTTTTGTTTAAATTATCAAGAGTGGAATATTTTTTCTTCAGCCATGCAATGAACCTTTTTCTCGCTGTTTCAGAATAAGAAATTTTTCCATCTCCTGATTCGTTGTCTATTCCAAATGCCATCAATGCCGGATGTTTTCCATAATGCTTCGTAAGAGAATCAGCATATCGCACCGCATATTGCTGATATATAGGATCACCCGCATCTTCCATATAGCGGTGATTTGGATATTGTACATCGCCATTGGCATCTGCAATGTCAATAGAAGGATACTTGTGATGCAACCAGATGGGTGCCGGCCGTATGGCAATATCCAAAATCACTTTTATTCCCGCTTCATTCATTAAATCCATCACCTTGTCAAACCAGGCAAAATCGAATTTTCCTTCAGAAGGTTCATAGCTATCCCATGCCAGGTGACCCATGCGTACGACATTAAGGCCAGCAGCCTTCATTAGCTGTATATCTTTCTTTATTTTTTCACTATTCTTATCGTCGTGCGGATGATAATTAGCACCGACATATAGCTGTTGAGAACTTACATTAATAGTTGAAAGAAGAAGTGTTGCAATCAGAAAAAATAAGTTCCGCTTCATTGCTTTAATCTTATAAGGGTGGAAGATAAGGGTATAGTTGCGCACCACACAACTAAAGTTCAAGCAGGTTTAAAAAGAAAACATCGTTTTCATGAATCTCCAGTTCTTTTGAAAACGGAGTGCCATTTTTTATAGAAACAATCTCTTTTAAAATTGGTGAACCGTCGTTTTGTTTTTTGATTTGTTCCACCTGCCGCCTTGTAAGTTGAGCAGGTTTCCCCATAGATAAATAAGTTGAATAAGCATCGTTGCTGCGATAACCAACTTTATAAACTTCAAGAGCGTAATTTCCATTGGGAACATTTGCAATGTTGACCTTTAACTTTCCTTTTGATTTTGAAGGAAGGTCGCGGATATAATATTGTTGGTTATTAGTAGAATCGGGAAGTGTGTAAGTATAATCCCAAATCAATGCCTGCATGTTTCCGGATGAATCTTTACAAACCCAGGAAGCCGCATCTTTATTTACCAGTTCAATATTTCCCAAACGGTTTAAAAACTGGTATGAATAGAAAACTGACTTATTTATACCCTGAGTGTTCAACATTCCAAAACCTCCGTGGAAAGGTGTAAATCTTGGTCCCGGCTCTTCAAAAACATCCGTAAACACCCAATACGACATGGAGTTGGCCGCATTTCCTACCTGCTTCATTTTTTGCAACACGTATGCTGCTTCGTGATAGCTGTCATGGATAGGATCAGCGGGAGTATAAGATGCACTCCATTCAGTGTAATGCAACTCTAAGTTGGGTATTGGTGATGTTGAAATCTCCTTTCTTGATTGAAGCACATCACCGCTAAGGCTCATCGGGTTTTTATCAAGTACTGTACCTCCTTGTCCGAATTCATCCAGGAATCCTTGCCCCACCCCATAAGAATGAGTGCTTATAAAGTCTATTGGCGCATTGTTTTTACGGCAATATTCAATCATTTCGGGTTCCCAGGCTGCTCCGGCAGTGCCCGGTCCGCCAACACGATAATCTTTGTTCACGCTTTTAATGGCTTGTGCAGTGTATTTGTAAAGTTTAAAATAATCCTGCTGGGTTCCTGTCCAAAAACCAGGCGAAAGATTTGGTTCATTCCACACTTCAAAATACCAGGTCTTTACTTCATCGGCGCCATAGCGTTCTGTAAAATGTTCTGTAAGATTTTTTATTAAGCCCGCCCATTTTTCATAATCTTTTGGCGGAGTTACATTTCCTCTCCACCAAAAAATTGTTTGAGGTCCACTTGCCAATGCGCCGGGCATAAATCCCAGTTCAACAAATGGCTTCATCCCGATGCTTTGCAAAAAATCAAACAAAGCATCTACATACATGTAATTGTATTCAGGATTTCCTTTGCTGTTTTCCTTGTATACAGCCATGTCATCAGTTAGCAATCCGTGCATGCGGATGTATTTGAAGCCACATTCTTTTCTCACATAAGCCAATTGCTGCTGCCAATCGGCTCTTAATCCTTCATTGGCTCTTCCAGCCCCAACACATTCCTTAAACATCGTATTAAGTTTCCCTGCTGTTTTAATATAATCAACATTGATCGTTCTTTGTGCTGTTATTGTTACCGAAGCGGAAATTTGTATCAATAATAGCAGAGCTGTTTTTTTCATCCGTATATTTATTTTATTACTTAAAAACTATTCGCTCCATACCAGCACACCGCCAGGTTTCAGTATTGTTCTCCAATTAAAATTTTGCCAGTTTCAGAAATATTCATTTTGTACACTTCTGACGAATAATTTACAGTAACATAAAAGCCATCACGCCAATACACATAGATACCATCCGATAATTTTAGGTGCTGACATTTGCGCTGGCGAAAAACTTTAAAACTGATTTTTATAATTGTACTGTTGGCAGAACTCATATTTAAACGTAGAAAAAGAAGACATTTAACCTCTTTATCTACAAAAAACAGGGGATTCAGCTTACATTCTAAAATCTAAATTTCAGGCCGCTTAGAAATATTTTTTATTTTAATAACCTGCTCCTTTGCGTAAAGAATCTAACTGCTGATGATCCTCTATTGTTTCGGTTTGCCTGTTAATTACACCAGCCCACAAAAAAGCGGAGAGTCCATTGGCACGGGCGGTTCTCACCAAATGTCCGAAGAAATGTGCGGTGGAAGTTAAAGACAATATTGAATCTGCCGGATATCCTACAAGATCATCGGCATGGTATTGTACACCAAATTCGCCAATTAGGACAGGGATGTTTTTATCCACAAAGGATTTCTTTGCCCATTGCATGTTGCGCTCCATATAGGCTTCTTCAAAATCCGGATTGGAGTTATGTAAGGTGTCGGTAAGTGAATGTAATTTAGCACCCCAATAACGCCACTCTTTGCCCCAGCTTGCATCATCACCCAGGATACAAAAATTTGGCGGAGAGTACCAGTGAAATTCAAGTATCAATTTATCAGGAACTGGATCTTTTGGCATACCGGGCAGGCCATCAGGACCAAAATAATTAGCTAAATCAAGCGATGTGCTGGGAGCCTGAATAACTAAAGTACGATATGCATTTTTACCTCCGGTCGAACGAACCGCATTGATAAATATTTGGTGAAAACTATGCAAATTGGTACTTGACGTTAAATCAGTAGCATCAGGTTCATTGGAGCTTGCAAACATTACATGCTCATCAAAATCACGCAATTTAGTAGCTACCTGTTCCCATATAGTTTTTTGGATAGCTTTTATAGTATCTAATTTTGCACCGGTAGCTCTGCAATCCATAAAGCCATCATGGTGATCATTTAGCAGTACATACATACCATCATTCACACAATATTGAATAACTTCTTTTATCCTGTTTAACCAGGCAGCATCAATTTCGCCAGTTGTACGATTGGCATGCGAGACCCAATATTGACAGGGAATACGGATGGCATTGAAGCCGGCTTTTTTCAGCGTATCAATCAGCGATTGCGTAATCAGTGGATTACCCCATCCTGTTTCTCCATAAGGAGTTTCCAT
>JBDTUH010000038.1:0-54371 GCA_040007815.1 Chitinophagaceae bacterium
GTGAGCTGAATATTGAAGTACTCTTAAAGTATAATGTTGACAGGTTACTTGCTCCTTACAGGAAAGAAGCAGGATTAACTGAAAAAGCAAAACCTTATCCTAACTGGGACGGGCTTGATGGCCATGTAGGTGGTCATTACCTCAGTGCCCTGGCTATAAATTATGATGCTACAGGGAATGCAGAATGTAAAAAACGTATGGAATATATGCTGGCCGAATTAAAAAACTGTCAGCAGGCAAATGCAGTTACTCATCCTGACTGGGGCATTGGCTATGCGGGTGGTTTCCCAAACAGTTCAAAACTCTGGAGTGCGTTTAAAAATGGAGATTTTAAAATTTATAACTCAGCATGGGCACCTTTTTATAATCTGCATAAAACTTATGCCGGCTTAAGGGATGCATGGCTGTACGGCGGGTCTGAAGATGCCAAAACAATGTTCCTGCAATTTTGCGATTGGGGCATTAATATAACAGCCGGTCTATCTGAGGAGCAAATGCAATCTGCATTAAATATGGAGCACGGAGGCATGAATGAAATTTTCGCCGATGCTTACCAGGTAACCGGTGATGGCAAATATCTTAATGCAGCAAAAAAATATTCTCACAAGCAGGTACTCGATCCGTCAGCAAATGCTGTTGACAACCTCGATAATAAACATGCAAATACCCAAATACCTAAATTTATAGGTTTTGAAAGAATTGCAGAATTGGGGCAGGATGATAAGTACGGCAGGGCGGGTAGTTTTTTTTGGGAAACAGTAACAACTAACCGCAGCCTGGCTTTTGGAGGTAACAGCCGTCGTGAGCATTTTCCAACTGTTGCTTCCAGTATTGATTATATTAATGACATTGATGGCCCGGAATCGTGTAACTCATATAATATGCTAAAACTTACAGAAGATTTATTTCGGATAAGTCCGCAGGCAAAATATGCTGATTATTACGAACGCACTGTCTTTAACCACATTCTTTCTACCCAGCATCCCGTTCATGGAGGATATGTTTATTTTACCCCGGCAAGGCCACGTCATTACCGGGTGTATTCAGCCCCCGGCGAGGCGATGTGGTGTTGTGTAGGTACCGGCATGGAAAATCATGCCAAATACAACCAGTTCATATATACGCATCAAAATAACGCATTGTATATAAACCTCTTTATTCCGTCAGAACTCACCTGGAAAGAAAAAAATCTTACGCTGAAGCAAGAAACGCAATTCCCTTTTGAAGAGCAGACCAAAATAACTATTACCAACGGAAGCGGCAATGCCAACATGATGATACGATATCCTGCGTGGGTTGCCGACGGACAGTGTAAAGTTTTGGTGAATGGCAAATCAATTCCTGTAACAACTCACCCATCGTCTTACATTGCCATTAACCGTAAATGGAGCAAGGGCGATGTTATATTGGTGAAATTGCCAATGCACAACACGACAGAGCAGCTGCCCAATGTCCCGCAATACATCGCTTTCATGCATGGCCCCATTTTGCTTGGCGCAAAAACAGGAGTAGAAGACATGAAAGGTATCATTGCGGATGACAGCCGTTTTGGTCAATACGCCGGCGGAAAAAGATTGCCCGTAGATAAAGCACCCATTTTTATTGAAGATGACCAGGAAAATATCGAATCAAGACTTGTACCCGTAAAAGGCAAACCATTACATTATACATTGAATGTAAAAATGATTAATAGACAACCTTTAAGCCTGAAACCTTTTTTCCAGATTCATGATTCCAGGTATATGATGTATTGGCTATCCTTAACCAGCACCGGGTACAGATCATACCTTGATTCACTCACACAGGTTGAAAATGAAAAGGCCAAAATCGAAAAACGAACAATCGATTATGTAGCTCCCGGCGAACAACAACCCGAAACTGATCATAAAATGCAGAAAGAAAAATCCGCTACGGGTAACACAAATGACAATTTGTTCAGAGATGCCCGCAATGGCGGTTTTTTTAGTTATGAAATGAAAACAGGACAAGAAACAGACCTTACATTATTAGTGCGGTATTGGGGAGCAGAATGGGGAACCCGGAAATTTGATATTTATATTGATGAACAAAAACTGGTAACTGAAGATAACACGGGCAGATGGAACCAGTCTTCTTTTAAAGATATAGCCTATCCAATACCTGAAAGTATGCTTAAAGGCAAATCAAATATTGTAGTCAAATTTCAGTCAATGGACGGCACCACAGCTGGAGCCGTATATTACATAAGACTGCTAAAGAAGGAGAAATAAAAAAATCAATAGCTGAACTTTATTAAAAATGAAACAAAAATTTAAAATTCTTAAGGCAGGATGGGAAAGGGTATTCTCTTTTAGAAAATACCCGGAAATACTCATGTTTACTTTTGTATTTGCGGTAATTCCCTTTTTATCCACTTTGGATGCAACAGCTCAAATCAAAAAAAATATTTCACAAAAACAGGAGGCTTTAAAATTATGGTATAATAAGCCTGCAGGTAAAACCTGGGAAAATGCACTGCCTATAGGGAACGGACGATTAGGCGCTATGATATATGGTAATATAGATACAGAAACTATTCAGTTGAATGAACATACTCTGTGGAGCGGTAGCCCCAACCGGAATGATAATCCTTTAGCCTTAGACTCACTGGCAGAAATGAGAAACCTAATTTTTGCAGGAAAACAAAAACAGGCAGAACAGCTTGCCAACCGGGTTATCATCAGCAAAAAATCACAGGGACAAATGTTTGAGCCCGCCGGTGAGCTTCGTCTGGCTTTTGATGAGCACCAGAATTACACAAACTATTATCGTGAACTGGATATCGCAAAAGCCATTGCCAAAACAACCTATACTGTCAACGATATTACCTACACAAGGGAAGTGCTGGCATCTTTTCCCGACCGTGTAATTGTAATGCAACTTACCGCCAGCAAACCACATAGCATTTCTTTTACAGCATCTTATTCAACACCGCTGCCAAATGTTGTTGTAAAAACAACTCCTGCCAACCAACTGACTTTTTCAGGAACTACTGTTGATCATGAAACGGTAAAAGGCATGGTGAAATATAAAGGCATCGCCCAGCTTAAAAAAACAGGTGGCATTTTTTCATCAACCGATACATCCATTACTGTAAAAAATGCAGATGCAGTAACTATCTATATTTCCATTGCCACCAATTTCATCAATTACCACGATCTTACCGGAAATGAAAATGAACTGGTATTTAATTATCTGGATAAAGCAACAACAAGATCATTCAGCAATATTTTAAAAGCACATACAGCTGCGTACCGAAAATATTTTAGCCGTGTACAACTAAATCTTGGTTCAACAGAAGCATCCAAACTTCCCACCGATGAACGGTTGAAAAACTTCAACACAACCAACGATCCTCAGCTTGTAACATTATACTACCAATACGGTCGTTACCTGTTGATCTCTTCTTCTCAACCGGGAGGACAGCCAGCCAACCTACAGGGAATCTGGAATAATAAAAGCCAGCCACCATGGGACAGCAAATACACCATTAATATCAATGCTGAAATGAATTATTGGCCTGCTGAAAAAACAAATCTTTCGGAGCTTCACGAACCTTTTCTGCAAATGGTAAAAGAATTGTTTGTTACAGGTGAACAAACTGCAAGAGATATGTATGCTACAAGAGGATGGATGGCGCATCACAATACAGATATCTGGCGGACTACCGGAGCTGTAGACGGTGCTTTTTGGGGAGCCTGGAGCAATGGTGGCGGCTGGCTTAGTCAACATCTGTGGGAGCATTATTTGTACAGCGGAGATAAAACATTTCTTACCAAAGTTTATCCTGCACTAAAAGGTGCCGCATTATTTTATCTTGATTTTTTAATGGAGCATCCTGTGTATCACTATATGGTGATCGCCCCGGATATGTCACCGGAAAATGCACCCAAGGCTCATGATGGTTCTTCAATAGATGCAGGCGTAACCATGACCAACCAGGTTGTCTTTGATGTATTTTCTACTGTTATTAATGCAGCGAAAATTTTAAATAAGGACAAGGCCTTTACAGATACGTTGCAACAAATGCGCACCCGTCTTGCCCCCATGCATATCGGGCAATACGGTCAACTACAGGAGTGGCTGGATGATATAGATGACCCGAAAGACAATCACCGGCATATTTCTCATCTCTATGGTTTATTCCCTTCTAACCAGATATCTCCCTACCGCACACCACAATTATACAGTGCTGCAAAAAATACACTTCTTCAGCGTGGCGATGTATCAACAGGATGGAGCATGGGTTGGAAAGTAAACTGGTGGGCTAAACTGCTCGATGGCAATCATGCATATAAGCTTATACAAAACCAACTGACACCAGTAGGCACCAATGAAGGTGGGGGCGGCACCTACAATAATCTTTTTGATGCTCATCCCCCATTCCAGATCGATGGAAACTTCGGTTGTACATCAGGTATTACAGAAATGCTGATGCAAAGCAGTGATGGCGAAATTCATTTGATTCCGGCTCTGCCGGATGTGTGGCATGCCGGCAGTATTACGGGATTACGTGCAAGGGGCGGGTTTGAAATTGTGAGCATGCTCTGGAAAGATGCAAAGCTGGTAAAAGTAGTTGTTAAATCAACAATAGGCGGTAATCTTCGTTTACGGGTTCCCAATGCCATGAGAGTAAGTGGTGGTTCACTGAAAAAAGCAACTGGTAAAAATGCAAACCCATTTTACCTGGTAGATGAAACACCGTCTCCTATCGTGTCGCCCAAGGCGACAGTAGCAGCGCCAGCATTGAAAAAAACATGGCTTTATGATTTGCCAACACAAGCGGGAAAACTGTATACCTTCCTTGAACAATGATATTCTTGCTTAAAATAAAAAGCAAAATAGATGACAACATTATTCAGGTTACCTTCTTATTAACTGCGTTTTTATTTATTAATCAATAGTATCCGAAGTCTAAAAACAAAACTGTTCAGGAAAAAGTTTGCTACAGGTAGGGTTGACATAAGAACCTTAACAGGCAAAAGGGTTGCAACAGCCTGGCACAAACGAATAGTACCGAGCCATCTTTTTCAACAGCTTTATAAAATAAACAATTCCTGTAAAAACAGGAACTGTTTACTAAGGGTGGTTATTTCTCTGTGTTATCTATAAAATCCTTTTCACTCCACTTTAGTGGTGTTCACCATGCCACCCACCGTGGCCGTGTCCTTGTTCGCTATCGAATTTTTCTACACCACTTACTTTCATTTTTTGCGAAAACACCTTGATTGGTCCCGGATCACCCGTACCGCCACCCGTAATGAATAAAGTTTTTTCGTCCCTTCCACCAAACACATTATTGGTAGCGCCTCCGCCGGTAGGGATTGTCAGGATGTTTGTTCCCTTTGAATTATAAACCACTACTCCCTGGTTGGTGCTTACATAAACATTTCCCAATTCATCCATTGACATACCATCGCAAAAATCAAGACCTGCGACGAATGTCCTCATGTTAGACAACGTTCCGTCATGTTTAATATCAAAAACCCAAATTCCACCAGAGCCATTATACGACCATTGGTTTACGTACAGTTTTTTTCCATCGGGAGTACCAACAATACCGTTTGGCCATGAATCAGCGTTCCATCCCGGCATTGCCGTTACTCTTACTAAATGGCGACTGCCTTTAGCAAGGTAATATACATGACCGCCTTTACCGGTTGCAGCTTGTTCAGAATGTGTAGGCTCCCAATTTTGTTTACGCGGATCAGTGCTATCCCAATAATCTCTTGGAAATATCGGGTCGGTAATATACATACCACCAGTTTCAGGATTGATCCATACGTCATTTGGACCATTTAATAATTTACCATGATAATTATTAACAAGCACCTCATGGCTGCCGTTCGGACGAATTTTCCAAAGTTCACCATGCATATCGGCACAAGCGATGAGGTTACCATGTTTGTCAAATTCCATTCCATTGGACCGGCCGGTACCGGATAAAAATAATGTTATATTACCCGAGCTTGCGTCCCATTTGTAAATTTTATCATTTGGCTGGTCTGTAAAAAATACATTCCCGAATTTATCAACAGCGGGACCTTCCGTGAAACCAAAACCTGACTGTATGCTTACTAATGGTCCTTTGATAAGACCACCCGAGTGCCGATTCGATTCGTTAGCGTTGAGGTTAGCAGGTTCGTCGGATGCGACCTGGTCCTGAGCTTTAACAATGGTTTTTTGGCAGGAATAGAATCCTATGGAGCATAGTATTCCCAGGAAAAGAAACAATTCTTTTTTCATGGCAAGCAATTTTAAGTTTTAAAAAAGTAATTAAACGTGGTCTTGTAATGGCAAATTTTTTTTCGACCGTTACCGAAAATATTCGAACTTCTGACAAAAACCTTCCAATAAAAAACGGTGTTGAATATTATACAGGTCAGGAGTTTTTATTACTGATATCGCTGAAAAAAATATAAATTTAAAAACTACTGATCGCATAGCCTGCGGGATCAAATAGCTTCCACCAAATTCATGTCTATTTCTTTTGTAAATAACAAAGCGCTATATGAAAAAAATTATTTTTATTTTCTTACTTGCTTCACCTTCTTGCTTATTTGCTCAAACAGCAAAAATTAAAATTGATATTGACAGGACAATCGGCGAGATTGATCCTAAAATCTACGGTGTATTCATGGAGCCCATTCATTTTAACGGAAGAAGAATGGGCTTGCCCGACTCAGTAGAATTTAACACGCTCTACGGCAATTTATACGATCCATCATCCCCGCTTGCAGATGAAAATGGATTCAGGAAAGATTATATAGAAGCCATGAAGGAGCTTAAAGTAACCAATATGCGGTGGCCCGGCGGAAATTTCCTGATGGGTTATAACTGGCAGGATGGTATTGGGCCAAAGGAACAACGACCTGTTCGCATAAACCTGGCCTGGGGCGGAGTTGACAATAACCACGTAGGTACGGATGAATGGATGAAACTAAATAAATCAATGGGGAGCGAAAACATTGTTTGCGTAAACCTCGGCCTTGCTACTATAATGGATGCAGCCTATTGGGTGGAATATTGCAACTATAAAAAAGGAACATACTATTCCGATCTGCGTGCAAAAAACGGTCACAAAGAACCATACAATGTAAAGATCTGGGATCTTGGCAATGAAGTGGACGGCTTGCCCTGGGAACTTGGACACAAAAATGCGGAAGACTATATAGAGATTGCCAGGGAAGCAGCAAAAGCAATGAAAGCAGTTGATAATACTATTCAATTGGTCGCCTGCGGATCATCCTGGTACAGCCAGGGTTCCTGGGATGACTGGAATCGGAAAGTACTGATGGGACTTGGAGACCGTGTAGATTATATTTCCATTCACAGCTATTGGGAAAACTCACCAGACTATTACAGCTATATGGGTGCCAGTGCCAGGATTTTTGAGGACAGAATCAAGATTACAAACAACGAAATTCAATCCGTATCAGTAGTTAAAGGCTTTAAAAACCCAATATCCATTTCTGTAGACGAGTACGGCGCTTTTGGAAGAAGTTTCCTGAATGTGCTACCGGTAGCGCAATCTTTAAATTCCTTTATACGCCATGCTGATGTAGTGAAGATGGCGAATTTCACTACGATGACTTCTCTTTTGTCCAGTGAACCCAACAAAGGAACTTATAAATCTCCTTTATTTTTTACCTTTAAATTGTTCTCCAATAACTGCCGCGGAAATTCCGTTGATACCTATGTTGAATGTGATACTTTTAATACTGAAAAATATAAAGGCATTCCTGTTCTCGATGTTACGACGGTTTATTCAAAAGAAACAAATACCGTTTTTATTAATGTAGTAAACAGGCATAAAGACAAAGCGGTCATGGCTGACATCATTAGTATCTCCGGGGTGTATACAGGGAAAGCTGAAACAAGCCTGGTCAATAGTGATTCACTTACAGATCCTTTTGCATTTGACAAGCAGGGTCAGTATATTCCGGTTACAAAAGAAGTCCAGACTGAAAATAACAAAATCAGTTGCTCCTTTCCGCCACATTCATTTACACAAATCAAAATTAAAGTAAGGCAGAAATGACCGACGCAATGACTTCAGCTATCTTTAAATTAAAATAAATGAAAAACTTAGCATTGTTATTACTACTGGTTACACTTACTTATACTTTACCGGCACAGCAACCAAAAATTGACAGCAGCAGGTATCCTGCTATTATAACCTTTACCGCTCAACAGGATCATGATCAAATGATGCAGCAATTGGGCATTAAACAGGTAAGGCCCGGTCCAAGTGGTAACGAGTCAGCCCCTAACCACGCTAATTACAATGAATCGATAGCCAATCCTTGTCCTCTATTGCCGGATGCACTTACAACTAAGACCGGTAAAAAAGTAACTACTGCTGATATGTGGTGGAAACAACGCCGTCCTGAAATCACGGAAGATATAGAAAAAGAAATGTATGGGCGGCTTCCTAAAAACATTCCGAATGTAACATGGACGGTAAAGGTTACGGACAGGGAATTTGTTGGACGTACTCCTGCTATCGCCAAACAATTAGTAGGTCATGTTGATAACAGTGCTTATCCGTTGATCAATGTTGAAATTAATATGCTGCTGGTCTTACCGGTGAATGTAAAAGGACCTGTTCCTGTATTAATGATGTTTGGCCGGCCCTCTTTTCCTTCGCCCGCGCAACCTTCAACAGAGGATATGGAAAAATTGAATGCTTCATTTAAAGCGATGATAATAAAAAATGACACTGCGATGAAATCCATCTTTGATCAGTATCCTGCTTATACACCTATCACAAGATTGCCTGGTCCAAATTTCTTCGCACCTCCACCCGCAGGAGATCTTTCTCCAACGGAGCAATTACTGGCAGCAGGCTGGGGTTATGCTACTATTGATCCTAGTAGTATACAGGCTGATAATGGTGCAGGTCTTACGAGAGGCATCATTGGTTTGGTGAACAAAGGTCAACCGCGCAAACCGGATGATTGGGGATCATTGCGTGCATGGGCATGGGGTGCCGCCCGCGGATTAGACTACCTTGAAACAGATACAATGGTTAATGCGAAAAAAGTTGGAATCGAGGGTGTATCACGTTATGGCAAAGCGGCGCTGGTAACACTTGCTTTTGAACCACGTTTCGCAGTGGGATTGATAGGTTCTTCCGGTAAAGGAGGCACCACACTTCATCGTCGTGTATTTGGTGAAGCGGTTGAAAGTCTTACGGGCAGTGGTGAGTATCATTGGATGGTTGGTAACTATATTAAATACGGCGCTTCAGAAGCAAGCTTCGGTAGTAAGACTGGTTGTGATCTGCCGGTTGATTCACATGAATTGATTGCTCTGTGTGCTCCACGCCTCACGTTTATCAGCTATGGAATCCCGGAAAAAGGTGATGCGAAATGGTTAGATCAGCAAGGCAGTTATATGGCTACTGTGGCAGCCGGATCAGTATTTAAATTATTGGGAGTAAAGGATATTGGTGTTTCCAATGATTATCAAAAAGAAAAAATGCCCCCGATGCTTACCGATATGCTAGATGGTGAATTAGCATGGCGGCAGCATGATGGCGGCCATACCGATGGCCCCAACTTTAATTATTTTATTCCCTGGGCCAGTAAGTTTCTGAAATATGAAAGAATAGTGGCGTGGTAAGAAAAGAATAATCTTAAAAGACAACAGAGCAGTATGAAAAAAATATTTTTTATTTTACTCATCCATTTTATCATCATTGCTACTACATGGGCACAATCCAACCAACCCTGGCATGGGAAAAAATGCGCGGTGGTGCTTACCTATGATGATGCGATCAACGAGCATCTCGACAATGCTATTCCTGTTCTTGATTCCTTGGGATTAAAAGCTACGTTTTATATTACAGCCTTTTCTCCTTCCATGCAGACAAGATTAAACGATTGGAAAAAAATCGCGGCACGTGGTCATGAGTTGGGTAACCATACATTATATCATCCCTGCATCGGTGGCAAAGGAAGAGAATGGGTAAAACCGGACTATGATATGAATAACTATACTGTCAGGTGAATGATCGATGAAACAAGAATGACCAATCTTTTTTTACGTGCATTGGATGGAAAAACAAAAAGAAGCTTCGCCTTTACTTGTGGTGATATGAAAATTGGCGATTCTTCTTTTATCAATGCTATGAAAGATGATTTTGTAGCGGCAAGAGCCGTAAGAAACCAAATGCATAAACTAAATGAGATCGATCTTTACAATGTAGACTGCTATATTGTAAATGGTGAAACAGGAGCACAAATGATTGAATGGGCAAAACAAGCAATTGCAACAAACTCATTGCTGGTTATACTTTTTCACGGAGTTGGCGGTGGCAATTCATTAAATGTATCGGTACCCGCACACCGGGAATTTTTACAATTTTTAAAACAGCATGAAAAGGATATTTGGATAGCGCCCATGCTGGAAGTAGCAGGGTATATTAAGAAAATACAAATCAAAAAATAATGGCCCGGCTATTTTTTCTATTTATGCCGTAGTTTCTATGAAAAAGACTCTTGTAATCACCAATCATGAAATAACGCTCCTCATTTTTCCAAACATCGCCGCCAATACAAAACATATCCCAGAGAAAGTAAAAGATTCACAAAGCCCCATCCTGTCACTGGCATCATTGATATTAGTAGCAAATCTCGGAATGTGCAATAAAAGAAACCAACCTGTTAACATAATAGCCATTAAGAGCGCCGCCCATTTTCTTACAGGAGGAATCAGCAGCCCGGCGCCACCGGCAAGTAAACAGACCCCACAGGCATAAGCCCAGAAAGTACGAAAGGGAATATAGGATGGAATAAAGTCCGCCACAAACGCAGCGAACTTAAAATGAGCATAACCTGCCGAAATAAAAAAAATAGCCAGTAATACAGATCCAATCAATATCAAACCATGCGCAGTTTTTTTATTCCCCAAACCACTATCTCTATTTAACAAAGATGCCGCAACGATCAAAGCCCCGCCAAACAAAGCCATTGCTTTATAGGCGTTAAGCCAGTCGTTCATAAAATGTGGCAAATGCCGGAGAATAGAAAGCAGGAAAATCAATATAGCCACCAGCAAAGCAGCCTGGGCGGCTTTTCTCTTAACGCAAATAGCGATAGAAGAAATAATTAAAAGAGCACCTGAAATATAAGCCAATGCCGGGTTTACATTCATACCACCCGGCCATGCAGGTGGACGACCCACAATAAAATCCTTTGCAACAAAACAAATGACACCAAGTCCCGCAATGCCTGTTGCGAAAATTATTCTGCCGGAGGATTTTAGATTAATCATGGTTTTATTTGAGAAACTGAAAATAATCTTTTCTTGCTGATGCCGGCCATCATTTGAATTTTTCCAGCCAGGCTTCAGCAAATCTTTTCCCCATGAGTCGCTGACCTTTCGAATCAAAATGAATACTGTCTCCCTTATGCTCCAAATCGGCTGTAGAAATGACTGCGTTATTCTTGCCTGTTGACGAATACCCATGAATTTCTTTATTAATCAGCTTCCAGTTTTCTTTATCATTAGAAAAAGACCCGAGTTCCCCGAACAATACAGGCAGGTTGCTGTTTCCCACTGAAGACCTGAACCTGGCTATTAATTCTGAAAGCCTTTTTCTATAAAGAAGAATATCTTTTTCATTCGCATCACTTTCACCCTGGTGCCATAAGACAGCTTTGATAACTCCATATCTTTTGGCGATCTCCAGTTTTTCCAAAAAGTTTGAAAACAGTTTTACATTACGGTGAACAGAGTCACCCAGCCATTGACTGATAGAACTGCCGCCGACTGCCGTTGGAATAAGTAACACAGAAATACTATCGGGGATATTCTTAATCAATGTTGTTCCAAAAGAATAGCCGCAATCAAGTCCTGTTAAAGTCGGCTCATAAAAATGCAGAGGCTCTTTAGCGATAATTAATTGGCCGCTCTCATTAATGGTTAATAATCTTTTTACAGGCACAGTATCTTCCGGTTCTACGTATCCACGCCCCGCCATATTGGATTGACCTGCTAAAATAAATACCCAAACATTTTCCTTATCCTTTACTTCACTCACTATTTCCATTTGCTTTGGGAAATACGTTGTTCTCTCTGCGGTCTGACTGTTGCACGAAATACAATTCAAAAAAAACAACAAGAATAAAACAGTCTTCATTTTAATTATTTACTTATACAAAAAACGGTATTCCCGGTATCGCATACTTCTTCATTCCCTCTTCATTTATTTCCACGCCGATACCCGGCTTCTCAGAAAGCGTAATAAAACTATTCTTCACCCATTCGCCATCATAATGAATTATTTCCTTGAACATGGGTTGTGTATGGAAATAAGATTGCCATTCGAGGATCAAAAAATTCGGCACCGATGCGCAAACATGCGCCGATGCCATAGCGCCAAGAAAAGAAGCGACCATGTGCGGTGCGAATGGTGTATAATACAAATTCGCAAGGTTAGCGATGCGCTGCCCCTCTCCCAGCCCGCCTGTTTTTTGCAGGTCAGGCATGACAATATCAACAGCGCCTATTTCCAATAATTTTCGGAATCCATAAGCGAGATAATGATTCTCTCCCGCGCATATCGGTGTGCTGGTTGATTCAGTAATCAGCTTATATGCTTCAACATTTTCTGCAGGTATTGGCTCTTCCACCCACATGAGGTTAAGATGTTCTAAACGTTTAGTTATTGCCTGGCCGGTTACCGCGTCATATTTGCCGTGCATATCCACACATATATCAATGCCTGGTCCTACAGCTTCACGGGCCGCTGTCACCTGGTCAACCATCCGTTGCAATTCAGCAGGGCTCGCTGTCCAGTTATAAGCATCATACTTATTAGGATCATTCGCCTGGTCCAGATCAAACTTCATCGCATTAAACCCCATTTCCTTTGCTTTCGTTGCGGCGTCCGCAAAATCTTTTGGTGTTGGCAAATTCCGTTGATACAAAGCCGTATCGCAATACACCCTTATCTTGTCCCGGAATTTTCCACCGAGCAATTGATACACCGGTAAATTCAATGCTTTGCCAGCTAAATCCCATAAAGCCGTTTCAATAGCGGACAACACCGCCACATACATTCCTGATTGCGCTCCCTGGAAAAATCCGGATTTACGGATGTCTTCAAACAGGCGATGCACATTCAACGGGCTTTTTCCTTTTATTCTTTCACCAAAATTTTTCACCAAATGATAAGTACCGGGTATAGCATCCACTCCTTCGCCGCATCCCCAGATATCCTGGTTGGTATATATTTTTACAAAAAGACTTCCCCTTATATAACCGCATTTAACTTCCGTAATCTTAAGATCAGACGGAACTGATCGTTTCGGCGTTTTATCAATAGCATTTTCATATCCCTGCCCGAAAGCAGATAGAGAAGCCAGAGGAGCGAATGCGGAAGCGATAGCCGCTTTGGTAATAAATGATCGTCGTGAATTTGAGTTTGACATGGTGAAAAATTATTTAATTTATTATCGGGATCAGGCAACCATTAATTTATTTGAACCACAGAAGCACATAGAACCATAGACCTTCACATAGAAATCTGCCTGATGGCAATCCGGTCTATGTGTTTCCTTCTATTGTGTGCTATGTGACTATGTGGTTCCATTTTAAAAATGTTATTTCCGGATAGTCATTATTTTTTAAAATATTATTTAATCTTAATTGATGGAAAAATAGGTACCCAGGAAAAGCATTACCAGGTTCGTTCTTTCAAAAATTCCTGTATCTGTTCCTTGGGTACAGGCAGTTCATTAATATGATCGTTTAGCCATTTGGAAAAATCTTTTTCAATATCATCCGTCCATTTGGAATCAATCTGCCCGGCTGTGTACTTTCCTTCTCTCAACCGCTGGTGACCGAAGAGATCACGTAATCGGACGATCTCTGAAGTCTTGACTACTTTCTCCGCTAAATGCGGTGGAATAAAAACCACTACGCCTAATTTACCTAGTACTACATCACCAGGCATTACTGTTACGGTGCGGATACGTGTAGGTTGATTGATACCAATGATCATCGTATTCAAATCTCCGTTGGGATTATGATACGAAGGATCATAACTGGTATAGTAAGAAGTGAAGCCGCCTATTTCTTTCAACCCTTCCACATCTCTTAATGCACCATCATACACAATGCCGTTTCCTGTTTTGGCATAAATAGCACTGCCCACATTATCACCGATCGTTGGACCATTTCGATGCGCACCAAACTGGTCGGCAACGTACACATCACCTTTCACCAGCAAATCCACCGTCCAGGTATTCTGTCCTC
This sequence comes from Chitinophagaceae bacterium, assembly GCA_040007815.1. GTDB lineage: Bacteria > Bacteroidota > Bacteroidia > Chitinophagales > Chitinophagaceae > Terrimonas_B. The sequence continues at coordinate 14,287 of JBDTUH010000038.1, forward strand.
TCTTTCCCGCTTTTTTTCCACGGGCATCTATTGCGCCCCATACATCAGGACGTGCGGGCATGAATGTGGTGGTAACTGCACGACCTACTAACACGCTATCAGGATTTATCTGCTGCCAACCTTCCGCCACCTGGTAACCATACCCGGCGTTTTTCATCACGGCCCAGGCTTCTTCCACACTTACGGATTTCATCCGCCGTATAATATTGTCCGGCACTTTAGGACGGCCATCTTCAAAACGTTCACCTTTCCATTCAGGCGTTAAAAAAATAAGTTCTTCTTTCGATATCTGCTGACTTTTTATTGAACGGTTAAACGCAATCATTGAAAAAATCAGCAAGCAATATTTGAAACCTTGCATAGTAATAAAATTTATAGTGAAAAAGAATTGACTTTATACGGTATTGAATCAATCGAAAAATATCACGCAGAGTGCGCAAAGAACGCTGAGAATATCCTCTTGATTCCTTAGTTCTGCGAACCCGGCGATCCCAGCGTGAACTTAAACTAATACACTCCTTTTCTATTTTACAACCTGCAATGAAGATTCATGTTCTTCATTTGCTGGCTTGTCATCATGTGGCGGACGATTATGCCACCAACTGGAAATAAATGATCCCGTTATATTCATCATCGGGCCAAAGATAGCGGGAGCCAACCCGGCTGTGGCTATCTTTCCCATCGTTAATGCAAGACCCGATGCCAATCCCGCGTTTTGCATTCCTACTTCCAATGCTATTGTCCTGCAATCACCTTCAGGGAACTTTAATAATCGTCCCGACCAATAGCCAAGGAAAAAGCCGGCTACATTATGAATGAAAGTGGCTATGATCAATAAGCCTCCTACTTTCAATAAACTATCCCGCCCGGATGCAGTAATGATGGTGAGGATAAAAATAATCCCGGCCATCGAAAGAAATGGCATGGCCTTATCTAACCATTTGAATTTCCCCCGTACGAGATAATGAAAAGCAAGACCTGCCACTATTGGGAGAATGACGATTTTTGTGATATCCCATACCATCGCCCAAAAATTTATTTCTATCAGATCTCCGCCTAACAAACGCATCAGCAAAGGAGTTAAGAATGGAGCCAATAAAGTGGAGATGGTTGTTACGGAAACGGACAAAGCAAGATTAGCTTTTGCCAGATAACACATCACATTAGATGCTAAACCACTCGGGCAACACCCAACAAGGATAATACCGGCCGCGATTTCGGGAGGAAAATTAAATAATCTTGATACACTGAATCCAACCAATGGCATGATCGTGTAATGACAAACTATCCCTACGATAATCCCTTTCGGCATCCGCAATATATTGGCGAAATCCTTCAGGCTTAATTCCGTACCCATACCAAACATAATGATCTGCAGCAATGGAACAATAAGCGCCGATAGTTTAAAGTCACCAATTGTTTTAAAGTATTGCGGGTAATACATGGCAAGGCTTACCGCCGCCAATATCAGAACCGTATAAGATAATCCCTTCAAAACTTTATTTCCTTTGAAAGCAACAGAAAGGCTGACAAAGAATAACATTAACGGCCAGCCACCCCATTCGTGTATCGATTGTATTGTTATAAAAACCCATGCCATTAAGAAAACAGCCGCCAGTATATAAAAAAAATTATACCCCGATATTTTGGAAGAAGCCATAGATAGAAATCATTTTTCGTATGAAGTGAATTGCAAAGCCCAACCAAAAGAAATTTTTTTTCTATCGGGCTTTGCAATTAAAATTCCGGTCTGCTTAACTAAATATCCTGTCGTGGGAACGTTTTTCATTCCATTGAGGAGTAGGCTCAAAATAACTTTTATCGGAAGGATGAAGATGCTGTTTTACTACTTCATCATTTAATTCAATACCCAAACCCGGCGCTGTCAGCGGAAGGTTAGCAAAGCCTTTGGTAATTAATTTTCTTCCGTCAGTCGTTTTCACCAAACTTTCCCACCACGGCAGATCTATCGAGTGATGTTCCAGCGCTAAAAAGTTTTGCGTAGCCGCGGCGCAATGAACGTTCGCCATAAAAGATACCGGCGTACCCGCCTGGTGCATCGCCATGGCTATTCCATGTTCTTCCGCATAGTCACCAATCCTTTTTGTTTCCAACAAACCACCTGATGAAGCCAGGTCAGGGTGAACTATATCTACCGCATGAATATCAATAAGTGGTTTAAAGTTTTTAAGCAGGTAAATATCTTCACCGGTCAGGCAGGGTGTTTCCAATGCATCGGCCATCATTTTCCATTGGTCAGTGAGCTCCCATGAAACAATATCTTCTAACCATGCCAGCCTGTATTTTTCAACAGCTTTCCCAAGTCGTATTCCATTATTAAAATCAAAATGCCCATAGTGGTCAGTAGACAATGGAATATCATAACCCAGCATGCCTCTTACCGTATCTACCAGTTTAGCCAGTTCATCAAGACCTTTATCGGTAATCTGTATTTGTGTAAAAGGATGAAGCGTATTGCCATAAGACATATAATTACTCTGGTCTCCCCATTGCGCTAAATTTCCCTGGTTGTTTTCCCAGAATTTATTATTCACCAATGCTCCCGGGATGCCTTTTAATTCTCCGATACCAAGATCCATCTTCAACCAGGTATATCCCTGGTCATTGATACGGTAGTTCATTAATTTTTTTTGTTCTTCGGGAGATCCTGCTTCAGGCGTATCGGCATATAATCTTATTTTATCGCGATACCTTCCACCCAGCAATTGCCAGGCCGGAACATTATAAGCTTTGCCGCATATATCCCAAAGCGCCATTTCCACGCCGCACACACCACCAGCCTGCCGGCTCTGTCCGCCAAATTGTTTGATTGATTTAAAAATCTGCTCCACGTTGCAGGGATTTTGTCCAAGTATCCTGCTCTTCAACATTAGTGCATAGCGTTCATCCGCTCCGTCTCTTACTTCTCCCAATCCATAAATACCCTGGTTGGTATCGATGCGGATAATAGATGTACGGCCAAGCACCGTTGTCGTGGCATAACGCATGTCTGTTATTTTTAAATCAGACGGACCGGAAAAGCGATTGACCTTTTGTGTGCTTTGTGCGATGATCTCCTCAATAGGAGAAAACATAAATGCTCCTCCTAAAGCGATGCCGCCAAGCGTTGATTTTTTTAAGAAATTTCGCCGGCTGCTTTCGGATGATTCGCTTTTGCCAGGACTTACCGGTTCTTCGTTAATATCCTGGTCTTTCAGACCTAACTTACCGAGGTACTTCTGTGAAGGTGTCATAATTATTAATTTTTATTTACTTAAACATTGTTAGACGTAAAGAGTTATTCATTTCCTGCACTATGTTCCTTTTCACTTATTCATCATTCATTATTCCTTGTTCTTTGTTCATTATTACTTATGCCTTGCATCTTGTCTATTATACTTGCACGTTCATTTACCATGTCCTGTCTTTCATGAATTGATCCAGTTCCTGTCTTGTCATGGGAAGTTTACCGGGATTATCATCGATCCATTTGAGAAAATCTTTTTTTATCTCATCCGTCCATTGCGTATCTATTTGTCCCGGTGTATATTTTCCTTCACGCAGTCGCTGGTGACCGAATGCATCCCGCAAGGCGATGAATTCCGCATTCAGCACTACTTCTTCCAAAAGTTGAGCGGGAATAAATACAATGCCATTCTTTTTAGCCAGCACGGCATCTCCCGGTAATACCATGGCCCTGCCTATCCGTATCGGAACATTGATGCCACCGAGCATCATCTGTTGTATATAAGAAGGATCATTCCCTTTTGTCCATGCATTAAAACCCTTGATATCTTCTAATCCTTCAACATCTCTGACGGAACCATAAAAAATAACACCCCGCAGTGATTTGGCATAAATAGCATTACCTAAATTATCACCGATCAAAGTGCCGTCGACTATTTTTCCATAACTATCCGCTACATAAATATCGCCGTTCTTCAATACATCAATGGGCCATGAATTCGTGGCACCGATACGTCCTTCCGATTTACCTTTATCTTTTATGATCTTGTCAACATCTGGTCTCAACGGAAAATATTGCGCAGTGACCGCTCTTCCCGTCATGACAGAATCAGGATTCATCACCATCCAGTCGCCTTCAAATTGATTCTGATACCCTTTATTGCGAAGGATACCCCAGGCTTCTTCCAAATGAACTCCTTTTAGACGTTCTAATAATTTATCTGAAACTTTGGGTCTTCCATCAGGAAAACGTTCGCCTTTCCATTCAGGAGTCAGCGCTTTTATCTGGTCTGGGGTTGGTGTGACCTGCTGCGCCTGTATAAAAAATGGTAAGAAGAATAAAAGGGCAAAAAGCAAAGGCTGTTTTTTCATATTGCTGATCGTTTTAATTTTTACAATAGTGTTCAGGTCAGTTTACTTTCACCAGGGCTGCATGGCTATTCTGTTCAGCCGCGTTTTTTTGCTGAAGCGTAGCGATGGCCTCAAATTCATCAAACAATTTCGTACTTAATCTTTCAAAAATGCTGAAGTAAGATGAATAGACCGCATGATTTTCTTTTTGTGGGGCGCACTGATCAGGCAACTCAACCGTTTGTGCGGCTTCGTCAAGGCTTTTATAAATACCCATTTCTTTCGCACTTAATAAAAAAGAACCTAACCCAACACTATGAGAATTCTGTTTCAGGCTGACAGGTTTATTAAAAATATCGGCGATGACCTGCGTACAAAAAGGAATAGAGGCGAAACTACCATTGATAGAAAGGCTGTTAATGGTCCGGTGCTCTTCCAGGATTTTTCCAATACTGTAAATCTCGTAGAGTATGCCCTCTATCGTAGCCCTTATGAAGTGCTCCCTCCTGTGCTTTATATTCAACCCAAAATATACTCCCCTTGCATTAGCATTCCAGAGAGGAGCCCTTTCCCCCAGCAGGTAAGGCAGAAATAATAAACCATCCGATCCCACCGGGATTTTCGACGCTTCCGTGATAAGCTCTTCCATACTCTGTTCCAAATCAAAGGGATTTTTAAAATCACCAAACTGGTTGGCGAACCATTCAAAAATAATTCCCCCGTTATTAGTGGGACCACCCGACACATAACAATCTTCCGTCAGCAGGTAATTAAAGAATCGTTGTTGCTCATCCTGTAAAACTTTTTTCCCTACTACCCTGACCGCGCCACTGTCTTCGATGGTAATGGTCGCTTTCCCTTCATCCCAGATACCTGCCCCTAAAGTAGCCATGCATCCATCACTCGAACCGACCATGATCTTTGTATCAGCCGGAAGCCCGAGAGAATTCTGGTAGGCTTTTTTCAGTTTACCCGCGGATGCAAAAACAGGAACCAGGTCAGGCAGCATATCCGCATTGATACCGGCATAGTCCAATGCATCCGGCTCCCATTTTATGGTATGGATATTTAGCAAGCCCGTAGCGGAAGCAAGACTATAATCAATCAGGTATTCCCCGGTGAGTTGCTGAATAATATAACTTTTTACAGACAGGAACTTGCTTGTTTGTTTGAACCGGTCGGAATCATTATTTTTTAACCAGGCGATTTTCAGCAGTGGCGACATGGGATGTATCGGCGTTCCCGTGGCAGTATAAATTATTTTTCCGCCGGGAGAATTTTTCAATTCATTCCCTTCTTTCTTCGCCCTGTTATCGGCCCAGGTTATCGCATTGCCGAGCGGCACACCATAATTATCAACGGCGAGCACACTGTGCATATAAGCGCTGAAGCAAATACAGGCCACTTTATACTTTTTGGGGTGTATTTTTTCATTGAGCAAATTTTTCAGCACATAGAGCATCGTAATGAAAATTTGCTCGGGATCCTGTTCGCTATAGTCCGGCTCTGTATGAAAAGTCGGGTAATGACCCTTCATGGAAGCGATAACATTCCCCTTGAGATCAAATGCGAATACCCTGACGGCATTTGTTCCTAATTCAATGGTGATGATGCATTTCATGTTGTATATAGTTAGTTGTTGGGTAAATGGTTTTTTCTGAATTCACTCGGCGTATATCCTGTCAGTTTTTTAAAGGTGGTGGAAAAATGTTGCGATGAATAAAACCCTATGTCCAATGCTATATCCGTCAAACTGGTATCTTTTTTCTTTAATAATTTAATGGCTTCCGAAATCCGTATGTTGATCAGGTAGTTGATAGGCGAAAACCCTGAATAGGTTTTTACCTTTTCATTAAATAGTGTAGTTCCCATACCCACGACAGCGGCCATTTCTTCAACTGTCCATTGGTGCGAAAGGTTTTGCCGCAGCGTTTGTTCCAGTTGCATAAATGTTTTGGGGAAATCTCTCGCCGGGTTGCTTTGCCGGGTCAACTGTCGGGTGATAGTGATGAAAAGTTCATCGATAAGTTGGTTGGCCCTGGTGCAATAACCAATCTCCTTATTAAATAATTCGCTTTGTATATATTGAAGTATCCTGCCTCCTTCATGTAGCTTTGAAAGAACCGATGAATTATTGAGTAATAGAATTTTACCGATAGCCAGGCTTTCGCTTTCCGACAAGCTACTCCATTTGCCCGGCAACATTTCACCGCTTTCCAGCTTTTGTATATTAATATGTATCCATGAAATAGTACCTATATCCAGGAAGCCTTTTTCACTGCCAAATTTCTGACCGGGTAGTATCAATGCGGCATCACCGGGGTACAGCATATAGGGCTGCTGATGAATACGCCATTCAAACTTACCATCGATAACATAGTATATCCTTATGTTTTTGGTAACGGATTCGGGTAATGAATTTAACTGGATAGAAGAATTTTTTTTTGTACCCAGTTCCACCACATGCGGAAACAATTCCAATTCCGGGGAAGATCCCTGCTGAAGTACAAATTGATTCATGCAAGCTCGTTAATAATGAATGGTGCAAGGTGACTGCAGACTAATCGTTAACCTGTATAAAGAAAGGGAATTTATCTCACCCAACCTGTACAAAATTCACCGCTGTTTTTTATTGGAAGTTTTTGTTTCCGAGTCTGGATACTTTGGACGAGGATTGAAGGACTCATTATCCTTTGAACCGGGATGAGCCGGGTAAATATTACTTCATCAAAACAACTTGCTATTATGAAAGAAAACGTAAAGCCGGGCTATGGCCCTGGTTTGCTTAAATTGCTGTTCTCACTCTTACTTTTCAGTTTTTTTACTACTACACAAGCACAAACAGTTTCGGGAACCGTATCGGATGAAAGCGGGAAAAAACTTTCTTCGGTTTCCGTAACAGTGAAAGGTACCACTAACGGTACTACTACTGATGCGTCAGGTCAATTCAAAATCAATGCACCGGGTAGTGCAACCCTTGTATTTAGTTCTGTTGGTTATGCCACTACGGACGTAAAGGTTTCGGACCGCGCCGTTGTAGATGTAACATTATTGACCAACGCTCAAAGCCTCGATGCAGTAGTGATAACTGCATTAGGTATCTCCAAACAGGCAAGAGGATTGGGCTATGCTGCTACTAATGTAAAACCGGATGAGCTGACGATTAACAGGAGCCCCAATGTAATGAATGCATTGCAGGGTAAAGTCGCGGGAGTCAACATATCATCACTCGGCACCGGTCCGGGAGGTACTTCCAAGATCCGTATTCGTGGCCAATCATCTATCGGGGGTCAGAATAATCCCCTTATAGTAATAAATGGTGTTCCCATTGATAATACAAATTTTAACGATAATGCCGTATCAGTAAAAGGTGGTGGCAGTTTTTCTGATGGAGGAGATGGGTTATCCAGTATTAACCCCGATGACATTGAGAGCATGACCATCCTGAAAGGTGCGCCGGCTGCGGCTCTGTATGGATCAAGAGCTCAAAACGGTGTGATCATGATCACTACCAAAACCAAAGGCAAAGCCAAAGGGATTGGTGTATCGTATAACCTGAATTATACCAATGAATCTCCTATTGATTATACCGATTATCAAACTGAATACGGGCAGGGCGAAAATGGAGTACGCCCAACAACACCTAATCCTACCTCCGGTGAATGGTCTTTTGGTGAAAAATTCGCACCGGGCATGACACATATTCTATTTGATAATCTCACTGTTCCCTATGAGCTCCAGGGAAGCAGGATCAAAGAATTTTATAGAAATGCGCAAAATGTTTCCAACACCGTAACGCTTGAGTCGGGTGGAGATAAAGGAGGCATACATCTTTCTTTAAATAATACTGATAACCTTGGCATTGTTCCGAATAATAAATTCAATCGCAAAACGATGAACCTTGGTTTTAACTACAATTTGTCTGACAAGTTCAGTTTTGCAGGAAATGTCAACTATTCAAGAGAGAATAATAAAAATCCTCCCAACATCGCCAACCAGGATAATTCTATTCCGACTACGCTGATGGCATTGTCTACTTCCATGCCTCTTTCGGTATTGGCGGCTAATAAATTTAATGCGTCAGGAAATGAATTTATCTATTCACGTTTTATGAATCGAACCAATCCATATTGGGTTTTATCGGAGCAATTTCACAATATCAAAAGAGACAGGATATTTGGTAATGTGTCTGTGAAATATAATATTCTTCCATGGCTTTTTGCCCAGGCCCGTTTTGGCCAGGATTATTGGTCCCGCGACGAAGATGTTAATAATTTTCCTACTGGCCAGGCGTCCAGGGCTGCTGTAGCTGGTTTTGCCAACGGCGTTTATACCCAGGAATCCCGTCGTTTCCGGGAAACAAATCTTGACTTCTTAATCAGCGCCAATAAGAAATTTGGAGACTTTGACGCTACGCTTACAGGCGGTGGCAATCAATTGAGGAGAACCGCTGACATTAACAATGTAGTGGTAACCGATTTCTTTGTCAGAGGATTATACACCGTTCAAAATGGTCGAGCGAAAGATCCGATCTATACACTGATTGAACAAGGAGTAAATTCCCTGTACGGTTCCGCTGAAGTATCATGGAGAAGAACCCTGTATTTAAATGGGACTTTGAGGAATGACTGGTTTTCTACACTGTCTGCCGCTAACAGGAGTATTGTATATCCATCCGTTTCCGGCGCTTATGTTTTTTCAGAAAACCTGAAAAGCCTTCCCTGGTTATCTTTTGGAAAAGTAAGGATTGGTTATGCTGAAGTGGGCAGTGATGGTTCCGTGTCGCCTTATTCAGATCAACTGTTTTACGCTGTCAATGCCAACCTGGTCAACAACCCGGCAGGAACACCCGTGCCCGTAGGAACAAGTGGAACATCAATACCTAATGCAAACCTGAAACCAAGCAGGGTGGCTGAAACAGAAGTGGGACTGGAATTAAAGATGTTTAAAAACAGGGTGAATCTTGATGTAGCCGCTTATAGAAAAATCACAAGCGACCAGATTGTAACGGTACAGGTTTCTGACGCTTCCGGTTTTGTAAATACAAGTATCAATAGCGGTAAAAGCAGGAACATTGGATACGAAGCCTTGTTAACTCTTGTACCCATTGAAAAGAAAGATTTCAGGTGGGAGTTTACCGCCAATGCTTCTTACAACAAAACAAAAGTATTGAGCATCCTGACAGATAAGCCAGGTGAACGCATTACTATAGGCACCCATGTCTTTAATGGAGAAGTAAGACATATAGTGGGTGAAGAAATGGGACAAATCGCAGGATACGGTTATGCAAGGGATGTAAAAGGGGAAAGAATATTCCAGGCTAATGGATTGCCCCAACGCACCGCTGCGTTTGTAAATTTTGGCAGCGCATTGCCAAAATGGACCGGTGGTTTCCTGAATTCCTTTAACTACAAAGGAATAAGCCTTGCCGTTTTCATAGATTTCAAATTGGGCAACAAAATGCTTTCCGGAACCAACTTTAATGCATACCGCCATGGATTGCATAAAGCAACACTGGAAGGAAGAGTGGATAGTGTGTTGGGCATAGGTGTTAATCCGGCAGGTGGAGTAAACACAAAGAGAGCAGCTGTTCAGACCTATTGGGAGCACCTGCGTTCACAACAGATCATAGAACCTGTTATATACAATGGTGGTTACTGGAAACTCCGTCAAATCACACTAGGATATGATTTTACCCGGTTTGTTCCGGCAAAATGGCCAATCAAAGGTCTCAAAGTTGATTTCGTCGCCAGCAATGTGCTGATCATAAAGAAATGGGTGGATAATATCGATCCGGAAAGCTTTGGGTTTGCTTCAGATAACCAGGTGGGATTGGAATCTCCGGGACTTCCTACTACCAGGGGATTCGGCTTGAACTTAAATATTAAATTTTAATACGACTAATCATGAAAAAAATAGTTAACTATAGTTTGCTGATCGCTTTATCGCTGTTTGCAGCTTCGTGTGAGAAAGGGTTAGAAGGATTAAATAAAAATAAGACCAGCGCTACTTCTATTGATCCTGCTCTGCTGTTAAATAATGCTATTATCAATGTTTCCTTTCCCACAAGATCAGTGCTTTTTGATGTAGGAATCGTTCAACAAATTGTTACACCCAATGGTGGTGTATTGGCTGGCGCCAATTTTAACCAGGACAGCCGTGATCAGCCGGGCATTTGGGCAACCTATTACCAAAATGTCATTAAGTACACGCATGACGCTATTTTAAAGACCAAAGACGTTCCCGCTCGTGCTAATCTCTATAATATGGCCCGCATTATCCAGGCCTATGCTTTTATGATATTAACAGATGAATATGGAAGTATTCCTTATACTGAAGGAGGTGCGGGGTTTTCCGACCAGATTTTTTTCCCAAAGTATGATGCGCAGCAGGAAATTTATCCAAAGATCATCCAGGAACTAACGGAAGCATCAGCGGCATTAAGCGCCACTGGAACGATAGAAACGGCGGATGTTTTATATACCGGGAATGTTGACAAGTGGAAAAGATTTGGCTATTCATTATTACTAAGGGCCGGGATGAGACTTAGTAAAGTGGACGCAGGTAAGGCTCAGTCTACTGTACAGGCTGCTGTGGCGGGTGGTGTTATTTTACTTAACGAAGACAATGCCTATATGAGGCATGATGCAAACTATGTACAACCCACCGGGAACATGTTAAATACAACTGAAGCCGCCAATTTCTATTTAGCGAAACCATTTGTGGATTCATTAAAATTAAAGAGTGATCCACGTTTATCCGCCATTGCAATTAGATATAAGGGTGCTACGTCCGGACCTGCGCAGACGCCTGCCATTGGCGATACTGCGGCTGCCAGCCAGATTGGAATGCCTATGGGATATGACAATGGTAGCATTGTCGCAAGAGCCACCGCAGACGGTCTTGCAAGTTTTTATGACTATAGCCAGGCCGACCGCAGGCGAATTGTAAAAACCACTTCACCCGTTTTTTTTGCTACAGCGGCGCAAAACAAATTATTAATGGCTGAAGCAAGTTTCAGAGGTTGGATAACCACCGGAACTGCCGACCAATATTTTGCTGATGGAATTAAAGCGCATATGGATCAGATGGTAACTTTTGATGCAGGTTGCGCTATTGCTGCAGGAGCCCGTGATGCCTATATCGCAGCGAACCCACTGGTGGCCGGAAATGAATTGCAACAGATCAATACGCAATACTGGATCGCTTCCTTTTTAAACGGACCGGAGACCTTCGCCAATTTCAGAAGAACTGGTTTTCCTTCATTGACACCAAACTCTTACGGTCAACCGACAAACCCGGATGTACCTAACGGGACTTTTATCAGGAGGCTAACCTATCCAACTTCTGAACTTTCTGTAAACACCGTTAATGTAAATGCAGCTATCGCAACGCAGGGAGCGGATAGACTGGATACCAGGATATGGTGGGATAAACCATAAACTATTAAAACAGCAGTTGTTTTTCTAATAAGCAGTAAGACCTTTTGTTTCTACAACAGGTCTTTTCTTTATTCAATTAAATTCTTTCTTTGAAAATTGACCAAATGCTGATCAAATTTACAAGGGTCATTTTTTTAGTTCATAACAAGCGGAATAACATCATGTATACGGATTAGCGGATTAATTATATTTACACTTATCAATACCCTAACATGTCCTGGTTGAAATAACTTTCTTTAAGCAATCCTCATTTGTTATCACCCGGTAACAATGAATGATTGTATTAAATCAGAAATCATGAATAAAAAATTAAGGAGCCATGATTGGTTTGGCCGGAAAGATAAAGACGGAATCATTTACAGGAGCTGGATGAAAAACCAGGGAATGCCACCTGATTTATTTGATGGCCGGCCTGTCATTGGCATCTGTAATACATGGAGTGAATTAACACCCTGCAATGCGCACCTGCGTGGCATTGCTGATATGGTAAAACGCGGGGTTTATGAAGCGGGAGGGTTTCCATTGGAATTTCCTGTGATGTCGCTTGGTGAAACGCTATTAAAACCCACCGCTATGCTCTTTAGAAATTTGGTGAGCATGGATACGGAAGAATCTATTCGTGGCAACCCGATCGATGGGGTGGTATTATTAACCGGTTGTGATAAAACAACACCATCCACTGTGATGGGCGCATCAAGTGTAAACCTGCCTACGATCGTTGTACCTGGCGGACCGATGCTGAATGGAAAATACAAAGGCGGCGATATTGGTTCGGGTACGCATGTTTGGAAGTTTGATGAAGATATGAAGACGGGCAAAATGACACAGGAAGAATGCACGATTGCCGAAAGTTGTATGAGCCGAAGTGTTGGACATTGCATGACGATGGGTACCGCATCAACCATGGCTTGCATGGTTGAATCATTAGGTCTTACACTGCCCGGTGCCGCGGCTATTCCCGCAGCCGATTCAAGAAGAAAAGTATTAGCACAACTGAGTGGCAGAAGAATAGTGGAAATGGTAAAAGAGGATCTGACTATTTCAAAAATATTAACGAGGGAAGCTTTTGAAAATGCGATTAAAGTAAACGCAGCGGTGGGTGGTTCCTCCAATTTCATTATTCATTTAACAGCCATAGCTGGCAGAATTGGAGTAGAATTAAACCTGGAAGATTTCGATGAACTTGGCAGCAAAATTCCTTTACTGTTAAACCTGATGCCATCCGGGAAATTTTTGATGGAAGATTTTTATTATGCCGGCGGGCTTCCGGTGATATTAAATGAACTAAAAGATCACCTGCATAAAAACGCCATTACTGTCACCGGGAAAAATCATGAAGAAAATATCAAAGGATCAACTGTCTGCTATAATGAACAGGTTATCGCTACTTATGACAATCCCCTCATTGCTGAGGCTGGCTGCGTAGTAGTGAAAGGCAATCTTGCCAAAAATGGCGCGGTGATGAAACCCTCTGCCGCGACACCTGCTTTAATGAAACACAGGGGTCGTGCTGTAGTGTTTGAAAGCATAGAAGACTATCATGCGAGGATTGATGATCCCGATCTCGATATTGATGAAAATTGCGTGATGGTATTAAAATATGTGGGCCCCGTTGGTTATCCAGGCATGCCGGAAGTAGGCAACATGGCTTTGCCGAAAAAAATATTGCAAAAAGGAATCACTGATATGGTTCGCATTTCGGATGGAAGAATGAGCGGTACCGCTTACGGAACAGTCGTATTGCATGTTTCACCCGAGTCGGCTGTCGGCGGCACCCTCGCACTGGTGCAAAACGGTGATATAATTGAACTGGATGTATCGCAACGTAAACTTCATTTGGATGTGACCGATGAAGAACTGGAAAGAAGAAGAGCCGGATGGACCGCGCCAAAATTGGCGTCTGCAAGGGGATATGTAAACCTGTATGTCAAACACGTACTGGGAGCGGATAAAGGGGCCGACCTTGATTTCTTACAAGGTAGCTCCGGTTCGGTAGTAACAAGGGATTCTCATTGAGCTGTTTCTTATCACGCAGAGTGCACGGGAACGATTTTTGGGGAGTCTTCTTTTAATAGTGAGACCACTGTTGGTTTTGTAACTCTGTGAACTCAGCGGTCTCAGCGTGAAATTCAAAGAAAGAGTTATTATTAACACAATATTGTTGCCATATTTTTGAAACCAAAACAATACATCGAATATGAAAAATATTTTTATCCTCACATTGGTAGTGGTTATCGCTGGCTGTAATAATAACACGGAAAATAAAGACCAGGTTAAGAAGGCAAAATATAAAACAATGGGTACTATCGAACGACTTGATTCAGCATTAAATAACATCATTTCTCCCAACGCCAGCCCTGAAATTATCGCTGAAGGTTTTGACTGGAGTGAAGGACCGCTTTGGATTGAAAAACACAATATGCTTTTATTTTCCGACGTACCTGCCAATACCATTTATAAATGGACGGAAGAAAATGGTAAAGAAGTTTATCTAAAACCTTCGGGCTTTGGTGGCGATACAACTCAAAGTAAAGAACCGGGCAGCAATGGTCTGCTATTGGATCCGGATGGGAATTTAGTTTTATGCCAGCATGGCAACCGTCAAATGGCGAGAATGGATGCACCGCTTGACAAACCCGAACCAAAGTACATAACCCTTGCGGATAAATACAAGGGTAAGCGATTCAGCAGCCCGAATGATGCGGTGTATAATAGTGCGGGCGAGTTATTTTTTACCGATCCTCCGTATGGCTTGCCATTGCAAAACGATAGCGACCCGGCGAAAGAAATCCCGTTTAACGGAGTCTATAAAGTAAAGAAGAATGGGGAAGTGATCTTATTAACAGATAGTATCACAAGACCCAACGGCATCGCTTTTTTACCCGGAGAAAAGAAATTGATCGTTGCTTCTTCCGATCCTGATAAACCCAACTGGTACATATTTGATGTTACGGGTGATTCATTGAGCAATGGAAAAATATTTTATTCCGCTGCTGATCGTGATACCACATTAAAAGGCCTGCCCGATGGCTTTAAAGTAAATAAGGAAGGAATTGTGTTCGCCAGCGGACCGGGTGGTGTCTGGATATTTAACAGCGATGGAAAGCTATTGGGTAAAATAAAACTGGAAGAAGCGACATCCAATATCGCTTTTTCGCCTGATGAAAACACTTTATTCATCACCAATGATATGTATGTGCTTCGCCTTAAATTGAAATAAAAAATAAAACATGAAGGTTTATAAGATACGATCAGGAATTTTAATAGAAGATAAAGAACAATATTATAGTTTACCGGCAACAGAATGGAACGACCTTATTAATGATGATGATATTTTTCAAAAACTGACCAGCTTTCTTCAATCAGGGAAAGCCACTCCAACGAGTTCTATCAATGAGGAAGAAATACAGGCTCCGGTTGATAAACAGGAGTTGTGGGCTTGCGGAGTTACTTACCTGCGCAGTAAAGTGGGCAGACAGGAAGAGTCAAAGGCGACAGGTGGCGCTGATTTTTATGCGAAAGTATATGAAGCGGAAAGACCGGAAGTATTTTTTAAATCCACCCCGCATCGTATCGTAGGTCATAAAGGAAAAGTCAATATCCGTAAAGACTCTACCTGGGATGTACCGGAGCCAGAGTTAACATTGGTGGTCACGTCATCAGGAAAAATTATAGGCTATACTATTGGCAATGATATGAGCAGCCGCAGTATTGAAGGAGAAAATCCTTTATATCTTCCACAAGCCAAAACCTATGATGCATGCGCCGCTGTTGGTCCCTGTATTCATATTACTGACAAACCACTTGACGGTAATACGATGATATATCTTGAAATCAGCAGGGAAAATAAAAAAGTTTTTGAAGGCAGTGTGGCTATCAGCCAAATGAAACGAACACCGGAAGAACTGGTATCCTTTGTATACAGGGAATGTTCCTTCCCTCACGGTTGCCTGATAATGACAGGGACCGGTATTGTACCCGGCAGTGATTTCACGTTAAAAAGCGGTGATGAAATAAAAATTTCTATTGATCATATCGGTGAGTTGATAAATACAGTGAGATAGTATTGAGTTTCCTTATCGCCATATTGTAAACCATGAAACAGTTTTTTGCGATTATATTTCTTCCTGTCATTACGTTTTCATTCGCACCATGCGAATCCCCGGCTCAATCAAAAACACCATCGAAAGGTAAAGCCGCTGATGAAAGCAAAGGCTTAAAAGATTATTATGCCAACTACTTTTCTGTCGGCGTCGCGGTTTCGCCGCGGGCATTAAAATCGGATGAAGCCCAATTGATCTTGCAACAATTCAATAGTATGACGCCTGAAAATGCGATGAAGATGGGTCCCATTCACCCGGCGGAAAATCAATACAACTGGGAGGCTGCTGATTCTATCGCCGCATTCGCGAAGAGACACCAACTGAAACTCCGCGGCCATACCCTTTGCTGGCATAATCAAACACCAGACTGGTTATTCCAAGATGCGGACGGCAAAGAAGTCACGAAGGATGTTTTATTGCAACGGTTGAAAGACCATATTACTGCGGTGGTAAAAAGATATAAAGGAACTATCTATGCTTGGGATGTGGTGAATGAAGCGATATCAGACAAGCCCGATGAATACTTCAGACCATCCCCATGGTACAGGATATGTGGCGAAGAATTTGTAACAAAGGCTTTTCAATATGCACATGAAGCCGATCCGGACGCATTATTATTTTACAATGACTATAATGAGATCAATGCCATCAAGAGAGAAAAGATATATAAGCTGGTAAAAGGACTGAAAGATGCCGGTATAGCCATACATGGTGTGGGTCTCCAGGGGCACTGGGCGATAAACGAGCCATCAGAACAGCAATTAGATAGCACGATCAGTCGCTTTGCAGAGCTGGGACTGAAAGTACAGATCACTGAACTGGATATTTCCGTTTACCCGAAAGAGCACAATGCCAGGGAACGAAGAGCGGAAGATTATGATACCCTATTTAGTGCTGAAAAAGAAAACCGGCAAATAGAAATGTATAAAATGTGCTTCAGTATATTCCGGAAATACAGGAAAGCGATATCGTCCGTCACCTTCTGGAATATTTCTGACAGGCATAGCTGGCTCGATAATTTTCCTGTCAGGGGAAGAAAGGATTACCCCTTATTATTTGATAAAGATTTGAAACCGAAAAAAGCGTTTTGGGAAGTAGTGCGGTTTTAAGACCAGGCATCTTGCGGAATGCGACAGGCTATATTCCATTTACATTAAAAAAATTGATGAGTGAAGCGCTGTTTTTGAGGTGAAGCTTGCGGAGAATATTATAACGATGCACTTCTACCGTTTTCATACCAATGTCTAACTGTAAAGCGATTTCCCTCGAGGAAAAGCCTTTTTTTACATATTGAACGATCTCAATTTCTCTTTTGGATAAACTATTAACCAGGGATGCTTCACTATCTTCTTCTAATTCCTGCTGAGCCAGCACATTTTTTATTTCCTCGCAGATGTATTTTTTTCCGCTGCTCACTTCCAGAATGGCTTCTTTCATCTCTTCTTTAGAAGAATTCTTTGTCAGGTAGCCCATCGCTCCCAACGCAAGAAGTCGCTTGGCGGAAAGAACATTATTGTACATAGTCAGGCCAATAACCCTGGAACCAGGCCCATTTTTGTGAATCTGTTTGGTGACTTCAAAACCATCGACCGGGGTCATATTTATATCCATCAGCACGATATCAGGCCTGAGGTTTTTGGCCAATCTTATCGCTTCAACCCCGTCTCCGGTATCGCCAACAACACTAAAATGAGTGTCGCTGTTAAGAATACTATACCAGGATTCTCTTAACAGCCGGTGATCATCTACTAAAAGGATGGTAATTTTTTTCATTGACAAGGTTTAGAAGCTTAAACACATCTATAATTTAGTCAAAAAAAATCGGTTGCTAAAAAAATATTTATACCAGCTGTGTAAAACGGTCCGGCCACCGTCAATAAATTTTGTTCCTGTTAAAATCAAAAAGGGGAAATTAAAAAGTTTTATCTCTCTTTTGCCTTACCGGTTCTGACAAAAATAATGGGACAGACCAGTAAATATACACTGTATAAAAGTAAATTTCCTCTTGCTGTAAAATGGCGCCTTCACTAAGTTTACAGCAGAAGTTGATTGATATAGTTTATCAATCTATCCAATATTATCCCTGAAAGACCTTCCAATACCTGTAAAAAGCTAATCGTCACTAACCCGTAAAATCCAATATCAGTCAACTTCTATTTTTCTTTCCCTACTTTAATTCCAATACCACTACGCTTAATTTTGGCAGATTTACCAGCAGGTCATTGCCTTCCTTCTTAGCCTCTTTAAAGGCCGTTATTTTGATGGCGTCTGGTTTTTCAAATGTGTTGATATCTGTAAATTTAGCGGAAGTAATAATTTGCCCGGTCACTGTTTTCCAGCTAATACCGTTCAATGCAGTGCGGATACTAATACTATTTTTAGTATCCAGATTGACCAAAGAAATATGTACAACACCGGTTGAATCCTGCGATGCGGAAACATTCACCGAAGGTATTTTTTGTCCCTCCACCATGTAATCCGGGCTGCTTATTTGTACCGGCAACCATTTCGCATCCTGGTGTACTTTATACAAATCGAACACATGATAAGTTGGTGTCAGCAGCATCTGGTGGCCTTTGGTTAAGATCAGTGATTGCAGCACATTGACCGTTTGCGCAAGGTTGGCTATTTTCACCCGGTCGCAATGATTATTGAAAATATTTAAAGTAGTTCCTGCTATCAATGCATCCCGCATACTGTTTTGCTGATACAGGAAACCCGGATTGGTACCCGGTTCGACATTGGTCCAGATACCCCACTCATCCACGACTAAAGCCACTCTTTTACCCGGATCATATTTATCCATGATGGTGGAATGCTTTGTCACCAGCTCATCCATGAACATCGTTTTTTTCATGGCGGCGAAATATTCTTTCTCGTCAAATTCAGTAGCAGATCCTTTATCGCCCCAGGTTTTTGGCACTACATAATAATGAAGCGACAATCCCCACATCATGCCCAGGGGAACTTTTTTCATCAGCACATCCGTCCAGTTATAATCGTCCACATTGGGGCCGCCTGCGATTCTTTTTAGCGGAGCACCAGGATAGTTTTTGGCGAATGTAGCATAACGACGAAACTGGTCGGCATAAAAATCAGCCGTCATGCTTCCACCGCAGCCCCAGTTCTCATTACCCACACCCCAGAATTGAACTTTCCAGGGAGCTTCACGCCCATTTTGTTTCCTGATTTCGGTCATCGGGCTGAGCCCGTCAAAATTCAAATACTCCACCCATTTATTCATTTCTTCAATAGTACCGCTGCCAACATTGCCTGTTATATAAGCTTCTGTTCCCAGCAGGCTGACCAAATCTAAAAACTCATGTGTGCCAAAACTATTATCCTCGGTTACATTGCCCCAATGCGTATTGATCATCTTCGGTCGTTGATTTCTTGGTCCAATACCATCACGCCAGTGATATTCATCAGCGAAACAACCACCCGGCCACCGAAGATTGGGAATATTAATTTTCTTCAATGCATCTACTACATCAAGTCTTATCCTGTCTTTTCGCGGAAGCGTTGATGTGTCACTCACCCAGAAGCCATCATAGATACAACGGCCAAGGTGCTCGGAAAAATGACCGTAAATATGTTTGCTGATTGTTTGCTTTGGCTCGTTCCCATTTATATACAATTTCGCGGCGGGCTGGCTGAAAGAAAAAGAAGAAACAAATACTGATATAGCAAGGACGTTAAGAAGGCGTTTCATGCAATCGTTGGTTTTAGTTTTAATTAATATCAGGAAGGCTTACAAATATAATTAAATGTCAAGTAAACACTTGTTTTTAAACCAAAAACTATCTTCCTTCAGCAAAATTTTCTATTAGCAGCTCTTTTAGCAGTCAGCTATTTGCTAATCTTCATTTTTGCTTTTTCGGGGAAAGCAGGGGTCCCATCCAACCCGGTAATTTTTAAAGAGATTATATCATAGCTTTCCACCGCATGCGCAAAATAAGCAGGCCGGTTATTGCCCCATGTTACAGAAGAGTTCCTTAGTCTTATTCCATTCACCTTATCAAAATAAAAACCCGAAGTATTTCCCTTTACAAAGCCTTCGGCCTGCGCAGGCCGCCGGTCATAGATCCCACCGGGTATAACGGTAGTTTTATTGATGACTACATCCACCTGGTCAAAAACGATATTGGAAATTTTGCCCGCCGATTCACCACTAACATAGATGCCATTTTCACTGGTACATTTAATATTGCTGAAGAAAATATTTTCCACTTCCCCTACTCTGCCTTCCGTAGCGCCCTGTGGAAAACGCCAGTTAGCATCTTTGTGGTTGATCTTCGCCCGCCGGTAAGCCGTAATATATATTGGCTCCGCTTTTCCCCACCACACATCAGAAAAAAGATGTCCTTCAATAATCATATTTGAAAAAATCACATCACTTACCATGCCTTCATCACGGTTTTGAATACCCACCCCCCGGTTGCTTTTTTTAATGATGCAATTATTGAATAACACCTGTCGTATCGTATCCATATTTTCCGACCCGATCTTAATGGCGCAACTGCGGCTTGTCATCGTACAATTAGTCACTGTGATGTTTTCACAGCGTCCAAACTCTTCATACTCCCTTCGATTTTTTAAACAAATGCAATCATCACCACTTTCAATATAGCAATCGCTGATGCGTACATTTTTGCTATGATCTATATCTATTCCATCACTGTTTCTTACTTTCAAATTATTTAATAATGTAATACCGCTTATCACCACATCATCGCAACCAACCAGGTGAACTGTCCAGTAAGCCGAGTTGCCAATGTTTACATCCCTGATGCGAATGTTTTTTCCCCCGCTAATGGTCAGCACATGCGGACGCGGATCAAGTGTATTGAAAGGTTTCAATTCATACGAATCTTCCAGCTCTGCGCCCATGAATGAAATACCATTGCCATCAATTTCTCCATTACCACTGATAGTCAAATTTTCAATATTTTCTCCGCCGATCCATATCGTTCCTTCGCCAGGGTTTTGGCGAAACGCACTTTTGGTATATACTTTTTCATCAGGGTTAGCCAGAATTCTGGCTCCGCCCTGAATGTAAAAATCAATATTCGATTTTAAATTGAACGGACCGGTCATGTAGGTGAACGGCGCTGTAAATATTACTTTTCCGCCACCGGCTTCGGTACAAGCATCGATGGCTTTTTGAATAGCTACCGCGTCATCGGTTTTACCATCACCCACGGCGCCAAAGTCTTTTACGATAAAAACTTTCTGCCTGTTTTGCTGTGCCAGGGCGGAACTGATCAATCCCAGCACAAACAATCCATAAACAATTATTTTTTCTTTCATATTATTTCAATTAAAGCTCAATTTGGCTTCGTTCTCCCATTTGCCGGCGGATTATTTTTTAGCCATATTTCTAACCTGCCACCCTGCAGAAACATCTGATGTGTAATTAAATTTTTGGCATATGACCTGCCATTCCAACGCATGTTATCAATGAACATAGCTCCTGCAGTATCCCTATGAGTGACAATTTCAAACTTCTTTCCCCCGGCTAATTGAATACTCACTTTATCAAACATGGGCGAACATAATTGATATTCCGCCGATACAGGGTTTAACGGATAAAAACCCATGGCAGCGAATATATACCAGGCACTCATTTGCCCGGCATCATCATTACCACTCAGGCCTCCGGGACCATCACTATATTCTTCCCGCAAAATCTTTCTTATCTCTTTTTGTGTTTTCCAGGGCGATATGGTATAATTGTACATGAATGGTATTTGATGTCCGGGCTCATTGCCGTGCCAGTATTCATTTTTACTAAACAAGCTGTCTAATGCATTTTCTAATTTTTTTGTTCCCCCCATCAGTTTAGCCAGACCTTCTACATCCTGCGGCACATAAAAAGTATATTGCCTTGGTGTTCCTTCCGTAATATAAGCTTCCCGCTTATCAGTATTAAAACTTTCAGCCCAGTTGCCATCTATATATTTACCTCTCATCATCCCCACCGATTGGTCAAACACATTTTTATAATTAAAAGACCGTTGTTTTAATTTTCTATAATCATCCATCTGATTCAATCCCTTTGCTATTATGCTCAAGGCATAATCGTCGTAAGCATATTCCAGTGTACGGCTCACCTGTTCCTCTTTATGAAAGGCTTCCTGTACACTATCTTCCATTGGGATAAATCCATACTTTAAATACGATGCCGATGCCCTTCTGCCCATCCCTTTTTTGTACTCCTCAAAACTGACAGGTGTTTCAAACGCATTTCTCCGCATCAATTTGTAGGCTGCATTCACATCGTAATTCCGGATGCCTTTGTTATAGGCCGATGCGATGAAAGCGGTAACATGATCGCCAATCATGGCTGCCGTATAATTGTTCCAGCAAGGAAAAATAGGCAACCAGCCACCCTGCTCTCCTTTTGCAATTAAAGATTGTACAAACTGGTTGGTTAAGCCGGGATTTAAAATTTCAAACAGAGGTAATTGCGCCCGGTAAATATCCCACATGGAAAAATCATCATAATAACCCTGATAATTATCAGAGCCGTTTGCGATTTTCTTCAACTCATAATTTCCTGCAAATTTTGGATAAATTCCATCCGCATCACTGAAAAGCCTGGGATGCTGCATGGCATGGTACATAGCTGTGTAAAAAATCCTTTTATCTTTTTCGTTGTTTGTCTGCACCGTTATTTGCGATAAGACAGTTTGCCATTTTTGTTTTGCTACCGACAATACTTCACTGAAATTTTTTGTTGCTATCTCACTGGCAAGATTTTTTTTTGCTCCTTCAATACTGCTGAATGATGTACCAATCCGGATGCAAAACTGTTCGCCCTTTTTCATTGCAAAGCCAATATAAGTGCCGGCATCCGGTTTATTGATGATGCTGTCGGTTGAAAAAATTTCATTGCCGCTGTATGTACCACTGCATGCAATAACTTTGTCAATCTTTATATAAAACCATCCATTGAATCCGGCCGGTTCTCCCCATCCCTGGTAAATACGATGAGCAGGATTGTAACCCCAAACTTCCCCTTTTGCCCTATCTGCTTTTACAAATCCTTTTGCCTTATCACTATTGGGTGTTACCAGCAAATACAAACTATCTTCCTGCTGCGCGGTGAACCGCATAATACCGCATCGCAATGAGGAGGTTATTTCTGCAATAATGCCACCCGCTTTTAATTTATAATAAGCAGGCGTTGTTATTTCATCGCTGTGAGAAAAAGGAATAGCATATTCCTTCACTGCTGTCTTTAATTTACCTGCGACAGGCATGATGGTAAAACTGCCATAGTCCTGTGTACAGGATCCGCTCAGCCAATGTGTCCCCCTGAATCCACTTAGCATCGAATCTTTGTAATAATAAGGAGGCTGACACTTTATTTCCGTTGTTCTCGTTTGCGGTGTCCATTGCGTCATTGCAAAAGGTAGTGTAACGGCCGGTATCGTGTTGGCATTTTTTTCCGAACCGGCTTGGCTGTGTTTACCCGCTGCTGCAGTAGCAGATGGAGCGGTGCCGGAAAGAGGCTGCACATATTGCAATAAATTTTGCGCAGCGACGCTTAGCGACAAGAGTAATGCCATGCAAAAGCAGAATAGGCATTTTATATATCCTGCCGTATCGCTGCAGCCAGGCTTATTTTGCAGTGTATGCTGAGCTTGTATCAGTCCACTCTTCATCGTTCGGTATTTCTATTGATCTTTTATCGCTTTACTTTCTTCCGGGTGTAATATTAAAGGATTGGATAAATACCCCGTGTGTCCCGGCAATTTTTATCGTTGACAACAATTAACTTGATTACGATACAATACTACTACAGCAATCATTCCAAACCGTATTATCATAGGCTTCCAAACGATTTTTTTAAATAAAACATTAAAGCAAATTATTATTCGCAACCTCAGTCCACAACAACCTTGGAAAAACAAAAAGAAAATCCCGGGGTTAGATAACCCCGGGCATAAAACTGCCTGCTTATATAAAAAAACTGACTAATAGCCCGGATTTTGAGTAAGGACCGGATTTAATGTCAACGCACTTGTAGGTATAGGAAATATTCTCCTGTATTCTTCATTGTTTGTCTTGAAACCCCAGCCTGCTTCATACTTTCCAAAACGGATCACGTCGTTTCTGTGCCAGCCTTCCCATGCAAATTCGCGGCATCTTTCCGCATAAATATCATCCAGTGTAACACCAGATAGTGAAGCCGAAGTAGTACGAACCGCCCTTAACATATTTACCAATGATAAGGCTGAATGACCTAATGTAGGCGTACCACCCCGTTGTATGGCTTCCGCTTTCATCAAAATAATATCCGCATAACGAAATACAGGAATGTCATTATTCTGGTTCCTGCTGGAAGAAGTAGCATCCGGATAGAATTTAATATTCCGATATCCCATATTCCAGGCCACTTCATCATTGCCACAATCAAATAATGGAGCAGACTGCCTTAATACAATGTTTGACGTAAGCTCTAACTGGAAAGTGTAAGGAGTATTATCACCAGGATACAGAATTGCATCATACCCGGCTTTGGTAGTAGTAATAGTAATCGGGGTAACACCATCGGGGCGATATTACAAACCTGTAAGCCATTGTTTATTCCTGATATCATTGGGATCATTAAAGTTTGCATAATACTCAGGCAAGGTGCTTGCAGGCCCGCCCGGGGTATACGGTATGTTGAAAAAATTATAGCCGGCCCCTGTCGCTACTTTTCCCATAGAACGGGGTACATCATAACGGGCTTTATAATTTGCAGACCTGCCGGTAAAGCCGGATGATGTAGCATCAAACGGGATCGCAAAAATAAATTCATCCTTACTGCCCGGCGATGAGGGACCATTAGAAGGATAAAACATCTGCAGATAATTTGCCGTTGAAGCCAATGCAAACTTACCTGAACTGATAACATTATCGCAGGCCGCAATACATTCATTATACTTTGCAGTGCCCGTATAGTATTCAGCATTCAGGTACATTTTAGCCAATAAAGCCTGGGCTGTATAAAGCGTAGGGCGGCCATAGGTAGTTACACCCGTTGTTGTACTTAAAAAGGGCAGGCAGCTTTTTATATCATTCTCAATAAAATTAAAGACCTGCGTCCTCGGTACATTGGGATGTGGTGAAAAGTCACCATAAGTAGTGTCTAATGGTACATTACCATAGTTGTCCATCAGCATAAAATAAGCGAATGCCCTCACCATTTTTATTTCGGCAAGATTGGTTTGTTTGGCGGTTCCTTCCGGTTCCGTTGTATTCAGTATAGAAAGTGTTTGATTGGCCACACCAATAATAGTAGCCAGCCAGGTCCAGTTACCGTTTACATAGCCATTGTCTCTATTCCAGCTATGATAATGCATCTGTAAGTTTTGCGCACCATCGTACCAGTTACCACCCCTCGCAGGCATAATTCCTTCATCGGTGCTATAACATTGCTGAAAAAAATATTCAGTAGCATAGTTTCCTCTTAATGCTACATAAACCGGGCCTGAGGCAGAAATAAACTGGCCGGAATCCTGCGGAAAAACATCAGGCGTCAACTGTGTTGTAATTGGAACATCCAATTTATGACATGAACTCAATGCGCCCAGCAGCAGCAAAGGGCAACCAATATATATTAATAACTTTTTCATGATTTATTATTTAGCAGGTTTGATTAGAAGGATACATTTACACCCAATAAGAAAGTACGTGTTTTGGGATAGAAATTATTGTAATCTACTCCCGGCGCTATACCGCCCTGGTTTACTTCCGGATCTATGCCTTTGTACTTCGTGATTACAAACAGATTGTTCACGGATGTATATACCCTCAATATTTTAATATACTTACCAATATCTTTTATGTTATAACCCAATGTAGCGTTATCAAACCTGATATAACTGCCGCTTTCTATAAAGCGGGTAGAATATTTGTATGCATTACCGTCAGCGGGTGATTCACCGGCTGCTTCAACCAGGATGTTTGAAGTCATAGCGGTAGTTGGCCTGAACAAATCAGCACGGGTAGCATTGAATATCTTATTACCAAATACCCCCCTGATAAATATATTCAGGTCAAAATTCTTATATCTCAGGTTATTTGACCAGCCTGCTATTAATTTAGGCTGGGCATCACCCGCATAATGGTAATCTGCCCTCGTGGGAGTTGTAGTTGTCTTACCAGTAGCATCAATGAATTGTGAAACACCGCTTGCATCTTTACCTGCGTATTGAAGGGTAAAGAACTGACCTAATGGATAGCCTTCCTTTAAAAGCTGCAGAGAGCTGCCTGATTGTCCACCACCTTCGGGGTAACTCACACTGACAGAATCACCTCCTACAAATAGCGGGTTCCTTAAACTGGTAATTACATTTTTATTATGAGCAAGGTTTAAACTGCTGTTCCAGCTAAAAGCAGCTGTTTTAACAGGTGAAGCATTTAAACTTACTTCAATCCCTTTATTATTAATGCTGCCGCCATTAGCGGTAATATTTCCGGTAGGCACAAGCATTGGATCAACCCTATAGCCATATATCATACCCGTTGTGTTCTTATTATACCAATCCAATGAGCCGCTTAGTTTGCCTTTTAATATGGTAAAATCCAACCCGATATTTGTCGTGGCTGTTTTTTCCCACTGCAAATCGAAATTAGCGGCCTGTGTTGGACCATAAGCGGCTGTTAACCCAACACCATTATAATAATAAGTGCCGAGGCTGCCTGAAATAAACTGTGCCGTGTACGCATTAAAGCCAGATGCATTACCGGTAACACCATAACTGACCCTCAACTTTAAATCGCTGAAAAGCTGCTGATTTTGCATAAACGTTTCCTGGTTAATTCTCCAGGCCGCACCAACGGAAGGGAACACACCCCATTGATTATTTTTGCCAAAAACTGAACTTCCATCTCTCCTTAAAGAGCCCTGCACTAAATATTTTTCCCGGTAATTATAATTTACCCTTGCAAAATCAGAAATTAACCGGGTATGCTGATACGCACCGCCAGCGCCAAAATATAAACCACTGCCATAAGTAGACGGGCTGCTCAATGTTAAATTGTTGTACCCTGTATTATCAACAGGAAAGTTACTCGTGGTAACCTGGAATCCATCTCCGATTATATTGTCCTGCCATGAATACCCTGCCACGGCATTGATAGTATGATCCCCTATTTTTTTATCCCAGGTTAAAAATGTTTCCAATACTTTTTTCCTATCCTGGAATGAACTCCTGGTAGCTTGCCCATTTGAACCGAAAGCTTGTATCGTATGGCCACTATAACCAGGATCCGGATTATCATACATGCTGTTGTACTTGCTGGTAAAATATTTGTCGAGATAAGAACCAAACAGGTAAGATGAATGCTGGTAAGAAAGATTTAAATCACAAGAGAATCCAAAAGGTAATTTTACCTGCGTGTTAAAGCTGCCTGTTAACAGGTTGTATTTGGTATTCATCTCGCTATTATTCAGCATAGCTACCGGATTGTAATAAGCTGACTTTACAAAATTTTCAAAATAAGTACCATCCTCATTTTTTACAGGAGATACGGGCAGGTATAAGGCTGATTGCAATAAAACAGTATTGCGGTAGGGAAGATCATTAGCACTGCTGTTTGAATTACTTACGTTCAATCCGAATTTTACTTTATCATTCAAAGCATATTGCTCCATTAACAAACGGGCAATAACACGTTTAAGGTCGCTGTTTAAAAGGATACCTTCTTTATCGAGGTAGTTTATACTCGCATTATAAGTACTATGATCAGTACCGCCACCAAACGAAATATTATGGTTGTGTGAAAAAGCGGAACTTTTCTCAATTGCTTTTTGCCAGTCGGTATTGGCGCCCTTATCATCGGCCGGTGTAAATGCTAAACCATTTTTTGTAACAAACTCCCTCAATTGAGTGGCATCCATCATCTCCAATTGACTGGAAACTTTTTCTGTTCCCATATAGCCGCTATAAGTAACCTGGACCTGTCCTTTCTTTCCTTTTTTAGTAGTTACTATTATTACACCATTTGCTGCACGGTTTCCATAAATAGCTGTTGCGGCGGCATCTTTCAAAATGTCTATGGATGCTATATCATCGGGTGCAATGGTAGCTATATCCGCACCGGGTATCCCATCAACAACATAGAAAGGGCCCTGGGAACTGTTTAATGTAGAAGCACCGCGTAAAATAACAGCCGCGGATCTGTTAGGGTCGCCGCTTGAAGTAATATTCAGTCCGGCTACTTTACCCTGCAACAACTGACCAACATCACTAATGGCGCCGCGGTTGAGATCTTCCGGCTTGATTGTAGTAACAGAACTTGACAAATTTTTGCGTGAACTTTTGCCATAGCCTACCACCACTACTTCATCCAATTTTCTTGTACTGGGCTTTAACGCTATACTGAGGGATTTACTTCCGGCCAGGTCTGCCTCCTGATCTTCATATCCTACTGAGCTGATCACTAATGTGCCTGCAAGATTGTCCAACATCAGTTTGAATTCCCCTTTACTGTTTGAAGTAGTTCCGATCTTTTTTCCCTTTAATGCAACGGATACGTTTTCTACCGGCTGACCTGTTTCGGCATTGGTAACAATCCCTGATACAGCGGTGTCGGCGGGTTGTTCCAGCCTCTCATTATCTATGTGGAAAGAAACATTCATTTTGTCATCCTTCTTATATATAATAATGCTGTTACCTGCTTGTCTGTAAGAAAGGTTGGTATTTATCAGAAGAAGGGTCAGTGTGGAGCTTACGGAACGAGTTCCTTTGGGGATACTCACATCACCAAAGCTGTGTACCTGGCGCGGCTGGTAAGCAAACAGGTAATCAGTCATTTTTTCAATCTTTTTAAAAGCCGCGGCAAGACTCACATTTTTTAGTTCCAGGGTAATAAAAGTTTCGTCCGCGGACTGACCGGCGGTATTTTTAGCCAGCAATAACTGGGCGCTGAAGGCAAGCAGGAATATCATTAAAAAACTTACCCGCATGACAAATACGAGGTTTGATTTACTAATAAGAGCCTGGTCCGGGTTTGTACCTGTACCACCTGCTCTTGAAATAAATAATTGCATAAATTGCAGTAGTTTGAAATTTTTTACTGAAATAGTTTTAAACGGGCCCCTCAATGCTTTCCACGGCGGAGGGGTTTTTTTAATTCGTTGACATGAAGCAACGGAGGTTTCCGGCTAAGAGGAGTTTGTGTTTAGCATTGCAATCGTTTTAGCATGGTTATTAATCACTTTTTATGGCTCTTATTTACAACCTTCACCACTGATGATCACCTGGTCATTGGGCTGTATGGTATAAGAAGCACCCACAACATCAGCCACTACTGATAAAACCTGTTCCAGGTTTTCATTATTCAGAAAAGTGGCGCTGATCTGGCATTGCCTGAGGGCTTCTTTAGAAAAAGAAATATCTACATGATACTTGTTGTTAATAAGAATAGCTGCGTCCTCAAGGCTGATATTATCCAGCACGAGGTATTGCTTTTTCCATTCCACTGCGTCTTCCGCATTCACTCTTTCCTGCCTGTATGATTTATTCTCCAGGTTTACAGCGATACTCTCGTTTGGTGTAATCACGCCAATGGTTTTTTTATCATCACTTACTTTCACCTTGCCTCTTGTTACCGTAACGGTAATTTCATTTTGTTCCGGGTAAGCTTTGATGTTAAAGGCGGTGCCCAATACCGTCGTGCTTACATTGCCGGTATGTACGATAAAAGGTCTTGCGGCATCATGCCGGATATCAAAGTAGGCTTCACCTGTTAGTGTAACATCTCTTGTACCCCCCACAAAACTATCCGGGTATTCAAGGCTGCTTCCTTCGTTTAATAATACTGTACTGCCATCCTGCAGACGAATATATTTTTTCCCTTTGTTATCGGATACCGGTTGCGGCGTCTCTTTATTATTTTTCGCAACGCGGCTTTCAGGCTCAAGCTTTCCCGGCAATAAACCCCAAATTGCCAACGCCACTATTATTACTGCCGCCGCCGCGATATACCAGGCCCGGTATTTTCTGACAGGCTTGGTTAAAGGGATCAGTTTCGCCGTATGTTTTTCCGAATTTAATATGCGATACAATAAATCCTGTGCCCTGTTGACATCAAGATTCACTGCAGAGTCGTCATGCCGTAAGGAGTCATCTATGCGCTGCTTCAGCAAATCATCATATCCGCCGCTTTTAATTAGTCGCATCAATTCCAGGTATTCTTCAGCAGCAGCATTACCTGCGAGGTAACTTTCTAAAAGTTCAATAAATTTTACTTTGTCTGTCATAGTAAACTGACGGGCGTTAAAAACAGGGACTTACCTGCTCATACCTTTAATAAAGACGATTGGGAAATCGGGAGGGAGTAGCCGGAAATAATATTTTTTCCTGGTATAGCAGAGATCAGCCCTTTAAGATGACGGTTTCAATCATCAAAGGCAATAAGGGTAAGCAGTGCAGATGACTTTCGAGGTGCTTCCTGATAGTCTGCAAAGCCATAGCCATATGTTTTTTTACAGTATGCTTTGAAAGCTGCATCCGTTCTGCAATCATTTCGTGACTGAGTTCATCCACTTTTGCAAAATGATAAACCTGCCTTTGCTGTGGAGGCAATAATTCTATCGCCTCCTGTAATAATTGCTGGCATTGATGATGGCGTACAAGGTATTCGGTGTCATCCGCGGGTGATTGATGCTTTGCTATTGAAATTTCCACTGCAGTTTCATAAGACATTTTTTTGATGCGGTCAAAGATAAAATTCCTGGCCATTATAAAGAGGTAGGCATCCAAACGCTTTACCGAAGCGATTTCTTCTCTTTTATGCCAGACTTTCAAAAAAACATCCTGCACTGTTTCTTCTGCCAATACCGGCGACTTAAGAAATTTGAGCGCCACACCATAAATGATCCCGCGGTAATGATCGAAGAGCCGGGTAAATGCATACTCACTTCCTGACCCTAGCTCGCTAAGCAATTCATATTCGTTGTATGAGTCGGAATAATTCAAAATGGCAATATTTCATTCACCTTAGCAACATTGGCAAATCTAAATTGCATTTATTTCTGTACATTCTCCCACATGATTACACGCTTTATTTACGAAACCGTTTTCGCTAACAGGTATCTCTGACTGAAACATAGCAGGCTTTTGTTCTTAAAAATTATTAACAAAATCACTTTAAATGATCTTTTTTTCCCGGCCTGTAAGAAAATCAAATCGCTAATAACCCTGTACCATTTTACAGCATATGGGAAGGAGTTTTCAAAATTTACATTTCAACCAGCAATTACCAGAACACCGTATATAAAGCCGCCAGTATACCACAGATAATAAATGACCCGACGATAAATCCCGGCGTTACTTTAAACATGGACTGATCAACTTCGAGAGTGTGGGTATCGTTAACTGGTTTAGGTTTTAGCAGGGTGATGGCGACCATTATCACCACGATGGCGAAAAAAGTAATCGTCATTCTGTCTAAAAAAGGATAGTCCGGGAAGGCTCCACTAGTCCAGGAAGGCAAAAATTTTAATACCGTTGAAATAGGCACCGTTAATAAAGCACCCGCCAATCCTGCCGCAGCTGTCGTCTTTTTCCAGAACATCCCCAGTAAGAAAATAGCCAATACACCCGGAGAGAAAAAGCCCGCATACTCCTGGATAAACTGGTAAGCCTGGTCCAACGATTTTAATGCAGGGGCTACGATAGCGCCGACCAGCATGGCAATGATCACGGCCCATCTGCCAGTAAGCACCAATTTTCTTTCGGTAGCCTCCTTGTTAATATACTTCTTATAAATATCTAATGAGAAAATGGTAGATATACTGTTGGCCTTACCGGCAAGTGAAGCGACAATAGCAGCCGTTAACGCGGCAAAAGCCACTCCTTTTAAACCAGCCGGCAACAGATTCATTAGTGTTGGATAAGCATGGTCAGGTTTAACAACACCGTCGGCCATCATTTCAGTTTGAAACATTCCGTTCTTATGCATTACATACATAGCAATACCCGGCAATACTGCGATAACGGGCACCAGCATCTTTAAAAAAGCCGCGAATAAAATTCCTTTGCGGGCTGTTTTCAGATCAGCGCCTAACGCTCTTTGCACGATATATTGATTGCATCCCCAATAAGCCAGATTATTGATCAGCATCCCCCCAATCAACACGGACATTCCCGGCAATTCTTTGTAATGTGGATTGGATTTATCAAAAATCATGTGAAAATGTGTAGGGGCTTCTTTTCGCAATACCGATAAACCTTTTAAAATATCCTTTCCAAAACCAAATTGCTCCGACAATAATGTCAACGCCAGGTAAGTGGTAACTAATCCCCCGATGATTAAAACTAATACCTGGAAAACATCGGTATAACCTATTACTTTCATTCCACCCAACGTTACAATAATTGAAAAGACACTCAGCCCCGCGATGCACCATTCAAAATCAATCGGAGCAATAGATGAAATAGCCAACGCCCCAAGATAAATAATGGAAGTAAGATTGACAAATACATACACCAATAACCAGATCACCGCCATAATGGTGCTCACGGTATTATCATATCTCTTTGCCAAAAACTGCGGCATCGTGAATATCTTGTTCTTCAGGTAAACAGGAATAATAAATATGGCAACAATGATCAGGGTTGCAGCCGCCATCCATTCGTAGGTAGAAATAGCAAGTCCTAAGGCAAAGCCCGATCCGGACATGCCAATAAAATGTTCCGCGGAAATATTAGAAGCAATCAGCGAAGCGCCGATAGCCCACCAGGTCAATGAACCCTCCGCCAGGAAAAAATCTTTCGAGCTGGTAGTGGCGGCCTTTTTTCTCTTATAAATGTAATACCCATAAGAGGATACCAAAATGAAATAAATAAAAAATACGATGTAGTCGGCGGTTTGCAATCTGTTCATCAGGCGATTTTTATCGTTGGCAATAGTTAGTCTGGCTTAAATACAAGAATACCGTCAATTGTCGCAATCTACATTTTCATTGCTTTGCAAACCACTTTTCTTTATAAAAATTAATAATAAAGCAATTGGGATACTTCAATATAAGTCCTGCAATCAAATAACCGTTTTTTACAAATACTAACAAAACCATTTAAGGTTTATTTACGAAACCGTTTTCGTGAATAGGCATATTTTTACATAGTTTTCAGCGTCAACAATACTAACCTGTAGCAGATTCATGAGTAATACCACCATTAAAATATTGGCCAAAGAGCTGAACCTGTCTGTCGCAACGGTCTCCAAAGCGCTAAGGGATAGTCATGAAATAAGTAGTGAAACCAAACAAAAAGTTCTCACCCTTGCCAAAAGTCTGAACTACGTCGCAAACCCTTATGCCAGCAGTCTCCGCAAAAGAAGAAGCAATACCATCGCCGTCGTATTGCCGGAAGTAGCTGACAGTTTTTTTTCACAGGCCATCAATGGCATTGAATCCGTAGCGCAGGATAAAGGGTATCATGTACTGATCTATTTAACGCATGAAAGTTTTGCGAGAGAAGAGGCGATATTGAAAGAGTTTCAAAGCGGAAGAGTGGATGGCATATTGATCTCTGTTTCGGGCGAAACAAGCCACGGTGATCATATAAAAGAAGTGATTGCCGCCGGCATTCCCGTTGTTTTCTTTGACAGGGTTTGCGAAGATGTAGAAACAGCAAGGGTTATTACGGATGATTTTGAATGTGGCTACAAAGCTGCCAGCCATCTGATCAAACAGGGCTGTAAAAGAATTACTTTCTTATCCGTTTCATCCGATCTTTCTATCAGCAATAACCGGATGGAAGGATATAAAAAAGCCCTCGCCGATCACCAGTTTAAAGACAACCAGTCGGATATATTATTTTGCGGCAACGATATTGACGAAAATTATAACCTGATAAAAAAAACATTAAAGAAAGATAGAAGGCCTGACGGCATTATTGCCTGTGTAGAAAAATTCACCGGCAGTATTTACCTCGCCTGCAACGATCTGAAACTATCCATCCCCGGTGATATAAAAGTGATCAGTTTTACCAACCTGCAAACGGCTTTGATCTTGAATCCCCCTCTCACTACCATTACACAACCAGCGTTCGAAATGGGAAAAACGGCGGCTTCTGTATTATTCAAAACCCTGGTCAAAAATAGTACAAGCCTGAAAAACGAGACCGTGATAATCCCATCCGTATTGAACCTAAGATATTCTTCCGGTTGATCCGCCAATTCTTTCCGGTTTAAAGTTTTTGCTGGCTTTATTTTCAAACTGCGAATAAAAAAACATCGTAGATACCGGAGTTTTTTCAATATCCATAGGCATAACTAATTTTAAGTGAAACTCCGGCAGTTCTCCGGCCTTATATTTGTTTGCGAAGTCCGCCCTCTATCCGTCGCCGGCCATATTATGTTCATATTTTATATAAAAGTAGTATCTTAAATCAGCTGTGTGTGAATTAAGGTGCCCAGATTAAATTCATTAATACCAGGTATGAAACTATTCTGCATATCCTTTTTGATTTTCCTGTTGCCGGCAGCCACTTGTATGGCGCAGGCCGGCAACGATTCCATTTTAACAGCGGCCTCTTCCATGTTCAAAATAAATGGAAGCAGATCCTTCTGGATGGGTTCCAACTATCGCAAAGAGTGGACGACACCTGTTAAGGCGCCTGTCATTGACCTTTCAAAAGAAAAAGGCGGATTGACTGTGGTAAAACGCGGTGGTGGTAAGCAAACCCGTTCACTACGAGTGGAGGATCCCAATGGGAGAGAATATAATTTCCGGTCCATACAAAAATTTATCACGGGCAAAACTTTACCCGCTGACCTGCAAAGTGAAGCGGCGGAAGACATAGTTGCTGATGGAATTTCGGCTTCCTACCCGTATGCAGCTTTATCAATACCGGTACTCGCCGAAGCGGCAGGCGTTCCTTATCTCAAAGTAAAACTGGTTTATATTCCTGATGATCCGAAGTTGGGAGAATACCGGAAGGATTTTAAAAACCTGCTCGCTTACCTCGAGGAAAGACTTCCTGATTCAGTAAAAAAAGGATACGACACGGAGGAAGTGGTAGAAAAATTAAGAGAGGACAATGATAATACCGCTGATCAGCTGGCTTTATTGCGAATAAGAATCCTTGATTTTTTTGTCATGGATTTTGACCGGCATGAAGGTCAGTGGCTATGGGGCGCTATTGATAAAGAAAAGGGAAAACAATATTACCCGATACCAAAGGACAGGGACCAGGCTTTTTATATCAACCGGGGAGTGCTGCCGCATATCGTACAATGGCCATGGCTCGTTCCGCAACTGGAAGGACTTAAAGCAAAAACAAAAAATATCAAACGGTTTAATTTTGCCGCCCGCAATCTTGATCGTTTCTTTTTGAATACGCTCCGGAAAGAGGATTGGAAACAGGCAGTAGATAAATTCCTTCCGCAAATGACCGATGCTGTTATAGAAAAAGCATTAGCGCAACAACCAGCGGAAATAAGAGGCATCTCGGCTGATATGATCATTCAAACTTTAAAGGAACGGCGTAAATACCTGGCAGATGATGTGATGGAATACTATCGTTTCCTGGCAGAGATCGTGGATGTTACCGCCAGCGATAAAACTGAATTATTTGATATCACAAGAAATGATGATGGTTCCGTGTTATTAAAAATCTTTAAGATCAGTAAGAGCGGAGATACGGATACTAAATTATATGAACGCCTCTTCGATCCGCAGGATACCAAAGAAATCCGCTTATACGCGTTCGGCGGAGATGATAAGTTCACCATTAAGGGAACGAATGATAAAATAAAGATCCGGATGGTTGGTGGCAAAGGTGATGACCACTTTGCATACACGGGTGCATCCGGTAATGGTGGAATTGTGTACGATAGTTTAGGAGAGAATAACAACCTAAGCGGTAAATTAAAAAATAAACTGTCCAACGATACGATGGTGAATTATTATAACCCCATCTATTACAAATATAACCAGTTGATTCCTTTCCTATCGGTTGGTTACAATCCTGACGACGGTCTTTTTCTTGGCGGCTATATGAAACTCATTCATCATGGTTTTAGAAAAACGCCGTATAAAAACAGTCACACTATTACACTAAATCATGCATTGGCTTCCAAAGCATTTAATTTCCGTTACAATGCGGAGTTCATTGGTGTATTTGGCAGAAGATCGGATCTGCTATTCGAAACAGATATCAAAGCTCCTGCTATCATTAATTTTTTTGGCTATGGGGCAACTACTATTTATGACAAATCAAAACCAGGAAAATTCCGTTATTATTGGGCCCGCTATGAACTCGGCGATATATCCCTGCAGCTACGGAAGAATTTTTCGGATAAAGTAACCATGACGATCGGGCCAACCTTCCAGTTTTTCGAAATGGATTCCACCGATAAGAACAACCGGAGCCGTTATATTATACAAACAAATGCAAACGGCCTTGATCCACATACTGCATTTACCAATCAATCTTATTTCGGTGGCAAATTATCCATAACAGCTGACACAAGAGATAACAAGATAATGCCGATGAAAGGAATATTCTGGCAGACGAATTTGCGCCATCTTTCCGGATTAAACGACGCCAGTTATAAATTAACGCAGTTAAATTCAGATCTTAGTTTTTATATCCCTCTTATTAAAAATGATCTTGTCCTGGCCAATCGCATTGGCGGGGGCCATAATTTCGGTGATTTTGAGTTTTACCAGGCGCAATATCTCGGTAGTGAAGACCATCTTCGCGGCTACAGGAAAAACAGGTTTGCGGGACGATCTAAATTTTATAACAATCTTGAAATGCGGATCAGGTTAGCCAATTTCAAAACCTATCTTTTTCCCGGTTCACTTGGGCTGCTGGGCTTTTATGATACAGGAAGAATATGGGCGGATGATGACGATAGCGATAAATGGTTAAGCGGCTACGGTGGAGGTTTCTGGATATCGCCGTTAAAGAGACTGGTGCTGACCTTTACTTATACCGCATCAAAAGAAGATAAACTTCC
Organism: Chitinophagaceae bacterium; assembly: GCA_040007815.1. GTDB lineage: Bacteria > Bacteroidota > Bacteroidia > Chitinophagales > Chitinophagaceae > Terrimonas_B. Next base: position 51,125 of record JBDTUH010000038.1, read on the forward strand.
ATTGATTGCATTGGGCTGGAACTTTTAATAAAAAAATGTCAGCCGCTTTATAGCCCTATCCTTACGATTTGTTTTTTTAAAATTATAAAAGAACACCCCTGTTAAAAACAAGGGTGTTTAACCAAAACTAACTGCTTATATATAAAATGAATACGGTTATATTGAATGGGCATACTTTAAAGATGACACCTTAAAATTAGAATTGCCAAAGAATCCACCTTCTTTTTCTTCTTGTTCAGTAATCACAAAATCCTCTTTGTAATTTAAAAAGTTAAACTTTTTTATTTGTTCTTTATGCTGCTTTATTTTTTTAAGGGAGGCATTCAGGAACTTTGTTATGGTTTTTTTCATAAAATTTCGTTTTAGTATAGATTGTAATTTTCAATTTTCATGCCATGGGGTAAAAAGCGCCATTTTCAGGGCCGGCCTGGATGCAAAGGTTGAAAATGAACGTACAAGCCAGTGTCTTATATATTACTATTGTGGGGAAACGGGGAAAAAAATAACCATACTGATTTTCTTACCTGGTCGGCCTGTTAATCATTGGTAATGATTTACACTTAGGCAATTTGCAGGAGGCAAATAAACCGGGCATTATCAAGTCTAAAAATCTTAATGAGCTGATTCTTCCTGCAGGCGTAATTTTAAATATGAAACAGACCCCATCACAAATCTTCTTACGCTTCTTACGCTTTGGTTTACTGGCATGGGGCGGACCTGTCGCCCAGATAGCTATGATAAAAAAAGAACTGGTAGAAGAAGAAAAATGGGTAAGTACAGAACAGTTCAACAGGGCGTTGGCGGTGTACCAGGTGTTACCCGGACCAGAAGCACATGAACTATGTGTTTATTTCGGTATGAAAGCGGGTGGCAGATGGGGTGGCTTCCTGGCCGGCCTTGCATTTATGCTACCGGGCTTTTTATTGATGCTTTTCTTTACCTGGTTATATGTAACATTCGGACTCCGGTCTCCTACTCTGCTCGTAATATTTGCTGGCATACAGGTAGCTGTAGTTGCATTGATCGTATTCGCTGTTTATAGAATTGGTAAACATGCTGTAGTCAATAGCAAATTACTCATCATCGCCCTGCTGAGCGCCCTTGCTTTTTTTGCCGGGGTTAATTTTCTTATCGTATTGATCATTTCCGGGTTAGCTTATGCCTTCTGGCAAAAGAAAAATATGCTGGCGTTAGCTGCCGTTGCTTTTGTTTTATTTGCCTTTACCTCACTGATTGCTTATGAAAATGGATTCGGCTTCAAATCAAGGCAGGCACAACAAGGTCCATCATTGGTAAACAAAAAAAATGAACCGGGTGCCGTTTTCATTACGGGTCTGAAGGGTGGTTTACTCACTTTTGGAGGCGCTTATACCGCCATTCCTTTTATACAGGAAGATGCCGTCATAAAAAATAAATGGATGACGCAGGATCAATTCCTCGATGGCATAGCGATATCAGGGATATTACCGGCACCATTAATTATCTTCTCCACTTTTGTCGGTTATTTTGGAGCCGGCTGGTGGGGGGCTATTCTTATAACTTTCGTTATATTTCTTCCGGCTTTTGCTTTCACATTGATTGGTCATTCTGCAATGGAAAAATTAATTGCCAATACGGCATTGCATAATTTTTTAGATGGTATCACGGCCGGTGTCATTGGCCTGATTGGTGTTACCGCTATTCAATTATTCATTTCTACTGTGAACAACTTATCAGCGGTTATTATCTTTCTGATCAGCCTGGCCGTGCTGATAAAGTACAGATCAAAATATACAGCGATGGTTGTTATAGCAGGCGCCGGCTTATTTAGTTTAATTTGGAAACTTTCATTTTAACTTTATTGATGCCCTTACAAGGAATGATTTAATACACCCTGGATGGCATTGCGCTACTCAGCCACCTAGCTCATTTTTTGTATGTAACGCTTAACAAATAAGTTGGAAAAATTGTTTACGATTTTCCTTGTGTATATTAGCGTAAATACATACGTTGTGCGTTATGCAATTTGACTCTCCCTAAAAATTTGTAATGAAAAAATCCCTTTCACTTTTTATTATTTGCTTTGTCGTTCTAACCTCTACTTACGGACAGACCGACCAAGACAATCAGTTAGGAAAATCTATTGACAGTTTAGTTTTGGAACAGATTAAACCAAATGAGCCAGGAGTTGCTATACTCATTGCTAAAAATGGGAAGATTGTTTATGAAAAAGCATTTGGAAGTGCAAATCTTGAATTAAACGTACCGCTACATCCCGATATGATTTTCAAGATTGGTTCTGTTACAAAGCAATTTACTGCTGTTGCTATTTTGCAATTAGTTGAACAAGGTAAAATATCACTACAAGACAGTGTTCAGAAATACATTCAAGACTTTCCTTTCAAGGGTTACACCATTACAATTGAAAATCTATTGACACATACATCGGGCATTAAAGATTTTATGTCAATTGACCGCCCCGGGCAAAACGTTTTAAGATGGGACTTTACACCTCAACAAATAATTGACCATTTAAAAAATGAACCTCTTGAATTTAAACCTTGTTCAAAATACAATTATACCAACTCGGGTTATGTACTTTTGGGACGTATAGTTGAAGTTGCATCAGGTAAAAGTTATTACAACTATCTTTTAGAAAATGTGATTCAAAAAGCAGGTTTAAAAAACACCTTTTTTGCAAATGAGGATACAATTATTCCCAAACGAGTATCCAGTTACACAATGGACAGAGGGTTTTATGATAACTCTGATTATTTGTCAATGTCATTTGGCTATGGTTGCGGTGATTTGTTATCAACTACAGAAGATTTATTTAAATGGAATACTGCTTTACTAAACGGAAATCTTATAAAAAAAGAAACATTAGAAAAAGCTTTTACGCCGTATAAATTATCCGATGGAACTTATACTACTTACGGCTATGGTTGGTTTATTGATAAAGTTGGCGGTATAAAAAGAATTCATCACGAAGGACAAATTAGTGGCTTTGTGGCAGAAGAAAAATATTTCCCGAATGAAGATATTTTTGTTACTACGTTAGCAAATGTTAAGTCACCTGAAGACAAAACTGATTTCAGCGAAAAAAGATATAAGTTATATGAAAACATTTCTTTAATAGCAATTGGCAAGCAGTTACAAAAATCAATTGCCGTAAATAATAATCTTTTTGACAAGTACATTGGTGTTTATCAATTGACGACTGCAAAAAAACGTACTATAACAATATCAAAAGAAAATGATTACTTAG
>JBDTUH010000039.1:0-53175 GCA_040007815.1 Chitinophagaceae bacterium
AATTCAACCGTCTATACGGCAAAGATCGTAAGCGGAGTATCCGGTGTAAAAGATGCAGCAGGGAATGCATTGGCAAGTGATTACAGCTGGTCATTTACTACCGTAGCGGGTGACATCACTCCACCAACCGTATCGTCTGTTACGCCACTAAACGGAGCAACAGCTGTATCCATTACTACAACTGTTACCGCCATCTTCAATGAAGCAATGAATGCAGCTACGATAAATAATTCGACCGTTGAATTGCGCAATGCTTCCAATACATTGATAACAGCAGTCGTCTCATATAATGCAGGAACAAGAACGGTAACATTAACACCATCAGCTGCACTGGTTAATGCAACTTTCTATACGGCAAAGATCATAAGCGGGACATCAGGAGTAAAAGATGCAGCAGGTAATGCGCTGGCAAGTGATTATACCTGGGCGTTTACTACAGTGGCTGCAGCATCGCAATCCCCTGTAACTATACAGAGCGTTACTACTAAAACAGGAACAACAGCCACTGTCCATTCTTTAACAGGAGTGCCGGCTGCTGCGTTATTGGTACTAGCCACAACAGCTGATGCAATACCATCTAATGGCAATGTTTCAAGTTCTCCGTCCCTTACCTGGACAAAACGTTCTGATGCCGGAGCTACCAGTAGTGACAATGCCGAAATATGGACCGCTGTTTATACAGCAGGCGGTGCTATTACTGTAACAAGCAACTGGGGTGCGGAAAGCCAGTCAAGTGTTTGTTATGTAGTTTTAAATGCAGAATCTTCTTTCGCGGGAGCTTCGGCGATAGCCACTTTACAATCAGCTCCTTCCGTCGCTATTACTACGACAAAGGACAACAGTATCATTATTGGTTGTAGCGCAGACTGGAAAGCAATAAATGGAACTACCAGAACATTAAGGGACGCCGCTACAGAAAGATTATATTTCAGAGATGGTAGTTACACAACCTATCATTACACTAAAGCGGCAGCAACAATCGGAGCTTATACAGAAGGAATAAGTCTTCCAACCGGTCAGCAGTCCAGTACCGCACTATTAGAAATAAGAAGCGCTGCAGTGACAGCTGATATTACTCCTCCAACTGTAGCGTCTGTAACACCGGTAAATGGAGTTACAGGAGTATCCGTTACTACAGCCGCTACGGCCATCTTCAATGAAGCAATGAACGCTGCTACCATAAATAATTCAACAATTGAGTTGCGCAATGCTTCCAATGCATTGATAACAGCCATTGTTTCTTATAATACAGGAACAAGAACAGCAACATTAGCACCTTCGGCTGCACTAAACAGTTCAACCATTTATACGGCAAAGATCATAAGCGGAGCATCAGGTGTAAAAGATGCGGCAGGTAATGCTTTGGCAAATGATTACAGCTGGTCATTTACTACTGTGGCTGCTGATATTACGCCGCCAACGGTATCATCTGTTACGCCAGTAAATGGAACAACAGGAGTATCCGTTAGCACAACTGCTACCGCCATCTTTAGTGAAGCAATGAATGCAACTACGATAAATAGTTCAGCCATCGAATTGCGTAATTCCTCTAATGCATTGATAGCAGCAGTTGTTTCTTACAATGCCGGAACAAGAACAGTGACATTAACGCCATCGGCTGCTTTAACTAATTCAACTGTCTATACGGCAAAGATCATAAGCGGAACATCAGGTGTAAAAGATGCAGCGGGAAATGCATTGGCAAGTGATTACATCTGGTCATTTACTACCGTAGCTGCAGACATTACACCGCCAACGGTATCATCTGTTACACCAGTCAATGGAGCAACAGGAGTAGTTGTTAGTACAACTGCTACCGCCATCTTTAATGAAGCAATGAGTGCAGCGACGATAAATAGTTCAACCATTGAATTACGTAATTCATCCAATGCATTGATAACAACTATTGTTTCGTACAACGCCGGAACAAGAACAGTGACATTAACGCCATCGTCTGCTTTAACTAATTCAACTGTCTATACGGTAAAGATCATAAGCGGAACATCAGGTGTAAAAGATGCAGCCGGAAATGCTTTGGCAAACGATTACAGCTGGTCATTTACAACAGTGGCTGCAACATCTCAGTCTCCTGTAACCATACAAAGTGTTACTACTAAAACAGGAACGGCAGCAATAGTACATTCCTTAACGGGAGTGCCGGCAGGCGCTTTACTAGTATTATCTACAACAGCTGACGCTGTCCCGTCTAATTGCAGCGTCTCCAGTTCTCCTGCCCTTACCTGGACAAAACGTGTGGATGCCGGAGCCACGAGCAGCGACAATGCTGAAATATGGACGGCCGTTTATACAGCAGGCGGTTCCATTACTGTAACAAGCAACTGGGGGGCCGAAAGCCAGACCAGTGTTTGTTATGTAGTAATAAATGCGGAAGCTACCTTAGGTGGTGCTTCGGCAACAGCTACTTTACAATCCACTCCATCTGTCGCCATAACCACTACAAGAACCAACAGTATCATTATTGGTTGTACGGCAGACTGGAAAGCAATAAATGGAACTACAAGAACATTAAGAGACGCGGCTATAGAAAGATTATATTTTAAAGATGGTAACTACACCACCTATCACTATACAAAAGCGGCAGCGACAATAGGAACCTACACAGAAGGAGTAAGCCTTCCAACAGGCCAGCAGGCCAGTACCGCCTTGTTAGAAATAAGAAGTGCGGCTACGGCCACAAGAGGTGTTAATCCGGCTGTTAATGCTATTACTATTGATAATGCTGCCATTCAAAGTCATAGCCTGGGACAAAACTATCCCAATCCTTTTAACAGGGGGACCAATATACCTTTCACCATTTCAAAAGCTGAAAAAGTAAACCTGGTACTGTTTGATATAAACGGGAGAGCAGTGAAAGTGCTGGTAAATGCTTCAAAGGATGCGGGTAGCCATACTGTCAACTTCGATGCGGGATCATTGGCAAAGGGAATTTATTATTACAGGATAAAAGCCGGTGATTTTACGGGTGTGAAAAAATTAATTATCTGGTAATTTTTTATTGTGATGACCAGACCCTGCTTTTTATAGCGGGGCCTTTAAGCAAGTAGCCTCATCCAGGATATTTTTCAAGGCTGAATAGTTCGTTATTTCTTTTTTTTCGTGGCGTCGCTGAATTGTATATCATTATCTACCTCATTACTGAATGGCCTTATAAAGCCATTCCGGAAAATATTTTTAATCAGTGTCCACACTTTTATATCCGGGTTATTCAGATCACCTTCTATGGGTATCTTGGTAGCAAAAGAGTCCTTGTGTTTATTTTTCAATACAAACCCCAAAAAAGTCACCACGCCTTCCCATAGCCGTTTCAAAACAGAACTGTTGGGCTTACCCAGCCTGTCAATGATGCGTATATTATGAAACATAGGTTTGAAATAGCCTTTCAGGTATCCATTGTTGATAGCAAATTCACTGTATAATTCGAACTGTCCTTTTTCAAAATCAAAACCCGCTGACGCCAGCGAAACAGTATTCAATGCGGTGACATCTGATTTCTGAAGTCCTAAATTCACATCCATATCCGGTATCTTTTTTAACAGGTTCATCCTGGCTGTGACACCGAATTTTCCCGCTCCGAATGCAATGGCGTTTATTTTTACACCTGACGGAAGCGCTTTGGATTTGTCAATTACATTACCGAGGTTGGTAGCAGACAGATTGATATTTTGTATCGCCAGGTTGATATCCGGGCTTTCGAGAATATCGGCGTATAAAAACTTTCCGTTGTCAACCGTAAAATGATTGATCTTTAAAGGAACTAATTTGCGCAGCGCTTTTGTCCAGTCATCTTCACCGGGTGTTTCTTTCGGGGAAAGTTTGTTGGCGGTGATATAGTAATTAAACACCGGGTGAATCATTTCTATTTCACTGACGATTCTTCCATGAAAAAGTGCCCGCCATTCTATAGAAATATCGGTTGTTGGAAAATCAAGCATCGGCTTTTTGTTTCCATCTTTATATAACAGGAGTCTATTGATCACGTAAGCGCCACGGTACAAAGAAATATCAATGTCAGCCACGCTGCCATGGTACCCTGGTATGTTGTTTAGCACTTTATTGACATAGTTCTTAACGATAAGCGGCAGAAAAAGACGGAAGATGATCAGTGCGGCTATAATGGAAAAAAGAATCACCCTTTTGCGTGATCCAAAAAGTAAACGTTGGTATTTTTTTCTATTCCATTTCATACAATGATAACCCCGAAAGGTTATCTATGCGATTCAAAAATGTTACCAGAAAAAACAGCTTCGGTTCTTGGCTAGCGATGGCTCAACTTGTTCAGTATGAACAGCAGGGCAGGAGCGGTTTATCGGGAAAAAAATACACAGTGGCAAACAGTCCCTGAAATTCATAAAGACCCGATATGTTTTTTTAATTTATCCTGCGATATTTTATATAGGATTGCCTGCAGAATTTCCAAACCAACGGGCCTCACGGCTGGAACCGAAATGATATTTATCCGCCACCAGATCAACCGAGGCTTCGGTATAATATCCGATAGGCGAGGGGCCGGAGAAAAAATCAACATCTACTTTGCCGACCTGCCCGGCGCCAAATTCTATATAGCAGGTCCCTGCACCGTTATAAGCTGAAGGATTTTCGGCTCCTTCAAATTCAGCAATGATGGATGCAGCGGCGATCTTCGCAGCGCCTTCCGCAAATACACCTGCTTTCGGTGTTCCTACACTGTTAACATCTCCTATTGCATAAACACCCGGGTACTGTGTTTTCAAATTGGTCTTGTCAACCGGGATCCATCCATTAACGGTCATGCCGCTTTTCTCCACTACTTCAGGAACACGATGTTTTGGAATACCAAGAAACAAATCAAAAGGCATTTCCGTTCCATCGTCAAGGAGGGCTACTTTCCTTGAAGGGTCAATTGATTTTACCACATGTTTGGCGATGAAACTTATATTGCGTTCTTCAAAGGCTTTCAATAATGCTTTGGAAGTATCCGGTGATGGCGGAATGGGAAGACCGAACGGCATAACGATGCTGATCTCAGATTCATTGCGTATACCACGTTTAATAAGATAATCGTGCATTAGCAAAGCAGCTTCGCTTGGCGCAGGCGGACATTTGAAAGGAGCTGAACATACGCCGACAATTACTTTGCCTTTGGAGAAAGAGGGCAATACTTCGCGCAGACGTTCCGCTCCTGCGAAGGAATAAAATTCATTGGCTTCCGACAGTCCTGGTGTATGGGCCATATCATAGTCGGCCCCCAATGCGATCACCAATATATCCGCTTCATAACTGTCCTGCCATGTTGTTGCCGTTTTTGCCATTGGATCAATGTCGGTAATCGTTTCCTGGATAAATCTTACTCCGGGCTTTACGATATCCTTATAGTAAAGACGCACGGCTTCGGATGATTTACGACCAAACATCACATCGAACTTTGAAAAGCCGAAAAAGAATGAATCGTTTTTGTCTATCAGCGTAAGGTCAAGACGATCACCCAATTTTTCAGAAAGTATAGTGCTGAGTTCAAGACCACCGAACCCTGCACCCAAAACAACTACCCGTAATTTCATTTTTATATTTTACTGACTAAGGTATTGCTTTGCGTTGATATTAACTGACCATCTATCAAGTGTCAGCCGTTCGGCAATTTAATTAGCCCATCGCCGGAGGCGAAAGAATAATGATGCGAAACTGCAAGTTTCGCAGAGCTGGTGTCAGCGGACTGCAGAAATTTCAGCAAGAAAATTTTCCAAACGGTGAAAGAACAGTAAGTAGACTAAAAGTACTTTCAATATAGATGATCACTGACCACCCGCTTATAAAGGAAGTTAAGTTTCATTGTAGATAAATTTAATGGTATCACTAAGCTAACAAACCTTTTTAATTGTGCAAAAGAATTGTATTGAAGCAGTGAAGAGCAAGTTAAAAGCAACCCGGCATGACACTGATAATAGAGTTAAAAATAATCGGGCAATAAAAAACTGCCTGGATTTTCCAGGCAGTTTCTTGCTATGCAATTTATTTTTCTTATTGTTTGATAAGCTTGATCCGCTGTTGAGAATTATTTAAATCCTTTAATTCGAGGTGATATAAACCTGCGGGTAATCCTTCAAGGTTGATGATCATCGCTGTTGTTCCAGCGGGTAAATCCTGTTGCCACTTGCGGACCATTTTGCCGTTGTTGTCCATAAGGCTGAAATTCGTCTTACCAGCATGTGAAAGCTGTACGGTAAGATTGGCCTGGCTGACAAAAGGATTCGGATAAACTGATACAGCATCTCTTTTTTGTTGAGCGGCAAAAACCACGACAGTAGAATAGATAAACCGTCCGTCGATATCAACTTGCTTTAAGCGATAATAAGTTGTTTTGCTGAACTGTACCGGATCAGTAAAGGAATATTCATGTGTACCAGGTGTATTGGCGGCTGAAATATTTCCAACCAAAATATAATTGCTGCCATCTGTGCTTCGCTGGATATCGAAATGAGAAGCGTTGATCTCGTTGTCAGTTTTCCATTCCAGTAACGCGCCACCTGGTACAGGCTTGCCGGAAAAAGAAAGCAGGTTTACCGGCAATGTACTTCCGGGGCTACCTACACCGAAGGGAGAGAAGGAAGTAATACCTGATAATGATAATGCATAAGGATCAGTACCTGTAGCAGCCTGGCTTGTTGGACCACGCTGCCACATGCCGCCAGTATAATGGCTCGCAAAACAACTGCTGCGTACAAAACCGGGTTGTTCGTCCAATAGCGTCCATTGAAAACTGAGTGTGGCATTACTACCGCCTGCGATGCTTTCACTAACAAGCCAGGTGCGGTTAACATTAAAGCTTGTTTGTGTACTGCCGGTTGGAACATCATTAATATCATACGCATCGCTGATGCCGCTGATGACACGAACACTGAACTCGTCGCTTGTGCCGGATGTATTGTTCAAACTTGCAGGTGTGTAAGAAGAAGCGGATACACCGACAGGAAATAAGATAGCACCTGTTCGACCGCCTGCACCTATGGATGCCTGTTTCAAAGCACCGCTGCTATTGGTAATAATAAAAGAGGAAGCGCTGGCATCTGTTATGCTCCCGGCCGAACCAATTGAAATATCATTAGCGTCTAATTGAACAAAACTATTGGTTAGCGTTAATACCCCATTTACATTGACAGAGCCTGCAAGAGTTTTTGTACCCGTTCCATTGATTTCAAGATCTGCATAAGTACCGGCAGGAATGGTTTGTGCGATTCCGGAAAACTGAGCCTTACCGGATATTGCAAACGTTCCGCTATTGGTTACCGCTCCTTTGATCTCAATTGCATTGTTCGCATTGATAGTTAAAGAGGCGCCTGATCCGATGGCAATGTTATTACATATCGCAGTAGTGATATCAACTACTGGCTGGTTGCCACCCGCATTGATCGCTACATTCGTAGAAGCGGTCGGAAGAATACCACAACTCCAGTTGCCTGTATTAGACCAATGGGTATTGATCGTTCCCAGCCATTGACCTGCTGTTGAAACCGTCAATAATATGCCATTGGAAGTAGCATTAGGCGTACAACTTCCGGTTGCAATGCAGCGATAGGCATAGCCATTCATTCCTGCTGTGGTGCCGGTGATCGTAAGTGTAGCAGTAGTGGCACCACTATAAACGCCTCCATTGGCAACACTCGTATAACCCCCGCCGTTGTCAACCTGCCATTGATAACCGGTCGCATTACTGGCCGATACGGAAAAGCTTGTATTGTTGCCGCTGCAAACCGAACTACCTGAAGGTTGACCTGTAATGGCGGGTGCCGCGTTAACGGTCAGCAACACACCATTCGAATTCGCATTAGGCGTACAACTTCCGGTTGTAACGCAGCGATAGGCATAACCATTCATTCCTGCTGTGGCGCCAGTGATCGTAAGTGTATTAGTAGTGGCACCACTATAAACACCTCCATTAGTAACACTGGTATAACCTCCACCATTATCAACCTGCCATTGATAGCCGGTCGCGTTATTGGCCGTTATCGAAAAAATTCTATTGCTACCCGCACAGACGGAAGCACTCGATGGCTGTCCTGTAATGGAAGGCGCTGAATTGACGGTTAAATTTGCATTGTTGGAGGTAGCGTTTGGCGATATAACTCCTGTCACAACACAACGATATTGGTAACCATTCATTCCGGCCGTGGCGCCGGTAATATTAAGTGTTGTTGTGGTCGCATTGCTGTACACTCCGCCATTGGAAATATTTGTAAAACCAGCACCCATATTGACCTGCCATTGATAGGACGTTGCATTGCCGGCGGTAATACTGAAACCCGTGTTATTACCCGCACATATCGTACTGTTCGACGGATGGGCGGTAACGGATGGAGGTGTGCCTAATGAAAAGACGGTCGTGTTAAATGTCTGCGCTCCGGACATTGCGACGGTCCAGTTGGCGATGTTCGCAATAGCTGTTTTGTAAGCGGAAGCCGTTAAACCAGTTTTGGCACCGTTGTATTGAGCGTTGGTGGTAAAGTTTCCAAAGAATATATTGTTAGGTGAAACAAGGTCCGAAGGAAGATAAGAATTTGAGCTATTGGTCGGGCCTGTTGAATTCCAGTTCGTGAATGTGCCAAAAATGCCATCGAAACCTAATCCAAAAAGAATGGTATTATTAAAGGTTTGAATTCCCGTAGCAGGTGTGGTAGTTGCGGGCATATTTGCTCCCTGGTAGGCGAATACCTGGTCACCCGAACTACTGCTAAGGCTCCATATCGTTGTCTCGGCGCCGCTTGACTGAATTATATTTACCGTACCTATATTAGTGGTTTCATCCTGGATAGTAATGATAGTTCCTGCGGTTACCGGTGCGGTAGCGGTCCAGATAACCACCTGTTCAGACCAGCGAACGTTGTTGGCAGCGGTAGAAGCGGAGGCACTGTTGAATCCGTTGTCAGTAAAACGGATCTCTGTATTAGCGGAGAGATTGACCCAGGTCACAAACGAGATTCCCCTGAGCGAAGAGGAGTTGAAGCCAATAACGGAAAGATCTCCCTGCGCCAGGGTTGTCTGTGCTCTTAGCGATAAAGAAGGAACCATGAGCAAAGTAAAAATGGAAAAACTTGCAAGAATACGGCGGAATGGCTGAGTAAAAGATACATTCATAGAGATTAGATTTTGGATTGGGTTTGAGAACGGAGGAAAATGAACTTCAAGTATGGGGTTCTTTGGAAAAGACTGTATTAAAACAAACTTTTTTTAACTTATAAGTGTTTACAATGAGTGCTGTTTAGCAATACCATTAAGGTCATTGCAATTTAATTTGTTGATTATTTTTTTTGCATGAACATAACGCACCGCCCGGTGAGATTTATTCTTTCAATATTGTCGCATAAAACAGAAGGTCACAATTCCGCAAAAAAACCATTCATTATCTTTACTTCTCAATTTTTAAAACCATATGAAAGAAGTTTATATCATTTCCGCGGTTCGTACGCCTATCGGTAGTTTTGGTGGTTCATTAAAAAGTTTATCAGCAACACAGTTAGGCGCAATCGCTATAAAAGGTGCGTTGACAAAAGCAGGCATTCAACCATCGCAGGTACAGGATGTATTAATGGGTTGTGTTATCCAGGCCAACCTTGGCCAGGCGCCGGCAAGACAGGCTGCTAAATTCGCTGGACTGCCCAACGAGGTAAATTGTACGACAGTCAATAAAGTTTGCGCCAGCGGTATGAAAGCCATCGCACAGGCAGCGCAAAGTATTTTATTGGGAGATGCGGATATTGTAGTAGCGGGTGGTATGGAAAGCATGAGCAATGTTCCTTTTTATGCGGATGCTATGCGCTGGGGAAACAAATATGGAAATGCGATATTGATTGATGGATTAGCCAAAGATGGATTGACGGATGTATATGATGGAAAGGCGATGGGTAATGCCGCTGAACTCTGTGCGAAAGAATGTGGCATCAGCAGGGAAGACCAGGATAAGTTCGCCATAGAAAGTTATAAGCGATCACAAGCCGCCTGGGACAAAGGAGCTTTTACTGATGAAGTAGTGCCAGTAGAAATTCCTCAACGCAAAGGTGATCCCGCAGTATTCGCCAAAGATGAAGAACCTTATAATGTTAAGTTTGATAAAATCCCTTCTTTAAGCCCGGCCTTTCAAAAGGAAGGAACTGTAACCGCTGCTAATGCATCGACTATGAATGATGGCGCGGCGGCATTAGTATTGATGAGTAAAGAGAAAGCAGATGAGCTGGGAGTGAAACCTATTGCTAAAATACTTTCCTATGCCGATGCAGAGCAGGCGCCGGAATGGTTTACAACTACTCCTGCCATCGCAGTGCCGAAAGCAGTAGCAAAAGCGGGTTTGAAAATGGAAGACATTTCGTATTGGGAACTGAACGAAGCATTCGCCGTAGTAGGTATTGAAAACAGTAAACGAATGAATTTAGATCCCTCCAAAGTAAATGTGCATGGCGGTGCGGTATCAATCGGTCATCCACTGGGAGCAAGTGGTGCGAGAATTATTGTTACCCTGATCAATGTATTAAAACAAAATAATGCGAGGTATGGCGCAGCGGGAATTTGTAACGGGGGAGGTGGGGCGTCAGCAATGGTGATTGAGAATGTGAGTTGAGAGTTTAGAGTTATGAGTTTAGAATTATGAATTATACTTGTGGAGGTGCCTTCTTGAAAATCAGGAGGCCTCTTTAGGGTTTGAATGTGATTTTTGAGACGTATAGGGAAAAGGCTCTAATCATTTCTCGTAAATACAAATAACCCCAATAAATCTCCGTTCAAACAACTTCACTTGGGCTGACCCCAAACTCTTCTTTAAAACATTTGGAAAAATAAGTGTGGCTGCTGAAGCCAACTTTAAATGCGACCTCGGAGGGGGTAGAAGATTTCTTTTGCAATAATTCTTTGGCACGAAATAATCTTGTTTGCCTGATCAGGTCACTGGGTGATTTACCAATTAATGCGCTTAATTTTCTATGGAGTTGACTCCGGCTCATGGTTACCTCTTTGGCCAGTTCTTCTACCCCAAAATCCTCTTCACCGATATTTTCTTCTACCGCTTTCATTGTCTTGATAAGAAATATTTCATCCAGGCTTTTTACGGATACTTCAGTAGGTTTTAATTGAATAGTACCGGCGAATTTTTTCCGTAATAATTTTCGTTGGTTCACGAGGTTCTCGATTCTTGCCAGCAATTCGTTGGCATCAAATGGTTTGGTAAGATAATCATCGGCACCCGTTTCAAGGCCTTCTATTTTATGTTGCTGACCCGCTTTCGCAGTAAGTAGTATGACAGGTATATGGGAGCTTCGTTCATCCTTCCTTAATTTTTCCGTCATAGCAAAACCATCCATCACCGGCATCATCACATCGCTGATAATTACGTCAGGTATCAAAGCAACGGCTTTCTCCAATCCTTCTTTACCGTTAACAGCTTCTTCTACCTGGTAAAATGTATGCACGGTTTCCCGGATAAATGTTCGCAAGTCTTTATTATCTTCTACGATCAATAAGAGAGGTAAATGGCTGTTGAGTTTACCATCCTCATTTACTTCATAACCGGTATCTGTTGACTGGTTAATAAAAACAGTTCCGGTTTTATATTCTCCATAGATCAATTCATTTTCTTTAAAGGCGTTTTTATCAATCGGCAGGCTGACACGAAAGCGACTACCTTTTGTCAATTCACTGCTTACACTGATCTGCCCGTGATAAAGGTCGACCAGTTCCTTTACCAGCGCAAGACCGATCCCACTGCCTTTATCGCCGGTTCCTTCAACCTGGTAAAACCGATCGAACACTTTATCCAATTCTTTTTTCGCGATACCAGGCCCATTGTCTTCTACCGACAACCGCAGCCGGGTTTCTTCCATTTCAACTATTATGGAAACGGTTCCTTTTTCAGGGGTGTATTTGAAAGCATTGCCGAGAAGGTTGACGAAAATTTTTTCCAGTTTATCCTTATCAAAAAAAGCAATATGTGTTTGTTCAGGAAAATGCACATGATAATGTATTTGTTTTCTTTCCGCCATCGAATCAAAAGAAGCAGCCAGTGATTTTAATAATTGCAATACATCTCCCGTGATGATCTGCAGTTTCATGTTACCCGAATCCAGCTTCGAGAGATCAAGCAACTGGTTAACCAATTCTAATAAACGATCCGTATTTCGCCGCATGGTGTTTATCTGCCTGAGTGGTACGGTGGCCGATTCGTTTTTGCCGCTTTCTTTTACCTGCTCCTCTATCTGTTGCAAGGGACCTTGTATCAGGGTAAGCGGCGTACGGAACTCATGCGAGATATTGGCGAAGAATTTTGACTTGATTTCATCCATTTCCTGTATGCGCCTGGCCTGCGCCCTTGCTTTTTCATTCAATCTTATTTTGTAAGCTAATGCCGCCGCGTAGATGAGTAGTTGCCCGACCTGGCCAACAGGCCATGGATTGAAGGGAAATTTTACGATCATCGAATTCTGTAATAATCCCAGGCCAGTAAAAATCAAAAGCCATACGGCGCCTCCCACATACAATTTGGCAAGCACCGATTTTAAAAACCCAAACCGGATAATAAAGGCCAGCATAATCGCAAACCCGGAAAAAAACAACATGTCGGGAAAAATATTTTTTTGCGATATCATTAAAGAGGCTGTATCTGTAATCAATAAACCGGAGAGAATCATTAATAATACGCGGAACCATTTATCTGTTGTCGGAGCCAGCTCACGCAGGTTGATAAACGATCGTCCAAAAAGGCAAAAAAGAATAAAGTTGCCCACGGTAAATAATCTCCAGAAGCCACTTATCAGCTGCGGATGTTCGGGAATGTAAAAATCAATAAATGTAAGTTGGGGATCAAGAATTAAATAATGCTGTGAAAGTACCAGCGTATAGAGCCCAAAAAATAAGTATGCTTTTTCCCTGACGAAAAAGAAAAAAAAGAAAGACAGGATGGAGAAAAGTAATGCGATGGCGCAGAATATATCCAAACCGTCATGAGGTACAATAACAGGAACAACAGGGTTTTGCAATTGCGGATAGAATAATTGTTGGGGTGGGTTTTTCCCGTTGTACAGTTTTAAGTATAAACTTAACGGATGCCCGGCCTTTCCCGAAAATGCTACACAACCAAGGGCTGTATGTTGCGGGACGCTTTTTTGAGATCTTGGTACTAATGGACCGGTGCGTTGATGGGACACGATGGAATGGCGGGTATCGACAGTATATACATCGATATAATCATTCGCCGAATTCCCCGTGTACAATTTACCTGTATCACGTAAAACAATCCACCAGTTGTCAATATTGGACAGGGGATTTACTGAAACCTTTAGCCAATAAGCCGTATATGGGTTTACCTTCTTTGTTAAAGAACTATAGGGCAGAAAAAGCTTATCATATTTACCGGAAGCGATCTCTTCCGCTGAAAACTTATTCGCAGAGTCAACAAAAACAGAAGTGTAATCACGAAGATCATGCAATTGAATTCTCGCATCCGCTTCGTAAACCTGTTGAACATTGCCCTGGCTAAATGCAGGGAAAGAGCCGATGCAACACCATATGATAAGCCATGATTTCATTAAAATGAGCTTAAGTTACGCAAATACAAACAAGCAGAAAGCTATGGCGCCCACTGCCGCCATAGCTTTATAAATTATTTATTATACCAACCCGCATACATGACACTGAAGGGGAAAGGGGATCTTTCTGCAATTGCTTTGTCCTGAAATCCTTCCAGGTCAAGATTATGAAACGAAATTATTTGCCATTTAGCATCTTTTTTCTCCATCAGCAGCGTCATAAGAACACCGGGGTTTTCAGGCAACTGTTTTCCCTTCTCGTACATTCCTCCATACGTATGTACGAGAGCTATATCCTTGCGGATAAATTTGATCTTATCTACTTTCAGTTCAACATCTGAATTTTTATAGATCCCGGTAAACAGGTTTTGATGCGCGGCAGCGGTACCTTGCCTGGTTTGATTAGGAAAGTAATAACCATTCCATACGATAAAGTCATGCGTATCGGCAAAGATGGAAGCGTATTTTTCACCGCTTTTTTCATTCCAGCCGGTTTCCATCGTTTTTACTACGGTACGAATTGCGTCCTCATCATTCGTATTGGTTTGAGCATGTACAGTCATTGCTGCGGAAATAAGTGTTGCCATAATAATTGTCTTTTTCATGGTTGTTTTATTTGTTGTTGTTAAATAATCGGTTCTTTCATTCCTACCTGCGTGGTTAGAAATAAGAAGGGATCGAAAGGGGTCCGCTTCAAGGTTTGCGTATTGTGCATGGCTGTAAAAATTTATTGTTACCATGGCCAGGGCGGTAAGAATTCTTTTTTTCATTTAGATTTTTGTTACTGAATAATTAATGGGTATTAGCGATAGCTGACAGGTATTGACCTGCGTCCCGGGAGGAAACCCGGAGCACTGAATCAATAAGCTGGAAGCCCTGGTAAAGCAATTGAAAGGAAAGCGCTGTCATTACAATGACGACTGCAATAGCCGTTAACACTACAAGCCGGCTAAGAGACTTTTTGGAGAGTAGATAATTCATAATTGTTGTTTTTGATCAGGAGGTAAAGATGGGGTCGGAGAGAAGGCATGTGTTAGCGATGAGGTAGAAAGAACTGGCAATCTCGTCGCATGGCATTAGAAATGGGAAATCAATGATTTATAAAGAGGGATGCAACAGGGTTACCAGCTATTGCGACATCCGTAAACTATTTTTCATTGATTTTGGAAAGCAAATATCATCCGGGCCATGTGATGGCAAAAAAAAATACACTGGTATTGAGCCGGCAGGGTTTTAAATAGTATGTGATAAATGGCAAAGATTTAAAAAAAGGATGGACTAAATTGGCCTGATCAAAATCTAACCAGTGCTACCCCGACCAGCCATTTTTATCTTCTATTCTTTTTTAGCAATCATTGTTCCGGCTTGCTCTGGCCCCAATGATGAAAAAGGGGTCGCCAGGCAAAAAGATTTTACCCTTAATGAAAAGGACCTGATCCCTGAAGGGTTGGCTTTTGATTCAACCAGTAAGTCTATTTTCGTAAGCAGTACTCATAAAAGAAAAATCGTTCGCATAGATTCTGCAGGCAGAGTAAGTGATTTTATAAAGGAAAAACAAAATGGTGTCTGGAGTACTCTTGGTATGGAAGTGGATGCCGGGCGCAGACATTTATGGGTGATCAGTTCGCAGGCGAAAGAAGTATTGCCGTTGTCTGATCCTGATAGCCTGCAATGGAGATCGGCTATTTATCAATACAATCTTGAAACCGGGGCTTTAACAGACTCTTGTCTCTTATCACATAAAAATGTTTTCCTGAATGATCTTACTGTTGCAGAAAACGGCGATGTGTATGCCACGGAATCTATGCAAAACGGCATTTACTGTTTGAAAGCAGGAACGGATAGTCTTGCATTATTTCTTTCTCCCCAACCATATACTTTTTTAAACGGGATCAGTTTTTCTGATCAGCCTGGCCAATTGTTTGTCAGCGCTACGGAAGGAGTGCTGAAAATAGATATGGCTACCTACCAATACAAACTTCTAAAAACAAGTGATTCAATAAATGTAAAAGAGATAGACGGGCTTACTTATTACAAAGGCAGTCTTATCGGTCATCAAAGTAGCAAAGTGGTGAAGTTTCTGCTTAACGATAAACAGGATAGTATTATTCATTCCACCATTTTAAATACCGGACCCGAGTTTGACAGTTCCACCACCGGCGAAACGGGAGATGATAATTACTATTTTATCGTGAACTCACAAATACGCAGTGGCAT
The DNA here is from genome assembly GCA_040007815.1 of Chitinophagaceae bacterium. Lineage (GTDB taxonomy): Bacteria > Bacteroidota > Bacteroidia > Chitinophagales > Chitinophagaceae > Terrimonas_B. The sequence goes on from JBDTUH010000039.1 coordinate 15,777, forward strand.
TGATTTTAGAAAGCAGGTCATTAAACCATTGGATAGTTTGGAAAAGATCATTATCCGGAAAATATCTTTATAAATCAAAAACCAATATGAACAGGAATATTTCTTTTGCATTGTTTATGGTTATTATTTTTTGCAGCTGTCATAACAGCAACGGTTTTGATAAACAAAAAGAAACGCAGGCCATTACAGCCATACTGCAGCACGAACGAAAGGCGCACTTCGACAGGAATGCGGATCTTTTTATATCAACATTCGCCGACAGCATGCTTTCAGTGAATAGAGGGAAAGTATCCATGACTACACCGGAAGAAAACAAAGAACGATTTGGAAAATATTTTGGTAGTGTAAAATTTATTAAATGGGATGATGTTGCGGCACCTATCATCCGGTTCTCCGATGATGGTTCGCTTGCTTATGCTATTATCCAGAAGCAGGTCATTCTTTCCACTACTGACAGTGGCGGAAAACCCGTTACCGACACTACGGATTATGCCTGGGCATCTGTTTATCGCAAAAAAGAAGGGAAATGGGAAGGAGAGTGTAATATATCAACCAATAAATGATTGAGAGTTGTTTGTTGAAATTAAAAAGCCTCCAGGAATAACTGGAAGCTTTTTAAAAAAGGTTCGTCGCTAATTGGCACTGCCGGCTTTTACAATCCTGTAAATGACAATACCACGCCGGCTTGTTTCTAATTTATCTATCATGCCCAACCCCTTGGTTGGAAACACGGCCTTTGGATCCCATTTTGCCATTAAGGCATCCTGCAATGTCTTATAAAGATCGTAAGAGACGGTTGTAAATTTAATATTATCTCCCATCGGAGCCAGCACTTTTGCATTTCCCCAACCAATCTGGGGTGTCTGGTTACTGTCCATAGCTTTTTTAATGAAGGGGGACCAATACTTGTTTTCCAATCCGATGAGACTATCAGCATAATCAGTATTGTGATACACCATAACCACATAATTAAAGTCTTTTGCCGGATCCGTTTTTGCATCTTGCGCCCAGCCTTCATCATGTAGAAAGAACGAGCTTGTTCTGGTGCTCATAGAATATGTTTCTATCTGATCCATCTTTGCTCCGGCAATGTTTTCTGCATTCGCCCATACTTCGCCTGATGAATCAATATTGGGGAAAGTATTGATGAATAAAAAATTTGATGAGTTCGGCATATCATAGCCACCTATTTTTTCAAGCAGCGCCCAGAAGGTCATCTTTTTATCCTTTATTCCCTGATCTTTTACTTTGCTCCAGTAAGTTGTTTCCCGCTTAATGAATTCATCGGCTTTATCACCGGGAACACGGAGATATTCATAAACGGTGATCTGTGCCATGGATTGTACCTGCATACCCGCAATAAAAACCAGGGCAAACAGGCCGGGTAACAATTTTTTAAGTAACATATTTTTTTGTTCCATTTTTATTTATTTTGTTGTTAATGCATCGATAGTATGTAATAAAAAAATAGTTACTTAGAACTAAGGTCAGCGCGGTAATAAAGAAGTTCAGACCATGCGCTTTCTACACAAACTTTAAGCATATCGAGGTATTCACTCCAGGAGTCTTCGCCATTTGTCGCTTCATAACGTTCTTTCATCGGTTTACGAAAATCAATTGCTTTTTCCTTCAAACCCTGTTTGTAACGGGTAACCAATGCAAATTGATTAGGACCAGAGGAACTGGATTGATATACTGCCATAGTTTCGCCGCCATCCTGCCAAACTTTTTTGAATTTCTTTATACCCTCTCTCAGTTTGGGACCCCATCCTGGCTTTGGAAATAAATGGGTAATATTTATTTTGTCTGAATAATCCGTGAGTTGTACGGTGCTGAGCTCTTCCTGGAAAACGGAGAAGGAATTAGAACCTTTATCCGTCAGGTAAATGGCGACGGATTTGTTCCAATCATTATTATGTTCCGTGCCCAGGTTGCCACGGGTATCGATCTGGTCCCATGAATTAGGACCTTCCGTAATATGATAACCGCCGAAATCGGGCCCCGATTGAATATCAAATACCCGCCATTTCCATTCACCGCTGTGATACTTTTGGGCATGGGCGGCCAATGCCTTTTCAAATTCCAATACTTTGTCAACTTTGGGAAATACCCGGTTGGCGCTGATTACATTTTTTGTCTGGCTTATCCCCAATACAGGAACAAGCATGCAGAGAAGAAAGACCTTTCTCATGTTATTACGATTTTTGTTGGGTTAAAAAAATGGGAGGGTGGAGTTGGGATAGGGAGTAGAAGAATGAAAAAGGTAGGAAGATTTTATATATTTCCAATAATTATTTTAGTTAACGATTTATAAATGCACGATTTTATGATTACCGTACGTATTGCTGAATTGAAAGACGCTGAGCTGATCGCCGAGATGAGCCGTCAGACTTTTTATGATTCTTTTGCAAAGGAAAATACCAAAGAAAATATGGACAAGTTCATGAATGAAAAGTTTACCAAAGAGTCATTAATGAAAGAAGTGGGAGCGGAGCGGAATATTTTTTTATTAGCTTATGAAGACGATGAGCCGGTTGGTTATGTCCGCATGAGAGAAAATAACATTCCACCCGAATTAGGTACAGACAAAGCTATCGAGATAGCCCGTATATATGCCGTGCAAACAACTATCGGTAAAGGAGTGGGCCGCATATTAATGCAGAAATGTATTGATATCGCAAGGGAAAAAAAGCATCACACAATCTGGCTGGGAGTATGGGAACATAATCAGCGGGCTATTGATTTTTATACACGCTGGGGTTTTGAAAAATTCGCCAGTCATGAATTTATTTTAGGAAATGATGTGCAGAACGATTGGCTGATGAAAAGGGAAGTATGATATAGTTAAAGAACAGCTGACTGTTTCTTTGACGATGCGGCAATAACCAATAAAGATAAAAGGATTAATACGCTGTACTCGGCACCTCCGGATTGGTAGCCTACGACAAACCAGCCATTGCCTGCATGCACTAAAATAATTCCCATGACGATTTCAATCATGAAGACAGCGGTTATCCATTTCACCCAATAACCGGCAGCCATTGTTAGACCACCTGTTATTTCAAAAGCGGTGAGAAACCAGGCTATTGCGGAGCCTATCATAAATCCTTTGGCATTTAAAAACTCCCCGAAGCCATTGACGGTACCTGCGCTTAATCTCGTAATGCCATGTGCCGTGAGCATCAATCCTACTGCTATTCGTAAAACAATAAGCGATTGTGATAACGAGATAAAAGGGAAATTTGTCATACTGTTATTTTTTGATAGTTTCTGTAAAGGGCAGGTATGAAAATACCCACCCTGACTCTGCTAGTACTGCTTGTATCAACCACCGACATGGTAAGAGCTACTGAGTAGCCCATAATGTCTTCATTTCAATTTTGCAGATTGGTGGATTATGCCTGCAGGGTAGATAACTTGCAGGTAATGGCAAGGAGGATTTCTCATGCTGAATTAGTTTTAAGTTAATTAAACCCGTTGCCAGGTTATATTGATTGAACGGAGTATTGAAATTATTTGTATGGCGCCTGCTTATTTGATGAATTCTACGAACAAAGCAATTGCGCCCTCAAATGATGATTTACTCCGTTTGAAAGCGCAAACGGGTATTTTGATTGCAGTTCATCGGTAAAAAATGGCTGCTGGTAGTTAAAGCTGATACCTGCAGAATGATTTTCTTTGAATAAGGATTAAGTAAAAAAAGAGACAACCAGGCTAACCTGCCGGACTTTCCAGTATGGATTGTACCAGTTCCTTGTAACTTCTTCCAACCGGAATTTGTTTACCGTTTACTTCTATCTCCGCCGCTGTGAAAGCATCGATTTTATCTTTGGCGACAATAAAAGAACGGTGTACCCGTATAAAATTATTTTTGGCCAGCATGCTTTCGATCTGGCCCAGTTGGAATTTGGTAAGAATTGATTTTGTTTTGGTGAAAATGCGGATATATTCTTTCAGGCTTTCAATATAAAGCACCTCATCGAGGAATATTTTCACTTTCTTTTTGCCCACATTAAAAAACAAATAGGCTCTTTCGTTGCTATGCGTTGACGAAGGGACGATTGTTTCTGCCTGGACGGATTGTCTTAGTTTATTTACCGCCATCAGGAAACGACTGAATTCAACCGGCTTCAGCAAATAATCTATGACATTGTATTCATAGCCCTGCAATGCGTATTCATGATAAGCGGATACGATGATGACATGGGGCGGATGTTTAAGTGTTTTAATGAAATCGAGACCTTTTAATTTGGGCAGGTGTATATCGAGAAATATAAGATCCACTTTTTCTTTTTGCAATATTTCTATCGCATAAATGGCATCACCGCAGATGGCCTTCAATTGCAGGAAAGGTATTTGCTGAATATAGTCCTGCAGCACTTCGGCTGCGAGGGGTTCATCTTCTACTATGATGCAGTTATACTGCTGCATGTTTGCTTAAGTTTATGGCCAATGTCACTTTAAATGTCTTTTTACCAGGCTCCATGTTCAGCGAATGCTCGGGGTACATCAGCTCCAGTTGCCGGCGAACATTACTTAAACCTATATTTTCTACGATTGTTTCTTCTCCTTCTTCCTCTCTTGAATTTTCAATCGTAAATATAAGACGCCCCTTTTGCAATTGCGCATGGATATGGATAAATGAATTGAACCGGGTTTCGCCGGCGCCGTGTTTAAAAGCATTTTCTACAAATGGCAAAAGAATAAGTGGTGCGATGGGCTGGAGATCATCATCAATGGACCTCGTAAAACGGATAGTCAGTCTTTCGTTGTAGCGAATTCTTTCCAATTCAATATAATCGTTCAATACCCTCAATTCTTCCGCTATGCTGATGCTGTCGTTTTTAGATTCATACAACATAAAGCGGAGCAATTTAGAAAGCTTCAGTACCACGTCCGCCGTATCATCTGATTTTTTTCTTGCCAGTGCATAAATATTATTAAGGGTGTTAAATAAAAAATGCGGGTTGGTTTGTGTTCTTAGAAATTTTAATTCCGCTACCAGTTTTTCTTTGACCAAACCTTTTTCTCTTTCTTTGGAGCGTTGCGATAAACGATATTGCTTAACGGCAACCGCTATACCAACAACAAATACCAGGTCAAGAAAAGTAGTGATCATCCTTTGCCAGTTGAAAATAAACGCGGCGCTTGTTTCTTCGTGGTACAGGTGTGGTAATATAAATTTTATGATGAGGAAACGTTGTAATACTACCGCGATAACAAGTGCCGCCATGGCCAGCAGGATGTTAAGTGCAGGCTTCCTTATCTTAGTAGCCAGGTTGTTGACGAGATAGATAATAAAATAACTCAGGGGGATTTTAACAGTAAGCTGTGAAAGTTCACCGAAAAAAGCCATCCACCATCGTTCAATAAGCGGAGTCGTTCCGCCCGGAGAACTTAACCAGGCGAATTCAACGTACGACTCGAAAAGCAGGTACGCCAGCCAGAAAAAGACATGTAAACCTGTGCGATGTTTCATTATTATAAAAATCGGGAAAACCGTCTGTTAAACGAATTGATATATAACAATAACCTGTTTCTCCCTACAAACTACGGATTAAAGTATAAGAATGAAACAGGACGTGTTAGGATTGATATCTGGAAGTTTCAGTCGTCTGCCTGTTGATTTTATTAACGGCGACCACATGAGATAATTACTTTCCCAATGCTATTATACCTATTTTTAATTATCCTGTTATGAAGAAAGCGATCGTTATTTTTTCTTTTCTTTTCCCGGTATGCATCTGCGCACAAACCGGCAATGGTTTTAAAATGCCACCAGCTACAGCTTCTCTTTTCAAGGAAGTAAATGTCAATACTGGTTTCAAAGAGAGAGATTTTGCTATGTCGCCGGATGGCACGGAGATTTTTTATACACTTCAATCGCCGCAGCCGGGTTTTCAAACTATTTTATACATCAAAAAGGATAGTAAGGGCAAATGGAGCCAACCGGAAGTAGCGCCATTCGCGGGAAATTACAGCGATCTTGAACCTGCTTTTTCTCCTGATGGGAAAAAAATATTTTTTTCTTCCAACCGGCCGGTGACTGGCGATGCCATTAAAGACTTTGATATCTGGTATGTTGAAAAAAAAGACGATAAATGGGGAGAACCTAAAAATTTAGGAGAACCTGTCAACAGTTCAACAGATGAATATTATCCTTCGATCACCATAAAAGGCAATCTTTACTTTACTGCCGCTTATAAGAATTCAGCGGGTAAAGAGGATATTTATTTATGTGCATTTGAAAATGGAAAGTATAATGCACCTGTTCCTTTGGATACCGCGGTCAATTCAAAAACGTATGAGTTTAACGCCTTTGTTTCCCCGGATGAACAATTCATCATTTTTACTTCTTATGGCAGAAAGGATGATAAGGGCAGGGGCGATCTCTATATGAGTATTAAAGATGCATCGGGTAAATGGCAACCCGCCAAAAACCTGGCACTATTGAATTCGGAAAAAATGGATTATTGCCCTTTTGTAAGTTTTGATAAGAAAATTTTATTCTTTACCAGTGAGCGGTATGATTTAAAGGAATCGTTTCCTGGTAAACGGACAACTTATGCGGAACTGGTAAAAGATTATTCAGCCTTGTTAAATGGCGGAGGAAATATTTACTGGATAAGTTTTGATGAAGTATTGAAAAGCTTACAGTAGTATTGTTTATCACTATATCTTTTCATCAGGCTATACTATACCGTCTTTTTAATATGCGCTATGATTCTTTCCGCATGTTCCCTGGAATTTTCGATAAAAAGGCTGTGCGTATTCATACCACCGCAAATAACGCCGGCGAGATAAACATTTTTGATATTAGTCTCATGTGTTTCTTCATTGTAAAACGGTTTTTTCACATCATCATCAGATAATTCAATACCGGTCTTTTTTAAAAAATCAAGGTTAGGCTGGTAACCCGTTAATGCGATTACCCAATCATTTTCAATCGTCACTATTCCATCCGGCGTATTAATGTCAACCTCATGCTCTCTTATGGCCGCAATGGTTGAATGGGTGAATGCTTTAATCGAACCTTCTTTTATCCTGTTTATTATATCAGGTCTTACCCAATACTTTACTCTTTCACCGATATCAGCGCTTCTTATTACCATGGTCACTTCGGCGCCTTTGCGCCAGGTTTCGAGCGCCGCATCTACTGCGGAGTTTTGCGCACCTACTACGATCACTTTTTGAAAAGCATAGAAATGCGGGTCTTTGTAATAATGAGTAACCTTTGGTAAATTCTCTCCCGGTACTTTTAATAAATACGGAATATCATAAAAGCCCGTTGCGATGATGATATGCCTGGCGGTATAAACTTTTTTATTGGTAATAACAGAAAAATGAGTTTCCGGTTGCTGGTTTTCGGAAACCGGTAACGGGGAACTTACTTCAAGTACTTCTTCAAATAAATTAACTTTTAAATGATGGGAAGTGGTTACCCGCCGGTAATATTCCAAAGCTTCGGCTCTTGTTGGTTTGGCATTGTTAGACACAAAAGGTACGGAGCCTATCTCTAATCTTTCTGATGTAGAAAAGAAAGTCATATTCGCAGGATAATTGTAGAGCGAATTGACCAATGATCCTTTCTCAATAATGAGATAGTCAAGTCCTGCTTTTTCTGCTTCCAGTCCGCAGGCAAGACCGATAGGGCCACCACCGATAATGATAATAGAGTAATGTGACAAAGACATCAGCAAATATAAATATAGTATAGAGTTGAGCATTTAGAATTAAGAGTTATTGGGTTTAGCCGGATCGATTAGAACTTTTAACTCTACACTCTAAATTCTACACTTTATTTTCTCAGACTGTTCGACTCACATGATTTCAGTCTTCTCTCATTTTAGGTTTTATCCGGCTACTCACTTAAATTTGCCCCACTTTAAAAAGTATTTAAACATGGCTAGATCAATCGCATTCCGGGATGCACTTCGTGAAGCAATGACAGAGGAAATGAGAAGGGATGAGAGGGTTTTTTTAATGGGAGAGGAAGTTGCTGAATATAACGGTGCTTATAAAGTAAGCCAGGGCATGCTGGCCGAGTTTGGACCCAAAAGAGTGATAGATACACCCATTTCTGAGTTAGGTTTTACAGCGATTGGTGTGGGAGCGGCTCAGAATGGGCTTCGTCCGATCGTTGAGTTTATGACATGGAATTTCGCAGTTCTACCCCTTGATCAAATTCTCAATACGGCTTCCAAAATGCTGGCAATGAGTGGTGGACAAATCTCCTGCCCCATTGTCTTTAGAGGTGGAAATGGCTCTGCTGGTCAGTTAGGAGCTCAGCATTCCACGGCTTTTGAAAGCATGTATGCAAATATTCCCGGTTTAAAAGTAGTGTCTCCGAGTAATGGTTATGATGCCAAAGGCCTATTAAAACAAGCTATTCGCTACGAAGAAGATCCCGTTATTTACATGGAAAGTGAACAGATGTACGGTGATAAAAGTGAAGTGCCCGAGGAAGAATATTATATTGAATTAGGGAAAGCGGATATAAAAAAAGCCGGACGCGATGTGACTATCGTATCATTTAATAAAATGATGAAAGTGGCGCTGGCAGCGGCTGCGGAACTAGAGAAGGAAAATATCAGCGCTGAAGTAATCGACCTTCGCACTATCCGCCCGCTCGACTGGAAGACTATCCTGGAAAGTGTAAAGAAAACCAACCGGCTGGTTATTGTAGAAGAGCAATGGCCATTTGCATCCATTTCCTCAGAAATCACTTACCAGATACAGAAAGAGGGCTTTGACTATTTAGATGCGCCTATCCGCAGAATAACGGCGGCAGATGCTCCACTTCACTACGCACCCAACCTGGTGGCCGCCGCTTTGCCGAGCGTAGAAAGAACCGTCAAGCTGGTGAAAGACGTAATGTACCAGAAGAAATAACTCTCTTTTCAAACTACTTTTATAAACCCGTCCCCCTGAAATCGGGACGGGTTTATAATTATTTTAAATACGTACAATTACGCATAATATTTATTTTGAAGATCATGCAGCGTTTTGCCTCTGAAAGTGCATCTTTGTTATGGTTTTTCATAGGATATTGGATTTTAAAACGAGGCTGGGTTTCTACCCGGCCTCTTATTTTATAGCCTATCAAACCTCCATCCCCTAAAGGAGTGTCAAGAAGCCATTCTTTCTTTATAGTTACATACGCTCATTGCCCAAAGCTCGTAGCTTAAAGCTAATAGCTCGTAGCTTATCCCTATTTTTGCCCACTAAATCTAATTTTTTAATGGCTGATATACTGATTATTGACGACGAAAGGGCTATTCGTAAAACTTTGACTGAAATTCTTTCTTTTGAAGGTTATAAACTGGATGAAGCGGCAGACGGGGAAGAAGGGCTTAAAAAATTCAAAGAGAAGACCTACGATGTTGTACTGTGCGATATCAAAATGCCCAAAATAGACGGCATAGAATTTCTGCAAAAAGCGGGAGAATCAAATCCTGATATTCCCATCATAATGATCTCCGGTCATGGCAATATTGAAACAGCTGTAGAAGCGGTTAAAAAGGGAGCTTATGATTTTATTTCCAAACCTCCCGATCTCAACAGGTTGTTGATCACCATCCGCAATGCGATGGAACGCAGCAGCCTGGTCACGGAAACAAAAGTGCTGAAGAGGAAAGTTAGCCGGGTACAGGAAATGATCGGTGGATCGGCGCCTATACAAAGAATAAAAGACACTATTGAGAAAGTAGCTCCAACGGACGCAAGGATATTGATCACTGGTGAGAACGGGGTGGGGAAGGAGTTGGTAGCCCGTTGGGTGCATGAAAAAAGTAACCGTGTCAGCGGACCGCTGGTAGAAGTGAATTGTGCGGCTATTCCAACTGAGTTGATCGAGAGCGAATTGTTTGGTCATGAGAAAGGATCATTCACCTCCGCCATCAAACAACGCATTGGTAAATTTGAACAAGCGAATGGCGGCACTTTGTTTCTTGATGAAATTGGCGATATGAGCCTGAATGCACAGGCTAAAGTATTGCGGGCTTTGCAGGAAGGGAAAATAACAAGGGTAGGCGCCGATAAAGATATTAATGTAGATGTTCGTGTTATTGCGGCGACTAATAAAGACCTTTTAAAAGAAGTGGAGGAAAAATCATTCAGGCTTGATTTGTATCATCGGTTGAGCGTCATACTAATTCATGTTCCATCATTGAATGAAAGGCGTGATGATATCCCGGTACTGGTTGATCAGTTCCTGGAAGATATTTGTTCAGATTATGGTATCGCCAAGAAAAATATTGATGACGATGCTATTAAATTATTGAAGGAGTATGACTGGACAGGTAATATCCGGGAGTTGCGTAATGTAGTGGAACGTTTAGTGATCCTTTCCGCGAAGACGATTACGGAAGAAGATGTGAAGAGTTATGTAATGCCGAGATAAAGCAAAGTTTTGAGTTTTGAAGTTTTAAGTTGTGCTGATAGTGGAAATTATCTGAAAGTCATGGAAACTGGCTTCTAACTTAAAACTTAGAACTATAGAACTGCCGCTCGTCCTCTTTCACAAAACTTTCGGCCACCAAATTTTGATTCGACGGTTATTATAATAATTTTGACCCCTTAAACAAAAACAGGCTCATGCCTTTACAACATCTACTCCTCATCTATCTTATTGGTATCTTACTCGTTTTTTTACCTTCTTTTGGTCTATCGAAACTATTTGCAAAAGCAGGAGAGCAGTCCTGGAAAGCTTATGTACCGTTTTATAATACATGGGTAATGCAGGATATCGCCCAGCGTCCGAAGCATTGGGTGTTCTGGCAACTTATCCCGGTAGTCGGATGGTTTATTACGCCTGGCATTTTTATAGAGTTCGCCAAAATGTTTGGAAAATTTTCATTGGGTCAGCATACGATGGCGGCATTACTGGCCCCCTTCTATTTTCCCTGGCTGGCTGCACAAAAGGACACGAAATTTATTGGGCCGGAAGCCGCCAGGAAACATAAAAAAACAGCCTGGAGAGAATGGGTAGATGCGGCCATTTTTGCAATAGTAGCAGCCACATTGATCCGCACTTTTATTTTTGAAGCATATACTATTCCTTCCGGTTCCATGGAAAAAACCCTGCTCGTAAGAGATTTTCTTTTTGTAAGCAAGCTGAGTTATGGTCCCCGTATACCTAATACACCTTTGTCTGTTCCGTTTGTTCATAATTACCTTCCCGTTACCGATGGTAAATCTTATTCTACCGCTATAGAATTACCCTATACACGATGGTTCGCCGTGATGCCAAAAAGAGGGGATGTAGTGGTATTTAACTTTCCGGCTGGTGACACGGTTGTACATAAGGCCGGGTATGAATCAGCGGTTCCCTACTATAACCTCGTGAGACAAGCGGGAAGAAACAATGTATTAAATGATCCCTCTCTTCAGCCAATAGTAGTGCACCCGGTAGATAAAACGGACAACTATATTAAAAGATGTGTAGCCGTTTCAGGAGATACATTGCAAATTATCAATGGCACGGTATTCATCAATCACCAGGAACAGCCGGTGCCACCTAATTCTGACAGACATTACTACGTAGAAGTGAAACCCAACCGCTTTCTTGACAAAGAATACCTGGAAGATCTGGGAATACTGATTAATGAAAGCGATAATGGGTCTGATCTTGAAGGTGCTCCTCCGGTCTACACGGTCAATCTTACGCAAAAGGAAAAAGCAATTCTTGAAAAATCTGATATAGTAAGTAGTATCAAGCCTTTTTATGTAAGTACACCTAACCCCATGGAATATTTTCCTTATGACACCATTCATAAATGGGCGGTGGATAATTACGGACCTATCTGGATACCCAGAAAAGGGGCCACTTTGCCATTGACGGCGGAAAATTTATCTGTCTACGAAAGAGCGATCCGTGTGTATGAAAACAATGAATTCTTTAACAAGGATGGGAAGTTTTTCCTTAATGGAAAGGAAGTAAATGAGTATACATTCAAAATGGATTATTTCTGGATGATGGGAGATAATCGCCAGGGTTCGCAGGACAGCCGTTATTGGGGATTTGTGCCGGAAGACAGGATAGTGGGCAAGGCATGGATGATTTGGTTTAGCTGGGAAGGCGGTCCACGATGGAAACGATTATTTAATATTGTAAAATAGAATGCCTTTAAACCTCCGTACCAGCGGGGGTTTTTTTTGGACAATACTTAGTATCTTAAATCTATGAAGGAGCAAAAATTTGAATTTGAATACGAAGTGTATAATGACATCAGCGAGTTGAAGAAGGAGGATGCTGAACTGCTTACAAAAGCGAGAGCCGTTACAAAACATGCGTATGCGCCTTATTCCAATTTTTTTGTCGGTGCGGTAGCGAAATTAAACAATGGCGAAATTGTATCCGGCACTAACCAGGAGAATGCTTCTTACCCGGTTGGCATTTGTGCTGAAAGAGTTTTATTGGGAAATGCAGCTACCTTATATCCCGGTATCAGCATCGATACAATAGCTATTAGTTATGATAGCAAAGAAGTAAAAAGTGATCACCCTATTTCTCCCTGTGGGATGTGCAGGCAATCATTGCTGGAATATGAAACAAGAACGGAACAACCCATACGCCTGGTATTGGCGGGGCAGGAAGGAAAGATCATTGTTGTTAAAACCGTAAGCTTTTTATTGCCATTTGCTTTTACCAGCGGAGAATTAATATAGTAGCGAGGATTAATAAACAGGGCAAATTCTTTAAAATAGGTGTAAACAATAATGCCGGGATTTAATCCGGCATTATTGTTAGCGTGGTTAAAAACCTGCTGTTTCTTTGTGAAGCAAATTATCTCAAATAACTACGCAGCATCCAGGCCATCTTTTCATGTTCTTTCAGCAAACCCGTAACAAAATCGCTGCTGCCAATGTCTTTGTATTTTTCATCAAAGTCTTTGATCAATTTTCGCAGTTTATTTATCATAGTTTCATGATCCGTTTCAAGATTTTCAATCTGCTTAGCCTGGTCAGTGGGAGCTTCGGGTTCATCCAGTGTAGCCAATTTAATTATTTCCTTCAGGCGGCCTTCTGCAAAATGACCAATCGTCCTGATCCGTTCCGCTATCTGGTCAATCGTTTCCGCCAGGGCCGTATACTGCGCTTCATACAGTTTGTGAAATTCCATAAAACTGGGGCCTTCAACGCTCCAGTGATAATTGCGGGTTTTATTGTATAAAATGTGTTCGTCTGCCAATAACTGGTTAAGAGCAGTAGCTACCGCCTGCCTGTTTTTTTCGGAAATACCGATGTTGACCTTCATAAAAAATATTTTAGGTGATAAAAAGAATGATTCACTGTATTAATCCAAAAGTGATGCCAGCAGTACCAGCTCTTTCTGCTTGTAGGCTTCCTTGTCGTTGTCAAAACATTTGCTGAATTCTTCCAGTAGCTGCGTTATTACTTGTTTATTCAATTGTGGCTTGAAAAAAGAGTTTGCAGGGTGAACAGATATCCTTTTAAAATAATTTTCGACATCATGGTGTGTAAATACCTGGCCGGAAGTCGGATCGATAAAGAATTCAATTTTATGGTAAGGGTCGGGCAGATTTTCCTCAGAATAGCCTGGTTTGAAATAAGCGACAATAAATTGTTTGGGAAGATGGATAGCTCTTACGGGAATATCCAGCAGTTCGCAAAGCAGCAGGTATAAAATACCATTACTTAGCTGGTTGCCCCGTTTTGTCTCCAAAGTTTTGTGCAGCAAAAATTCATTGGGTTCCGTATAATTCGTCTCACCTCCTTTCAGCCCGTAATAACTATATAAGATGCTTGTGACAATATTTATTTGTTCTAATGGCGTAAGATAATTATTCAGCTCCAGCCAGATATTACGGCGAATTTTTTCTATTTCCTGGAGCACGGGTACGGTGGACAAATCCGGGTATTGAAACTTTGCGACCAGCAATGCGCCAACCATCAGGTCGTGATGTCCCGATACATTCCATTGGCGGAAATCCTCTGTCAGATCACGGTAATGCAGACGGTGTATTAATAGCTCGATCCGTTCTTGTGTATGTTCTTCGGGTGTTGTTTCCCAAAGATGTTCGAGGTTGGGAATGATAGGTTTGCCGTAGTCAACGATCTTTTCTGACACCGCTTCAAAAACTTCCTGGTCCGGATCATCAATAAGATGAAGCAAAGCCGCTATTTCTTTTTCTTTATTTGTTTCCATCATATTATACCAGCACAAGGTCATTATTGACAATGAAAAAAAACCGCTAAACTTTTCCACAGATGGGGAGAAGGTTGAATGTTTGAAGATTGAAGTTTATGGTTTAGTAAAAAGTTGAATAGTTGTTATGGTCAATGTAATAACATAGCATGAAGATATTTTCTGTCTTTACTTTGTAATGAGATAATAGTTCATTTGAAAATTATATAGAACGTCAAACCTCAAAATTATAAACCTTTATAAGGATAACACATATGATCAATAACCGGTAATACATTGCCGTTAAAATCAAAGAAAGCATTATTCTCCCAGGACGAACCTATACCCCAGCCATCATTCATTTTTGAAGTGATCCATGCCGGCTCCCAATACATGATACCTGTTCCTCCTGCCCGGATGATTGTTTCCGTCAGATCTTTCATATAACGAAATTGGTCTTCCGGTGTAATATCATAACCGGTTGCTTTATCTGTCGCTGAAATAATATTGGTGTAGCTATCGGCATTATTTCCTGTCCAGGGGTAAGCGGTTTCCACCACCATTACCTGTTTGCCATAAGTGGTCTTGAATGTCCGTATATTATTTTCTACTTCGTTCATCGTAGCTACCGTTGACCATTTGGGATAATGTGAAAGCCCCAGTATATCAAAATCAGTAACGCCATTACTAATAAGGCTATTGGTCCAATGTCCGGCATTCTGCAACTGAGCTACATGTAAAATGATCTTCGGTTTTACAGGTGAACTCGTTGAAAAATCTCTCACAGCACGGATACCGCTATTCAATAAAGCCGCGAAATTTTGCCAGTTATTATTTTCAACTTTGCCGACTGGCCACAACATGCCGTTGTTTGTTTCATTGCCCACCTGTATCATTTCCGGAACAAGGTTTTTCCCTTTTAAATAATTCAGTACGGCGAGAGTATAGTTATAAACTGAATCTTTTAGAACCGCAACAGAAAGACCGGCCCAGGCGGCAGGTGTTTCCTGGTGAGCAGGATCCGCCCAGGTATCCGAATAATGAATATCCAGGTTAACTGCCATCCCGTTTTCTTTGGCTCTCCGGATTGCTTTCTCTGTTCCATACAGATCGTAATATAGTTTTCCATTATTCAGTTTACCCACCCATGTCGGGGTATGCCATAAGCGTACTCTTACCGTATTGGCACCATGATCTTTCATGATCCGGAAAGGATCGCGGGCTTTGCCTGAGTCCTTATATACACCACCATAATCTTCCACCTGATTTACATAAGAAAGGTCAACACCCATGCAAAACTTATCCCAGTTGTAGAATACTTTCTTTTCTCCCGGGACCGGTTGAATATTTTTCTTACAGGTGAAGGAAAATAAAGCGAGACTGCCAAGACTTAGAATAAATAGCTTGTATTTCATTTGTATTGTTTAAGGCCTTTGTAATCTGCCCCAATATTTTTTGTTTATGAGCAGCTAATCCCAATTCCCGCTACGAAAACGTTTGCACGAGATACTAAATTAAAAAAATTGTTCTATGTGTATAAAATAGGATCTGTAAAACTGACTTTGGTGTAATTTGTGCTATATTTTTTATGTACCGATCCGGTACCTTTTCCCAATATCATAAACAGACCATTTCAATTATTTCCGTACTCAGAACTATTTAAGAGTAGTAGCTCGTAATTATATTTAATACCAGTTAATCCATCTGCAGTTATTGGTGTGATTAAAGAAAAGAAATTATATATATTCTAACAGTCCCTTCCCCGGTATAAGTTAAACTGATTTTCCTGTGAAAGCATCGAAAGCTCTGCAAATGCAGGGTTTTCTCATTTACAGCCCAAAGTTTCCAACCCGGTTCACATCTGCCTATTAGCGGTTTGATATTTGTTAATGCGGCTTCGGAATATTACACACGTTTCGGGCTGATTCTCATCCTTTTAGGGTGCAGCTAAGGATTTTTTATTGTTGTCTCTCACAAATCTGCCTCTCATCTCAAGAAACGGTTTACTAAAATCTTTAAACAATGACAAATCAACTTAAACTAACTGCGATCGCTCTTGCTATGCTGGTACTGCCGGTATTTGTATTAGCACAAATTACCGTTTCCGGTACGGTCACTGATGCGAACAATATTCCTGTAAACGGAGCTTCGGTCAAACTCAGAAATTCCGGGATTGGTGTTTCAACAGACGATGCTGGAAAATTTTCTTTAAATATTCCGGGAAACAACGGAATCATTGAAATTTCATCGATTGGTTACAAATCACAGGCAGTGGATGTATCCGCCGGGAATGCGTCGGCTTTGATTGTGAAACTTGCAGACGATGTAGGAAGATTAGATGAGGTAGTCGTCACAGGTTTAGCCACCAGCGTTAAAAGAAGAAACCTGGCGAATGCAGTAGCCACCATTTCCAGTAAAGACCTTTCTGGCACCGCACCCGCGCAAACTTTTGATGCGGCATTAAACGGTAAAATCCCGGGAGCGAATATTAATGCGAATTCCGGCGCTCCCGGTGGTGGTATCTCAATAAAGTTGCGCGGAGTAACATCTGTCTTCGGCAATACGCAGCCACTGTATGTGGTGGATGGCGTATTTATTAACAATACTGCCACGCCTGCTAACCTGAATTTTGTTACGCAATCGCAGGCTGCCGGCAATGTCGGCAACCAGGACAATGCATCAGGTCGTATTGCCGACCTGCGGCCCGAGGATATCGAAAACATTGAAATATTAAAGGGAGCTTCCGCAGCGGCCATTTATGGATCAAAAGCAGCGGCGGGTGTAGTGCTGATCACTACTAAAAGAGGGAAACAGGGACAAACCAAAGTGAATTTTTCCCAGGATCTTGGTTTTATTAAAGCAAGAAAGTTATTAGGCGTTCGCCAGTTTACGGCAGAAACAGCGGCAAATCTCGGAGGCTCCGCAGCCAGCGCTGACCCTGATGTTATAGCAGGACGTGCAGCATTAAAACAACAATTTCTTGATGCACAAGCGGCCGGTAAGATATATGATTACGAGAAAGAATTGTATGGCAACACAGGCTTTTCACGCAATAGTTCCGTAAGCCTTACAGGTGGTAGCGAAAAAACAAGTTTCTTTTTTTCGGCTTCACAAAAAGATGAAGAAGGAATAGTAAAATATACCGGTTATCGTAATAATAGCATCAGGTTGAATATCGATCACCGGCTTAATGAGAATATCAAAATTGGCGTCACTACGAATTATATCAATTCTTCCGCTGACCGTGGTTTATTTAATAATGATAATTCCGGAGTAACCATGGGGGTAGCATTATCTTCTACTCCGAATTTTGTGGATCTGCATCCGGATGCCAACGGCGTTTATCCCAATGATCCTTTTGCCGCATCTAATCCTTTACAAACAAGAGATCTTGTAGTTAATAATGAAGGAGTAGAGCGTTTTATTACTGGCGTTAACCTTGATGCCAAATTGTTTGAAATAGGCAAGTCAGTTACGCGGTTGATCGCAAGAGGCGGTATTGATTTTTACAGTTTGAAAACAAATGCTCAATTTCCCAGTGTACTCCAGTTCCAGGCGGTCAATAAAGGAACTTCTATCCAGGGTTTTGTAAGAAACCAGAATACAAATTATATTCTTTCGTTAGTTAATAAATTCACGCCTTCTTCGAATCTTGATCTTACTACTTCGGCAGGGCTTACACAAGAAAATGGAAATTTTGATAATATGCTTGATGTAGCTACGCAGGTAGTGGCCGGTCAAACCAATGTAGACCAGGCCGGTGCATTGACAGCGACCCATTTTCGGACTCAATTCCAGGACAATGGTTTTTTTGTACAGGAAGAAGCTTCCATCATTGATGCGATAACACTTACCGCCGGTGTTCGTTTGGATAAATCAACCAACAATGGCGACCAGGATAAATATTATACTTATCCAAAAGCAGCGGTATCATGGAATCTTACAAGAATGGACTTTTGGAAAGGCGATTTGTTCAGCAATTTAAAATTGCGGGCGGCTTATGGACAAGCCGGAAATTTTCCTGCGTATGGCAGCAAGTTTACGGCTTTCCCGATTTTTAATGTGGATGGACTTCCCGGTTCATTGGTCAACATACAACGCGGATCGCCTGATATCAAACCTGAAAGAACATCTGAATTTGAAACAGGAATTGATTTTGGTTTATTAAAAGGTAAACTCAATTTCGAAATGAGTTTTTACAATAAAACAATACAGGATTTTCTTTTATTGAGAACGGTGCCGCTGTCAACAGGCTTTGCCTCACAGTGGGTGAATGCCGGCGATCTGCGTAACCGGGGAATAGAAATTGGCATGAATGCACAACCAATTGCCACGAAAAATATTCGTTGGACATCTTCCACTAATTTCTGGATGAACCGTTCTAAAGTGACGAAGCTTACCATTCCTCCAGTTGAGTTAGGCGCTTTTGGAACTACACTGGGCACCTTTAATATAGAAGAAGGTAAATCCGTCACACAGATCATCGGAATTGATACAACAAAATCAGGAGCCGGGATTGTAACGAAACTGGGTGATACCGAACCAAAATTCCAGATGAATTTTACGAATGAAATAACCTTTATGAAAAACCTGAGTTTCCGGTTTCTGCTTCATTGGAAGTATAAGGGAGACAATGTAAACCTTTCCGAACTATTATATGATCTTGGAAAAACAACGCCTGATTATGATGCTGATAATAATCATAATGGGGTGATTGACTCACGAGACCGGTTATCTGCATTAGGAGTGACCGCACAACCTTTTGTGCAGGAAGCCGGTTACCTGAGGTTGCGTGAAGTTGCCTTATATTATACTGTATCTAAAATACCGAAGGGCTTAAACTTCATTAAAGGATTTCGTATTGGTGTTTCCGCCAATAATTATTTTACTAAAACAAAGTATAAAAATTATGATCCTGAAGTATCCAATTTCGGATCCGGATTTTCCACCAATGTAGATGTAATGCCATATCCTGCATCAAAAAGGGCTACGGTTCATTTGTCAGTTGATTTATGAAACAAATTAATAACTACATCTGACCAAAAAACAATAAAAAATATACAATGAAAAAGCTAATCATCATAAATATAGCCTGCTTCTTTGCGACGGCTGTTTTACTTTCGGCATGCAAAAAAAATATCGGTAATCTTAATAGCCCTGTTCTTGAAAGTTATGATAACCCATCAAAAGCGCAACTGAACAACTTAGTTTCAGGAACAGAATCAGGTATGCGTAATAACCAGGCTATGTACCTGGATGTAGTGGGAATGATAGGACGTGAAATGTACCGGTTCTCAGGCGCAGAGCCGCGTTATACATCGGATCTCTTAGGTGCTGAAGACGCGGTTCTTAATAACAATACATTTTACCTGAACAATCCCTGGGGATCAAGATACAGGGTGATTAAGAACTGCAATGTATTGATAAAAGGGGCTACCAATTCTTCTGCGTTAAGTGCAGCAGAAAAAAAAGGATACCTCGGTTTTGCAAAAACAATTAAAGCTCATCAATTACTTACCAATTTGAGCATGTCTTATACAAATGGTATCCGGCTGGATGTAGAAGATCCTGATAACATCGGGCCAATTGTCGGATACCCGGAATCGCTTACAGCTATTGCCGGACTATTGGATGAAGCAAAGACCGATCTTACAGGAGCAGATATTGTTTATTCACTTTCTTCTGGCTTTGACGGTTTTAACACTACAGCGGGACTTATAAAATTCAACCGGGCTTTGGCCGCAAGAGTGGCTGTGTATCGCCAGCAATGGACAGAAGCGCTTACCGACCTCAATGAATCATTTTTTAGTTTGACGGAAGATTTCAATGATGGCGTATATAACGTGTTTGGTAATGGCCTGGGTGATCAGCTTAATCTTGCTTTCTTTCCGCAAAATCAAAATGGAGAAGTAAGAGTAGCACATCCTTCTTATGCCACGGATATTACACCGGGTGATGACAGGATCAACAAAGCTACGCTGCGCACGGCATCCGCCTCATCCGCCGATTTGTCGAGCAACAGGGATGTATGGGTGTATACTTCCAGTCTTGCCCCGGTTCCTGTTATCAGGAACGAAGAACTGATACTGATTTATGCAGAAGCTAAAATTCAATCAGGAGGTGCTGGTCTTGCCGATGCGGTCACTGCGCTTAATAAAATAAGAACTGAACATAACCTGCTGCCTTACGCCGGTGCGGTCACTCAAGCTGCTCTCACAGATGAAATGCTCAGGCAAAGAAGATTTTCTTTATTTTTTGAAGGGCATCGCTGGGTGGATATGCGTCGTTACAATCGCTTAAACCAATTGCCAATTGATAGAGTGGGAGATGATGTATGGGAAAAATTCCCCTTGCCGTTAACGGAGAATTAGTTGTCTAAAAAGAATAGCAGGGAATGTGAGAAGGAAAAGTATAGTATTTTCTTGTTCTCACATTCCCGCTAAAATATAAAAGTCCGTTTATTTGGAGACAATCAATTGAGTTGGCTATTATTTTTTTTCGATAGTGTTCAATTCTGCCTGAAGAGGGAAATGTGCTAACAATATTTTGTCAAAATTTTCTTTCTCAGTTTGTAATTGAAAAATTCTTTTAGGAATTACAAGTCCTGATTGGGAACTTAAATACAAGTAATAATGTTCATCAGTTTCAATTTTTTTAGAAAATGCGTGCCATAAGTGCGTCGTGACAGAAACATTGTCCCTGGATTGAATACCTTTTTCGTCAATTATTAAATTGGTTTTTGAAAAGAGACTGCTATTGAAGGGTTAGCCGAAAATTTCTCCACAGATTTTCGATAGAAGCGCCGTACCCATGCGGGTAATGCTAAGAAGCCAAGTAGAAACATGAAAACAGCAGCTACCAAAACCGCTGTCAACGAAATTTTTCTTTCTAACAGGTAAACCCCAATGAGACTTCCAACACCGGCGGATAATATGTTCCTACAGTAATAGATAAATCTTTTCCTGGAATTCCAGGGGGCCGTCCAGCTTGTATAATAATTAAATTGATAAAAATCCTCGGCGTTTAGTTCAAACGATAAAGCAACATTCTTAAAGATTTCTGTCCTAATTTTTCTTTTTCGTCGCCGCTTTTTTCGCTGCCGCTTTCTTCTTCGCCGCCGGCTTCCTCTCCTTCTTTGCAAAGGCGCCCGGTATTTCCAGCTCTATCATTTTCTTTACATCATCCAAAGTAAAAGTCGCTGCTTCTTCCGGCGTATACTTTGTGTCGTCAGCCTTCTTCGGGACCTTCAGCATTTTTTTCCCAAACCTGATAAAGGGACCCCATCGGCCATTCTCTACAGAAATTTTTTCATCCGCCCATCTTTGTATATAACGGTTAGCTTCTTTTTTTACTTTGGCATCTATGAGTTCATTGATATCAGCTTTCGATAGTGCATCAAAATTGTAGCGCCTTGGTACATTAATGAACATACCATCCCACTTAATATAAGGTCCGAATCTTCCTTTACCCTTGGTGACCGGCTTGTCTTCATACATTGCTACCGGTGCATCCGCTATTTTCTTTTCCTTTATCAGCTGAATGGCTTTGTCCAGGTCAACAGTGGCGAGATCAGTACCCTTCGCAATGGAAATAAATTCCTCGCCCCATTTTACATAAGGACCAAATCGTCCAATATTTACTGAAATATCTTTTTCTTCAAACTGTCCTAAAGTACCCTGTATCTTAAACAGATCCATGGCTTCCTCATACGTAATGGTTTCGATGCTCTGACCGGTAGGCACTTTGGCAAATCTTGGTTTCTCATCATCATCCGCATGACCGATCTGCACCATCGGGCCATAACGACCCATTCTCGCTACCACAGGTTTACCACTTTCCGGATCCGTGCCTAATTCTCTTTCACCTTTTATTCTCTCGGCGGTCTCCATCGTTTTTTCTACATCCTTTTTAAAGGGACTGTAAAAATCATCCAGCATGGAATGCCATTCCATTCTTCCTTCGGCTACTTCATCAAACTCGGCTTCTATCCGCGCCGTGAAGCCATAATCCATGATATCATCAAAGTATTGCTTGAGAAAATCGGTCACTACTAATCCCAGGTCGGAAGGAAACAGTTTTGATTTTTCAGCACCGGTATTTTCCTGTTCCGTTTCTTTGCTTATTGTATCCTTAACCAACTTTAGCACCCGGAAGTCGCGGCGAGTACCTTCTTTATCTCTTTTTTCTACATAGCCTCTTTTGAGCACGGTAGAAATGGTAGGCGCATAAGTTGAAGGACGACCAATTCCCAGTTCTTCCAATTTTTTTACAAGCGATGCTTCAGTATATCGTGGCAATGGACGACTGAATCGTTCTGTCGCTCTTAATTCTTTCAAAGGGAGCTTTTGACCAACCGCAAGAGGGGGCAACATGCCTTCCTGTGTTGCTGCTGCTGAAGGATCATCCTCCATATCATCATCATCCTTATCCTCCCGGTACACTTTGAGGAATCCGTCAAATTTCAACACTTCACCGGAGGCTGTTAACTCTTCCTTATTTGTTGAAATAGAAATTTTTGCAATGGTTTTTTCCAATTCCGCATCAGCCATCTGGCTGGCCATTGTTCTCTTCCAGATCAGTTCATACAGCCGCTTCCAATCCAGCTCTTCTATTGTCGAATTGCTCATGTAGGTAGGGCGGATAGCTTCGTGAGCCTCCTGCGCACTCTCATTTTTATTCTTATACTTCCTGAACTGGTGATACTTTTCACCATACATGCTTTTTACCGTATTCGTTATGTCGCCCAATGCCGTATTGCTCAAGCTGACACTGTCGGTACGCATATAAGTGATATAACCATTTTCATAAAGCTTTTGTGCGATCACCATGGTGCGGCTTACACCGTATCCCAGTTTCCGGGAGGCTTCTTGCTGTAAAGTAGAAGTAGTAAAAGGAGCGGCAGGAGAACGTTTGGCTGGTTTCACCTGTATATCGCTTACTTTATAATCAGCGCCGATACAGCTTTGCAGAAAAGCTTCCGCGTCGGCCACGGCGGATTGCTTTTTACCTTCAGCGGCAAATGTTACTGGTTTATCCGAAACATCTTTGGCCGTGAATAATCCCTCTATTTTGAAAGAGCTTACAGGGGTAAACGCATTGATTTCTCTCTCCCGCTCAGCTATCAGCCGAACGGCCACACTTTGCACACGACCCGCACTCAGGTTGTTCCGCATGCTCATTTTACGCCAGAGTATAGGGCTGAGTTCAAACCCCACTATACGATCTAATATCCTTCTTGCCTGCTGGGCGTTTACCAGGTTCATGTCCAGTGTCCGGGGATTAGCCACGGCATTCTGTATAGCAGGCTTAGTTATTTCATGAAAAACGATCCTTTTTGTTTTCTTATGATCAAGCCCGAGAACTTCGCACAAATGCCAGCTAATGGCTTCTCCTTCACGGTCCTCATCCGTTGCCAGCCATACTTCACCTGATTTGTTCGCCAGGGCTCTTAATTCCTTCACCACTTTTTCCTTGTCTTCAGAAATTCTGTATCGCGGTTCAAAATTGTTCTCAATATCAATACCCATCCCGGCTTTCTCCAAGTCACGGATATGCCCAAAACAACTTTTTACCTGGAAATCACTTCCCAGTATTTTTTCTATTGTTTTTGCTTTCGCAGGGCTCTCAACTATTAAAAGGTTTTTCGCCATATTCACTCCATATTATTATATACAACATCCCAAAAAACTATGTTGCATAATGTAAAAAACCGCTTTCCGGCGGCCGCAAGTTATAACAAGAATAATAATTTTTTTTGGAAACCAGCTTTTGTAATCCTGTTTAGCGTCCCTTGCGACGCTCCGTTTGGGGCTCAAAACGCTGTTCAGCAAAGGGTTTGGCGATTCTGCTGCCTGTAGCTAAAATAAAATAAATGATTTTTTAAAACCGCAACCTTTTGCGCCGTATCCGGGAAACGGTTATAATTCTGATTTAATCACCGCGGCAAGTTCCGCCGCCCATTTTTTATATTCCTTACCTGATGGGTGGAGCCCATCGCCGGTCACCATTTCTTTGTCGCCGGTGGCTTTCCTGTTTCCCAGGGTTATATTAATATAGTGGACACGATATTTATCAGCAATCTCTTTATTAGCGCGGTTGTACTCGTCAATTTCCAAAGCTATTTTTTCCCGGTCTCTGTCACTGGCAAAAGGAGTGACACCCCAATCGGGAATAGAAATCACAATTACCCTGTTATTTTTATTTCTTGCGTATTTCAGTGCCTGGTCTAAAAGCGATTCAAACTGAGGAATATAATCGGCCACGGTTCTTTGCCGGTATTGGTTATTCACGCCTATTAACAAGCTTACGAAATCATAATGACTCTCCAATTTTCCTTTCTTAATGCCGGCCTGGAGCTCATCAGTGGTCCAGCCGGTTTTGGCTACGATTTTAGGCGCTGCGAAATCCAACCCGTTTTCGCGAAGCAGGCCGACGGCCTGGTTGGGAAAATTTTCTTCCTGTGTTACTTTTTCACCAATGGTATAGGAGTCGCCAAGGGCGAGATAACTATATGCTTTTTTTTGCTGGGGGTGCTTCATTGCCACTATGAAAATAGGAAGAAGTAACATGGCAACAACAGCGACAAGGGAAGAGCTTGCCTTTTTTATCAATTTTTCTCGCATAACTGGTGACGATAATCTCAGATGAAGTTTGCAATTGCTTTGCCAACTTTTGCATCCCGGTATATCCTCCGGTGCCCGAGTCCCTTAGTAATTACGAATTGAATGTTTAAATGGTTTTCTTCCTTTATTTTCAATACATCTTTCAGGGGAGTGATCTTATCATCCTTATCATGCAGCCATAAAATTTTCGCTTTTATTTTTTTTAGCGTCCGATGAATGGAAAACCAGGATACCTGCTGACCACTGAGGTGGGTAATAATTTCCTCAAATTCCTTTCTTACCGCCGCATCATCCAACTTCAGGAATTGAAAGAAATGATCAAGGGCTGTTTTCGTTTCGGTGGCTGGCGCTATCAAAGCGAGTCGATAATTTTCATCATGACTGGTCTCGGCCAGGGCCATACATACCGCCAGCCCGCCAAAGGAATGGGCAATGAAAGATTGAACCGGGCCATATTGGCGGCAAACATATTTGATAAAATCCCGGAAAATGATGGCATTGATTCTCTTTCCCGAGCTTCTGCCGTGGGCAGGCGCATCAAAAGCCAGAACTTCATATCCTTTTTTAATCAGGGGATTTATATATTTATCGAAATTGATAACGGACGATTCAAAACCATGAATGATCAGCGCTTTGCGACCGGCTCCTTTATTCCACCGATAACCAGCTATATTATATTCCTGGAACCTGAACTGTAATTTTTCAGCTTCTTTAAATATTGCCGGTAATTCTTTTGCATTACGAAACTGCGGTGTGCAAAATAGCTCAAATGCTTTTGCAGCTGCTTTCTTTTTGGAAACAGCAGCCAATAACCTGAATTTGGTTCTTATATAGGCAACCGCGATTTTTTGTCCTAATTTCATGCTTTACAAATCTATTCGATAAATTTAAATTCTCCGTCAACGGCGGATCCGCAGTATGGATATAGTAATGATCGGTTCCGGAAATGTAGCGTCAGTACTGGGAAGAAAATTCATAGCTGCGGGCCATAAGATTATACAGATTGTCAGCCGCAACGCTTCGGCTGCCACGGAGCTGGCTTATGAATGGAATACTGAATCGTCCAATTATTTTAGTGTTGTTAATAAAAATGCAGATGTCTATATTATAGCCGTATCGGATAATGCCCTGACGGAAATAGTGCATGATCTTAAACTCCCGGGAAAAGTGGTCGCTCATACAGCCGGCTCTGTTTCAAAAGACGTATTGAAAAAAGTCAGCAGTCATTACGGTGTTTTTTATCCTTTACAAAGCATTCGAAAAGATGTAAAACATCTGCCTGATATTCCCATCTTTTTGGAAGGAAGTGATGACGTCGCAACCTCCGTTTTAAAAAAACTGGCAGCATCTATATCATTTGAACAACCTGTTTTTGCGGGTAGTGAAGAACGGATGAAGCTGCATGTGGCAGCGGTGATCGTCAATAATTTTACCAATCACCTTTACGCACTGGCCGAACAGTATTGTAAAAAAGAAGGGATTGATTTTCGCCAACTGCTGCCATTAATTGAGGAAACGGTTCAGCGTTTAAAAACAAATTCTCCTTCCGGTACATTGACTGGCCCGGCTATCCGCGATGATCAGCCAACCATTCAAAAACACCTGGCGCTTTTAAAAGATCACCCGCATTTACAAAAGATCTACCAGTTACTTACAGAAAGTATTCAGCAGGGAAAATGATCGATAAAGTTATCATGATCGAAGAAGTTCATTGGCTGAGGATGTAGCATTGAAACGAAAACAGATGTATACGATCAGATTCAAGCTTGAGCAACTAGGGCTACCTCCCATTGTATTACAAAAAATAGAGCCAGGTTACAGTTTACTGGAAATTGCCATTACAAACAGTGTTATACTTCGTCATGACTGTGGGGGCATTTGTTCCTGCAGCACATGTCATATATACCTCGAAAAGGGAAACGGGTTTGTTTGTGAAATGAGTAACAGGGAAAAAGATTTTATTGGCAAGGTCGCGAATTTAAGACCGGCCTCAAGGCTCGCTTGTCAATGCCTGCTGAAAGATGGAAGCGGTACAATAGAAGTAACTGTACCTGTTCAGGCAACTTAGTATGCGATTTCAGTTTGTGAGGGAGTAATGAACTTTCATTACATTTGAAATCGGCGAACACATTTTTCTGAATATCCAATAAAGTACAGGAGCATGAGCATTTCCGGTCTCTTTAAAAAAATAACTACGTTCATTTTTGATATGGATGGAGTACTAACAGACGGAACCGTGCTGGTAATGGAAAACGGTTTGCAGGCCCGGCGTATGAGTATCAGGGATGGTTACGCCCTGCAATTGGCTGTTAAAAAAGGGTATCGTCTTTTAGTAGTGTCAGGTGCTGATTCTTCCCCTGTTACGGAAAGGATGAATAAATTGGGCGTTACTGAAATACATATGGCTGTTTCCAATAAAAAAGATTTTGTTGAAAAATACATGACTGCTAACAGGCTTCTGGCTGAAGAAGTATTATTCATGGGCGACGATATACCTGATTATTCCGCCATGTCCATAGTTGGGTTACCGGCTTGTCCCGCCGATGCAGTAGCGGAGATCAGGGCCATTTCGAAATATGTTTCCCCGGTTACAGGAGGCTACGGATCTGTTAGAGATGTGATAGAACAGGTTTTAAAACTCAACGGTCACTGGCATCACCGGGAAGATGTGGCATCTAAATAATTCCGGATTCTGTCTTTCAAATTCTCAACTCCCGTCTGTTTATTACGTCCGTCTTCCGACTTCATATTTTGTGATGTATCTTGCCAAAAAGATTAATTCATGGGATTGCTGGCGGCTTTTTTCAAAATGATACGACTACCCAATCTTGTGTTTATTGCGCTGACCCAGGTACTTTTCCTGCAATGCATTTATCATCCCTTATATAAAGGCGATATTCCGGCCCATGATACCCGCAATTTTATTTTATTGGTTTTTTCGTCTTTGTTTATAGCCGCGGCCGGATATATCATCAATGATTATTTTGATATCAATATCGATGAAGTAAACAAACCGGAAAGGATGGTAGTTGACAAACTGATTAGCCGGAGATGGGCAATTGCCTGGCATTTTATGCTAAGCGCTTCCGGTGTACTGCTTACAATGCTTGCCTTACCTGTACTGGCGAAATGGTATTTGATACTGGCGAATATTTTTTGTGTAGCCTTATTATGGTTTTATTCCACCACATTTAAAAGAAAATTGCTGATTGGTAATATCGCCATATCCTTATTAACAGCATGGACCATTCTCCTGATTTTTTTTTCCAAGTTATCCGTCTCTGATGCTTTTGGTACGAATCATCCCGGTCAATCCAAATTTTTCCGTTTCGCTTTCTTATATGCCGGGTTTGCTTTCATTCTGTCATTGATACGAGAAGCCATTAAAGATATTGAGGATATGCCTGGCGATGCCCGTTATGGTTGTCGTACTATGCCAATCGTATGGGGAGTCAACGCCACCAAAGTTTATATTGCTGTCTGGATGGCTATACTAATCGCCATATTGGTGGTGGTACAGGTCTATGTATTGCAATTTCGCTGGTGGTGGGCCGTGGTATATTGTGTACTGCTGATTCTCCTTCCACTGCTATATAGTTTTATTCAATTATTCAAAGCTTCTTCCACAAAGGATTATCATCAACTCAGCAAATGGGCGAAACTGGTAATGCTGACCGGTATCCTTTCCATGCTATTTTTTTATTTTTATTTATCTTGAATTTTCTCTTTTGACAGACGATCAACTGTTCGGTTTTAAACTACTTATAAGAATGAACAAAATAATTCTCGCTTCCCAATCGCCACGCCGTAAACAATTACTGGAATGGGCGGAAGTCCCTTTTGAAATCGTAGTAAAAGAAACCGACGAAGCCTACCCCGAAGGATTGAATGCAGGTGAAGTAGCCGTGCATATCGCCAGAAACAAAGCACTGGCTGTACAAGATATAGTGGCACCAGGTTCAATTGTATTAGCCGCCGATACTATTGTCGTTCTGAATAAACGTATTATCGGTAAACCCAAAAACAGGGAACATGCTCTGTCCATTCTCAGCGACCTGGCGGGGCATAAACATTTGGTAATAACAGGCGTAGTGATCCGGCAACAGGATAAAGAAATTGCTTTTGCCGATACAACCGATGTATATTTTCATGAACTCAGCAACGAACAAATCGAATTCTACGTAGATAAATACAAGCCTTTTGATAAAGCAGGCGCCTATGCCATACAGGAATGGATCGGCGTGGTCGGCATTAAATCAGTCGACGGTGATTTTTATAATGTCATGGGGCTACCGGTAAGCAGGGTAGTAAGGGAGTTGGACAAATTTCAACGTTAAAAACTGAGGAATTAAGCGTGGAGGGATGCAGCTGTATTCATAAATTAATGTCTGCAAAACTTCAAAACCTTGTTAATAAACGAACGCTTACTGCAATTCATCTGGCAACTGCAGTATTTCAATAAAAATGAACTGGCAACTACTAATGCGGAACCGGTGCAGGTTATAAACCCGGGTCAGTACAACAGTAACCAGGGACCGGACTTCAGCAATGCCAAAATTCTCGTTGATAATACGACCTGGGCCGGCACGGTTGAGCTGCATATTAAAACATCGGATTGGACCAGGCACAAACACCAGGAGGATAAAAATTACAACAATGTTATTTTGCATGTGGTCTGGGAACATGATGGAAGCCGGAACCCGATAGCTATCGGGTCCGTTCCGTCAGAGGAGCGGAACAGAGTTCCGCTATCCGTTCCGGTTCTGGAACTAAAGAGCAGGGTAGCGAAGATTCTATTGCGGCGTTATGAAGAGATAATGAATTCAACAGCTTTTATACCCTGTGAAAAAAGTATTGCCGCCGTTCGGGATATCACATGGAAAAGCTGGAAAGAGAGATTGCTTGCCGAACGTCTGCTCCGAAAGTCGGGAATAGTGGATATTTATCTCCGACAAAATAATTACCATTGGGAAGAAACTTTTTGGTGGATACTGGCGAGGAATTTTGGAATGAAAGTAAATGCTGATGCGTTTGAAGCTGTAGCCCGATCCATACCCTTAAGTATTTTATCTAAACATAAAAGCCAGATACATCAACTGGAAGCTTTGTTATTGGGGCAGGCCGGTTTGCTGGAACAAAATTTCGAAGAGGATTATCCAACACTTTTGCAAAGAGAATACAGGTTTTTACAAAACAAATACAATCTCCAATCTATTACATTGCCGGTTTATGCTTTGCGAATGAGGCCGGGTAATTTTCCAGCTGTCCGGCTGGCTGAGCTGGCGATGCTTATACATGAATCATCTCATATTTTCTCCAGGGTAAAGGAAGCCGGTTCAGCAAAAGATATCCGGAAATTTTTTGAAGTAACGGCCAATGATTACTGGCATTATCACTATCAATTTGATGAAATGGCCTCCTTTAAAAAGAAAAAAACCGGTGCATTCACTATCGACAATATTATTATCAATACCGTCGCCCCTGTTCTATTTGCGTATGGCAATTATCATAATGACACGGGCTATAAAGACAAAGCACTACAATGCCTGGAAGAAATAACCGCTGAAAGCAACCTGATCACCAGGGGATTTAAGCAATTAAACATTGAAAATAAAAATGCCTGGGATTCCCAGGCATTGATAGAATTGAAAAATGAATATTGTAATAAGAAAAGATGTCTTGAATGCAGTGCAGGAAATGCGATCCTCAAATCAGGTTAGCATCCAAAATCGTTTTCTGTCCACCGATTGTAACTTTACAGTTCTAATTTCCAACCATCGCGGTATTCTCTTTTTACAAATTGATTGGCTTCGTCAAAATTGGTGATCTTCATATTCTTTGCATCCCACAACAATTTCTTCCTGCCAAGATATTTATCTTCCCATCCTTTCAGTTTAGGATTTAACATCATAGAACTGCGAATCGCAAGATTACCCATCAAGATACTTTCAGTAAACGGTCCTGCATATTCAAAGGGTGAACTTGTTTCACCTTTTCCATAACCGGCGATGCAGGCATTCACCCATTGCACGTAATGGCCTTCCGGTACTCTTTTTATAGTTTGTTTTGGCATTTGTTTTTCTTTCATCAACAGGCTCGGCAACAATCTTGGATTGGCACCATAGCAATCCATCAGCATTTTTCCTTTGGTTCCAACAAATAATACACCACCATCCCAGTTGCCAAATGCTTCTCCGGGTAATAATTCATCAGGACGTTGGGGTAACAAACCTCCATCATGCCAGGATACTTTGATATTCCCTTTCTTATCTTTTCTTGGATAGTTAAGGTGAATGATAGAAGAAGGCGGGCAACTGTCTACATAATTTCCTTCCGCCCACATATCTTTCCAGATATTCGCCACACTGCATTCAGCGGAATCGGGATAATCAATTGGTAATATTCTATAAATAGGATCCATGATATGGCAGGCCATATCACCTAATGCTCCGGTACCAAAAGCCCACCATCCGCGCCAGTTGAAGGGGAGGTATGCAGGATTAAAATCAATAGCTTTGGCCGTGCCAAGCCACAAATTCCAATCTAACTCTGATGGAATATCAAATTTGCCTGAAGGAGTAGCGACACCCTGGGGCCATACCGGTCGGTTGGTCCAGGCATGAGCTTCGATTATATCGCCGATCATACCGGCTTTGTACATTTCTTTTGCCTGTCTTACTCCATCACCTGAGCCGCCCTGGTTGCCCATCTGTGTTACTACCTTATATTTCTTCGCTGCCTGTGCCAATATCCTTGCTTCATAAATATCATGTGTCAACGGCTTTTGTGTGTACACATGTTTCCCCAATTGCATAGCGGCCAATGTAGCCACCGCATGCGTATGATCGGGAGTTGAAATAGAACAGGCATCAATATTGTTTTTTTCTTTTGCCAGCATTTCCCTGAAATCTTTATAATAATTCGCTTTCGGAAAACTGGTCCTGGATTTGACAGCCTGCCTGTCGTCTACATCGCACATGGCAATGATATTAACGTTCGGGCTTTTGGCGAATTCAGCCATATCACTTTCTCCCTTTCCGCCGGCACCTATACCTGCGATATTTAGTTTATCACTGGGTGCAACAAAACCTCTTCCCAATACATGACGGGGTACAATAAAAAAACCGGCAGCAGCTACGGATGTATTCCTGATAAACCTGCGGCGGGAATTGAAAACGTTGTTTTTCTTTTTCATCAGCAAATTTTTATTTTTTAAATCTTACTATTTTATAGTCCTGCAATATAACTAAAGCAACCAAGTTTTGGTGGCTATAATTCAAGCTTCCAGTCGCCGGCATAGTTTCTTTTTACAAATTGATTGGCGGGATCAAAATTCGTGATCTTCATATTAGCTCCATCCCACAATAATTTTTTACGACCCGGAAATTTATTATCTCCTTTCGCGTCTTTCACTATATGATTATAACTTAAAACGGCAAGGTTGCCCATCAATACCGTTTCCGTCAACGGGCCCGCTTCTGAAAATGGAGAACTTGTATAAGCGCCATATCCTTTTTTACAAGCATTGGTCCATTGCGTCTGGTGTCCTTCTGAACCACGTATTACTTTTGCTTTTTTGGCTGCCGGTAGTTTTACCTCTTTCATTTTTTTGGTAGGTAGTAAAGTTGGATTACGGCCCCATAAACCCGCCATGATCTTTCCTTTGGTTCCTTCAAAAATGATCCCGCCATCCCATTCCGCTAATTCTTCGTCGGGTAATAATTCAACAGGACGTTTTGGTTTAATACCGCCATCATACCAAATCATTTCGACAGGAGGCATAGTACCCCGATTTGGAAATTGAATATGCGTTTTTGATGATGGGGGATAGCTATCCGTGTTAAATACTTCCTGGAAGAAGCCGGTGAACACAGATGTGACACTACACTCTACTGACACCGGATAGCCAAGTTTTAATGCCCTGTAAGGAACATCGATAAAATGACAACCCATATCGCCAAGAGAGCCTGTACCGAAATCAACCCAGCCACGCCAGTTAGCGGGAATATAGAGTGGATTAAAATCTCGTGGGGGAGCTGTCCCTAACCAAAGATCCCAATCCAGTTCCGCCGGTATATCAAACTTGCCTGTTGGTTTTGCAATACCCTGTGGCCACACCGGTCGGTTGGTCCATACGTGTACTGTATGAACATCACCAATCAAACCAGCCTGCACCCAGGCTTCGATATTTCTCGTATCATCACCACTACTTCCCTGGTTGCCCATCTGCGTTACCACCTTATATTTCTTCTCAGCCTGCGTTAATATTCTTGCTTCATGGATATCATGTGTCAAAGGTTTTTCTACGTATACATGTTTGCCCAGCTGCATACACGGCATAGCTATTACTGCATGCATGTGATCCGGAGTACTGATCATTATCGCATCAATCTCTTTTGACTGCTTGTCGAGCATTGTCCTGAAATCTTTATGATAAGTAGCATTGGGATGTTTCTTCCGGCTATCCGCTGCCATACGATCATCCACGTCACATAAGGCAACAATATTCTCTGCTCCATCATTAAAAGCCTGCCGGATATTAACCGATCCTTTACCACCCGCACCGATGGCCGCAATGTTCAATTTATCGCTTGGAGCAATAAATCCTTTACCACCCAATACATGCCGCGGAAGAATAAGTACACCTGCGCCAAACACGGAAGAGCTGCGGATAAAGTCACGACGTGACAGGTTTTTTTTCTTTTTGGAATTCATACGGCAAATAATTTGGCAAAAGATAGGATGAACCGAAAGAACCGGCAAAAAAAATTTGCGTTTTATGATTTGTTACACACATTTCAAAGGAGATGAAATGATCTGAGAAAAGCTATTTTGAGAAACGAAGAGCTATATTTGAATTAAGATATTCGCATATTTACCGGCTATACAAAAGAATAAAAACTTATATGGATACGATCAGTTGGAGTGACTTTGAAAAAATTGATATGCGTGCAGGTACAATTATCGAAGTAAATGATTTTCCTAAAGCCCGTAAGCCAGCCTATAAACTTGTAATTGATTTTGGAAACGGGTTGGGTATCAAAAGATCTTCTGCGCAGATCACTGCGCTATATACAAAAGACGAGTTAGTAAACCGGCAGGTAATAGCCGTTGTGAATTTTCTTCCGAAACAGATTGCTGACTTTACCAGTGAATGCCTGGTGCTGGGTGTATATGATGAAAACAAAGATGTAATTTTATTGCAACCCGGAAAGCCGGTAACAAACGGGATGAAAATTGGCTGAGACCTTTACTACATATTATCATTCACCGGTAGGCTTATTAAAGATATCAGGCACTACTAATTTTATCAGCGAAGTGACTTTTCATGATACAACACAAAAAAACACTGGTCACAGAAAAGATATTCCACCATTGCTTATACAATGTATTGAGCAGTTGATCCAATACTTTAACGGGGAAAGAAGAATTTTTGATTTTCCCATTAATCAGACAGGCACTTCTTTTCAACATGAAACGTGGAGTTTGTTAATGACCATACCATTTGGCAGAACCATCAGCTATATGCAACTTGCCATTAAAACAGGTGACCCCAAAGCTACCAGGGCCGTAGCTAATGCAAACGGGAAAAATAATGTAGCGATCGTGGTTCCCTGCCACCGGGTGATCGGGTCAAACAGAGAGTTGACTGGTTATGCCGGCGGACTATGGAGAAAGAAGTGGTTGTTAGAACATGAAGCCAAAGTAGCTTATGGGGTACAGACATTATTTTAAACATTGAGTTCTATAAATAAATTGGGGAATTACTATCAGGGATTAAAATCATCTGTGTTTGAGATTGACCTTGCTTTCCGGTAATAGTTTCGATTGAATTAAGTATATAAAATGTTAATTCTATGAGCGGGTATTTTGCTGATAAATTTTCATCTGGTTTACTCTTTGACTTGTATCGTTAAGATCAAATAAATGGTTAGGCCTTGGTTGCTCATTTAAGCAACCATGCCGGTAGCGCCCCCGTTATGATCATAGCTGTAAGAAAGCACGACGGTTTTTTGAGAGCCCGATCAATGTTTTGGTTCGTAAAATGAGGCGTTTTTCAGGGAGATAAAACTAATTCACAGACCGGCGTTATAAACTACTGTTGATGTGATTTCAATTTTTGCCCTAAATTTACGTTATAGCTAAGAGCAAAAAGGACAGGGGAAAGGTGGATTTTTGTCATTTGTTCTTTCGTCATACTTTTTTGAACTTTTGGGAACTGGTTTTATTAAATAAATTAAATGAGAGAAAGTATTTGTCGCCTTGATTTTACCTGGTCTCTTTTTCTCTTTAAACCTTTTGTATTGTGAAGAAACTTAGCCTGATTATTATTGTAGCCTCGCTTGCCATTTCCTCTTTTGCACAGGATAGACGCGAAGAAAAAAGAGAAAAAAAAGAAGCCAAACGTCAGAAGATAAATGAAATGGTTCGCCAGGCGGAAGAAGGTGTTTTGGTTTATCAAAAGCAAAGCATATTCGGGATACAACTCCGTACCAACGGATATGGCGCTTTTTATGAACTGGGCAGGATGAAGAGCAACCGGAAAACGAATATCTACAGGATTGATATTACTGAAATAAAAAATGCTAAGGAGGAGAAATTATTAGGGGGTAGCTTCATTTTCGGCAATCCTTACATATATGGTAAGATCAATAATTTTTATCCGATAACACTTGGTTTTGGTCAGCAGCATATACTCGGTCAAAAAGGAAATAAAAACGGAGTAGCTGTTACGGCAGTTTATAATGCAGGACTATCAATTGGTTTGCTGAGGCCCTATTATCTCAACGTTAATGATCCGGATCCTTCGACAGGCGGTGAAAGAGCTATTAAATATTCCGGAGCCGACACCACTTTATTTCTTGATCAAAGTGCTATCATATCGGGAGGAGGCTTTGGGAAGGGATGGAGCGAACTAAAAATAAAACCGGGTGCTTTCGCAAAAGTGGCCATGCGTTTTGACTACGGCCGCTTTAATGAATCAGTATCCGGGTTGGAAATAGGAATGAGCCTCGAGGCCTATGCATCAAAAATCCCTCTTATGGCTATGCAAAAAGACAAGCGAATGTTTTTCCAGGGATATATAGCTATACTTTTCGGCCGTCGTAAGTAACAGGCCCCTCGTTAATGCCGAAACATTTATCTTACGGTTTCCACGTATTTTTGCAGTATGACTGAACTTCCCGTTGTATCAACTATCGACGAAAAGTCTGCAAGAGTAAAAAAGCCGGATTGGCTGAGGGTAAAACTACCGATCGGTGAAAGTTATAAGCATGTACGCAACCTGGTAGATACGCACAAGCTGCATACCATTTGTGAAAGCGGTAATTGCCCTAATATGGGTGAATGCTGGGGTGCGGGTACGGCTACCTTTATGATATTGGGCAATGTATGCACAAGAAGTTGCGGCTTCTGCGCGGTTGCGACAGGCCGTCCCGAGCCACTTGACTGGGATGAACCGCAGCGGGTAGCCGAAGCTATTTACCTGATGAAAGTGAAGCATGCGGTTATTACTTCCGTTGACCGGGATGAGTTGAAAGACGGTGGTTCTATTATCTGGCAAAATACTATCAGGGCGGTGAAATCGTTGAACCCTGATACAACCCTGGAAACTTTGATCCCCGATTTTAAAGGAAAAAAAGAAGATATAGAGCGCATTATAGAAGCAGCACCGGAAGTGATATCACATAATATTGAGACCGTAGAAAGGTTAACAAGGCAGGTTCGTATACAGGCAAAATACTGGCGCAGCATGGAAGTGATAAGGATCTTGAAAGAGGGGGGAAGAAGAACCAAAAGTGGCATCATGCTGGGGCTTGGAGAAAAAAAGGACGAAGTGATACAGACAATGAAAGATCTTCACGACAATGGCTGTGATGTCGTTACTATTGGCCAATACCTTCAACCAACCAATAAGCACCTGCCAGTTTTGCGTTTTGTACATCCGGATGAATTTGCTGAATATAAAGAGATTGGTTACTCTATCGGGCTTGACTACGTAGAAAGTGGCCCGCTTGTGCGGTCTTCCTATCACAGCGAAAGACATGTATTTCCCGGGCTTGGAAGAAAACAATGGGAGCTAAGCAAAGCGGATGTTTAAACTACTATCCTTTCCTTCAAACAACCTTGCGGGACACTTTTCTATTGCCCTCGTTGAAAGACTTCAACACTTTAATTTCTCAGGGATAAAATTCATCAGTCAGTAAAACTAAGGGTAATTGCCACCCGTAATCTTGTTTATAATCAATAATTTACAAAATTTAGTAGAAAATCCTTTCGTTTATTCACTTTGGCACAATTTTCACTACTAAAAGGAAAATTCATCCATGAAAAGGCTTGGCTATCCTTTATTCCTTGTTTTGGTTTCACTTACTTCTGCAGTTCTCTTCACTACAGTAACCGCCGTAACGCTTGCTTCTTATTCAAAAGCTGAAAAAAGTAGCACTGTTATTAAAGACCATGTAGCTGTTGAAGGATCTACAGTTATAAGGTAATAAGCTAAACAAGAATATACTGATTAGATAAAAGTAATTGGGTAGTATTTAGTTATTAGCCATGATCCAATGTAATGCCTTTTTAAAAATCAATCCTATTTTAAATCAAATCTTATAAAAAAAGGCCCGGTTAT
>JBDTUH010000040.1:0-49926 GCA_040007815.1 Chitinophagaceae bacterium
TAATACCGGCAATGGTTTATCACATGATAAAATAAATTGTATCGTACAGGATAAAAGAGGTTTTACCTGGATAGGGACGGACGATGGACTCAACCGCTACGATGGCAACCGTTTCGAGGTATTTCGTCATGATCCATCCAACCCGGCGTCGCTGTCAGGAAATATGATCACCGATCTGTTGGAAGATAAAAATGAAGTATTGTGGATCGCGACAGCTGATGGCGGATTAACGAGGTATGATTACCATCTTGATCCGAAAAACCAATTTCGTCAATACAAACATTCTCCTTCTGATTCATTGTCTATACCTGTCAATATCATCAATGCCCTCGTAGAAGATGCATCAGGTTATTTGTGGCTCGCTACCAGCGGAAACGGTGTATTGCGTTTCGACAAGAAAAAGGAAATTTTTGCTGAGCCGATCCGCCGGAGATCAAGAACCTGTCTTGACCTTGCTATCGATCAAAAGGGTATGATATGGGCCGGCAAACAAGGTGGTGGTTTAACGAAGATTGATCCGCGAACACTGAATTATGAAGAAGATGAACGCTATGCCAATGTATACGCCAAGTTACCTCACATGACAGTGGCTTCTCTTTTTCGCGATAGCAAAAACAATATGTGGATGGGGTCATGGGATAAAGTTGTTTACAGGATAGATCCAACGGACAATAAAGAAACAGTATTTCAAAAAACAACCGATCGCTGGTCTTTTCCCGGGGATGATCCACTTGCTTTCGCCGAGGATGAGAATAAAAATATCTGGATCGGTGGAAGGTACAACGGTCTTTATATTTTTCAGCCCGCGACAGGAAACTTTTCTCAATACAGGCATGATCCAGGCAAGGAAGGTACACTGGCGGATAACGGGGTAAACTGCATTTATATTGACCGTTCCGGCATTGTATGGATAGGAACGAACAGGGGCATCAGCATTTATGATCCGGCACAGCAAAAATTCACGCAGACATTTTTACCGGAACTAAATAATTCCAGTACGGCTCTCTATGATTTTTACAAGGATGAAAAAGATAATCTTTTAATTGGTTGCAGTGATGGTTTGTATATTAAAAATGGCAAGGATGGATCTCTGCGCCATTATCCTCTTTCCTATCAAAATCAAAAACTTGCTGTCACTAAATTTTTCCGCGATAGGGACGGCGTTTTATATATAGGAACTAATGTGTCTGTTTTTATACTCGACAAAAACCTGGCGATACAGGCTTTACCTAATACGGAAAAAGATACCGTCATGAAATGCCTTATCGAATCAAGAGTGGTTTCTATGGCAACCGACACGATTGAAGGACACCCGGTATTACTCGTATCACCCTATGGGCACTATCTTACTTATTATGACTTTACATTGCAGCAATGGGTATCAAGATTAGATAGTGTAAGACAGATCGTAAAAAAATTCAACATCAAAGATAACCTGATCCGTAAATTTTTTAAAGCGGCCAATGGAAAAATATGGATAGCAACGGTTAAGGCTGGCCTGGGGGAATGGATAAAAAATTCCTTGCCGTCTTTACAATACTATTACAACATGCCCGGAAAAGATTCGGTTATCAGTACCAACCATATTTACGATATGAAAGATGACGCAAAAGGAAATTTATGGGTAAGTACCTATGGCGGCGGGTTGCATTACTTCAATACTACTACGAAAAAATTTCAGCATATAACAGCATCCCACAACCTGGCCGAAGGAATTCAAACAGACGCTGCGGGAAATGTATGGATGATCGCCAATGGCAATTTGAATAAATACGATCCCTATCATAAATCCTATAGTACTTATCAATTACCCGACCTGGAAAAAACAGGAGGCGTAAAGGGATATATCTATGAAGATGACAAGGGGAAAATGTATATAGCGGGTAACAATTATTTTATCGCCTTCAATCCAGGTTCTTTTCGTGACATCAGTACGACACCAACCGTTTATTTCACTGATTTTAAGATATTCAACAATTCTTTCAGTCAATTACTATTCGAAAAGCAAATCAAACTAAAATACTACGAGAATTTTTTTTCGGTTGAATATTCCGCACCGGGTTACGAGGCCGGCTACCCCGTTCAATATGCTCACAAACTCGACGGCCTCGATAATGATTGGGTAGACGATGGCACGCAGAGTGCTGTTAACTATACCAACCTTGATGCAGGAGAATACGAATTTAAAGTGAGGGCAACCGTAAAACCCGGTGTATGGGGTGATCAAATTTCTTCGGTACGCATTCGTATCAACCCTCCCTATTGGCGTAGCTGGTGGTTCTTTGCCATCATAGCCGCTTTTATTTCCCTGATCATTTATGCCATGTATCGTTATCGTATCAATGAGCTGTTGAAAAGACAGGCTATCCGGAATAAAATCGCACAGGACCTGCACGATAATGTGGGTTCTACACTCAGCAGTATTTCCGTATACAGCCAGGTGGCGAAAATTTACCAACAGCAAAATAAGATGGAGCCATTACAGGATACCCTGGAAAAGATCAGTCTTACTTCCAGCGAAATGATATCAGAGATGAATGATATCGTATGGGCCATTAATCCGCGCAATGATAATATGGCTACTATCCTGCAACGGATGGAATCTTTTGCCCGGCCATTGCTGGCATCGCAGGAAGTCAAATTTCATTTCAGCTACGACCTGAGTGTGCAGCATCAGCACCTCGAAATGACCAAGCGTAAAAATTTCTATCTTATTTTCAAGGAGGCGGTCAATAATGCTTTGAAATATTCCAACTGCAAAAATATCTGGGTCGATATCAACCTCCATCATCATCAATTGGCGATAACTGTCAAAGACGATGGGAAAGGGTTCGACATCAAAAAAGTAAAATCGATGAATACCTTGTCCGGGAATGGCGTTCGCAATATGGAAATGCGATCCAAAGAAATGAAAGGCACCTGCAAAATAGATAGCGGAGAAAACGGCACGACGATCAACCTTGCCTTTCCTATCCCCTGATTAGGGGATAGTCGTTCATTAAAAATTAACAGATATTCGTATAAATCAATCTGCATGAGTTTAAGAATCGCCATCTTCGACGACAATAAAAATATAAGGGAAAGCATCAGCCTTTTGCTGGCTACTGTACCCCAGTTTGAAGTGGTGGGTTCTTTTTGCCATGTACTGGATTGCATCGACGATGTCCGGGATTCTAAACCAGATATTGTACTGATGGATATAGAAATGCCAGGTATGACCGGTATTGAAGCGGTAACCAAAATCAAAAAAGAATTC
This sequence comes from Chitinophagaceae bacterium, assembly GCA_040007815.1. GTDB lineage: Bacteria > Bacteroidota > Bacteroidia > Chitinophagales > Chitinophagaceae > Terrimonas_B. The sequence goes on from JBDTUH010000040.1 coordinate 3,257, forward strand.
CCCCATATACAGGTGTTGATGCAAACCGTTTTTGAAGATGATGACCGGGTCTTCGATTCTATTTGCGCCGGCGCTTCAGGTTATATTTTAAAAAATTTTCTGAATACAAAATTGGTTGATTCGATTAACGAACTGCAATATGGCGGTTCGCCCATGAGTCCTTCGATCGCCCGGAAAGTATTAAATAAAATGCAGGCGGTTTCCAAGATCATCAAACCCGAAGCCACCCCCGACTACCATCTTACCGCCAGGGAAAAAGAAGTATTATCCTGCCTTGTAAACGGACTGAGTTATAAAATGATCGCTTCTGATCTTACGATCAGTTACGAGACTGTGCGTTCCCATGTTAAAAAGATTTATGAAAAGCTGCATGTAGCTTCCCTTACCGAAGTAGTAGCCAAAGCCATCAATCAGCGGATTGTTTAATAGATTTGCTGATCATTCACATCAGCATTTGTTAAATCCGCTTTGACCGATGATCAGAAAAATTAGCCAACAGGATTTTGATTTTATCTATGAACTTTATATGCACCCGCAGGTAAACAGGTACCTGCTGTACGAACCCATGCCCGCGCATGAGTTTAAAGACATTTTTAAAGACCTGCTCCATAAAAGTATAGTGTACATTTTTGAAGACAATGATACCGCGGTTGGTATGTTTAAACTCATTCCGCTTACCTACCGGACTTCGCATATCGCTTATCTTGGCGGAGTAGCAGTGAATCCGTCTTTTGGTGGAAAGGGCCTGGGATTAGAAATGATAAAAGAGATACTGGCTCATGCAAAGGAACAGGGATTTTTGCGGGTCGAATTAAGTGTACTGGCTACCAATGAAAAAGCGATTCGTCTTTATGAAAAAGCGGGTTTTGAGAAAGAAGGCGTCTTGAGAAAGTATTCGCACCTTAAACAAGAGAATATTTTTTTGGATGAGGTAATGATGTCGTGGCTGGCTTAAGTTACCGGGAGAAGCTGCCTGAATTTTATGTTTTCGAACTGATTGCGTGTTTCAACACATGCCATACCTATAAAAAAACATTTGAAAGGGAAAGCTATTTACAAGCTATGGCATACGTATTACTATGTTTTAAATAGCTTCTAAGTATTACTCAGTTAAAAGATGATCCATGAAAAAAATTCAAAAACCGGCAGAAGGGGAATATAATCCGTACGCCATCATGTATATAAAACTATTGCCGGAAGATGGCCAGGTTTTAAAACATCTGAAAGAAAACTTTAAAACGGTTAAAGAATTTATTGAATCTCTCCCTCCGGATAAACTCAATTATCGCTATGCGGAAAACAAATGGACCATTAAAGAAATGCTGGTGCATATTATGGATGATGAAAGGATCTATGCTTACCGTGCATTAAGGATCGCCCGCAATGACATGACGCCTCTTCCGGGTTTTGAACAGGACGACTATGTGCCTTTCACCGAAGCGAATAAACGCAGCCTTCCTTCTATTTTCCGGGAATACAAAACCATCCGGAACGCGACGCTTTCCTTGTTCACCGGTTTAAATAAAGAAGACCTGTTGCGCATTGGCACCGCCAACGATCACCCCGTAAGCGTCCGTGCCCTGGCCTATCATATCGCCGGGCATGAGCTGCATCACCTTAACATTATAAAAGAGCGATACCTGTAATTCAGAAAAACTCTCATTGTGTCTTATTTTTATCATCCTGTCAAAAAGTTTCTTACTATCCTCATAACCAGCAGTTATTATATTTTTGCCCTCACCTGTTTTTGGACTAATTTCCTGAGCTTATAAATCATTCCCCATGCATCTTACCAAAGAGGACCTGGCCGATCGCTTCCTGTTTAACGACTGGGCCAATAAGAAAGTGCTGAATGTAATAGGAGAAATGAACGATCCCTCTGAGGGCGTTCGTTTATTCAGTCATCTTATAACATCCCAGGATAAATGGATGGCAAGGATCAAAAAGACGCCTGGTTATGAAAAACTCCATTGGTTTGAAGAACCTTTTTCATTGAGCGAACTGCAGTTTCGCTGGAGCGAATCATTAAATAACTGGTTGCAATACCTCGATGATAACACCGTGGGAGAATTGAACACCGTCCGTGAGTTTCTGACAGATGAAGGCGATATTTTTAGCTTGTCGCCGGCGGAAATTGTTACACAACTGAATTTTCATTCTCCTTATCACCGGGCGCAGATTGTATATGTAATGCGGCTACAAGGTATGCAGCCACCTTCCACGGATTATTCCTATTATGCCGTTAGCAAGAAAAAAACCACGCAGGCATAATTTCTTTACTATTCTGTTGAAAGGCGAAACATTTTATGCATGATAAATCACTATCATCGCTGAAACACTACGCCCGGTTAAGCTTTCCCCGTTTTGAGTGATAAACTTCACCTGCTTAGGCCATTTTTACCAGCCTTGTGATTGTAGAAATTTGCATTCCATTAAACCTATAATCGTGAAAAAAACAATACACGTTTTTCCATTAGTCGCTTTGTGCGATATCAGTCATTTTTCTTCTGTTCAATGGCTGATAAAATTACCCGAAACCGATATTTCGGATGAACCCATCGGGATTGACCTGACTTTGAAAAATACTACACTGACCCATAGAGTGAACCTGCAATATGCGGAACAAGGCGGTCTTACCGGCTTGAAAATGTAATCACTATTATTTAATACTAAAAACAAATTCAGTGTTTACCAGGATATTTTTAACCGGATTAATCGTTATCCTTTTAAGTTGTAAAAAGGAAAAGCATCTTTTGGATGAAGATGCCCCGGCCATTGTGTTGCTGACGCAAAAACCCTGGATTCTGGCAAGTCTCGGTTTCGACAATAACAATAATGGCAGGATTGACCCTTCCGAGGAAGCTATTGAAGATTGCCAGAAAGACAATATCACACATTTCTATGTAGGCGGGACAGGATTGTTCGACAACAATGATCGGTCCTGTGCAACGGGTATTGGCCAGTATCCTTTTACCTGGACTTTTACCAACCATCAAACGGGTATTGATTTTCTTTATGATTCAGCGGTGATAGACCGGCTAAATGACCAGCAACTGGTAGTCAGTAAAGTGTTATCTCTTTCTAATAATGATCCCATAAAATTCATGCTTGTTTACAGGCACTAAAAACATAATAATGGAAAAACTAAATAAAATGCCGTTTGCTTTTCTTATCGCCATCTATTTCCTGGCAAAGATAGCCGACCCCATTTTTCATCCTTTGAAAGGCCTTCCCGAACCGGATTTCAACAATGTGTATGATGCATCAATGCTGTAAACCGGCGGAAGGCAATCTCCCTGCAAAAGAAATCCTCTATTTACCGGCCTCCAGTCACTTCGCTGCATAAATTCTTTGCAAAAAAAGGCAAATTCAAAACCGTTATTCGACTTCATATTAAAGAATAGGAAACGCTGGCTCGTTTTGTATTTTGAAATTTGAAATTGTTTTGTGTAACTTGTAGTTTGGAAACTTCTTGGAAAAAATCACAGCCCTTTTGAAAATAAGATACAAAGTACCACAAGGAATAACTATCCTGGTACCATTATTTGGCATCTAAGTGCTGTTTTTTATCCAACGATCCGAATAGCCATAATGAAACCATTCGCTACCAACCATACTTTCTTTACCAAGGCATTTTTCTTGCCGCAAATGCCTTTACACCTTTTCTATTTCAATTTTCCCCTTGCTTCAATTTTAAAACAAATGATATAAACTTTATCATTATGAACAACCAGAGAAAAAACAAGCTGCTTCAATTTTTTATCGCCTCTTTAATTTTACTGAATTGCCAGGCCATCTTTGCCCAGCAAGCCATTACAGCCACCACTGTCACGAATATCACGGTGGCTACCGGCACTGCTTATAATGGCAATGGCGCCGCCGGCAGCGCATTAGCTGCCACTAACTATGATTACAGGTATGGCAGCTTGTCCGGTGCCCTTAATAACAAAGTGCTCCTCAACAACCTGGTAGCGAATGGTATTTCTTACAGGTTTGATTACCCCAATACTTATGCTGTTGTGCTTAACCGGGTAGATAATGCCGCGGTAACAGGCGCCAGGGACCTGGTGTTTAACCAGGGCATCATTAACACGGTGCCCGCACCCGACCAGATTAATATCAATGCGCCATATCAACCTTTAATGACCAGCCTTTTGCCGGGCAATGATGACCTTCGTTCCGGCGCTGATAATTTATTTGGTAATGCCGGTGATGCCGATGGGAATGACAATAATGTTGAGCGCATGGATGTACGTATCAACGGTGGCGATGGATATTTTATTTACAAGCCGGAAAAGCAGGGCTTTGCTATTTTTGACAGAGGGTTAGCCGGGGCTCATGATGCATTTGTTGTTTCAGTGATCACTTCCCTTGATGGCCTGGGAAATCCCAATGGCTACTCCGGGTTGATTCGCGTGGTGAGTGCCGATTATGGAGCCACTAACCCGATTGGCAATGCTAACTATATTGTAGCCCGTCGTGATGGCGGCGTCGGCAATTTGCTGGCTTCAGCCACACCAACAGCTGAGGGAATCGGCGGCGTTTTTTTCGAATTTGACGAATTTGGTATTGCCAGCAATACCACTATTTATGGCTATTCTATCGCAGCGGCTGATTTTCCAATTGCTGCTACAGCAGCCGATATGGTTAATTATAACAACGCAGTAAATTTTCCTACAACTACTCCTTCCGGTACCACTGGTAGTATTGATCTCGCTGCTATAACAGGTGTTTTCAAAATATTTGATGATGATAACGATGGCCTGACGAATAACCTTGATATTGACGACGATAACGATGGCATCACGGACCTGGCCGAAAACGGCGGCTTTGACGCGTTTTTAGACGCTGATGCTGATGGCATTCCTAACTATTTCGATCCTTCCTTCGCCGGTTTTGTTGATGGGAATGGGGATGGGGTCAATGACAATTTTGATTTTGACCAGGATGGCGTAGTCAACCAGGCCGATCTCGACAGCGACAACGACGGCATACCGGATATTGTAGAAGCGGGCGGTGTAGATACAGATGGCGACGGTCGTATTGACGGTACATTTGCGGATGCAGATAACGATGGATTGCATGATACATACGACGCATCAACGGGTGGAGACGCTCTGCCCAACCGCGATAGTGATGGCGATGGCCTTCCCAACTCAAAAGATTTAGATAGTGACAACGATGGTATTCCGGATATAAGAGAAGCAGGTGGCGCCGCTTTGGACGATCACAATGGCGGTAACATAACAGCTTATTTCGACTCGGATGGAGATGGCTACAATAACGATTCGGATGGAGATACAGATAATGATGGCACAGCGGAAAATAGCGTAGGGGCGCTAATTCTTACAGGGGCCGATGTTGATAGCGATGGGCAGGCCGATTCTTATGTTCGTGGTGACCAGGATGGTGACGGTGTACTTGACACATACGACCTCGATTCGGATGGCGATGGTATCCTGGATGTTCGTGAAGCCGGCTTTACCGATACAAACAATGATGGCTTCGTGGATGGAACACTAGGCCCGAACGGATGGAGTGATCAAGTTGATGGAACCGATCCCCTGATCCTCACCAATACAGACGGTGTTGGCAATTTCAATTACCTCGATATAGATTCTGACGATGATGGTATCCCTGATAATATTGAAGGTCAGACTACCGCCGGCTATATTGCTCCTTCCGGTACTGATACCGATAATGATGGTATTGACAACGCTTATGATAATAATGATGCCGCTTTCGGTGGAAATCCCAATAATGGTATTGCACCCAATAACCAGGAGACAAACGGAAATCCAGATTACATAGATACAGATACGGACAATGATGGAAAATCCGATGCTTTGGAAGGTTGGGATACAAATGGCAATGGCGTTATTGACGGAATAGAAAAAGTTGGCGGCGTATTAGATATAGATAACGATGGTTTGCTCGACGGCTACGACAACAATACAGCACTTAGCGATCCTACTAATGGAACTACACCCGCTTCTTATCCTGATATAGATATTACAACCACGCAAAGAGCCTGGAGAGAACCGGTAGACAACGATGAAGACGGTGTGGTAGACGGCACCGATATAGATGATGATAACGACGGCATTCCCGATACCCTGGAAAATCCCGGTGGAGTTGATCCATATGCTGATGCCGACGCCGATGGCCTACCCAATTTCCTTGATCCTACTCCTGGACCAGGTGTTCCTGCATTCGTTGACAGCAACGGCGATAATATCAGCGATGCGTTCGATTCAGATCTGGATGGCGTCATCAACACACAGGATCTTGACAGCGACAACGATGGTATACCGGATATTGTAGAAGCAGGTGGTGTTGATACGAATGGCGATGGTCGCATTGATGGTGTATTCGCAGATAGTAATGGCGATGGATTGCATGATACGTACGATGCCGTAACCGGGGGTGATGCGATCGCCAACCGCGATACTGACGGTGATGGCATTCCCAACTCAAGGGATTTAGACAGTGATAACGATGGCATACCCGATGTAGTGGAAGCCGGCGGTACCGACGCAAACAATAACGGCATCATCGATTTTTATTTTGATTCTGATGGCGATGGTTATTCTAACGATGTAGACGGTGATAGCGATAATGATGGTACGGCGGAAAATGCACTAGCTGCATTACTCCGTACCGGTGTCGACGGCAATAGCGACGGCATACCGGATACGTATCCATTCGCCAACCAGGATGCGAATGGCCTGCCGAATCCCTATGATTTGGATTCAGATGGCGACGGTATACTTGACGTGCGTGAAGCGGGTCTTGCCGATTCAAACAATGATGGCGTTGCAGATGGAACATTAGGTGCTGACGGTTGGAGTGATACAGTAGACGCACTAGTTGCCCTTACTCCAACCAATACTGATGCGCATGGTCAACCCAATTACCTTGATATAGATTCTGACAATGATGGTATCGTAGATAATATCGAAGGTCAATCCACTTCAGGGTATATTGCTCCTGCCGGCGTTGATAGCGATGCTGATGGTATTGATAACTCCTACGATAATAATGATGCCGCATTCGCCGGTGGTGTTGCCAACGGTATTACACCCAACAACCAGGAAAATGACGCCAATCCCGATTATGTCGATGGCGATTCGGACAATGATGGCAGTTTAGATGATTCTGAAGGATGGGATACTAATGGCGATGGATTCATTAACGGAGGTGAAATTGCCCTTATAGGTACGACAGATACGGACGGAGATGGATTGTTTGATGAATATGACGCCAATGATGCAAGTCCTGAGCCTACCAACGGCACTACACCCGCCTCTTACCCCGATAAAGATTTAGGTACACCGGAAAGGGCATGGAGAGAGCCTGTTGATAATGATGCGGACGGCATAGTAAATGGTAATGACCTGGATGATGATAATGATGGCATACCGGATGTATTGGAAAATCCGGGAGGAGTTGATCCATCCGCCGATGCTGATGCCGATGGTACGCCCAATTACCTTGACCCCACCCCGGGACCAGGCGCACCTGCTTTCGTTGACGTCAATGCTGATAATATAAATGATGCTTATGACACCGACCTCGATAGCGTCATGGATTTATTTGACCTGGATAGCGACAACGATGGAATAGCGGACATTGTTGAAGCCGGTGGTGTAGATACTGATGGTGATGGTCGTGTTGACGGAGCCTTTGCCGACACTGATAATGATGGCTTGCACAATACCTATGATGCGTCAACGGGTGGCGATGCAATTGCCAACCGCGATACAGATGGTGATGGCATTATTAATAGCAAAGACCTCGACAGTGATAATGATGGCATACCGGATATCGTAGAAGCCGGTGGCACCGATGCGAATAATGATGGCAAGGTGGACGGATTTGTTGATGGAGATAATGATGGCTTTGCTGACATTGCGGACGGTGATGCGGATAATGACGGTATCGCTGAAAATACAGCCGGCGCATTAATCATTACCGGTGCGGATGGCAATAGCGACGGGCAACCTGATACTTATCCAAGGGCTAATTCAGATGCCAATGGTTTGCCCAATCCTTATGACCTGGATTCCGACGGCGACGGCATATTAGATGTTCGTGAAGCAGGCATTATTACCGATGCGAATAATGATGGCGTGGCCGATGGTACGCTGGGTGCCGACGGATGGAGTGATGTCGTGGATGCTCTTGTCTCATTGACATCAATTAATACAGATGGAGCCGGAGGGCCTGACTACTTAGACATTGATGCCGACAATGATGGTATTCCTGATATCATCGAAGGACAATCTACTCTTGGTTATATTGCTCCTGCAGGAACCGACACCGACAATGACGGTATTGACAATGCTTATGATAACAATGATGCGGCATTTGCCGGAAATGCGAATAATGGAATAGCACCTGTGGCCGACAATGATGATGGTGATACAATACCGGATTATCTCGATGCTGATACTGATGCTGATGGAAAAACCGACCGCATTGAAGGATGGGATACCAATGGCAATGGCGTGATCGACGGAGCTGAAATTGCTTTTGTGGGTACCACCGATACAGACAATGATGGATTGCTGAATGAATATGATGCTGATGATGTAAATCCTGAACCTACCAACGGCACTACACCTGCTTCTTATCCTGACGTCAACAACCCGGGAGATGACAGGGATTGGAGACAATCCGGAGATGCAGACAATGATGGAGTGTTAGATCTTGTTGATGCAGACGATGACAACGATGGTATTCCTGATGTCATAGAAGGAGCGGGAGACGCCGATGCCGATGGCAGGCCAAATAGCAGGGACCTGGATAGCGATAATGATGGCATACCAGACATAGTAGAAGCCGGTGGTGTTGATACAAATGGGGATGGAAGAATTGACGGAGTCTTCGCTGATATTGATGGCGATGGCCTGCATGATACGTACGATGCTTCAACCGGTGGTGATGCCATTGCCAACCTTGATACAGACGGCGATGGAATACCCAATGCCTATGACAAGGATAGTGATAATGATGGTATACCTGATGTGGTGGAAGCCAGAGGAGATGATGGAAACAATGATGGAGTCATAGACTTTTATTTTGATTCAGACGGAGATGGATTATCTAACGACATCGATGGAGATAGTGATAATGATGGCACGGCGGAAAATACAGCGGCCGCATTGATCATCACAGGTACGGATTTAAATAGTGATGGACAACCCGATAGTTATCCAAGAGCGAATACAGACAAACTGGGATTGCCCAATCCGTATGACCTTGATGCGGATGGTGATGGTATACTTGATGTAAGAGAGGCTGGTTTCCCTGATGCTAATAACGATGGCATTGCAGATGGAACATTAGGCGCAGACGGATGGAGTGACACGATTGACGGACTTCCATCACTTAACCTTCCGAATACAGATTTGGCAGGCCCTGCTAACTACCTCGATATTGATTCGGACGATGATGGCCTTACCGATAACGTGGAGGGACAAAGCACGGCTGGTTATCAATTGCCTTCCGGTGCTGATGCCGATGGTGATGGCATTGATGATCTGTATGATAACAATGACGCCGCTTTTGCAGGTAATGCTAATAATGGAATTACTCCATACAATCATGATGGAACGGACAATCCTGATTATACTGACATCAACAGTGACAATGATAGCGTGAGCGACCTGAGAGAAGCGTCAGGAGATGAAAATGCCACTCTCACCAATGTCGCCGATACAGATGGAGATGGCCTGGTTGACCAGTTTGATATTTTGGATCTGACTACAGCGACAGTTGATATTCAGAATAACGTCACCAATGCAGGCATGGGTAATGGAGGCAGTGCGACAGGTCCAACACCGGCCGGAAGCAATCTCTTAGCTCCTCAAACACCAATCGGTGCAACTAACCGTGATTGGAGAAACAATGCCTTTGTATTACCGGTAAGGTTTATTGAAGTAAAGTTGACAGTAACACCAACCAGCAATATTGTCGCCTGGACAGTAGCCGACGAATTAAGTGTAAAAGAATATGTCGTTGAGCGCAGTGTTGATGGTGTAAGTTTTGTTGACGCAGGTACGGTAGCTTATCGTAACAATGGCGGTGGTCAGCAGACTTATACTTTCAATGATGTACCGGTGCTCGGTGTCAATGGAACTGTTTATTACAGGATCCGGCAGGTAGATATAGATGGACGGTTCATGATCAGTAAAGTGGTGTTCTATAAATCAGGCCAGGGTAAAACTGGTTTGATCGTTCTCCGCAACCCTGTTGTCAACAATGAAATAATGCTGAATATTTCAGCTGAAAGACAGGGTACTGCTGAACTTCAATTACTGGATGTACAAGGCAAGATGTTGCTGCTTCAAAAACAGGGCGTCAGTGCTGGTAATACCACCATCCGGTTGACAGATCATCACGGATACCTCGCCAGCGGCATTTATTTTGTAAAAGCGATTATTAACGGACAACTATTTGTAGAAAGAATAATTATTAAGCAATAAAATTTGTCCAAAACCAAAAAAGCCCCGTGATTTTTTATCCGGGGCTTTTTTATTGGTGAGCATGATGCAATGATGTTACAAAAAAAATATACATGTAATTACGCTGGGAATAGAAGGAGTAAAGACTAAAGGGTTCATCACAAGCCTATTCTTTCTTATGTGTCAATACCGGCTCGCTTTCATTACTATTAAATCTGGAATGCGATGCTTACTTTTATGATTCGATCCTTATGATGGCTATTAAAAAATATTCCGGACTGCTGATCTTTGGTCAGCTGATTTCACTTTGTGTCATCGCCCAGGTAGATAGCTCTGCCATTCATACAGACAGTGCTGAAGTTAAAGCGCTTGTCATTCCACTCAATCGCCAGCTTGCGCATGATAACATTGATAAAGAGCAACAGCTTGCTCTCAACTATGATACTACCAACGGAAATTTCTTTCGTGACTCCACAAAAAAAGATAAGGACTCCTCCCTTCAGGCTTTGACTACGAAGATTGATTCTCTACAATTCAAAATCGAAAGAGATACCTTACTGAACCATAATAAAAAACTATACTATCTCAAAGGCCTGCAGAATTTATTAAAAAATCTAAGAACCGGCTGGCGATCAAAACAATTCGATCCGACTCTTCTTCCTGCCGTAGTTACAGCTTACGATCAATGCATGGATCTTGATAAGAACAATACCGGTATCGATAGTCTCATTAATACACTTTACTATTACGTTGCCACTCCTGTGGTACGTTCTTCTGCCTTTGATACAAATACCGGTATAAAATCATCGCAGGATCTGCTTATCCTGAAGTATTGTCTTTTATACCCGGCCGAGACTTTGATTACCCTGAAAAATAATCCTGATGTTCCTTTTGCGGACAGCCTTGTAAAAATAGTGGCGCGGAAATATCCGGCGCAACTCTATTCATTTGCCCAGGGAGGAAATAAGTTGGGAGCGATTATCAGAAATATCAAAGATGATGATTTTGTAAAAGCGATTGCGATCATGTCGCAAAGCAGGAGCGGCCAGCAATACTTTCCTTTTCTCGACAATATTATAAAAGGAAAAATAACAATCGCACAAATAGATTCCCTCAAAGAAGATTCCCTGCAATACTATCGCCTGCTCGTCAATACACAATTGGATTACACGCAAAGAGCCATTAATGGCGACACCGCTTATGAATTCAGATCGCTGACCGAAAGATTGACGGTAAAAGCCAAAGATATTTTTGTCAATACTATCAATGGTTTACACAATGAGCCGGATGCCATAAGATTTCAATGCATTCAATCGCTAACCGCGCAAGAATTGTATTACCTCGCTGTTCTGACACATGGTCTTATTTATACATCCAGTTATACAAAAGGGGTATATCCGCTGATGATGAAAAAAATGGGAAACCGGGGAGATTCATTATTGCAGAGTGTTTATTTTGATCATTACCGGAAATTTATCAGCCAGGCGGCCGCGTATAATACCTTAAGTGGTTTTCTTTCCAGCTTTCCCCGTCATGATGACGCTGCCAAACTGATGCAGTCCTTTGTCAATAATCTTGAAAAGACAAACGGCCTCGAAGATGGTGTGGATGTGGCCGATTCCTATGCCAGTATTTATGAAACCAATAAAAAACTTTCCGAAGAAATACTGAATCTTGTGAAAGAAAATTACCAGCGCAATCTTTCCGCATCCAGCAAAAGAGGAATAACTATTTATAATATACTGAATCAATTATTTCTTTCGGCGGACTCATCGCAAAAAATTGACCTCACGAAAGAATTGGGTATTCCGCCGGTATATACTGTTCCCTTTTCTTCATTGGTCAATGAAAAGGATACGGTGATCATCCAGGTTTTCTTTTATGGTGATAAGGAAACGATAGAAATTGATTTCCCTGAATTTGAAAAAATTTTCAGCAATGAAAACTGGAGCATTGATAAAAGCAATGCGCAATGGATCAGCATACGAACAACAAAAGGAAAGCCGGTTGTCATTTACGCCAACAAACCATTGCCGGAAGAAACCGGTGAAGACGATATGGCTCAGCAGGCCCTGAACCAATTCCTCGAAAAGGGAAATTTACATCCCACCATTACCATTCACCGTGGCCATAGTTATTTCGCCAATTCCACCATTGGTTACATGTCGCCCATTTCCCGTATTGTTTTTATGGGTAGCTGCGGTGGCTTTCCTTTGATAGACGCCATTTTAAAAAAATCGCCTGATGCGCATATCATCGCTTCCAAACAAATTGGTATGCGTGCCGTCAACAAACCCTTTATCCAGTTATTGACGGATAAACTCCGTACAGGCAATAATATTGACTGGATTCCCTTCTGGAAAGAGTTTAAAAACAATGCAAGAGTTGAAGGTTTCGAAGATTATATTCCTCCCTATAAGAATCTTGGAGCCATTTTTATTAAAGCTTATAAAAAAGCGATGAGCGAATAATTATATTATCGACTACAGAAAGAGTTAAACGATTTATACTATGCTACCAAAGATTTTATTATTAATCACCTGCTCGCTTTACGTTAACCTTTCCTGTGAGTCTCAACCCGCGGGGAAATTGTCCATTAATGGTTTTACTCATTGGCTAATCGGTCATGATTCTGCAACAACCCAACTTATCCCTTCTGTTGGCTCCAATGGCTTAACAACAGAAAACAATAGAATAGTGGCGCATGCTAAATTCAACGTGGCAAAATATGGAGAACTTTCTTTCCCTATAAAACCTTCTGATGCTGTGGAAGCTTTACCCGTGGATTTAAGTAAAAGCAAGTTTATAAAAATAGAATATAAGGCTAATCATGAAGTAATCCTGCAATTGCGGCAAACCGGTGTACATGGCGGCGTGCACAATCATATTGTTTTACCCGCCTCGGATGTGTTTGTGAACCACACCATTTATTTTTCTTCCTTTAAAGACGGCCCGACTCCTTTGGATCTTTCCAATGTAGCAAAGTTCAATTTTGCTTTTTTGGGGAATAACCCGGCGCACGATTATGCTGAATTAGTAGTTCGATCTTTTAAAATTAATCGTTACAAGCCGGCAGCGAAAAAATAGCCTGCCAATAGTCCGATGCAGGCTTTCACTTTAAAAAAATACTTGTTAAAATGAATTTGATTGTCAGCTTTTCGACAAATCGGGAAGCTCTTCCTGACTACATTTCCACATTAATTATCTTTATAGAATAAGAAAATCTGTTCATGGCAAAAGCACCAACGCCTATTCCTGAAAAAGATCTCCTGCATGTCATTTCCGAAGCCACTTCAGGGCTGGTGGGAAAAGACCTGCTGGAAGAATTGTGCCGCAATTTCACCCGGGCACTGAAAATGCAATTCGCCCTCGTTGCCGAATGTATTGAAGAAGGCAGCACCCACGTAAGAACTTTGTGCCTGGTGAATGGCGATGCCGTAATGGATAATATCGAATATGATACAACCGGCAGACCTTGTGAACTTATCCTCCGGGGAAAAGAAGTATTTGTTCCCAGCGAAGTATATAAAAAATTCCCGGAGGCCAAAGGAATAGAAGCGGCGACCGGGGTACCTATTTATAGCTCTGTTACCGGTAAAATAATCGGGCACATCATTGTTTCCAACCTGCAGCCGGTTACGGAAGAAAGTAACCAGACAGCCATTTTGAAAATTTTCGCTTCACAGATTGGTGCGGAAATAGAAAGAATGAAATCTGAAAAAGAGCTGCAAAGGCAGGTCAAGGCTAATGAATTTTACGGGTTCACGATGGATCATTTGCGGGAAGCTGTATTCTGGATAGACCAGGATGGTTATATCTGGCAGGTAAATGATGCTGCCGCAGAGCTGTCCGGCTATTCTAAAGATGAGTTGAAAAGACTCCATGTTTTTGACATCAATGAAAGCGTTCAGCAACCCGACTGGGCATTTATCTGGTCCCAGTTGAAGGAAAAAAAGAAAGTGATCTTTGATGCAAAGCTCAAGCGCAAAGACGGAACCGCTGTGGACATAGAGATTACGCAAAACTTCATGGTTTTTGAAAACCGTGAATATACCTGTAGCCTCGTAAGAGATATAAGGGCAAGAAAGATGGAAGAAGAATTGTTGCGTACTGTTTCCGAAGCGACGTCGGGTTTGACCGGTGAAGATTTCCTGATGGAGTTGGCGAAGCATATCACGATGACACTGACCATGCGTTATGCATTAATCACCGAATGCGCCAATGAAGAAAAAACAAGGTTGCGGACACTGTGTTATGTCGACGGTGAAAAAGTGCTGGATAATGTAGAATATGATACGGCTGATATTCCCTGCGAGATCATTATGCAGGGTAAGGATTTTTTTATGGCTGAAAATGTGCAGGTAAAATATCCGAAGGAGACAGGAATTGAATCAGCGGTAGGTGTGCCGATTTACAGTACGACAAGTGGTGAGATCATAGGCCATATATTGGTTATCGACAATAACCCGATCACTACCGAGAAAAATCAAACGGCAATCCTCAAGATCTTTGCCGCGAGAGCCGGGGCTGAAATTGAAAGAATGAGAGCGGAGGCAAAGCTAAAAATCGCCAATAGTGAACTGGAGATTTTGCTTAAAGAAAGTGAAGAGAGATTCCGTGATTTGTTTGAAGAAGCGCCAATCGCATACGTTCATGAAGGCCTGGATTCAAAATTTATTAAAGCAAACCGGGCGGCATTGAGAATTTTGGGAGTAAGACCCGCTGAAGTTCCTTATATCTACGGAAAAACGATGGCGCCGGATACTCCCGACGCCCAGCGCCGTATGAAAGAAGCGTTTGAATCGGTGGGTCGTGGCACGGATACCAGTGGTGTCGTGCTTGAACTCAGACGTAAGGACAATGGTAAACCTATCTGGATACAATGGTGGTCAAACCCTGATGTGGGCGGAGAGTTTACCCGTACTATGTTTATCGATATTACGGATAAAGTGCTGATGGAGCAGGAACAGGCAAGACTACAGGCCCAGAATAAATACTTACAGGAAGAAATAAAACTGACCTACAATTTTGAAGAGATCATTAGTAAGAGCCACAATTTCCAAAAAGTATTACAGCAGATAGAACAAGTGGCATCTACCGATGCGACGGTATTAATATTGGGAGAATCCGGTACAGGAAAAGAACTCATCGCAAGAGCTGTTCACAATGTGAGTAACCGCAGCAAGCGGCCATTGGTAAAAGTAAACTGCGCTACATTGCCTGCCAACCTGATAGAAAGTGAATTGTTTGGTCATGAAAAAGGTGCATTTACCGGGGCCATGGAAAGAAAGATCGGCCGCTTTGAACTGGCGGATGGTGGTTCCATCTTTTTAGATGAAATAGGTGAGTTGCCGGTAGAGTTACAGGCCAAACTGCTTCGCGTATTGCAGGAGGGCGAATTTGAACGACTGGGCAACCCCAAAACCATGAAGGTAAACGTAAGAGTGATAGCTGCTACCAACCGCAACCTGCAACAGGCGATTGAAAAAAAAGAATTCCGGGAGGATCTTTATTATCGCCTGAATGTTTTCCCGATCATTTGTCCACCGCTTCGCAAAAGAAAAGAAGATATTCCTTTGCTGATAAAACATTTTTGTCAAAAGCACGAGGGAAAGATTGGTAAAAAAATAAATAATGTTTCTGACAAAGTGATTGATGCGATGATGGCTTATAACTGGCCCGGTAATATCCGTGAACTGGAAAACATTATTGAACGGGCCATGATCCTAAGCCGTAATGGAATATTGGAATACGGAGACTGGATACCCACTGAAAATATAACTGAACCGGTGAATGGTAATACCAGCCCCGCATCAAAATTAGAAGATGTGGAAAAAGAACACATCATAGAAACGTTGAAGAAAACCGGTTGGAAAGTTAGCGGAGAAAAAGGTGCTGCGAAAATATTGGGGCTTAATGCTACTACGCTGGAAGCAAGAATGAAAAAGCTGGGAATAAAAAGAGAGGTTTGATGGCTGTAAAATTATATCCTCCCAAATCATATCACCCCTTCGGGGTTTTAAGACAGCTTCTGTCACATTAACTATAGTAATACCAAGCTTTCAGGCTTTGAATTAATCCCGAAGGGATAATATGATTATAGAAAGGCGATTCAAACGCTTATTCATAAACCCCGAAGGGGTGACATTTTTCAGAGAAATTTTCCAGGATTTGTTGAATATATCACCGGGATACTCACTGCCATTTTTATGGAACACATTTATCTTACTTTACCAATTACTGAATCGTTTCATCAGTCGCCCCAACAATCTTCAAATTATCTTTCCCCTGAATAAACGCTATTATTTTTAAATTAGCAGCCGTCACATCTCCGGGTATTTTAAAATAAGTTTCGCCACTCCCTTTCTTATTGATACCAATGCTTTGAATCTCTCTTACTACATTAATATGGCTTAAATACTTCCCGCTATTCTCTCCCCTTTTTACAGGAGTTTCTGCATGAATTTGCACCAATGCGATTTTCAGAACATCCCTATCAGATAATGATGTTGCATACGAAACAACAATACCATCCTTGCCTAGCTTCGCAGTCAGTTTAATTTCAGCAGATGGATTTACTTTCAGTTCTTCCATGATTGCTTTCCTCAGCTTGCTTTGATCAGAACCAATAAACTCCTTTCTTCCATTGACAACGACCTGTGGTGTATAAATACTGCTAAGATTAAATGCCGTAGCATATTTTCTTTGCCGCTCCGTATAATCAGCCTTGCTGAATTTATCCTTCCAGCCTATATAATCCCAATAGTCAACATGATAACCTAAAAAATAAACATTGTTCACATACTCTTTGGATAAAGCAATGGCCAATTCATCGGCAGGCGGACAACTGGAGCAGCCTTCTGAAGTAAATAATTCTACCACGGCAAAACCAGGTCCTGCTATTGGCATTTCTTTTCCAGGCTTATTACCGCTGATGCTAAAAGAAAGCCCGGCAAGTATCATTATTCCAACAAAGGGAATGGTGCAAATTGGTCTCATAAAGATTTAAAATTGTTCTACCCGTTGCATTTAGCTTCATAGCATGTAATCAATTATTCCCAGGGACTGCGGATAAAATAACCTTAACAATTGGAGAAGAAATCCGTGTTAATCTTTCCAATCCGTGTCTTCCGTGTTCTAAGCTCTTTGTTGCTGGTCATCCTCGCTAATCAGCTTTACATACTGTTTATTTGCCTTCAGCATTTGAAGTCCGGCACCGATATTCATATAAGGTTTTTTCAAGAGCCGGTGATTGATCCGGCTGATACGGGCCAGTATATTCCAGTGACGAATGATCTCTTTCCAGGCGAAAAAGATAGAATGCTTCGGATCGTACATGTGCGTAGGTTCACTGCCTGCGCCATTTAATTCAATGATGGAAAAATTCTTCCCTTCCTTTAATTCTTCCCATGAATCATAGCGGATATCCAGTCTCCCAAAATAAAATCCTTCAATTTGCTGACAAACACGGTCAATCGATCTGGTCAATTGTTCATCGATAAGGTTACTGGCATCAATAAATTTGGCTCCTCTTACATGATTTCCGTAAGGAACCAGCAAATACTCTTCCCCTTGCTTCAACACATTTTTTAATTCGCCACCGTATGTTTTCCGCAATACCGGCAATTGAAGAATATATCTTTTTTCTTTTTTCAATAATGTCTCCATGTCCGAAACGCCGTCTCCAGTAATAGAAAGAAATTCCTTTGCGACAATTCCGGAGATATATCCTTTTGTTTCTCCCGGGTAACGATAATAAAAAATACCCACTTCCTTTTCATAAGGTATAAAAGCCTGTACCAGGAAATCAACTTTTGAGTGCGTAGCATAGTCCGTTAATTCAACTGTGTCCATTAATTTCTTAACCGCTTTTCCCTGCATACCGATATCCGGCTTGCCGATCAAAGGAAATTGAAGCTGCCTGACTTTAATCTCTGTTATTATTTCCTCAGGATTTGTTCCGGCTTTAAAAAACAGCGTAGGGGGGTAATACACAGGAGGGATGAGATCATATATCTCTTTCTTTGATTCCATCAGGAACCCGCCGTTGATGATAGTAGGATTGGATGTATTGAAAAAGAAAAAAGATCTTGATTTGGCACAAAGCCAGAACCAGTATAGATAAATGGGGCCATACACAACATGAAAAGGCCAGTATTCCCAATTGAATAATTTGATAAAGAAAGGATGGTATAAGATTTTACGCATCAAATAAATTCACAGGATGATTCAAATTCTATTTTCTTTTCGGTAAACTTGTTATCTTTTAAATCAAGGTATTTCATACTTCCCCGGTCTTCCGTCAATAGCATACTCGTGGTGCTGACAGTAGTATAAACGCCTTCCCTCTCCATCAACAGGTCATTCTGCATATCACCATCACCAGTAAACTGGTGAAATTCCAGTATATCCTTTTGTGTGGGATGGGGATTGCGATTAAGAAATGCGGCAAACCATTGTTCCCGCTTTTCCACGATGTTTTTATCATATAAGGTGGCGGACGACCATATATATGGCCGGTGTTTTTTTAATTGCTGGCAATGTTTGTCATTTCCATCCCAGCGACATTCATACAAATTGTCCTTCTCCAGCAAAATAAGAGTAAACGGTTCTATCTGCTCAAGATCCAGTTGATGAAAATGCCTGACCGGTCTTTCATCAGTAATAATATTTAAAAATATTTTGCCCCGGCTTTTGCGATAGGGAGGCATGGGAATGTGTTTCTCAAAAGCCCCGTTCAGCAATACAGCTGCGTTCCCATTTTCATGCAGGGCTATCCAGCTTCCCCCGGCATCACCATCTTTTGGAAATATCAATTTTTTACTATTGATCTCGTATACCTTGGGAGGAATAGCCCGCTTCCGGCTGTATTTTTCATCGCGGTTGGATGAAATAAAATATTTATCATTCGTAGGTATATAGGTCACTGTGCACATTGCTGCCGGTATTTAATAGTGGAATATGCCACACCAAACTCCTGCGGCAGTTCAATGGTCGAAACCTCATTGACACCAACACGGATCAATGCCATGTGGTGAATAGTATGTTCCAGGTTATAAGCGATCTCACGATAATAATTACTGGGTATCGCCACCGCGCCTTCTGTATTTTCGTAATCTTCAGCCTCCATTACAAGATCCGCATTGGGCCGTTCCAGGCGATGGTAGATATCCTTTAATAACTGAATGGCCAAATTCTTATTGGTTTCTATCTGGTAATCTCTTTTTCTTTTTTCATAATTCACTACCCCGGACTCATACCCTTTTTCAAGACAAAGAAATAATTCAATAATATGCCTCACATGCTGACCAATACTGGCGTTGAACAATATCTTGCTGGGCTGGATATACTCATCATTGGATAGTTGATTCAGCGTTTCCGACAACTGGACGAATACATTCTGAATGGGTTGTTTAAGCAGCATACAAAAGGTTTATTGGTTTATTGAAGTTTGGCGCTTCCAAACAGGTGATTATATTTTTTACAATGGATCAATGCGTATTTATATTGCGAAAAATCAGGCTGTCCTTCAATATTGTACAACTGGTTTCCCTTTGTTGATTGCAAAGACCCCAGGTCGATAAAATTAACCGGCTGAACTTCCTTTGAAAGATAGACATGCAATTGCGGACCGTTTGATATCATCACATTTTGTAAAGCCAGCACAAGACTTCCATTTTGATTATATACGATAGCCATACCTGACACGGATCCGTATGGACCGTTAATAAAATCCCCATCGTGCTTTGGCATGGCAACCGAGGTATCAACTGTATTATCCAACGAAACCCCTGGGGTATTGTTTTTGACACAGGAAACCAACAGAACGGCCGACACAAGCACCATCAATAAAAAGCTCTTCATAAGTTAAATATTTTTTCCGAAAATCATTTTCAGCAGGCTGCTTATTTGTCCACGATAGATAAAAAGCAATATTACACAGCAGCTAAAAACCAGCAAAGCATAAATAAAAAGTTGCCCTCCATCTCCCAGAACTGAGATGCCAAGCTTTGTAGTCAGGTGAAAGAATATAGCACCAGCCATTAACCCCGCCCCTAATGCCGCCCCTATATACGTGGTGCGCGGATAAAGAATAAGTATAGAGGCGATTAATTCCAGCACTCCGCTTCCAATTCTTCCCCATGGTTCCATCCCAAGGGTAGAAAATATATAGATGGATTCCTCCGCACCTGTAAATTTGAAGAAAAGTGTTTGCAATAAAAGGAATGCAGCGATTATTCTCAGGGCCCAGATCCCGATGGTAGTCCAGTTAAGTGTCATGGTTGTTAATTGATCAATGATAAAATTTCTTCCAGCTGGCATCGGCCGCCGGTTTAAGTTTTGCCTCCTCCTTATTCCAGCTTTTCAGAGTATTATTAAAAAAGCGGTTGTAAAAAAGATATAGCTTTCCGTTGATGATTTTGAAAGTTTCAGGATCAATAGTTACTTTTTCTCCTCTTGCTCCCATGGCATAGGCACACCAGCCACCGTATTCCGGTTCGTATTGTGCCGGGCTCTTTTTAAATTCTTCTTTATTTTCTGCCGAAGAAAAATAATAAATAACACCCTGGTTACTTACAGCCAGGTCTTTCTTTCCCTTTACCGCTTTATTTACTTTGAAATAAGCGACAGGATCATAGCCACCGATAGCGATATTATCATCCAGGTTGAATTCTTTTTTTCTTAAGGCCGACTGATCCTGCGCTAAGCCCATAGTTGAAAAATACCCGATCAACACAGCCATGAAAAAAAATCTTGTTTTCATCTGATTATTTTTTTGATACTCAAAAGTAAAGCTCATTGTTCCGGCTCCTTGTCGGCTGATTGACAACAAGACAGCTTTAGCTTTTTTTTTAACAAACAGGCGAGATAACCATCAAAACAGCCATACAGACAGTACGTATTTTTTTGAAGAACGGTTCTCGCTCCGCCTAAAGATTTTCAATCTTCCCAATTTCCCAAATAAGCTTTTCCCAAGATTTCAGGACTTTCCCAAAATGTTGGGAAAAGCTATGAAATTTCCGGCAAACACCAGCGATGAATAAATTTTTTTAAACCCTTTACAGCAAAGGGTTTCAGCCGATTTTAAAATCCCTTGTTTTTTTCTGGCACGCCGGTTGGCTAAAAGGATATGTCAAACCGAAAAAAGTATGAATCAAATGATCTCCAAAACAGATTTTAGAAAGGAAGTGGTAGATAGTACGGGCCTGGTATTGGTACAGTTTAAAAAGGAATGGAACGGCGCCTGCCAGATCATTTCTCCCATTTACGAGGAGTTGGCAAAATCTTATGTAGGGCAGGCCAAATTCTTCACTGTTGATGTGGAAAAGGAAACCGGGATCGATCACCAGTTTGGTGTGATGGAATACCCAACCATCCTTTTTTTCAAAAGCGGTGATGTAATAGATCATGTAACCGGGCTCGTTCCAAAAAACATGATGATCTCGAAAATTGAGAACGCCCTAGCTTCTGCATTTAACTAAAACTTTATAAATCTTTAAAACCTTTAACCATGTCTGAAGAAATGAAATACTTCTACCTGAAGAATCATCCATTGCTGGCTTCTTTATCAGAACAAAAATTGGCCGTTGCGGCTGCATTAGCCAAGATGAAAACCGTTTACCGTGGTGAGCTTATCAGCTATGGCGAGACCGGGTACACCAAAATTCATTTTTTGGTGAAAGGAAAAGTAAAAATAACCGACACCAGCGGTATGGAAAATGAACTGGTAAAAGATATTCTCACTGAACCGGATATTTTTGGCGACCTCGGCCTGGAAGGTCATCTAAGGAATGATGAATGTGCGGAAGCACTGACAGCTAATACCATCATCTGCTCATTTCATATCAGCGATTTCAGAAGGATACTTGAAGAAAATCCGCAGATGGTATTGGGTTATGCAAGAAAAGTAAACAGCAAATTACAAAGATTAGAAAATCGTCATGCTGATCTTGTTTTCCTGGATACAAAAGACCGGTTGATCCGCTTTATTAAGAACTGGGCCCGCACCGATGGCAATCAAATGGGAGATAAGATCATTCTCAATAATTATCTGACCCATAGCGATATCGCCGGATTTATTGCTACTTCCCGCCAAAGTGTAAACATGTTGTTGAATGAACTAAGGACATCAGGTCTTCTTTGCTACAACCGCAAACGAATTGAATTAAACAATCCTGTTGCCTGGAATTAATTTAGATAAATAGCTGATAATGTAAATAAGGCGACAGCGCAAAATTCCTTTCCTTATTAGCTTTACTCCCGGAAATAAAACAGTAAGCAGTTGGTGAACCAGTTTCGAAATTTACTGCTCACTGCTGATCATCCGATCAGGAAAAATAATCATAGCAGTTGGTTAGGTTTAATGAAGTACCCAGGGGCGACGGCCCTGTTTTACAGCGGCCGTTTAGTTCCCAGCATTCAACTTCAAAACATTTATCATGGTATCGGTCTGTCTATATTTTAAAGTCCATCAACCTTACCGGTTAAAAAATTACCAGGCGAAGGATATTGATGTTTGTCATTGCTACGAAGATGAAGAGGCTGACAGGGAAAGCATCAACCAGTTAGCGGATAACTGTTGCCTGCCAGCGAATGAAATAATTTATGAACAGATCATGCAGCAAAAGGGAAAATTCAAAATCAGCTTTTCTGTCAGCGGCATCGTACTGGAATTATTTCAGCGGTATCGTCCCGATGTGATCCGTTCCTTCCAAAAATTAGCTTCCACCGGTTGCATAGAATTTTTAGCAGAGACCTATTATCATTCGTTGAGTTCTCTTTATTCAGTAGCTGAATTTCAGCGGCAAATTCTGAAACATACGGAACTAGTCAACAGTTTGTTTGGTATGGACCCGGTTGTTTTCAAGAACACCGAACTGATACATAACAACCGGATCGCATCTTTGATTGCTGAGCTTGGGCTGAAGGGAATTTTGTGTGAGGGTGTAGAAAGAATACTAAAAGGCCGGACTTGCAACAAAGTTTACGCTATTCCCGGGTATGAAGAGCCAGGTTTATTATTACGAAACGCTACGCTTTCCGATGATATCGCTTTTCGCTTCGGTGATCCTAATTGGTCAGAACATCCATTAACCGCCGATAAATTTGCGGAGTGGTTGCATCAGCACCCGGAGAACACAGAAGTAATCAATCTATTTATGGATTATGACACATTCGGTGTGTATAAGAAAAAAGAGACCGGCATTTTTGAATTTTTAGAATCCCTGCCTGCAGCTGTATTGAAGAACGAAACTTTTAATTTTTCGACGCCTTCGGAAGTATTGGGCTCTCACTATCCTAAAGATGTTTATGATGTGGCGCAAACTATTTCGTGGGAAGACCGGTCTAACGCCAGTTGTGTGTGGTGCGAGAATGTGATGCAGAATAACACGCTGAAAAAAATATATAGTATCCGGAACCTGGTTTTGCAATCAACGGATGAAAAAGATGCGGATATATGGGGACGGTTGCAATCAGCAGATTATTTCTATTATATGGCCGTACCGGACGTCGTAGAGACAAGGCATGCCTTGTCTCTACAATCCGAAAACACCGGCAAATATTTTAACCCCAATGCAACACCTCAGGAGGTTTTTCAGCATTATACCAATCTCGTCGCGGATTTTGAGATCTCACTGATCAGGAAAGCCATTAGTCATAAAAAGGCAAATTCGGCATCACGGAATATGCCATTCAATATTTTAACCAATTAAAATCATTAAAAGAAAATGAAACAAAAATTAGAGGGCCAAATAGCTATTGTAACCGGCGCCAGCAGTGGTATCGGTGCCGGTTGTGCCAAAGAACTGGCCAAAGCAGGGGCAACAGTGGTGGTAAATTACCCGATTCCGCAGGGAAAAGAGATGGCGCAGCAAGTAGTAGACCAGATAATTGCTGATGGTGGAATGGCCATTGGGTATAAATGTGATGTCAGTAAGGAAGACGAAGTAAAGAATATGTTTGCCGATGTTATTGGGCAATTTGGAACAGTCGATATCCTGATTAACAATGCCGGCTTACAAAAAGATGCTCCATTTACGGAAATGACGCTGGATCAATGGAACTTTGTGATCGGCGTCAACCTGACCGGGCAGTTTCTGTGTGCAAGAGAAGCAATCAAAGAATTTTTGCGTCGTGGTGTGAATGGTAAATCAAAATCGGCTGGTAAAATTATTTGCATGAGCAGTGTACATGAAGTAATTCCCTGGGCGGGTCACGCCAACTATGCGGCAAGTAAAGGTGGCGTGATGCTGATGATGAAAACCATTGCCCAGGAATTCGCACCTAAAATGATACGCATTAACAGTATTGCTCCCGGCGCTATTGCTACTCCTATTAATCATGATGCCTGGGATACACAGGCTCACCTTCAGGAGTTATTAAAATTGATCCCGCAGAAAAGAGTAGGACAGGTAGAAGATATTGGCAAGGCGGCGGTGTGGTTATCAAGTGACGATTCGGATTATGTGAACGGGACTACTTTGTTTGTAGATGGTGGCATGACATTGTACCCGGGGTTTGAGGATAATGGGTAGCAGTCTGAACTGGGATTTATGAGATTTTTGAGATTAACGGGAAATAAAGAACTATCCTATACATCCCCATCATCTTACAAATCCCAGTTCAGACAATTGTCGAATCGTGAACAGAACCCTGACGAGTGCGACGCAACGAAGCCGAATAGAATTACTAAAGCTGGCTACACAAACAAATTTATAAAATGAACACCGAACAACAACGACTACAACAACCTGGTTGGAAAAAATGGGGCCCTTATCTCAGCGAAAGACAGTGGGGTACCGTAAGAGAAGACTATAGTGAGAACGGTAATGCCTGGGATTATTTTCCGCATGACCATGCGCGGTCAAAAGTATATCGCTGGGGAGAAGATGGTATTGCCGGTATTAGTGATGAAATGCAACGGATATGTTTCGCGGTTGCACTATGGAATGGCAAAGATTCTATATTGAAAGAAAGGTTGTTTGGATTAACAGGCAATGAGGGCAATCATGGGGAAGATGTAAAAGAATTGTATTACTATCTCGATAGTACGCCTACGCATTCGTACATGAAACATTTGTATAAGTATCCGCAGGCAGAATACCCCTATGCTGATTTGGTACATGCCAATCGCAATCGTTCAAAATATGAAAATGAATATGAATTATTAGACACCGGTTTGTTCAATGAAGGAAAGTATTTTGATGTATTTACGGAATATGCTAAAAATGATAAAGAAGATATAGGCATCCGGGTCTCCATCCATAACCGCGGTAACGAAGAAGCGTATATCGCTTTACTGCCAACCTTATGGATGCGCAACCTGTGGAGCTTTGGATTGATGAAAGAAAAACCAGTGATCGAATTGGTGGAGAAGTATGGCGACTATGGAGTTGCTAAAGTCACTCATGAACAGGCAGGAACCTATCATTTTTATTTTGAAAAAGCTATCCATACTTTATTTACGGAAAACGAAACGAATACAGAACGATTATATAGCCAGCCCAACTCCTCTCCTTTTGTAAAAGATGCTTTTCATAAAGCCGTCACTGAAAAAAATTTTGACTGGTTACTTGAAAAGAAAGAGGGAACGAAATTCGCCCCGTTTTATGAATTTAATATTCCTGCACATTCTTCCGTCAGTATTCAATTGCGCTTAAGCAAACAGGAAGAAAAAGAAAACCCGTTTGGACAAAATTTTGGCGAGCTATTTACAAAACGTATTGAAGAAGCGGATGAATTTTATGCTTCGGTCTCTGAGGCAAAAGATAAAGATCTCTTCAATATTCAACGGCAGGCATTTGCCGGTATGCTATGGAGCAAACAGTACTTTAATATCGATATTCCCCGCTGGCTAAATGGCGACCCCGGTCAACCGGCCCCGCCAGCGTCACGTAAATCAGGCCGAAATCATCACTGGCAGTCTTTGAATAACGAGGACATTATTTCGATGCCTGACAAATGGGAGTATCCCTGGTATGCAGCATGGGATCTCGCTTTTCATTGCGTGCCTCTAAGCATGATCGATCCCCAATTCGCCAAAGACCAGCTGATATTATTTCTTCGTGAATGGTATATGCATCCGAATGGACAGTTGCCGGCTTACGAATGGGCCTTCAGCGATGTAAACCCTCCCGTTCATGCCTGGAGTTGTTTGCAGGTGTATAAAATGGATAAAGCGAAAACAGGAAAACCTGATATACAATTTTTAGAAAGAGTATTTCAAAAATTGCTGATCAATTTTACCTGGTGGGTAAATCAAAAAGACAATAAAGGCAATAACGTTTTCGAAGGTGGCTTTTTAGGGTTGGATAATATCGGCGTATTTGACAGGAGCAATATGATTCCGGGCGGTGGCACACTGGAACAAGCGGACGGTACCAGCTGGATGGCGATGTATTCATTGAACATGCTGGAGATGGCACTGGAGATATCACAATACAATCCCGGCTATGAAGACGTAACGACTAAATTCTTTGAGCACTTTGTTTATATAGCCGAATCATTGAACAGAATTGGTGAGAACTGGACCGGAAGCTGGGATGAAGAAGAAGGATTTTTCTATGATGTATTAGCCCTGCCCGACGGAAGATATATTCCGCTCAAAGTAAGAAGCCTTGTAGGGTTGTCAACTTTGTTTGCCGGCCTGGTGCTGAAAAAAGAATTATTGGAGAAACTGCCGGACTTTCACAAAAGACTAAAATGGTTTCAGCAGTACAGGGAAGACAATGGGCAATATTTAGTAATAGAAGAATTAAAAGATCATGATGATATCTTATTATCACTGGTTCCCCGTCAACGCCTGGAAAAATTATTGAAAGCCTTGCTGGATGAAAAAGAATTTTTAAGTAAAGGGGGTATCCGGTCTATTTCAAAACTGCATGAGACTTATTATTCGGTACATATCGATGGACAGGAGTTTGGTTTGAATTATCAGCCTGCTGAAGGGAACAGCAATTTATTTGGAGGCAACAGCAACTGGCGGGGACCCGTATGGATGCCGATGAATTACTTATTGGTATGCGCTTTGAATACGTATGCCGGATATTATAAAAATGATTTAGAGGTAGAACTACCCACCGGCTCGGGTAATAAAATGGATCTGCAAAAAGTATCGCAGGAAATTTCCAAACGTTTGGTTTCTTCCTTTCAAAAAGATGAAACGGGTCATCGGCCAGTGAATGATTATTTCACTATCTATCGTGATGATCCCAACTTCAAGGACCTGGTTTTATTTTATGAATATTTTCATGGCGACACGGCAAGAGGTGTTGGAGCTTCTCACCAGACAGGGTGGACAGGAGTTGTTGCAGAGTTGATCAACCGTGTAAGCCCGGCTGTCCGCGAGGAATCCTCCGGAGAAAAAGAAAAGAAACTATTATTAAAAGAAATTACAGCCTAACTCTTGCCGGAATTGAATCGGGCAAGTGACAGGTGCTAAAAATGTGCTAAACTATACAATGACTCGTACACTTTCTTTAGAACTTTGTGTCCATGTCGCCCATATGGTAGTAAAAGCAAGGTGTTCTTATGCTCATTTATGGAGCGATAAAAACTAAACTGATATGCTAACAAAAAATCTGGCTGATCTGCAAAATTTTGCTGACGCTACACAACATGAATGGCTGGAAACAAATGGCCTCGGTGGATGGGCTTCTTCATCCCTCATCGGAACAAATACAAGACGTTATCATGGATTACTGGTGGCAGCTATCGTACCACCCACGGAAAGAATGGTCCTGCTATCCAAATTAGATGAGACTATCGTAACCGGTGACAAGAGGATTGAACTCGGCGTCAATCTTTACATGGAAAATGTGGTGGCGCCTGATGGTCATCATTATCTTACCAGTTTCTCCAAAGAATTTTTTCCTCAATGGGAATATGAAGCAGAAGGGATAAAGTTGAAAAAGACCATTGCGATGATACATGGAGAAAATACAGTTGTCGTTATATATGATATTATCGAAGCGTCACAACCTTTTTCGTTAGAGTTATTGCCCCTGATGGCTGCGAGAGGATATCATTCTCTAACTCACGAAGGACCGCAAATGCATTGGGCTGTTGAGTTTGAAAATGGAATTTTTCATAATCAACCAGATGGGAAAACGGATGTATTCATCCATGTGCCCGGTTCATCTTACCAGCATACACCACGGTGGTATAATAATTTTCAATACAGTGTTGAGCAATACCGTGGACAGGATTACACCGAAGACCTCTTTAATCATGGAACTTTTTCCGTTGAATTAAAGCAAGGTGATTCATTAAGTATTATTGTGTCTACCGAAAACCCTGATGGAAAAGACGCCCATAAACTCTTTTCAAAAGAAACCATGCGCAGGAAATTGCTGATCAGCAATCAGCCTGATAATGAAATGGTGAAACAATTAGTATTAGCCGCCGATCAGTTCATTGTCAGGAGACACATCAAAGTTTCAGAGTCTTCGGAAGCCTCTCCGCCTGCTGGCGGAGGAGGTTTGGAGGGGGCCACTATCATCGCCGGTTATCACTGGTTCACAGATTGGGGAAGGGATACGATGATCAGCTTGCCGGGTTTATGTTTAAGCACAGGTCGTTTTGCTGATGCAAAAAATATATTGGCGTCTTTTGCAAAAACGGTGAGCCAGGGAATGTTACCCAACCGGTTCCGGGACAATGGTGAAGAGCCCGAATACAATAATGTGGATGGAACGCTTTGGTATTTTATTGCTGTTTACAAATACCTCTTGGCAACAGGTGATAAGGGTTTTGTATTGCAGGAAATTCTACCGGTACTGAAAGAAATTATTGACTGGCATCATAACGGAACGAGATATAATATACATGCTGATGAAGATGGATTATTATATGCGGGTGAACCGGGCCAGCAACTAACATGGATGGATGCAAGGATCGGCGACTGGGTGGTGACTCCAAGAATGGGGAAGCCGGTAGAAATACAGGTATTGTGGTATAATGCTTTGAAGATATTTGCTGAATTGCTGCATTTAAATAATCAGGAGCAAGACGCTCTTTCAGTAAGTATGAATGCGGAAAAAACAAAGCGAAGTTTTGCAAAGCAATTCTGGTATGCGGAAGGAAATTATTTGTACGACAACATAGATGAAAATGGCAATCCTGTTGCTGAATTAAGACCCAACCAGCTTTTTGCCATCAGCCTGCCTTTCCCATTGATTGAAGGTGAAAAAGCAAAAGCTGTTTTGAAGGTAGTTGAAGACAATTTATATACGCCTGTTGGATTAAGAAGTTTGCCAAAGAGTGATAGTCATTATGTGCCGGTGTACGGCGGCGATCAGTGGCACCGTGATTCTTCTTATCATGAAGGAACGGTTTGGAGCTGGTTGCTGGGGCCGTATATAGATGCGATAATGTCTGAACCAGGTCCAGATAACTACCAGGATGCAGGATTGGATGAATTGTCAGGCAAACAAAAAGCTTTAAAGATAATAGAGGACTTCAAATACCACCTTGCTGAAGGATGTATTGGCAGTGTATCAGAGATATTTGATGGCGACGCGCCGCACCATCCAAGAGGTTGTGTAGCACAGGCCTGGAGCGTGGCGGAACTGTTAAGGGTGATTAAATACTATCAATTGTATGACAACAAAACGGAAAAGGTGTTGATGAAATTGGAGACTACGGAGGTTTAAGTTTTGATAATTATTAACGGAGCTGCCTTACTACTATCATCGGCTGTCGCAAGTGTACACGGGCTTGATCGGGCACACATTTCGGGTTTTGCCCGCTATTGAACGTTTGCGAAGTTCTCATCTGATTTGGATGTCTTTTCCATTCATACCACTGGTGACAAGAAAAGACCAACAACTGCGTAAGGAGTCCCGGTATAAAATTCTTTTGGCATTGCCACATACCTGCCGGAATTGCTTGTTTTGCTTCTATGAATAAATAATGGCAATTTCAGTGTACGGCCTTATCTATAGCGTCTTCACTAAAAGCAACATTGCTTAGGAGAAGGATTCGTTAAAGTAAAAGTCATGTCGGTCAGAAGCAAAACGTATTTTCCGCTTGTAATGTCAAATATCCATCTATCAACTTAATTGCCTTAACTGTATTCACTGTCATGCTGCGGACAAACCTGCAGCCCTTCTGTATTTAGCTTTGTCTTTTAATTTATATCGCAGGCCGGTAATACAAACAAATAAAAGCCGGCATCATTCAAAATAAAAAATGAAAACATTTCTCTTCTCAATTATAGCGGTGATAATTGGATTAACCGCTGAAGCGAAGGATTCGTTCAGAATCTCGGGTAACGTGAATGGATTGCATTCAGGCACTGTTACACTTTCTTATATTCATCGAAACCAGACAAAGCAGCTCTCTGAAGAAATGAAGAATGGCAAATTTGTCCTTACAGGAAACCTTCCCGAACCAGAAAGACTTATCCTTAACTTCACTGCTGGTGACTTTAATCGTGAAATAAGTTTTTTTGCCGGTAATGAAAATATTACCGTTACTGTTGATACTGCTCATTGGGAAACTCCTGTTATTACTGGTTCTCCTACACAAAAAGATTTTGAAATCTACCATCAACTAACAAAAACTGTTGATGAAAAATCAGAAGCATTGAACAAAACAGGTGCGGGGTTGTATCGGTTAGGAAAACTGACCGAGCAGCTTAAGGACAGCCTGTTCAGCACTCATGATAAACTGGACCAGGAAAAGAAGTACGTTATCGCGGGCTTTGTAAAAGAACATCCGGCATCTGCCGTAAGTGCATGGGCTATCAGTACATTTTATGGATTTGATCCAAACCTTGAAGAAGTGCTGGATGTATTCAATTCCTTATCAGAAAAAAATCAAACCAGTTTGTATGGCAGGCAGATAACAGAAATCATTGATGCTGCCAAAAGAACTGCCATAGGCAAAACAGCGGAAGACTTTACAGTAAGTGACATGAATGGAAAACCTGTTTCCCTTTCTTCCTACAGGGGCAAATATGTATTGGTTGATTTTTGGGCTAGTTGGTGTGGTCCATGCCGTGCTGAAAATCCAAACGTAGTTAATACGTATAATAAATACCACTCCGCTCAATTTGACGTTCTTGGAGTATCATTAGATACAAACAAAGACGCATGGCTGAAAGCTGTCAATAATGACAAGCTGGAATGGAAACAGGTATCTGATCTGAAAGCATGGGATAGTAAAATAGTTGCTATCTACGGGCTAAAAGGGATCCCATTTAATATGCTTCTCGATAAAGAGGGTAAGATCATTGCAAAGAACCTGCGGGGTGCTGCTTTCGAAAGTAAATTAAAAGAAGTATTAAATTGAAAGAGGAGATTTCAATTTTGAAAGATTACGAATAGCTCTATCAATTAACTGGTAATGATATTACTAATTTAAAAGACCTGGCAGGCTAAAATGATACTAAAGAGAAAAAAAATCATCGGCATTTCAGGAAGCCTGCGTTCCAATTCTTCCGCCAGTGCAGTATTGGAAGTGGTTTCAAATTTAGTTCCGGGTCATGTTGCCTTTACTGTATTTACCGGGTTGGTAGAAATTCCGCCTTTTAATGACAGTGGTCAAGCACCGTTACCCGTAGCTAATTTCATCAAACTCATAACAGAATCCGATGCGGTTTTTTTCTGCATTCCAGAATATGCTTTTGGCGTACCGGGTGCATTAAAAAATGCATTGGACTGGACTGTATCTTCCACGGCCTTTTCCGGTAAGCCTGTTGCTCTCATTACTGCAGCTTCTTCCGGAGATAAGGCTCATGCGGCATTATTGCTTACCTTATCCGCACTGGACACAAAAATAGCAGATGGAACTACTCTTCTCATATCATTTGTTCGTTCCAAACTGAATGAGAAGGGTGAGGTGAAAGACATTCCTACATTCAATGCAATAAAAAAAGTTATAGGCACACTTATCCAAACAATTGAATAAAGCAAGGTTGATTCTTTTGATCCCATAACTATGAGAAGAAATGTGGCTTGAGTTTTTTCTATTGCTGATTAACTTAAATCAGGCTTATTATTAATGCAAACCTACCCAAAAAGTAATCGCAATTAATAAGCAAACCGTCTCTAAGGAAAGGCAATCCAATAAACCCACATGGTTAAACTCAATATCAATACGGCCCAGGCATTCATGAAGGGAATACACATGACAATAGTATTGCAGAAAAAACCGATGTTCCCATGCTTAGTTGTGTGTTTTATTTATTGAGGTGGTATTTTACAAACAGGAATTATTAAATTACTCCGCCCTATTCCAATATATCTTCAAATTTTTCGTTGCACGGCCCGCGGCAACAATATCAAGTTTGCCATCGCCATTCATGTCCAGCACCTGAAGGTCTTCCGTGGCCATGCCATTTTCATCAATCCAGTATTGATCCCATTTTGTATTACTCTTGTCTACGGGTACATAAAGTTTGATACCTGTTTTGTTTTCCGCGTTGGGAACCCGCCAGCCTGCTACTACCTGGTCGTAGCCAAGTCCAAGTAAATCTGCTGTAGCAAGAGCATGACCATCTTTTAATTGGTCATCCAACAGAATGCGAGCTTTATTCTTACTTCCGACATAAACCGCTACCGCCACACCATGCATTGGTTCGATAGTAGCGATAAATGGTTGCTTGCTTCCACGGTTCCCTATCCTTATTTCACCGGCACTATTTTCAACTCCTTCTATTCTCTGTGCCTGCACTGTGCCGCTTTTGCTATTGAATGCCGGAATAATTTTGATTCCCTCCTTGCCAGCAATAAACAGATCAGTTTGACTCAATGATTTATTTTCTATTATTTCAAGGTTGTGTGTAAGATGCATTGACTGATCAATAAAAGTCATGTTCCATTTGGCTTTTGGATTCTTTGGAAACTGGTAAGCGATCATCTTCACTCCTTCTCCTTCGCCATTCTTGTTGCCTCTCCCGTGAAGCGGCAATACAACCAGGTAAAAATGCCCATCAGAAGATTTTGCCCATCGCATCCGATGAATGGTTGGCTCGTGATGTAATTCTACTGCTTCCCAACGCTGTGTCGGATCTTTTGGGCGAATTAAATAATGCACAGAACCTGATTTGCTGGTATCAGTTGTCTCACCCGGGTTCCATTGCGCACCAACGGCTACTTCCACTTTTCCGTCCCCATCTAAATCGCGGGCGGCTATGCAAACATTATCATACTCCGTTAAATTTTCTATCATCACAAAACGCTTCCAGTCTCCATTGCGGTACCATACATATTGCTTTTTATCCGCTAACAGAATATCGGGTTTACCATCACCATCCACATCACCCAATGCGAGACCATAGCCTATCGAAATAGCAGAGTCAACAACCTGTTGTTCGAACTTCGGAACTTTATCTCTTTCATGCTTATTGGGAAGCATTAATTGCAAAAAGAAAAGAATTGATAGCATGGTTACAGGTTTTTATGTTTGTGCTTCTCATCTCCCATGTCAAAGGATTTGCTCATCCCTACACTCAGGATTCCATGTTCAGCGTTAAAGTTATTTTTCCGTCTGATGTTTTATAAACTACTATCTCGGACAATGCCAAATCTGAAATATCATGTCCCCAAATACCATATTTTCCATTCGTCTCATTCCTGTTGTATATTTTTTTCCTTTTCTCCAGCGATACTGTTTTAATTGTTGCGGTTCTCTCTTCTTCTTCGTACAGTTTAAAATAATTTTTACATATTTCATTAACCAGTTCTTCCCTGGTAAAACCATTTGTTGAGCTCAAATCAAATCTGAATTCATTTGTTAAAGGATAGTCGATTATAATTGTCACTGTGTCTTCTGAAATAACAATTTCCTTGCTGTCAATCAGGTTAGGCAGATCTTTTTCCGGCTGATTGATATCAATCCAGGGCCTGATACCGTCATCAAAATCCTCCTTGTTGCCATCTTTTACCTGAAACATTATTATTGCAATGAGCTTACCAAATGTAGTATAGCTTTTTTCAACAGAAGCCCTTTCTTTTTCTTCGATTGCATTACTGTAATATTCTATGGTTGTATCCTTTGCTAAGGGCGCCGAAGTTGAAACCTTATGTTTCCCGGGTTCTTTGCAGCTAAGACACAAAATAATAGATGAAAATATGGATAGCCCTGGGTTCATGACAAATAAAATTAGCCTGTGTCAACCAGGTATTAGCTTAATACCCTGGCTCAAACATAACTAAATATCAGCATTCACCCCGATAAAGCGTCATGCTTTCTATGCAAAAGCAATCCAGTAAACCCACATGGCAAAACTCAATACCAATGCCGCCCAGGGGTTAATGAAAGCGACACCCATAATTAGAGTATTACAAACAAGACCAAGATTTTCGTTTCGGGTGGTCTGTTTGATTTGTGCGTCAGTAATACCCTGAATAAGTCTTTCTCTCTTACCGGAAGCCGCATGCCAGAGTAGTCTGAAGGCAAGACTGATTAAAACAAAATACCCGGTGTAGAATATGACGGCGGTTTTCAACGCATCTGTTAACAGGAATAATCCAAGTGTCTTTGTCGGAAAAGGAACAAGTGCTACCAGCATCAGCAGCAAGCCATTTGTTATCATAATGGAATTGTCCGGCTTGCGAAGCATTTTAAATAAACCGTGATGCCCGATCCAGGCCAGCAACACGTTGACAAAACTGATCACATAGGCCAGGCAGATCGGCCACTTCGCCAGTAACGCATGTTGTAAACCTGCATTCGTAATATCGCCATGCAGCTCTACACCAATCTCGATAGACAATAATGTTACGGCTATACAGAAAACTCCATCACTGAAGGTTTCGATCCGCAGCGTTTCTTTTTCCAATTGCAATTCAGCGGTTTGACCTGGTGTCACTTTTTTTGCCAATTTCATTTTATGAAATTGCGGCATTTCACAGTCTGTGTCTGTCTGCCGACTGACAATGCCTTTATTTTAACCCCATTATATTTCCCTTGGGCAATCTTTACCAGTTTATACTTTTATAGTGATATTTGTCCTGACATAACTTATGCCGGATGGAGCTCCACCCACTTTTTGAGTATATTGCTAAATTCACCCCGCTGACTGAAGAGGAGCAATCCCTGCTGACATCAAAAGTCAAGATCCGGAAATTTTTAAAGGGGCAATTCGTAGTGCAGAATGGCGACACCTGCAAGTATGAAAATTTTGTTCTATCCGGTTGCCTGAAAACTTTCTATATCGACAATGACGGGCAAGAACATATCGTCATGTTTGCCGTAGATAACTGGTGGACTGCCGATCTCGGTAGTTTCATTTCACAAACCCCGGCCGACTTTAATGTACAATGCCTGGAGAATTCCGTACTGGCACAGATCCGCTTCGAAGACCTGCAACAACTCTACCTCGATATTCCCAAACTGGAACGCTTCTTTCGAATCATCATTGAAAAAGCATACGTTTCTGCTCAAAAGAGAGTGATTAATAACTTCAGCCTCCCGGCTAAAGAACGTTATTTAAAATTCCGTGACCAATATCCCCAGATCGAACAGCGTGTGCCCCAGTACATGATCGCTTCCTACCTCGGTATCACCAAGGAATTTCTGAGCAAGATCCGCAACCAGCTGATCATGGGTAAATAAAATATTAAACTGGTTTAACTTCCTTTCTTAACCTGCTTCATTTTCCCCGACCCGGCATTACATGAGCTTTGTATAAAATTTAAAACAATTTAAAAACAAACTTATGTCAGCATTATTAGCAAAAATCGACGATCTGAACGATCTCGTACTACAGGGCAGCCCTCTTGAAGCTTTTGAGAAGTATTATCATGATGAAGTCATCATGCAGGAAAATGAAAATATCCCTACTATCGGAAAGAAAGCCAATTTTCAGCGGGAAAAAGAATTCTATGCTTCGGTCACGGAATTCAGAAGTGCCCGGCCTTTAAAGATTACCGTAGGAGAAAACATTTCCATGGTACAGTGGCATTTTGACTATACCCATAAAGACTGGGGAGTTCGAAATTACAACCAGGTATCCGTGCAGGAATGGAAGGATGGAAAAATAATCAGGGAACAATTCTTTTATGGCAACTGATACGGTGAATAGTGACTGAGTGTTACCACTTATAAATCATATACCGCATTCTCAATTTTATTTACACACCAAAAAAACAAAAAATGAAAAATAGATTATTTAACACGACTGATTCATGGACCATGATTGTCCTGAGAGTCATTTTAGGTTTGGTTATTTTACCACACGGCGCACAAAAATTATTAGGATGGTTTGGTGGCTATGGCTTTACCGGCACGATGAATTTTTTCACCGGCACCGTTGGCCTGCCCTGGATTATTGGTTTCCTCGTGATCATCATTGAATTCTTTGGATCCATTTTGCTGATCGCCGGAATAGGCACCCGTATCATCGCCGCATCATATATTGTACTGGCAATAGGAATTGCTGCCAGTTCACATATTCAAAATGGATTTTTTATCAACTGGGGCGGTAGCCAGGCCGGCGAAGGCTTCGAATATTTCATCTTGTGGATCGCCCTTTCGATCGCGCTGCTGATAAACGGCGGTGGTAAATATTCAGCCGACAAATTATTCCTGAAGGCAGGCGCAGCATAACTAAAGCAAGCTTTTACTTTTTAGTAATAGCAGACCTACTCTGTCCATAATACACCGGCGGAGTAGGTTTTTGCATTTCCTGCAATCAAAACCCTTTCTCCTTTGTCTTCGCAATACAATTTTCCCATTCTTTCGGATAATTGCAAGGCAACCATTGCTTTTTTATTGAGCCTTTTGCTCCAATATGGAATCAACGAACAATGAGCGGAACCTGTAACCGGGTCTTCGAATATCGAAGCTTGTGGCGTAAAAAATCTCGAAACAAAGTCACAATGGTCACCAGGTGCGGTAATGATGATGCCGCCAGGATCCAAATTGATCTGGTCAACTATCTGCCGGTTGATCTGAATATCACGAACATCCTGTTCCTCTTCATATACCAAAACAAAATCTCTTGAAAGAAGAACTTCCCTGGGTTGCTTGTTAAGTGAGGTTTTTATAATATCGTGCAGTATGGCTGGTTCCGGCATCCTCGAAGGAAAGTCCAATGTATATAAATCATTTTCTACGGATACCTGCAGTATGCCACTTCTTGAATGAAAGATCACATTGTCTTTCCCGTAGTTCAATATTGTTTTAAGTATATGAGCGACTGCCAATGTTGCATGCCCGCAAAGGTCCATTTCTATTTCCGGGGTGAACCACCGAAGATCAAACTCAGCTCTTGTCGAAATAAAAAAGGCGGTTTCTGCAACGGCATTTTCTTTGGCAATCTTAAACAACAGTTCATCCGGCAGCCATTCCTTAAGCGGTACCACACAGGCGGAATTGCCGCCAAAGATTTTATCGGTGAAAGTATCAACCTGGTAAAGATCCAATTTCATTTCGCTATCCTTTGAAAAATATTTACTAACCCATCTTCTTTTTATAAGATACCATTCAGCTTCACGTATTGCAATAACATAATAGTCTTTCCATCTTTGATCTCTCCTGTACTAATCATATTAAAAGCATCATTGAAAGAAATCTCCAGCACTTCAATATCCTCCTGCTCATGTTCTACCCCGCCGCCTTCATTGACTTTCATCGCACTGGAATATTCAGCGATAAAAAAATAAATAATCTCTGTGACAGAGCCCGGCGACATATATGCTTCAAATATTTTCTCTATATGCGATACTTTATAACCAGTTTCCTCTTCTGTTTCCCGGCGAATAGCATCTTCGGGGTTGTCCTTATCCAGTAAACCGGCACAGGCTTCTATGAGCATCCCTGTTTCGTTGCCGTTGATATAAGTAGGCAACCTGAACTGCTTGG
Source organism: Chitinophagaceae bacterium (assembly GCA_040007815.1). Classification (GTDB taxonomy): domain Bacteria; phylum Bacteroidota; class Bacteroidia; order Chitinophagales; family Chitinophagaceae; genus Terrimonas_B. Next base: position 41,542 of record JBDTUH010000040.1, read on the forward strand.
TGAGAATAACTGTCTTTTGCTCCTTATTATACAATAAAATGGTGGCGCCATTACCACGGTCGTAGGCTTCCCTGTTCTGAGTTTGCCATTCCCCGTCACTTTTTTGAAATTGGTAGGTGAGTTTTTTAAGGGTGTACCAGTTGCTGGAGAGAATTTCAGTATTTAAAATCTTTACTTTGTCAATCATCAGGAGCTTTAATTTGTTATTACGTGTCCAAGTTTTCAGCCTCCGAAATTATGACAATGTATTGGAACGATTGCATTTTACCTGTAAATGGGGTATCCCAAAAAAATTAGCCACAGATAAACACAAATGAACACAGAAAACTGCATCTGCGTCTATCTGCGTTCATCTGTGGCCAGACAAAAACTATCCCTTGTCCTTTATCTCCGGCCAGTTTTTGTCCGCTTTTTCAATTCTTTCCTTTTTTTCTTTGCTCCACATTTTCCGTACGTCTGTATTATAGTTTAAATACAGTTTGCCGTCTTCAATAGTCCACGCATCGGCATCGGTAGGTGCTTTATGACCCTCTGATAATCCATAGGCACAATAGCCGCCATATTGCGGTGCATATTTTTCAGGATTGGTCTTAAAGGAATCAAGATTTGCTTTCGATGAAAAATACCAGTTAGCATTATTCCAGTTATAGACCAGCTTCTCATCACCCTTCACCGGTTTTCCGGCTGAAAAATAAGCTACCGGGTCATAGCCCCTGATCGCCTTTCCCGATTGTACAAATGTTGCTGATTTCTGAGCAATCAGTGAAAGACAGGCAAATACCAAAACACTGAACATCAAAATACTCTTTTTCATAGTTTACTTTTTTACTGTTTATTAATCACTTTAAAATTTAAACGAAGATGAAAAAGAACGCCCCGTGTAATTGTCCGGCACCTGACAACTGCTCGTTTTAACAGATAAATTTTATTGAAAACGTTGTTACCGTCAAACAGCCGACAGCCGTTCCATCACTTTGATGCTTTCTTTGTGCAGGATTTAAAACTTATACATGACAAATCATTATGACATCATCATCATTGGTACCGGCAGCGGCGGCAGCACCATTGCTTATAAGCTGGCACCCACGGGAAAAAAGATACTGATCCTTGAACGCGGTGGCTTTATACCCAAAGAAAAACAAAACTGGGACCCGCATGAAGTGGTGACAGCCGGCCGTTATCGCCCGAACGAAAACTGGTACGATAACGATGACAAACCATTTAAGCCTTATATACATTATAACGTGGGGGGCAACAGTAAAATGTATGGCGCAGCATTGTTTCGTTTTCGGGAATCTGATTTTGCTGAAGTGAATCATTATGGAGGTGCTTCCCCTGCATGGCCCTTTGGCTACAAAACGCTGGAAGATTATTATACCAAAGCGGAAAAGTTGTACAGTGTTCATGGCAAACGCGGTGTTGATCCCAGCGAGCCCCCGGCTAATGTTGATTATCCTCTGCCGCCGTTACCCTATGAACCATTGATCCTGGATCTTGATAAAAAATTACAGCAATTAGGGCTAAAGCCTTTCCCCTTACCCATGGGTGTAAAATTGCCGCAGGATTATACCGAAACAGAAGCACCGGTTGTATTGGAAAATTTTGACGGCTTCCCCGATCCGACGGATAGCAAGGCTGATGGTCAGACAAGCTGTCTTCGCCCGGCGTTGATGAATAAGAATGTTACTCTATTGACACATGCGTATGTTGAAAAATTGGATACCGATGCAAGTGGTACTAAAATAACCAAAGTGATCGCTGATGTAAAAGGCGAAAGGATGATCTTTAGCAGTGAGCTGGTCATCGTAGCCTGTGGTGCCGTTAACTCTGCGGCCCTGTTGTTACGCAGCGCCAATGAAAAATATCCAACGGGGCTGGCAAACTCCTCTGACCAGGTAGGAAGAAATTTAATGCTGCATCATAATGGCTGTTTGGTAGCTTTCACCAAAAAGAAAAATGATTGTGTATTCCAAAAAAGTTTAGGTCTCGCTGATTTCTATCACGGCGCTGATAACAGTGAATATCCATTGGGCGAAATACAGCTGATGGGCAGGAATGACCCGGATACTATCAACTGGATGGGAGAAACTTTGTTTCCCGGGAAATCCTATGAAGAACTAAAAGAAATGAGTATTGATTTCTGGCTGACTGCCGAAGATCTTCCTCATGCTGAGAACCGGGTAACGCTTCGAAATGACGGCAGCATCAAAGTCAACTATACAAGAACAAATTATACCGCCTTTGAAAAACTGAAAGAAAAATTAAAACAGGTTTTTGAAAAATTGGGCGAGCTGGATGCGGATTTTAAAGACGTGAAATGGGGCGGCTATGATTTGGATGTGAGTGGCATGAGTCACCAGAATGGAACGCTTCGCTTTGGTAGTGACCCCATGACGGCCGTACTCGATCTGAATTGCAAAGCGCATGACCTGGATAATTTATACGTGGTGGATGCGAGCTTTTTCCCCAGTTGCGGGGCATTTAATCCCGCCTTGACGATTGCCGCCAATGCGTTGCGTGTCGGTGATCATATTATCAATGATATATTGTCAAAAAAACCGGCTGTTGCTGACCAGCAAGTAACGGCCTTCAAAAGAGTCCTTTCTTAAACACTTTCTCATATAGCAGTTAGTTTTGGTTTACAGGCCCCTGCTCACAGGGGCTTTCTTTTAAAATAATATTATGGAAGAAATAGCAAAACAAATAACGATCAATGTAAGCCATGCAGTAGAGATCCTCGCTGCATTTATTATTGGCATTGCCGTTGTTAAAACACTGTTTAGTTATTTTTCTTCTATATATCCTTCAAAAAAAACATTTTCCAAAGAAGCTATCCGTGTTCAATTCGGAAGTTCGGTCGCCGTAGCCCTCGAACTATTACTAGGCGCTGACGTCTTAGCTACGGCTGTAGCGCCCAGCTGGGATGATATTGGTAAACTGGCAGCTATCGCAGTACTAAGAACAGCCCTGAATTATTTTCTTGGTAAAGAATTGAAGGAAATAAAACACATGGAAGCCTGACTATTGGACGGCTGAAAGAGCTTATCCGACGACACTTAACACATGGTTTCCTCATTTTAACAATTGCTGCTATTTCTGGCCCTTATTTTGGCATTCTTATAAGGAATGTCGGGCATAAGACTTTTATATAAATTTTGTTTGGGGATTCTAGTTATCTGTATTCCTGTGTTACTTGTTGCCAACCCTGGTAATAGCCATGCATCATTAAGCTCCTATGCCAATAACAAAGAAATACCCGCCGGATATGAAAAGCCGATTCTTAAAGCCTTGAGCTATTTTCCTGAGCTGCGCGATGTACATATCATTTTCAGGGTTCAGAAAGCTTATACCCCGCTTTCAACCAAACCTGCTTTTACCAGTATGTTTAAAAGAAAAAATCACCGCACTTATATTATTACCATCAGCGATAAAACAATCGATACGCTCAATCATCTTTTGTATCAAAACCTCGATTTTGAAGAACAGGTTGGTATCATGGGTCATGAACTGAGCCATGTGGTGGATTTCAACAATAAGAATTTTTTACAATCTGCCCGTAATGCGATTGGGCATTTATCCAAAAAATTCGTTGATAAAATGGAATACCATACTGACCAGATTTGTATTCAGCATGGTTTGGGTAAATATCTTGAAGCCTATAGTGTTCACGTGAGAGAAAGCATGCATGTTCACTACTGGCGGGGTGTGGATCATGTGGATGAACCCAATGATTCGCATGAAAGATATATGAATCCTGATACGATTGAAAAGTATACGGAATCTATTGACTCGCATTAAGTTTTTCTTATTTTTCTTTTTTTCTTGACAAAAAAAGAAACAAAAAAGTCAAGGAAAAAAGAATGCTCCGCCTTTTTTCCCGGCCCACGCACAAAGACTCCGATTGATCGAAAAATGTTTACTGGTATCGCATTGATTGCTGAAGAGCCTGCTGCGTGATGTCGGAAGACACTGGAGGCACTGCTTTTTCGCTTGCCTTTCTGATAAATGAAAATGTTTCCTAAAAGGCGAAAAAGAGGTGCTGGAAATCTCCTCTATTTTAAGAATTAACATATTCAACACTTTTGACAGGAATCAGCATTTGCCAAAAAAAGAAAAGAATCTTGTCATTGACCTGACAATGGATCTTCTGTTTTCATTGTCTCTTTGCACCATGAAAGCAATGCCCATACAGGTATTTACCGGCACATCGGGTGCAACACAAATGAAAGCAGCTTTCCGGCAAAACCGGAAGCATTACCTGCAGGAAGCTTTGGGGCTTGCCATCTTTATGGTATCCGCCTGCTTTTTCACCGCCATGTTATTTTCTGAAAAAGGCTCCTGGTCTCATTCCATTCAAAGTGAAATGCTGAAGAATCTACTGATGGGCATATTGATGGGGTCAACAGCGCTGTTTATTTTTTATTCACCATTTACAGCGCCTAGCGGATCACATATTAATCCCGCAGTAACATTAACTTTTTTGCGTCTTGGTAAAATGTGCCGCTACGATGCACTGTTCTTTATCATTTTTCAAATGATCGGCGGAACGGCAGCGGTATATATGATGCAATTCTTAATGGGAACTATTTTGACAAATTCCCCGGTGAACTCAGCCATTACCATTCCGGGAAAGTTTGGAATGTGGTGGGCATTGGTTACAGAATTTATCATTGCATTTATCACTATGACGATGGTGCTTTTTATTTCGCATCATGACAAGTTGAAAAAATATACCCGCATATTTTCCGGCATGCTTGTTTGCTGCTGGGTAATATTCGCCGGACCCATCAGCGGATTTGGAATGAACCCCGCCCGGAGTTTTGCTTCTGCATTACCATCGGGTATATGGGCATCTTTCTGGATCTACCTGTTCATTCCTTTTGCCGGCATGTTATCTGCGGCAGAGTTCTTCCTTTTTACCCGGAGAACAAAGAATATTCATCAACCCGTTATAGCAACAACCGAAGAAACAGTAAAAAAAATTTCTGAACCGTCAACATTTGCTTTATGAGAAGAAAAATATTTTATGCGCTTGCTGTGATCAAAGCGTTCCTGATTTCTGTTGTTTCCCTTTCACAGGTTACCAAAGTAGAAGCTGTGGGAATTACGGTAAAAGAAATGGACCGGTCTCTTAAATTTTATACGGAAGTACTGGGATTTAAAAAAATAACCGACAATGAATACAAGGGTGAAAGCATTGAGAACCTGAAAGGACTATTTGGTTTGAATACAAGGGTAGCCCGTCTTCAATTGGGTGAAGAATTTATTGAACTGACGGATTATTTAACCACTGGTGGCCGCAGTATCCCGGAAGATGCCAAAAGCAATGACCTGTTCTTCCAGCATATCGCCATCGTGGTAAGTGATATGGACAAAGCCTACCGGCAGGTAAAAAAATATAAGGTGGAATATGTATCCACGGCGCCGCAAACATTACCCAAATCTATTCCCGGCGCTGAGGGAATTAAAGCCTTTTATTTTCATGATCCCGATAACCATAATCTTGAACTGATCTATTTTCCAAAGGGAAAAGGGCAGGAAAAATGGCAGCATACTAATGGCAAAATGTTTTTGGGGATCGACCATACCGCTATTGGCGTCAGCAATACTGACAACAGTCACCGGTTTTATATGGATATGCTGGGCATTGAACGAAAAGGTGATAGTTGGAACAAAGGAATCGAACAGGAACATTTGAATAACGTAGAAGGCGCTTCGTTACATATTACCGGCTATCGTGCGGCGCAAGGTCCTGGCATTGAGTTTTTACAATATATCAATCCCGGTCCGGGTAAACCTTATCCACCTGATTCCCGTTCGGATGATATCTGGCATTGGCAAACTACCCTGATCGTTAAAGATGCTGAATTGCTGTTCACTAAATTCAAAGCGAACAATTCAAGATTTATATCCAAAGAATTAGTTCATCAAAACATCAATGGACTCCATACAAAATCATTTATCATCCGCGATCCCGACGGCCATGCGATGCTGATAAAAGAATACGTACGTTAAATCCATTCGCTGAATAAACTTGTATATATAATAAATCACCTGCTATGAAGAAGCTGTTTATTGGAATTAGTTGCTTTGTTTTAATTATGATACTGTTGATAAACCACGCAAACGCCCAGGGCTGCAGTGACGCCGGTGTTTGTACCATTCATTCCTTTAAGAACAACACCGAAAAATTCGATAAGGATGATAAAAACAAGAATGAAGTGGTATTAGGTTTTGCTTTCGGTAAGGGAGAAAGATCTACCTCTAACTATACGCAGTATGCAGAATACACCCGGAGCATTACCGATAAGACATCTGTAACCGGTAAGATCAGCTTTTCAGAAATAACCGGTGAGCTGGCCAATACCAGCGGACCCGGTGATCTTTTCCTTTCGGTCAATCACGCATTTGATACCAAACATAAATGGCAGAAATCATTTGTGATTGGACTAAAGATTCCTTTTGACCAGGCCGACATCGTGGAAAAAGGCATTCATTTACCCATGCCCTACCAAACCAGCTTAGGTACTACCGACCTCGTATTAGGAATAAACTATGCGTTGAAATCATTTGGCGTCACCCTCGCCGTGCAGCAACCTTTGAAGGCGATCAACGGCAACCAGTTCCTGCCGGAAAAATATCCATCGGTTCCGTTGGCTGACAAATATCTTCCCTCCAATAAATTCTCGCGGAAAGGGGATGTATTGCTCCGTTTCTCTTACAATTTTGACCTCAATAAAAAATTCTCCATCCGGCCCAGCCTGCTTTCCATCTATCATGAAGCTAATGACACTTATCTTGATGCCAATAAAATGAGAATGGAAATAGAAAAATCAAGCGGCCTGACGATGAATGGAAATGTATTTATTGATTACCGTCTTACTAAAACAAGTTCGCTTGAACTTTCCCTCGGTACTCCCTTTGTAATAAGAACCAACCGACCGGATGGATTGACTAGGTCATTTGTGGGATCGGTGGAGTATAAGTTTAGTTTTTGAAAAGGTAACGTGGAAGCTTTGGCGAAGAAGGGCGTGCAAGATCCTGGTGCCAGGTTTAAACTATAAGGCTAATCAGCGTTACTAATGCTGGCTTAGTTCCGCCCGCCTTATTTTGACAATGCATTCGTTATACGGAAGCCATAGCTCAAATGCAATAACGCGGGTCACCTTCAAGGATTTCCTGCTCAAGCTTCGGCGCCTCACCTGCCTTCCATAAATGGGTGCGATGCACAACACGATAAGCCAAAGGACCACCATCAGGCCGGTCACTGCGTTCAAACGGTCGCGGTATACATACAAATTCAGTTGACAATTGATCGGGAGTGACAGTCACCAAACCATAGCCGTGACCACCCTGGTCGAGAAATGACAAATGCGGTGCGACATCCGGATTGCGCACGGCACGGGCTTGCTCCATATCTCCGGTCTCTTTTAACTTTAGTGTCGAAAGCACCCCATGCAAAGGGGTAACATTCATGGAAGGGATCACTTTGCCATCGGGTTGATCGATGAGATGCAATACACGTTTCGGATTATCTTTCTTCATAGTTACTTCCAATACTTCGAACAGCGTCTGCTGCGACAGGGAACCGGTAATGAACTCCACGCCCAGTGGTTCGAATTTCTTCGGCGGCAGTGCCTTCGAAACTAAACCGGCATAAAACGAATGACGGTCGCCTCCCACCACACAAAAACCTGCGATTTTATGATCACGTATGAAATCAAATACAAGGTCTCTATCGCGGGGGAATCGATTGTCCATTACCGCATACCCGGCATCTTTAGGCCACTTGCCGCCTAATTCGCCAGGCAAATTCTGATAGTCGCTACGCAGTTCCATGGTGCCAAATGTGTGTCCCCATATTTTCCAGCGTGCAGCCGAAGCTCCGAGCTGTTCCAGGAACCAGCGTCTTTGCTCCTTACCCAGGTAAGTCTGGGCATGAACATCTTTTGTCGGATTCGGAAAGTCCTTACCGTTGAAACGAATGGTATCCGGCGGTTTGTCGCCATTATAATGACGACCATAATCCATAATTTCAGACGGCACTTGTGGGGAGACCCTTGGATATTCCGGAACATAAAAATCATCACCCGACATATCAGGAGAACGGAATGACCAGTTATCGGTTAGCAGCAAATCGACATTCCTTCCCCAACGCAGTACCCGCTGGATCTTCAGGCTATTTATCGCCAGCAGGTTATTTGGCTCTTCTGAAAGTCCGTCTTCGTTGAACTCCCCCATGGGTGTATCGATCACTACCGGGGCCTTGAATTGTTCGAGCTTCGGGTTGCCGGGTTGTTGGACCATTGCAGGGATGAATTCCCACCAGGCCTGGTTGGCAAAGACTTTCTGGTTTTGTGCAGGAGCGTTGTAGCCGCCTCCTGC
>JBDTUH010000041.1:0-45165 GCA_040007815.1 Chitinophagaceae bacterium
CAGTCCGCGTTACATCATATGTCGCCACATCCGTTACCGTGATTGACGAAGATGACGAGCCATTACTCCACAATAACGTAGTACCTGAAACAACGCTGGCCGACAATACTGTATTACCACAATTATTGGTCACCGTTATTACAGGTGTTGGTGTTGATTTTGGAGCTGATGTTGCACTGGCCGTAGAAGTACAACCACTCGCCGCGTCAGTCCGCGTTACATCATATGTCGCCACATCCGTTACCGTGATTGACGAAGATGATGAGCCATTACTCCATAGTAACGTAGTTCCCGGAACAACGCTGGCCGACAATACTGTATTACCACAATTATTTGTAACCGTTATTACTGGTACCGGTGTTATTACCGGATCTGATTGTACACTGGCCGGCGGACTGGTACATCCACCAACTTTTTGAGTTACGGTATAGGTACCCTGTGCCGTAACTGTGATCGATGCAGTTGTTGCTCCGGTACTCCATACTAAACCTGTCCCGGTAGCTGTCAGTACCGAATTACCACAATTATTGGTTACTTCAACGGTTGGCGGATCTACCTGGGAATTCAATGGCGCTGCATCTATACTTGCCTCTGCACTCTGACAACCATCTACGGTTTGTTTAACCTTATAGGTTCCAGCTATAGTTACTGTGATCGAGGCAGTTGTTGCTCCGGTACTCCATACTAAGTTTTCTCCGGTAGCTGTCAATACAGAACTACCACAGTTGTTGATTGCTATTACGCCTGGAGGCGGGGGATTTGTTTTCGGTGCTGCTGACCTGGTGGTAGCAGGACTGGTACATCCATTTGTTATGTCTGTTTGTGTTACACTATATGAAGCCGGTGCAGTTACTGTAATAGATTCTGTCGTTTCTCCATTACTCCACTCAAAGTTGCCAGCAGCGCCTGATGCTGTAAGGACTGAACTGTTACAATTATTATCGACTGTCACTGACGGAGCAGATGGAACTGTTTTAGGAGCTGATGATGCACTGGCCGTAGAGGTACAACTGTTTGATATGTCAGTCCGGGTTACATTATATGTCGCTGTATTCGTCACTGTAATAGATGAACTTGTTGATCCGGTACTCCACAATAATGTGGTGCCCGCAACAGTGTTGCCCGACAGTATTGAATTGCCACAATTGTTTGTCACCGTTATCGCAGGGGTAGCAGGAACTGATTTTGGAGCTGATGTTGCACTGGCTGAAGCACTACAACCGCTTGCGGTAGAAGTTCGTGTTACATCGTATGCCGATGCATCCGTTACCGTAATTGATGATGATGCCGAGCCATTACTCCATAGTAACGTGGTTCCCGAAACAGCGCCTACCGACAATACCGTATTACCGCAATTATTGGTCACCGTAATCGTAGGTGTCGCCGGTATCGCATTAGGAGCCGATGACGCACTGGCCGTAGAGGTACAACTATTTGCTATATCAGTCCGGGTTACATTGTACGTCGCTGCATTCGTAACCGTGATTGACGAAGATGTCGATCCATTACTCCATAATAACGTAGTACCCGAAACAGCGCTGGCCGACAATACTGAATTACCACAATCGTTGGTCACCGTAATCACAGGTATAGCCGGAACTGATTTTGGAGCTGATGTCGCACTGGCCGTAGAAGTACAACCGCTTGCTGCGTCAGTCCGCGTTACATCATATGTCGCCACATCCGTTACCGTGATTGACGAAGATGACGAGCCATTACTCCACAATAACGTAGTACCTGAAACAACGCTGGCCGACAATACTGTATTACCACAATTATTGGTCACCGTTATTACAGGTGTTGGTGTTGATTTTGGAGCTGATGTTGCACTGGCCGTAGAAGTACAACCACTCGCCGCGTCAGTCCGCGTTACATCATATGTCGCCACATCCGTTACCGTGATTGACGAAGATGATGAGCCATTACTCCATAGTAACGTAGTTCCCGGAACAACGCTGGCCGACAATACTGTATTACCACAATTATTTGTAACCGTTATTACTGGTGTTGGTGTTGATTGAGGAGCTGATGATGCACTGGCGGTGGCGGTACAACCGTTTGCTGCGTCAGTTCGGGTTACATTATACGTCGCTGCATTCGTCACAGTAATTGATGAGCTTGTTGCTCCGTTACTCCACAATAATGTGGTGCCCGAAACAGTGTTGCCCGACAGTATTGAATTGCCACAATTGTTAGTCACCGTAATCTCGGGTGTAGCAGGAACTGATTTAGGAGCTGATGTTGCACTGGCTGTCGAAGTACAACCGCTTGCTGTTGAAGCTCGTGTTACATCGTATGTCGCGGCATCCGTTACCGTGATTGACGATGATGCCGAGCCATTACTCCACAATAATGTAGTTCCCGAAACAGCGCCTACCGACAATACTGTATTGCCGCAATTGTTGGTCACCGTAATCGTGGGTATTATGGGTATCGTCTTAGGAGCTGCTGAAACACTTGCCGGAGCACTCGTTGAGCCACTTACAGTTTGTGTAACCGTATATGTTCCCGGATTCATAACCGTAATGGACGGGGAAGATTCGCCGGTACTCCATAGTAATGTTCCTGTATAACCAGAGGCAGTTAATACGGTACTACCGCAATTATTAGTGACCGATACTATTGGTAACGGAACCGAAGACTGAACGGTCATCTGAGTGGCTAGCGTATAACTTCCATCCGCATTCCGGCCGTTAATCGCCAGCGGCAATGGATCTCTGTATCCATTGGGATCTTTAATAATTATATTTAAATTATAAGTGCCTGCGGGAACTGAAGTAAAATTATCGGTAACCAAGGTTGCAGTAGCCAAAGGCTGAAATAATTTGGGTTTAAATTGCGAGACGCCTGTCCATGCTGTAGTACTTCCAGTTTTCAATTCGTATACGACATCCCAGTTTTCATAGGTGGGCGCTAGCCCGGTATTTTTCCAATTTAACGCAATAGTGAGATTGCTACCATTTAACGTAAGAGTCCCGCTCTCAAGAATTAATCTGTATCCGCAGGCTTTTGATGCAGCTCTCACATTATTTTTTATAGTAGTAGTCGGCGTTACACCATAATTGCCATTGCCAAAAGATGCAGCATGATACAATTTGATTTGCCTTTCCAAATCGGAGAAACTATTAGGATTCCACCCCGGCGGTTCGCCCGTAATAGGTGCAGATTTATATCTTACCATAATAGAGTCTTTAAACACAAGCCCCCCAAAGGACCTGGTATTATTCTCCAGGTAAGAAGCTAAATAACTATCCGTTGCCCCCCACTGATCACGTCGCCATCCGATAAGTCCCAAATTGTTTCTTTGCGTTAAAACATAGTAAGCAATTTCCGGAGGATTCCATGTATTATTTAACCATTGCGCGTCAAAAGCAGCAATCATAGCAACAAGCTGAAAATCGGGAAAACCCTGGGTATGTGCATCAACTATTTTCTTTAATGCAGCAATGCTGGGAAAAGTTCCGGCCGGGTAATCTGATATGACGTTGTTAGGTGTATAACCACTATGCCACTCACCCCATGCCCCATAACCTCTTATATCTATACAACCAATTACATTTCGGTATGGCACGCCGTTAAAAGAAGTTGTTTTTATATGTGCGTCAATTGCCTGGTTTAATGCCAGCAGCCTGTTCTGGTAATTTGTCGAATTATAGTTTGGTGTCCATGTTGAACCAGTTCTCCAGTCTTTTACCGTTTCAGCCTGCATCAGGGTATGGAGGTAAAGCGGATAACTGGAATTACCCCCGTCATAAGATACCAGGCCATTTTGCGTGGTACCTCCGGGATACACTGTCATAATGCCAAATGAAAATTTCTGCTTATTCAAAATGGCCGTATTCACCAGGTTATCAAAATAACTCCAGGTGTAAGAACCAAGAGTTGGCCCCTCAATCAGCGTCCATACAAAGCGGTAATAAACATCGAGCCTTGGTGTATTAATTCCTTCAGTGGGAACATTCACATCATTCCGGTCGTGCCATTGCTCCGCACCCCTGCCCGGTGCATTGATATCGGCGTTGGCAATCGGTATGGTGGTAAAACTAAGAGGAGTTGCTTGGGAAAATACTCCCGTCGCAATTAATATGCTTGTGAGAAGCAGAACTAAAAACTTAGTAGCCATCTTTAAAAGCATATAACAGTTTTAAGAATAAGATTTTTGAAAAGCCGGTTCAATGACCGCCTCCTTAATTTTGCTATTACGATAACCAAACTCTCATACTCTTCAAGAGTAGCTTTAATAAAAACATAACGGCTATGACGCTTCTTCTCAATCACAATAAAAAGATATTGTTGAGTCAGAGCTTTTCAAAAATGTTTTAGCAAATGCTACTACTCGAATTGGTAGTATTTATAGGGAAGGGGAGCGATTCTAAATTTAATTTAAGCCTTTTTTTTGTAAAATGGCCACCGGGTAGCCCGAAACTCAAATATTTTTTTTTAAACATCAATAGATAATACTTTTAATATAAGTATCCGGATATACCATTTAAACAGATACAGAATCACAGACAAACAGGCGACCTGGTCATTATTAATCATGCATATATCCAGGCTGGTGCTGTTATAATTGCATGAACCCGGGAGTTATGTGATTGTGAAGAGTTTTAATCCCATACTTTATTCGCTTAAGAAAATATAGTCCCTGCGGATGTGGAGCCGGGGTTGATTTTCCCTAAATGCTGATAGGCTTTAGCTGTCACTTCCCTTCCCCTTGGCGTACGTTGCATAAATCCTTCCTGTATTAAAAAAGGTTCGTACACTTCTTCTATCGTCCCGGCTTCTTCACCGACAGCCGTAGCGATAGTAGTAATACCGACGGGGCCGCCTTTGAATTTTTCAATGATGGCTAAGAGAATCCGGTTATCCATATCGTCGAGACCATATTCATCTACGTTCAATGCTTTCAAAGCATGCTTTGTAATACCCAGGTCAATATCCCCATCGTTCAATACCTGTGCGAAATCTCTCACTCTTCTCAATAAGCCATTGGCGATACGGGGTGTACCACGGCTGCGGCGACCAATTTCTACTACTGCGTCTTTGGAAATTTTTGTTCCCAGTATATTGGCGGACCGATGAATGATCTTGTTCAATGTTTCAGAAGAATAATATTCCAATCTTGATTTAATGGCGAACCTTGAAAGCAAAGGTGCCGTTAACAAACCGCTTCTTGTAGTAGCTCCTATTAATGTAAAAGGGTTTAACGTAAGTTGAATACTTCTTGCGTTGGGGCCACTGTCGATCATGATATCAATACGATAGTCTTCCATCGCCGCATACAAGTATTCTTCTACTACGGTACTGAGCCGGTGAATCTCATCAATGAATAAGACATCATTCGGCTCGAGATTGGTCAACAGCCCGGCAAGATCTCCCGGCTTTTCAATAACAGGACCTGAAGTTTCCCTGATACTTACGCCCAATTCATTGGCTACAATCCTTGACAGTGTCGTTTTACCTAATCCCGGAGGGCCATGAAATAATACGTGATCCAACGCCTCACCACGTATCTTGGCGGCTTTAATAAATATCTGCAGGTTTTCGATCAATTGAGGCTGACCGGAAAACTCACTGATATGCGCAGGCCGGATATTATTTTCAAATTCCTTTTCTGCCGCCGTCAAATTTTCTTTACCACTACCCAGGTTTGGATTTGCCATGCTGTAAATTTAATGATAGGCTTTGTGAAAGTATTAAGAAAAATTAGTGGGCTCTTAGTTGTACATACAAATAAAATCCTTTTATCTTTGCCCTGCTTGAAAACCTCGGATAGCAAATATCGTCAATGTCTCTATTTCACGACTAATGCACTGGCGCGAAAGATAGAAAAGCTGGCTCAGGAAAGTTGGAGCAAAGTGGGTCTTTCCCCCAGCCATGCTTACCTTTTGATGCTGGCGATAGAAGAACCGGGTATTCAGCCCACCGCCCTTGCTGAACACCTACAACTGCAACCCAGTACTATTACCCGGTTGATAGAAAAATTGGAAGAAAAAAAAATGTTGGTACGTACTACGGAAGGAAAGATCACCAATGTGTATCCTACGCCAAAAGGAAAAGACCTGGCGCCGAGGCTCCGGGAATGCGTAAACGAATTTTACAATAGTTACTCAACCATTTTAGGCAAAGAGGAAAGTGCGAAGCTGGTACAAAGCATCGGAAAATTCGCAGATAAATTAAGCTTTTAAAAAAATTTGAATACATATTTGTATATACAAATATTAATTACTCATACATAAAACTAAAAAACATGAAATACACAATTACCGGTTCACTTGGACACATCAGCAAACCTCTTACTCTAAAACTGATAAACGCCGGGCACCAGGTCACCGTCGTCAGCAGTAAAGAAAATAACCGCTCTGCTATTGAAAACCTCGGAGCCGTAGCCGCTATCGGCTCAGTAGAAGATGTGGCGTTTCTTACTAAAGCTTTTGCCGGCGCCGATGCCGTTTATACAATGGTACCGCCCAATTTTGCCGCTACAAACTGGAAAGAGTGGATCGGCCAGATAGGTAAGAACTATGCGGAAGCTGTTAAGGCTAATCAAATAAAATATGTGGTCAACCTTAGCAGTGTTGGTGCTCATCTCTCCGATGGCTGCGGACCTGTTTCAGGTTTGTACAAGGTGGAGCAGGCACTCAATACACTGAAGGATGTAAACATCAAACATCTGCGTCCGACTTATTTCTTTGACAACCTGCTGGCCAATGTCGGCCTGGCAAAACAAATGGATATTATTGGCAGTAACTTTGGCGAAGCCGATCAAAAAATTGTATTGGCTGACACTACTGACATAACTGATGCGGCTTTTGAAGAATTATCAGCATTAAAGTTCAGCGGTCATTCAGTTCGTTATATCGCCAGCGATGAAAGGACTCCCGGTGAAGTTGCAAAAATTATCGGGTCCACTATTGGTAAACCATCTTTATCCTGGATTGTTTTTACCAATGAACAATCGAAAGCGGGAATGTTGCAGGCCGGTCTTCCGGAAGAAATAACGAAAAACTATGTGGAAATGGGTGATGCGCTTCATAGCGGCCGGATGATGGAAGACTATTGGAAAAATCATCCATCAACATTAGGAAAAATAAAATTGGAAGATTTTGCCAAAAAATTTGCGGCGGTATATAACGCCAATTAGTAATCATAAAAAGCCAACATATGAAAATAGGTATCATTGGGTCGGGACAGGTGGGGCAAGTATTAGCCAAAGCATTTCTCAGCGAAGGATGCGAGGTAATGCTCGGTACAAGAAATATCGAAAAGCCTGAAATAGTAAAATTCAAATCGGATAATGCCGGCATTGAGACAGGAACCTTTGATCAAACGGCTAAGTTTGGAGAACTGCTTGTATTGGCAACAGGCGGTACTATTACTGAAGAAGCCATAAAATTGGCAGGACCGGCTAATTTTTCCGGTAAGATAGTTATTGATACAACCAATCCTATTGCGAAAGAATCGCCAGTAAATGGTGTATTGAAATATTTTACTTCACCGAATGAGTCGTTGATGGAAAGAATTCAGCAATGGTTGCCGGATGCTAAACTGGTGAAAGCATTCAATAGCGTAGGAAATGGATTAATGTATAAACCTGGGTTTAAAGGAGGCCCTCCTACCATGTTCATTTGTGGTAACGATGAAGAAGCGAAGAAAAAAGTAACAAGCATTCTCCGGTCATTTGGTTGGGAAGCGGAAGATATGGGTAAAGCCGAAGGCGCCCGTGCTATCGAGCCTTTGTGTATGTTGTGGTGCATCCCAAGTTTCCTCAGAGGCCAGCGGGCACATGCTTTTAAACTATTGAAGAAATAACAAGTTTGGCCTGAATGGTGACCGGTTGGTTGTGATGAAGCATCCTTCCGTTCACCATTCCTGTTTTATTTTCCCTGCATGATGTATTTTTGATGATGGACTTCAAACAATTTCAGCAAAGCCTTGCATTGGCATCACCTCCATCGTCATTGTCAGATCACCTAAAAGCGCTCTGGTATGATGGAAAAAATGATTGGGAACAATCACATACGATCATACAGGATATAGAAGACGCTGATGCGGCATGGATACATGCTTATCTTCATCGCAGGGAAGGTGACACAGGGAATGCTGATTACTGGTACAGGCGGGCCGGCAAAAAAAGACCATCTGTTGCATTAGACCAGGAATGGGAAAATATAGTAACCGATCTCATCAACCATTCACTATAAGTATTGATTCATCTGATGTATTAAATCGGGATCAGGACAATTACTTAGCCATATTTCTTTCTCTGAGAATTTACAAACGCCGGGATAATCTCCCTGCCAACCTTGCAAATCGGCGATAATTTGAAAATGCAAATGCGGTGGCCATTGGCCATTTTCAGAAGGTATTCCAAACTCGGCGAAAATGTCCCCTTTATGGATAAGTTGTCCTTCCTGTAAATTTTTTATGGAGTTTAAACTAAGGTGGCCATACAATGTATAAAATGAAATGTCTTGTAGTTGATGTGTTAGTATAATAGTCGCACCATAATCTCCAAAAGCATCATTGAAAGCAAAGCTGTGTACAATTCCATCTAATGGAGCCATTACAGCTGTATGTGGCTTACCCCATATATCAGTGCCAAGGTGTAATCGTCGCGGTTCTGTGGTACCCTCTGATCCTATAGCTATCGGATCTTCTCCGCCCGTTGGCGGAGAGGCTTGTGAAGTCCCAAATAATTTGCTTCGGCTATAAAGCGTCCTGTGTTCTGCATAGCCGCCAATGCCATACCTCGCTCCTGCATCGTTAAGTTTTTGATTAATGTATTGTGTAAATACTCTTGTATTTTCTAAAACAGCACTTGTTAATTCCTGGTTGGCAGCCGTAAAATCAAGTGGCAATAACTTATCCTTTCCTGGTAAAAAGGGGACCACCGGGTGGAAAAAATCAGCGTTTTCGCTCAGTAAAAGGACTAATGGTAATATTTCCATAAAATATAGGCGAAGATAAAATCTTGTTCCCGTAATGATGTGTAAACACAACTGATTGTTAAAGACTTGCATCAACCAGTTTAGGGCGCAAAATTGTTGCTTATCCATAAAATAATATATCCTGAAAACAGTTTATACTACAGATTAATCAAAGCATATTCCAGTGAAAAATATAAGACTCATTACCACTGCTTTTATCTTACTGTTTCTTACAGGATTTTCCGGTATAAAAGCTCAGATGATTACCGGTGTCTGGAAAGGAAAAATCAACAGGCAAAAAGTAGAAGTGAAGATCATTCAGAATGGCGACAACCTTACGGGCACTTCTTATTACTATGAATCCACCAGCATTTACCGCCGTTATAGCATTAAGGGATATTTTGATCCCGGTACTAATGAGGCTGTTTGGTGGGATGATGAATTATTAGAAGAGAAAACGGGTCGCCTTTCTACACCGGGCAAAGTTCCTTTATTATCAAGAGCTGATTTTAATTGTCCCGGTGGCGCTAAGATGATGCTGGATGGTAAAGCTTCAAAAGTGGATAATGAAAATGAAAAGGCTGGTGACGTTGATCTGGATAAAACAACTCAATCAAATTTTTCCGATGAATGGGATTTTGTGATAGAAAATTATACAATAGGAGCTAATGATCCCGACATCATTGATAGCGTTGCCTTGCTGGCTTCCACAAAACCCGCTGTAGAAGAAATAATTCCTGGAGAAAAAACTGTCAACCCAATTAATCCGTTAGGCGGCACCCCTGCTGAGCCGCCCGTACAAAAAGTTTTACCACATGTTAAAGAGCCCGCGATCACTACAGCACCGGCAAAGCCACTAACGATTGAAGAAAAATTTGTTACCCGCAAAAAGGTATTTAATACAGAGATACCAGTATCAGGTGATTCTATTGAATTGCGTTTTTATGATAATGCACAGATTGACGGGGATTCTATTTCATTATTCCTGAACGATAAGCTCATTTTTGAACATATACGGCTTACTGAAAAAGCCTACACAGTAAAACTGCCCGTCAATGCATTAAATCCTTCAAACGAATTGATCATGGTAGCAGAGAACCTCGGTTCTATTCCTCCTAATACGTCTTATATGGTGGCATTAGTGGAAGAGAAACGCTATGAAGCCAGGCTGGAAAGTACCGAAGGCAGCAGCGCCATGATAAGATTAGTGAGGAAATAAACTCTCGTTTATAATGAAAGTGTAGCCGTTACTGAAAAATGGTCAGAAGCGAAAAGACCTTCCCATGTCTGTGAAATAGTTGCATGTTTTAACACCTTCCATTTCCCTTTCAGAAAAATATAATCGATGGGTTGATCATTCCTTTCTTTATTCTTAAAGCCATTAAAAGTACCGGTGGGACCATAATGTGGTTTCTTTGATAATTCTTTGGAATCGGTTAAATGTAACGGGTTTGATAAATCCTTAATCACCCGTACCGGTTCATCAGCAGGTTCTGCATTAAAATCGCCTGTGATAACAGCCGGTGTATTCCCTGCGATCTCTTTTACTTTCTGCAATAATAATTTGGCGCTTTCTTTTCTCGCTATTTTTCCAATATGATCAAAATGGGTATTGAAAGCAAAGAATATCTTTTTCGTTTTCTTATCCCTGAATTTTATCCAGGTAACTATCCTTGTAATCGCAGCGTCCCAGCTTTTGCTGCCTGCTATTTCCGGTGTTTCCGAAAGCCAGAATGTTTTTGTTTGCAGGGCCTGCAACCTGGTGGTATCATAAAATATAGCCGAATACTCGCCTTTCTCTTTTCCATCATCGCGACCTGCGCCTGCATATTTGTATTGAGGTAATCGTTCCTGCAAATCCACCATTTGATCATGTAACGCTTCCTGTACTCCCAATATATACGCTTCATGAAACAACACCTGTGATGCTACTTTGTCTTTACGATAAGGCCAGGCATTTACGCTATCCGACATAGTATTGTAGCGGATATTGAAAGTCATAACGTTCAGATCCTGCGATTTTGCTTCAGGCATTGCAACAATTAAAATAAGGGAGGAAATAAAAACAAGTATCTTTTTCATTGGCAAAATTATTGACTTCAATTATTGTCAGGATATCAGTCACTGACGGATCCGGCATAAAAATAGTGAAGTATTACCAACCATGTAAAAAGGTTCGCATTGAATAAAATCAATTGACTTAAACAACATTCACTTTAAACATAAAAAACCGGTGAGTTCTTCACCGGTTGTCAGAAAAAGAAAATATTCACGCTGCCTCAGGCACTCTCCATTTGTATTTCCCTTTTCCCGGTTAGAGCATTTAAAGTAATATGATTGATGTCAACGTTTGCGGTTAATTTTTCTTCCAGCAAATCAGCGAAAGCTTCAAAATAGAGTATCACATCTTCCCGCACATTTCTTTTTAGCCAGCGAAAGCCACCTGGTAAATGATTGAGGACTTCCCTGTCGCTGAGGTATTCAATATGATGAACGTCCACCGGCGTTAATCCCGCCTCTTGCAGTTTTGACATCACTAAATTAACAGGCGCACTACTGGTATCGCAGTATTCGTCTGCCAACTCAGTCCATTCACCTGCGGCGCTATGAGCATAGCGAAGAATTTCTCCTTCGCTTAAAGGTGTTAACACCTGTAGCAAATTGCCACAATTACAAGCTCCGTGATGTCCCCACGCATAATGTACGCCACTTCGGAGGCGTTGGGCTGTTTCCCGGAAAGCTTGTACCAGTTTGATGGATGGTTTTGCCATAATTCAATATCATAAACGAAAGTGATAATGAGATTGTTCAGATAATAAAATAAAAAACCGGTCTCACATAGGCAGGACCGGCTTAATCTATTTTTGTTCAGTTTACACTACAATATTCACCATTTTTCCGGCCTCCTCCCGACCTCCTCCAAAAGAGGAGGCCATCTCTACACAGGCCTCGCTTTTCGAAATGTCTTTATTTATACCAGGTGTTCTAAATTCATTTTCGCGTTTAATCTATATCACTATATTCACCATTTTTCCTTTAACAAAAATGATCTTTTTAGGTGATTTGCCATCCAGCCATTTTTGTATGACTTCATTTTCCAACACGATCTTTTCTACTTCCGGCTGTGCGGCATCCAAAGCAATGTTCATAGTCGTACGCAGCTTGCCATTTACAGAGATTGGATATTCTTTGCTACTTTCTATTAAATATTTTGAATCGTATACAGGATACGCAGCATCTAAAATGCTTCCGTTATTTCCTAGTTGATGCCACAATTCTTCTGCAACATGCGGCGCATACGGTGTTAAAAGGATCAGCAATTTTTCCAGTATCTCTTTTTTATGACATTTCAGATCGCTCAGTTCATTGACAGCGATCATAAATCCACTGACACCCGTATTGAAACTGAAACGTTCGGTTACTTCTTCAATTTGTTTAATCGCTTTGTGCAATACTTTCAATTCGGCATCATTCGCTTTTTCTTCATTCAATACTTTTCCTTTTACCTCATCATAAAATAAACGCCAGAGTTTTTTTAAGAAGCGGTGAACGCCTTCAATCCCTTTTATGTCCCATGGCTTGGACGCTTCCAACGGACCAAGAAACATTTCATACATACGAAAAGTGTCAGCTCCATACTTATCAACCACCTCATCAGGATTGATCACGTTAAAATATGATTTACTCATTTTTTCAATAGCCGTACCACATATATATTTTCCATCCTCTAATATAAATTCCGCATCCGCGAAATCGGGTTTCCATTTTTTAAACGCTGCTGTATCCAGTTCCAAACCGTCGACAATATTTACATCTACATGAAGCTGGTCTGTTTCGTAATTATTTTTTAATTTATACGAAACAAACTGTTTAGTATTTCGTATACGGTAAACAAACCTTGAATCACCAGTTATCTGCCCCTGGTTGATAAGCTTCCTGAACGGTTCGTCAAAATTCAGGTAACCAAGATCATGAAGGATTTTCACCCATAACCTGGAATACAATAAATGCGCCACAGCGTGTTCGGCCCCGCCTATATAAACATCCACCTGGTTCCAATAGTCCAACGCTTTTTTGTCTGCGAACTGAATATCATTATGCGGATCCGCATATCGCAGGAAATACCAGGCCGCCCCGGCGTGGGTGGGCATCGTATTCGTATCCCTTCTCTCATTTTCATTGATACGTACCCATTCTTTTACATTCGCCAAAGGCCCTTCACCGTTTCCGGCTGATTTAAAATCGTTGGATGCCGGCAATTCCAGTGGCAAATCTTTTTCATCCATCGCATAGGGTATCCCATCTTTATAGACCACAGGAAAAGGTTCACCCCAATACCGTTGACGACTCCATCCGGCATCCCGCATTTTATAATTCACCTGGCGTTTACCAATCCCTGATTCTTCTATTCTCTTTATTACAACTTCAATAGCATCCCGCATCGCCATGCCGTTAATAAAATCACTATTCGTAAGAACAGCATCCTTTGTAGGATTGGCCTCCTCCCCATTATAGTGATCACCTATAATATTGGTAACAGGTATGCCAAAATGTTTTGCGAATTTGTGATCCCTTTCATCCCCACAGGGTACACCCATAATAGCGCCGGTACCATAACCGATCAATACATATTCAGAAATCCAGACAGGAATTTTCCTTCCATTCAATGGATTTATGGCATAAGCACCGGTAAAACAACCAGTAATTTTTTTCACTTCAGCCATACGTTCTATGTCGGAACGGCTTTGCACATACTGCAAATATTCATTGATGGCGGAATGCTGAGCGGCGGAAGTAATCTCACTGACTATTTCGTGTTCAGGAGCTACGACCATAAAGTCAACGCCAAAAATGGTATCCGGTCTCGTGGTATAAACTCTTAAACTTTTTTCAGATGACGCTTCACTGCTGACTTTGAAATCAATCTCGGCTCCGCTGCTTTTCCCGATCCAGTTTCGCTGAATCTCTTTCATAGAGTCGCTGAAATCTATTTCTCCCAATCCTTTCAGTAATCTTTCCGCATATTCAGTAATACGAAGGCTCCACTGACGCATTTTCTTTTTCACTACCGGAAAACCGCCACGATAACTTACTCCATTTATGACTTCATCGTTTGCCAATACAGTTCCCAATGCTTCACACCAGTTCACATCTGTATATGCGAGATAAGCCAGGCGATACTGCATCAGAATTTCCTGCCTGGTTTTTTCATCAAATGCTTTCCACTCATGTGCGGTAAAAATTCTTTTACCCGTGTTTGCTATCTGGAATTTTTCATTCGGAATCTCGTGGCTGGCATTTCCTTCCGTTTCAAAAATCCCTACCAGCTCTTTTATCCTTTCTGCTTTCCCTTTTCGCCTGTTGAACCAACTATCGAAAATCTGCAGAAATATCCATTGAGTCCACCTGTAATATTTCGGGTCGCAGGTTCGCACTTCGCGGCTCCAGTCGAAACTAAAACCGATATTGTCCAACTGCTTCCGGAAAGTATTGATATTATTTTCCGTTGAAATGGCCGGATGGATACCGCGGTCAATAGCGTATTGTTCTGCGGGCAAACCAAACGCATCAAATCCCATTGGGTGTAATACATTAAATCCCTTCAATCTTTTGTACCGTGCATAAATATCGCTGGCGATGTATCCCAACGGATGGCCCACATGCAAACCAGCCCCGCTTGGATAGGGAAACATATCGAGCACATAATATTTTGGCTTCGGTGAATCATTATTCACTTTGTAAGCATTCGATTCCTTCCAGTTTTTTTGCCAGTCTTTTTCTATTTTCCTGAAATCATATTCCATAGCTAAACTTGATTCATTTTATTATCGTACTTCGTCCGGTTCCCTGTTCCTCTTCACGGCGCCAACCAGCGACTATCCGGAGCCCTAACCGTTATTATATTTTGCTCAACATTATTGCTACCGTTGAAAGAAGCCTTTAACCGGCTCCGGGTAAACTGCAAGGGATGATCAATTGAATTAATCGCCCGGCTTAAAATATCTTTAACAAATATCTTTTTATACCAATGGCAATATCAACCTGTTGCAATCGTTTAAATGGGCAGCAAAAATACTGATTGTACTGCTTAATCCGTTATTTTTGCCTGCCCCGGTTCCATTTTGATTAAACCTGGAATGAGAGCGGGGCGCAACCCATTCATTTCAAAAAAATTCAATCCTTATGGCTCAATCAGGTAAGAGCTCTGGCAAACGTGGCAAACCCTCCTATTTCATGTCTATTCTTGGCGTTACGCTGGTATTATTCCTGCTGGGTATCATAGGATGGCTGGTGATCAACGCCAATAAACTTGCCAGCACTCTCCAGGAAAATATTGAGGTGGGCGCCTACCTGCGTGGTGATGTCAGCGCTAAAGACAGCACAGCCCTGATGGATTATATCTCTCCCAAACCCTATATACGGGAAATTGAATTCGTCACTAAAGAGGGAGCCAGGAAAAAATTTTTGAGCGATGGCAATGAAGATTGGGGCAAAGTACTGGACGAAAATCCGCTACCGAACAGTATCAATTTCAAGGTGAAAAAAGAATACATGAACAGCGATTCGCTGGCTGCCATACAGGCTGACCTGCAGCAACAAACTTATATCAACGAGGTAA
Source organism: Chitinophagaceae bacterium (assembly GCA_040007815.1). Taxonomy (GTDB): domain Bacteria; phylum Bacteroidota; class Bacteroidia; order Chitinophagales; family Chitinophagaceae; genus Terrimonas_B. The sequence continues at coordinate 15,550 of JBDTUH010000041.1, forward strand.
GATACCCCAAGGCATTAGTGGATAAATTAAATAAGAATATCCAAAAGATAAGTTTTATCCTGCTGGCAGTGGCTATCCTTTTGTCACTCGTTGTGATCATACTGATTGACAATACCATTCGTTTAGCCATGTTCAGTAACCGCTTCCTGATCAAAACGATGCAGATGGTAGGCGCTACCCGCTGGTTTATCGCCAAACCGATGAATGTAAGGGCTATCATCAACGGCGCTATCAGTGGTGTCATTGCCATTACAGCGGTGATACTGGTTATCATCGGTGCGGAAAGAGTTTTGCCGGAAATGAAAGCCATTCACGATAACACCACACTGGCTTTCCTGTTCACCGGGCTGATCATACTGGGTATTTGCATTACCCTGTTCAGCACACACCGGAGTGTATTAAAATACCTGCGGATGAAACTGGATGATCTGTATTAGGAAGGTCAGAAGTCTGAAGACGGAGGTCCGAAAGAAACATTCGGCTACTACTGAACTGGCCTTTTTTACGAACTTGTCTTCCGGTCTATTTGACTCCTGACTTACGGACTTTTAAACTATATTGCGTCTCCAAAAAGAATTAAAATGGCTGAACAAAAGACAACATCTACGGCTCCCGTAAAAGAAAATTATACGAAAGCCAGTCCGACTATTTTTTCTAAAGACAACTATATCTGGATGGCGATTGGCGCCGGTGTAATTACTATTGGCATGTTCCTGATGGCTGGTGGCGCTTCTACTGATCCCGCTGTTTTTAATAAAGATGAAGTGTACAGCACCACCCGTATTACCATCGCCCCTATCCTGATACTGGCGGGCCTGGTCATTGAGATATATGCGATCTTCAAAAAACCGAAGGGATAATAAATCAGAATTTGAAAATGGGCCGGTTTGAAAATGCGATCAGATTTTTAACCCGGCTTTTTTATTGCATTTATTTTCAAATTCATTTATTTTCAAATTTTCAAATCATTTCATGAGCATTATCGAAGCAGTCATCATCGCCGTTGTAGAAGGACTTACTGAATTCCTACCCATTTCATCTACCGGGCATATGATCATTGCCAGCACCTTACTCGGGATACATAAAGAAGAGTTCACCAAACTGTTTGAAGTAGCCATACAATTAGGCGCTATCATGGCCGTAGTTGTATTATACTGGCGAAAATTCTTCGACTTTAAACGCTGGCAGTTTTATATAAAACTGATCATTGGTGTTATTCCCGCATTGGTTTTGGGCTATCTTTTCTCTGACAAAATAGATTTACTTCTTGAGAGCCCGACTACTGTTGCCATAACAATGCTGCTGGGCGGTATTGTATTACTCTTTATTGATAAAGCTTTTAATCATCCAACTGTTGAATCGGATGACCAGATCAGCTATGGCAAAGCATTTATAACAGGGCTATGGCAAACCATCGCCATGATACCCGGCGTGAGCCGCAGCGCTGCTTCAATTATCGGTGGTATGCAACAAAAGCTTACCCGCAACCTGGCCGCGGAGTTTTCTTTCTATCTCGCTGTACCGACCATGTTTGCGGCTACGGCTTACTCTTTATTTTTAAAAAAATGGGAACAAAGCGGCATTATAAGAAAAGGATATGAAATCATCCTGGAAAGCAAAGAGAACACGGCCGCTTTTATTATAGGCAATATAGTGGCTTTTGTGGTTGCTATCCTCGCTATCCGCTTCTTCATCAATTACCTGAAGGTTTACGGCTTTAAAATGTTTGGCTGGTATCGCATCATCGCCGGAATTATTTTATTGATCCTATTATTCGCCGGGATAATAGAGAGATAAGGAAAGCCGCCATCGTCAAATAAGTCACACGGGTAATAAATAATTCCGCGATTGACTTGTTGACTCATTTTACTTCTTTGATCTTATTTCCCTATTTTTATCTACAACATAAAACTGCTTATGCAAACGGCTCCGAAAAAAGTAGTGAATGCCTGGGCAATGTATGACTGGGCTAATTCTGTATATAATCTTGTTATTACCACGACCTTTTTTCCTATCTACTTCATTGCAGTTACAAAAGGAGATAATGGAAGTGATAAGGTAAAATTTTTGGGACGAGAATTTGTCAACTCATCTCTATATGACTATGTACTTGCTACGGCTTATCTGCTGATAGCTCTTTCCTATCCCATTCTTACTTCTATTGCCGATACAAGGGGAAACAAGAAAAACTTCATGCGTTTTTTCTGTTACATGGGAGCAATTGGATGCAGTCTTCTTTTCTTTTTTGATAAAACGAATATAGGTTTTGGTATTGTCTGTTTTATGATGGCGGCCATGGGCTATGTAGGCAGCCTCGTATTTTATAATGCTTACCTCCCTGAAATAGCGGCACCCTCTGACCGGGACAGGATCAGTGCGAAAGGTTTTGCTTTTGGTTATATCGGAAGTGTACTCATGCAAATAATAGGCTTTGCACTGGTACTGCTGATGAAGGGACAGGAAGGCAAAGCCACTCAAATTACTTTTTTACTGGTAGGAATATGGTGGGTAAGTTTCGCTCAAATTACCTTTTCACGTTTACCGAAGCCCGAAAAAAGAGAATTTATAAAAGGGAACGTTTTTAAGGAAGGTTTCGCGGAAGTAAAAAAGGTATTTAATGAAATAAAAAAACTACCTGTACTGAAAAGATTTCTCCGTGGATTTTTCTTTTACAGCATGGGTGTACAAACAGTAATGCTGGCCGCCACTTTATTTGGCAGTAAATTGTTAAACCTGGAAGACACTAAGCTTATCATTACAGTCGTGCTCATTCAATTAGTAGCCATCATAGGCGCTATTGTCATGAGCCGCCTTTCAACCAGGTTTGGAAATCTTCGTGTATTGATGGGCGTTGTATTGTTATGGGTTGTTATTTGTGTCGCTGCTTTCCGTACAGCTACGGCTGCAGAATCGTTGCATACTTTTCATGAAAAAATTAATGCTCTGAAAGGCCAGCAAAAAGCCGCTGTGGGAAACAACGATGCGACTTTAACCACTTCACTTGAAAATGAAATACAAATTTTGCAGAAAGAGCTGCAACCGAAACAACAGCCGATTGAATATAATTTTTATATGCTGGCAATAGCGGTAGGTCTTGTGATGGGAGGCATACAATCATTGAGCCGCTCTACGTATGCTAAACTCATGCCGGATACAATGGACACGGCTTCTTACTTTAGCTATTATGACCTGACGGAAAAAATAGCCCTCGTTATCGGCATATTAAGTTTCGGATATATTGAAGAATTTACGGGAAGCATGAAAAACTCGGTACTATCCTTAATTATCTTTTTTGCTATCGGGCTTATCTGGTTATATAGTGCTTTACACAAACAAAAGCAACTTTCGGCTTTCAATTAAAGACGTTTTATCTGATGAAGCTTTATTCAATCAATACAGGTTATTTCAAATTGGATGGCGGCGCCATGTTTGGCGTAGTGCCAAAAAGCATCTGGAACAAGATCAATCCGGCGGATGAAAATAATATGTGTTCATGGGCTTTACGGTCATTGCTGATTGAAGATGGGAAAAAACTGATACTGATCGATACCGGTATGGGTAATAAACAGGACGCCAAATTCTTTGATCATTATTATTTACATGGCGACGACAGCCTGGATAAGTCATTGGCGAAATATGGATTTCATCGTGATGATATTACCGATGTGTTTTTAACTCATCTTCACTTTGATCATTGCGGAGGAAGTATAGTAAAAGAAGGAGAAAAATTAGTACCTGCCTTTAAAAATGCTGTTTACTGGAGCAATGAAGAGCATTGGGAGTGGGCTGTAAATCCCAATGAAAGAGAGAAGGCCTCCTTTTTAAAAGAAAATATTTTACCAATCCGGGAAAGTGGTCAGCTGAAATTTATTAATGTGGTAAAAACGAATAATAACAAGCTGGAAGAAATTTCTTTTACTGAAAATTTTTCCATCCGTTTCGTCCATGGTCATACGCAATCAATGATGCTACCGCAGATAGAATATAAAGGGAAAACAATTGTTTACATGGCGGATCTGTTGCCTTCGCAGGGACATATTCCTATTCCTTATGTCATGGCTTATGATATGTACCCGCTAACCACTTTGAATGAAAAAAAATCTTTTTTGAAAGAGGCGGAAGAAAACAATTATATCCTTTTTTTCGAGCATGATCCAGTACATGAATGCTGTAACCTGCAACAAACAGAAAGAGGAATACGTCCTAAAGATTATTTCAAATTGGAGGAAATAAGTTAAGCCGCCGCCTGCGATTGAAGCTTTTCTTAATCCCGTCTCCTGATAAGAGAGCTGAGCGGGTAACGCAGGTTTTCATGACCCATCATATCTATTTTCACTTTGCCTACCGAGATGGGGCTTTCTATCCTGATTGGAATGCGGTTTTCATCATCGGTCACCCATACCGTCATTTGTTCACCACCTTCAAAAATAGTTCCCTTTATCAGCAACGGCTTGAATTTAATGGCCCGGAATTTCCCATATTTTGTTTTGATCGTTTCCTTGCCCAAATAACGGATATACATACTATACACTTCATTATCGAGGAACATGGAGAAGGCGATCTTATCGTTGGGCTGCAGGTTTTCAAAATCAACATTGCGGGCATAAAATACGGCGCTCACTACATCCTGCACACAAGAAGGTACTTTAAATACACCGTCATTAGTGACAGCCGTATTCGCTGTCTTATTGAACGTAACATTCTGGTATATTTTATAACCGCCTTCATTTACGTTGCGGATAAACTTCAGGGGTTGCATGGTTGTCGTATCAATATAGGTTTCATAGCGATCCCTGACTTTAAATACAAGATCGTAGGAAGAGTTAGTGTGGCCCTCACCTACTATATGATAAACTGGTTTATTATTTAAAATTTCCAGTGTGTTGGTAAATGTGGCGGTACCTCCGCTTAAATACACACCTGCTACGGAGTAGTAAACAGTCATAGTGACTTTTTCGCCTGCTTTGAAGGCCGTGTTCTTTATACCACAGGAGTCCTGATAAGGAGTTTTAGCGCTGGTAGAAAAAGCCATTAATGCAATAGCCGGTATAGAGATCAGTTTAATAAATCCATTCATCAGCAAAAAGTTTATCTATTTATAACGTCGGGAGGGCTATATTGTTACTTTTTCAGCTTCAATTAAATCAATCAGCCAATCCGCTTTTATTTTTAAAAATTTTTTTTATACCGAGGATAAGCAAACTCCCTGCCAGCGCCGGTATGATCAGGTTAATAAACCATATACTTACCGCGGTAAGGCTTATTCCAAGGCTATTCCCGCTAAATAATCCCATTAATTTCAGGCTCACTTTTCCTCTAAGCCCAAGATCAGTAAACAATGCAATGGTGGGGATAACCGCCATCACTAAAAAAGAAACACTAACCGCTGACCAGCAATGCCACAATGAAACATCCACATCAAACAACCGGAACAAAAGATAATATTGTACGATAAATACAAGATATCTTAACGCTGATAAAGACAGCAATTGTAATAGTAAAGTTGCATTAAAATCCTCTAAGGTCTCTATCAGCCAGGCGTATTTTTTAGCCCCCGGCAACCGATCTACCCATTTCGCCAGCCAGGATAACCTGAAATAAAATAGTGTTAAAATCACTGTCGCGGTAAATACACCATACAACATCACCTCCATCCACAACGAAGAGATCATCTGGCTGTTTTCAATCGGCGATCTTAAAATAATCAACCCGGTAAAACCCATCAGTAGCGTAACAATCAACTGGCTGATGCTCCCGGTAATCGTCAGAGAGATAGCCTTCATCCTATTGCCCTCATCCATGTACAAAATTCTTCCGAGGTATTCTCCCACCCGGTTAGGAGTGGTAACAGAAAAAGAAACGCCTGACAGTACGGCTTTGAAAGCGGTAAAAAAACCGACCTGTTGTATTTTTTGAACGGCCAATTTCCACTTGACAGTTTCGATGGACCAATTAACCACCATTAATAATAGTACAGCTACCAGGTTCCATATCATTCCGCTATTGAATGACTGACGGATATGTTGCCATGATTTTTCCAAACCCGTCTGTTGCTGCACCTGGCGATAAATGGAATAAGATACCCACACAAATAGCAGGGGACCGAGAAAATAATTAATAAATATCCTGATACTCTTTTTTTGTTTGCTCGTTATCTGCATATTGCCCTAAGTATCTTTGATAAAAGGATTCACCCTGTTTGTTGTAGTTTCGGGCTGAAAATTTCTTACCTGTTTTGATTTAATAATCCTGTAAAAATACATTGCGGTTTGCAAAAGTCTCCGAAAATAATCCTTGGAATTGATCCCGGCACCTTGTTAATGGGCTATGGTATTATAGAAGTAAATGGCAGCCATGTAAAGATGAAAGTAATGCATGCATTAAGATTATCATCCAAAAAAGATAATTACGATCGCCTGCAGCTTATACATGAAAAAGTAGAAGAGCTTATTAAAAAATTTAAGCCGCATGAGTTTGCCATCGAAGCTCCTTTCTTTGGCAAGAATGTACAGAGTATGCTGAAACTGGGCCGGGCACAGGGCGTGGCCATTGCCGCGGCTATCAGTGCGGGTTTGCCCGTCACTGAATATTCACCCAAAAAAGTAAAACAATCCGTTACCGGTAATGGTAATGCGGATAAGGAACAGGTTTGGAAAATGCTGCGTCAATTACTATCATTGACAGAAGAGCCTCAATCCTACGATGCCACTGATGCACTGGCCGTAGCGGTTTGTCATCATTTTCAGACCAATTCCATACTGAATCAAACCACAAAAAAATTAAAAGGCTGGGACGATTTTATTAAAAATAACCCGGCGAGAGTGAGTAGTGGAAAGGTTGATAAATTGAAAAGTCAATAAGTATAGCTTTCGTCGTTTAATAGTAATATCACCCTGTTAACTATTTAACCCATCAACTATCTTCTTCTGTATCTCCTTCATCTTATCTTCCGTCACTTTTAGTTTAGGCTGTGTAAAATTGAGATCATTGGCGTTATTAATAGGAACCAGGTGCATATGTGCATGCGGTACTTCAAGCCCTATTACGCTGACGCCACAACGATTGCAATCAAATGATTTCTCAATGGCCTTAGCTATAGGTTGTGCAAATACCAATAGCTCCTGTAAGTATTCAGTACCAAGATCAAAAAAATTATCCGTTTCTGATTTAGGCACCACTAATACATGTCCTTCACGTAAAGGAAATATATCAAGGAAAGCAAAGAACCTATCGTTCTCTGCAATTTTATAACTCGGAATGTCTCCTGCGATGATCTTTGAAAATATTGTCATACCACCAAATAGTTTTGATTGAAGGGAAAACAAATAGTACCTGAACCGTTTCAGCATGGTAGCCGTTTCTTTCACAAATCTATCAACTTAACTACAACAAAACGCCTCCTTTTGAGGAGGCGGGAACCGGAACTCCGTTCCGTTATTTTTAGCGGAACAAGGAAGACTGTTCCGACATAATTTGAACGGAACAGACCTGATAGCTATCGGGTTCCTTTGTCCTAAGCGGTAATTTTATCAATTTGAAAAGTGATCAAACCCGCCGGGGCCTGCACATCAGCCGTTTCGCCAACATGTTTTCCTAAAAGGCCTTTGCCGATTGGAGAAGTCACAGAAATTTTTCCCAGTTTTAAATCAGCTTCGGGTTCACTTACAATCTGGTAAGTTACCTGTTTTTTCGTTTTCAGGTTGGTAAGCGTAACCCTGGTAAGTATAGAAACTTTGCTGGTATCAATAGTAGTTTCATCTATGATTCTTGCGCCCGCGAGTTGTGATTCGAGCAAGGCGATTTTTGCTTCGAGAATGCCCTGGGCCTCTTTGGCCGCATCATATTCCGCGTTTTCTTTCAAATCACCTTTTTCCCTTGCTTCGGCAATGGCTCTGCTGGCAGCAGGACGCTCTACACCTCTTTTGTGTTGCAATTCCGCTTTCATTAATTCCAGCGTCTCTTTAGTTACATACTGAAAATTGCTCATGGTAGCCTCCTTTCCTTTGATATAAAATAAAAAAATAACAACGCCTCAGGGTTTACTGAAGCGTTGCACTATTGAGAAACAAATATACTAAACTATTTGAAAATAAAAAGTCTGTTTGGCACTAACATTTCGGAAATCCTGCATCGAACGAAATAAAACTATTAATTCCCGGGTATTTTGGCTGCTATAATTTTTGCCATTTTATAAAGGGCTTCATGGCTGTATCCTGCTATATGCGGGGTAATGATGACATTGTGCCGTGATAGCAACCAATCGAGGTTTTCCTTTTCCTGTGTTGTATAGGTAGTTAATTTTTCGTTTTCCAAAACATCGAGGGCGGCCCCGGCGATTCTTTTACTTTTTAACGCTTCAATTAAATGGCCGGTATCTACTACTTTACCTCTTGATGTATTTATAAAAAAAGGGGATTGTTGCAATGAGTTGAAAAAAGCCGCGTCTGCCATGTGACGGGTTTCATCCGTCAGCGGAATATGAAAGCTTACTACATCGGCATAACGGCTGATCTGCTCCAGGCTGGCTTCTTTTATATAGCCTTTTGCAAACCCAAATTTGTATTTATCATACGCCAATATGGTAACGCCGAATGGTTCTAACAACCTCGCAAAAGAACTTCCGGTATTTCCGTAACCAATGATACCCACTGTTTTTTCACTTAGCTCCAATCCCCGGTTCTCGTCCCTTTTCCATAATCCGTTTTTCACTTCGGTATGCGATGCATTTAAATTATTCATCAGGTTAAGTAACATGCCGAGTGAATGTTCCGCCACGGCATTACAGTTGCCTTCCGGGCTACTATAACATTTTATTCCTTTACTTTCCGCATAAGGAACATCGATCAGTTCCAATCCGCTACCGAGCCGGCCTATCCATTTCAATGAGGTGGCTTTGTCCAATAAGGCTTTATCCACTTTTATTCTTGTCGTTACGATCAGTCCTTCAGTCTCACCTATTATATCCGATGCTTCTTCGTAAGTAATAAGAGGTTTATCGATCACCTCGTATCCTTTTTTCCGCAACGATTCCTGCAGGTGTTCATGCGCCTTTGCTGTAATAATTACTTTCTTCATGCCCCTATCTCCGCCTGCGGCGGAGTATTTTATTTGATGTATTAATTGCTATCGTTTTTTGTCACTATTTGTTCCGGATTTGATCCCGATAGAATTCACCATAAAAAACTCTCATCACCTATTCAATAAATTGTTCAAAACCCTTACTGGCTAATTCATCTTAAATGTTAAATCAGCAAACTGTTGAACGGTTAATTGTTCAGCCCGTTTATTAAACAATTCATCTTCCAGTATTGTTGCATCAAACAATCCCTTCACCGCATTCCGTAATGTTTTTCTTCGCTGGTTAAAAGCGGTTTTTACCAGCAAAAAAAATGCCTTTTCATTTTTCATGTTCACCACTTTCTTTTTCGGTAAAAGCCTGATCACACCACTTTTTACTTTTGGCGGAGGTGTAAAACATTGTTCATTGACATCAAACAGGTAGTCTACTTCAAAAAAAGCCTGAACCAATACGCTTAACACACCATAAACCTTGTTGCCTTCTTTTGCGGCCGCACGTCGGGCTACTTCCTTCTGAAACATCCCTATCATACATTCTACCTGCTCTTTCCACTCCAGTATTTTAAAAAGAATTTGTGTGGATATATTGTAAGGGAAATTGCCGATCACCGTAAATGAACCGGTAAAAGGCTTTTCTATTTCGAGAAAGCTCTGGTGAATAATCTTTCCTTCTAATTCCGGGTATGTCTTTAACAACCACTCCACTTTTTCCTGGTCCAATTCCACCGCTTTGAAATTAACTCCAGGCAATTGAACCAAATACTTTGTCAATGCACCACCACCCGGCCCTACTTCAAGCAATTGCGAAAATGGACGCTGCTGTAAAGACGAAACGATCTTACGACAGATATTTTCATCTTTCAAAAAATGCTGGCCCAATGATTTTTTCAAAGTGTACATAGTTTGCAAAAATAGATGTTCATTACGTCGCCACATAAAATAACCCTCTTCCGAAAAGAAGAGGGCTATAAAATAGCTATAGCGAAGTAATTATTTATCTCTGTAAAACCAATTTTTTATTTATCGTTTCTTCGCCAGTGACTACTTGTACAATATACATACCAGGAGGCCATGAAGCCTGGATGGGTAAATTCAATGAGTTGTTTCCTCTTACCAGCGTTACTTTTTGAGAAGTTAGCCGCTTACCCTGTACGTTAATAATACGAACCTGGGCGGTCTGGCCATTAACGCGGCTGGCTATTATGACAGATGCTTTATCGATAGCAGGATTTGGAAACAGGTTTAATGAGGCGGATAGATCCGCGATTCTCGCTGTTTCTATATTGCTATAACTGTTAAGTTTACCTGTTTCATTAAATTTTAACCGGTAATAAGAAGTTCCTTTATGCGGATTATTATCGGTCAATTGATATTTATTTATCCCGTCCGTTTTTAATGCAGGTAAAAAGTCAACGAATTCCCAATCGGTTCCATTAGCACTGCGTTGTACCTCGTAACCCGGAAAATTCTCATTCTCACTGGCCGTCCAGTTTAATTTAACTTTTGAACTATTATCCGCCTGGGCGTCAAACGACATCAAATTAATAGCCAATGGAAAGTAGTCTATCACTATACGATAATCTTCCACTTCACCGATATTGTAATAACCGGTTGCATTATTAATAGTCATGCCTGATGCCTGGTCAGTGATACGTATACGCAAATAGGTAAACGTACCGTTGGGTAGTGAGCTTGATATACCCGACCAGCTTAAAGCAATTGGCTGTACAAGCGCAGATGAAGGAACTGTAATGGGTGTAACCGCTTCACTCGGATCAAACAAACCATTGCCGTTAAAATCAAGCCAGGCACATACAGTGGCATTAGCGCCGGTATTATTCAAAACAGTAATTGGCGCTACGTAATTGCCGGTTGGAGGTGAAAAGATGGGTACAAAGGGAAGTGCATCTTCGTAATTATCTTCCACCGTGGTAAATCCTTTTTTTAGCCATTCCACGTCTTCATTAGGTCCCAGTTGCATTTTTGTTCTTCGTCCTGCGACAGTAGGAGTAAGTGTATCATGGCAAGCCGGGGACAATGGATTCGGATCATACGTGGCCGGGGCGTCACCAAAGTCTAAAAAAGGACGATAAGGACCTGCAGCATCTCCCCAGCTGGCAGCGGCTCCCGTTGGAATAGTTGGCCCTATGGGCGCAGCAATAGTAAAGGTGGTTCCGGCTACCATACCGGTAGTTCCATTATAACGGGCAATAGTAAAATCCACGTTATAAATTGTTTCGTCCCATCCTATGGAAACCTGCTTAGGAACAACAGTTGGTGCATATCTCACCCTGTTGCCCGTCATCAGATTGAATTGATAAAAATCTGTACCGCCACTTTGTGATCCATCGAAATCATATAAAGTTCCATTGGATATGGCGAAATCGCTCCAGTCATGAATGTTCTGAGCATTAACACCATCATCAGCCGTTACGCCCCATACTTGTGCAGCCGGAGGCACTGCATTCCCCGCCGCGTCAAAGTTTATTTTCCAGATGGTAGATTTCCTGGCTGCCGCATAGCTACCGCCGCCACTGGTACCCGTGTATCCTTCTATTCCGAGGTATAAAGCACCATTATAAAAAGTGGCCGCTCCTGACTCAACACCGGATTCATAGGTTGGAATGCCAAACGTATTGACATCCGGAATGACAACGGAAATCAGTTTTGTATCTACATCGTATTTTTTTAAAACCTTATCGGTTTGTGGAATGGATCCACCGGTAAGACTAAACGTATAGTAAACAACTCTTTTATAAGGGTCATAGGCCATTGAATTCAGGCGATTGTGGGCTGGCTCATTAAATAAAAAATAACCTTTTCCATTGGAAGGGTCCACATAATAAATATTGTTATTCACTACCGACAATACGTATTGAGGCTGACCGGTAAAGGGCCTTGAAATCTGCTGATAGTTGTTTGGAAAGGCTCCGGTAACACAGGCATCTATATCACCAAGCCAGATATCACCAACAGCCGTATTAAACCTGATGATAATTTGTTTGACAGGACCGGCAACCGTAACATTAACGGTACCCTGCTGGTTATTAATTCCATAATTTATCGCGGGGGCGGTAGCTGTTGCACTCGTGGTACCAGAACCAGCAAATGTAATACCCGAAGTACCAATTGCGTTTCCAATGATAATGGTTTGCGCAACACCCAGGGCATTTGTAGCTGTTATATTAACACGCTGATTAAAATCAAGATCGAATATGGGAAATCTTACATTCGCTACATCTGCATCAAAAGTGGTAGTGATGGTCGTATTAGCCGTGGAAGTGGTGGTAAACTGCACATCATCACCGGCAGTAGCAGAACTGCCTGCATGACCTGTATGCGTTGCATTCTCGCCATCCAGGGCAATATTAGCCGCGGGCGCCATGGTGAAGTTTACCGTACGGGTTCCAATAGTGAAATTCTGATTATACGGAAACGCCGCTGATGGATAAAAACTTGAATACCGTACGTTGTTGGAAGGTAAAAAATCAATATGATCCCAGTTCAATTGCGCCTGTGTGTAGCCACCGGGGCATTGTGAAAAGCCAGTGGTGGAGAAAACCAGGATCGAAACAATAATAAAATAAAATTTCAGGGTAGAGTTTCTCTTCATAGGTTGAATTTTCGTGACTCTTCAACTGATGAAATTTCTTATTGTTTGTACCCTTTATTCTTCTATCAAATCACGCCCTTGCTTTTTAGTACCAATCTAATCATTCAATAAGGAATTCATCAGGTTCAGGATATTCGGTTTTGCTCAGGAAAATTAATATATCCATCCCGGATCTCACCGTGATGACTCATTTTAGAGGGGCTAAAAAGTAGATATCCCTAATGAATTTACTCTGCCTGCATGGAGGCAAGGAGGCTATAGTAGTAATATCCCGCATTGCAGATAGTAGAACCCCAGAGGCGGGTTTTATTGAAGTTTTTCGAGGTAAATATGGCTGTTTCCGAAAAGAAAATCCTCTTCCTTTAACGGAAGAGGATTGGTTATTATTTTATAAAAACTCTGCTATTTCTTTACCAACTTCTGTGTAGCCACTATTTCATTTCTGCTATTCCTCACTGTAAGGATATAAAATTGTGATGCCTGCTTTCTCAGGTCAATAGTCGATTGTATTCCGGCGCCTCCACTCACCACCTTTTCTTCGAATACTTTTCTTCCTGCCATATCAGTAATACTTACCAGGTATTGTTCAGCAGCAGCGGCATTGATCTTTATATTTAAAACATCAGTAACAGGATTAGGATAAACAGACACATTAAATAATCCAGGGCTATAGTAAACATTTACTATACTGCTGTACGACCTCGTGCCATCCTTATCAACTTGTTTGATCCTGTAAAAATTATTACCAATAAACGGTGAAGTATCAATTCCCCAATACGGTGCAGACGATGGGCCTCTTCCAATAGAAGTAAAGATTGATCCATTCCCCGACTTCTCTATTTCAAAATAATCATGCTGCTGGTCTGTGATAGCTTCCCAATTCAGCCGGACCGTTTCATCCGGCAGCAACTGACCGGTAAAGCTTATAAACTGAACCGGAAGTGTAATCAATGCCAACCTGCTTTTAATAATTTTAAAATCATCAATATAAAAACCATCATCCAGGTCATCTTCAAAATCATTACTTCCTGAATTAACATCTGATGAAAATTCAAACCTGAAACGAACATTGCTGCTGGAATAAAAACTTGCGGGAATCTTAATCAATTCTCTTGTCCAGTTTTCTTTAATACCCGTTAATGCCGGTAAGCCTCCTAACCTGCCCTGGTTCGTTGTGTTTGTTTCCTGCACTGTGTTCCTGCCGGCTAAATTTGTCCAGGTACCATCAAAACCATCTGTACTGTTTGTTGAAATCTGGAGCCGCAAAAGATCCCTGAAATTTTCCGCCCTGTGCCTTGTCCAAAAACTGATATAAGCTACAGTAGCGTCGTTTAAACTAAATGAATTTTTCAGCGCTGCTTCCCTAGTACTGCTGGCGGTATAGTTACCTCCCGGGGATTCTGTCAATGATCTTGTGCCGCCATTCGCAAAAGCACTGGTATAATTCCATCCGCCTGATACATTCCAGTTGGTAGTTACAGCTCCTGCATCCATATTGTCAGAAAAAATGGTAAAGGGGTTATACATTTTTGTTACCGTATCATAAATTGAGATACCCCCTGTTTCCACCTTCCATACAAATCTTATTTCCTGTTCGCCTCCCAAACCAGCAGGTATGGAAACAGGAATGTTGCCGGTATAGGTATCGTAATATGCCGGCAGACTATTAATGGTGACAGGTGAACCGACTGATTGAATATTTTGCAGAGGAATAATACTAACGGTGACGGGATCGTTGCCCCTGCCAATCCTTTGGATCTTAAAATTCAAACTTGGATTTAAGTTGGTTATCGCTATATCATCTATGTCCTGTACATCCACGTATGATCCTGCAGCATAGGCCAACTGCATATCCTGGAAACAAAGATTTTTGCAAAGCTCAATGATCTGTGCACTGGGCGCCCAAAATCCACCTCCGCCCGCTTCGCCGGTCATCCCATATATTTTACCTTTTTTATTGGCTTCACCGGGAAAGCTTTCAATATCGCCCAACAACCACCAATCCTTTGCTCCTCCTGCTACTTCATACTGAACAGTAGCATAGCTATCTCCTGCCCTGTGGCCATTATATTTACCCATCAGTGCCGGAATAAATTTATAATAATCCTGGTCCAATGCGGACATCGTATGATAGCTTCTTCTGCCAAAGGGCAAAGAATAATAAGGGCCGGAGCAGTGCTGATCAAATGCCGCTACAAAATTCCGGGCATAACAGAGATCACGGATAGCCCTTGTTTCAGGTTCCGAAAAAGCACTGGTTCCCCAATAGGTTTCATCAGAAGTATTTGACGATCCGCAACTGGAGGAAGCCCCGGCACAATCACTCCAGTCTACACCATAGTTCCTGTTCAGGTCCACACCTTTTTGACCGGTAATATCGCTACCTACATTTCTGCGATTTTTCCTTTGCATTCCACCACCGCCCGGATCATTTACTTCATTGTAAACATATCCATCAGGGTTTGTACAGGGAACGATAAAAATTTCCCTGTTATTAACGAGGCCGGTTACGTCCGGGTTGGTCCCATAATTCTGTGCAAGATATTGGGCGAAGAAAATCAGGCTTGTCCCTGTAATCGCCTCCCTGGCATGCTGCAAACCCAGGTATAACACTTCCGGTTCATTATTTTCATCGGTGGAAACATTATCAGAGATTTTCAGGCACCAGATATTTCTGCCTTCTACAGATAAACCAATAGAAGTTTTTTGTACTAAAGTTGGAAATGCTGTAACCAAATCATTCATTTCCGTATTCATTTCTGAAAATGTATAGAAGCCCCCCATGCCACCGGGAGGAAGCCCGTTCGTTGAAAAGAAGGAAGGAGTGGCGATAAAGTTTTTTATGGTTTGTCCCGATGTTTCAAAAGCGGCCCTGTTTCCTGCCTTCGCCTGGCGGAAAAAATTTTTGCTTTCTTCCACGAAATGTTTTGTTACATCATCTATCAGTACGTCAAACTTGTAACCTGCTGATAGTAATTTTTTTTGTGCGTGTTCACTGATCTCCGCTATTACACCGTCATCAGCAGTATTAAAATGATCTGCCTCCATCATAGCGATAACAGCGTTTCTTTCGGCAATAGCTGTTGGAAGCTTGATTTTTATTTTACTGAATTTTTGCTGTGCTTCAGCTGACTGGAACCATAATAAAAAAATAAGAAAAATGGCGTGTTTGGTGGTTTTCATAAATATTTTTTTTCTTTCCCCGGCGATACCGGCTTTTTATAAAATCCCTCTTATGCAAGCAATAATTTATTTTTAAAATAAATGGCTTCTTACACAATAATGATTCTAAAGGCTGAAATTATACTGTTGCCGGCAATAAAAAAAAGTAATTGCACCTTGCCACAGGCAGCAAATTCAGCCTGTTTATAATGATAAAAAAAGGGGAACCAGGAGGAAATTTTACTACTAAAAACAACTTGGGGTACTGGTAATTAAACCTGGCAGGTACACAATGACTTGTTAACTAACAGGTGATGAGTGTGGCAGATTAATCCCGGAAACAATCCGCCGTATTATACAATTCATCGGCCAGGCGACTCTGTGCCAACGATTAGTTTGAACGCTTTTAAGTGGGCTTTGAGAGGCCTTTGAGGGCAGGTTGCTTCGGTCGTACCTATTCCTAAAATAGCTATACAGATCAGGGAATAAATCCCTGGCTCTGTATACAAATCATCCACAAATTCACAGTAAATTTTTCGCCTTATTTATTAATAAACCCCTTTCAAAATGAAAGGGGTTGCAATGAAAAACAAAACTAACTGCATCAGCTATTTTGGCCATGTTGGAAATTCCTGCATTAAATGACAGCCGCGATTATCTCCTGCTTCATTTTAAAAACGGGGTTGCCGGTATTTTTAGTATTCCATCAAAATTGAATTGGAATTAAAAATTTTTCAGTCATAAAAAAGCGCTCTTCAAAAAATTGAAGAGCGCTTTTTTATTTATATCTACCAGCCGGAATAGTTAATTCAGCTGTTGCTAAAACGTTTTTACAATTTCTGAAGCTTGATATGCTGGTCAACTCCTGCTCCTTCTACATGCAGGTAGTACAAGCCTATTGATAACCTGCTAATATTAATGGTAACGTTGTTATTTCCTTTAGTTACACCAATAGTGTTCTGCATTACCACTTTACCGTTATTATCCCTGAGCTTCCATTGTACCCTGCCATCCACAGCGGCATTAATCGTCATTTTTGTTTCACCGGATGTTGGGTTTGGAGAAACAGACAGTCCGGTAATATCCGACAGGTAAATAGTAACAACATTAGAATAGGTATACTTACCATCCGCATCCACCATCTTCAAACGATAATAAATCACGGCAGAGGATAGGTTGTTTACATCATAGTCTTTATAAGCATATTTATTTCCTCCTGTACCGTTGGCCGTTACTGTACCGATAGCGCTGTAAACTCTGCCGTCGACGCTTCTTTCTACATCGAAATGGGATGTATTGGTTTCATTAGCCGTCTGCCATTGAAGCAATGTGGCGTTGTTTTGCAGCGCTCCTTTGAAATAAACCAGTTCAAGTGGTAACGTGATATTGGTAGCTGCGAAAAAGAAGGAAGAAAAATCACTCACCTGGCCTTGTAATACATAACCGTTGGCGCCATGTACAAGATCCGTTCCCGTGATGGTTACCGGTATGTCTACAGTGGACGAAACAATAGCCGCGCCAATAGGATCTTCATTCTTTAATATCTTTAATTGACTGATGCCAGCTGTTATACCGCTGGAAGGATCAGCATCGAGGGCATTAAATTCCGCCTTAGAAATATAAAGCCTTATTTTAACCGGCGTTCCAAAAGTTGTGACGGCAGGTGTAATGGTAATGTTCCTGTCGAGATAATGAAACCCGTTTTTTTGCCTGATAGGGCCTGAATTCTGATAAAATGAAGAGGTAACGACACCAAGATTTTGGCCCATCGCATTAATTTCCGCCATGATATTTCCGTCCGGGCCGGTAATGGGTACCCATATATTATTGTTGCTCGCATCAATAGTTATGGTTGTTCCGGGATTAGGAGTGTTTGTTGTTCCGTTGGTTACATCAATAGCAGCGGGTATGGTACTCTTGCCTCCATTATCCGCGTAACCCAGGAATGTATATTTCTGTACACAACCCAGGCAGCTTGGAATTACAGGAAACTGTGCGCTGGGACCCGAGGTGGTGGTTGACCTGTCCATTACTACGTAAATGTCTTTACCATTTGGCGCGAAAGCCAAATCCCTGAAACGATTCTGGCTTCCGAAATAGCTGATAGTATCGCCGGCATTATTAATCGGATCATTACTGGGCATAGTAATGGTACCCGAAGTTCCAAGCTTGATCCGCACGAGCCTTCCCCATTTCAAAGAGGCCGCGACCAGCGATTTTTTCCAACCCGGGATTAAGGTATTAGTATAAAGATCTAATCCAGACCATGCTTCCGAAGGCCAGCCTGGCGCAGGGGTCGCATTATTAGGATTATTTTTCCAGATATATTTTACTGTTCCGGGTGTGAGTATATCGCCGTTGAGGGGCGCATATGCGGAAAACAAAGGGTCTTTGTATGTTCCTTTTCCGGCCGCATTGATGGTTGCCCTGTTGGTCATTTCGCTAACAATAGACGGATTGGCGGAAACTCCGTTATTATCTGTAAAAGGCGCTCCGGCAGAAACATTGGTATTAGCTCCCGGTGTATTGGTGCCACTATAGTTTTCATCGGAGGCATAACCGATCACTAACGGATGTCCATAATTGGTGAATGGTTGAATGATATTTATTTCATCGTCACTGTATGGCCCGTGAGAGGAACCATATAATATATTCAACGCGGTATCATAAGCGAGTCCCTGGTTATTACGGATACCTGTCGCCCATACGGCGCTTTGTTTGCCCAGCATAACATTATAGGGATTATTATTCGGTATCCAGTTATTTAAGGCCGTAAGCGTTCCGTTATCATTGTCAGTATCGAGGTTAAATCTTAAAATTTTCCCTTCGTAGGAGTTGATGTTTTGCGCATTTTGCACACGGAGACGGCAGGCAAGTTGCCCGGCTCCCAAATCACCGGATGCATAAAATAAATAGTAGGTTCCGCCAACGGGTGCGATGATCATTCTTTGCGAGTTGTGATCATTGCCTCCGGGTAAGGTATCACATAAGGATACTGGTGACTCAAATTTTTTGGTTGTTGTGTTGAATGTAAACCTGACGAGGCGGTTTTTCCAAAACGTGCAGGAGGCATTTGCC
This sequence comes from Chitinophagaceae bacterium, assembly GCA_040007815.1. GTDB lineage: Bacteria > Bacteroidota > Bacteroidia > Chitinophagales > Chitinophagaceae > Terrimonas_B. The sequence continues at coordinate 34,481 of JBDTUH010000041.1, forward strand.
GCACTCGCTGAATCCTGCTTATATACATAAGACACGTATGCGTAATTCACGGCGCCCACCGGGGCTAAAAATTTAGGATGGAGTGCCAATCCCGCAAGGCCGCCCTGCACACCGCTTCCATTATTGAATTGGCAATTAAATATCTGGTCAGCCAAGGGTAAGAACGTGCTTCCCTGCGAAATGTCCAGCACAGTTGTTTTAGCTCCGCTAACCGGGTCCATCCTGTACACCTTATATCCTTTTGATTCAGTGATCCACAAACTATCATCCGGCCCGTAAGTTATCTCCCACGGATCGGCTATCAGGTTAGGTCCGGAAAGAATGGTTTGCTTAAAAACTTCGTTCATCCGGCCTGATGTAGAGCCTGCGAGGTCCGCCACACAAATATCAAAAGCCCAGGAAGCTGGTCCCCCTGTGGGAGTTCCCGCATTGTTTTTCTGTATTCTTATATAATAGGTATTCCCGATTGCTAAGCCATTACCAGGTGGCATTATTGGAAGCGAAGAAGCCGGCAGCGTGTTATTGGCGCAGGTTACTTCGGTAAAAGACCCGCATGATCCTGATAACAACTGTATCTTGAGCCTTGTACCCCAGTTGGCGCCGAGGTTATTTATAGTAATAGTCGGGTATTTGGATTGGGCCACAAATTTATACCATACATCCGGGTTGTTTACAGCCGAACAGTTAGATGTAATGGTGCCGCCATCAGCGTTTGCTCCATTTAATGTCTGATTGGTAAAGCTGCTTGTTCCGGCTACACAGGCAGGGCCCGTTGTAATTAAAGTAGCATTGGCGCAATTATCATTATCCGGAACCTGGTTCCAGGAAATAATTCCTGTTACAGCAGCAGTCGTTGTTCCAGTTTCATTTTGTGTTGCATTGTTAGTAGCTCCAAAGGCCGTTGTCTGAATATTATAGGCAGCCGTATGTGATTGACCAGTTGTTGTATTTCTATATTGAGCAGCCAATCCTGTTTTAAGCCAGCCTGTTCCTCCCAATGTTCCCCAGGTGTTCGCAAAAGCACTGCTCCAGAAAGCCATAGCAACTGTATTAGACGCTGTAGTTGTTACACCATTAACTGTATTTGGATTTGTTCCTGTAGTGGTTCCAGTTACGAGGGTATTATTCACTCTCCATGAAAAACCGAGAGCAGTGGGTCTGAATACATACATTACCGCAGTTAAGCCATTGGTACCACTGGCAACTTTAATGGAAGGGCTTGCTCCCCATGTGCCGTTATACGTACACCAGAAAATTGCAGTGGTTTGGTTTGATGCATTACTCCCAGCTATTGTATTCCATGTTTGTCCTCCAGCCTGGTTGATCGAAAAAGTCGCACCAGTGGCTCTGTATTGTCCATGTATAACGACGAGATCGCCAGCAAGCATTCCAACTGGGGGAGTTAAAGCAGGAGAATTGGGGCCTGCTTGGGCGGCATTATCTGCAGGTGCGCTTGATACGCCAACGAATGTTTGAGCAAATAAAAGATGAGAAGTTATGATCAGTAACAGACTGAGTAGTGGTTTCTTCATTGAATGGTGGATTTTAAAACTGCAAAATAGAAATCGTTAATAATATCTCTAAGAGTATTTGCACTTCAATTTGTTTAGTATAAACACTTACTACAAAAAGTACAGTTCCTATTGTGTGCAATCGATCATTATAGTTATTTTGCTGAATCCATACTTGTGCAAAACCACTTAAATCCGCTTATGAACCTTTCTACTCTTTTTCGAACCAAATTCAAAATTGGTGTAGCTATAAGAATAGGGATATTTCTTCTGTTGCCTTTATCCTCTTTTTCACAAGCTTTTTTTGGTGTAGCCCGTACTCCCGCCGATAATGCCGGACAAGCCGGACCCACCGTCGCCGTAGCACCACCCGGCGCTATGCTGGCGGGTGACCTCGTTGTCATTTATGGAGAATACAGGGGAACAGGCGTAACCGTATCAATGTCCGCAACAGGTGGCCAAACATGGACAACAGAAACAGCACCCGCAGGTTCTTCCAATCAGACATTTGGTATTTTCTGGTGCCGGTATAATGGAACCTGGGCAGCAAATCCTTCTGTTACAGTGGGCGCAGGCGGCAATGGTTTATCAGCCATCATGTATGTTTACAGGCCCTCTGTCAGTACCAATTCATGGGGCATACATATTGCTGCCGTAAATACGACAACCGCATCTCTTGCACCCATTCCCATCACGGGGCTAACAACGACTGTCCCCAACACCGTAACGATGGCTTTTTGGGGTAGTCCTGCTGCCAATACCTGGGGGACATTAACCGGAGCCGGTTGGCTGAAGACAGGATTAGGTGCCCAATATAGAAATACAACAAGCGGTCAATCTCATACAGCCGCTTATAATATTCGTGCAACTGCAGGCATTGTGGCCAACGTATCACAAACACAGTCTACTGCTCAAATAACCAAGACCAGTATAATCTCCTGGTATGAACTAGCACCCCCGGCAAATAATCTTTGTGCAGGTGCAATTACACTGACTTCCGCAGCAAGTTGCGTGAATACCGGCGGAACGTTGGCGGGAGCTACTTATACTGCTATTCCAACCATCGGCTGTGGGGTAATTGACAGAAATGATGTGTGGTATAGTTTTGTTGCACAATCGACGAACCCAACTATTACATTATCGTCAGCACCGGCAAATGTACGTCTCCAGCTTTTTTCCGGCACTTGTGCAGCGCTGACATCAGTTGCCTGTGGAAACGCATCTATTGCCGCCGCGGGGCTGACTATTGGGAATACTTACTATGTACGTGTGTACACAGATCCGAACGCTCCAGGTTTAGCTACGGCTCTTACCTTTAATATTTGTATTACCGACCCGGTGCCAGCCAATGATCTTTGTGCTGGTGCCGTGCTGTTAACATCATCCGGCGCCTGTGTAAATACGAGAGGAACATTGGCCGGATCAACCTATACTGTTATCTCCCCGCTTGGCTGCGGTATAGCTTCAAGAAATGATGTTTGGTACAGGTTTGTGGCACAAACGACCAGCCCGACTATTACACTTTCTTCCACACCAGCCAACCCGCGTCTTCAACTATTTTCAGGCGTTTGCGGAACACTTACATCAGTAGCTTGTGGAACTACATCCATTGCAGCCACCGGGCTTACTATTGGGAATACTTATTATATACGCGTGTATACCGATCCGAATGTTTACGGATACTTTGACATATGTGTAACCGATCCGCCACCGGTCAATGATCTTTGTTCGAATGCCATTTCATTAAACTCGGGATCTTGCGTTAACACAGCCGGAACAATGGCCGGAGCCACTTATACAAACATTCCAACAATTGGTTGTGGTGTAGCTTCAAGAAATGATGTGTGGTATAGTTTTGTAGCTCAAACTACCAGTCCGACCATTACTTTATCTTCTACACCAGCCAATCCGCAGCTTCAACTTTTTTCAGGAACCTGTGCGGCCCTTACTTCGGTAGCATGCGGTACTACATCTATCGTAGCTGCCGGACTAACCATTGGCAATACTTATTATATTCGAGTGTATACAAATCCTGATGTCAATGGTACCTTCAATATCTGTATAACCGATCCGGCACCTTCCAATAACCTTTGCGGTAGTGCCATTGTCCTGACATCTTCGACCTCCTGTGTAAATACAGCAGGTAACATGTTTGGATCTACACTTACCGCTACCACTATCACGGCACCTGATTGCGCCACCGGTGCTACTTACGATATATGGTACAGATTTGTAGCGCAAACAACCAATCCTACAATCAGTTTAAGTAGTATCGGAGCCAGCTTTGCCGGTGTTGCAGGATTGCAATTGCTGTCAAATAACTGTGGTGGTACCTTCACCTCCTATTTTTGCGGTACCACATCCATCGCCGCGAATTTTCTTACTCCCGGCAACACTTATTTTATCAGGGTATATGGAACCGGTGCGTTACCAACCCTGTCATCAGGAAACGGTTTTAATATTTGTGTGGTGGACCCTATATCAACTCCTCCTTCTAATGATAATTGTTCGGGTGCTATCAACCTGCCCGTATTCAACAGTTGCAGCAATAACCCGGGTGATATGTCCGGTGCTACCATTTCCGCCGTTCCACTGGGAGGAACCTGCACCGGGCCCAATGCCTATGATGTTTGGTACAGGTTCGTGGCCGCTAACGCCACCGCTACAGTTACCCTTAGCGGTTTAGGGGCTAATTTTACCAACTCCGGTATTGAAATACTTTCAGGAAGCTGTGGTTCCCTTGTTTCCGTAGTTTGTGCAAACGGTTTAACGGTAACTGCCCCTGTGCTGATCCCAGGCAACACTTATTTTATAAGAGTCTATTCAAGAACGGCGCCACCGCCCAACGGAAATGCAAGATTCAATATATGTTTAACTACCACGGGTCTCCCTGTACGTTTTGGTAACAGTTATGTAAATATTTCAAAAAGAACAACAGGCGGTGTGGTAGAAAAGGGAGATACATTGGAAATAAGAATGACCGTTAATCATCTTTCCGGTACAATGTACAACCTGCGGTATGTTGACAATGTACCTACTAAAACAGCCATGCTAACAGGTGCAACTGATCGCATTCGCGTCATCACCAATGAAGGCCTGGCGTATAAACAATATACACTCGCAGCAGGTGATGATGGCGCCACCTATAAAACTGCTCCTGGTGCAGGTGAGTATAATGTCCGTATGAATATCGCTTTTGGCGCCACTGCCACTGGCACACCGGTAAATAACACGGGTACTGAATTTGCTACCGCAACCGGGCAAATGGTAGCGGGCTCCGATAGGCCAAGAGGAGGAGGAGGCTTGTTATTCGCAACTGCTTACCGAGTTGTTGTTACGGGCAACAAAGGTGATACCATCAATTTGAATGCAGGACAGTTTCTATATAAAACCGCATCAGGCGTAGGGGCTGACGTTGCGCTTACCGCTACGCCTTTCAAGATCGTAATCAGTGAACCACTTAATTTATGCAGCAACAGTATTGGCGTAAATAACGCATCAGAATATGCAGGTACGTTTGGTTCCGGTACCACGTTGAACAGGAGTACTGATCTTACCATACCAATCGCTGGTTATACTTTTATAGAAGACGTCAATGCGTATAATGGTGTTGGCGACGGCCGTTATGCAATTGTTAAGAACATTAGCCCCCGCAGTGGTACGGTAAGAACAGCAAGGAGAAGAAATACTTGCAGTGTCCCCGCCGCGCTGGCCTTTGATGATCTCAATAACTGTAATAACAGGATGTTTGACGGGTTCTGGTATATTGACGGCGACCACAGTGGCACCAACAACTCAGTGGGCAATACACCACCCGCCGAATCTACCAACGGGAGTTATATGCTGATGGTGAATGCTGACTATGTAGCGTCCGAAGTTTTCAGGCAAAACATTACTAATCTTTGCCCCAACACCTACTACGAGTTTTCGGCATGGATTAGAAATATTTGCCCAGTCTGCGGTATTGACTCAACCGGCGCCCAGTTTACCGGAACAGCAACCGCACCCGCAGGTGGCTACCCCGGCGTATATCCAAATCTATCTTTTGCATTGAACGACGTAGATTACTATAATACAGGACAGGTAGATACCCTTGGCTGGCTGAAAAAGGGATTCGTATTCCGTACAGACACTGCACAGACTTCGGCAACATTCTCTATCCGCAATAACGCACAGGGTGGTGGCGGAAATGACTGGGTTATTGATGATATCGCTGTAGCCACATGTTTACCTACGATGGCCTATTCGCCGACTATTAATCCCAATGTTTGTGTAGGCAACTCTATAACCATTGCCGATACGATCAGTTCATATTTTAAAAATTATACTACCTACAAATGGCAGCGAAGTGTAAATTCAGGCGCTAGTTGGACGGATGTGACGGGTGTTACTACATTGGCGGACACCAATCACTATATTACCACGTATGCTGTGCCTTCTGCAAATACAAACCTTGCTGATAGTGGCAATTTATACAGGGTTGTAGTGGCTACTACAGCGGCTAATCTTGTAAACGTCAATTGTAATATTTCCGATGGTGTGACGATTACACTTAGTGTATTGGATTGCGGTCCTGTGCTGGCTATTGACCTGCTTTCTTTTAATGGTAAACTGGTCAATGGAAAAGCTAATCTATCATGGACTACTGCCCAGGAGGATTCACCGGTAACTTTTATTATTGAAAGAAGTTCCGATGGAAGAACTTTTTCACCTGCCGGTGAAGTGCAGGGTTATAATAACGGGCACAGTACTAACAATTATACATTCATAGATCCTGTTTCAGTCACGGATAAAATCTGGTACCGGATTGCAATGGTAACACCTGGTGGCAAGAAAAAATATTCTTCCGTTATACAGTTGTATAATAGTTTGCCTGATTTTGAACTTACGAATATGGTGAACCCATTCACCGGTAACCTGGCGTTTGATATTACCATTTCCGGCAGTTCTTCGATTACCGCTGAGTTAATTGATATATCAGGAAAAGTGGTATTAGCAAGCAAACAATTAGTTTATACAGGTACCAACAGCATTAGCCTTAGTGGTACACAATCCCTTGCATCAGGTATCTATACATTACGCGTAATTAATAAAGACAAACTTATCACCAAACGGGTGATCAAAAATTAGAACCATTCATTCTAATATAAACGGGAGTGCTGCCAAGCCAGCATTCCCGTTTGCTTTTAACGCAGTGTTTATCCAAAAACTAAGCGCAAAGTTTGACGAATACTCTCCTCTATCTGGCATTTCCTGCGGCAATCTTAATTATACCGGGATTGAAGTAATCATCAAAATATTTTCTACAACCCCGTAGTCGAACAAAGTGATTAATTTTTATCAGACACCGTCTTTGTTCGCTCGTATAGATGGACACCAACCCAATTATTTTCTTAAAGACCATTCTTAGAAATTTTATTTCCAAAGAGGCCTAATTTTAACACAGAAAGAACCTATCATTTTAAGACCATGTCGCTAAACACATTCCCGCTGGCAAAATCCTACCGGAAGGCGACAGCCGTTGTCGCCATTTTTGTTATCATCATTTGCATAGCGCATTTCAAACCACCCCCTTTGTCAATCAATGAAAAGGTTGACAAATATTTTGAGCAGCAACTGGGATACGTAACCATCACTATTAAAAACCTCCGGCTTTCCTGCCAGAAAAAAGCTCCGGTAAAAATATTACGTCAACAATTTTTTTCATCCCGCCTGGCCTACAAAAAATTAGCCGTTCTTTCGGAGTATTTTAATGTGTATGAAACAAAATTTATTAATGGACCCGCTGTGCCCAGGGTGGAAGAAGACAACCCTGACCATATCATTCCGTCACAAGGATACCAGGCGATAGAACAATTGTTATACAGCCCCTGGAACGCCTCTTCTTATAAAGAAATAGAAATCTTAACAGCCGGGATACAAGAGATGATGACAAGGCTTAAAAATGAGCCGGACCGCATGTTTAAATTCCGCGATGAATTGCTTTTTGATGCGCTGAAGTCAACGGTAACCCGGCTAGTTACACTCGGTATCACTGGTTTTGACTCTCCCGTATCGTCAAATTCTTTGCAGGAAGCTAAAGCCACGCTGAAAGGCATGCAGGCGGTTCTTAAATTTTATAAAGAAGAGCTGGATAAAAGAGATGGCAATATTTATAACGAACTCAATGGAACTATCATTGGTGCTATTAACTACCTCTCCGCTCACAATGATTTTAACCAATTTGATCGTCTGGCTTTTATTGTAAAATACGCTAACGCTATCGCAGCAAAAATAAAAAAGGCCGGAAACGCCCTTGGCATTGCCAATAGCAATGGCCTGGCACCTGTATCCAGGGATGTCAATACTATTTTTGAAAAAGACGCTTTTGATATTCGTTTTTTTACACCCGACAAAGAATACCTGGCCACTGCTGAAAGAATTGAATTGGGAAAACAGCTTTTTTATGATCCCATATTATCTTCTACCAAAAACCGGTCCTGCGCCAGCTGCCATAAGCCTGAGTTAGCTTTTACTGATGGATTAAAAACAGCTCTGTCGGTGGATAACAAAAAATATCTTATCCGTAATACGCCCACTCTTTTAAATTCCGTTTTTCAGACAAGGCAGTTTTGGGATAGCCGTGAGGATATTTTAGAAAACCAGTTGAATAACGTGGTTCATAACGCGGAGGAAATGAGTGGTTCTTTGCCTCAAAGCGCAAATGATCTGAAAAATGATCCTCATTATAACGCCCTCTTTAAAAAAGCCTATGAAGGAGAAACAGAACCCATTTCAGCGTTCAATATCGCCAACGCTATTTCCTCTTATGTTCGTTCGCTGCAGTCCCTCAATTCAAGATTCGACCAATATATCCGGGGCGATCAAAAGCAACTATCCGCCAATGAAAAAAACGGGTTTAACCTTTTTACCGGGAAAGCAAAATGTGGTACCTGCCATTTTGTTCCACTGTTTAACGGGTTGGTGCCGCCTGAGTTTAGTGAAACAGAATCGGAAGTTTTAGGTGTGCCCCAAACAAAAGAAAAAATTAAAGCAACCATTGACCCTGATTCTGGTAAATATAATTTTACAAAATCCATTATACACAGATACGCATTTAAAATTCCAACCGTTCGCAATATTGAACTGACAGCCCCGTATATGCACAATGGTGTCTTTAGCACATTAGATGAAGTGATGGAGTTTTATAATAATGGAGGTGGAAAAGGTTTAAAGATCGCACCGGAAAATCAAACCCTGCCATTTGATAAACTAAATCTTTCTAAAAAAGAAATAGCGGATATTATCAGTTTCATGAAATCACTCACTGACACCAGTTATTTAAAAACTGTGAAGTACAAGTAATCTAATATCCCATAATAAACAGCAAACCTGTAATTTTGCCGCTTAATTCATCAATATGGCTACGAATGATAAACCTGTAATTGGTATTTCCTGTGGCGACCTGAATGGCATCGGCATTGAACTGATCATCAAAACATTTTCAGACAACCGCATACTGGAACAATGCACTCCTATTATTTATGCTTCGAATAAAGTGATCAATTTTTACCGCAAATCAATCGCGGATATCAATTTCAATTATCAAAACACCAAGGAATACGGCCGTCTCAACAGCAAACAGGTAAATATTTTTAATTGCTGGGAAGATGAGGTGGCCATCAATCCCGGCCAGTTGACTGATATTGGAGGGAAGTATGCCGTCCTTTCTTTGCAAACAGCCGTGGCCGCATTGAAACAAAAACAAATTGACGGACTGGTAACGGCGCCTATTCATAAAAAGAACATACAATCAGCGGAATTTAATTTCACGGGGCATACTCCTTTTCTCAAAAGTATGTTTGAAGTAAAAGACGTGGCCATGATGTTATGTGCCGGTAATTTCAGGGTAGCCTTGCTTACAGAACATATACCGGTAAGCGAAGTAGCCAGCCACATTACGAAAGAAGCTATATTAAGTAAGCTTTCTATTGTACACAAAAGCCTGCAAAAAGATTTTGGTATTGACAGGCCACGTATCGCTGTTTTAGGATTAAATCCTCATGCCGGCGATGAAGGTCTTATCGGTAATGAAGAGGAAACAATTATTAAACCCGCCATCAAAGAAGCAAAGAATAATAATATGCTGGTGACCGGTCCTTTCAGTGCGGATGCTTTTTTTGCAAGAAGTTATCAACGTAAGTTTGATGCTGTATTGGCCATGTACCACGACCAGGGATTAATACCCTTTAAGACCTTAGCCAGTGGTGAAGGAGTAAACTATACGGCCGGTTTGCCTTCTGTCAGAACATCTCCTGATCATGGTGTCGCTTTTGATATAGCAGGAAAAGATAAAGCCGATATATCTTCTTTTACGACGGCGTTATTTGAATGTATCGATATTATCAACCGGCGCAATGAATATGAAGAAAACAGGAAAAACCCTGTTCGAAAAATCGCTCCTGAAGCCTTTGCAAGATTGGAAGATGAGGAAATAAAAGAGAGTTAACCGGTATTCAATTTTTTTGAAACGCAACATCTTAACAAAGCCTGAATAATTTTCACTGACCTAAATTCTCATTGTTTTTTTACAAGAATAAAATAAACATCCGGAATATTTATAGAAAAAGCTCCAATGGAGCTTTTTCTATAAATAAGTATGCTGCTATTTTTAATTCGTTTTAATGATCTTCATAATTCTTCGATGGCCATCCTGGATTATTTCAACGAAGTAAGTTCCGCCTGGCAATCGTTGACCCAGTCGTAACGTAGCATTGGAAGCGATTTTTTCATGTTTTTCCATTACCTGTCCGAAGATATTTGTTACTCTAACCTGTACAGGATTATTACTATTACCTTTTATCACCAGGTTAAAATATGTGTTACTTGGATTAGGCAAAACGTCTATGTTCAGCTTATCTTTCAAAAGGCTGTCCCCAGATAATGGCTGTGTAATTACTAAGGGCAGAGATGATCGCTGGCCGGGGGCAGCACAGGTGGCAGTAGTGGCAGTACTGAAGCTACCTGTATAGTTTGTTAAACCGGCACCTCTTGCACCATCCACTACAAATGATTTATAATTTTCAGGAGTGCCCGCCCTGTCTGTATTGGCATAAGAGTTTTGAGTGCTGCCATTTATCGGCTTCACATTTACTCCTGCATTAACCGCGAAACTGGTATAGACCGCCGCTCCCC
>JBDTUH010000042.1:0-43766 GCA_040007815.1 Chitinophagaceae bacterium
GTGCAGCTGCTGCATTATTAATTGTGATATGAGCAGTCACCACTGAATCGCAACCTTTAACCGTCTGGTAGGTGTGAACATAGTTGCCGCTTGTGGTAACTGTGGTTCCCCATGGCAGAATATAAGAAGTACAGCTAACAGCAGTAAACTGGGTAGCCGCTGCATTATTAATCGTGATATGCGCCGTTACCACTGAATCACAACCCTTGATAGTTTGATAAGTGTGAACATAATCACCACTGGTTGTAACCATAGTTCCCCATGGTAAAGTATAAGAAAGACAATTAGCGGCAGTAAATTGTGTAGCTGCTGCATTATTAATCGTGATATGAGCGGTTACAACTGAATCACAACCGTTAACAGCCTGGTAAGTGTGAACATAGTTACCGCTTGTTGTAACCGTAGTTCCCCATGGTAAAGCATAAGAAAGACAATTAGCAGCGGTAAACTGGGTAGCTGCTGCATTTTTGATTGTGACATGCGCCGTTACTACTGAGTCGCAACCCTTAACAGTCTGGTAAGTATGAAAATAATTGCCGCTTGTTGTAACAGTATTTCCCCATGGCAGAATATATGAAATACAGTTAGTAGCATTAAAATGTGTGGCTGCTGCATTATTGATTGTGATATGAGCAGTCACCACTGAATCGCAACCCTTAACAGTCTGGTAAGTGTGAACGTAGTCGCCGCTTATTGTAACGGTAGTTCCCCATGGTAAAGTGTAGGAAAGACAGTTGACTGCGGTAAACTGTGTGGCTGCTGCGTTATTGATCGTGATATGAGCGGTTACCACTGAATCACAACCCTTAATAGTTTGATAAGTGTGAGCGTAATTACCACTTGTTGTAACCGTAGTTCCCCATGGTAAAGTATAAGAGAGACAATTGGCCGCAGTAAATTGTGTAGCTGCTGCATTATTGATCGTGATATGAGCGGTTACTACAGAATCGCAACCATTAACAGCTGTATATGTGTGAACATAATTGCCGCTGCTTGTAACTAATGTTCCCCAGGGCAGCGTATAATTAACACAGGCTACCACACTGAATTGAGTAGACACGGTATTTTTAACAGTAATAGATGTTGTCGCAATCGCACTGCAACCATTTCCGTTCGTATAAGAATACGTGATATTAAATGTACCCACGCCAGTTGTTACAGGATTAAAAATATTTCCTGATACGCCTGGTCCGCCGAAGTTTCCACCTAATGGACTTCCGGTTAGTATGAGATTTCCATTATTGATACAAACTGGTGCGTATGTTCCTGCACTTACTACCGGCAAAGGATTAACGGTAATAGTGGTGCTTGCACTGTTCGGACAACCATTCGCATTTGTATACGTATAGGTGACGGTATGTGTGCCTGCGCCTGCTGTTGCAGGAACAAAAGAATTACCAACTACGCCCGGGCCGCTGAATGAGCCACCGGCCGGTGTACCGGAAAGAATTACTGAACCAGCGCTTATACAAACCGCAGGATAGGTTCCCGCATTTACTACCGGTAATGCATTTACAGTGATAGTGCGTGTATCATTTACCGGACCGCAAGGACCAGCCGGATCGTTCGTAGTAAGTTGAAGTGTAACGGTACCATTAAAGTTTGCAGCAGGAGTAAAAGTTACTGTTGCGGGATTGGCTGTTTGCGCCGTGCTGCTCAATGTTCCGCTACCTGATGCAATCGACCAGGCTCCGGTTGTCGCCGCACCACTTACAAATGCACCATTCAAAGTGATTGGTAAAGGATTCGCTGAACGGCAAACCTGGTCAGGGCCACCAGCTTCAACATTTGCCAATGGGTTGACGGTTACCGTAACATTTTTGGTATCTGTACAACCACCTGCATCCGTAGTTACAATTGTATAAGTATTATTGCCAACAGGTGCTGTTACGGTTGTACTTGCTGTAGTATTGTTTGCACCTGAATAGCTAACCGCGCCAATGGTACCGGGACCACTGAATGCAGTAGTATAATTTCCTATTCCCGATTTTGTTACGGACAAAGACCAGCTGATAAAAGTTCCGATAGTACTACCAGCATCATCAAACACTCTCAATTTCCAACCTCCGTTAATAGCGGCACCTAACAAAGAAGACGCAGGTATTACTGCATTATAAGTACCGGCACCAGCAGCACCTGTTCTGTCCGGAGCGGTGGAAATAGTTCCTTCAGGTCTGTAGGTACTTGAAAATGGAGGAGTATTGTTGCCAGCTGAACCGATTACATTTGCCGCGGTTGTATTAAAAATGGTATTGGTGTAATTACTAGCTGTTCCGCCATTGTCAGAAGATAAGAGCATTGCCCTTGTATTAGACGGATCTACGAGGAATATATCCAGTTCATCTGCATTGCCATGTGTTAAGTTAAGACTCACCTGGATATTATCTGTCGCGGCCAATGTAAGCGCACCCGCTCCACTTAATGTAATGGTCGAAGTAACCCCGGTCGTATTGTTATCCGGAATGCTTTGATTAATTGTTCCTGATGCTCCTGAAAAAGTCTGATCAAGATTACCGCCTGAATTGTTAGCCTTTATAATAGTTGAATTACCAATACAAACCGCGGCAGGTGTTAACGCTACGACAGTTGGACTTGGTTTTACTGTAACGATAACGGTTGATGTAACCGGTCCGCAGGCGCCGGGAGGATCATTGGTAGTCAGCGTTAGTACAACAGTTCCACTTGTTATAGATGGAGTATAAGCAGAAGTTAATGAATTGATATTTGAAAACGTTCCTGATGGAGCACTCCATGTGGCGCTGGTGGCACTACCGCCGATTGCACCTGCAAGCTTTACAGAACTACCTGAACAAACAACCTGGTCAGGTCCGGCATTGGCAGTAGCATTGCTAACTGTAATGACAACAGTTGATACTCCTGCCGGACAAGTTCCTGCAGGATCATTTGTAGTCAGCGTAAGAGTAACAGTACCACTACTAATGGATGGTGTATAGGTAGAAGTTAATGAATTGACATTTGAAAAAGTTCCGCTCGGTGCGCTCCAGGTTGAGCTGGTTGCAGAGCCACCTCTTGTTCCTGCTAATGTTATAGTTCCTCCAGCGCAAACGCCTTGTGCAGGTCCTGCATTTACCGTAGCAGCCTGACCTACCGTCACGATGGTACTTGTTGTTATAGGGCAACTGTAACCGTCGGTTACATGTAATGTATAGGTACCAGAATTAATCGTGCCGGCATTTGGAATAATAGGGTCTTTTGCCTGTGAAGTAAAATTGTTCGGCCCCGTCCATGAATAAAAATAAGGACTGGAACCACCCGTTACATTTGAATTCAATACCAATGGTTGACCTTCACATGCAGATCCTGAAGGCGCCGCTGAAAAAGGAACAGGGGATAAGGTACCAAATGAAATATCATCAAGACCGAAATCATTTCCACCCGCCGCAATTTGAAGATCGACGATAGAAATAGTAATATAAGTACTGCTATTGGAATTCCAGGTTCCAAAGAAACGAACCCAGTTAAATGGTCCCGCAGTAGTGTTAGCGCCGGGAGCTAAAACAGCGGTCGTACCAAAAAGTGAATCGTTAACAGTAAACTTCAATTGAGCGTAAGGAGAAACCTTGTTAAGACTCATAGCCCATGCGGAAAAATAATAAGTAGTATTAGGTTGTACGGCGAAGCTTTGTCTCCAAACCGTCGTAGTATCATAACCCGCACCATTTACAATCATGAAATTTCCAGTGCCTGTTGTATGATCTGTACCAAAGAAATTTGAGTGGTGAATTCGGGCGTTTGAATCTACTGCGTATAATGTTTCAGGCCATAAACCAGTTGATCCACCGGTAAAAGGCGCCTGGTTGTTGCCATAAGCGGAAGTAAATCCTGTATTTCCTAAAGAAAAATCTCCATTATAAACCAATTCCTGTGCTACGTTGGTAAATGATGTTGCCGAACATCCTTGTGGAGTTGTAGCGGTAAAAGTATAAGTACCGGCTTTATCAACTAATACGTTGGCCGTAGTTGCGCCATTGCTCCATAAATAAGTTACCGGCTGAGGTGTAGCGTTAGCGGTTAATCTTACACTACCGCCGCCAGCGCAATAGTCAGAACTGATGAATACGGTAGGTGTAGCATTGATCGTTACAGCCCTTGTGGCTATTACATCCGGACATCCGTTTGCAGACATCGTGTAATTAACTGTATAAGCACCGGGCGTGCTGTTTGACGGTGTGATTTCTCCTGTAACAGGATCAATGCCTAATCCGGCAGGAACGGAAGAATAAACACCACCGGGTGTACCGGTTCTTGTTACTGCTTGCGGAGCAGCTATCCCTGAACACCACTGGCTGGCTCCATAAGTAATGGTAGCAGCAGGAAGGGTAGAAATGGTAACAGAGGTTGTAGCGGAAATCGATCCGCATCCGCCGGCTGCTGCTTTATTATAAGTAACAGTATAAGTGCCTGCAACACTTGCAGAAGGTATAATTGCTCCGGTGACTGCGTTTAGGTTAAGACCAGAAGGTGAAGAGGAATAAGTTCCACCCGTATATAAACCAGTTCCTGTAATAGTTACGGGTTGTGATGCAGCAATTGATTTACAGAAAGGAGAACCTGCATAATTAATCGTGGCGGCAGCTGTAGCGGTAATAGTTATTGAAGAAGTAGCGGTAACCATAGTGCAACCATTGGCGGCGGCAATTGTATTGGTTACTGTATAAGTGCCAGGCGTGCTTGCCGCGATGTCTATTTCACCGGTAGATGAATTGACAAATACAAGACCTGCTGTTGAAGTAAAATTACCGGCAAAGCCACCACCGCTGAAAGCAGGTATTGGGTTACTTTGATTCTGGCAAAATGGTGTACCCGGATAACTGAAAGTAGCAACGGGCACCGCAGTGATGGTAACTGTTGTAGTGGCGCTGATATTTCCGCAAACGTTTATGGCAGGTTTAGTATACGTTACGGTGTAAGTACCCGCGGTGCTGGTAGCTGGAGTAATAACACCAGTGCCGGAATTGATAGACAATCCGGCAGGAAATGAAGAGTAAGTGCCACCTGTGTAAGTACCTGTTCCGGATAAGTTCACCGGTTGCGGGGTACTGTTTTTACAAAATCCCGAAGCAGCGTATGAGATGGATGCGGTTGACGGTTGAACGACCGTTACAATAATTTGTTTGGGTACAGCACAGGTGTTTTCGTCAGTAACGGTTAAAGTATATGTTCCGTTTGCTAAAACACTTACATTGGTTATAGATGGGTTTTGTAAAGCAGAAGTAAATCCGTTCGGACCTGACCAGCTATAATTCAGAATACCTGTACCACCCGATGCACTTGAAAAAAGATCTAATGTATTGCCGGCACAAATGGGACCATTTGAGCTAATAGTATTTATGATAATTAAGTCCGGTTGCGTAATGGTAACCGTCAACACAGCGGTAGAACAACCGTTGGCATCAGTTACAGTAACAGAGTAAGTACCCGCGGCTAATCCTGATTGATCTTCCGCATTTGCATTTACACCGGTACCTGTCCAGGCATAAGTATAAGGAGCCACGCCACCGTGTGCGGTAATATCAATTGATCCGGTAGTGGATCCAAAACATAAAATATTTGTTTGCGAAGTCAGCATTACATCCAAAGAGGGAAGTAATGTAAGACTGGCGGCGTTCGATGTTATATCACCGCAAATATTTGATACGACAACATCATAGTTGCCGGCATCCGTTGAAGTAATAGTATTGATGGTGAGTGTAGCTGCATTGGCGCCGAAAATATTCGCGCCGTTTCTTCTCCATTGATAAGTAAAAGGTCCGGTACCGCTCACTATAACAGAAAAAGTAGCGCTGCATCCGATGGCAGCTGTTTTATCAGTCGGGTCATTGGTTACTGTGACGGGAGAATTAACGAAATGATTGATGGCCGAGGAAGTACTTCCATCAAATGGTGCTTCTCCTTCATACACGGCGATGATAGAATGATTGCCTGCTGAAAGAGTTGAAAAGGTAAGTGTAGCTATTCCGTTACCATCTAAAGTGGCGGTACCAAGAACAGTTGCTCCTTCCAGGAATTGAACATTCCCTGTCGCGGAACTTTCATCGATGGTTGCCGTTAACGTAATGGCATCATTCAAACAGGAAGAATTAGCAGAGGAAGTTAAAACAGTAGTGGTAGCCGTTTGCGCCCGGGCATTAAATCCAAAAGCAAGGGAAAATAAAAATCCAAAAAATACTTTTCCCGCGCCGGTGAAAGAGAGATGATCTCTTTTGATCCGTACGGATAGTAATGCGATAATATTTTGAACACAACTTCTCATAGCTTTATAAACCTTTAAAATGTTTATAAAAAATTTTCATGGGTAAACGGCGTCTCTAAGAGTTTGGATTTCTATATGCAACTGACTACAAAAATTCTATCTAATAATCACTATTGTCTTAAAAGGTTAAGGCAATAAGAGACAGGCAAGACAACCGTTCAACCCGGTCATCCTGGAAATTTCAGCTTCTAATTAGTTTGTACTTCTAGCTAAAAAGTGAAATCTTTTTGTGTGGAAGTCTTAATTTTTTTGAGCATCGCTGATAAAGAACAGAAGGTGGATGCCTGAGTAAGAGTGGAAGTGGTAATGTAAAAAATGTTTCATCGCTTTCGTTTTAGGGTTTAGGTATAATCAGTACGGTTTGTTTTGTCAAACTTTCCCTGCGATTACAACGAAGCCGAATAGTGAGGAGAAACATACCGGGAGTAAATTCCCTTTTGTAAGTGTAGTTTGTTTCATGTTCGGATTTTGCGTTGTTTTCTTAGGGTTTGTTCGATCAGACAACAAACATAATACCCAGTTATTGTACGTGCAAGTATTTCGGTGTTTTTATTCGTAATAATTACAGTATTCTGTATAGTACAATTACGATTAGTTTTGATTATCAGGTGAATGAGATAGCGTCGGAAAAACACGTGGCTGGTGTAAATGAAATCCTGTACCGGGTAAATAGGAAAATTTCGATACTATTTAATGCGGATGATGAAGGCTGGTAACGATGTTTTATGGAATACCACATTTTAAAAATCATCCAGTGGGCTTCAACAAATATAAATGATACTCTGCGCCTTTGTTGGTGTTTCCCGTCAATCTAAATCCATCTCTCTGCTTTAGTAAAGGAAGGGAGCACCAACAAACGAATATAAACCGTTTTATTTTTCGGAAAAATATAAATATTCCCCAGTTTTCTGTTATCGCATAGGAGTTGATAATTGGGACTTTCTTACGCACTACCTGGACTAACGAAGGAGTTGTTGGTGCTCCCTCATGAGCTAAATTTGCTGTCTTAACTAAAGTGGACGGGAAACACCAACAACGGCGTAAAACACCAACAATAGGCTAGCTTCATAGAAAATTTAATGACAATGTTTTTTAAAACTGACAGTACTAAGCATTAGTTAAAAGATGTTGTGCATGTTCCTGTTCCATAAAAAACTTTACCTCATGTGTTTTACCATCATTGATAAGAGAAATAGTTTGTGAAGCTTCATCTGCTCCATCTACAATTAGTTTAACTGTTGACTGGCTTCCCTTTTGCGGTTGTATGAATTCAATGCGGTAAATAGTTTCCCTGAAACGATAATTTATTTTCAAAGAATTCCATTCAGCCGGAATACACGGTGAAAAGCTTAAACTATCACCTTTTCGTTGAAGACCTATAAACGATTCTATGATCAACTGGTACATCCATCCGGCAGAACCGGTATACCATGTCCAGCCGCCACGCCCCTTGTGTTTAGGTTCTGCATATACGTCAGCGGCCATTACATAAGGCTCTACCTTATACACTTCATTTTTTTCGGCATTGTTTCCACGGTTAACCGGGTTGATCATTTTTAATAATTCCCAGGTTCGTTTGCGGTCGCCCAAAGAAGCAAAAGCCATTACCAGCCAGATAGCGGCATGGGTATATTGACCGCCATTTTCTCTTACTCCCGGCACATAACCTTTTATATAGCCCGGGTTTAAATCTGATTTGTCAAAAGGCGGATCAAACAATTGTATCAGTCCATCTTCTTTACGGATCAGGTATTTTCCTGCCGATTCCATAGCCATTAAAGAACGGTTCTTTTCACCTGCACCGGACAATACAGACCAGCTTTGCGCTATGGAGTCTATTTTGCATTCCTCATTTTGCGCTGAACCCAATGCCGTACCATCATCAAAGTATGCACGACGATACCATTCGCCATCCCATGCATGTTTGTTGATATTTACCCGGAGTATGCCCGCTTGTTTACCACATTCCTGTGCGAACAAGCTGTCATTTTTCAATAAAGCAATTTCTTCAAAACGTACCAGGATATCATATAAGAAAAACGCAAGCCAGACACTTTCGCCCTTTCCATGCTGGCCTACTTTATCCATGCCATCATTCCAGTCACCAGATCCCATTAGTGGCAAACCATGCTCACCAAATCGTAAACCATGCTCAATGGCTTTTACACAATGTTCATACAGGTTCGCACTGATATCAGATCTGATAGGAAGATCATAATACGATTCTTCAAAAGCGTTCAATAAACGACCTTCTAAAAACGGAATATTATCTTCCAATATATCGTGGTCGCCTGTAACAATTATATACTTTGCTGTAACGAAAGGTAGCCATAGGTAATCATCGGAGCAGGTAGTGCGAACCCCTCGTCCTTTCGGCGGATGCCACCAGTGCTGCACATCTCCTTCTTTAAATTGCCTTGAAGCGCATAAAAGAATTTGTTCTCTGGCAAGGTTCGGCTTCGTGTGTAGAAGCGATAACACGTCCTGCAACTGATCCCTGAATCCAAAAGCGCCACCCGATTGATAAAACCCGCTTCTTGCCCATATACGACAAGCTAATGTCTGGTAATTCAACCAGCCATTAGTGAGGATATTCGTGGCGGCATCCGGTGTTTCTATCTGTACAGTGCCTAATGTTTCTTCCCAATATTTTTTTACTTTTTCCAACGCATTCTTTGCCGCCAATGTTCCTTCAAATAGTTGTATGATCGCCAGCGTATCATTGATATTTTTTCCGGCGCCGAGGCGGAATATTATTTCTTTTTCTTCATCCTCCGCCAGTTCAAATGAAACCTGCAAAGCCGCGCAAGGATCTAAGCCTGCTCCAATTTTTCCCGAGAGTTTAGTCCTGTTCATGGCTTCTGGATTGGCCAATGTTCCATTCCTTCCTATAAACTCAGCCCGGTCGGTCGTGAAAGTTCGGTTGTCGTCATTCACATCAAAAAAAGCAAACCTTCTTTCAAATTCAGGACTATAGGCATTCTTTGCAAGGATGGAGCCGCTCCGTGCATCCATCTCAGTAATTGTATGCATTTGATATTTTGACCGCATATCGCCCAATACCCATTCCATATATCCTGTTGTGGAAATACGGCGTAGCCTGTTAGAATTATTCTGGATCTTTAATACGATAAATTTTACCGGCGCATCCCTATCTACATATACGGTCATCGTGGATGAAATGCCGTCTTCTATATGGTCAAATACACTGTAACCAAATCCATGCTTTGTTACATAAGCCGAATTGCCTCCGCAGGGAAGAGGAGAGGGAGACCAGAATCTTCCGTTTTCTTCGTCACGCAGGTAAAATGCTTCTCCTTTTAAATCAGTAACGGGATCATTGTTCCAGGGTGTAAGCCTTATACCATGCGCATTATCCACCCAGGTATAAGACATACCGCTTTCCGTTACGATAGTACCAAATTGAGGATTTCCCAATACATTGATCCAGGGCGCTTCCGTTTTTTGGGATGGAGTAGTTTGAATAATATACTCCTTCCCATTTTTCGAAAATCCACCGATGCCATTGAAAAATTGTAATTCTTCAGGTACCAAAACTTTTGTTACGGAAGGCGTATTGACCGTAGTGTGAAATTTACTCGGGCTAAAATAGGGGATAGAAGTCTTTAGTTTATTACCCCTGTTGATCTGTTCTTCCAATGTTCCTAAGCGATCAGAGATCACCACATGCGCTACTGTTTGAAACAATATCCTGTCTTCATTCGATATCTGGTCAGCAGAACGTATAAATATCCCGCCGGGCTTATCTTTCAAATCAGCTGTTATAGCCGGCGCCGCCAGTCCATGTATGCGATCATGTAATTCCTGCCTGTATCCACCGTGATCATCGTTCCATATCACGAGATCAACAATCAAACCCTTCAGTCGCCAGTAAGCATGCGCCTGAACCAATTGTCTTACCAATTCCACATTGGTTACATCTTCTATTTGTAAAAGAACGATTGGGAGATCACCGGAAATAGAATAACTCCATAGACCGGATTGTCCACGATGATTTTTAATAATAGTAGATGGATCGGCACGTAATGAGGCGTTGGCGAAAATGATAGAGTTAGCGAGCTTGTTATATAATTGCGCATCGGCTTCTACCGCATTTATTTGTCGCAGTATAACCTGGCTATGTGTCCATGCCAGTTCAAGACCGCGGTTAGCGAAGTTCCTGTCCTGGTATTTTTCTACTAATATGTTACACGTGTCCTTGGTTTCCGCGATACCAAAGATCATATCAATCGTTGCGGATTCATGGGGTTCAATATAAATCCGGTATTGTATGGAAACAATGGGATCGAGCACAGAGCCACTGCTGTCGGACAATATCTTTCCCTGCCTGATCACCTTTGGATTGTTAATCGTATTGCCCCTTCCTATAAATTCCGCTCTGTCGGTTTCGTAAGATACCTTGTGTATTTCCGCATCATGTACTTTCATTAAATGAAACATCCAGGGATTATGTTCATCCGCCGATCGGGGACGTCGGGAACAGATGATCGCATGACGATGTTCGTTAATTTCCGTTTGAACAAACAAATTATTAAAAGCCGGATGCGATTGATCAGTCATCGGGTGGGCCAATACTATTTCCGCGTAGCTTGTTATTTCAATAAACCTTCTTTTTCGGGACCGGTTAGTGATATGAATTCTTCTTAATTCTATATCATCTTCCGGGGATACTACAATTTCAGTATGTGTTTCCAGAGAATAATCCCTGCGACGGAACTCTGCACGCCCCTGTGAAAAAACAGCTTCATAATTATCGCCTTCTTTTAAGCTGGGTTGAAAAGCGGTTGACCAGCTGCCATTACTATCAAGGTCACGTATATAGCAAAAAGTACCCCAGTTATCGCAGGTACAATCTTCTCTCCACCTTGTAAGTGCGATATTTTTCCATCGGCTATAACCACCGCCTGAATTAGTAACCATCACATGATAACGGCCATTCGATAGCAACTGTACTTCAGGAATAGGCGTATGCGGCGTATTGATCACCCGCATTGATTCACTTCCGCCTGGTGTGATGCTTATATCTGCTTCATGCACGGTAGGAGAGTAGAAGGTGGTGACTCTTGGTATTCTTTCCTGCAATAACAACAATGCGGATTTTACCTGTTCGTGAGATTCAAAACGTTTCTGCATGGGTTTATCGCAGAGCAGGTAAGTGATCGATAATAGCGCCATACCCTGGTGATGCGCCATAAAAGATTTAATAACCGTATGTGTTGTTCGTCTCAGCAATCTCGACGGCGTATAATCTATCGCTTCATAAAAACCATATTTGCCTTCAAAGCCCAGCTCTTTCATTACCCGGAGATTATCATAGGCATCTTCCGGTGCCACCATTAATCCCATGATGGTCGCATAGGGCGCAATCACCAGGTCTTCCCCTAATCCGCGTTTAAAGCCAAGCCCCGGTACTCCAAAAGCCCGGTATTGGTAATTGAGATTGGCGTCAACCATATTATAGCCTGACTCTGAAATGCCCCAGGGTACACCACGTTTTTTACCGTAATCGATTTGCTTTTGTATAACGGCTTTATACGTTTGATCAAGCAATGTATTTTCATACGATGGCATTACCAGTAGTGGCATCAGGTATTCAAACATGGATCCGCTCCACGATAAAAGAATAGGCGTAGTACCTGCATTCGTCAATTGCCTGCCCAATGCAAACCAGCTTTGCTGTGGCAATTTTCCTTGTGCAATAGCAATAAAACTCGCCAATCTTGCTTCCGAAGCTAACAGGTCATAAAAACTATTGTCTCTCCGGTGTTCGTCGGCATTATAACCAATCGCAAGCAAATGCTGTGTCTTATCAAATAGAAAATCAAAATCAATCGCGGAAAGTTCCCGGCATCGTAGTTCCAGACGTGCCACTCTCAATATCATTTCTTTCGCACGTCTTGAGGATTCAGTAATACCTGATCTGAAACTGTCGAGCCATTTTGTTTCTTCAACGCTGTTTTCCGGATAGTAACAAGCAATTATTTTATTCAATAATAATTCTTCGAATCTCGCCAGTTGATTCAGGCTAGGTACGCCCGGCAGATCAGGGAAAAGAGACTCAAATTTTGAAGGAGTAGCCGGTAAAAATAACCATGGGAAAAAAGTACTGATATCCTGTTTAATATTTTTTATCTGAATGACTAATTTTTCCGCCCACCAGTCATCTTCATCATCCGTATCAAGATCCAGTTTGATAAGAATATCTTTAACTGACTGATCTATCTTATCCAGGTAATTTCTAAACGATCCTAAGTTGCTGGTGTGCAAGTGGGAATTTTCCTGTATGTCCTCCTGTAATTTTTTAAGTAATGAAATATCCGGTGTTTTTTCTATCAATATGCCAATAGTGTCCGTTAACCCTTCAAAGATGTTTTCCTGGATTATTTTAGTATCGGGTATTTTCAGAAGACCTTGCCGTAAGGTCAACAGGCTTCCGACAAAATTTCCGCTATCAACGGTGGAAATATATCTTGGCGCAAGCGGTACCAATGAAATAGTGTCGTACCAATTATATAAATGACCCTGGTATTTTTCCATGCGTTGCAGGGTTTCCAGGGTATTGGATGTTCGTTCAACCAAAACGCTATTGGTAATGTATCCAAAATCCCAGGCCGAAAGATTAGATAGCAACGATAACCCGATATTGGTTGGAGAAGTTCGGTGTGCAATTCTGTCCACCGGGTGTTCCTGGTAATTGTCCGGGGGCAGCCAGTTATCTTCTTTACAAACGAAGTTTTCAAAGAAGCCCCATATTTTTCTTGCCAGCTTTCTAAGATAGATAGTTTGTTCAGCCGAGATGGCGGTTTTCTTTTCCGCAGAAGGACGACCTATATACCAAATAATACAAGGAGAAGCAAACCACGCAGATAAAAATGGGAACGCTGTGATCAATGCAAGCGGGAGACAATAAGTCAGGTACCCAAAAACTATAACAGATAAAAGCGGGGCAAACCACATTCTCTTGTATACATCGCTGATATTTTTTGCACCAGACTGGTAACTGCTGTAAGGGTTCCACTGCAATAATTTTTTTCCTGAAATAAACATGCGCCAAAGCGTAAGAAGGATTGCATGGGTATTGATAAAAGCTTCATAAGGAAGAGAGACAATAGTTATGGCATGTTGTACCAGGCTATCCTTTAGGGAACGGCTTGAATAAATTAAATGCTGAATAAAAAGAACATCTGATGGCTTGCGAAATAATTGCCAGGAAAAATTGATGAGTGTTGGAAGAAATATTATTCCCAGTACTGTTAAGCTCCAGAATACAGCGTTATCCAGTACTATCCAACCCAATAAAAGAATGGTCAGCAAAGAAAGAGGAACAAGACTCCGGCGAATATTATCGAATATTTTCCATTTCGACAATGCTGAAAGTGAGTTTTTATGCAGTCTCTTATCAGATCCGGGTACGAAGGGTGTAAACCAACTCGCAATCTGCCAGTCACCTCTTATCCAGCGGTGCCGTCTTTGAATATCCGCGATATAAGAAGATGGATATTC
This sequence comes from Chitinophagaceae bacterium, assembly GCA_040007815.1. Classification (GTDB taxonomy): domain Bacteria; phylum Bacteroidota; class Bacteroidia; order Chitinophagales; family Chitinophagaceae; genus Terrimonas_B. Next base: position 13,799 of record JBDTUH010000042.1, read on the forward strand.
TTCATACAACTGTACATCGGTTATCAGGCCCGATCTTGAATAAGAACCTTCTAAAAGATCATGACTTAAAATACGGTTTTCCGGAAATCTTCCTTTCAGTGTTTTTTCAAAAGTTTCCACTTCATATATCCCTTTTCCAATAAACGATCCTTCCTTAAAAAGATCCTGGTATACATCAGAAGTCGCTCTTGTATAAGGATCAGTGGCCGGTTCATTGCCATGTATCCTGCTGTAAATAGAACTGGGTGCGGTGGGTAAACTATTAGATACCCTTGGTTGAAGAATGGAATACCCTTCAACTACTCTTTTCTTTTTTTGTGAATACACTGGTTGATTGAGTGGGTGGGCCATCGTACCAACCATTTTCCAGGCGACATCTCTTGGTAATTGTGTATCCGTATCAAGCGTAATGATATATTTTACGGAAGTGTAAATGTTTTCATCACCAACGATCGCTGAGAAAAAATCTTTTCCATTTCCCAGTATTAAAGCGTTTAGTTCTTCTAATTTCCCCCGTTTACGTTCATAGCCCATCCATATTTTATCACGACTATTCCAGCGGCGTGGGCGATGAAAAAGAAAAAAAGTATCATCAGACGCCCTTTCATATTTGCGATTAAGGGCTGTTATTTTATGTTGAATCAATTCAAGCAATGATTCATCTTCTGCCTGTCGCTCTTCTTTAGCATCTTTAAAATCAGTGAGTAAAGCAAATGAGACATTGGCGTCCCTGTTGGCCAGGAACCGCACTTCCAGTCCTTCCACCAGATCGGAAATACTGCCACTATTTGTGAGCATGGTGGGAATCACTACCATCGTCCCGCATTGATCCGGTATGCCTTTTGAAAAATCCATCCTTGGTAACAAGGATGGTTCAGACAATATAGTTGTCAGCCAATTTATAAGTGCGGTGATTAATTGGCTGGTTGCTAAAAATAGAACAACAGCAAACACTATCAGCATCCAGTCTTCCAGGCCTTCGTGGTCAGCTTTGGTAACAAGCCCCCAACTCAGCAAAGCCGTGAGGATCATTATACCACCGGTATATGCTATGAGAGGGATTTTGTTGACAAATTTTTGGCAACGATCTTTTACCGTAGGACGCATCTTCGCTTCCTTTTCAATTTTCGTCACTCCCTTGCCAATAAGAAAATAGCCCACATGTGCAATTCCTTTTTCTTCGTTTGTTTCAGCCATTTTCATGGCTGATTGGATAGCCATTTCTGCCACTTCCTTCTCTGATAATTCACTCTTCTTAGCTATTTTTTCAACAGCATGACGATACTGGTCACGGGTATGAAAATCCATCTTGCCGTAAATGCCATTGATATCCTGCAGTAATACCTGTTCAACAACACTTGTACTCTCCACAAAATCTCTCCAATCGGTTGTGCTTAAAAAACGCAGGCTGCTGATACTATTACTGATAGATACCTGGTCGGCGGCCTGCTTTTGATTTTCCTGTTGTATTAATAGAGTTGTGCTTTGCCCTTCTTCAGCCAGTCGTTGTTCGATCCAGTTTAATGCCAGCGTAAAGGCGCTTCCGTTTTCCTGTAACTTTCTCGTTAGTTCCGCTACAAAAGAACTTTCCATTGGCGGTTCATCTCTTACCATGTCCGCAATCACCAGCACTAAATTTTTTGGACTGTTTTCTACAGCCTCCATCATCGCCTCAGCCCATTTTGCGGCCAGGGCTTTGTTGGCTATGTCAACGGATATTTGAATAGAAAGACGGCGCAGATTTTCCAGCAAAGCCAGCCTCAGCATAATCGGGATGGCCCATAGTTCACCCAATTGCAGCGGATTTACCTGCTGGTAGCTATTGATGAACCGGGTGAGGGTGCTAAGATTTACATGCCCATCACTATGGGAAATAATTTCCACAGCGATATCATAAATACGTGGCAATCCTGCGGATGGCCCTTTCAACAGCTGCGGTAATCCTATACTATATCCCTTCGGTAAGTGTTTTTTTGCCGTGTAAATCTGTTCTTCGATCAGGTAGAAATTATCCAGGAGCCATTCTGCTGCCGGAACGACGGCGATATTGTTTTTTACCGTTTCGGTCAAAATGGCGTGTACTTCTAACAGGATGGCTTCATTTTCAGCTAATCGCTTCAACAAATGCTCTGAAGGATTTGCAGACAACAGGCTGTGCTTTTTTGCCAGCGCCATAGCATGATGTTCAAGCTGCTCTTCTGTAAACAATTCAGATCTTAAAGGAAGTTTTTCATTGGGATTTTGCGAATTACCTGTTGAGCCAAAAAAAGGGTCAATAATATTTTTTTTCAATGCATTAATGGCATGAGGAAGCATTTGAAAAAGATCTTTTTGCTTGTTTTTGCCCTGGTATGCTTTCATTCTTAGAATATCTTTTTACATAACACAATGACGACTATAACATTGATGCCTTAACTATATACTAATATCATGCCTTTACTCCCCGCAAAGAGGTTGGTGATGACGCATGTACGTTTCAGGAGAAGAATAAGACCCAAAGGATGCAAAATGAGGCTTTGACAGGAAAAATCCTTTTAGTAAAGATAAACAAAGTCAGCCGGGGTGGGGATAGAATAATTTTTAGACAATTTTTTTAAAACTAACAAGCTACAAGCATGAATAAAGACCGGAATGTTAATGCGGTTAAATGTCTTATAAAGCGAATAAGTTGCCGGGAAAGAAACAAAGCTTCTTCAATAGTTAAGATAAAATCGGTTTATTTTCTAAAAAAAAACTTTAGTCGTAGCTTTAATTTTAAGCCTGAATCAGAAAGTCATTCTTTGAAAATTCATTTTGTGCCAGGTAGAAAAAGGATTACCCTAAAAGATTGCTTATGTACGATCAGCCAACGGCTTCAGCTTTTTCTGTTACCGGATCAAACGGAAACTTTCACCAATTACCCGGCCCCGGGACCCCGGAAGAAGCGATACTGTTTAAAAAAATACAGGAACAGTTTAACGATCAGTTTGAAAAAGCTTTTCCTGATAAGCTGGCACCGAAAACTGTTGTCATTGTTCCATCGCTTACACTGGACCAGGAAATTCTTTCCAAGGTAAAAGGCGTTGTGCACTACGAAGAGCGTTTATTGTGTATGCTGATGCTGTTGCGTATGCCGTGTACGCATGTAGTGTACCTGACCAGCACTACCATCGATCCCGTCATTGTAGATTATTACCTGCACCTGCTTCCCGGTATCACAGGCTATCATGCCATGCAACGGCTTACTTTACTGAGTTGTTATGATGCATCGCCACGATCGCTTACTGAAAAAATTTTAGAACGTCCGCGGCTGATAGAACGAATCAGGAAAAGTATCGGGCCTGGTCATGCTGCGCATATGGCCTGTTTTAACGTTACATCCTATGAACGGACTCTCGCAGTGCAATTGAATATTCCCATTTTTGGCTGCGATCCCGACCTGCTGGATCTGGGCAGCAAAAGCAGCAGCCGCAAAATTTTCAGGGAATGCAGCTTACCGCTTCCGCCAGGATTTGAAGATTTACGAACAACAGAAGATATCGTTAACGCACTCACTGAATTGAAATCACAAAATCCCGGTTTGCGAAAAGCGGTTGTCAAAATGAATGATGGGTTTTCCGGTGAAGGCAATGGTATATTCTCTTTTGTTGGAATAGAACAGGCGAATGATTGGAGGCAATGGATAAATGACGAATTGAAAAGCCGGCTTAAGATAGTTGCAGACGATCTTGACTGTAAAACTTTTTTACATAAGTTTAATGAGATGGGTGGCATAGTGGAAGCTTTTGTAGAAGGCGATTTAAAAGAATCTCCTTCTGTGCAATGCCGGATTGATCCGGATGGAGTATGCGGTGTTGCTTCTACGCATGATCAGCTTCTCAGCGGAGAAAGCGGGCAGGTTTTTATCGGGGCTTATTTTCCCGCACAACCAGCTTATGCGGTTGCTATCAGCCGTATGGGAAAAAAAGTGGCCGAAGCGCTGCAGCAAAGAGGAGTACTGGGTCGCTTTTCTGTTGATTTTATTTCAGTCAAGGAAAAAGAGGAGTGGCGGCACTATGCTATTGAAATTAATTTACGCAAAGGAGGAACAACGCACCCCTTGCTGATGTTACAGTTTTTAACTAGTGGTGGTTATGATGCGGAGAAAGGTTTGTATTATACGGCCAACGGGCAGGTTCGTTACTATTTCTGTTCTGATAATTTAAAGAGTGATAAATATAAAGGACTTACTCCCCATGACCTTATTGATATTGCCATGCTTAACGACCTGCATTATGACGGGACTCACCAGGAAGGAGTTATTTTTCACCTGATCGGTGCTCTTTCGCAATTCGGTAAACTGGGAGTGATTTGTATCGGAAGCACTGCTGAGAGAGCAAAGAGGTACTATGATAGAATTGTTTCTGTACTTGACAAAGAAGGAAGGCCAATATGAATTTCCAATTGCTTTTGAATTTTTATTTTCTGTAAACATCCGGACGCACAAATTAAGACAACGGACTTTGCTTCCCGGATGATTATTTTAGCCAGGGGCTTCAGTTGCCCGGTAAAAAGAGTCAATAACAATCCTATCCTTACGACATCACTCCTTTGATTCCTCCAGGTCATCATGATTATCACCCCCCAGGCTGTAATAATTATTCTCTTCATCTTCTTCGCCAATCTCTTCATTGCTGTCATCCAGTTCTGCACCAGGTATATCCAAATCATCGCCAGACAGGTCGTCCTCAAAATCTTTTTCATTCATGACGCCTTCCTTTTCCTTGCTGTCTTTAATAATTGAGTTGTCATCAGGATTAACGTTCTCCACTTTTTTGCCCTTATTGTAAATATCATCTTTCGGGCTATACTGCAATGAAGCCGGCAAACTGTCATCAGTAGCTTCAGGTTTGGCGGATGGATCCTTTTTCATAATGTGAAATTTATCAGTCATTAAAACGATTGTTACGGTAAGTTACCAAATAAATACCTTTTTGGTTTTTAAATATCGCTGCAAAAAAAAATCCTCGGTTGTCAGGAGATGTGATGAGACAATAAACTTGCTTATAATTCAAAATACTGGCTTATTCAGACTCAATTCAATGTAACCCCGCAAATAAAAAAGGTCACTGCTTTTGGCAATGACCTTTAAAAGAATCTTTTTACTGGACGGTAAAAAAGTAAGAAGTTGATCTTAGTTTGGTTTGTTCAGGATTTTTGGATTCGGCTTTTCAGGACAGTTGGATTCGGTTTCTCAGGATGATATCGGATAGATTGATAAAGTATCAATCAACTTCTGGTACAAACATATAAACGAACCGATCGCCACACAAGAGAAAATGTACCCGTATAATGATGGAAATCTACGTTCTTTGGCGCAAGCAGTTGAACAAGGATAGCTTGCGAAGCCATTTTCCGGGCTCTTATAAAGAAAAAGGATCATAAGTTTCTCATGATCCTTCAAATATTGATCTGTTTTGTAACCAATAATTACAAATGTATCGCCTCGCCATAGGCCACTTCAATAGCATCTTTCACACTTTCACTGATGGTTGGGTGGGGGTGAATGCTGTTGAGTATCTCATGGTGGGTGGTTTCTAATTTGCGTCCTACCACCGTTTCAATGATTATTTCAGTAACGTTATAACCGATCATGTGGGTACCCAGCCATTCGCCGTATTTCGCATCAAAGATCACTTTTACAAAACCTTCTGTATGCCCTGCAGCGGAAGCTTTGCCCGAAGCGCTTAATGGAAACTTGCCCACTTTGATTTCATAACCAGCATCCTTTGCTTGTTTTTCTGTCAGACCCACGGAAGCAATTTCCGGGGAACAATAAGTACAACCGGGTACATTTCCATAATCAAGGGCTTCTGGCTGATGATTATATTTCTTTTCATTGTAGGCAATCGCTTCGGTACAGATTATACCTTCCTTACTCGCTACGTGCGCCAATGCCTGGCCGGGGGCGCAATCACCAATAGCGTAGATGCCCGGAACATTAGTTTGATAATATTTATCAACGGTGATGCGGCCTTTATCTGTTTTGATGCCCAATTCTTCCAAACCAATACCTTCTAAATTGGCAGCCACACCGACGGCACTTAACAATATGTCGGCTTCAAGGGTTACTTCTCCGGCAGCCGTTTTTACTTTTGCTTTTACGCCATTCCCGGATGTATCCACAGAAGTTACTTCACTGCTAACCATTATATCAACCCCGTTTTTCTTTAAGCTTTTTTCCAACTCCTTGGAAATTTCCTCGTCTTCTACGGGTACCACTCTTGGCAGAAATTCAACGATGGTAACTTTTGTTCCAAAGCTGTTATAGAAATAACCAAACTCTACGCCGATAGCGCCACTTCCCACAACTATCATTGATTTAGGCTGCTCCGGTAAGTTCATGGCTTCGCGGTAACCAATGATTTTTTTGCCATCTTGTTTTAATGCCGGTAATTCACGGCTTCTGCCACCGGTAGCTATAATAAGATGTTTGCCTTCTACTGTTTTTTTGCTGCCATCCGCTGCGGTCACTTCCACTTTTCCTTTGGCAATTATTTTACCAAAACCCATCACCACATCAATCTTGTTTTTCCGCATCAGGAACTGAACGCCTTTACTCATTTTATCGGCTACACCACGGCTGCGTTTGATGATGGCGGCGAAATCATGTGTGCCTGTAGCATTAATGCCAAAATCCTTGGCGTGTTTGATGTCTTCATTTACCTGTGCACTTTTTAAGAGGGCTTTCGTAGGAATGCAACCCCAGTTGAGGCAGATGCCTCCGAGGCTTTCTTTTTCGATGATCGCTGTTTTTAATCCTAATTGAGATGCACGGATAGCCGCCACATAACCACCGGGGCCGCTACCGATTACCACTACATCGTATGCCATAGTATTCGATTATTTGATTAGTTATCCCGATAGCATCGGGAGGTTGATAAATAAATGAGTGCGAAGCTACTTGAAAAGGTGGAATCCGGCAAAAAGGCTGTTTTGGGTCAGTGTCTCACTTTGGTTTTACGCAGAGATCGCTGGGAGAGGAAAATCAATGACGACGTCGTTGCCGGGCAAGCCGAAACAACAACAAGATATTCTCAGCGATCCTGTGCACCCTGCGTGACATTTTCTACCTGATACATCGCCCTCTTTTGCCAGGATTAAGCTGTAACTGATGAGCATATGTATATGACAAGAAAATGAGTGGAGTGTGGCAAACGGGCTACACTTAATTGAAGCGATATTACTTTTAGTTTTCTTTTTTTGATATTTATTCGGCTATTGTCAATTCCAACGTAAACAAAACCGGCAGATGATCAGAATAAGTAACAGGGAATGTTTCCGCATTTACCAATCTCCAGTTGCCTCTTTTGGTAACAAAGGCATAGTCGATTCTTTTTGAGGGATCTTTTGAACTAAAAGTGTTGGGTGGTTTCATTCTCAGGGTAGCGGCATCTTTCCAGTATTGCAGCATTACCTGGTAGGGAGGTTGGTTGCTTTCAAAATTAAAATCGCCGCAAACAATGGAGGGCACTAATAAATTGCGGTAAATATTATTTATATTTTCTACCTGTGCTAACCGGTTCTGCTCGAACTCATGACAAAGATGGGTGCCGCCGATAATAACATTCTGGCCATTCATCAGGCGAACATTAGCATAGATCAGGGAGCGGGGTTCACCACCAGCAGGGGAAGGGAGAACAGTAACATTTGCATGTACCGGATTTCTGGACAACATGCCTTCACCATAACCCCCGCTGTCATAGTCCATGGCCTTTCCAAAATAACCCTGCATGCCTGTTTTGGCGGCCAATTCTTTTATGAAATCTGTTTTTTTGCCATACAAACCGGCCGAACGACCTGTTGCGCTGTCCACTTCCTGGCAAAAAACAAAGTCAGGCTGAAGTTTATTGATCAGGGACGCTATACTGTCCAGGTTGGGTTTTCCCTTTTCATAAACTAGTTCACCATGAAAAATGTTATAGGATAAAACCTTGATCCTTGCCTGGCTGAACGAATAAAGGCTGATAGCCAGCAGGAAAGAGCAAATAATTAGTCGCATATAGTAATGGGTTAGATACAGATTCAAAAATAGAACAAGAGATTTGATTATTAAGGTTAGTATATATGCCATTTCAGACGATATCATCCGGAAATAGGTTGACTCTTTCGTCTTTTTAAGGGCGGATAAACCTAAATAAAATCCGGAGAAATTCAAAATAAGGCAGTATTTCTTAGTTTTATCCCTGGAAATCAATACTGGTTGGATTTTCGTAGTATCGGAGAAATTTATAAAAAAATAGGTGAGCTCTTGCGATAATTAGCTTGGTTTCCCTACCTTTGCCTCCCGAATTTTTCGGGACTAAATTTTGGAATCGTCATGGCAAGAGTATGTCAGGTTACTGGTAAAGTACCAATTGGTGGAAACAAGGTTTCTCACTCTAATATCAAGACTAAACGCCGTTTTCTGCCCAACCTGCAGAAGAAAAGGTTTTATCTCGCGGAAGAAGATAAATGGATCACCCTGAAATTGTCTACTGATGCAATCCGTACCATTAATAAGAATGGTCTTTACAATGTGGTAAAGGAAATGAGAGCGAACGGACAAAAAATCTAACTATCCCCGAAAGGGCTAAAGCAACAATAAAATGGCAAAGAAAGGAAACCGTGTACAGGTAATTATGGAATGCACTGAGCATAAAACAAGTGGCAAACCCGGCACCAGCCGTTACATTACGGTAAAAAACAAAAAGAACAACCCAGAAAGGTTGGAGTTGAAGAAATTCAATCCCATTCTTAAGAAAGTAACTCTTCACAAAGAAATTAAATAATGTGCTGATGTGCTGGTTAGCTAATTAGCTAATTGGTGTGAATTCATTAGCAGATTAGCATATTATCAAATTAGCAAATTAGAATACTATGGCAAAAGCAGCTAAAACCGCCCAGAAGAAAGACCCGAAGCTGGCAGCAGAATCAAAGAACTTCACGAAAGTGATCAAAGCAGTACGCAGCCCGAAAACCGGCGCTTATACTTTTAAAGAGCAAATATTGCACAAGGATAAAGTAAAGGACTTCCTGGCTCAGAAATAAATTTGAACTTACTATAATCTTCAAAAGCTATTCGTCAATAACGGGTGGCTTTTGTTGTTTAGCGAAGTTGTCAAAATGATTTTAAAAACCAACCGGAATAGTTTTGAGCAGGGCTTATTTTTGATTTTGGAATTGATTGGAACGACTCATTTGATTTAATGACTTTACACTATGGGATTCTTCAATAAACTTTTTGGGAAAAAAGAAAAAGAAATATTAGACCAGGGTTTGCAAAAAACCAAGGAAGGTTTTTTTGCAAAGATCACCAAGGCCATTGCTGGTAAAAGTACTGTCGATGAAGAAGTGCTGGACAACCTGGAAGAAGCATTGGTTGGAGCTGATGTGGGAATAGAAACAACGGTAAAGATCATTGAGCGGATAGAGAAAAGAGTTTCTAAAGACAAATACCTCAATACCGGCGAGCTGAATAAAATGCTGCAGGAAGAGATTGAAGCCATATTGGTGGATGCGCCGCATGCTAATAGTTATGCGTTTGATTCTGATCTGCCAACCAAACCATATATCATTTTGGTAGTTGGGGTAAATGGTGTTGGTAAAACAACAACGATTGGTAAGTTGGCGTATAATTTTAAAAAAGCTGGTAAAAACGTATTACTTGGTGCAGCTGATACATTTCGTGCGGCGGCGGTTGACCAGTTGACCATCTGGAGTGAAAGAGCAGGTGTTCCTATTGTAAAGCAGGATATGGGTAGTGATCCCGCCGCTGTAGCATTTGATACCGTACAAAGTGCTATTGCCAAACAAGCCGACGTAGTGCTGATAGATACAGCGGGTCGTTTGCATAACAAAGCCCATCTGATGGAAGAATTGAGCAAAATAAAGAGAGTCATACAAAAAATAATTCCTGATGCACCGCATGAAGTATTACTCGTGCTTGATGGGAGTACCGGTCAAAACGCTTTAGAGCAAGCCAAACATTTTACCGCGGCCACTGATGTTACTGCGATGGCTATTACAAAATTGGATGGTACAGCCAAAGGCGGCGTCGTGCTGGCAATTGCCAATCAATTTAAAATACCGGTGAAGTTTATCGGGGTAGGTGAAAAAATGGAAGACCTGTTGCTGTTTGACAAGCATGAGTTTGTAGATAGCTTGTTCAATCTCGAAAAGAGTTAATATCACCTGCGACTTCTTTGACAACTCATTCCAATCCTTCTATCTCCGTGTTCTTTTCATACTTATAATACGAGATCAGGAAAATGACCGGGGAGAAAACGAAGCAGATTGCTGGTAATAGCCAATGGTTCCTTGACAGGCTGAAGAATACAAAGACAAGCCAGACTCCAAAAAGCAGTTTCAAAAACTCTTCCATTTTCATGTCTTCTGTGTACAAAAGACTGTGCAGCAATAATAAAAAAGAAGGACCGGTTAGTAACATCCATAGATATTCACTTGCATTGCCCCGGTTGGTGATCAGTGCCCGTAAAGCCCATGCTTCGGGTAACAATAAAACAACGTAAACGCAAAACAGCGATAATAAGGTTGAAAAGCCACTAACTGGCAGATTTCTGTAAAAGCTTAGCTCTCCCTCCATAAAATGAAAATTCTTATACACGAGAATGCTATGACCAATAAGGCTTGTCAGGTACAGCATCCAAAGCATCCTTTCTTCAAATACGGATGCTTCTGTTCTTACAAAAAAATACAGGCAGCCAAAGGATAAAAATTTTACGATCAGCAATGTGATAAATTGCCTCCGGAAAACGAATTTTAAAACAAATCCAAATAGAGTTTTGGGTAAAGGCAGCAAAACGTTTTTGCGGATGACCTGTTGCAGGAATTTTGCTTTTTGTATAAGTAGATAAGTTGCAAAGGCAGCCAGTAAATGCAAAATAAGTATCACTAAAACAACCACCAGGCCGGAAAAAAAGTGCCGGTCTTTAATGGCCACGCCTGCAATAAAAACTCCATAGCATAATACGGGAGCCAACAGCACGATATTCAATTTCAGTAAAAGCATAAACTTCTTACGCGGCTGAAGCGCATTCAGATCGTACAGAAAATCATACGCTTCTTTTTGCAGGCAGCTCAGGAAAAAAAGAAATGTTTTTACAGCATAAAAAATCCAGCACGACAGGGCTATAAAAAAGAAATTAAGGGAGGTTAGTATCCCTGTTATAAAAGCATAATGCGTTCTTAACGCATCATTAAAGGATGGCTGAATGCCAAATAAAAGAAAAAACAGGAAAAGGAACGCCCCGGCATGTTGACGATAAAATGGCCCTGCGATAGAACGGTTTAATATTTTAGCCAACGTATTCATTGGCCAGAAATAGTTTCACTGAGCTGTTTATCTTTCAGTGTGAACACTTTGTTGAAATAAATGTCAGATGTTTCAATATCGTGATGAGAAGTAATAATAAATGAAATGCCTTCTTTATGCCTTTGCCTGAGCAGTTCGCAGAGTGCCGATTGTGATGCCTGGTCCAATGTGGTGAATGGCTCATCCAATAATATCCACACCGGCTTCCCGGTAAAAGCTAATAAAAGGGATAGTTTTTTTAACATGCCACTGGAGTAACTTCCAGTAGGGTTGGCGAGGTAACTGTCAATGCCTAAAATTTCTTTTACTTCTTCTATTTGCTGTGCTGTTCCTTTTTTGATGGCACCTACGAATTCCAACAGCTCATTTCCAGTTAAAAAAGAAGGATAAATAGGTTCAGCCGCGGAATGATTGACCAGAAAGCGGTAGTCCGCCGGCCGTTTGTGGATGCTGATCTTCTCGTTGAGGATGATCTCACCCTCAAAAGGCAGGAGACCTGCTATGAGTTTCATCAGGGTTGACTTGCCTGATCCGTTAGCTCCTTTCAGCCAAAAAAGACCGTTTGGCAAAAGGAGTTCATCGATAGAAAAGACATGATGACTTCCAAAAGACTTTCGTATAGCGGTTAGTTGAAGCATTTAAATGCGAAAATCAGCAAATCAGTTCATAAGATAATATTAAAAACCATTATTGTTTCTCATGTAGTTTTTTCAACTAAATGCCGTCCATTGTTTAAATTCGGGATTCTTATGTATCATATTATTGGCATTGATATAGGTACCACGCATGTAAAAGCTGTTGTTGCATCAGTTGCGGGTAATGTATTGCAGGAAATAAAAGAAGGCTACCCCACATTAAATCCTTTACCGGGTTACCAGGAACAAAATGCGGATGATATTTTCCGGGCTGTCCTGAAAGTTTTAAAACAGGCTGCCGGTACCATTACAGACAAAAAAAGTATTTCCTGCATTTCTTTTAGTGCGGCGATGCATAGCCTGATGGCGGTGAATAAAGAAGGCAAACCATTAATCCCACTGATGATTTGGGCTGATACCCGGAGTAACAAATATGCGCTGGAATTAAGGAATACCCGGCAGGGCGATCTGATTTATCAGCGCACCGGCACGCCTGTTCATCCTATGTCGCCGCTTTGTAAAGTTGCGTGGATCAGGGATGAAGTGCCTGTAGTATTCGCGGCTGCACACAAATTTATCTCTGCTAAAGAATATATATTTTATCAGTTCTTTAATGAATTTGTAGTTGATCACTCCATCGCTTCGGCTACTGGTCTTTTTGATATTCATCAGTTGAACTGGTGTGATGAATCGCTGCAATTCGCCGGCATCAGTGTTGAACAATTATCCCGGCCGGTTTCTACAACACAAGTTTTTACCAAACTAAAAGAAGAGTACCGGCTTCAACTGGGATTAGGGGAGAATACATCTTTTTTAATTGGAGCCGGTGATGGCTGCCTCGCCAATATTGGAGCCGGAGCCGTATTACCTGGCGAATTAGCATTAACCATCGGTACCAGCGGGGCTGTCAGAAAAATTGGCGATCATCCAGTCAATGATCCAAAACAGCGTTTGTTCAATTACAGGCTTGATGAAAAAACTTATTTATCAGGTGGTGCAGTCAATAACGGCGGCGTTATTTTAAAATGGGTAATGGATGTTTTTCTTGACAAGGACATTCCGGAGCAGGAAAAAATGAAAGAGATCATGGAAACAGCGGCAACCGCTCCTGCGGGATCAGGAGGGTTGATCTTTTTACCTTATTTATATGGAGAGAGAGCACCTGTATGGGATGCAGCTGCGAAAGGAGTTTTTGTTGGCATCAGCCCAATACATTCAAAAGCCCATTTCATTCGTGCCGTGCTGGAAGGTATTTCCTTTTCCCTGTTACAGATAGTAAAAGCCATTGAGGAAACCGGTGAACCGGTTCATATCATTTATGCGAATGGAGGGTTCATACAATCTCCTTTGTGGTTAAGAATAATGACGGATATAATGAATAAAAAAATACGTGTTTCCCATGCGGGCGATGCATCGGCGATGGGCGCCATCTTTATGGCCATGCAATTTTTAGGTCATCTAAAAGAATGGAATGAAGTAAAAAACCTGGTGGATACGGATGAAGAATTTATTCCTGACCAGCCAACCCATCAATGCTACCTCGAAAATTATGTTATATATGAACACCTGTACGAAAAACTGAAAGACGATTTTAAGAGAATTGATGCCATTCAAACCAAAAGTTGAAAATTTATCTCTGAAACAACGGTATTTTATTTGTTTCAAATACGGTTAAAGCCACTCCCTCAGCCACTTACTTCCGTTATTCAATAGCTTATAATAAGACGGTTTCCACCCGTCAGCTTTAGCCCTTTCTTGTTACCTTTGCGCCGCATGAAAACAAAGACACTCAGGAGGGATAAGGTCAATATCATTACACTCGGCTGCAGTAAAAATATGGTGGACAGCGAAGTGCTGAGCGGCCAGTTATTGGCTAATGATATTGACGTAGTGCATGAGAATAAAAAATTGGATCATAACATTGTCGTGGTGAATACCTGCGGCTTTATTGACAAAGCCAAAGAAGAAAGCATTAATACTATTCTTGACCAGGTGGAACTGAAGAGAAGGGGAAAATTGGACAAGGTGTATGTTACCGGATGCCTGAGTGAACGGTATAAGAATAATCTCGAAGCAGAGATACCGGAAGTCGATGCATATTTTGGGACGATGGAATTGCCATTGATCTTAAAACAATTTGAAGCGGATTATAAAACTGAATTGCTGGGTGAAAGATTATTAGCCACGCCACAGCATTATGCATACATGAAAATTTCAGAAGGCTGCAACCGCACCTGTTCTTTTTGCGCTATTCCTTTAATGCGGGGTCAACATATTAGTAAGCCTATAGAGGAGTTGGTAAAAGAAGCGGAGGGCTTAGTAAGGAAAGGAGTGAAAGAAGTAATGCTGATCGCACAGGAGCTTACTTATTACGGTCTTGATATTTATAAGAAAAGAATGTTGCCTGATCTTTTGCGTCGTTTATCCGATGTAAAAGGGTTGGAATGGATTCGCTTGCATTATGCCTATCCATCTAAATTTCCGATGGACATACTGGATGCGATAAAAGAAAGAGATAATATTTGTAACTATCTCGATATGCCTTTGCAGCATGCGGCTAATAATATGCTTAAAGCGATGAAGCGGCAGATCACAAGAGAGGAGATGGAAGACCTTACCGCGGCGATACGGGAAAAAGTACCGGGTATTTGTTTGCGCACTACGTTGATCACCGGATTTCCAGGCGAAACATTGGAGGATGTAGAGGAATTGAAAGGGTTTCTCCAGCGTCAGCGGTTTGATCGTGTTGGTATCTTCACTTATTCACATGAGGAGGGCACGTCTGCTCACGACCTTGTCGATGACGTTCCGCAGGAAGAAAAAGAAAGAAGGGCGCAGGATATCATGGAGACACAACAGGAAATTTCTTATGAATTAAATCAGCAAAAAGTAGGAAAGACATTTAAGACCCTGATTGATAAAAAAGAATCCGGCCGTTATCTTGGCCGCACCGAATTCGACAGTGTGGAAGTGGATAATGAAGTAGTCATTCATTCCGCAAAAAAATTGCCGACAGGTGAATTCTGCAATGTTCAAATCACTAAAGCTTTTGATTACGACCTGGAGGGCGAAGTCGTAAGTTGAGATTTATGTTATGGCTGACCAGGGCGATTGCAAGTTTGATTTTGCCATACAGCACCGTCTCTTCTCAAATCCCGACAACATTCTTATTGCATATTTATTTAGCCAATGGCATAGCTATTTAGTAAACGGTATTTGTTTTTTGTCTTTACAAAATAGCTTTGCGCCGGTATATATACTATTTAAATACTTCATTAATAAATGTATTCGGTAATGAAAAATATTTTGTTGGCTTCAATCCTGCTCGCTCTTTCCGGGATGGGATATGGCCAGGTAAATCTCAGCTTCAATTTCAGCAATGCGGACAGTACGATAGCTTTCCTGAAAAAGAAAAATGCATCGGCACGGGATGTCGAAATTTTTTTACACACTGCAGGCGTACAGGCTATCATCAAAAAGATCAATTCCAATGATAGCATCGGCAGGATAGTACTTACAAAGATCAGTAAGGGTGGAAAGCTGGCTGGTAAGGAAAATGATTTCCAGTACCATCTTATCAAAAGAGATCTGGGAGCTCTCGAAAAATTTATCGATTCTATAAAGCACAACCAGAAGATCATCCGCGACAGTGTGGAAGCTCTGTCTGCCTATCTTCCTGCAGGGAAAGAATTGAATGTAACCGTTTGTTTTTTGCTCGGTAGTTATTCTTCCGGTTTTACTTTTTCAAAAGCGGATGTATTTTATATTGGAACTCACCAATACAAATACGATTTTAAAAGCATCGTCAACTCCTGCCAGCACGAGATATTTCATAATGTGCAAAACCTTTACCAGGAAAGAACACCCGTATACAAGGCCCTTGAAAAAGATACGGCTTCACTATATGCTTTTTATATACTGCACAATTTCTTTACGGAAGGCGCCGCCGAATATGTCGCGGACCTTGATAAGTCGGATCCAGCCGCACCAAACATTAAACATTTAAAGGAACATGCTTCGGTCAATAATTACCGGATGGCTGATAATTTTTATCTCGCTGACAGGCTTATTCTCGATACATACAAAGACCCCGCGACGACCGACCCCGGCGAAGTTTATACCATCCTGTTTGACTGGAACTGGAACAATCCTGGTTATGCCATGGGCAAATACATGATGAAATGCCTGGTGAAAGAGTATGGAACGGGTGCGGTAAAAAAATACCTTGCTGCCGATCCGCTTGTGTTTATTATGGATTACATAACCCTTACTAAAACAAATAAAGAAAAATATCCTTATGTTTTTTCAGATTCTTTTGAGAAAATGATAGAAACCGTATTGGCAAAGACAGCAGCAATAGCGGGTAACTAACGCAGTTTTATGAGTTCAAAAGATAACAGTGGTTTTTGCAAATCAAATTTCGCTATCTTGACCAAAATTATTTAGCGTGAAAAATATTTGTTTACTTATCTGTAGCCTCTGCCTCACTTTAATTTTACCAGCGCAAAAGAAAATATTTAATGGGAAAAATCTGAAAGGCTGGACCATTCATGGCACTGAAAAATGGTTTGTAGAAAACAAAGAACTTGTTTGTGAGAGTGGTCCCGACAAAGGCTATGGTTATTTATCAACGGATAAATCGTATAAGAATTTCGAGCTCACGCTGCAATTTAAACAGGAAGCTAATGGTAATAGCGGCGTATTCATCCGTTCTTCCATTGAAGGGGTGAAGATAAGCGGCTGGCAGGTAGAAGTAGCGCCTGCTGGTAGTCATACCGGCGGTATCTACGAATCTTATGGCCGCGGTTGGCTGATACAACCCAAACCCGAAGATGAAAAATATTTAAAAATGGGAGAGTGGAATGATATGAAAATACGGATAGTCAATGATGAAGTAACCACCTGGCTCAACGGTCAGCAAATGGTAACCCTGAAAGATGAAAAGATTGGACAAGGGACAGGATTTATAGCTTTACAAATACACGACGGCGGCGGCATCAGGGTGAAATGGAAAAAGATATTGATTAAAGAATTACCGTAAAATAAGATAGCTTTTTACGGCCCATATTTTAATGAACAGCCGCCCACCATTCAGAAAAAATTTGTAGGTTATTTTTTAAATCTACTTCTTCACCAATCATGGGGGTAAGCAATGGAATGTTTTTTTGCCTGTTCAATTCAATGATGCTGCGGATAGGATCATCCCAGGCATGGTTGGCCAAAAGAAATTTCCCCCAATGCACTGGCAGTAAACGGTCTGCTTTCAAATCCTGTGATGCCTGCAACACTTCATACGGCATCATATGGATGTATTTCCAGCTTTTATCATATTGCCCGCATTCTAAAATCGCCAGGTCAAACGGCCCATGTCGCTGACCTATTTCCGCAAAATGTGAATCATAGCCACTGTCACCACCCATGAAAATTTTCATCGATGGTGTTTGTAATACGAAGGATATCCAGAGAGATTTGTTTCGTTTAAAAGTCCGGCCAGCGAAATGTCTTGCGGGCGTAGTAAATACAGTAAAGCCTGGCTCAAGCAGTATCTGCTCATCCCAATCTTTTTCAATAACCCGATCGCTGTCAAATCCCCATCTCTCAAAATGGGCGCCTGTGCCAAGACTGCTGATTACTTTCTTAATTTTGGGTTTTAATTTTATGATCGTTTTATAATCTAAATGATCATAGTGATCGTGGGAAATAAACAGGTAGTCTATTTCAGGTATCTCATCAACCGTGTACACATCGCTGCCTTTAAAACTTTTAGTAGTACCAATAGGTGATGCCGAGCCACTGAATACAGGATCAGCCAATATCTTCTTTCCATCTATTTGCATAAAATAAGAAGAATGCCCAAACCAAACCAATACATTCCGGTTGGGATCAAGATGTAAAAGATCGGTTTTCTTAGAAGGCAATATACCGGCAGGCAAGACTTCCTTACTTTTCCTGAAAAGAAATTCTTTCATAACGGAATAAAAACTGGCTCCTTCTGTCAGTTGCGGGGTGTGACTTAAATTATTGAATGAATCATTTTTATAGTTAGGCGATTTTTTAATTCTTTCAAGTCTTTCCCCGGCAGGTATTTTACCAAACAGGGATTGTTGCATAAACGCATAAACAAAAATGACTAACAGCAGCAGTAAGAATAGTATGAACAGCATGATTCCCCGGGGTAAATTATTTGGTGATAGATGTAATAACTTTTGAAATTCTGGTCAGCAAATATATTTTGCCGGTAATCTACTTACTCAAATGGATCTGAAAGCCGGCGCCCAGCAAGAAAGTATTGCTTTTTTGATTGGTATTGCCTCCGTACTTTGTAAAGCTGTAGCCTGCCGTTAATTCAACCGAAACTTTTGGATTTATAAAAAATGCGGGTCCTGCTGCTATAGAATAGGAATGACTTTTATATTTGCTATTGTTGGTGGAGCTGCTTATCGATGGAAGACCGCCACCAGGAATAAAGACCTGGTAAGTGCTTGTTTTTTCTTTGTTGTCAGCATAGGCATAGCTGGCATCCGCAAAAACATTCAGTTTCCGGGATGAAGGGAGAAAGTAATAACGCACAAACGGAGAAACCGACCATGCCGTTATTTTCGATTTTAACAAATAATACAACGAACCCTGAACCTGGCTATTAGTTTCTTGCTTCATATCCGACTGGATAACTCCTGCACGAAGGCCGGCGGCCAATTGATTCATAAAAAAATAACCGGCGCCGGGTGTTAACTGGAGCCCGGTTATTTTATTCTCCGAATGAAAAAAATCATTGTTTTGCTTGACGACAGAATGGGAAAATGATCCGTTTCCACCCAGCATCCATTGACCTTTGCTAATCTGTGAAGAAACAGAAGATGAAAAAAAAAGTACTATTATTATCAAACGGAATCGTATCATGCTAATTAAGATTAAGTTCAAATATATTGCAGAAAAAGAAGGGAAAGAAATTGTAAGCCAGTTAAAAAACACATCTTTAAAATGATAGATAAGCCAATCATTTTAATAAATGCACTAACTTAACAGAAAGACAGACTAAAAGTTTTATTACTTGTAAAATAGTAGCAATGGATTTTGTAGATTATTACAATGTGCTGGGTGTTTCAAAAACGGCAACACAGGACGAAATAAAAAAAGCTTATCGTAAGCTGGCCAGGAAAATGCATCCTGACCTGAATCCTAATGATAAAGAGGCGCATAAAAAATTTCAGCAGATCAATGAAGCCAATGAAGTATTAAGCGACCCGGACAAAAGAAAGAAATATGATCAGTACGGGAAAGACTGGCAGCATGCGGAGCAATTTGAACAGGCAAGGCAATCGGGTCAGCGAGCAGCGAATACGGGTGGTCAAACATTTTCCGGTGATGATGATGGTGCTTTTTCAGATTTTTTTGAATCGCTTTTTGGCGGCTCTTCAGGAGGAGGAGGCAGAAGAAGCCAGGCGAAATTCAGGGGGAAGGATTTGCAAGCCGAATTGCGGCTTGGCCTAAAGGATGTTTATACCAGCCATCAGCAAACGTTAACCGTAAATGGAAAGAATATCAGGATCACCATTCCTGCGGGAGTGGAGAATGGCCAGGTTATTAAATTAAAAGGTTATGGTGGACCCGGAGCGAATGCGGGTCCCGCCGGCGATCTCTATATTACCTTCATTATTCCCGATGATTCAAATTTTAAGCGTTCGGGTAATGATCTGTACACTACTGCTACGATAGATCTGTACACAGCTGTATTGGGTGGTGAAACGATTATTGACGCACTCGACACTAAAGTAAAATTAAAAGTAGCATCCGGAACACAGAACGGAACGAAAATAAGATTGAAGGGGAAAGGGTTTCCGGTTTACAAAAAAGAAGGGGAGTCCGGTGATTTGTATGTGACTTTCCATGTTAAGATACCTGCGGAACTAACAGAAAAAGAAAAAGAGCTGTTCACTGAATTAGCAAAAACATCACAAAAAAATTGATACCATGACAAACGAAGAAATGGTAACCGCTCATGAATTTTGTATATCTCACAATGTGGAGATATCTTTTTTGTATTCACTGAGTGAAGCGGGATTGCTGGAGATCACCACGGTAGAACAAACGGTATTCATTAAACAGGATCATTTGCCGGAACTGGAAAAACTGGTGCGCTTGCATTACGATATGGATATTAATTTGGAAGGTATTGAAGCGATCCATCATTTGCTGCATCAGATAAGAACCATGCAGGAAGAAATGAAGACAATCAAAAACAGGCTAAGTTTGTATGAGAAGATAGATCAGTAATGGTCGCTGAAAAAAAAATTGTTATGCAGGCCAATAAGGAGATTCTAAATTCATTCATAAAGTAAAAATAGGAGTATGAAAACAAGGAGGATTTTTATTAAGGATACATTAGGCGGTCTCGCTGCGTTAACTTTAGCCAGCCCCGAATTTCCTTCTATCCTGTTGCCAAAGAAAAAGGAAAAACTGGGAGTGGCATTGGTGGGTTTGGGTTACTACAGTACGGATCTGCTGGCGCCGGGTTTGCAGGTCACAGAGCATTGTTCGCTGGCAGGTATTGTCACCGGCTCACCCGATAAAGCCAAGCGCTGGCAGCAGCAATACAATATTCCCGGAAAAAATATTTACGATTACAAAAGCTTTGATAGTATAGCTAATAACCCTGATATTGATGTCATATATATTGTATTGCCTCCATCCATGCACAAGGAATATGTGATCAGGGCGGCGAATGCCGGTAAGCATGTATGGTGTGAAAAACCGATGGCTGTTACCGCGGAGGAATGTAAAGCGATGATTGATGCCTGCAATAAAAATAAAGTGAAGCTGAGTATCGGCTATCGTATGCATCATGAACCGAACACACAACGTATCATACAATTCCGCAAGGATAAAAAGTATGGTGATATTTTAAGAGTAAAAGCGGCGGCCGGTTATTTTGACCCGAGAACCGATCATTGGAAACAGAAAAAAGCGATGGGAGGAGGCTCCATGTACGATATGGGAGTGTATCCATTGAATGCTACCCGTTATGTAACCGGTGAAGAGCCCATTGCCGTAACCGCACAACAGAGTACAACGAGGCCGGAAATTTATAAGGAAGTGGATGAGACAATGCAATTCACACTTGAATTTCCCGGTGGCGCTATTGCCAATTGCGAGACCAGTTTTGGAAAGGGCATGAATACATTGGATGTATCCTGCAGCAAAGGGGGATATAAATTAGAACCCTTCCAGGGATATAGTGGAATAAATGGTGTAACAAGTGATGGTATAAAGTTGAATGCCACCGTGCCTCACCAGCAGGCCAAACAAATGGATGAAGACGCACTATCCATCATCAATAATAAGCCGGTGCTTGTACCGGGTGAAGAAGGTTGGAAAGATATTTTGGTGGTGGAAGCTATTTATCGTTCTGTAAAGGAAAAGGGCAGGGTAGCCATCAAGCGCTGAATGTAAAAGCTTTTATTACTATGATCCTTTTTTATTTTGCGAAGCAGAATAAAAGTAGCCGTTATTATCCGTCCAACCCGTGTCATCCGTGTGCCAATAACCCGGCTTAAAAATATCTCCGCCACACGTGAAAGAGGGTTTGTAGTGAGTTAGTGCAGGTAAAATGATTATTTTAAACTTCAATCAGAATTTCTCTTTCACCATTTTTGCCGCTACTTTGTCAATCGGCAGCGTTACACTTTCGGGTGAAAAAAGCTCCCAGGCTATAAAACGAAAGGTTTCTGTTTCACCGGTATCATTGTAAACGGCCATCTGCCTTTCATCAAAATCAAAAACCTTATCACGGAGGGGCGCTTTTATTTCTTCCAACGCTTTCGCCATATAATAAATGGATACGATCTGCTGGTCGGGCCGGAAAGCCGACATCTGGAAAAAATCAGTGGTATAAAGATGTTCACCTACTTCCACCTCCAGGTCCATTTCCTCTTTGAATTCTCTTTTCAGGCAATCCCTGGTTCCTTCTCCGAACTCCAGGCCACCACCGGGGAACTTGGTATAATAATTCCCCCGGATGTATTCATCACTCACTAATACTTGTTTTTTTTCATTGATCAGTATTCCGTAAACACGAATAGTAAATACAGCCATAAAATATTAAAATATTTTTTTTCGCAGAAAAAGCCAACCGATCGCTAATGCAATAACTAAGGAAAGGAATACAACAATATAAAAGGCATAACTCGAATGCTCAAACCCACTGGGAACATTCATGCCGAATAAGCTGGAGATCAAAATAGGGAAGGTCAGCACAATCGTGATTACTGCAAGGCGTTTCAAAACCTGGTTTTGATTATTAGCGATAATGCTCGCAAACGCATCCAGCGTACTACTCAGGATATTGGAGTAAATATTCGCCATCTCCAGCGCCTGTGAGTTGTCAACGATAAGATCGGCAAGAAATTCTTTTTCCTCTTCATTCAATCCCAGGAAATTGGTTCTTTCCAATTTCAAAAAAAGAAGCTCATTGGACCGTAAGGCGGTAACAAAATAGGTAAGGCTTTTTTGAATACGCATCAGTTCCAGCAAATGTTCATTCCGGCTGGCATCATACAATTTTTGTTCAAAAACATTCCTTCGCTGGTTGATTTCTTTCAGGAGTGCCAGGAAATTCTGAACGATCTTTTCAAATACTTTCAGCACGATCATATTTCTTTTGTCGGCATCCCGGTTTTGAAAAGTATTCAGAAATTTCTTAATAGCTGTATTTTCAAAGGAATTGACGGTTACTGTATGATTGTGCGTCAGAATAATGCAGATAGGGATAGTTATATAATACGCATCGCTTTCGTTAAAGGAATTATTTTCCGTAGGTGTTTTGATAACAATAAGCCTAACCGTACCTTCTTTTTCAAACCGGCTTCTTTCATCAATATCCAATGAGTCCGTTAGAAAATCGATAGGGATATCCAATTGTTCTGATAACTCTGAAAATTCTTCCTGCTTTAATGGCGGTAATACATTGATCCAGGCTCCATCCTCCGGCCTGTCTATCTCAACTGTTTTGTGATTGATATTTTTAAAGTATTGTATCATAACCGGCGCAAAGGTAATGGGAAACGGGTAAGAATAGTGAAGGGTGAATAGTGAGTGGTGAATGATGTCAGGAACGACTATTATTTTCTGCTAATCTCTCCTTTATAATAACGAGGTGGTGCTGCGTATGATAAATAGTAAAGTAACCCATTTCCCGCAATGTTATTTTTCCTAACAGGGGATGTGGTGCAATGTATTTATCAAGTTGGGGATCGGCCCATTTTTGTTCAATAGTATGGATCAGTTTATCCATTGACTTTGTAAAATGTTCTATTAAATGCGTCGTCCCTTTCTCCGCGGAAATTATTTTGGGTATAAATCTTCCACTGGCCCGGCCACCCTGTTGTAATTTCATTTTATACTTGTTCACTAATTCATCATAGCTGCGTGAAGCCCTGTTGGGTTTGCCGGCATATAGCCGGACAACGAACTTGGGTAATGAAAATGCTAATCTTGTCGTGTTAGCCGATATAGTAAGGTGATTGACGTTTTGAGCGATTGACCATTTTTCTTTTGGTTGATAAAAGAATTTATCAGTATCAATCACAGAGATAAAGTTTATAAATTCTGCACTGACTAAACGCAGTTGTTTGTTTATTTCTTCTTTCGTTAAATTATTCCGAGCCATAAGTGGGCTATTGTTATCTGATAAAGTACCGTAGCTAAGCAATTATTTCACCTGTATACTACCATCAAAAACTTTTTCCGCAGGCCCGCAAAGCCAGATGTTTGTGTACTTGTCATCGTCCAACCGGTCAAACTCAATGGTAAGACTTCCGCCAAGGGTTTTAACTTCCACATCATTATAGCCATTCTCATTATGATAACAAACCAACGCCGCGGCTGTAACACCGGTGCCACAGGAATAGGTTTCATCTTCTACTCCCCGTTCATAAGTGCGAACGATTATTTTATCATCACCAGCCTGTTCTACAAAATTTACATTGATACCTTCCTGCTCAAAATCCTTGCTATAACGTATATCACGACCTTTTTTATAAACATCTGTTTCCATTACATCCGTCACCAGTTTCACATAGTGAGGCGATCCGGTATCCAGTATAAAATCTCCATTACGCTTGCGGACCGTATTAACATCTTTCATTTTCAGGGAAACAGTGCCATCGGTGTCAATCTCCGCATCGTGTTCCCCGTCAACAGCTAAAAATTTATATTCGTTGCGATGAATACCGAGGTGGTAAGCGAATTTTACGATGCACCTGCCGCCGTTGCCACACATACTTCCTTCACGTCCGTCCGAATTGAAATATTTCATTTCAAAATCATAACCGGGTTTAGTGTTAAGCAGCATAAATCCATCCGCGCCAATACCCATCCGGCGATCGCATAGTGAACGTATCTGGTATTCCCTTAGTGAAGAATATTTATTGTCCCGGTTGTCAACTACTATGAAGTCGTTGCCGGTGCCCTGGTATTTGAAAAAATTTATTTGCATAGAGGTAAAATGGGTAGTTGGTGAATGGCTAGTGGTGTTTGAGGGAGTTTCCAATCATATCTGTACGTATCTTTAACTGCGAACCTCTGTATTGCTCCCAATTAGCCATTTGCCTTTTTAATATTTTTTTTAATTGGCTGTTTCAAAATCGTATTCCTGTTTGTATCAATTCTTAATTCTAAGAAGCTGTATTGTTGTCCTTCCGTTGTTAGACTTTTCCAGCGCCTCTTTTTCGCCTGGTAAAGAATATTTCTAATTCAATGAAAGTAAGCGAAAAATCAGCGCCTCCGGTTATCCCGCAAAGCACGATAAAGAATCTTCGTCCTTCGACTCCGATTAAGTAACCGACTTTCAACCAGCGGAGTCTTTGTGCGTTGGCCCGGCAAAACCCGCGGAGCGTTGGTGTTTGCCTTGACTTTTTTTGTTATCTTTTTTGCGTCAAGGCAAAAAAGTAAGTAAAAAAATGAACTTCGCTTCCCGCCACTCCCACTATCCAATACCCGAAGAAAAAATCTCCATAAACCTCACAATCAGCTTCTCCACCGCCGCCTTCCCATCTTTTGAAAACTCCTGTTTCACCCTATTCGCCACGATCGCATTGATAGCAAGACAATGATGCCCCAATAATTTTCCTAATCCATAAATAGCTGATGTTTCCATTTCAAAATTAGTGATTCGGTGCTGGCCAAAACGAAAATCCGTCAGCCGGTTGATAAGCGAGGGATTTCGGATACCTAATCTCAAAACCCGCCCCTGCGGACCATAAAATCCCGGGCAAGTAACGGTTATTCCCTGGTGAAAATTGTCAACAAAATGTTTCAATAGTGATCCTGCCGCGCTGCTGATATACGGATAGCTCATTTGTCCATGCATCTGTGTATGAGTAACAAAAGATTGAAGCAATTGTTGCTCCCCGTCATTTTGCTCATGGCGGTAAAAATTCAGCAGGTTGTCAATGCCCAGCCCGTGGGTGGAAGCTACAAAGCTGTCCACAGGTATATCGGCTTGCAAGGACCCGGAAGTGCCGATTCGGATGATATTGAGAGAGGTCAGCTGGCTTTTGATCTGCCGGGTATCAAAATCTATATTAGCAAGGGCGTCGAGTTCATTGATCACAATATCTATATTATCCGGGCCGATCCCGGATGATAGCACAGTCAACTTTTTTTTCCCCACATAGCCGGTATGACTGATAAATTCCCTGTGTTGCGCCTTATATTCTATGGAATCAAAATGCTTGCTTACTTCTTTTACCCGGTCCGGGTCGCCTACGGTGATGATGGTCCCGGCAATTTCTTCCGGCCGCAGATCTAAGTGATATACGGCTCCCCGGGGATTAATGATCAATTCGGATTCAGCGATTCTGTTCATATTCCATTTTTAAGACATTAGTATCAACCAATTATCAAAAATATCCTATTTTCGCAGCGATTCAAAAAACGGGTTTTTATCCCCTGTTTGGATAAATAGATGGGCGGCAGAGTCAATAACGAAATAAAGTTCTTTATCTGCCGTTTTTGAATAGAAAAATAAATGTTCCTTTGTCCGCCAGCCGGCGGATGGGCAAAGCGAAAGCTATGCAATACATAATGGTCCTTTGGCCGAGTGGCTAGGCAAAGCTCTGCAAAAGCTTCTACAGCGGTTCGAATCCGCTAGGGACCTCTGGATAACAATGCAAAAATTAGCAAAGACCTGCAAATCGATGATTCGCAGGTCTTTATTTTTTTCAGGACCTGCAGTTTCCCGCATAAATACGCACGATTTGGGTGTAGTTTTGGTGTACTTTCCTCTCACCGCAACCGTTCGACTTTCGTAAATAGTATTTTGCGCAATTCTGCCTGGCAATGCACTTTGAAGTAACACACCAGTCTGTGAATTTTATAACCTTTAAAATTTACAGTTATGCAGTTACTCAACATTCGATTTACATTTTCACTTCGTACCAGCCACCAGAACCAGGATGGCAAATCAGCCATTGTTTTACGGGTATCATTTAGAGGCGAGCGCCGCGACATTTTCACCGGTTTATACTGCCTGGAACTGGATTGGGACCGCAGTGCCACCCAGGTAGCAAAATCAGATAAACGTGCCAGTGCGGTTAATAAAAACCTCGGAATGATTCTTCAGAGCGCTAAAAACAGTTTTGACGAGCTGAAGTTTTCGAGGGAGACTTTCACCATTGGCGATTTGATGGAGAAGATCAAAGGCAAAGAAGACAGCCCTACGCTATTAATTGATTATTTGAAAGACGGCAGTAAGTCTGTGTTGAAGCGTGTTGGGTCTGAGATCACCCGTCCGACCTATAACAAGTATAATAGGGCCATACTCTATATGCAGGAATTTCTTGAGGCTGAATACAAGGTTAAGAATTTCAGCCTGCAGAAACTCAATACGACTTTCATAGAAAAGTATTTTCAATTTTTACGTAATGAAAAAAATATTGGTCACAATACCGCTTGTAAATATCTGGCTTGTGTAAAAACTATCCTTGTACCAGCTATTCGTGAAGGGTTGGTAAAACCTGATCCATTTTATGGATTTCGGATAACTTCCAAACCTGTTTTTAGGGGTTTTCTCTCACAAGAGGAAATTGACAAAATCTCATCAGTGCAATTAGACGATCCGGACCTGGACAGGAAGCGGGATATATTCCTGTTTGCTTGTTATACTGGCCTTGCTTATGTGGATTTGCAACAATTAAATAGCAGGCACTTGCTAAAAGAAACCAATTCCTGGTATATCCGCAAGCCTCGCCAAAAAACCGGGCAGGACAGTATCATTCCGCTTCTACCTGCAGCCATTAGGATTTTGACAAAGTATAGTCCCAATGGAAATATCGCTGATTTTAACTGGTATGTCTCATCCAATCAAAAAATGAATAAGGGATTAAAGTATATCGCTAAACGAGCTGGCATTTCGAAAGACCTGCATATGCACCTTGCCAGGCATACGTTTGCTACGACTGTTACACTGGCTAATGGTGTGCCAATAGAATCGGTAAGTAAAATGCTGGGCCATGCCAATATAAATCAGACGCAGCATTATGCAAAAGTATTGCCGATGAAAATTAAATTGGATATGGAGAAGATTAAGGACCTATTCAAATAGCTAATTCAGATATTTTATTAGTCGGCTCGGCACTCTGGTACAAAATTCGAAACTGACTGTTAATCAGAGGGTCGCTGGTTCAAGTCCAGCAGCAGGAGCTGATACATATAGTGAAGCTTGTAAATCGTTGATTTACGGGCTTTTTTTATTTCCAAGGCCACCGTAAACACCTTTAAAATCGTCGCGGGAGGTCTCCAAAAAGGTGGAAAGTATTTTAGAAAAAGGTGGACAAAAAATAGGCTGTAACCCAATACAGTAAAGGCTTTTCATTTTTCGACAGAAACCCTCTTACCAATTTTCATTACACAAAAAGGTCGAAAATTTAAAAATTACAATTATGCCTACTAATAATATAAAAATCCTGTTTTGGATTCACGCTTGTAAACAGAATAAAAAGGGAGATGCACCAATGTACTTAAGGCTCTCTTTTAATGGAGAAAGAAAAAACATTTCGACAGGTTTTTTCATGCATCCCGTGAAGTGGGACAATTCAAAAGGACGGGTCAGAGGTAAAGACGAGTCGGCTGTAAAGACCAATGCTTACATCTCCGAAACCAAAGCGAAACTGATGGAGTTATTCAATCAAATGCTGAAGGAGCGGGATATAAATCTTGATATCCTGGTTGATCGCTTTTTCGGCAGAGACATAAACAATATGACACTTATGGAGCTGGTCAGTTATCATAACAAGGATTTTGAAGCCAGGATTAACATCGACTATGCTTATTCAACCTTCGAGAAATATGATATTCTCCGCAAAAAACTGGAGGCCTTTCTCGCTTATAAATACAATAAGAAAGATATCCGACTAAGAGATTTAACCCACAAATTCATGATCGATTTTGATTTCTATTTGAAAGATCATGACAAAAATGAACATAATACCTGCGTAAAGTATCACCAAAATCTTAAGAAAATTATCAATATGGGTATAGTTCACCAATGGATAAAAGACAATCCGTTTAAACAATTTAAGACCAGATATAAAGATGTAGACCGGGTTTATCTTACACAGCATGAATTAACATTATTAGAGCAGAAGGAATTTCGCCTGGAGAGATTGAGCCTTGTTAAAGACCTCTTCATCTTTCAGTGTTATACAGGGTTGGCTTATGTTGATATGGCTAAATTAACCGCCGGGAATGTTGCTCCAGGTATTGACGGTAATAAGTGGATTGTAACCCGCCGACAAAAAACTGATGTAAGGGCAGCTATTCCGCTATTGTCTAAAGCAGAAGAAATCATTAAGAAATACGAGTCTGGCGATAGTAATTTAAATCGCCCTCTATTTCCTTTTTACAGTATCCAAAAGTTTAATTCTTACCTACATGAAATAGCAGACCTATGTGAAATAAATAAAAGCCTTACCAGTCATGTTGGAAGAAGAACCTTTGCTACAACCATCGCTCTTGCTAACGGATTAAGTTTAGAGACAATCAGTAAGCTATTGGGCCATACTTCAACCAGAATTACCTCTCAATACGCCGTAGTTACTGATCATAAAATCGGTAAGGATATGGAACTATTGAAAAATACCCTCGCTTTTAATGGGCAGCAAAAGGAAGTACGATAAAAAGAAGGCGCCCTAACAGCGCCTTTCTTTTAGTTTAATCCTAAGTATTACCAAGAAATATTATAAAATTTATTATCAATCGCTTGACGTTGTTTTTCTGTCAAAGGTTTTCCTGAATCCATCCAATCTTTAAGACTTTTATAAAACTCATTGTATGGATATTTCGTTAATAATAAATCCAATTTCTTTTTATCTGAAGGTCCGTAAAGCATCTCAATTTCACTGATTGGGCTATCATGTTTCTTCATTCTATTCATCATTTCAGTTCCTCGACCTGACCAATTTTTACTGCAACCTTTATTATACTTTGGTTTCATTTGTTTCTGTTGTTTTGTTAATTATGTTTCGGTATATTTTGATGTCTTTTTTATTAACCCGAGCTTATAAGCATGCGCCATATTCTCCTGATGAGTTACCCATTCAAGATTTTCAATGGAGTTGTTAGTTTTTACTCCATCGATGTGATTGATCTCTTCTTTTTCGGGTAGTTTCGGTATAAAAGCTTCGGCCATTAACCTATGAATAAACCTTGTAACGATCTTCCCGTTTTTAAACAGCCGGACATCAACATAGCCACAATTATTTATCCTAGGCTTGAGCCTCTTGCTCTTAAGATAATGGGCTTGTTTGTTTTCAGGATGGTAAGACCATCGATCCACGCTTCGAACAATCCCCGTATTACTTATTTCATAAATCCATTCAAAGCCTCTTATGCTTCTCCAAATTTCTCTTTCCAATTCTCTTCCTGTTGAAACAGTAGATTAGCTGTATCAATGCAAGCGCCGGTGAAGTTGACCACCCTTGGCCGGTTTAAGTTGACCAGTGCA
>JBDTUH010000043.1:0-36057 GCA_040007815.1 Chitinophagaceae bacterium
GACTGATAATACTTTGCGAGTTTTACTTTACATAACAATCTACTATGCATAACCTTTCCCCAATGCTCCGGCTGTTTCATACTGGATGCCATCGCCTCCCACGATTGCATCAAAGAAGCAAAAGGCATCTACGTTCTGTAATACTTCGTAATCTTTACCCACTACTCCCAAAACCTGTGCTGTGTCGGTTCGCATGGTGGCGAAATATCCCGGTACTACAATTTCAGGAATGATGATTTCATTGTCAGGGTCGCCGTTTTGATTCTCATTGTCAAGCGTAAAAAGTTTACGTTTCTCTACCGTGTAATCGAGTCCGGCGTGTTTGATAGCTTCGGCACTTGTCGGATAGCCCTGTATAATTTGGCCTAAGCCGTGCCATGCTTTTTCTTTTACTGAAAAGAAACTGTGTTGTCCTGTTCGCTCATTAAAATTGATATTGTGTGCCATAATTTACTACCCAGCTTTAACTTATATCCCGCAGGCGGTACTTCTGCGGTTAATTTTTAAGAATGTTGTGCTTTAAATTCCAAAAGTTTATCATTACCCCATTCGATAAGAAAGGAATCCCAATCAATTGCTTTATATATATTATCCTCGCTGTCTTCAAAATCCTCCCAACGCTTCATTTTTTCATAATAAGCATTGTAAAAATCATGACTCCAGATTGCTATTTGACCTAATGCATCTGCATAACCTTTACCGAGCGGCCTTAAAAATTCATACAACTCCAGCATATAGTTGTCGGAAAGACAAGCGGCAATCATTGAAAGTTCCATTGTGTTTCTAATTTTCATACGTGTAGGTTTTAAAATGGCAAATCGTCAATGGGTTCGGTAATTTCTGCCGCAGCCGGAACAGTTTCTTTAGTAGCTGCATTAGATTTACCGTGTAGCTTGATGTTGTTTACATGAAAGTTCAAGCTGGCTTTGGCTTCTCCTTCGGCGTTTGCCCATGCGTTCACGCTGACACGGCCAGAGAGTTCTACCAATGTACCTTTAGTTAAATATGCTGCTATACCGGGATTGAGCCAATACGAGCAATTAAAATATGTGGTCAGCTTGGTAGCGACTTCGCTGCCTTTAGGTTTGTAGCTGTCGTTAATGGCTACGCTAAAATTGACCACTTTACGTTCGACTTTCAGGGTGCTTACTTTTGCATCCGCTGTTAATCTTCCTGTGAGTTCCATAATTGTTGAGTTTAAATGATGAAAAAAAATATTTTGTAAAAGAAAAAATGGAAAAAAAGAAAGCTGAGTGAGTAAGCGGCTGCACTGGAAGCAAAAAGGAAACGGAATAAATAGTATCTAAAAAAATAGTGGAAAGCATTTCTTTATGCCGTAGTCTTTTTGCACGTTGCGTCATCTTTCATGCAGGCGCATAACTTCGCTTTCGCCTTTTCCCCATTTTCTTACAAAACAGTCTGCTCCAAAAAATTATAAATATATATTTGGAAAGTTTGCAGTTGACCCGGAGTGTGCGAAGGGTGAACTGCCAATTTAATTTTGCCGGCATTGTATCCGAAGCATGAGGATAGTATGCCGGGCATCATTACATTAGATGACAATAGAACAGAAAGATGAAAGGATCGTCGCAAGGGACGATGCCCAATGAGCGGGAAGATGGTAACACAACAAGAATTTATAGAATAAGAGAAAAGGCAGGTGAAAAGGTTGCAGTTATACTCAATTGAGAAATACAAACTGGTCGTCATTATCAATGGATCTGCGAAACACGTTTACCAATTGTACTATATTGTCATAGTGAGGGCATGAATTTTCTCGTTATTAGAAAATATTAATAAAGGATTGCAAGCATGTTTAGTAGTTTTATATTTCATGATTTGCATATTCTGTACACAAGATTCCGCTCACTCGAAAAGTGTTGAACACATTATTCCAGAGTCGTTGGGTAATACAAAAAATGTATTGCCGAGGGGGATCGTTTGCGACAAATGCAATGAATATTTTGGAAGGAAGATTGAAAAAGAAGTTCTAGCCCTTTCCTTTTTTTCACAATTAAGGGCTAGAAATGCAATTCCATCTAAAAAGAATCGCATTCCCGCAGAGAAGCTACTGGTCTATCATCCGGAAGTTAAAAGTGATGAGCATGAATCACTTTTTAACAGAGGGAAAAATATAAATATTTTGAGTACCCCCTGGCAAATCGCAACCAAAATGGTTTCATCCCGTACTTCCAAAATAATTGTTGAATCGCTAAGTTTTAATAATCCACCAACAAATAATACACTGGTCGCAAGATTTCTGGCAAAGATCGCCGTTGAAATTCTAACTCAAAATGTAATTGAAAGCAAATGGGATTTGGCCTTAATCCACAGTGATGTAAGAGTTGAACCCATAAGAAATTTCGCACGATATGGAACACCTGGTCTTAAATGGGAATACTATGTACGTCAACTTTACAATGAAGATGAGAAATTCTTTTACTCCTACGATTTAAATACACCCGTCGATGTTCTTTATAATTACGGACATTTTTTTATCAATGAAGAAATGTATTTATCATTAATTATAAAGGGCTTTGAATTTACCATTAATATGGGGATGCCTGAGATTGGCAGGTATATACAATGGGTGTTGATCAACAATGGAAGAAGCGCTATATATACATCGAATGTCATTTTGGAAAAAGAGCATCCCATTCCTTTATTTACTCTTTAGACATCACTAATAATCAATCAAATAAGTGCGAATTGAGATAATTTCACAAAGATTTGTTCAAAATATTAACATTTGTGTTAAGTTTGTAAAAATTAATTAACGCATCTGGTATTTAGTGTGAAAGTTATTAAAGGAATTTTTTTTAATGTTTATGTATATCCAGAAGATCATGCCCCTCCGCATTGTCACGTCAGATATAAAGGTCACGAAGCTGAAAGCATTGTGGGAATTCCTTTATTGAATTTACTAGCGGGACCAGTTCTGGAGAAGCAGGTAAAAAAGGTATTAAAAAATAATTTAATGAGGCTTGCCCAAAAATGGGAAGAGCTAAATCCGACTACGATAAAACAAACTGAAAAAAAATTATGAACCGCTGGGACAATCTAAAGTATCAACGAATCTCGAAAGTGAATTTAAAAGAGGGCAAGTTTCTCATTGAATTTGAAAATGGGGATGATGCGGCATTGCCTGTTGATTCCATTGTCCCTTCTTTTATAAAAAAATTTAATGCAGGAGATTTCACGTTCAATTCTTTTGAGATAATAATTCCTGCAGATCCATTTGATATAGAAATTCCCTGGGATAAAATCAGAATTAACTCTGATGTGGAGTTTAGCCGATATATGGCACAGCAAGCAGAAGAGCAAGCTAAAGGTGTGGGTGAGAAGATAAAAACGCTGCGTGAGAGAAAAGGGTTAAAATCTTTTGAATTGGCTGACAGGTCGGGGTTAACGCCTCAAACGATTTCAAGAATTGAGAATGGCAGAACTGATGTTTCGTTTCAAACGCTGCAAAAAATACTTGTGTCGATGGGATATGATCTGAAAGATTTGGCGGAGGATGCGAAAGATGAAACTGGCGAGAGAAACCTCGCTCATTTATTAAGACGTCTTGCAAAGACAGGAATAGATAATCAGTTTTTAAAAAACAAGATATGGCCACATACTTTACAAAAAGCAATATCAGACCATAAGAATGCTATTCCTGAAATGTTACTTAATGAAGCAGTCAGTTACCTCAGTAATATTTTTGGATGGACTAATAAAGAGATATGGAGCGGGGACGATTTGATAATAAAAAGCAGGCCAGCTGCTCTCACATTTTTTAAAAAACCATCCAATGCTAACCTGAATCAGATAAAGGCTTATTCACATTACGCATACAGATTAGGTCAATTGATTTTAGAAGCCTCGATTTCTGAAAAGAAATTAGAGTATCCCGGAAATGTAAAGGAGTTCAGGAATATTATAATCAAAAAATATGGCGACATCAGTCTTGAAACCGTATTAGATTATGCATGGGATATGGGGATTAGCGTACTTCCGTTAAGTGATTCTGGCATATTTCATGGTGCTGCTTGGAATATTCAAAACCGCCATGTGATTGTTTTGAAGCAAAACACGGATTCCCATGCAAGGTGGATTTTCGATTTGCTGCATGAAATCTATCATGTCTTTGCGCATCTTTCTGAAACAAACTCTTCGGTGATTGAGTCGGAGGAGCTTTCACCGTTTTCAAGCCAGGATACCATTGAGGAGCGGGAAGCGAATTCATTTGCCAATCAGGTCGTATTTAATGGTAAAGGAGAAGAACTAGCCCAACAATGTGTTGCCATTGCGGGAAATATTGAGAACTTAAAAAAAGCTATATCTAAAATAGCCAGACAGGAAAATATCCGTGAAGATTTTCTGGCCAATTATATAGCGTACCGGTTAAATTATCAGGGAGAAAACTGGTGGCCTACTGCACAAAAATTACAGGTCACTGAACCCCGGCCTTTTGATATTGTAAAATCCAAACTTGAAAAAAGAATCAACATATTAAAACTGAACCCCATTGAGAGCAATTTATTATCAACCGCCTTAACCTAATAATCATGGCATTTAAAAAAGTTCAACCAGATAAACCCGTAAGTCAATTAACTCCATTGGACGTTACCTGCACTTCAACACGTTGTAATGATAAACTGCATTGCTTTAAAGTTAACAAACGACTTGAAAAGAAATACGGTAAAACTGGCATCTGCAGAGATTGCCAGGCAGATTTAGTTGACTGGGAAAGAATAAGAATGAATAATTTGGATGATGTAGACTATACATTCACAATGCTTAGACATGAATTAATCCGTCACGTTTTTTGGCATACAGACATATCAACAAAAGCAATTGGCTCAGCGTTGCAAAAGGGACGTATTGTTTTAAAAGAGAAAGCTATCGAGGAGTTACGTAAAAAAGTAGGGGGTGAAAACAATTTTAGAGAGGGCTACCAAACGCCTAAAGGCGGGGATGATATTATTCATTATGCTCAACATGCTACCGCTACATGTTGTAGAAAATGTATGGAATACTGGTTTAAAATTCCGATAGGAACTGCGCTTACCGAAAAACAATTGGATTATTGTGCAGAGCTGATTATAAGATATATTGGTGACAGAGTAAAGGACTTATCAGATGGGGGAAAAAATTAGTTCAAAAATAAATTAGCGGTTATGAATTATATAGATACCGAGGACGTGTCAACACATCTGAGGGAAAAAGCAATCAATATTACTGAAAGGAAACTATTGATTACCAATTTTCACAATACACAACAGGAAGAAGATTTAAGTGAACCTGCAAATTGTAATGGATTTGGAAGAATTCGTCATTTCAAATTAGGTACAGGAACAAACTGGCCAATTAATCCTCTACCGATTTTACCAGCAGCAAAAGTTTTGGGTAAAACAAGTGGTTCTGAAATCCGGGCTCAGGTCTTTCAGAACTCAGTTTGTAACTGGAGGTGCTGGTATTGTTTTGTAGATTTTAAATTGCTAAGCGGAAATAGTACATATTCTTCTTTTTTATCCTGTGATGAAATGCTTGATCTCTATCTGGCAGAAAATAATCCGCCAGATATGATTGATCTGACTGGAGGACAACCAGACCTGACACCTGAATGGATTCCATGGATGATGCAAGCATTGCAAAGGAGGGGACTTGATAAAAAAATATTTCTATGGTCCGATGATAACCTCAGTAATGATTACTTCTGGAAGTTTCTTTCACCAGCACAAATTGATTTGGTCAAGAGCTATAAAATGTATGCCAGGGTATGCTGTTTTAAAGGGATTGATGAACTTTCCTTCTCCTTAAATACCAAGGCGAGCCCGGAACTATATGAAAAGCAGTTTGAACTTTGCAAGAGTTTGCACGAATTAGGGATTGACATGTACTTTTATATCACTCTTACTTCGCCTTCGACAACCGATTTTGAAAATGCTATACCTGTTTTTTTAGATAAAGTGCAGACTATTCATCCGAACCTTCCGTTAAGAATTGTTCCATTGGAAATACAAGAATTTACCCCCGTTAAACCAAGGATGAATGAAACAACCAGTGATCTGATTGTTGGGCAGTATAAGGCAATGGGAGTATGGAAGCGTGAACTGCAACGAAGATTTGCCAGCGATTTGCTAACTACACCTATAACGGAGATTTTGATTTAATAGATTTTTCATACCAAAACTATATTTCATGTATAGTGAATTTTATAAGCGGACAGTACTTCGATTGTGTTCTCAGCCACGGACATTTGAATTTATTTCCAAAAACAGTGCAGGTCTCGACCCAATACAAATCACTGAAATTCTAAAGGAATTAAAGCAGGAAGGAAAGATATCGAAGAAAGACAGCATGTGGGTGATCCCGGAGGAAAAGAAACCATTAACCTTAGCTTTTCAGGATAAAGAGCCTCAAAATTATTTGAAGAAGTACATGGGGCATTTTGAATATCTTAAAATGCCACACCCACTAGATTTTGAATGGCGCAATTCCAAGCACAGCCTGAATTATCTCACTGATCAAATGTTGAAATTATCAGCCCCTAATGATAGTATACTCGTATTAGGAATGCCAACACTTTTTGCTAATATCTGTGAAAGAGACGTTACCCAATCAGTCACACTTGTCGAAAGAAACAAACCTATTGTTCATGGACTGAAAAAATTTGTGAACCATAAAGCAAAAATACACGATGCGGATATTTTTAAAATCGCTCCTGAAAAATTAGGTTGCTTTCAATGTGTTTTTATGGATCCACCGTGGTATTCGGAACACTTTTATCAATTTGTATGGCTGGCAGCAAGATGCCTGGAAATAGGCGGAACGCTTGCCATAAGCATTCCACCCATTAATACAAGACCAGACATAGATATTGAACGCTTGGCCTGGTTCCAGTTCTGTCAGCAACAAGGATTGTGTCTTGAGAATCTCTATGCGAATCATCTCGAATACACTATGCCATTTTTTGAGTTTAATGCTTTCCGTGCCGGCGGGATACAAAATATTCTACCTTTTTGGCGTAAAGGCGATTTCGCTGTTTTCAAAAAAATTAAGGATCAGCATACAGAGCGAAAAGAATATGAAGAGAAAGCCTCCGGATGGATTGAAAAAGAGGTAGACACCGTGCGAATACGGCTTAAAATAACTGAAAATGAAGAAAATACAGAATTTTCGTTTCGAAGCTTGGTAAAAGGTGATATTTTGCCAACCGTTAGCTCCAGGGATAAAAGAAGAGCCGAAGCCAACGTCTGGACTTCGGGAAATAGAATCTTTAAAGTATCAAATCCTACTTTATTTTTGAGTTGTATCGACCAGTTGAATGGAACTGGTACTGGGGATGCCGCAGTGAAAGAAGTTAAGACCTTCTTGGATATGATAACTGATCTGGAAAAAAACGAGTATAATAATTATTTAGAGTGGGTATACTATGAAATGGAAAGACAAATTACTTAAAAAATTGGCCTTGGATCTAAAAAATGACGAAGAATGGAGAATATATATTGAGAAACTAAAATCAGATTACCCTGAAATCGGAATACATCTTGCCGTTTTCAGTGAACCGATATTAACTGCACTTTTAGCAGGTAATAAGACGGTTGAATCAAGATTTTCAAGAAACCGGATAAGCCCTTTTGGAAAAATACACACCGGTGATGTTGTCCTTGTAAAAAAAAGTGGTGGACCTGTGGTTGCTGTATTTGTGACAGGAGGTATTGCCAGTCACGCAAACCTGACACCTGCAAAAATATTATCTTTAAGAAATCAATATAGTACAAGTCTTGGATTGACTGTGAATGATCAGTTTTGGAAAGTAAAGGAGCATTCCAAATATGGAACATTGGTATCTATTAAAAGATTAAGTGAGGTTTCCCCTTATTATATTGACAAGAAAGATAGAACCGGATGGGTAGTTTTGCAGGAAAGAAAAGTAAATCAAATATTTGACAGAAATAAATGAAGATCTTTAATTCAATATTAATAATCGGCGAAATCAGTTCCGGAAAATCTACACTTGCACGAAAATTATCCGAAGAATTAGGGATACCTAAAGCCTCCTTCGGCGGTTATCTGCTTCACTATTGCGAGCAAAACAACATACCCGAAGATAGCAGAAGAGATTTGCAGAACCTTGGACAACAAATGATAGAAACTGATCCGATAGGATTTTTAAAAAATGTTATTGAGTTTACTACCAATAAACCTGTGGTCATTTTATTTGAAGGTGTAAGACACGAAGTTATCTTAAAAGAAATTTCATCTTGCAGTGACAGATTAGCGTCGGTGTATATTGATGCGACATACGATCAACGGTTGAGCAGGTATCTTTCCCGTGAAAAGAAAATTGATACAAATAAAACTGAATCTGATTTTTTGATAGCTAGCAAGCATCAGGTAGAAAGGGAAGTGCCGGCACTAAAAGACAAATGCTCATTAGTAATTAAATCGACCGATTCTCAGGATGAGGATTACCAGCAATTGAAATCCTTTATACAATCCTGGTCGGGAAAGCCATAACGGGCAGACTGTTGCTGCGGTTCTTAGTAATAGAATTGGCAAGCTTGTGGTAGTTATATTGTTTCTCAACGAATATTTATATGGTAATGAAAGGAGGAAACCATTGCTGATTTCCTCCTGACAATTATCTTTTTTTAGATTAAATCGTAGCATCCCATGCTTTCTTTTGGTTTTCTTTCAACAAGTCTTCAATTGCTTTGGGAACAACATTTCTAAATTTTCCAGTTTCTGCAGGTACAATGCTAATCATTGCATCGATAATTTCGTTTGGATCCAATCTTCCTTCAGGTACACCAAGCATCGCATCGAATGTTGCTTTGAGCGCGGCTTTCTTTCTGTAGTTTTTGTTATCATCCAACCAACTGAATGATGTACAGCCATTGTTTCATTGTAGCCCGTGAGGTATGGACCAGGGTTTACGGTCTGAATCTGGATGCCGTATGGTTTTACTTCCTGTTGAAGGGCTTCAGCAATAGATTCCAGGGCATGTTTGGTAGAAACATAGATGCCAAAACCAACTGGTGTAAAAAGACCGCCCATTGAGGATGTAAATACTATTTTGCCTTTCTTCTTACCATCGATGAATTTTTTTATGAACTGCTGTGCAAGATTCAATGGAGCAAACACATTGGTTTCAAAATTATGACGTACCAGATCCATAGGTATTTCAAATACTGGTCCGGCTTCACCGATGCCAGCGTTGCTGAACAATATATCGATGTCCCATGTTAATGCATATGCTACATCATAAGCACTCAGTATATCCAGTTTCTCTACACCCAAGTTTGCTTCAAGTCCAAGAGATTTCGCCTTCCCGCGACGCGGGCTTTGCCTCATTTTCTTACAAGACAGTCTGCTCCAAAAAATTGATAATTCTATATTTGGAAAGCTTGCAGTTGACCCGGAGTGTGCGAAGGGTGAACTACCAATTTAATCTTGCCGGCATTGTATCCGAAGCATGAGGATAGTATGCCGGGCATCATCACATTAGATGCCCAAAGAACAGAAAGATGAAAGGAGCGTCGCAACAAAAGCTTAATTTGAGAGCAGAAAGCTGGAGAAATAAATAACAATTGCTAATACTATCGGATACGAATGTTTATGTTTTGATGGAATTTTAGTAGAGGGGCTAACCGCAGTAGGGTCAAATCCAACACAACAGGCTATTTTATCTCGGCTTCAAGGTTACTTTGTAAGTCACAGGAGTGGTACAAAGATTTGTCAAATCACCCCGAATGATTTTATACTCCGCTTCGTTGGTTTCATCATTAAAATTGTAAACTCTGTATAGGTAATAGCTGTCTCCCTCTCGTTTACTCCTCTCAAGTTCGTTTCTCGAAATGTAAAATGTACTATTGAAACTGTTTTTTGTCGTTTTCACTTCGATGAATATTTTATTGCCATTTATATCATAAGATTCAATATCATAGCCTGTCCCGTCCCCATTATCGTTTGAAATATGTGTAACCTTTTCTGCGAGTTTAGTAAATCCGTTTTCTGACAATTTCTTTTTCTCTTGTTCGTAAACCCATATTTCGCCGAGATCACCAATTCGCTTTGCTTCTATGCTGTTCTCAATAAAATTTACAAACCGCCCATTAAAGTTTACATCGTCAATATTTGCAACTAAGTCACCGGCAGAAATAACTTGCGTAGTGGTAATTATTGAGGCAGTTACAAGTGCGGGGTTCTTTATATTTTCTAAATGTCGTGTTACAGCATAAATAAAATCTTGTGTCAGGAGGTGCAAATTTTCGTCATAGTAGCAGTCATTTGTAATTCTGTCTTTGTGTAGCTTAAGCAATTCCTGATCTTGTGAAATATAGTGTCGGACTATATTGCAGACTTTGTTGAAGTGTCTTACAGTTTCGATTTTTCCTGCTTTGGGTTTAAATATTAGGTCTAACTTTTGAGCAAATGTTTTATACATTTCAAACTTGAACAGGTAATAAATTTCAGGATAGCGAAGGGTTAAATAAACAATTATTGCTCTGTGGTCCTGATAAGTATTTTTACCTGGATAAAACTGGTCGTTGATTTGATCTACACCATTCTGAAAATTATTTAGCCTTTCTTCAATGTCTTTCTGTTCATCGTATAAGTCCGCGAAAATGTCCCTAACCTTTTCAGGCTCCTTGTCAACATAATTCATAATCATTCTCAGCGGGAAATACTGACCTGATTTTAAAAGGTTGCGTGTTTTTTTAATTGAGTTTTTTAGCATCACAGGAAAATTGGTTGCGTTAATGTCCCAATTATCCTGAAAGTGTTTTACCGCTTTCCATTTATAAATTTCTTCTTTGTCAATGTGGCCAAAGTTCTTTTTATAGCTAGCTATATATTGTTTTACTAATGGAATTTTCATTTGGTTTTTGTGGGTCGTTTTACACTTGCCTACAACAAATAAATATACAATACACTAAAGTAGAATTCAAATAATTTTCGCTCGTTAAACCGTAAACGCTTTTAGTCTGTGTACTGCACATTACTGAACCGAAATAAAGCGGAAGTAGGCGAAGTGCGGAGCGTAAACGAAGTAAGAAGTGTGCAGCCGTAGTGTCATTGCCTTGCGGCAGGCTGATATCAGCTAGGGCTTGTGGGAAATTGAAATCACCTCTGGCAGTGCCTTTACGGCAAGGCTATAAAAATAAAAATGCCAGTGCCTCTACGGTACCGGCCAGGCACAAGGCATACTTAATTTCAGACAGGGGTTTGCCACACATTTGCTTGAAATAGACGAAAGCACACGAATTGATACGACCAATGGGCATTAGTAGATGATGGACTGGCGCAATAACAATTGAAATGACTAAAAATCAATTATTTGAAAATCAAAAGGCATTTTTCTTGAATACCCGTATGGAGTGCGCTAAATTTGGGTGTTTGCAGAAATTTTGTGAGCGACATTCTACAAATTATTGCGGTCCCTTAAGACAGAAATTAAAAGGCTTGCCAGTACTCAAGGCAAATCCCCTGCAATCTTACACGAGACAAAGCCTTATCGGTATCAGTAATGCTATGACGGCAACTAACGGCAGACAAGTTAAACTGAAAAGAAGTTATGACAGAACAAAGTAAACAAGATGCATTAGAAATCCTCGGACTTGGACTTGCAAAAATTGTAAATAATTACAGCGAAAATGCTTTGTTAATAAATTCGTGTTTCGTTGCTGCAGACAGATATCGGACTATCACAGGAACTACAGCACTATCAACGACTGTAAATATTCCTGTAGAGTTAAGGCTTGACAACGAAATTGATGTTCAATATACCAACGAAGATTTGGTAGGAAAATATGGTTTGGATGTTCAAAATATAGTTTTTCAAAATTATATAATTGCTTCTGTTTCTCTTGTAGATGCTACATTAGAAGACCTTTATGAACATTTCATAAAAATTTACACTCCAGCAATAACCGACTTCGAATTAGAAAGGCAAGTAAGAAATGCTTGGACAAATGACAATCTATTGACTTTTTTAACTGACCCCGCAAGGACAAATCTGCAAAGACCAAATGATAAGCAAACGGAATTTTTGGAAGCATTTATGCGATATTCAGAGTTACGTATTGTAAGACATACCCTATTACATACGAACGGAAAGTTATCAGACAAAAATTATCAAAAGCTTCAAGACAACTTAGCGAATACACCAGTCGCCAGGAAACATTTTGCAATTGCAAATTCACCTTTATTTAATGTAAACCGGGAAATTGTTTTATCAATTAATCACATCTTATCTATTAGACAATATCTCGACAGATTTTTAATGTATTTGTTTCAATCAATAAATGAAAGACCAATCACCTGACAAAAGCAGCCGCCAGACAAACGACAATTTAAAAATGGAAAACACAGAAAAATTTTGCAAAATGGGTAGACAGCGTTCTAAAGAAAATAAACAAGCAATTGTTTTACTTTCAGGAACTGGGCTAACAGGACTGGTAATGTCAGCCTATTGTAATTTCCGATACTGTCAAAGTTGTTACCCTTGACAATGATCTTGAGCCCAGTTTTTTTTTTGAGTTGTCTTGCCATGTTTTTCCCTCATCTTTTGAAATACTTTTCAGGATATATCCTTCAACCAGCATAGCAAGAAAAAAAAACTGGTGGTTGGTGTTTTGCCAATTTATCTTTTTTTATCGTTGTAATTCGATTTTGGCTATGTCGTCAAGCCTGATTGGTTTTATATCAAGTCCAACAAAATGCGATTTCTTACCGTTAATCGTACTGTCTTTAATAAGTAAAGTGTCAAAGTAAAAAGTTTTCCTCATGCCGTCTTTTTTGGTAATTCTAACACCGGTATGACTTGTTACTGGAACTGTATGTTCGTTATTATGTTGGTCAAGGACTTTTATTTCTGTCAATGAGTTGCCATTTACTGTGCCTGGGAAAATAAGTGGTAATGCAATAATAAAGTTTCTTTTTGTCTCAGGATTTACATCAGCAAACTGTTGAAGTAAGCTTTCTGCCGTTAAGTGATAAGTCGTACATCCAAATAAAAGTGACGTCATCAGGGATAAGACAACTTTTAAATAGTTTCTCATTTGTCTTTGTTTGATTTATAAAATTCATTAATGCCATTATATGAAATGCCGCCTTGAAATAGCCGCCAACGGCAGTTTGTCTAAATACTAGCGTTGCTTTTCAAATATAAATCAATTAGAAGGCTTTTAAAAGGCATCTGTAATTTTAAATTGGAAAATGAGATGTGGAAAATGAATAGCTTGTTTTGAAGCATTTTGCTTTTAAAGAGGCCCATATTCCCAAATATATACGGGCAAGTTCCTGGAGGAACTTTTGGAATAGGTTTTTGTCAATAATGTTTATAAGTCTGCGCAG
The DNA here is from genome assembly GCA_040007815.1 of Chitinophagaceae bacterium. Taxonomy (GTDB): domain Bacteria; phylum Bacteroidota; class Bacteroidia; order Chitinophagales; family Chitinophagaceae; genus Terrimonas_B. The sequence continues at coordinate 13,354 of JBDTUH010000043.1, forward strand.
ATTATAGGCAACAAACATGAAGCCCACATCAGCACTGGCATGTTTTATTCCTTTTTTGGTAGATACATAATAAAACCCCCACTGTCTCTTTATCACACCATAAGGATGCTCTACAATGGATTGTCTTTTTTTATAAAGAGCTTCATTAGCTTCAATGTTTTGTTTGTTCTTTTCAATATAGGGCTGGTATTCGCTTCGCTCTAAGAGTCTTCCTTTTTTATTCTTTGTACACATTGCCAGTGCAGGACATGCGCCGCAGGCATTGGTTTTATAATGCTTTACAAAATAGATGTACCGCTGTTTACTTTTCTGGTACCAGCTGCCATTTGTAATGAGGGTTTGTTGCTGGGGACACGTGTATGTATCTGCACTTTCGTTATAAATGAATTTGTCAAAATTATATTTCTCATCCGGCGCAAATGATGCCACACCAGGGATGGCCACCATGATGTCAATGCCCATCTGTATAGCCCTTTTTATCTCGCTGCCGGTGTGGTAACCCTTATCATAAAGGGCAGTAAACTTATTGGTGTGCAAAATGGGTTTGGTGCGGCGCAGCATGGTGGCCATGGCCTTGCTGTCATTTTCATTGGTCACTTTATAATCAATAGGAATGCAGTGTTTGGCATCTACAACTGTTTGCACATTATAAGCCACTTCGGTAATGTTGTTGCGGGTAATCATCTGCCGGCTGTCAGGGTCGCTGGTAGATACCTGTGTTTCGTTGGTTTCATCTAATTGCTCTGTAAGATTATTATAAAATTCTTTTCTTTTGTTTTGCTTTTCTATTTCAGCTTTGATTATTTTTTTATTTTCCTCATCGGCCTTCTGCAGGGTATTGTTATATTCTTCCAGCTTATTTTCAATGTAGATTAAATGTCGTTCAACTTTGCCGGCATTAAAATTATTCTTCTTACTGTTTTGTGCTCTGAGCTTTGTACTATCACCGGCAATAAGCTTGCCGCCAATTAAATCAAACTGCTTTGCAATAGATACCGTGTAGCGGAACACCTGGCGTATGGCTTTGTCATTATCACGGCGAAAATTTGAAATTGTATTGTGGTCGGGAGTGAGTTGTTTCATCAGTCACATCAACTCAATGTTACGCTTACACTCTTTTTCGAGCATCCTTGATGAACGTATGGAATTCATATAACCGTATACATAGAGCTTCAGTAAATCTTTGGGATTATAAGCGGGTCTTCCTTCCAGGGAAGTTTTGGCAACAAACTTATAATCGGCAATGTTGATACTCTCTACAAAAACATCAATGATGGGTACTTCGTTATCAGAGGCTATTAACTGCTCCAGACTTTGAGGAAACAAAATGGATTGCTCCCTGTTTTTTCCTTGTATATAATGCATGAATAAATTTACAATCCATCAATAAAAAGTACAAGTTTATTTATACAGGATAGTGAATAGTTTTTAGACAGTTTGACGGGTAGAGCATTGCGTTCGGTGTGGGCATTTCATAATGTTTAGCTCAGAGCTGCACACCAATTGAAAAACTAAAGTTGGAGTTACAACTAAAGCCGATAGAATTTCTTCAACTGAGACCAAAACTGATGACAGAACTGAACCCGCCATATTGCAAAACTACCGGTTACCAGCCGTTGTTTAGTGTCCTTTAATTTCTACCAATTCAATTTTGTATAATAATGTAGAGTCGGGAGATAAATAAGGAGGGTAATCCTGACGTTTGCTTAAATGCGGTGGGACTATTACTTTCCTGATCTCACCTACTTTCATTCCTGTCACTGCTTCTTCAACTCCATCTACAACTTGCTTTTTTCCAAGTGTAAAATTTATTGGAGGTGCAGGTCTTTCAATGGAGTAAAATTGCTTGCCACTCTGCAAGCCCATAGATTCATAAATGGCAACTTCCTGTCCTTTTCTGGCTGATTCGTCCATTCCTTGCTTTAAAACAAAGTATCTCAACCCTGAATTGGTTGTTATTTCTTTTGATACTTGTTTTGTACTTGAACAATTTGTCAAAAGAAAGAGGAAAAATATAGATGATATTAATTTCACTAGTTTGAATTTGTTGAAAATGTCAGCTAACACGCTAATTTATGCTATAATATGCCAGTACAAGCAAAAACCAAATATGAATAATAAATAAAGTGTTAGTATGCATTTTATATTGTTATAATATCAATACTAACCCTGCCCGGCTGGAATTTGTGTCTTCATGAACCACTCTAATTTATTATGATTCCGACTTGTACATCAATTGCAAGTGAGGCTACCAGGAATGCCTTCATACTTTAGTTTTTAACAGTCATTTGAAATGTTTCCAGGCTGCACATTTCTGAACTGAGTGAAGCGAGCAGAAGCGATCTGTAGCGGAATACCTGGCAGGATGGCCGGGATCTGTTCCCACCTGGCAGCGTCTGATCTGTGGTATTGAGGGTGGAACTATCCCGGCTGGGCGGGTGGGCAACGTATGAAGCGGAAGTAAGCGGATGCGCAGCGAAATCGAAGGCAGAATTGTGCAGCCGGTTTGGTCTTTGACTTGCGCCCGGTGCAGTTGTCCCCGGCTTTGATCTGCGCGGTAGCCTCGGGGAGTACTGCACCGGGGAAAAAAGCAAGGCAGCCGATAGTATTTAAAAATCGCAATAAAATGCTGTAAACAGCCAGTGTTGTAAATGATATATCATCTCACTTGTTCTTGCAATAGCAATTCTCATGCTAACACATAACAGAGTTCATTTTACAGTTGGCCCCCTCAAAGGGGGCTCTTTATTTACCCGAAATTGTGTTACTAATAAAGGAACTCCGACTTTAAATCGGTGTGCCCTAATCAAAAACCATTAACCATTAAACCGTATCCTATGAAAATTCATAACTAAGATAGATCATAATGTTCTTAAAAGAAAGGAAGTCTTATCATTATTACAATGCTATGCGGGTATTTCATGAATCATCAGCATAAAGGCAGCCAAAAGCAATCTATCCTTTTTAAAAATAGTGCGCAATGCATTAATAGCCCTGGCTTTTTGTAACCGCACGGCGTCTACGGAAATATTTAATTTCTCGGCTATCACGAAGATGCTTAAATCCTCAAAATAGAGCATTTTAAAAATCTTTCTTTACACAGAAGGCAGGTTTTCTATTTCTTTCAAGATTGTAGTAAGATACTCTGCACTTACGATTTTACTACCAAAATATTCTTCGCTCTTTTCTAAGAGATAAATAATTTCATCATTACTTTTTGTCTTTCTTTTTTGCTCTTTAGTTCGTTAAGGTAAATATTTTTTACAACTACATATAGAAATGAGTTTAATTAACCAAGACTATAAAAATTCTCTTTGTTCAACTTAATAAACGTCTCAGCAACTATATCATCTGTTTCTGTTACATCACGGAAATATTAAATGCAAAAAACAAAGCGCTTTGCAGTTCATCCAAAAATGCGACCATCCGAGGGGTTTCAATTACTTCCATTAACAGAGCTGCTTTATTTTGAAAAGTAATTTTAGCGCTCAGGTTTATAAAGAGGAGTAAACTAAGTATGTTTAAATTGAGCAACCAACACATCTTCGCTTCAATACAAGTAATAAGTGTATCTTCTTAAGCAGAAATTCCAACAAAAGAATTAATAGTAAAGTCATTTATATCTATGGTGAAGTAAAAAAAAATCTAACTACATTGGTGACGTAAAATGGAAGCAATAAATTTTATTAATTAAAGAAATTTTTGAATTAAGTGTTTTTTCTTATTGTTTATTTGAAAATAAATTCTGAATATTTACTTCATTCGAAAGACCAATCTTCCTCTAGCCCTCTCCGAAAACTTCCTAACTTTTTTCACTGAAAAACTATCGTGTGCAAGTCGTGTGTTGTTTATTCTTATAAACAGCAACAGAGAGATTTCATTTGCCAGTCATGAGAAAAAATGATTTGATTGCAAAAAACAGTGTTTAGTGCGATACAGCAGTAGTATGCCCAGTAAATAAATATTTGACTAAATAAAATGTGTTGAGCCTATAGTGTAATCCATTTCTCGAACCAAACCATAACCAATAGCTAGTGAACTTCAAACAGGCAATACTTATTGCAGGGATAGCTTTTGCTGTCACTTCTGCAAAGGGACAAACAACTCTTCCTCCCGGATGGCTGATTCCGGTATTGGATACGTTGCCTGGTATGGCTGATACGACAAAACCTTCTGGTTTCGCTGCCGATACATTAAAAAAACAGCGAAAAGATAGCATCACCGAAAGAAAAAAATCTTTTGTACAGCGGCTAATACAAAGCGCCGGTTTTAATAAAGCGCCAAAGAAAGATTCTGGTTCAATAAAAAAATATACAACCGGCTTAAAGCCCGGTCCTGGGCTCACGCTCCCCAAATTCCGTTTCAGAGATCCGTTGCGGATCAATGGAGGTTATATAAATTATAATTATGACTACCGTTCCAATATCGACACACCTTTTGCTGATAGAAATGTTTCGCAGCATGGAGCGACGGGACAATTTAATGTTACAGCTTTCAATGCTGTTCCGTTAAACGTCAGTTTCTTTGTCCGTCAAACGAACTCATCGCTGTTTGCAAATATTTGTGATGTAAGAGTTGATTTCAATCCCTCGCAATATTCTCAGTTGATCAGAAACTCCTGGTTGCAAAAGTTAAGCAATCACAGTCAGCGAATCAAGGACTCCATGCTAAATGTATTTAAGCAGTTTAATTTATCGGAACTGGCAAAAATTAAAGACCGGTTCAGCAAGCCAGACTTTCAGCAAAAATTGGTTGAGTGCAATGAGATCATTCATGTTCCTGCTATCGCTAATAGCATTGCAGGCCCCGAGAAAGCAGATTCAGTGCGTAAGTGGGCGAAGAATTTTATGGATACCTACCAGTTTCTCCAGGGTAAAGAGAGCCAGTATCAACGACAATTGGATTCCATACAAAAGGAAATATCCGATGTTATTGCAAAGGGTAAGAGAATAAAGGAAACGGTACAGGGAAAATTTAATGGAGGCTCTACAGATGAAGTTTTTTCAATACTAAAAAAAGAAGGTGTAAAAGTCTCCGGTATTGAAAGGCACCTCTTAGCTATCCGGCGGTTTAGCCTGGGAAGATCACCCCTTAATTATTCTGAACTGACCGGAAAAAATATCAGTTTGAATGGGATCAACTTTGAATATAACTCCTGGTACTATATTGCTTTTGCAGCCGGGATGGTGGATTACCGTTTCCGTGATTTTATCGTAACCCGGCGCAACAGGCAGCCACAGTTCATGACGATGGCAAGAGTCGGAGTTGGAAGATTAGAAAATAACTATATTATTTTCTCAGCTTACAAGGGTAAAAAGCAATCCTACCTGTATCAAAATACAAGCAATGGTTCCCGTGCCATTGATATTTATGGAATAAGCGCGGAAGTTAAATACCGTTTGAATCAAAATAATTATGTTGTCGCAGAAGTAGCAGAATCAGCCAGCCCCTCTTTCACCGTCTATGATAATCCTAAATCGGCCAACCTGTTTGACTGGAAGAACAAGACCAATAAAGCCTATTCAATAAAGCTTTATTCTTTTCTTCCAGTCACCAGGACAAGACTGGAAGGATTCTACCGGTACACAGGAGCGTTCTTCCATTCTTTTGACAGGTTTCAGTCTAATTCATCGCAGCAGTACTGGTATGTAAAAGCAGAGCAATATCTGTGGAAACGGCAATTACGCATCAACGCTTCACTCAGAAGCAATGAATTCAGTAATCCATATATCATACAGGAGTATTCCAGCAATATGATCTTTAAAACCGTGCAGGTAACTCTTCGGAAAAGAAATTGGCCGGTGATCTCAGCAGGGTACATGCCCTCCTCTCAGCTTACAAAGATTGATAACCAATTAATCGAAAACAGGTTTCATACATTAAATATCATTGGCTGGCACCAGTACAAGTTAGGGACTCAAAAACTTGCTACGACGGTGGGCTATAACCGTTTTTATAATACGGCTGCGGATACCGGGTTTATCTATTTCAATGCCATCAATTTTTTTCTGCAGCATACCATTTTCTTTAGCAGGTATACGGCATCCATCGGAGGTTCTTATAGCAGCAATAGCGGATTTCAGCTGGCGGTGTTGGAAGAATCTTTTCAGTTCATGCTTTTAAAGAAAATAAATCTCAGTTGTGGGTTAAAGGTAAATAACTACCAGCAGCAGGTAACTAAAATCGGGTCATGGTGGCGTACGAGTTTTCAGTTTATGAAAACAGGCTGGTTGCAGGCGCAGTTCGATAATGGGTTTATTCCCACTAATGATGGCAGGCTTGTATCCAATCGTATGGTGAACATAGGCATCAATAAAACTTTTTAAATACAGTCTATGCGAAAATTTTTTGTACTGTTATTTTTTGTTCTCTTCTCTGTGGTCGTACAGGCCCAGGTGTTGGTGAATTTGCAATTACCGGTAATCGGTCTTTCCACCAAAAATCAGTTGTGGAGTATGGCGCTGATTAATACGGGTAGGGAAACGATCCGGTTACGGGGCAATCTCATCATGACAGATGAAGCCACCAACCAGATTGTCATGACAGCCAGCACGGCGGAGTTCACACTGATGCCCGGATCGCATGTATTCCAGGTAACTGATTTCAGTCCGATCATATATAGTGTGGTCAATAGCAGCTATGGGATTGACAATAATCCAAACGGATTTTTGCCGGTAGGACATTTTATCGTCTGCTATCAGTTTGATCGTTTTGTCAGTGATACCTATGAAAAATTTGTAGAAGAATGCGAGAATGCCGAAGTAGAGCCGGTAAGTCCACCACAATTAATTTTTCCGGAGGATCAGGGTGTACTGGAATTTCCACAACCAGTATTCAGTTGGCTACCACCTTCGCCGATGAATTTTTTTAGTCTATTAAGTTATGATCTGCGGATGGTAAAACTCGAAGGCAAGCAATTGCCCGCTGATGCTATGCAACAAAACATAGCCTTATTCGCCCAGCAAAATATCTATACGCTGTCAGTGCCGTATCCGGCATCGCTTCCTGTTTTAGATACAGGTGTAGTCTATGCCTGGCAGGTGGTAGCAAAAAATAATAACAAGGAAATAGCCAGAAGTGATGTATGGTCATTTAGTATCAAAAAATTCAGTCCAGCCGCTGATAAACTTTTACGGAACGGCTTTTTCGCCAGGTTAAAAAATGCCGATGGTCCTGTCAATTACTTTTTATGCTCCGGCAAGTTGCAGGTCGCCTATGACAATTACACCGATGATGATTCGGTGTATGTCGCGGTCAATGATCTCAACAATCAACGAAGCAAAATGAGCCTGGACAGTGAATACCTGCGTTTAAAAAGGGGATTGAATTTTATCGAGATAGATCTGAAAACAAAAAACGCCTTTTCCAACGATCACATTTTTGAGTTTGAACTTGTCAACTCCCGTGGTGAAAAATGGATTGGAAGATTTTATTTAAAACGTAAAGAAGAGGAAAATAAATAGAATGAAAATATTCCGAAACCGGTAAGAACATTAACGCGGTGAACGCATCGGGATAAGAAAGGAAAAATTATTCAACACGATTGAAATTTTAACTAATGATCATCAATTCTTTATTCAGGCACAGGCAGAGCATTGCCATCGTAATGATCGCTGTATTTTTTGCCGATTTGATTGGATTCCGGTTTGCTTACGCAGGCGGAGGGAATAACGATAGAAACTTTTACCGGTCATATATTGACCGGGGCGGACATACAACAATTGACCGAGTGAATAATTTATTTAATGCCTACAGCAGAACAGTAATTGCGGGAGATAAAGGTCTGAGCATAGTAAAGAGCAAAGAAAGCGCCACTATAAAAAAGACAGTCAGCAAAACAAGAAAATTTATAGGTGGCCCTGGTCAACCGGAGATGCAGGCATTTCAATCGGTGGGAGCAAATAATTTGGTTGATCTGTTTACGGGAGATTTTTCCTACAATATACCGCTATTAGATGTTGGTGGTTACCCGGTTGGTCTTTCCTATAGGGGTGGCGCTTCTATGGATGAGGAAGCAAGTTGGGTAGGTTTGGGATGGAATATCAATCCCGGAACGATCAATAGAAATGTTCGTGGATTGCCGGATGATTTTGATGGCAAAGATTCTATTACCAAGGAACAAAACACCAGGACAAAGTGGACGGCGGGTGTCAATGTTGGATTAGAGCCTGAGATCTTCAGCAAAAGTCCGAAGTTTAAAAATTCTAACCCTACCATTGGTATTTATTATGATAACTATACAGGGCCCGGTTATAATCTTTCTGTAACACCTGGCTTAGCTTCCGGACAGTTTGCATTGGGAGATAAAACATATGGTGTAGGAAATTTAAGTCTTGGTCTCTCTTTTGATTCCCAATCTGGCTTTAATGTTAATCCCACCTACGCTGTAAAAATTAAGTCAACGGAATCATTATTTGAAAAAGGAGAAGGGTCAATTGGATTGAATTATAATTCGAGAGCGGGGCTGCAGGATTTGCAGATCAGTGGAAATGTGCGCACGACGGCTAAAATGAAGGCGAACAAGGGTGCGTTTACAGCCAACCAGACAAGCCTGCCATTGTTCTCATCGTCTATAAGTTTTGCCGGCAATACGTTTACTCCTTCGATCAGCATGCCCAGCACTTTTGCAGGATTCACCTTCAGAGTAAAAGCCGGCGGGCAAATATTTGGATTTCATCCACTGGCTGCAATAGGCGGAAATTATAGCCAAAGCTTTATCGCTCCGGCGGATCGTGTGCAAAAACTTCCTGCATACGGTTATTTGCATCTCAGTAAATCAGAGAATGATCAAAAGGCGCTGATGGATTTCAACCGGGAAAAAGATATTCCATTCCGGGATAATACACCCAATATAGCCATACCGCTGCAAACCTATGATGTATTCAGTATAAGTGGTGAAGGCATTGGCGGTTCATTCCGTGCATACCGGGGAGATGTTGGCGTGATGCGGGATCACCAGGTAAAAAACAACTCTACTTCAGCGAATTTCGGCGCGGATTTCGGAGGTGTTCCTAATGTTGCGGATTTTGGTGCCGACGTACGATTCACCGTTGCCACAACGGTAAGCGGGCAATGGGCAGGAAGCAGCAATGTTGTAAAAAGAAACCTCGCATTCAAATCTTCGGATTCCACCTACGAGTCTGTTTATTTTCGCAATCCGGGTGAACAATCCAGTAATACAGCCGAGTATTATAATAGCATCGGCGATGAGGACCTTGTCAGGGTGAACCTTAAAGGCGGTAACTACGATCCTATTGCCAGCAATTTCCTGGAAAGATTTGATAGATACGGACAGCAATCAACCTTACAACTCACCAAGCCCATTGCAAAAACATCAAGGGATAAACGTAACCAGGTGATCAGTTACCTGAATGCTGCTGAAGCAAGCATTGCCGGGCTGGAAAAAGAAATACGTTCATACCCTGTCAATGTTTTTCCGCTGGGTAGTTGTGATACGACACTGTATAAAAAAATTTCCCGTAATGATGGAACGACCAGAAAAGCCAATCATATTTCAGAAATAACAGTATTAAATCCTGATGGTCGCAGCTATGTATATGGCATACCGGCGTATAATCTGAAACAGCAGGAGATCACTTTTGCGGTAGACAAAGCCGGTGCAGAAACGTCAAAAGGCCTCGTGGGTTACAGTGGCAACGATACTACTCAAAAGAACACCAAAGGAAAGGATGGATATTTTAGTAAACAGACTACGCCGGCGTATGCACATTCTTATTTGCTAACGGCATTAAAGTCTCCCGACTATGTGGATGTTACCGGAAATGGTATTACAGATGATGATATGGGTGATGCGGTAAAGTTTAATTATACCATGAAATGGGGCGCTGATACCGCATTCAGATGGCGCACACCTACAGATTCAACGAAGGCAAACTATGATGAAGGTTTAAGGACCGATAACTCTGATGATAAAGGGCATATTGTGTACGGGGAAAAGGAAATATGGTATCTCAACTCCATTGAATCAAAGACTATGATTGCGACCTTCATATTGGATTCAGCTGTTGCCAATTTGCGGAAGGATGGCTTTGAAGTAAAAAATTCTAATGGAGGCCGTTCCACCAGTACGACAAAAAAATTAATTCGGCTGAAGGAGATCAATCTATACAGCAAAGCTGATCTGAAAAAATATGGAGCGACAGCCAGGCCGATCAAAACAGTCAACTTTTCGTACAGTTATCGTTTGTGCAAAGGCTATCCTGATTTACAGGATACGGCCACCGGAAAATTAACATTGGAATCAGTCTGGTTTACCTACAATAAAAACGCCAAGGGCCAACGAAACAAATACCTGTTTACCTATGGTAATAATCCCAACTATCAATACAAAGCCTATGATCGCTGGGGTAATTATAAGCCTGCATCGGATAATCCTGGTGGTTTGACATCTGATGAATATCCTTATGCGCTTAAAGACAGCACCCTTGCCGGAGCAAATGCCGCAGCCTGGAATTTATCAGAGATCGTACTTCCATCGGGGGCGAAGATGAAGGTTCAGTATGAATCGGATGATTATGGGTATGTGCAGAATAAAAGATCCAATGAGATGTTTCAAATAGCCGGATTTGGAGAAACATCAAATGGTACTTATGACAATTCTTTATATACTCCTCCCACCTTACTTAGCTCCGCTAAAGACCGCCCTTATGTTTATATCAAAGTCAGCAGTAAAATCACCAGTAAACAAGAAGTTTTTGATAAATATTTAGCTGAGCAAAACAAGTTGTATTTCAGGTTGCATGTGAAAATGCCGGGTGATGGATATGGTTCAGGCTCTGAATATATACCCGTATATGCAGCGTATACAAATTATGGGCTTGTCAATGATAGTACCATTTGGGTGCAACTGGAGAACTCACCTGAGGGAAATGGTAAAAGTCCGTTGGTAACGGCAGCCATACAGTTTTTACGATTGAATCTTCCGTCAAAAGCTTACCCCGGTTCTGATGTTCGAAATGACCCGGCATTCAGGGCGGCTATCATGGCGGTACTGTCTATCGTCAAAGAGACAAAGACTTTGTTGATGGGTGGCTTTAACAACGCGGCGAGAAAAACCAGTAGGAGTAAAGAAACGATGCTCAGCCGTTCATTTGTACGATTGTCAACACCAGTTTTTAAAAAGTACGGTGGCGGTTACCGGGTGAAAAAAATCAGCATTTATGATAACTGGCAAAAGATGGCCGGTAATAAGGAATCAGTCTATGGTCAGGAATACCGGTATACGACTACCAAAGTCATTGGTGGAAAAAAGAAGACCATCAGCAGTGGCGTTGCATCGTATGAGCCTTCTCTTGGAAACGAAGAAAATCCTTTTCATCAGCCGGTAGAGTATAAAGAAAAAGTTACTCTTGCTCCTTCCAATTTCATGTACGTAGAAGAGCCTTTTGCGGAATCATTATTTCCTTCGGCGGGAGTGGGATACAGTAAAGTAAGAGTCAGTTCCATCAACAGGAAAAATATCAAATCAGCACCAGGGTTTGAAGAAACGGAGTTTTATACCGCCTATGATTTTCCCACGCTGACACAATTCTCCCCGTTTGATAAGGAGAAAAGTTATAAAAAAGGGATAGATAAATTTAATCCTTTTAAGATCAATGTAAAAAAATTCATTACCCTATCACAGGGCTTTAAGATAGAGCTCAATGATATGCACGGCAAGATGAAATCAAATGCGGTGTATGCTGAAACGGATTCCACGCAACCCATCACTTACACGGCGCAGTATTACCGGGCGGAGAAAATAACAGGAGAATCTTACCGGCTGATCAATACCGTGCCGGTGATTGATTCAGCCAATGGAAAGATCAATATGCAGGGACAAATTGGAAAAGATATTGAGTTGGTAACAGACATGCGGGAACAGTATTCACAGGTGGTAGCGCCTGGTTTGAATTTTGATAATTCTTTTTTTATTATACCCGCAGTTTTCGTTCCGATCCCACTGAATATACCATCTGTTTCACCGGAATTGAGGACAGAAAAATCAAGGTTTCGTTCCGTATCGATGCTGAAGATCATCCAGAGATATGGCATATTAGATAGTGTGGTGCATATCGATAAAGGAAGTAAAGTATCTACCCACAATGTAGCCTGGGATGGCGAAACAGGTGAAGTGCTCTTAACACAAACGCAAAATGAATTCAATGATCCGGTGTACCAGTTTAATTACCCGGCGCATTGGGGCTATTCCGGTGCGGGGTTGGCTTATAAAAATATCGATGCCGTTTTTAATAATGTATGTATAGCAGGTGGTAAAGTGACGAAGGTGAATGGAAATTCCACCGATAAAGATATCATTAGCCGGATCTGCGAAAGCGGTGATGAAGTATTGGTCTTAAATAAGGCGACGACACATATATGGGAAGGCTGTTTATATCCCAATACAACAGACAGGCCAAGTAAAATATCAAAAGAAAGAAAGCTGTGGGTAGTCGATAAGGCAAAAGTAAGCGGAGGAGCAAAAGAGTTATATTTTATTGACCGTAATGGTTCGGAATATTCTGGCCACGCTGTTAATCTTCGTATCATCCGTTCAGGCCGGAGAAATATGGCTTCAACACCAGTAGGTTCTGTTGTTTCATTAAAGAGCCCGATAAAAACGGTAAGTGGGGTGACAAGAATTGTCATTGATTCCACCATTGACGTTATATCAGCCGGTGCAGCGGTAATGAAAGATGTATGGTCGGTGGAGGATCGGTTATATAAAGTCATGGGTTGTGACAGTACAAACAAAATAGTTGATACAACTATAAAAACATATTCAACCGGGTTGGTAAAGCGATCAATTAAGAGCACCGGAACATCTACACTGGATGAAATAGAATCTGGAACAGATATGTCTTCAGGTCTTTTTGTAGCAAGCCGACATATCAATGCCTTTTTATACGGAGGAACTCCCTATAGACTTGATAGGAGAACACGTGGATTGATCAAGTTTAACCTGGGATTTATACCAGATTATGCGACGGTTGATTCAGCGGCCTTAAAACTGTTTTCAAAAGCGCCGCGCTATATGTGGCCGGGTGTTTCCTATTGGGATGCTGTTACATACGCACATACCCGGTACATTAACCAAAGTGAATTATTGCAGGTAATTAAACCATGGAATGCTAGTACGAAATATAAAGAAACCGATAACATGGTTACCGACAGCAATAAGGTTATCCTCTCCGCATCTACGGATAGCTGCCAGGATTACCTGGTTAATGTAAAAAACATGGTGCAGTACATGGTTAACGAACCCGAGACCAATGAAGGAATGTTGCTCAGGCTATCAACAGATACTGCATGGACCAAATTAAATTCATTTGTTCCCGTGAATAATCTTGTCAATCATATGAGTTTTTGTGCAACGGGTGTTGCAACCCGTTCTTTGTATTCAATTCCACCAGGTGGATGTACCAGTTGTTCCTCCATTGAACTGGCGATTAAATACCATTACCGCAAAGACAGTTGCTATAGTAGTTGTAAATCTATTTTTGATAATAAGATCAATCCATATGTGCAGGGGATCTGGGGTAACTGGCGTGGATGGCGCTCTTATGTTTATTATGATAACCGCAAGCAAACTGATCCGGCGGTGCAAACCAATATACGCACCGATGGTGTGATCAGTAATTTTATTCCCTATTGGACGATGGGCTCTACGGCTATTACTCCATCAGCCAGCGAGACGGTATGGGTATGGAACAGTGAGATCACCCGTTACAACCGCCGGGGATTAGAGACAGAGAATCACGATCCGCTGGGAAGGTTTAACAGCGGCTTATATGGATACAATAACACATTACCCGTTGCGGTAACGCAGAATGCGAGACATAGGGAAACCGCTTTTGATGGATTTGAAGACTATGGTTTCGCGACTGACAATTGTGTGGTGGATTGTCCTTTATTAAGACATTTTGATTTCAGTACCTACAAGGACAGTATTACTACAACGCAAAAACATAGCGGTAAATCAAGTCTTCGTGTGGGCGCTAGTAGCAATGCACAGATAAGCATAAAAGTGAAACCGGGAACTGATTCCCTTGCTCCGGCCATGAGTTTCAATACCTATGGCCATGCCGGTTGTACATTTTTCAATAAGATACAGACATCGTCTGGCGCGGTGTATCCTGGCTTTACACCACTACCCGGCAAACTGATGGTTGTCAGCGCATGGGTTAAAGAGGATAAAGATTGCAAGTGTCTTACTTATACAGGGAATGCTATTGAATTTAAGTTCTACCAGGCGGGAAGCCTGATCAATACGGTGAGTAAATCACCAGCGGGCAATATCATTGAAGGATGGCAGCGCTATGAGGATACCTTGCAAATACCATCCGCAGCGGATTCCATGACGGTTAAATTACGCAACACCACGACCGTGCCGGTTTATTTTGATGACCTGCGTTTGTTTCCGCATAACAGTAACATGAAATCATTTGTCTATCACCCAACGAGCCTCCGCTTGTTAGCCGAGCTGGATGAAAACAACTATGCCAGTTTTTATGAATACGATGATGAAGGTTCGCTGATACGGGTGAAGAAAGAAACTGAAAGAGGAATTAAAACAATTTCGGAAACAAGAAGCGCCTTGCGAAAAACAGACGAATGATAAGTAAAACACTAATTGATAAAAAAAAGCACATGAAAAATAACACCGTTAAAAAGAATGCAACGATACTGTGCCTGGCTTTTGTGATGATCACTTTTTGTATCGGAGAAATAAAAGCGCAAAATCCCATATTGCGGGAAGCGATAAAAATATCGAAAGCATACCGGGGTTCAAGCTACCTGAGCTTTGATGTCAAATACAGCTATGCCAAAGAAAGTACGCCCACGGTAATTGAAGATTCATCTTTTGTTCATTATAAGATGAATGGCTATAAATACCAGGGGAGTATGGACAGTGTGGTATTCATGCAAAATGACAGCGTCAAAGTAGCCGTCTATCTGCAGGACCAGATCATGACACTTGGTCTGCCGTCCTACGAACAGGAAATGGCCATGCCGTTAGCGCAATGGGATAGTTTTTTCGTTAAAAATAATTTTACCTATAGTACCGGGGTTGATGCGGGGTACAAAAAAATCACCGTGGATTATACTAACCTTTCGCAGAATCCACTGAAGAAATTTGAAATGTGGTATGACTCGGTCACTTACCGGATCAACCGGATAAAATATAAAATTGATGAAGCGGCTTCCAATGAAACATGGGTGGAAGAAGGTGTCTTATCCGGTAATGTGATGATAATGGATGTTCAATTCAGTAATTATCAGACGGGCACTTTTACCAGTTCTGTGTTTAATCCGGCGAACTATTTTACCAAATCAGGTACTGTCTATACGCCGGTTAGTCCCTATACGGGATACGAAGTATATGTAACGACGCCGGGTTTGTAGCGAATAAAATTGATACGGACAAAGCTATTATAAGATCGAAAGAAAATTTTTGTACAACTAAAACCAGGAATCTATGCACCGGATATTCGGCTGGATGCAGTTATTGCTCACGATTGTGGGAACTATTATTGTTAATAGCAGCTTAGCGCAGAGTGGCGAACCAGTCCTGATGAAGGCATTAGATGGTGACCACAATAATTTTAAGAAGGATTCATTTGTAACGGTGGAAGATACCAAGTGGTGGACGCCTGCGCAAAAGACGACCATTGATACTACCCTGCCCTACAAGATCAGGAATATCGTGACGCTTAAATTTTTTGAAGAGCAAACTAAGTACATCAAGTCCGATTTTACCGACAGTGTGTTTGTAAAGATCATTTACACCAATAAAAACAGCAGTGTAGATTCTGTTGGTCGATGGTTTGTTATTAATTATGAAGATTCTTCCGGTATTAAATATGACGGGCAAAATTATTTCACGTTCAATGACGGTTACCGGGTTACTGCCCGCATAGATACAATAAGGACATCTTTCCCGACTGGTGTTACTGCGTGGGATGTGCTGCCGCATTTACGGCTTGAAAATGAAATGCAGATCAGCCGGTATTACAACTTTTCATGTTCCGCCGTAGTTAGCAGTGGCTGGACTCAGGCTACATCCAATATCGCCACCACCGGAGATATACGATATGTCTGGAATGCTGTAGCCGGGGCAACCGAATATGATATCGAATGGACTTTTATAGATTCGGTGATGCTGGCAGAAGGAGTGTTATATGGAACGGTGGCCAGCCCTGACAGGACAAAGATATTTGACGCCGGTTCAACAAGGAATACTATTTACGGATTGGATTTTTCTTTACCTCTTATATATGATAATAGTTCGTATTTGTTTGTACGGGTAAGACCGGTACATGTAAGAGGTAACCAGCGTATCGAAGGAAGCTGGTATCCTACGACTGGCGCAGGTTATTATTTTACAGGTCATGAAACGGGACTAAACTGGCAATCTACCACCACTTTTGCTGAAGAAGGTAAACGCAAGACTGTTGTTTCCTACGCTGACGGCTCTTTAAAGCAAAGACAAACCGTGACGAGGGATAATGTCGCCGTAAGTACACCACAGGCTATTGCATCAGAAACGCTTTATGATTACCAGGGGCGACCTGCTATACAAATATTACCAGCGCCTTACCTGGGCGGGGTAATTAAATACATCCATGATCTGAACAAATCGATTTCCGGTGGAGAATACGATAAATCTTTATATGACAGCCTGATCACACAATTTACTTATTGCGATTCATCTGCACCTGCCATGAGTAGCACCAGCGGCGCTAATAAGTATTATTCATCTTCCAGTCCCTGGGCGGCTATAAACAATAGTCACAAAGCTCTTCCGCTTTCCAATGGCTATGCATTTGCTGAAACAAGATATGCACAGGATAATACCGGCCGGATCATGGCACAGGGAGGTGTTGGGCAACGATACCAGGTAGGAAGTAAGCATGAAACGAAATATTATTACGGCAAACCGGATTCATTAGAGCTGTTTGCTTTATTTGGAACGGAAGTGGGAGATCCATCGCATTACCAGAAAAATATGGTTCGTGATGCTAACGGGCAATATAGTGTAAGCTATGTTGACATGAAAGGCCGCACCATTGCCACTGCCCTTGCCGGAGTGCCTGATACTGCGATGGTAAAATTAGATACGCTGGCAAGCTATAATAGTATTTCCATAACTAAAAAGCTGATAGATCGTTCCACTACGGTTATTGATGGACATTCCATGCAAAACACTGCCGGGCTGGTGGTAACAAAAAAAGGTGATCATATATTCCATTATACATTGTCTCCCGATAGTTTGTCGCTATTAACCTGCAAAGACAGTACGGCGATATGCTATGACTGTATCTATAATTTAGAAATCAGTATCAGTGATGAATGCAATAATACAAGGCTGCCATCCAATCAGCGGTATGTGATCCTCGATACTAATTTACACGTGGCTAAGCCGGATACGCTGTGCAATACGATACTTGGGTTTGATATTACAGATACCCTGCCGTTGGAAGAAGGGAGCTATACGATTTCAAAAAAGCTGACCGTATATCGCCCCGGTTATGAGTACTACCGTGACAGTGTATTTATGATTAAAAATCTTTGCAAAACCTTCGAAGATTTTTATGCGGAGGAGTTAAGTGTACAGCAAACGGATTGTGATCCCGAAACATGTGAATCCTGTAACGCATCGCTGGGAACATTGGAGGACTTTACAGAGAGCTATGCCGAAGAGAACGGCATACCGTCAGATCAGATAACACAGTATGAAAGTCAAATACAACAAGCTTACAATATCGCGAAAGCCAATTGTGACCAGATTTGTGATAGTCTTACAGAGAATGATGCCATCAGGGAAGCCTTACTTGCGGATATGAACCCCGGATCAGGGCAGTATGCTGTCTGGGAGAAAAGAGGGTATAAATTTAATATTTTCAATAAGCCTGGCGCACGTTATAATTATCAATTAATAGCGCCATCTTATTATGTAGATGAAAACGGCAAACGTGATTCTATTTATAACAGCAGCGGCCAGTTAGTACCACCGGATGATATTTCTATTACACCGGAAGAATTTTTAGCACAGAGTAAAACATCGTGGGCGGAAGCATTGCTACACAAGCATCCTGAGTATGACAAGTATATGGGCGTGCAGGGATTGAAAAAAAGTAATGTGTGGGATGTGCAGTTTTCACAAATAGAAACCTATGCTGAAGCAAAAGCAAAGGGTTACCTTAATCCAACTCATCAAACAGGGCTTTACTTCGTTGATACCAGCGGCACAAAGGATTCATTATTTCTTTATACGAGTGCCACAGTAAACAATATATCGCTTTACAATACCTTAAAGAATACGGCGCACAATTATCAGAATATCAGTGGCACTATGCGAAGCATGTGGGGACTGGCTACGGCTACGGCGCATTGTAATGATAGGGATGCTACCTGTTTTGCAACCTATATACAAGACATCAATGCTTTTGATACGGTTAATGTTTGCAAAGGTGATCTTGATATGGCCTGGAGAAGTTTTCAACAATTTTATTCTACGGAAAAAAGAAAAATCATTAGTGAGTGGCTTGAAGGCAAATATCCCAACGACATACCCGATTCATTTTATCACCACTTTCCGGACGTTTCTGCCATAATAAAGCAGCAAGGCCCGCAAAATACTACCGATACTTCCATTATTAAGGACTCGGCGCAGAGTTCGTTAAATGCACAATATACTGACAACTGCGCTTCCTATGTATCTACATGGTTGCGGCAAATTGCTACTTGCAACTTCTCTACTCCTCATGCTTTGGATACAATTACGGCAAGGTTGATAGAAGTATGTAAAGAAGGAAGCGATGCCACGCATCCTTTTGGATCAAGCTCTGTAAAACCCGGCAGCACGTACACCTATACAAGCTTTGATGATGTAATTAAGAAATGGCAGGCTGCACATGGTGGGACATATAATGCAAACTGTAATGGCTTCTTAATTACAGCTCCTTCTTCTTATGAGCAACCAACAGCTTACGCCGACCAGCCGCTGTGGACAAAACCTGATAGTTGCCAGTGTGCGAAGTTTTCTGAATTGCATGATAAGTTTTTGACTGCCCCTGCCAGTGATCTTAATTTCTCCGGTTACCTGAAAAGAAAGCTCAATGTGGATATGACAGAAGGAGAACTCGAAACCATACTCAATATGTGTTCGGGTACGCAAAACTGTAAGTTCCTGGAGCAACCTATTTCCGTACCGCCGCAACTGCAATGTGGATTTAGTAATACATGTGTAACCTGCGATAGCGTGACGGTATGGCATAGCAGGTTTACTACACTTTTTTCTGTATCGCCTTCATTTGATGGTAATGATTCATTACAGATTACTAAAAATCTGTTGTACCAGCGCTATATGAATTATCACAGCGGGCTGGATAAAACTTATGCGGATTACCTGCAGATGAAAATGAGTTGCGATTCCGCTGCCGGTGATAATACCTGCGATACATTGAAGCAGGTGTTGAGTGATTTCCGGGAATATTTTTATCATACTCCATCATACTATATTGGATACAATTCTGATGGATGCGACACCATTAGCTGGAGATTTACTTATCTTACTGCTGCCGGAAAAGTGAAGCTGGCTCACATGTTTGATGATGGAATAGTTCGTAGTCCTGATTCACTTTATAGCTATGCTGCCGGGGGCGATTGGAGTGATTCATCGGATATTAAGCAATATAGTGTTGGCTATCCCCGATATATCTGCAATCTGAACAATGATTTTACCTGGGAAACAAAAATCAAGTATAAAACTTTTCCGGGGTCTGACGGAGCAGAGGCTGTGCAGCTCAGCATGAAAATTCGTTTGTCAGACTTTACCACAAAAACTCTTTATATTAATCTTTCACAGGATTTTCCAGGTGGCATTTTTCTGCAAGGAGAAAGTTTTAATAATCCACTTTATACCACCTCTGATCTGCAGGTTGACTTGTCTGAATACACAAAAATAAAAGTTCAAATGGATGGATCGATAGTGAGAGTATATATCGATGGGGAGCCTCGCGACGAAAGAGATTTGGGGTTGAGTATTCTTGATTGGGGTTACTTTACCGCTTCAGCATACAGGGTGGATATGTTTGTCGATTACTTCAGGATATTCAATGGTTCAGGAGCAGTAGTTTTAAATGAAGATTTTACTAATGCGTGTTCATCCTTTGCCGCGCAAAATCCTATTTATGATTGCGATAAGGATGATTGCACGACGGCTTTTGTAGATTTTTATAATGATGCAAGAGGCACAAGCCTTAATGAAAGCCAGATACAAGCATTGTATGTGTCGCATTGTGGCAGAGCGGCGCAGCCGTGTCTTGCGGAAGACAATTATGACGAATTGAAACTGTGCTCTGACGGAGCTCTCTTCTCTGAAATGATTGTAGCAGACCAGGGCCCATGCGCAGATAGCAGCAGCCTTGCCTTCGTATTGGCGACGGAGAAGTATAAGATGTATAAGGATTCATTGCTGGCTGCGTTTGATAGTTTGTATTTGGGTAAATGCATGAAAGCCTACCAGTATGAAAACCTGACGGTGGCAGCGCCGCAAAGTGAGTTTCATTATACACTTTATTATTACGACCAGGCTGGCAACTTAGTAAAGACAATACCACCAGCCGGGGTTGATGTAACCAAATTTGGACACCTCACCAGTTGGAAAGATTCGATAGTAACGGCGAAAAATAATAACCAGCTATTAACACCCACGCACCTGTTAAATACTGACTACAGGTATAATACACTAAACCAGGTAAAGGCGCAGAAGAGCCCCGATGGAGGTAGCAGTAAATTCTGGTATGACAGATTAGGAAGATTAGTGCTAAGCCAAAATGCCAAGCAACAACCGGGAGCCTGGTACAGCTATACCGTGTATGATTCCATCGGAAGAATAGCCGAGGTAGGCGAATTGCATCATGAACACGGACCAGCAACAATCAATGATTCAATAGTTAGAGATGTATCTGCCCTGAATGATCTGGTGACTTTGAATATACGAAGGCAGATTACTAATACGTATTATGATGTTCCTTATTATGGATGGGCTGGGCTTAGCTGGCCGCTGGTAGCAAAAAACCTGAGAAGCCGCGTAAGTTATACTACCTATACGGATAGTACCAACCCTGCTGCGTATGACCAGGGTACTTTCTATAGCTACGATATCCACGGCAATGTAGATACGCTGTTGCAGGATTACCGTACAGGCAGAATGGCTGATAGTATAATAGGCCAGCGGTTTAAAAAACTGCTGTATCAGTATGATTTGATAAGTGGGAAGGTGAATCATGTAGCATATCAGTCGAATAAGCCTGATCAGTTTTATCATAAATATTTGTATGATCTGGAGAACAGGCTAACGGATGTTTATGTCAGTAGCGACAGCATTATTTGGGAGCGGGATGCCATGTACAAATATCTGTTGCATGGGCCATTGGCAAGAACAGTGTTGGGACAACAGAAAGTACAGGGTCAGGACTATGCATATACCCTGCAAGGCTGGTTGAAAGCGATTAATGGGGTGGGTACAAACTATGAAGTAGGAAATGATGGTAGCACTATCACCGCTGCGAATCAGTATGTAGCAAAAGACGCTTATTCGTTAATGCTGCATTACAATAAGTATGATTACAGTTCGGTGCTCAGTACCTGCAACTGTGTAAGTAACCAGATAACGATAACGGGAACAACGTTGAGAGATTTGTACAACGGAAATATATCCGGCATGAGTGTAAATATTACGAAGCTGAAGTATCCCGTAGCTACACCCGCTACCTATATGGGTTCGATGTATTATAATTATAAGTATGATCAGTTGAACAGGATAACGCAAATGGATGCGTACACGAAGTTGCTGGTATCCGGAAGTACATTAACGTACAACACCGCCCTCACCGACTATAAAGAGAGGATCAAGTACGATGCGAATGGTAATATTTTAAAGTATTTAAGAAATGGTGCGCTGAATTCATCGGTTACGCAAGCAGCTACAGGCCCACTGGCGATGGATAGTTTGGTATATAAATATTATGCAGGAAGCAATAAGCTAAGGCAGGTCTCTGATGATACTTCTTACACAAATAATTATTTAGAAGACATAGACAACCAGACCGACACCAGCAATTATAGGTATGATGCCATTGGTAACCTGGTTAAGGATAGTGCGTCGAATATTGGTATGGATAGCATACGGTGGAATGTATATGGGAAAATAACGGGCATATTAAAGCGAGACAGCACGAATATATTTTATAGTTATGATGCTGCAGGCAACCGTATAAGCAAGATGTATATTATCCGGGCCGGTACCGGAACCGCGGATACAACGACCACCTGGTATGCCAGAGATGCAACGGGCAATGTGATGAGCGTATATAAAATACATAAAGACTCGGTATGGCAGGATGAGTTGCATTTGTATGGAAGCAGTAGAATTGGTATCTTGAAGCCGGAAAGGAATCTGAATTTTGGTACGCTGTACCGGGATTCCAGTGGTACATTACCCCTGGTAGGCGCATGGAAAGCGAATGTATCCCGGCGGGGAATGAAGTTCTTTGAATTAAGCAATCATTTAGGCAATGTGCTGGTGACGATCAGTGATAAGAAGTTGGGCTACTCAGCCGCCGGGACAAATGTTGATTATTATAACCCGGATGTGATGAGTGCGAACGATTACTACCCCTTTGGGTCAGTAATGCC
>JBDTUH010000044.1:0-33986 GCA_040007815.1 Chitinophagaceae bacterium
TCTGAGGCTTTTGATCAGGGTCCCAACTTACCCAACCCGGTAAGGTTGCTACATCTTTTGGGTCCAGGTACATTGACTTGATCTGATCCTCCATTGTTCCGGTATATATTTTTTCAACACCATATGTGTTCTTCATTACCTCTATAAATTGTTGTTTGGTCAGTGTACCGGTGATTCCGGGTGCGTCTGTCTTTCGTTGTATTTTTCCGTTTTGCTGAACAACATGTGTTAATTCATGAGCAAGCAAATGTTTACCATGGTCCGACTGAGGTTGGTATTCTTGGTTATTAAAATAAATATCATTGCCAACTGTGAAAGCCTTTGCGCCAAGCTCACGGTTTAGTTCTATCGCTTCCTTATTAGTATGGATCTTTACGTCGTTGAAATTTGTATCAAACCTGTTTTCCATAAAAGAAAGAGTTGTTGCATCCATATTATTACCTCTGCCGCTGCTTGCTTTGATTTGAACGTTTGCGTTATCGCTGGCAACAGGTGTACCTGCCGACTCTTTTCGTTGTATAAAGGATCGTGCGGGTTTGCCCTGTATTTTTTCTTCTTCTTCGCAGTGTGCACATTTGCGTTGAACAAAGGATGCGTATGTTTTTTGTTGTATTTTTTCTTCTTCTTCACAATGTGAGCATTTACGCTGAATGAAATTTTGTTCAGGCATACGCATTATTTTATCCGCCATTTCATCCGCTTCTCTTTCAAAAGGATCATCGGGTGCGCCTACAGTTAATTTGCATTGAACTGGCAAACATTCTTTGCCCGGAGAAATATTATCCGCATTTGCAGATTCAGCGGCTGATACTACTTTTATAGCCGCAGGCACTGAAGAAGATATCGTATTAGCTTGTGAAATAACCTCTGTTTATTTTATTCTTTATTGTGTCCTCTTTTTACCATGTTAAATGGACCGACGCTGCCACAACTGATTGCGGTTGCTCATATACATCACGTCCGTGCAATTGATCTTCTGCCGGCCAGAATTTTGACGCATTAGGAATTTGCGGGTCCGCTGCCCCCATCGGAATATCAAGCATACCACCCAATGTAATACTCGCCTTATACCCACGAATAGTAAATGGTAAGGTGACCGAAGGAATAGCTCCTATTGCAATATCTTTTAAACTTCCGCCCACGACTGGTCTTAACGCCAACCGCAAAGCACTTATCACCGGGTTGCCCATACCAAATGAACGCATTCGTGAATTACGGGTAGCTTCTAAATTTTTCAATGGACTTAAAACACATTGATTAACGGTCACAGGCGTTGCTTCCTCAGCTTTTTTCAAAAGAATATCTATTGCGCCTTTGTCATCAGTGATAAGCTTTGTCCACCATGGATCTTTTACAGGATCAGGCGGATGCAAATACCGGTCTATCCTTGCAAATACAACACTCTCGCAAGCCTTTTGTCTTTCATCAATATTTTTTATTTCGAGCATTTTCAAAATATCCCTGCTCAGGTCCTGAATGACCAGTGCAGCCAGTTGTTGAGCCTGCTCATGAAATGGATCGCTTGGATAATCTTTTGCAATCTTTGAGTGGGACAATGCAGGCGCGGTCTTCTTGATACCTTGTATATAATCGGGAGAGGTAACAGGCAGACCAGGTACACCGGCAGCATTCAGCGATCTCCCTGTAGCAATTGATGCGGCTCCCGGATCATTACTGCCAGTTATAAGATCGTGACCAAAACGATAATCGTTCATCGTCAGCTCAATAAAATTTGAATGAGCAAAAAAATCTTCTACCGCATGAAAAGCGGTGCCCAATGACTGCAGACCTGTATCTGTAGGACCGAGTCGCATCAATATGCTTATCCTTCTTTTAATATAATCGATCGGGTCGGGAGTTGGCTTATAGCCTTCGATTACTCCTTCCGCTTCGACCTCTCCACGATCCCTGAAACCATTTTTAGTATTATCCCATATATAATTGTCGAAATGCTCTTCCGCCCGGTATCCTCCGAAAGAATCAAAATCGCATAATAAAGCAAAATTGAGCACGGGAGGAAGCTGGCTGTAATCACGTTTTACATTTCCCTTTTCAATTTGTTTCATCCACTCCTCAGGAACCCCTGCGCCTGCCAAACCAGCTTCTTCAGTAATATGATGTGATGTATCAGTGAACCGGGCAATTTGCGGCCCAACTGAGTTTAAAATATTGTTATGCTGTGCAGTAATGCCATTTTGCTGAATTGTATGTGTCAGCTCGTGTGCCAACAGATGAACACCCTGGGGCGAGGATGGCCTGTATTCTCCTTCATTAAAATAAATATCATTGCCAACTGTAAATGCTTTTGCACTCAATTGACGGTTCATATGAAAAGACTCTTTATCAGTATGAATTTTCACACTACTGAAGTCTGCGCCAAACCTGCTTTCCATAAAATTCCTTGTTCCCTCATTTATGCTACTCCCATTTCCCCTGCTTGAATTTATTTTGTTGCTGATAGTTTCGTTTACCTCTGTACCGGTGGTTAATTCTTTTCGCTGGATGAATGAAGCCAATGGCTTGCGTTGTGCTTTTTCTTTTTCTTCGCAATGAGCACATTTCCGCTGAATAAAATTCGGCTCAGGCATATGCATTATTGTACCGGCTATTGAATCGGCATTATCTTCCGCTTTTTTATTGTCATTACCATAGGATCCGGACGCATGTGAAGTGCCAGGCGATGAACCCGGAGCAGCAATAGATGGTATTCGCGATGTAACTAAACTCTGCATAGGTGTCAGCTTAAAATTATCCAGCTTCCATAGAAGTTAATTTATTTTATAGGTACGGCAGCCATGCTCGGCGGTTTTAGCTCAACAGCATTTGCATCTTCAACTGTATACTTACATCCATTCTTTTCTTCTTCTGCTGATGGTCGGTTCCGACATTCGGCTTCGGCCTGGTCCTCAGATTTAAAAGGAAGAACAATAGCACCAAACCCGGGATCTATCTCGGCCTGCTGGCCTCTTTGGTTACATGTTTCTTTATCCGGTTTGATTACATCGCCCGGATGTCTTACCGTATCAGTAACCTCCTTCTTTATCTTCTTTGACAACCTGACTACTCCGACTCTTAATAACTGGAAGACTCTTTCCCATGGACGGTACCCTTTGCCACCGGTCTTCATAAACTGATCAATTGTTGCCAACACCTTGGATGCGATCGGATCGTCTGGCTGTATACCAAACAATGCCAGCTTATCATGGGGTTTATCTACAGGTTCACTTAACTTCTTAAATAAACCAATGAACTGAGATGCAAGTTCCTTGTCAGGTATTTCTTCACCGTTGAGAAATATGGCAAGCATTTGAGCATCCTTAAATCCGGACTCAGTAATCAGCTCACTGAGTTGGCTACCGGGATTATTTTCAGGCCTTGACCCCAGTAATGCACCACCGCCATATGGAGTTGGAAGAGTGACTTTATCACCTACTTGTTTCCTGACTAATTCAGCAGTTTTATTAGCCCGCCTTTCTGATAAAGGTTGATTGATCTCTTTTTCTTTTCCTTCCGGTGATGTATAGCCGGTTATCATCTCTATCTCTGCGCCCTCCGCTACTTCTTTGCCTATGGAAATAATATTTCTGTCAGATTCTTTTCTGAGATCACCATCTTCTGAAGGATCTGTTTTAAAATATTTGAAGTATACTTTAAATTCTTCAGGTACCGGTTGCTCTATAGTACTTTTAACTTCTTCATCTCTGTCTAACAGAATGTCGACACATTCATAATTTGGCTGCGGAGGAGGACATACACAATTATAACACTTTGGCGTTGCTCCTTCGCCCCAGGATGTATTCCAACTTAAAATGACCTCAGTTGTTGAACCCACGTTAACATTAAGCTGCAGGTTACTATCATCATCAACCTTCAGGCCGCCACCAACTTTTATCTCGTTAGGATTTGCACCCCGCGGCAATTCCCCTAGTCGCCTGACATACTCTGCATCCAGGAAGAAAGCCCATTTCTTTCCACCCTGACCTTCAAATAAAACTTTTACTCTTCCTCCCACCCCCGGTGTTCCTTCGGGAATAGCACCAGTAGTACCTGGTGTTCCGGCTCCTTCATTTGTTCCTACACCTTCCAGTGTAATCTGCGTTCCTTTTATACCTATATCAGCACCGATCCTTAAAGTGCCAACGCCCTTAGCGCCGGTCCGCAATACGTCCAGGAGGTTGGATTGAAGTTTTGCATAAGCATCCAGTCTTTTTTGACCCGTACAATAGCTGAATGCAATAGCAAAATTATTGGCATCAGGATTCCAGAATACCCCTTTCGCTGTGTAATCGGATTGCCGGCATGGACATTCTTTTATTGTACGCAGCACATAAGGAATGATTACGTCCTCACCTTTATGAATATCCGGTAGCCTGACTCGTCTTGTTGTATTTATCTCCTGCGGTGTATCATACTTTGGTTTTTGTACAGTGCCGTCATCACGTCGTTGTATGGCAGAAGAAGATCGGTTGTTACCACCTTGTTGTATGGTATGCGTCAGCTCGTGTGCCAATAAATGTTTGCTGCTTTCTGAACCCGGTTGGTATTGGCCCTGGTTAAAATAAATATCGTTGCCTACCGTAAATGCTCTTGCATGAAGGTCCCTGTTCATTTGTATTGCCTGCCCGTCAGTATGAATTTTTACGTCGCCGAAATCAGCGCCAAACCGGTTCTGCATAAAACTGATAGTGCCCTCATCTATACTACTGCCTTTTCCTTTCGTGGAATGGATTTGATTACTGATACTTTCGCTGGCAAACGAACCAGTTTCCGACCCTTTGCGTTGAATAAAAGATGCCAATGGTTTTTGCAAGATCTTTTCCTTCTCTTCACAATGAGCGCATTTGCGCTGAACAAAAGATGTCAACGGCTTTTGTTGTATCTCTTCTTCTTTTTCACACTGGTCGCATTGCCGCTGAATAAAAGATTGTTCAGGCATTCTCATTACTTTATCTGCCATAGCATCAGCCTCGTGTTCTAACGGGTCATCAACTGCACCGATGGGTAGTTTACATTGAATAAACAAAGGGTCCAACTTCTCAGAATGTAAATTTTCTGTCAATGATTGCTGCTTAGCAAATTCAGCTGTAGCAGGTGTGTGGACAGTTTGAGATTGCGATATAGAAACATGTTCCGGCATAAGATATTTTACTACTATCTTCTTATAAAGTTCTACCCTCTTTATGATACTCTTTTTTTATCCCCTGCAAAAGATCATCGGCTGCAATCTTATTTTCACTCCGGTTCAGCGCCATTAAAGAAGCATATTGTACTACATTAATGATCGATCCGCCGGAAAGTTCATACTGCTGTGCGATTCTTTCCAACTCGTTCTTTGCAGGCGGTACGCATTGATCGCTGAATGAATTACTCCACAGTCTTACCCTTTCCTTGTACTGTGGTTTTTGAAAATGAATGATGCTTTGCAGTCTTCGCGTGAAACCTTCATCCATATTGCTACGCATATTGGATGCCAGTATGACAAGACCGGGATATTCTTCCAATCTCTGCAGCAAATAAGATATTTCCTGGTTGGCATATTTATCATGTGCATCCGAAATATTGGTACGCTTACCAAACAAGGCATCGGCTTCATCAAAGAAAAGTATCCAGTTCTTATTTTCAGCTTTTCTAAAAACTTTCTCCAGGTTCTTTTCTGTTTCACCGATATACTTTGAGATCACCATAGAAAGATCAACACGGTAAACATCGAGATTATATTGTTTGCCCAATAAGGCTGCCGTCAATGTTTTACCCGTACCCGGCGGTCCATGAAACAATGCTTTATATCCGGGCTTGATTATTTTATCCATCCCCCAGCCTTCAAGCAATGTCTTTCCATGTTGCAGCCATATCCTTAATTCATCAAGCTGTGTTGCGGTAAAATGATCGACTACCAAATCTTGCCAATTCATTTTTGTTTGGAGACGTTTTGCCGGAAATTCCGTACTGAATTGAGGACGTCTTATATTGCCTGTTGTAAAAAAATCAAAGTATTCATCTGAGACCGTAACAGCGCTGTTGTAAAAAGATTCGCCGCCTTGTCCCTGGTCAAGCATTATAATATTGTGTGACTGGAAAATATGATCAGGCTCAAACAATTTATGCAAGCGGAACCTTTTAGACAGATCATTACCTGCTAAGATAAAAAGCGCTGTTTCAATAGTCGGGATAAAGCCGCTGTGCCGGTTAGCTTTGATGCCACCGAATTCGGTGTATCCTCGTCCCACCAACTTATTTACCGAAAAGAATACATCCAGTAAGTTGGGTTGTATATGTGGGATAAGCGCCAGCATTAACAATAATCTTTCATTACTGGTAAGTTGATAGTACCGGACAAATTGTGCATATACGGAATCGTCTGCGGAAAGATCCGGAGCTATTAAGATTTCGTCGTTAGTTCCTTCAGGCAGCAGGTGAGTTATTTTACTCGTTATCTTTTTAAAAAAACTTTCTTTCCCGTTTTGCCTCCCGTTCCTTTCGTTT
Source organism: Chitinophagaceae bacterium (assembly GCA_040007815.1). Taxonomy (GTDB): domain Bacteria; phylum Bacteroidota; class Bacteroidia; order Chitinophagales; family Chitinophagaceae; genus Terrimonas_B. The sequence continues at coordinate 6,484 of JBDTUH010000044.1, forward strand.
TCCCCTTCTTCTTTTACAAAATATCCCTGCAGCCGTTGATTCACCATTTTGGCAAACCAGTTTATTTCGACAGCAAGGCTTTGCGCATTCTGATTGATGCGATCGCCTGTTTCAGCGGTCTTTTTAATATCCGGTATTGTTTCGGTTAACATAATAATATTACCATTCAACGTGAATCAGGTATTGGTTCCAGGGCAAACTAATAGTCGAATATCCCCAGGGAATACTTTCCAGTAACACATCTTCCGTTTTTCTTTCTACCTGCAAAAGCCATCCGTCATCTTTTTTGACAATTACACCATCTCTTTGTAAAAAGGTTGCCCTCAATGCATCAATAGAAGTATTTTTCAACACTATCCAATGCTCAATTACAGACCGCAATACAGCGTGGGCCTCGGCTATTTCATTTCCGGTAAGTGTTATTTTCCGGGGAACAGGTTCATCAATTGCAACGCCGCAAAACAATTTTTCTAAAACAAGGTCATATTCAGGCGTCTCCTGTTGCCCTGTGCTTATATACCTGAGAAGATGGATCGCCTGGTTGCGACATTCTGCATTGGTCCATTCGCCGTCCGTTATCAATTTTGTTTCGGAAAATAAAGCTTTTATAAAAGGGAAAACAATTACGACTCCCGCATACTTTACAAAATATCTTTTAGATGAATCATGATCCTGTAATTCCGGGTTTTTAAATAATTCTTCTCTTACAGGTATCACACTGTCATTTTTTATAAAATCCTCTTGCTTTGAGTCACCGGTTTTTTTATAAATTTTACTACTGAGTTTTTCAAAAAAATCGTTGACAAGAGAATCTTTTATAACTATATCGTCAGAAAAAATGTAAGGAGCGTTTTGAAGAATCAATTGCCGGGCGATATCCGGGGACTGATAGGTAAAATTTAGTTCTTTAAATGCCAAAGAGATTGCCTTTTCATGTTGAAGCATTTTTCTTTCCATGGCTATCAACTCATCAAACAGGTAAACAATTCTATTCCTGGCTTCAGTTGTAAATTGCAACGACAATCTTTCCCAGATAACTTTCTCCGACCGATGCTCAAAAAGAAAATTGCGGAGCGAATCCGGCTGGTTGTTCAACACTTCAAAGCATTTTTTATCAATATCTATTTCTGAACCTTCAGCCCACCATGGCAATACGCCGTTTTGCAGAAAATAAATGATCAGTTCAAATGCCGCGGCTCCATTAGGAATTGTTCGCTGATCACCTGAAAAAGAACATATCCTCGTATTGAACTCTTTTTCCAGGCCGGCATACAAAGCGGATCGCAGACTTTTTTCAAAATTGGCCGGATTGATCTTGCCGATATTTATTTCAAGCCGCTCAATCCGTATCCATTGATCTTCGCTGGAATATTTTGTACAGATCGCTTCCATCATATCAGCTAATTGATACTGACAAAATTTTGAGAAATTATGTCTCACCTCAAATGCTGATGAATCATCCGCACACAATGCTTCAAAGGTTAATTTATTTATCAGGTGTCGCATAATTATTGAATCCTGTTATTATTATTCCCGGGTGCAGGATCATAACACTCATCATGACAACACCCGCAAGGCACTAAAGTATTCAATGTATCCACTAACGGATTGACAAATTCATATGCCGGGATCTCTGTCCGTGCCATTTCACGTAGCCAGTCGAAGTAAACTTTTTCAAATTTTTTCATTTCAGTAATGCCGATCCATTTTACAGCGGCGTGTACATGGGCCGGCAATTCGGATTTGATTGTTTTTTCAACCAGGTTACGGAAGGTAGCATCCCGTAACCGCTTTGGCCAGCAGGGTAAAACAATGGTACACCTGAATGAAAAAGGATCTTCGTTATTATCACAGGGATCCGGATCGCAATAGAGATCCAGCTCGTATTGAAAATATTTTACCAGATTTCTGATTTCATTATCAATATCCGCCTCACCTGCCGGGTCGGTTGCTTTCTCTCTCTTTGTAAACATATAGGGGCTTTGAGCAAGCACCATTTTATCTTCACCATAGATCGTAAAGCTATATCTTATACTGGCACTATCACCTGCAGTTTTCAGTTCACTGTTGTCTGAAATCTTATAGTTTCTTAGTTCAGATCCGTATTCAGAAAGATCCTTTATCCTTTTTGCCAGCGATTCATATCGCCGGAAGGTTAACATTACCGGATCATCATCATTTTTAAAAGTTGTTTTAAAAAGTATTGAATCGTATTTCGCCGGAACAGAATCAGGTTTCAGTCGCAGGTATTCCAATACCCATGGTTTATTGTCATAACATTTCTCCGCAGGAATACGACTAATTTTTCTACGATAACCAGGAGGTTTTATTCTTTGATCAATACCTCGTCCTATATCACAGGGATCAAGACAGATATCAGGTAAACTCACGGAGACCGGTTGATCAGTTTCATCCAATACCGAATCAAGTTTAGGCCGCAACAATAAATGCTCAACCAGGTGAAGGCCTTCATTATCGTTAATGCCCCCGATTACCCGTTTTAACCGTTGCCATGCTTCATTGCGCTCTGTCTTACTTTCGAATATTTCACTGTAGGCAAGCACAACAGCTTTTTCCTCATCGGTATCGTCCCACAATTCGAAGCGGAAAGACCCGACGACGCCAGCAGCTTTCCTGCTTCGTTGCTTTACATCATCATAAAATTTTATATAACGCTTATCATCGGCATGAGAAAGTATTTCGGTCACCAGTGTATCCATACAGCAGCCTTCCACCACGTCCACGCTTGTAAGCATTGTTTGCTCATTATTTTCCGGATTGAGCAGTTTTATCTTCCAAACCGGTTTACCGTCCTTAAACTTTTGAACAGGTGGCTTTGTCGCGTCATCTGTCAACATCACGGCTTCAAATGTGATAAATTCAGGCGCCAATGACCGCCGTTCAGCATTGGCAAATCCAAGTAAGCGGCCCACCCTTAACTCCGCACCAGAGACATTGTCAGTATTCCACACTTTCTGAAGTGAATAATTATATGCTTTTGCGCGGTCACTGCTTATTTTATAATACGCTCCATCTTTTAAAATTCTTGTTTTGTCCCTTATTAATCGTTCATCTGCATGGTCGGGGGTCAGCCATCTGCTTATCAACTCATATTCTTGTAAATTCTCACTGAAACGGGCAAGCATGTGATCGAGGAAATCATTTCGCCTTTTATGGAATACTGCGGGAGGTTCAACGAGATTTTGCAATACATGAGTAAAATCATCCAATATCTGCTGGTATTGACCCGTTCCCCTGTTTGCATGATCGATAAGAAGCGATTGAAGATCTCCGATCTCGTTGTTGAGGGCTTTAATAAAATAAGTTTTGTTTTGTAAGTCGTCAAAGCTGAATAAATCCCGCAGGTTATCCAACTGAACAAGATAATCAGCCAGTAGCTGTTCAAAAAAAAGCATATATCCTTTTAATTGCAACGCTTGTCTTTTTCTTTCTTCGCTGGCATCCAGTGGTAAGCCCGCCCTGTCGCTAACTCCATAGCACATAGGCAAAGAATAAGTGACAGGATAATAATCCTGGAGTTGCATCCACTCGCCTGCAGGCACTTTAAAATCATTGAACTCCTCCCCCTCGCCTTCCAGTTTGTACTTCCGTTCCTGTTTCTTGAGATCGCGGAACATCTTTATCATCCGGTCAGACCGGCGGTCATTCCCGCTGCCGGTGTTGTACGTTACCGTATCGTGTTCCTTGCAAAAGATGGCAGAAGACATAGATGGCTGTATCCTCGCAACCTTTCTTTCTTCAGTAAGATATCTTATCCACCTGTCAAAATAATTGGCTTCAGTGGGCATCTCTTCCGGGTCATTGAAGGGCAAATGGAAATACGTGATCGCTTTAATACCCTTTATCCCTGATATTTCACTTCTGATTTTTTCATCTATATTTTTTTCACCCACGAATTCATTGACTATGTCGGAAAGACGGATATCGCGAAAGAGGTCCGTTTTTTCCAGTTCTGACTTTTCAATAAACCCATGATGTAAAGCCGGACCTTCAAATATTTCGTCTACTGAATAACCTTTAGCTAACATTTGGGGAATGGTGTAAAACTGAACAGACGGAGTAAAATATTTATATATTACGAAGAACATTTGTGCCAGTACGGCATCAGGATCGGCATATTCCTCCAGCGCAACGGACACACCTATGCCAAAATCCACGTATTCCACTGCGTTCACACTAAGAAAATCCTCACAGAGATTCCGGTGACAGCTCAGCCTGTTTATTACCTTCTGCCGCACTTCTTCCCGTTGGTTTTCCTCAATGACATCCTCCTCGTATTCTACAAGCACATTGTACAAACCTTCGAGTTCAACAATTTTTGGTTGTATAAATTCCGCACCGTCAAGGATTGATTTCTCCTGTTCCAACTCCTGATTTTTTTCGGTAAGCCGGATGATCCCTGCTTTCAATTTCCTTATACTTTGCTTCAGCGTCTTTTTTGCCTGCGGATCTGTTTCTTTTTCCAGGTTTTCCCCGAGCGTCCTTAACTCTTCTCTTTTTTGAGTTATACTTCCGTTGTTTTTAGCGATTGCTTCGTTAATGACTCCGAGTCGCGACTGGTTTCTTCTCTTAACCGCGTCTTCATCCACTGCTTGCAATCCCAGCCTGCCATAACAACCTTTTGTTTCCTTGTCTTCGCAACCGCAATCCGCATCTTCTTTTCTTTCGTAATAATTATAATCCACCCATACAGGTACCTCGTAATCTTTGGAAGGTTCCAACCATGCGTTACGAACACCTTTTACATCAATTATTATTTTTCGGTAGTCAGAGATAGTCAATGGATTATTATGCAGAATATTCCGGGCGGTATAGAAAATATTTTTCCATGTATCATCTTTTAGTTGCTCTGGCGTGAGCAGGTCTTTAATTTCAAACCCGGTACGGTAGGCGAGATCGGTGATTGCATAGCAAACAGCTTCAAGTATCGTAATTCCCGGATCTGATTCATTGTATTCGGTCCAGGTATTACTTCCCAATCTTTCTATAGATTTAAATCCCTGTTTCCGCAAAGCGTTATAGTCCTCGGCAGGGAGAAGTGGGTTGGCTTTTATCAGTGCATTTGTTTCTGACATATACTTTTTTTAGTCACGGGTGATCCATGGGTTATTTGCTATTTTTTTTCGGGGCATTTTTTTTAGCGGATTTACTGGCCGGTTTAGTTTTTTTTACTGTACCCGTATCAGCTTTCGCTATAATACTCTCGTTGGCTATTTCAACAACAGGCTTAGCCAGGGCCATCTCCTTCGTGACGGTCATGGTTTTTGTCAAAGAAGATAACTTTTTTTGTGACAGGGTATTTCTCTCGCAAGGTGATTGATAAGGTGGCTCTTTGTAAGGTATTATAATATGCTTTGGCGCTGAAACAAGAATAGAACGTGCAGTAGAAGGCCGTGTTACGATATCACCGGGCATGCTTGTTTCATCTTCAAATAAATATTCAACACCGGAGCAGCCGCATAATTCCTCAATTTGCTTTTTCGATAACCCCCATTCGTTAAGAAGCGTATCATCTTGCTTTTTAAAGACCAGTTCCTGTTCCTGGTTCGGCACAATATCTACGTACGCGGGTTTAAATTCAGCCAGGGAAAAACTGATGGTCCCGTTATTCGGAGTTGCAGGTTGTAAAATAAAATCGCCGGTTGCATCAGTAATGGTACTGGCGCTGGTTCCGCCAGCGGTAACTGTTATTCCCTTCAATGGCTGGTCTTTTATTTTATCCACGATCTTCCCGGTAATTTCAGTTGTCGTAGCACCTGTAATCTTAACCATAGCAAGAATATCATCGGGGCCAGCATCTACCTTTGTTTCCTGCGCCTCAGAGCAACATTCATCTTTGCATACGACCATAATGAAGTCGGTAATAAAATCGACATATTTCTTTTCTTCTATAAAGTTGATGATGGAAGATGCATAGATCTTCTGTCCGAATTTAACATCCGCCTTTTCATCAAATGCCCATGGCGTCAGGAAATGAACGATCTCATTGTTCAGGTCCTTTATATAATATCCTATATCATACTGCGGATAAAATTTTACCCTGAAAAAAACAAGAACCTGTTCATACACGGGATTCTTAGCATGAACATGTACAAAAGGCGAAGTAAGTTTTTTAAGATAAGCTTCAATGTCCAACAAAGTCCTTCTCGAGGTTTTTGGCTGAAGTGGGTTGATGGCATTCCTGTTTTTCAGATCGGCAATTGGCACCAGAAGAACATGACCGGGGGCAATTTGCGGGCCACAGCAAGTTGCCGTTTCAACAATATCAATAATTTTATCATCACCTTTCTGAACAAGTTTTGAGTTTATCCTGTCAGGATTGACATGGTTAATGATAAGAGGTCCTTCTGTGAGTAATTTGGTCACTTTGTTTACACGTTCCTGACCATTTGCCCCATACCCCACTAATGTTATATTTATCGAAGTATTAATATTTAACTTCTGGGCGACGAGATTAAGTGTAGTCATCATTACCGCATCATTTCCCTCAACCAATACATTGGCTGGTAATACTTTCCCTTTAATGTCGAGCCTTGGATGATTATCGCGGCACAGACATTCAGGATCGGTATACGTAATGCATTTCACTTTATAGATCGACGGAAAACGATTGAGTACAAGATGCTCGTAATCCCAGGGGGTAATGGCCCTGTGTTTATGTCTCAGACGTTCACTTACTCTTGTATAGAATTCCCTTCCGATCTCATGGTGTTTGCCATCAAATGATGCAAATGGTTGTGTTACCTTACTCACTTCCGGTGGTGTTACTACCAGTTTACTGATCGTTCCTGCCGGTAATGCTTTGTCAAAATGCGACTGGTCATTTTGATTGTCTTCAAATATTACTTCAGTCGCCTGAGTTACCACATCTACCAGCTGTGGTATACGATTACTGTCTTTTGTAACGCTGGCACAAAGCCAGGTCAGACCATCCGTTGTGATCGAATGATGCCTCGTTGCCTCTTCAGGAACAGAAATTTGTACAATACCCGTAGTTTGAAAACCTGATGTTCCGTCAGCGACCAGGTTCTCCGCTTTCAACGGCTTCCATTCGTTATTTGCAAGGTATGACCAATTGATGTCGGGCGGTGTCTTGTCTTCATCTTCCGCGCTTCCTTCTGCAAACTGAAACAGCAATGAAATTGTTTGAAGAGGTTTAAGATTCTCAAGTCCAATCTGCAACATTCCTTCTTCCTGTGACAATGCTGAATATTGGTTGGAGCCACCGTTCAGTTTATCCAGTAAACCGCTTGCATCAAGTATCAGGCGATCTGATTGTTCGCGGCGTTTACCTTTTAATTCTTTTTTTGAAACATTAATACGACCGATCTTATTGAGAGCAATATTACTATTGCCTGCTGTTGAATATTTCTGAGCGACTGTATTATACTGTTCGTATGGTCCGAGGTAGGTAAAATGAGGCAGCAATTTCAATCCCGCATCCGCTATTAAAGGATCGTTTTCATTTACAGGGAGCAATTGTAATGCATCTTTTTTCAAATCTTTGCCTGAATCGCGACTAACCTCCGCACCGGCATCTGTGTAAACCTGCACGTTGCCAAACGGATAAACATGATAAAACTTGTCAATCGATGTATCTAACGAGAGTAGCGTAGAATCGTAACTCAAATAAACTTCAGCAATTTCCAGCTGCGATGCCTGGGCCTGCCGCTCCTCCATTTTTGTTTCTGTTTGTCGAAGATTGGTTATCCTTAAAAAACCTTTTTCAATGCCGGGCCTCCATTCTGCAACCGGTTGAAGTGGAAGCCTTGATAATGTCACACCCAGGGTGCCTGTTATAAAATTGGTCTCATTAAATTTTTCTGCTTTGGACAGGATATTAAATGTCAATGCTGCCTGTGAAAAATCTCCTTTTGATGCCAAAATCGATAACCTTGTCCAATCCTTCCTGTCCAGGGCATCTACTCTATACTCGAAAAAAGCATTTGGATCCGAAGTAGCTTCAACGCTGATACCTGATCTTGCTTGTTGTGGTTCGCTATCCTTAGTTTTCCTGATTGTAATAGCCAGTTTATCCCCTGCTTGTGAAGGAAACCCTTCAGATTTGAGTGGTTTATTAAAGACTTCATTGCTGCTGATGTAAAAAAACTTTCCCCTGGCCGGGTAAGGACTGTAAGGGTCGAACGGCTTTCCCGCTTCCTGTAAACCATTCTCTGTATGTAATGATAGTTTATTCAAACCATCAAAATGGGGAATAGCTGACTCTGCGGGAGCACCAAGTCCTATCATGCTATTAACAGATCCCACTTTTACCCGAAGCGAAAGATTCTTAACCGAAAGCGATTGGTAATCTTTTGAGGACAAATCAATTTCAGGATTTACCATTACCTGCATTATCGGCTGATCGGTCGAGTAGAGAAACTTCTTATGCAGTTTTGTGTCATACCCGACAACTGCCGCATCTGATATGGGTAAATAAATTGACAGCGCTCTTTGTTCCAGGTCAAAGTAATATGAACCTCCTTCAAGCTTATCTACAACTGTTTCCCGCTTAAAGATTCCTATGCTGAGCAATGAAGTAAATTCCTTTTGCTGATCTGCTGTCATCATCCTGTCAATCTTAAACCAACCCTTGTCGCCGGTAAACCATATCCTAAAAGGGGCTTTATCACCTGTAGCTCCATTTAGCTTTTGAATTACGGAAAAGGTGTCTTCATTAAAAATTACCTGCACCAGTCTTTTTCCACCTTCCATCAATAGCTGGGGAGAAGAGATAGCAAATCCTATCTGCGCCAGGTCATTTCTTTTTGAAGAAAGTTTTTTTATGAGATTAATCCTGTCGCAGATATTTTTCGGTTCTTTGGTCGTAGGACCGCCTTCACCAAACGTGGACCATTTAGGATAAGGATCAGTAAACTTTTCACCAAAGCCGTCCAATGAATTGGCAACCGGTCTTGCATAGAGGGCGTGGATCACCTGGTCTTCCTTTTCTTTTGCGTCGTCACCATACAGAAATTTTTTTTCTACAAATATTGTTTTTAACTCTGCCACCTTTGCCTGGTTGACAACAAAATCCTCCGTTGTTTTATATATTTGTTCCTGACCGGAAAGGTCATCACCGGCAGATAGTGACGTTCCTTGCTTTATATCGTATTCCGCTATCTCCGCCGCCAGTTCAAACACAATATGCGCTTTATCAGGAATGGATGACTTTTCCTGTAAACGCAAAACCTCCCGATAATAAAAATTTAACATGCGTTCAGTAAGGCCATTCATTTGGTCCCTGGCAATACGGAAGAGCTCCAGGAAAGTGATGAATAGAGCCATATGGGGCTGATGGCCGGGATATTCGTTTATTGCAAACGCAAGGTATTTGCCTGATTCGTTTATTGCCTGTGAGAGAAAATTATAAAAGCTGTAAAAGATATCTTCGACATTCAATGCCGCATAACTTATCTTTTCTTCTTTCGTATTTCCAACATATAAGGAACTATCCATGCTGAAGGGCCGATCAATTCCCCATAATCCGGGATTTTCTATGTTGTCAAGATCGATTTTTAGCTGGACGGACGGGTCTACGACGTTAAACTGTTTTTTATATTCCATCATAGTCCTGACCTGGTTACGCAGATCAGAATCAATCGCCAATACAAGATCGTTGTACAAAGGATTTTCAGGTATCGCTACGGAATACCAGTGATCTATCTTTTTTAGCATGCCCGTAATAGGCCCGAATAAAGCAGCGAAAAGATCAGCGGTCGGATGCTGTTCAATTTTATCTCTTATTTCATTGAATTCCCTTTTGAATGATTCAGGTTCGGTCAACGCAACAGATGCAATTACTACCGCCATATCCCGCCGGAAAAATTCTCTCCAGCTGATCTTGGTTGCGTCCGTAGTACCATTATTTGCATTGTCTGTTACGGGCAGATCATAAAAGCGTATTTGCGCCGCGTATCTTTTTGCGAATACGAGCAGGTCTTCGATGTTTCTTCCATCAACGGGAGCATATGAGGGGTCCAATGCTTTTAAGTAACGTTGTAACTGCCCCGACCCGTCCCTGGTTATTTCTGTATGACAACCGCAATTTTTCATGTTTCAATATTTGTTGCTTCTTTCATGTAAAAAGGAAATACATAATTAGTTCGTGTGTTGGTTGCAATGATATCGAACTGAACATTCATGTCCAGTTTACCGTTCAATACATCAGGAGTTGATAAAATTCCAGCTACGATTATTCTTGGCTCATGAATTGCTAATGCGTCCAGGACAATCTTTTCCATGAGCGCAATCAGTGGTGGATCCATCGATTCAAAAACATAAGGCTGAAGGTTGCAACCAAAAGTTGGAAGCATGACCCTTTCGCCGGTTATGGTTTTTAGTATAATCTCAATACTGCTCTTTACATCCTCTACTTCTTTCAGCATTTCAAGTCCATACCATTCGCGCCTGAAAGCGGGAGGAAAACTCCAGCCTATTCCCAAAAATGAGCGGTCAACTGTTTCCATTAAATTTGTTTTATTAACTGAATAAAAATTATCCCCCTATTATTACTTTGGCAAAACCGGAAGTAATTTTTCCTCCATGTTGTGTCATATCATCCATGCGGGCGGCATACTGTCCGCCGATCTTTACGGTCGTCGACCCTGTTGCAATAGAATCGACAGGCCCGACACAGGTACACTTGTCTCCAATTACTGCCGCCGGCTTTTTCCCGATTAACACTTTGCTGACGCCAGGCCCGGTAATGAGCCCACCTGTATGCGGATTGCCACTACCTGGATTACTCAACGGGCATGAATGATTATCTCCCACTCTTGCTGCAAAAGACATTTTGATTTAAGTTTATCACTAATCAATGAATGTTATGCTCTTTGTCTGATATCAAAATACTTTGGTCAATTTATCTGAACCAGTGTCTCGCCTTTTATCGTCACGGTGCCTTTTGATTCAATTGTTATTCCGTTTGAATCCATTTTAAAACTGTTTCCTTTATCATCTTTCATCAGTATTGAATCCGAATCATTGAGCACGATCATTTTTTTACCATCATCCGTGCTGATGGTAATTTTTTTATTGGTATCATCAAAAACGAGTCTCTGCTTGAACTTTGTAACTATGCCATATTCAACCTTTTTTTCTGATGGCGGCAGTGGCGAAGTCTGTTTGTCCTTACTGTGTAGATAACCGAGAATGATCGCATCACGCGGGTCATCGTTTAAAAAACCAAGGACAACTTCATCGTCTACCTGCGGGCGAAATACAACTCCATGATCCTTGCCTGCATCAAGCGTAGCGATCCTTGCCCATATTCCTGCAGGCGACTTTTCACCTGTTGTAGCCACGTACACTTTTATCCTGTATTGCCCATCATCTTTTATATCCTGCACTTTTCCTATTTGCAAGCCATTAACACCTGGTAATAAACCGGTAGCGGGCCTTTCCATTACCTTTTCCTTCTGGTAAAACCATTCTTCTTTCCATCCAAATTGTATATCTGTATACCATGCCCCGTCATACTGGTGCAATACACCGGACACAAAAACATTTCCATTAAAATGATCCCCGACTCCAACCAATTTGATCGTCATTCCTGGTTTTAATTTTGCATCTCCGGCTATCCGCACTCTGCCAATTGCTTTGGAAAGTTGATTTCGCAATGCGTACGCATCAACCCATTTTTCCACTTGTTTTTGCGTCAAATTACCTGAATGTAAAAGTGTGACTTCTGCCCCTATCACTTTGCCAATATCTGCAGCAGGAATATTACCCGTTTCCCGGAAAAGAACCTGGCTTTCTTTTGGCTCGTTGGTTTTTTGTGTCTTATAATCCCAAGAAAGACCTGTTATTTTTTTAGATTGACGCCTGGCGTCCATGTCCGCTTCAAACTCATAAATATTTTCTCCAAAGGTTGCTGTTACTGTTGCAGGCGAAAGAGACGGTTTCTTTACAGTCAGTTTACCATCATCAGTAAGCACGAGCATACCATTGGCTTCGGCACGTATTACAATAAAGTCCCAATCAGTTGACTCGTATTGCACCAGTTGCTCATGCTCAAAAGGCATATCGTCGATTGTACCGGCAAGCGCACCAGCCAACATTGTAATGACAGCTTTATCCGTCTTCCTGATATGAGGTACGCTTTTGCGTGCACCGGTTAGTCTGATCGCTTCATCTTTTGCCTCGATCATCAATACAGATCTTCCCGCGTGGCCAATCTTTATTCCGTGCCTGATGATTATTCCTTTAAATATTGTTTCAGCTTCTCCATGATACCCCATTTGTATTGTTATCTTATTTCCCGGTTTAAACTTCCCGTCATTACTTAATACAAAATCCCTTTCAGAACCTGATCCATCATGAAATACCAGCTTGGCCGCTGCTATTTTGTTGAAGGTTTTATTCACTGTTATTTGCGCCAATTCCGCTTCGTTGTTCAATACTGCATCGTTGATAAGCACACGACAGGTAATTACGTCTTTTGGCGTCTCGGTGCCAGCCGGCAAACTTGTTAAACTGGTTCCCATCGTAAAATTTATTTCGGCTTTTATTTAACGTCTATTGGTGGAAATACAAGAATACCCGGTTTTAATTTCCTGAAATTCTTCAGGCGATTGGCCTTTGCAACTTGTAAATAATAATCCTGGTTATTATAGATTTTGTACGTAAGCTCAGGTAAAAGATCATATTCCTTCACTTGCACCCGGTGTGTAAGGTCCGGAGAAGAAAGCATGTTTAAAACACTGCCTGCTTTCGTGGTTCGTTCAATAAAATCTGCTTTCACTTTTGCACGTATCGGTATCCCATATTTATCAAACATGGTATAAGTAACAGCGGAGCTTTTCAAAGAACATATACTAATGAATGTTCCATACTGTACCATTAAATAGGCAGGGCGATGTATAGCAGCAACGATTTTTGTTGTAACTAACCTGAATAAAAGTATTTGTTCTGTAACGGGTATTTTAACACCACCCGTATTCACCCCTGTTCCATCCAACGTAAACTCAAGACTGAATGATCGTGGCATCGTCCTTACATAAACAGCATCAGCCCCTGAACCATTTATAGGTGTTTTTGTATTCCAGCAAACTCCTTCACTTACAGTAAAAGTTTCAGGATTGAACATGGCTATAAAAGGCACCGGGATAGGAACACCGTTTGCTGTTACCGGTACTATCTTCAGGTTAAAAAGCAGTTTGGTAGGTAATGCATCCATTATCTTTCTTGTTTTTCTTTGATTATTTCAAATATTTTTTCGGCCAGGTCAGCAGTTTCTCCACTACCTGCTCCCATATGCTTACCCATACCCTCACTATCAGCATTGCAGTCGGTATCACCTGCGCTTGCTTCATTGTTTTCCGGTGACGAAGAAACAATGGCTCTTATTATTACTTCATTGATCTGAACAGGCATATTTTTTTATTTAGGAGGGCGGGTGAAATACTGATAAGCTAATTCTATTGTCTCAACGACAATAGAATTGTCCGATGCTTTGAAATCTGATGTTGACAGTTTAAGGGGATAGGCCTGTACAACATTCCATACGGCAGTTTCTCCTCCAGCTTCATCCATCAGTGTAATGATTATATCAGCTGGCTGCGCAATACTGGCCGGGCTTGCTTCAAAATATCCGCTGATACAATCATTAATCCACTTGAGAACTTTAGTGTTTTGCAGTAACCCTCGTTTCAAAACAAGATTGGGATACTTTGCCCTCTTGGGTAATTTGTAACTAAACCGGTTCTCCCCACCTTCATGAAGTTCATCTATTTCTACTTCCACCGATAAGCCACTTACTTCCTGAAAACGCTGTTCTGTGTCATCGTCCATTCCATTAACACCAATGAACTCTACCTTAAAATAAAATCCGCATGGCGGGTAGTAACTGGCCATTTCTTATGCTTTAGCTTGAGTGATTCCCTCATGAACCAGTTCTACTGATTCTACTGCTATATCATTACCCGTTGCTTTAAGATCGGCCCCGGTAACTTTAACAGGAAAAGCATTGATCAATGTCCATTTAAATACAGGAGCGCCTTCATCATTCAATAAATTAATGATCACGGTGCGGCGTGTAACATTTGGAGTACCATTATTATTGAACCATTCAAAAAGATCATTTTTATCTGTAACAAATCCTCTTTTCAATGTAACGTTTCCCGCTTTTTTTAGCCCAGGCCTTTTAAGCGGCAGCGTTGTTCCTGTCATCAGGCCATCCCTGTATTCAATGGCCTGCAATTCCTGTGACAGGCCACTTACTTCTGAAAATCCGATATCGTCTCCACCCCATGATACGCTGAAATGAAAGACCGGTAATGGGTAACTTGCCATTTTGTATTAGTTTAAGATTTAATAATGAATAAATTTTCTGAAAATAATTTCTTACGATTGCTGCAGCTTGTGTTCAAATCGCAATATGATAAATTCGGCAGGACGTGATACAGCCATCGCTATCTCTACTATCATTTTTCCTTCGAGAATATCTGCCGCCGTCATCGTTTTACCCAGCCCCACTCTTACTTCGTACGCTTGTTCTGGCTTTACTCCCGCCAATGCGCCATCTCTCCATTTCACGAAAAGATAATTTTCAATCATAGCCTGCACTTTTGTCCAGGTAGATGCGACATTCGGCTCGAAGACTACCCAGGAAGTAGATTTTTTAATCGACTCTTCCACCACGTTAAAGAAGCGGCGAACATTGATATATTTCCATTCATTATCGTTTCCGTCAAGCGTACGTGCACCCATGACAACCGCACCCGAGCCAGGAACATTTAGTATGGCATTTACTGATTTACCTGTTTCAGTATTTATATTCAGAAGATCCTGTTCAGACCTGGCAACTGAAATCGCGGCTTTGGCTACATTCATTACGCTAACATTGGCCGGAGCCTTCCAATAACCACGGTCCTTATCAACCCTTGTATATACACCCGCCATCGCGGATGATGGTGGTAATACAATATGATACTTGCCATACTCCGCATCAATGGCGTTATACATCAGCGAAGCATTGCTTTGAATAAATGACAAGGTCTTTCCTGTCATATCTGTAACACCCGCAGCGGCAGGTCCCGCACCATTTACCGTATGGGCAGTTAATGTCAGTGCGCCAAAATCAAATGCGTATTTATAAGTTGTCTCCAGAAATGGATAATATATGGCCCCGTACCTGCGAATAGAACCATCAGACGGTACATTATCAATCCCCGTTTTTGAATCGCTTACTACAGAACCGGCAACTTTAGGAACCGTTGTAATATGTGTATCAAGGATCGCAAAACGGTCTTTCATATCCGATGCCTGTTTTAACATGGCCTGGTTTACCTCATCAAAATCTGCCTGGCTAAGAAAAATCGCTTCAGGAATAACAAGCATAGTAGGCGCATCTTCTTTTCCCACCAACTCAAGCCCTCCTAAAAAATCAGCCTTTGGACTTACAGGAGCGGGTGTATATTTTCCTATCGAAGTGATATAACAGGAACCCCCACCATTTGCAAAAAACAATTTTATCGCATAATAAAATATATGCTTGCTCATGGCACCTGTAGTCGGTGTTACCGTTACATTAAATCCCGTTGTAACAGTGCCAGTTCTCAATTCATTTACAGTAATGGAAATATTAGCCGCATTTTCTGTTTCAGGACCACCATAATATTGAATAAAATCAGACCAGCTACTTATCGGGGTAGGAACATTAAGGATGTCGTCGTCGGTACGAATTTTTGCTTTTTCCGTGTACCCGATAAAAGCGGGCACCGCTGATTCTACTTCAGCTATTGATGGCGGCAGCAGAGATATTTCTTCCACATACACACCAGGTGAGCGATAGTTTGCCATTTGTTTTAAATGTTAAATTGTTAGGAATATATCCGAATAGATAGTTGGATCATTTAATGTATTAATCATACTGGTAGATGGAAAAGGCAGGTAATCTCTTACGACAGCCTCCCCGGCAATACCTTCATTTTTTTTTAGTGTAAGGCACAACCCTTTGCCTGCTATGGAGGAGGAGATATATTTTTCCTGCAAAGCGATAACGCTGTCTGATATGAACTCAAAGACAGTATCGTTTGCCATTGATTGTGTAAAACTGATTGCTGTATCATTAGTGACAATTTTGAAATGACTAATAAAATTCGCTTTGTCGGCGGGATTCATCGCCTGCATGGCTACGAATAATGGATTGTTCTTTTCCAATACGATAGCGTAGCGCCACAATGTCTTGCGGTTGTTGAATTGTAGTGTATAAAAGGGTCTTCCGTGTAGGATTACATTTCCGGCTTCAATTGTTCTGTAATTGACATCAAGTGTTTGTGATAAGGATATTTCTATCACCCCAAATAGCGAGGATGGTACAACCAGCCCTGCATAATAAAAGCTATCTCTTTCCGTACCACTGATGATCAGCTTGCATTTGCCAGGTGGAAGCGGAGAGAGATCAAATGAAAGATCTGATTGGCCGGATTGATTGACGATAGTTTTGGGAGCTACTTCTGATCCTGTTAACTGGTGTTTTACAAATGCTGTATTTAAAGCTATTACCGATGTATGATGAAAGTTGTAACCAGCCGGGCTAAACTTTATTAAATCGGCGGCGGCGTTCACCCCTGATGAATTAATACTGAGATGAAGGTCATCTCGTGGAGCAGCGCCATCTGTTACCTGGTTGCTGAAATAATACATCTTATTCCGCCCTTTGTTTCCGGGCAGATTGTTGAAGTTAAGCAGCTCCGGATTTTGCAGTACCATCCAAAAACTTAGTTTTTCACCTGGCTTTACGGGAAAACGTAAAACCGTATCGCTGGCCGAATTAATTGTTGTATGCGATAACACAATCATACCTGCCTGTCTTGCTACTGGTCTGAAAACAAAATCAAGTCTCTTCATTAAATCCCGGCATTCAGATGTAGGCACAATTTGTAAATCCGGAATAGGATCAGTTGTAAACTTCCTGCATATACCGTTCTCATAAAACGGCTGTTCTACAGACAAGCTGAATAATTCGCTATATTTTACCTGCAGGTCATTCATGGTTTAACTATTTACCGGCTTTCGTCAAAACCGAGTTCAGTGATAGGTATAGCTCTTTCTTTACTTCTCGTTTCAAACACAGTCAGCATCTTCATTTTATAAACTACGCTTGGAATATATTTGGATCCCAGCATCGCCCATAAATTATTTTGCTGTTCAAATGAAAGTGAATAAAGGTTGAAAACAAGTTTCTCTATAAGCCGCCACGGCTTATTCCCCGAATCGGAAGCAGTTGAATTCAGGGCAGGAAACCGCTGTTCGTCAAACACCGGGTTAGCCTGGAAAAAACTGATTACATCAGACAGGTCACGCAAAGCCGTTTCATAATTGGTTTGGTGTGCCACAAAAAGTATAAAGAGATCGAGTTCTACCGGCGGGTTAAGTCGTAAAAATTGCCTGTCCTCTCTTTCGATGATACGCGGACGTTTACCTTCGCGACGTTCTTCTTCGATTCCTGCCAGCATAATTGTAATATGAAAATTATCATCCAGGTTCACTTCTCCCCCCGGAGAAACAATTGAATTCATGTCTACTACCTGGCCCGCATTGTAATGAGCGGGATCCTGCTCCCGTTCAACAATGAATGCCTCGAGCTCCTTTTGAATAAATTCAAGCGTTGTGCGTATCATAAGCCGACAGAAATTATAAACCAAAATAAATTCGGACGATGAAAGGAACTACTATTCCTATTTTCCTATATACAAAAGATTCTTACTTGCTGTTGTTCGCCAACAGAAGCATAGCCGGGTATTGAGAAAAACTCTCCGGTTACATAATTGTTAAAAGCTTAACCTGGTATCAGAAAAAAATCATGGTGGAATTGACAACTAAAACAGAACCTTACAGTGGATAATAAGGCAGGGATAGACAATTATTTTCAGGCGAGTACAGACAAGTTTTAGCACCCTTTTTAAAAACCCTAACAATCTCTGACTTTAGCAGCGTATAGTTTTTCACTTCCGCACAAAATCATTTCACTGCTCTGCATCCAATTGTTTGCAGTACTAAAGAACCGTCATTTTGCATATAACAAACGGAATCAGGCTACCCCGCGTTTCTTCTATTTCCCAAACATTTCAATTAATTTATACCCGGCCCGTAAAACTATTTTTCAATAGTCATTCCCTTATTATTTCGGATTAGTCGCATTTCTATCCTCAGACGGTAACAACAGTTTGAAAAAATATTTTTGAAAGAGGAAAAATGTTCCGTGGAAGGTGTAAATGCTCCCTTCTCCGGCAGTAGTTATTTAAGTAATATCAAATTGGAGTAACAGCAAAAGTAGCAGAAAGGGTCAAAACTGATTCATCTCCTAATCAATTCAGCCTGCTCTCCGGGATCAAGAGGCTGTGGCAACCAAACCCGGAACCAGGAATTCTCATCGTTCGTATTTCCCGCCGAAATATAATCATATAGCAATAAAGAAACGGGCTTATTGACAGCTTCCTTATCTAATTGCATAAACAGTTCTTTGAACTTCGTCCCCGGGAGTTTTCCTATATGCATAATACGTCCCGCATATCAGGCACAAGGATAACTGTATCGATTGGTTTCACGTGCGTCGGGTTTTGGTATATTTCCCTAATACTGAGAGCAACATCATTTCAAATAAAAAGTAAAGATCAGGTGCAACAAAACGGACCCAGGAGTAAATGCTAAAAGACTACCCTTTCCTTTTCCGTCGCATTATAATTGCCAGGATTATAAAAGCAATCAATAATATCACGCCACCAATTAAAATGAAAAATGGGAGGAAGGCATCCATTTCATCATATACTTTATTACCCGAATGAGTAAAGGCTCCCCAATAGCCGTAAGTGATGGCTGCTATAGAAATGATGAGAAGAATTCGTGATGCTGTTTTCACTTTTTTGGCTATCCTTAAATTTTTATCTTTTTAAAATTCTTTGCAGCTGTCTTGAGGTCTTGAAGCCACATTGGGAAGCGATATACTCGATGGTAAACTCCGGGTTGTTAAGCATCGTTTTCGCATACTCTATCCGTAGCAAGGTAAGATATTCCAATACTGTAGATCCTGTTTTTTCTTTAAAAACCCGGCTCAGGTTTCTCGGACTCATGGCCACATGTGATGCTAAATCCTCCACCGAATTTTCTTCAGAGAGATGATCAATAAGATAATCCTGCACTTCGTGTATTTTGGGATTGATGTGATTCCGGTAATCAAGATAAATACTCTGTTGTGTATGATTCTGGTTTCGCCGGTGATACACCACAAGCCCCCGGGCTACTTTATGTGTAAAAAGTGCGCCTTTTAATTCTTCCAGTATGGCCAATGCCAGGTCGATACCGGCGCTGATACCTGCACTGGTGTAAACATTATTGCTCTTTTTAAAAAGAATATCTGTTATTACTCTGGCATCAGGAAATCTCGATTGCAGTTCTTTAATTCTTCGCCAATGTGTCGTACACTCGGTATCCTTTAACAAACCAGCTTCACCCAATGCGAAAGCGCCATTGCAAACGGAACAAATAAATACTTTTTTATTCGCGCATTCTTTTATCCATTTAAAAAACGCTCTTTCCCGCCTGAATTCAATGCTGCTCACATATTCAAAACCCATTCCCGGCATAAAAAGATAATCTCCCTCTTTTAATACCGCTTCTTTATAATTTTTTACTTTCCCAAATGCAAGCCCCGATGTGCTGATGGTTTCCTCCTGGTAAGAATAAAACTCAAGCTCTGTTTCAAAGCCATAAAACTTGGCCTCAGTGAATACCTGGACGGGGCCGGCAAGATCCAGCATCTCAACAGAAGGGGGAATGATAAACGCTATTTTCCTCATGATACCAGTTTGAATTTTTAATATGGATGCAAAGTTAGACCGTGACCGAAACAATGGCAGGACAAAAATGTGTCATAAACCGACAGGTAATCCGGCTATATTCTATAGTCCAACACTTTAGATGATTAACTATCCGTTTATGTTTTCGTTAGGATAGAGCTTTTCGTTCTGTATTTACTTAATAATAAATAAAAGCCAATGGTAAAATCAATTGAAAGGCAAAATAGATCATAATGTGGCGGAATTAAATCTGATGCCGGCAATAAATCATATACAAGATCCCATATCCCATGCAGGAAATAACCGGCCGCCAGAACATACAGTCCTCTTTTAATTCCATACCCGGCAATAAACAGGAAGAATACCGCTTGAACACCGGTTATAATAAATGCTGTCCTGTCAGACCAGGTGAACCCAACATACAGAAATCCGATTCCTGAAAGTATCAGGCCATAGATGGTTTCTTTATGCAACCGTTTCAATAAGGCGATAATTACTATGACGAGTAATCCTGAGGAAATTCCGATAACTACAGAAATCATGATTTGCATTTTTTAGAATGAATAATTAGTGGTACACTATTGAGATATTGGAAATAGCTGCCACCTCTTATTTAAAAACATTAAAGAAATTATACTCTAACCGGATAAAAAAGCCGTTTGGAGCAGTTCTCAACAAAGTACTACTTAGTTCAGCCCTATACCCTATATCAATCCGGCTTTGACTATTAAATATCATCTGCACAGCTGGCGCTATATCCATATAATACTTACCTGAACCTGTATTAACCTGCGTTAAAAACTCCGCCATAAGATTAATATTCGTCTGCCTGTAGTCTTTATACTCTTTCGGTAACATTAATTTACCAACTGAAAAAGTATAATTGACTGCATTACTGTTTTTTGAACCGTAGAGATATTTGTTGTTATTGCCGTTGTCCACCGCCTTTAAAACGGATACGGACGAGGATAAGGCGACCTTTCGCAACAACTGAGTAGCCACCAATCCCACCTCTATCCCACTGTTATGCCCGTACATATTAATTTCTTCCTGGTGAATATCGCTGTTATTACGACTTATTCTTCCAAAAGCAGCCATACGGAAATGCCTTTGCATGGCATCATTACTCAAAAACCGGTATTTGGCATAAACGCTACCGCCTTCAGCTTTAAATTTTGTGGTTCTGTTACTAAAAAAAACATTTCCCTGTATCATTAGCTTCTTCGACACCCCCACTATTATTTCCGGAATAAGGTGATAGTTGATCTTTGAGGAATTGATCTCATTCATGATCAAATGGTCAACCCTGAAACCAATACTTCCTGTAGCTATATTGCTGGCCGGCTCGGTCACTGCGAATAACTCCTGTCCTTTGCCCCGCAAAGAAAGAAAAATCAGAACGATTAAGAATGGCTGTTTCATTTTTGGTGAGTTTTACGAAGCGAAGTAACTATATAGTTGCATAATATATCCGGGGTGGCGAAACTGGAAGAGCATTTCGTTTATATTCCTTTGGAGAGACAAAACCCTTATCCAATACCTTAATCTTTTTGACACCATCCAAAGACTGGTCATTTATATTTACAAAAAGAAAGGTCTTATCTTCGATTGTTACCGGCTGATTATTTGTTACATGAACATTATTAAAAACGATAGTGGCTTCGAAACTTACCACTGAAAAACCCGCATTTTCTACCTTCTTTTTTATCATATCAAAATCGACATAGGCATTTGGCTTAAAAGATATTTCAAATGTATATGTCTTAACATCGGCATCCACCTCCTGAACAAAATCAAGTGTTTTTAATGCCTTATTGATGGAGTTACTGCACATACTGCAGGTCAAACCGCTTGCTTGCAAAGAAACCCTGGTAACCTGTGCATTCATCGTGACCGAAACGGCCATAGCGATAAGCAATACTATTTTTTTCATTTTTTCTGTTTAAACTGGTTAGTTATTAATCTGTTTAATATCCTGTTTTGGCAAAAGCCCTTATTGCCCGATTGCTATAAATGGGAGATACTGGATCCATAAATAAGTTAACCGGATTGGATTTCCATCCCGTACTTCAGAATTGAAAGAGGTCCGGATGGCGGTTTTCTCTATTATCCCTTTGACAACCGGTTGGCTTTTATTTTCAGGCAAACTTCCTGTGCCATGATTCATTTCAAGAATCACATATATTGGAAACATAGCTATTATTCCAAATACCTGTACTGCGAAAAGGAACTTTTTCATTAGAATTTATTTTTTGTTTATTTGTTATTTGATGATGTAAAATTATAGTGGTCTTTACAGCCTGAAGGGACAGTATGCTGTCAAAAACGGACAATCATAAGGCAACTATATCCATCACTATTCAAAGACCGTGGACATTACCGCTGAACGTCTGATAAGGGGAATTCTTTTTTGAAGGCAAAATGGTAAATCACATTTTCGCCAATATTGACAGGATATGCATTTATAAATCTCCAACCGTCCCTGCCCATATAATTGAGAGCATCAATCACCGTATTAAACTTTTTCAACTTCCCGTCATAGCTCTTAAGCCTGTTATCTTTCCAAATGCTCTTTTCTTCACCAAAGTCGATGTCAATGGTTACTTTATTACTGAACAACCTGGGAGTCGCGATTATTTGACAATACTGCTCAACGTTAGCAATGTTAGCCTGGGCGAATGAAGCCCGGGTAGTAAAAAGAACAAAGCTGATTATAAATATCTTTTTCATGATTTTCGTTTGAGTTTTTTAAGAAGATTTAAATAAGCCACCCGAATTCCGGATGGCTTATTTAATGAAAGTGATAAACCAGTTTATTTCTTACAATTTTTGCAGGTACAATTATCACCGCAGTTACAATTTTCGCAGGTACATCCCGGGTTATCACATTTTTGTTTGTCTCTCAGAGCCGTTTGACTCGATACTGATTTTGATTTCATAAATTTTGTTTTAATTATTTGATAGAACAAAAATAGAATCAGACCATGCGATCGTTGTTACATCCTTTTGGGAAAGGATTATATAATTTTGGGTTATACCTGGTCAGCCATTTTACGCTTTGCAGACCCTGCTATTTGAAACGGGGAGAAACCAGGGGGGCGATTTGTATTGGGGAGATCGTCAATCACAGGTCGGAGCCCCGTCTGTTATGCTGGCGATTTTACTTACATGAATCTCCTTTTGCCCGGATGAAAGAAGATCCGCCAAAAAATGAATTATTGATGCTGCTACTTTTATTTTCTCTTTCTTCCTTTATAGGCTTATGTGGCCTCAAAATTTACAGCATTATCGCTTCCGTGCCTTCAATTAAAGTTTCCTCACTTCCATTATGTGGCTTATAAGTATCGAATTGCTCAATGTGTGCAAAATTAATTTTTGTTAAACGACCAAGGCTTTTAATACTACACTGATAACGTTTATAGGAAACTAATTTATCAATGTCAAGGGCTTCTTCACCCAGCAACAGGTTTTCAATAAACTGGTCATCAGTTACCAGGGTTTCCTGCGATAATTTAAAGGCGGTTGCCCGCAATTCATCATTGTCATTCAGCCAAAGTATTACTTTGAAGAATTGCATGGGAACTGTTACGCCTAAGCGAATCCTGTCTTTCACTTCATCAAAAATGGGCCCGTTAAAAACGGTCATTCTTGCCTGCTTGCCTGTTTCCTTTTTTATGCCGGTTTCTAATACGGCCTTCTCTAATTTACCCCAAAGATTGGCGCCCATCCGGTTGATACCCGGAACCTGTGGACAGGCGTTGGTATAGAAGCAGGTATATATGCCATTTCTAAGAGCGTTTTTTTCTCTGAGCGTGGCATCGCTTGCGGTATCCCAGTTGGCATCTTCAAAACGACCCATATGACCCTTATCAAATTTTGAATGCGAATAAAATTTATCCGTCAACTGGCATTCAATATCGATGCGTTTGTCCCTTAACCAATCATCACTCCTTGTACTATTGTCCAGCCGCTTAGATGCATCGCCCTCTACATTGACCGCACTGATGAGCGGCATTTTTCTGAATGCGTTAAATATGACACTGTATTTGAAATATTTGAGTTCATTTGTCTTGTTTTTTAAAAGCGCTATTTGTTTTTCGATTGTTTTTTTAGGTTGAGGCAATGGTATTTTTGTTCCCAAAAAATCAGCATC
Source organism: Chitinophagaceae bacterium (assembly GCA_040007815.1). Taxonomy (GTDB): domain Bacteria; phylum Bacteroidota; class Bacteroidia; order Chitinophagales; family Chitinophagaceae; genus Terrimonas_B. The sequence continues at coordinate 30,460 of JBDTUH010000044.1, forward strand.
GTAGCCTCTGCAATTGCTGAAATCCACTGCCTGTTCCTTATCAATTTTGGCTATTTCCAGCAGCAGCTCATTGGTAGTGCTGGTATTACCTGTACCATTATTGCCTGTTGCACTGCTGACTACATTAATTTTTTTGGTGGACAGACTTATATCAATCGAGTGTTCGTTGCTCAACGCATTAACGGGAACATTGATTGTAATATTTTTATTGTTGTCGTTAGCCATGGTGTTACTATTTATATTTTCAAATTCAGTGTCGTTGCCATTGATGACAAAACTTACTCTTTCCTGCGGCGGCGGAACAGCAATAGCATCCACAAGGCTGTTGTTAGGATTTTTCCCGGCCAGGTGGTTGAGTATAACACTTATCCTCATCCCTTCGTTCTTTAGCCACACTATCCTGGTAATATCAATGGTGTCATCTATTATTGGTATTACTTTATCGTCTTTATCTAAATAGTCATTACCATCAGCGCTCATTTTCGCTATACTTTTGTGGTGCAGTCCCACCACCTGCCACTGATCGTTAAATACGGGACTGCCACTGCTACCCTGTGCGGTATCGGTATGATAAAATATCCTGGTGTTATCTATGTCAACAAATGTATTTTCCCTTATAGAAATTTGTTTGTAATCACCGAGCGGATGATGAATGATATTTAATTTCTCTTTATTAACATCTCCTATTTTGCCGAGGGTTTTGTCTAAAAATAAATAACCAATGCTTTGCAGCGAAACCCTGCCGGTAACATCAGTTGGCTGCACGGTCACAAAACAATAATCCAAATCCTCATCATTAAAAAAACGGGTTGCATCAAATTTAAAAATAACAGGGGGGACAGGTCGCCCCTGTGCATCGTACTCGTAAAAAAAATGCAGTTCACTTTCCTCCGCCATCGTCGCATTTTTAAATACATGCCAGTTGGTAAGCAACAGGCTGTTTGAAACCATAAAACCGCTTGCATATCCTAATCTTTTGCCATCCTGCATAATGACGATACGGCCCACTTTCCTTTTGGTAAGCGCCATCAGCTCTGTAAAGTTGCTATATAAGGAATCGTTGTGACCGATTGATCGGTCAAAAGCAAAGCCTGCCGGTTCGAAAGCTTTGGCCTCGATCATTTCCTTCCGCTTTTGCCGGTTCTCCGCGGCAGTCAGCATATTATTGGCAGTAATTGCTTTTATCAAAGGATTATCCGGGAAAGCTATTGTCGCTTCATGGTCAACAGGCAGGATGCCCTCTTCTTTTTTAGATGCCGTATCAGCAGTCAGCTGGTTGGTTTCCCTTTTAAGTTGCTTTACTGATACCTGCATAAGAGTTTGTTTTGCGGATGAATATTATATTAATCGCTACTCCTCAACTGCCCGCCGGTAAAAGCGTTTTGTCAAATACTATTTTTCAATTCCTCTTAATCATTTATTTTTTGCCGGTAGACGACTTCTGATTTGGAGGTTCGGCGGAAGGGAACCGGATCTTTCGACAATCATTTGCCGGGTATTTAAAGTTTTATGAAAAGCAACTTCCATTGTACTCTTGTTATCGCCCGCGCTATCAAGGATTTTATTTGCTCCATTATCAAAAAAATTGATAGCCGGTAAAAGAACAAAGCTGCTAACTTATCCAAAAGGAAAACGGTGATAACAAAACTACTGATATTCAATCCGGGATTAAAAATATTTTTTCTATAAAATACAAATAAAAGCATTTTGCCCCCCGTATTATTATCTTTAAAAATATCGTCCTTAAAATCAGGCTTTGTAGTGTGGTAAAGATTATCCGCCAGGGTTCATTATATTTTTCGCAGTTCTTTTTTAAAATCTCACCGGGAATTTAACTAACATTCCGTTCTCCGGTTGTCCGTAGGAATATTTTACGTAGCACAAAATAAAGAAATCTGAGCAGAATTACCGGACAGAAAAATCCGGAAGGTTACCTTATTAAAACAGAGTTTCCTTCCCGCTTATGATATTTTCCATCCTCCCCTATAGCTTCCAATCTCCAGGTATAGGTATTCATCATCTGGGGTTCCCCATGGAATATACCGTCCCAGCCCTGGCCAACGATATTTGTTTCAAATACCAATTGTCCCCAACGATTGAAAACCCGGAAGTATTTTATTTCTTTGATGCAAACAGCTATAGGATAAAGTTTATCATTATGCCCGTCGTTATTGGGTGACCACGCTTTTGGTACAAAAATGTCAGAGACACAAGTTTGAGCACCCGGACGTATAACAACCATGATGGTATCCATTACCGGGCATCCATTACCGGATTCAATTCTTACAGTATACTCGGCATTCTGATCGTAACGGAATGTCGGATCCTTCCTGTTGTAAGAATTTAAACCCACCTCCGGATACCAGGTATAGCTATTGACCAGTCCAGGCTCTCTCGCCGCAAGTTGTACTGACTCGTTTGGCGATACAGTTACTGTTGGATAGCGAACAGATTTTTCACCCCTGACGGTAACGATTGATACTTCCTTCAATCTTACGAAATCACATCCGCCCGAAGCTGCAGCTTTTATGTAATAAGCTCCTGCTCCACCAACGGCATGCGGATTCGCTAATGGAATTGTAGCGGCGGCGTCCATCCAATAAGTGAATGTTAAATGCTGGTCGCTGCCTGCGGTAATGTAATCTGCCGTCAGGTCCACCGTAGCGGGCTCGCAAACGATATCGGGGTTCGTAATTACAAACAGTGGCGCAGGTACTATGGTAACAATTACCGGTTTAATGGAGTAACACCCGGATGAATTAATGCCTTTGATATAAAATGTTCCTCCCGGTACAGCGGTTGGATCAGGTACAGCATTCACAGCAGCAGCATCCAGCCAGTAAGACAATACCAGTCCCGGATCAGACCCCGCCGTTACAGAAGCATCCATGAGGCTTGCAGTTGCACATGAAGAAATAGCTGAAGTAACGATCTTAGGTTGTGTCGCAACGATCAAATGAAGTGTTGCAATCGAATCACAACCTGTGGCTGATATTAATGTCGCTGTATAATTACCGGCAGCAGTGATGAACTGATTGTTCCAGTTATATGGTAATGCTGAAGCGCAGATGGTAATAGTCTCTTCACCAGTAACAATCGGCTTGACAATCAAATGAAGTTTTACAATCGAATCACAACCTGTGGCTGATATTAATGTCGCTGTATAATTACCGGCAGCAGTGATGAACTGATTGTTCCAGTTATATGGTAATGCTGAAGCGCAGATGGTAATAGTCTCTTCACCAGTAACAATCGGCTTGACAATCAAATGAAGTTTTACAATCGAATCACAACCTGCGGCAGATATCAATGTCGCTGTATAATTACCGGCAGCATTGATGGATTGATTATTCCAGTTGTACGGCAATGATGAAGCGCAGATGCTGGTAGTTTCTTCACCAGTTACAATCGGCTTGACAATCAAATGAAGTGTCGCAATCGAATCACAACCTGTAGCTGATATCAATGTCGCTGTATAATTACCGGCAGCAGTGATGGATTGATTATTCCAGTTGTACGGCAATGAT
>JBDTUH010000045.1:0-31325 GCA_040007815.1 Chitinophagaceae bacterium
ACTTTTGTATCTCTTGATCCCAATGGCAAACCCCGTTCTGTTCCGCAGCTTATAGCGGAAACAGAGGAAGAACATAAATTATTTGAAGGCGCATTAAGAAGAAGACAACTGCGGCTGATATTGGGAGGAAAAATGAAACCGTCGGATGCGCAGGAACTGCGGGCATTATTTACAAAAGACTAATTTATTCTTCATTTACTTTTTCTTTTACCACTACTAAATCCTTTATTTCTACCTGCATGGGTAATAATCCTATTTTAACGATGGCTCTTTTGCCACGTATCTCCATCACCTGCCCAACCTGGTGATTGCGTTTCATCTTCACTTTATCACCCGTTTTTATTTCACCGCCCACTTCATCAAATCTTGAGTCTATTTTTTTCTGCATCTTGCTGGCGGTCTTTTGTTCATTCTTTTTAAACAGCAGGGCTTCCATTTGTTTGATCACTTTGTTCTTATTCTCTTCCCTTCTCCACTCGATCAGCATCTGCTTCAGTCTCCGCTCCATGTCTTTAAGATAAGTGATCTTTTCTTCTGAAATCCTGTTCTGTTCTTTTAAAATTTCTACCTGCTGCAGATGTTTCTCTTTATTCAATACCTGCTGCATTTCTTTTTTCAGCTTTTCATTTTCCCGCACCAGCTGTTGCAGATCATTTTCTTTTTTCTCCAAATCTTTTAAATCCTGTTCGGTACGGTTCAATAATTTGTCTAACCGAAACTGGTCATCGTCTACAAGGTCCTTGGCCCTTTTGATCAATGATTTATCAAGACCGATCCTTTCCGCAATAGAAAATGTATAGGAGCTACCGGGTTTACCGACAATCAGTTTATAAAGTGGTCTCAGATTTTTTTCATCAAAACCCATCGCTCCATTGATGATGCCGGCTGTTTTGCCCGCCATTACTTTCAGGTTGAGATAATGGGTGGTGACAACGCCCAAAGCATGTTTCTTCGCGAGTTCCTGCAATATCACTTCTGCAAATGCACCGCCTAAATTCGGATCGCTGCCACTTCCCAGCTCGTCAATAAAAAAAAGTGTTTTACCGTTGGCATTATCCATAAAATGCTTCATATGGATGAGATGACTGCTGTAAGTGCTCAATTCAAATTCCAGGCTTTGTGTATCGCCTATATGTATCATCAGTTGTTTAAAAATTCCAAACTGCGATGATGGATGCACCGGCACGAGCAAACCACTTTGCACCATCATTTGTAACAATCCAATTGTTTTAAGCGTAACCGTTTTACCACCGGCGTTGGGACCGCTTATCACCAATATTCTTTGCGCATCATCCAGCGTAATGTCAACCGGTATAGTTGGCTTACCCGTTTTCTGATTGTAAAGAAATAATAAAGGATGATAAGCCTGTACCAGGTGTACATGAGCTTTGTCTGTCACCAAAGGAAATTCTCCTCTTATCTCTACGGCCAGTTTTGCCTTGGCCCTGATAAAATCATAATCACCTATCACCGCATGATAAGTAGCAAGCAATGAAGAATAAACAGATAGTTTGGCCGTCAACTCCCTCAATATGCGATACACTTCCTTTCGTTCTTCATTCTCCAGTTCACTTACCTGGTTATTAAGGTCAATGGTTTCTTCTGGTTCTACAAAAGCTGTTTTACGACTTTCACTTTCGCTGTGCAAAATTCCTTTGACCGTTCTTTTTTGTTCGGCGAATACAGCCAATACACGACGGCCATTCATAAAACTTTCCTCGATCTCCGCCAGGTAACCCTGCTTATTCAATTTAGAAACTATCTTATCAAACATCCTGCGCAATTCGTTGCGCTTCCGGTATAGATTAAGACGGATATCTTTCAGTTCGTTGGATGCATTGTCTTTTACCTGCCCCGATTCATCCAATACATCATCAATCATTACGATGATGGCTTTTTCATAATAGGTATCATTAATTACTTTGGCAAGCGTTCCATAAGCCGATCTTCTCTCCTGGTCGAACCAGCGGAATATTTTTTCAATACTTTCCGCCAGTTTCCTGATATGTAAAAGCTGTTCCCCCGACAACAAAGCGCCGGGGATAGATAAAAGTTTCAGTTCTTTTGCCAGGTTCAATATATAGTCGTTGGGGAAATAGATGCTATTTTGTATCAACTGCCTGTACTCATGGCTTTGCCGGAGTTCGGTATCAATAAATTCTTTGCGGGTATGAATGCGAAGTTGTTCCGTCTTGCTTCTGGCATGATCGGTCTGGCAGTAAGCTGCCAGCAGGGCCTTTACTTTATCAAATTCTAACTGGAAGTACGCTGATTCCGGGAATAGTTTCATTGATTACCTGTTTGACACATTTTGTAACTTCAAATTTCGGGGTTTGCCTGGTTATACGGAACTTCCCATACAAGGGCTCTTAAAAATTGGTATATAAACGGAATCATATCAAAAGTAAACCGAATGACCGGGTAGTCCTGAATGAATAAAAGATACCTCAGGTCTTTTATTCATAACCATAGACAAAGTCTGTTAGCAAAAATAGTCACATTATTAAAAATGATACCCTACCTGGAGAGAATAGATATCTGGGTTAATATCTATATAGGAATAGTTGGAAAAGCTACCAAAAACTTTGGCCTTTGTACTAATCTCAAATTTATTTTTAACAATCACGCCTGCTTGTATAGAAGCATTCACCCACCCCTTTTCAAATACCAGGAAGTTATCTCTTTTACTAAAGGTGGTATTTGTTTGTCTGTTGACCACCAGATACTGGCTTATCGGGTAGGAAGAAAAGCTGTAGCCGGAGCCTGCACCTGCATAAATATGTACAGAATGGCTTCTTACAAAGCTATACAGTACGGATATTCCCGCAGTAATAATATGTACTTTCACAGTATAACTATCTTCCAACTCACCCCCCAGTCCATCCGGCTTTGTTTTACTTCCTCTATAATTCATTGATGAGTAAATCGTTTCAAATCGCAGTCTGAGAGCATTCAATCTCCTTTCAGACAACATATCCAATCCGGCACCTATCACAGGAGTTGTGCTGGATGAAAATTTCATTGCTTCCAAAGCCGGGTAGCCAGATACATGAAAAGAAGAAAACTGTGGCCCTGCTGCAATAAAAAAAGATGACTTCTTTTTACCCGTTTTGTTTGAAACCGGCCGGGGCGTTTGATTTATCATTCTCACAAAAGAACTTAATCCTTTTTCTTCATACCCTGTATTATCAATCTGCCTTTCCAGTTTTTTAGCCATTGTTTCATTCGATATAAACTTTTTTAACTGCCCCTTGTAAATTGGCTTTACATCCATAAAGTTTGCTCCGGAATTATTTACTAAATAAACTTTGTAATTCAACTCCTGATAGCTTTTGCTTACACCCTTAACGTAGAAATGGTCCTTGTTATCCCGTAACAGGTATAAACTTAGTTTATCCCCAAAAACTAATTCTCTAAGGAAAACGGTGTCTGTAACTACGGAATCTTTTGTTTCTACCGTTATTTCGTCATATTTAACAGGTCGTATATCTTTCGTCACAACGGCACTTACATAAGTATCCCTACCTGTTACTTCAAACCAGTTGATATCACTCGCCGCATATAGAATTTCATAGCCCTGGTCTTCTTTAAACCGTATTTTAACAGGGTTTTCATCCCATTGCCTGTAGTCAATCAATCCCTTCACTATTTGTCCGTCTATTTTTTGTATCCGCCCTGGCAGAAAATTTTTTTGACTAAATACATGAATAAAAATCGACTGCAAGCAAATTAAAATAATTGTAATCTTCATGGATTGATGTTTTAGGTTTGACTAGTAATCTAAATAAAAATATTCATATCACCGCCTTACAACAATCACCGGATTTTATCGTCATCCATTTGTAATTGGCAGCTCTTATCCTATACCAGTGGCTGGCAATTTTTTCAGCTTTTCCTTCAATATAAGTTCCGTTATAAAAGGCATTGGCAGGTTAGACATTCAAATTCCGAATCGATTGGGCTCGCTGAGTTTACAATTCAGCATATAATTTTACGCCTGTTTGTTTTATCCGGGGTTGCCGTTAGTTTATGCCTCTATTTTATTAAACTCTAAACGGAAGGATGCTGATTGCGGAAAAAGATTCATTGTTTATCTGTTTCACGCTTTTTATGACTGTAAAATTCGGGGGTTGATTGCTTATACAGGCTCTTCTGTCGGCAATTGCTTTAGACGTAATAAATAGTCGGCCCTTTTTTGTTCTATTATAAAACCGAAACATCCCGGTTATCTTTTCTGTGTTACGGATTTTTTCCCTTTGCCCAGTGTCTTGATACTTTCCGTTACCTGCTGTTCCATTACCAGGGCCGCAGAGCCAATCAACTCCGCCTGGTAGCCTAGTGTTGAAACCGCTACCGATGTATTGACGGCAAGTCTCGGAATACAATGCTCATTCAACGCCTGCTGAATAGGCGCTTGCCATACCTTTCCCGCCAAAGTACCCCTTCCACTAAGTATTACCGACTCAGGATTGACTAAATGTATTAAAATAGCAACGCCCCTGCCAATATTGTAGGCCGCTTCTGATAATAACTCTACGACATACTGGTCTCCCTTTAATGATGCGTTTACGATAGCCTCCCAATCTTGCTCAAAATGCCCTGACGGAAAATTTTTCCCAAGGCCGGACAAACGACCAGTCTTCAAGCCTTCAACCGCTTTTTCAATTACTACGAGCAGGGAAGCTTCTGTTTCGAGGCAACCCGTCTTACCACAGCTACATAGTTTATTATTGTTAAAAAGCGGCATGTGACTGAACTCCCCGGCAAATCCATTGTGCCCTCTGAAAAGTTCCCCATTTAATATCATACCCAAACCTATTCCCCATCCGATATTCAGCACCATGGCATTTTTTTGGCGGCGGGCGGCGCCAAACCTGAATTCCGCCAAAGCGATAAGACTGGAATCGTTGTCTATATAAACAGGTATATTCAGTTGGCTGGAAAGGTATTGAGAGATTGTTTTGTCGGCTGCCTCCAAAAAAGTATAGTTAATCCCTTTTTTAGAGTCAATAAAACCGGGCATTCCAATGCCGGCGCCGATTATCTTCTTTCTATCAATTCCTGATTTACGGATCACTTCTTCCATTTTCTCCGCCAGCATGGAAAGGGCAGCCGGGTTTTTCTGCAATGGCAACTCAAACTTCTCCACACCAGCCACATGATTGTTATGAATATCCATCAGGGAAATACGGGTCACCAACTGGTCCATGGCAACCGACAAAATATAGATTGTATCCGGTTTAATGGTGTAGGTGATAGGTCGTCTTCCGCCGCTGGATGGGGCGTAACCAGACTCCTTTACATAACCTTCTTCGATGAGTTCGTTTAGTATTTTCATCGTTAGCGGAAGGCTTTTCCCGATTCGTTCGCTTAAATCAGCACAGGAGATTGTGCCGGAGAAATAAAACTCCCTAAAGATTAACCCTTTGTAAAAAAGCTTCTTTCCCATGTGGTGCAATTAGTAAGGCTAAATACTTATAAGCAGCTCAAAAATTACTTATTAAATAAGAATTTAAAAAAAATAGATTCACTTATTTTTAAACCAGGTCATGTCAAAACAACAAATCAGCTTATTTGCTTAACGAAGAGTCACGGTTTTAAATAAAACGTGTTCACTTACAATAAAGTACCTGAAGGCAGACAAACAAAAGGCCGGCTGCGAATACAACCGGCCTGAAACAACCTGCTTAACGAAAACTTATATAACCAAACCTTTCATTTTATTTCGTGTCCCAAAAAATCTTAGTCGTCAGGTTATCCTTGGCCTTTACTGCTTCATAATTTGCCGCATTGTAGGTTAATTCACTACCTGCATATACCCACCTGTAAGGAGGCTGCTTTTGTGTGTTAGCATTGTCTACCTCAAAGCTGAAAGAGGGAGCATCCAATCTCCTTATTTCTGACCAGCTTTCGATTGGCTGTATTACACTATAATGTATCCACTTTTGTGTAGCAATCAGCTTTATTTTGTCTGCCGTAGTTGCAGCATTATCCCAGTTTACGCCCGCTGTTGCAGTGTAAGCAGCAATTTCTGCATCACTGGTTGGTGTAAGAGCTCCGGAAGTATTATCATTACTAACTGTTCTCAGCAAATAGTAGTACTTAATGGATTTGGCAATGCCCACATTATACGCCGCTTTAGCTGCTGCATTATTCCCTGCTTTCAAATAAGCTTCAGCAGCCAGGAAACTTACTTCCGCAGCGTTTATTAAAACGCCGGGAAAATATTCGTTACGGCTTATTGTTGAGCGGTTGTAAATGGATAGGGTACCACCTGCTACCAGGGTAGTTTGGACGGCAGAAGTGGCCAAGGGATCAAGACCATTATAAACACCGCCGGCATTAGCGCCTGGTTCAAACATGGCTCTTAACCTGGGGTCAGCGTTTGTTTTCATATGATCAATCATCGCTTTACCGGCTAAATTGCCATCCCAGTCTTCCAATCCGCTTCTGAATCCTTTTGAATTGATGTCAGTACTCAAATTGAAAACATTGATCTGAATATTTTGATCGTTATCTGCAACAACCGGATACGTAGCGGGACTTCCTAAAATGGAGGCTGTTTCCGCAACCACTCTTGCCTGGAAAGCGGGCACATCAGATACCCTCGCCAACATTCTTAAGCGCAATGAATTGCAGTATCTTTTCCAGAATGTGAGATCGCCTTTGTTTATTATATCCTGGTTCTTGAATCCAGTTTGTATAGCCGGCTTTACATTTATAGTGTTTAATTCATCAGCAAATAATTTCAGATCATCCAGCATTTTGGTATAGATAGCTTCAGCGCCGTCATACGCAGGTAAAGAATTTCCATAATCTCCACCATTAGTGCTTAATTTGCCCGCTGCAGTCCATGGAATATCCCCATGGAGATCCACTACTTTTTGGGTATGATCGTAAAGAAAAATATTAGCAGCAATGATATAAATGCGTCTGTCGGCCTGGTCATCTGCAGGCAACTTTGCAAACACGTTTTCAAACTCCCTGAATTGTGCAAGGAAATTATAATAAGCACCCCAACGATCATTGATACCTGCAGCACCCGGTACATACTGACTGTTTGAGTTAACCCAACCTACTGCCTGGGTATATCTCGTCAACGTAGTTCTTAACACTACGAAATAATTCCAGTAAGATGGCAGTACATAATCCCTGTTGGACTGCAGAAAACCTGCAAATTGTTTCTCTACAGAGGTAGTCGAGATCTTTGAGGGATCCGCATAATTCTCCTGAAAATCTGACTTGGTACAGGAGGCAAAAACCATTGCCAGCCCGGTTGCCAGAATAAATATTTTTTTCTTCATAAAATAATTTTTTATTGTAAACCTTTAATGTGTTTTTAGAAAGTCGCTCTCAGCATCACACCGAATGTCCTTGTTGACGGATTGGTGCCTACATTGGTAAGTGACTGGAACCATCTTGAACCCGCAGTAGTTTGTTCCGCATCGATGTCTTTCAATGTTCTGTACAGATAGAATAAGTTTCTACCGAATACTGACACCTGGATTTTCTTTGCTCCAATTTTACCTGACAATGATGAAGGAATAGAATAGCCGATAGAAAGTTCCCTGAATTTCACATAGCTGTTCTTCTTAATGTACAATTCATAACGAGTATTGGGACTATACTGAGGTCCGCCCCAGTTATAAACTGTCCAGTAATAATCAGCGGCGGAAGCTATATAATCATTTTTAGACCCATCCGCTTTTACACCTTCCTGGATCATACCATCATGATAAACTGTTTCTCCGTTTGGACCCTGTGCTGAAGTAGTAGGTATTCTGACACCGTTTGCCTCATAATACGCGATACCGCCATGTGCCTCATCCATGAACTTTGTGCTTTCTTCCAGCAGGCCTCTGCTGATCATCCAGTTGATAGCGGTTGGCATCACATATCCGCCCAATCTGAAATCAAGTAATGCATCCAACGTAAAACCCTTATAAGTGAAAGTATTGAATATACCACCTACCACTTTAGGCATGGCGTTTCCAATTTTCACCATACTGTTAGGGTCCACTTTATATAATCCGTTTGGATCAACAATGAGTTCACCCTTGGAATCCCTGGCCACAGGATGTGCATAAAAATCACCCATTGCCTGTCCTACTACGGACTTTAACTGAGCAGCGTTACCATCATAATCGGCATGCAATAATTCTGTTGAATTATTCGCCAGTTTTTCTACCACGTTTTTGTTTTGAGCTATGTTGACACCAGCATCCCATCTGAAGTTTTTAGTACGTATTGGAGTACCGGTAAGGCCAATCTCAATGCCTTTGTTTCTCAACGTACCGATATTAGTTAATACAGAAGTAGCACCTGAACTTGCAGGAATAGTCAAAGGCAATATCTGATCCCTGATCTGGGCATTGTAATAAGAAGCTTCCAGGCCTAACCGGTTGTTAAGGAATTTCGCCTCTACGCCAAACTCTATTTCATGTTTTTCTTCGGGCCTGATATTATCGTTGCCAAAGTTTGATGGAAGCGTTGTATAAAGAACTGGTTGACCTCCTACAGACTGAACTCCCAGTGTATTCTGGTTGTAAGCAATATTTGCTCCATAGATATCCGGATAGTTTCCTACGATACCCCATGATCCCCTTATTTTGGCGTAATTGACATAAGAAGGTAGCTTAACAATTTCTGAAATTATCAGGCTGGAATTAACAGAAGGGTATACAAAGCTGTTGTTGTTAGGGTTCATAGTAGAAGTCCTGTCTCTACGGACCGTACCTTCCAGGAACAGGTAATTTTTATAGTTACCATTCAATGTTCCTATGAAAGCGTCTTTTACGATTGAATACCTGGATGAACTGCTATTGGCAGTATTTACAGAAGCGGCGATGTCGAAAAGATTTTCCGTACTTAATCCACCATTGGTTCCCCTTGAGATAGTTGTTCCTTTTTCCTGTGTTGCTGTATAGCCACCCATTACATTCAGCTCGAGGTCCGATGTTATTTTTTTAGTATACGTCAACAACACATCTCCATATAAAATTGAATTCTGGTAAGAGGTCAATCCGAAATATCCTGAATTACCAAAAGCCAATGGTATTTCGGTTGATTGCCTGCTCTCAATACGTTGAGAAGTAAAATCAGTAGCCAGCCTTCCACGCAAGCTCAGGTCTTTTATTATTTGCCAGTTGTTGGTCACGCTGGCGATTACACGGTTGCTATATTCATCTTCATTATGTTCATTTACTCTCCACACATAGTCCGCTATATCTCCTTTAAATCCATTGTAGATAATATTTTCTTCCGGTGTTAAGCTTTGATTCGTTCCGGTTACATAACGGTAACCTTTGCTGGTTTTATATTTATCGAGGTACCAGTCTGCATTATCAAACCTTCCGATCATACCGGTAAAATTGTTCATCATACGGTCAATGGAGTAAGGACGATTATGCGTATGCTGATTGATGTAATTTATCAACAGATCAGTCGAAAATTTCTTACCTAGTTTGAAAGAGGAATTAAGGTTAGCGATATTTTTTGTATTCTTAGCACCTAAACTCACGCCTTCATTTTCCTGGCGGGTAAGAGAAAATCTTAAATTAGAATTTTCGGAAGAATGAGAAACAGCCACGTTGACATTTGAATTATTGGCTGTTTGGAACAAGCCTCCGTAATTATCCTTTTGCGCTTCGTAAGGCCTTATTTTGCCATCCCAGGACATTGTTGGTTTACCATCGAACTTTGGTCCGAAGTTGATGCTATAACCAAGAATACCCCTGGTTTCTTTTATACCATCACCATCCGTATCATAATAAACAAAGCCTTCCGCATCCTGTCCACCGTTGCTGATATTAAGAGGAGCACCGGCACCTCTTACGTTTTGATATCTTGGTAAAAAAGCAACTTTGTCAACGCTGTAATTAGTATTTACATCCACGGTAAATCCTTTTCTCGCTTTAGCTCCGCTTTTAGTTGTAATCAATACTACGCCATTAACAGCTTCTGAACCATACAGGGCCGCAGCTGAAGCTCCCTTTAATATCGAAATATTATCAATATCCTCCGGGTTAATATCGAGTAACCCATTACCTCTCAATCTTTGGTCGCCCCAGTAATCGTTATTTTTAACTTCTCCATCGCGGATGGGTACTCCATCCATAACAATCAATGGCTGATTTTTACCGGTAATTGAATTGATACCACGAATGGTAATATTCACCGCACTTGTAGCCCCGCCCGGTGTAGCTCCTATACGAACACCAGGAGCTTTACCATATAATGCAGCTCCAAAATTGGGCGAACCGGTTAAAGTAATGTCTTCCGCTTTGATAGTGCTTACCGCATAACCAAGGGCTTTTTGTTTTTTCGAAATTCCTAAAGAAGTCACTACTACTTCGCCAAGATCTCCCGCAGTGGCTACAAGAGATACGTCTAAAGTAGATGAATTGCCAACAGCCAGTTCCCTGGATGTAAAACTGACAGAGCTAAATACCAGCACAGGATTACTTTTTTCAACTGTGATGGAATAGCGGCCGTTTTCGTCTGTAATAACAGACTGTGATGTACCTTTCACACTGACGGTAGCCGATGGTACCGGCTGTCCATTGTTGTCGTTGACAACACCTGTGATAGTACGTTTCACCTGTGCGAGTAAAAGCATATTACTCAGCAGCAGCGTGAACAATACTAACAGTAATCGTTTGTTCTTCATTGCAGTTGTTTTTTAATTTTTAGATAAAAAAAGAGAGCCCTAACTATGTTATTTAATGAATAACCTTAATTGATCTCCAGTGAAAATCCTTTCCGGATTTTTCCCTTCTCCGCCATCTTTGCATTTTCCTTTACACGACTTTCCATCACTAATACAGCAGAACCAATCAGCTCCGCTTCGTCGCCAAGCGTAGATAGTTCTACTATGGTATTTGCTGATAATCTTGGAATACAATCTTTGTTCAATGCCTGCTGAATAGGCGCCTGCAACATTTTGCCTGCCATGGCCCCTCTTCCGCTGAGTATTATTGATTCAGGATTCATCAGGTGAATCAGGATAGCCACTCCCCTGCCAATATCATATCCAACCTCTGATAATAGTTCTACAGCGAACTGATCACCTTTTAAAGCGCCGGTAATGATTGCCTTATAATCCTGTTCGAAATGGCCCGTGGGAAAATTTTTTCCTAACCCGGATAAGCGCCCTGAACGTAATCCGTTCGCCGCTTTTTCAATAACTACAAGTAATGAGGTCTCAGTTTCAAGACAACCAGTTTTGCCGCATCCGCACAGTTTATTATTATTAAAGAGGGGCATGTGACTGAACTCACCGGCAAAACCATTATGCCCCCTGAACAATTCTCCATTTAATATCATCCCTAGGCCAACGCCCCAACCTATATTAATAACCATGGCGTTTTTCCTATGGCGGGCGGCGCCAAATCTCAATTCAGCCAATGCGATAAGACTGGAGTCATTGTCTATATAAACCGGGATATTTAATTTCTCAGAAAGGTACTGTGTGACGGTTTTATCTTCTGAATCGAGGAATGTGTAGTTAATTCCTTTTTTTATATCAATAAAGCCTGGCATACCGATACCGGCGCCAATTATCTTCATTTTGTCAACCCCTGAATGGCGAATTACTTCCTCCATTTTTTCCGCCAGTGCGGAAAGAGCCGCGGGGTTTTTTTGTAATGACAATTCAAACTTCTCTATACCGGCCACATGCTTATTGTGAATATCCATCAGGGAAATGCGGGTAACCAACTGATCCATCGCTACGGATAACACATACACAGTATCCGGCTTAATAGTGTACATCACAGGCCTTCTTCCTCCACTGGATGGAGCGAATCCCGATTCTTTTACATACCCCTCTTCAATGAGCTCATTTAATATCTTCATGGTGAGGGGAAGACTTTTTCCAATTCTTTCGCTTAAATCAGCACAGGAGAGCGTGCCAGAGAAATAAAATTCCCGAAAGATCAGTCCCTTATAAAAGAGTTTTTTCCCCATCATGCAGTTAGTAAAAAGAAAGAATTTGGTTGAATTCTAAACTAAGATATGTAGTCTTCTTAAAAAAATATAAAACTTATTAAAAAAATTATTAACAATTTAGTAGTTATTAAATAAATATTTGATATTCATAACAATATGCCATTTGCTGGCTTTCTGCGCTTTCATCTTGCCATTATCCAAATGGAACCCGTTTTTCCTTCTGTTGTTATATTGCTAAAATGTCAGCAGACGGACAAGTATAAAAATCTGTGTTTGGAACTGTAGCGTAAATTGAAGCAAATTGCATAGCATGAAACTTATCAATCAAACGGCACTTAAACTAAGCATCACCGCACTTGTTATAGGTATGGTGCATTTAATTTCATGTGCACAACCACAAAAAAAAGATAGAATGACAACCCCATTACCCGACTCAAAGCATGACACCACTCCGGGAAAAATTGATACGGCCACTTTTGCCAACGGATGCTTTTGGTGTACAGAAGCCATCTTCGAACAACTTAATGGTGTGATCAGCGCCACATCAGGCTATACTGACGGGCATGTAAAAAATCCTTCTTATAAAGATGTATGCACAGGCGAAACAGGTCATGCTGAATGTTTGCAAATTGTTTATGACCCGTCTAAGATCAGTTTTGATGAATTGTTGGAAGTATTCTGGGAGACACATGATCCCACTACCCTGAACAGGCAAGGCAATGATGTGGGTACGCAATACCGGAGCGGTATTTATTATCACAATGAAGAACAGAAGCAAAAGGCAGAAAAATATAAAGCTGAATTGGATAAGAGCGGAGCGTTCAACAAACCGATTGTCACTGAGGTTAAACCCTTTTCTGTATTTTACCCTGCGGAGAATTATCACCAGGAGTATTTTGAAAACAACGAAGGCAGCAACCCCTATTGTACCATTGTAATACGTCCCAAAGTAGATAAGTTCAGGAAAGTATTTAAGGATAAACTAAAAAAATAAACCCCGGGGTGAGCGGGGTTCGATTGCTAAACGAATGGTGACTAAAATATTTTTTGAACTTCCTTAATTTCTTTTGTCCTGCCTCCGTAACCTTAATTGTTTATGTTGAACTATTCCTCCGTAATGATCCACGAGAAAGGATCGTATGAGCGGCACTATAATTTAGCGGTTTGTGTGGATGCGTCTGGTGAAGGATTAATAAAAGACAGACCTTTTTTCTTGTCTAACTGCAGCACGTCGCTGTAGGTGATATTACCCTTGTCGTCAGTAATCTTAAGTCGGTAGTAAGCTGATCCTTTGGTGATCTTTGCATCTGACCATTTGAATTCAGTCTGGAAATTGCCTTCCATATTTACCCAATATTCAGCCTGGGCCTGGAAGGAGGTGGCGGTATTTCCTTTTTCTATAGTTACTGTACTGGCGGTATTGCCAGTTGTCAATGTCCACTGAAGTTTGATGCTGTTATCATTAACAACTACACCAGTAAACTTATTAAGAGGGGCTGATTTTTTAACTGAAGCGGTTTCTGTTTGACCAAATACCAGGAGAGAGTACAGGCAAAGAAGAACAAAAGCGATAATTCTTACTACAAGAACAAGAGTTGAATTAGTTTTCATAAACACTTTTAAAGGTTACGGAGTTCTTTAAGGGATTCTGTTTTCATATCCTGTTAGTTACTTGAGAAGCGCTTTCGTATTTTCTGAATCGTCTATCGGATAACAACTTCGTAAATCAACTAACTTGATGATGTGAAAATACACTTGGTTTTTCTACTATGCAAGCCCATGAAGGGTTTCAGCCGATATAGGGCGACTCAACGCCATCTGATTCAAGAGATTATAGCTAAAAATATTTTTTCGGAAAATACGGTTTTTACCAACTTTTATGACGTAACTATACGCTTCTGCTTAGTAAAAACAACCGGACTATTACAAACAAAGGGTAGAAAACTAACGGAGGGTTTTACTCCAGCCGTGCTTTCCGGAGTTCCAGCAAGTTTAAAGAGTTGGGCTTAAAGCCGGTTATTTCCGGTTGAACTAACCAAATCACTTTGTCGTACCATAAAGGAATTACCGGTGCATCCTGTATCATCAACTGATCAGCCTGTTGATATAGCTTATACCGGAGTGAGTCATTGTTTTCCGCCAGTGCTTTTTCAAACAAGGCATCAAACTGTGGATTTCGATAACGTGTATAGTTAGGGGGAGCAGGATTCTTTGAATAGAAAACCGATAAATAGTTTTCCGCATCGGGATAATCGGCGATCCAGCTTCCCCTGAAAAATAAAGCACGGGAATTGGATGTCATATCAAGAAGTAATGCCTTTTGCACAGTCTCTACCTGGACAGGTATACCAATCTCATCTAACTGTTTGGCGATAAAATCGGCCATATCTGAATACAAAGCAATCGTCAGCAGTTTAATAACCGGTAAACCCTTCCCTTCCGGAAATCCCGCCTCTTTCAAAAGGCTCCTGCTTTTTACCGGATCATAATGATAACCCTTTACTATTGCCGGATCAAATGAAGGCAATCCGGCGGGTACGAAACCAGACTCAGCCGGAGTTCCTAACGAATTACGCAGGTACAATACCATCTTTTGCCTGTCAAATCCGTAATTGATTGCCTGGCGGATCTTCTTCAATAATAAAGGTGAGTTTTTAACCAGTTCGTTCGTTGAATCAACAAGAATACCGAGGTACTCTATATTGAGGTAGGGATTCAACTGCAATTGAATTTTATTTTTCCACTCCTTGCGTAATGTTCCTTTCTTTGTCAATACTTCATCTTTAAAGGAAGCATCAATATCATTGATGAAATCCAGCTTCTTTTGGCGGAACAACAAAAACTCCGTCGCCTTGCTGTCATAAAAACTAACTTTTATGCCTTCTAAATAAGGTAGTTTATTTCCTTCTCTATCTTTTTCAAAATAGTTTTCATGCTTTGCGAGTATCAATGCCTGTCCTTCTTCCCAGGCTACGAAACGAAAGGGGCCTGTGCCAACAGGATGACGACGAAAATCATTACCATACTTTTCTACTGCTTCCCTGGCAACAATGGAACAATATTGCATAGAGAGTATTCCTAAAATCGGAGTGTAAGGCCGAAGGAGCTTCAATTGAAAAGTCGTATCATCAATCGCTTTGAAAGGCTGTAGCGTATCCACCTTTCCGTTAAATATCCATGCGCCGGGACTGGCGATTTGCTTGTCGATAATCCTTAATAAACTATACTCTATATCTTTCGCTGTTAATCTTCTTCCTTTTTTATTGTCAAAAGCGACATCGTTGTGAAAAAAAACATCGTTGCGTAGATGAAATATATAGGTGAGCCGGTCCTCAGCCATATCCCAGCTTTTCGCCAAAGAAGGAACCATTCGCAAGCTATCATCTACCTGCACCAGGGTGTTAAATAATTGATGAGCCGGCCACATAGTAGCCTGGCTTTTGGCAAAGGCAGGATCCAGAGAAGTGAGCCCGGAGTGTTCATTGTAATGAAAAACTTTCTTATTATCACCGTTGTAATCTCCGCAACCAGTAAATAACAACCAATAAACAATGGCATTTAACCATCCATATTTTCTCAATCTTCTCATATATGTATGAACGACTAAATTTACAATTCAAACCCATCAAATGGTGAAATACTTTTTAAAACTCTTTGTATGCCTTTTTTTATTTCTATCGAAAATTTCATTCGCACAATATACGCACCAGGATACACTACGCGGTACGATTACTCCTGAACGGGTATGGTGGAATGTACTGCGATATGATATTTCCGTTCAACCCGATTACAGCAATAAAACAATCACTGGCGTCAGTAAAATACAGTTTAAAGTATTGAAAGAAGGCGATCTCATGCAAATTGATTTACAGGAGCCACTCGTTATTGACAGCATCCACATTTATAATTTTGAAAATAACAACAATCAAATAATTGCATCATGGAACCGGGTGAGTGATTTTAAAAGAAAGGGAAACATATATTTAATAACAACGATTAAATACAAGGCTGGCACCATTAACTCTATTCATCTGTATTATCATGGTAAACCACGTGAAGCAATCAACGCACCCTGGGATGGAGGCTGGATATGGTCCAAAGACGAGCAGGGCCGGCCATGGATGACAGTCGCCTGCCAGGGATTGGGAGCCAGCGCCTGGTATCCTTGTAAAGATCATCAAAGTGATGAACCTGACAACGGCGCCTCTCTTACAATAACTGTCGCGGATAGTTTGGTAGCTGTTGGCAACGGAAGATTAACTGATAAGAAAGACAATGGCAACGGAACAACTTCCTGGAAATGGGAGGTAAATAGTCCTATCAATAATTATACGATCATTCCCTATATTGGTAAATATGTGAACTGGAAGGAAAATTTTGCCGGGGAAAAAGGTAACCTGGACTGTAATTACTGGGTGTTGGATTACGACCTGGAAAAGTCAAAAAAACAATTTGGCCGGGATGTAAAACTCATGCTCACCTGTTTTGAAGATTGGTTTGGTCCTTACCCTTTTTATGAGGATGGTTACAAGTTGGTAGAGAGTTCGCATTTAGGAATGGAACATCAAAGCGCTGTCGCTTATGGCAATAAATTCCTGGATGGTTACCTTGGTATGGATCTTTCAGGCACCGGTTGGGGAACGAAATGGGATTATATAATTGTCCATGAATCAGGACATGAATGGTTTGGCAATAATATTACCACTAACGACATGGCTGATATGTGGGTACATGAGGGTTTTACGAACTATTCTGAAGTATTATTTGTAGAATGCCAGAGTGGCAAAAAAGCAGCCGACGAATATTGCCAGGGTATACGAAGCAATATACAAAATGACCGGCCTATTGTCGGCGATTATGGAATTAATAAAGAAGGCAGCGGCGACATGTATGCAAAAGGAGCCAACCTGATACATACAATAAGGCAGGTTATTAATGATGATATAACTTTCAAAAAAATACTGCGCGGATTAAATAAGGAATTCTATCATCAGATTGTGAATACAAAAGATATAGAAAAATATATCAGTACGCAATCTGGTAAAGATCTTTCCAAAATATTTGATCAGTATCTTCGTACAAAACAAGTTCCCCAATTGGAATATAAGATTAAAGGATTTTCATTGTCCTACAGATGGAAAAATTGTATCCGGGGATTTAGCATGCCGGTAAGGATATTTTCACGAGGAAATCAAAAATGGATCAATCCAACAGCAGAATGGCAAACACAAAAAATGGCGGATTGGTTCAACGGGAAATCTTTTACCATCGACAAAAATTTCTACATCACCACAAAAAAAATTACTAAATAACGGGCAATGGTTTAAAGACTAAGATTGCTTGTCACTCGTAGCTGCTACCGTTGCCAATTGTCCATTGCGTATTGCCTATTGCCCTCCGACCTTTATCTTTACTCCATGAGCACAATACGGCGGCAAACGATAATTTCTTCGGTGGTTATTTATATTGGTTTTGCCATTGGCCTGCTCAATGTTTATTTCTTTACCAAAGAGGGACTTTTTACGACGACAGACTACGGACTCGTGAGTATTTTTATGTCCATTGCTACACTAATGATGGCTTTTGCAAGTCTGGCCATGCCATCCTATATTTCCAAATTCTATCCTTATTACAACGACAACCTGCCGCCCGGAAAAAATGATTTGCTTACCTGGGCTTTGCTGGTAAGCGTAGTTGGATTTATCCTGGTAGTGATAGCCGGCTGGTTTTTCAAAGATATTGTTATAAGAAAATACAGCCAGAATGCCCCGCAGCTTGTCATTTATTATTACTGGATATTTCCCATGGGCCTGGGGCTTACCATCTATTCTGTTTTAGAAGTCTATACCTGGAACCTTGGGAAACCGGTATTGGCCAATCTTTCACGAGAAGTATTGTGGCGGGTACTGATAACAATACTGATCGTTCTTTTTATAACTCATACTATTAAAAACTTCGATCTTTTTATAAAACTATATGCGTTTACTTATCCCGCCATAGCCCTAACCTTATTTTGCTACCTGCTGTTTACAAAAAAAATTCACTTTACATTCAGCGTAAGTAAAGTAACAAGGCGTTATCTGAAAAAAATACTAACCTTATGCAGCTTTGTTTATTCAGGCGTACTGATTTTTACTATTTCCCAGGTATTCGACAGTATTGTTATCGCTTCCGTCCTGACAGAAGGAATCGACAAAGCCGGCATATTCGGTATAGCGCAGATCATGACAAGTATTATCCAGGCCCCGCAACGCAGTATCATATCAGTGTCTATTCCCCACTTATCCAAAGCCTGGAAAGACAAAAACATAGCGTTATTACAAAAAATATATCAGCGGTCATCGATCAATCTCTTAATATTTTCCTGCGGTATTTTTTTGTTGATTGCCCTGAACTACAAAGAAGCCGTTCAAACATTCGGATTGAAAGATGCTTATCTGCAGGGATTTTCAGCTTTTATCCTGTTAGGACTTACAAGAGTTATCGATATGGGTACAGGTGTCAACACCCAGATCATCGGCACATCTACTTCCTGGCGGTTTGAGTTGATCAGCGGAGCTATATTACTTACTTTGATGTTACCACTTACTTATATCCTGGCTAAAAAACTTGATATCATGGGGCCTGCTCTGGCCAACCTTATATCCATCACTATTTATAATATAGTACGCATTGCTTTTTTGTGGAAAAAATTCAAACTTTTTCCATTTACCACACAATCAGCATACACGGTCTTACTGGCAGCAGTATGTTATGTGGTTTGCTATTTTGCGTTTATCAATATGCATGGATTCACCGGTCTCATCTTACGCAGTACGATATTCATTCTTTTATATGGAGGAAGCCTGATATATTTCAGATTATCACCTGATATTATACCAGTGATAGAAACAATAAAGAAAAGATTTAAGCTGGTAAAAAAAGAAGAAGAAATTACTTGATCTTCACTTCAGGCTTTTCTATCCTGCCGACCCCGATAAAGCGCCGTAGATAGTAAGGGTCAAACATGTCGCTGATGGTAACCCCATAAGAAGTAGATGCATGAACAAACTTATTGTTCTGCAAATAGATACCGACATGAGATATGCCGCCGGTGGTATTAAAAAAAACGAGATCGCCCGTTTTCATTTCCGTGGCGGAAACAATCCGTGAATTACGGTATTGATCCCTGGCGGTACGGGGTAATGCGACAGCAAATGCGGAAAGATAAATGGCTTGTACAAAAGCAGAGCAATCGATGCCGCTTTTAGTAGTACCACCGTAACGATAGCGGGTGCCGTACCATTCGTCTATATGTTCAAGGAGAGAATTATCCTGCAGTTGTTCTACTTCAGTATTGAGTAATATGGCGTACTTAAGTTGCAGATTGGAAGCTTTTTCCAAAGATGACGATCTGTTCGAATAAGTATTTACATCCAGGGCTGATTCCTTGTATGCCGCACTTTCTGAAGCCACTGTTTTTTTTCCGGAAGAGGGCTCGGTCTCAACAGAGATATTGTTTAAAAACTTTACTTCTTTTTTATTGTTTTGAACAGGAGATCTTGTTACAGAAGGCGAAGACGCCACCGGTTTGTCACTGGTAAAATTCAACGGCCTCATACTGGAGCAGCTGAATAACGTGACCATAACTAATAATCCGAATATAACAGTTCTAAACATGCGGCTTGTTAACAATTTCAATTTGGTTCAAAAACCGTGCAAAAATATAATTAAAAGATGTGAAAAAGCAATATCCTTTTAACGAATTTCGCTATTCTAAATTGTGTATCCCTAAGTTACTGTGATAAAGTAGTTTACCCTTTAACTTTTTTTCATGATCATCGTCAATAAATACGTTATTTATTTAATTTAACAGCTATTCATGCAATCTTTACTACGAATAATACCCTTTCTATTTTTGCATGTAGCATGTAATACTAATGCGGCTGTAAAAACAAACAATGATAGTTTTGCTATTACTATTCCAAAAACAATCACTGTTGCACTGAAACAATATAACCCGGGCAATGACACCGTGCCAGCTTCAACATCTGATACTTACTCTTTACTTGAGTATGAAAAAAAAGAGCAGCTCAACGCCGCCCCCGGAACCAAATCAGTCTTATTCAATCGCGATGGCTCGAAATTATATGCGATGAACCTCGAAGGTATGAGTGTATATGAATTTGATCAGCCTACAAGGAAAGTTATCAAAGAATTTAAATTCAAACCAACTAAAGGAAAGGGATGGGATTATGAAAACGATAAATCAATACCCTCCTACGAAGAAAAACCTGTTGAAGCTTGTTTGAGCCACGATGATAAAATACTATGGGTTTCCTTACATAATGCGGAAGGCATTGTACCCATCAGGCTTGATTCATTAAATTCCACCCAGCCATCAACCAATAAAAAACTATCTAAAAAAATTACCGTTGTTTATCGTGAAAGTCCACAAAAAGATTCCTTTTATGTACCATTGATCAAAACAGGTAAAACACCAAAGATCATTTCAAGAACAGCTGACAGCAAATATCTGTTAGTAAGTAACTGGCATTCTTATAATGTGAGTGTGCTGGAAACAAACATCAATGAGTATCCGTATGCAAAAGTTGTAAGCACTATTCCTGTAGCATCTATTCCCCGCGGCATCGTAGTAGATGATAAAACCAACAGATCTTATGTAGCCATTATGGGTGGTGCGACTATTTCGGTCATCAGCAATGCGGTTTGGATGAAAGAAACTGATATAGCCGTAGCTTCTAATCCAAGACATATTGTAATGGATACCAGCGGACATATTTTTGTTTCTTATAATAAACTGGGAAAAATCGCCTGTATTGACGCTGAAACGGGCAATACGCTATTTAAGGCATCTACAGCCGCCAAACCCAGGACAATTATTCTTTCAAAAAATTATAAATTCCTGTTTGCCACCTGCTACAGCAGTGATACAGTAGAGGTTTTTAAAATAAATGATAACGGATTTTCTAAAGTAATTTCATTGCCCTGCAAAGGGCATCCGGTAGGCGTAGATATTTTTGAAGATAATACTAAACTGGAAGCCTGGGTTTGCAGTTATAATAGTGGAAGCATCAGTATTTTTTCGTTTAATAAGAAACCGTGATGAAGCATTTTGATTTTTCACTGTTCATTTTTTTGATCTTTTGACTTTTTAACTTATGAAATTTTCTCACTTACACGTACATACCCAGTTCTCTCTTTTAGACGGCGCTGCCTCTATACAAAATCTTTATAAAAAAGCCATCAAAGATGGAATGCCCGCATTGGCCATCAGTGATCATGGTAATATGTTTGGCGCCTTTGAATTTGTAGCGGAGGCTTATAAACATAAAGACGAAAATGGTAACCTGAAAGTAAAACCGGTGGTGGGTTGTGAGTTCTATATTACTGTTAACCGCCACCAGAAAACCTTTACCAAGGAACAGAAAGACATCCGGCATCACCAGATATTATTAGCGAAGAATGAACAGGGATATAAAAATCTAGTGAAGCTTACATCACTCGGTTTTATTGAAGGAATGTATAGCAAATATCCTCGTATTGATAAAGAATTGATCCTGCAATACCATGAAGGTTTGATCGCTACCACATGCTGTCTGGGTGCGTCCGTGCCCCAAGCTATCCTTAGAAAAGGGGAAGAAGAAGGTGAAAATGAATTCAAATGGTGGCTCAATGTTTTCCAGGAAGATTTTTATGTGGAGCTGCAGCGTCATGGAATGGCCGAACAGGATAAAGTGAATTTGGTTTTAATAAAACTGGCGAAAAAATATAATGTAAAGATCATCGCCAGCAACGATTCCCATTATGTAGAACAAAGCGATTTTAACGCCCATGATATTTTACTTTGCATCAATACAGGTGAGAAACAAGCGACGCTGGCCTCCCGTGATTTCGCCGATGATGACGTAAATATCAAAGGAAAACGTTTCGCCTTTCCAAACGATCAGTTTTATTTTAAGACCACGGAAGAAATGACAAAGGTCTTTCATGATCTTCCGCAGGCTATTGACAATACTAACGAGATCGTTGATAAAATTGATCTGCTGAATTTAAAGCGTGATATCCTGTTGCCTTTCTTCCAGGTACCGAAAGAATTTTCATCGCAGGATGAATATCTTGAACATATTACCTGGGAAGGAGCCAAAAAAAGATACAACGAGATCACTCCCGAAGTAGATGAGCGAATCCGTTTTGAATTATTTACGATTAAAACCATGGGCTTCGCCGGCTACTTCCTGATCGTAAGTGATTTTATCAAAGCTGGCCGTGACATCGGAGTTTTCATCGGACCCGGACGTGGTTCTGCGGCGGGTTCAGTAGTGGCTTATTGTACAGGTATTACCAATATTGATCCTATCAAATACAATTTACTATTTGAAAGATTCCTGAATCCCGATCGTAAATCAATGCCGGATATCGATACTGACTTCGATGACGAAGGAAGACAAAAAGTAATTGACTATGTAGTTGATAAATATGGAAAGAACCAGGTGGCGCAGATTATCACGTATGGCACGATGGCTGCTAAATCAAGTATCGCTGATGTAGCAAGAGTGCTGGATCTGCCCTTGACGGAAAGCCGTGCCCTGACCAAATTGATTCCTGAAAGACCCGGTGTTGAATTAAGAAGAGTGTTGCATGCCCCCATGAAAATTAAGGATGGCGAAAAATCATTGGAAGAAAAAGAAGGACTGGGAGGTGATGATTTTGAAAATGTGAAAAAGATCCGCGAAATATACAACGACGAAAATACTTTACTCAGCAGGGTCTTGCATGAAGCGGAAAGGTTAGAAGGTTCTGTTCGCAATACAGGTATACATGCAGCCGGAATTATTATTGCACCAATGGACCTTACTGATCTGATCCCTGTTGCTATCGCAAAGGATTCGCCATTATGGGTGACACAGATAGAAGGTAATATGATTGAAGAAGCCGGTGTTATCAAAATGGACTTCCTTGGATTGAAAACGTTGACGATCCTGAAGAATGCGTTGAACCTTATCAAACAAAATCATGGTGTAACAATTGATCTCGACACCATACCATTGGATGATGCCAAAACATTTGAACTATACCAGCATGCTTCTACCATCGGCACTTTCCAGTTTGAAAGCCCTGGCATGCAGAAATATTTGCGTGAACTAAAACCGGATAAGTTCGGCGATCTTATTGCGATGAACGCTTTGTATCGCCCCGGACCAATGGCCTATATTCCTAACTATATTGATCGCAAACATGGCCGTGAGCCTATCAGCTACGATCTGCCGGAGATGCAGGAATACCTCGAAGAAACGTATGGGATCACGGTATACCAGGAGCAGGTAATGTTGCTGGCGCAAAAACTGGCCGGCTTTAGCAAAGGCGATGCGGATGTATTGCGTAAAGCGATGGGGAAAAAACAGATCGCCGTATTGAACAAGATGAAAGCACAATTCATCAGTGGGGCGAAAGCAAAATTATTACCGGTAGAGCGGCTAGAAAAAATATGGTCGGATTGGGAAGCATTCGCACAATATGCATTTAATAAATCACACTCCACCTGTTATGCGTACGTAGCTTATCAAACAGCTTATTTAAAGGCCCACTACCCTGCTGAATATATGGCGGCTGTATTGAACAATGCCGGCAGTATAGAAAAGATCACCTTCTTTATGGAAGAGTGTAAGCGAATGGGATTGAAAGTACTCGGGCCGGACATCAATGAATCGCTGAAAGGTTTTGCCGTAAACAAGGCTGGCGAAGTACGTTTTGGTTTGGGTGGACTTAAAGGAGTTGGTGAAGCCGCTGTCGAAAGCATTATCGCCGAAAGACAGAAGGGAGGACCGTATCCGAATATCTTCGATTTTATCAAACGAATCAACCAAAGAGCCGTCAATAAAAAAACATTGGAAAGCCTGGCTTATGCCGGAGGCTTTGACAGTTTCACCGAACATCACAGGGCGCAATATTTCACGATACCCGAAGGAGAAACAGCCACAGGTCTTGAAAGAGTGATCAAATATGGCCAGATAATTTCTACGCAAAATGCATCTACTGCTAATACCTTGTTTGGCGATCTGCCGGTCACCATGGAGATCCCGCCACCGCGGATACCAGATTGCAGTCCCTGGCCATTGATCGTTCAATTGGACTATGAAAAAGAGGTAACCGGCATGTTCCTGAGTGGTCATCCACTGGATCATTACCGTTTTGAAATGAAGCATTACAGCGTGACTTCTATCGCCGACTTTAATGAGTTCAAAGAAGCCATTAAAATGCAGCCGAACCCCGGCCGGATGTTCCGCATACTGGCATTGGTAACAGGTGTGCAACACAGGGTAGCTCAAAAAAGTGGCAATAAATACGGTAGTTATATTATAGAAGATTTCTCCGGCAAAACTGATTTTGCCTTGTTTAGCGAGGACTATCTCCGTCTTTCACCTTACCTGCAACAGGGAGCTTCAGTCTGCATTACCGGCTATTTCAAAACACGTTATAACCAGGGAGAATTTGAGTTCAAGGTGCAGCAGGTATCCTTGGCGGAGACCCTGAAAAAGCAATTGACAAGGCAGGTAAATGTGCAGGTTCACCCACAGGACATCAGCAAAGAAATGATCCAATTTGTAGAAAAAAATCTGTTGAATCATCCCGGTCAATCCGCTTTACGGTTTATTGTCAACGAACCTAAGAAAGATTTGAAAATCAGCCTTGTAACATCTGGCAAGGGTTTTGAAATGAATGAAGAGCTGATCCATTTCCTGGAAGAAAAACCTGAGCTGGAAGTGCAGGTGTTAACGAATTGATAAGTAAGGACTTTTT
This sequence comes from Chitinophagaceae bacterium, assembly GCA_040007815.1. Classification (GTDB taxonomy): domain Bacteria; phylum Bacteroidota; class Bacteroidia; order Chitinophagales; family Chitinophagaceae; genus Terrimonas_B. The sequence continues at coordinate 24,751 of JBDTUH010000045.1, forward strand.
AGCAGGTTTGTAAGGCAGTTGACAAAAAACAATGACAAGTTTTACACAACTTTCTGCCAACTCCGGCTGTTAATAGTAACGGGCCTAAATTTGCAGTCCTTTAGAAACAAAAAAATAAAACCTAAATACAATGGCAAAGGAATTTAACGACTCAAACTTTCAAACAGACGTAATCGCTTCTGATAAACTGACCGTAGTAGATTTTTGGGCTGAGTGGTGTGGACCCTGCCGTGCAATCGGGCCCGTTATTGAAGAACTGTCAAAAGAATATGATGGTAAGGTAAACGTGGGTAAGGTAAACGTGGATAACAATCCCCAGGTTTCTATGAACTATGGCATCACTTCCATCCCTGCTATCCTTTTTATCAAGGGCGGCCAGGTAGTTGATAAATTAGTAGGGGCGCAACCTAAAGGAAATTTTGTAAAAAAGATCGAAGCTCATATCTAAGCGTCGGTTGATTAATATTGTTACCCCGGTCAGCAGACCGGGGTTTTTATTTGGAAATATTTACTAAAACAAGACTTATTTACCGGGAGACAGTGCAAGCTCTTTTTTTATAGTTGCAATAATCAGCTCAACCGGGGCAGGTGAAAACCATACAATATCTTTATCTTTTTTAAACCATGTCATCTGTCTTTTGGCATATTGCCGTGTATGGATTTTTATTTCTTCGACAGCTTTCGCCATTGTTATTTTATTTTCAAAGAACTCAATTATCTCCGCATAACCAACGGTTTGCAATGCGTTTAGATTCTTATGCGGCAATAAAGTTTTTACCTCATCCAATAATCCCGCTTCCATCATTTTATCAACTCTCGCATTGATCCGTTGCTTAAGCTCTTCCTTTGGTAATTCCAGTCCTATCTTTTTTATATTGAAGGGCCTTTGCTTTTTATCTCCTTTTCGAAAGTCAAGGATCGAGCTACCCGTTGCTTCCATCACTTCCAATGCCCGCATCATTCGCTGTGGGTTCTGCGTCTCTCCTTCTTTGTAAAATTGGGGGTCTTTTTTTTCTACTTCCTGTTTCAACCAGTCCATCCCTTCTTTTTCATACTGATTAATTATCGCAGCCCTTATCTCCACTGGTATGTCCGGTATCGCATCCAATCCTTCGCAGAAGGCCATGATATAAAGTCCCGTCCCCCCTGTCATCACTACTACATCATGATGCTGAAATAAGTTAGCTACTTTCTGCAAAGCATATTGTTCAAATGTAACTGCCGTTACTTCTTCCTTTACGCTATGCGTAGCAATAAAATGATGCTTTACGGCTTTCAATTCACCAATAGATGGCCGGGCAACGCCAATATTCATTTCCTTAAAACATTGCCTGCTATCCGCTGATATTATTTCCGTGCCGAATGTTTTTGCTATTTCAATGGCAACAGCGGTCTTTCCAACGGCCGTTGGGCCAGCTACAATAATAACCGTCTTATCGCTTTTCGGTAACGCCATTTCCGCTATATAAAAAACCCGATCCTTGGACCGGGATAAATTCTCTGATTCACACTGTATTTCATTAGCAAATTAGCAAATGGCATATTTGCACATTATATCTGCTCTTCGCTTTCTTCCTCCGCTGTTCCATCTTCAGCCGTCGTACCAAGATCTTCCCCATCTTCATCTTTTTCCGCAAAGCCATCCACTGCCTGCGACAGGTCATATTTTTCTTCTACATCAGCGAATTTTTCACCCAGCAACCCCTTGGTTCCGTACTGGCTGGGAGCGATCCCTTCAGTTCGTACAACCGATGGATAACTTAATCTTGGATTTTCCTCCTTCGATACGTTGATCAGTTCCACCAGGAAAGTCCAGTTCTTGTTGAAATCATACCAATAGACAAACTTCTGGTTGGGGTCCTTTATTTCAGACCCAATGGTTGTTTCCTTCATTAATAAAGGAGCTACACGGTATTCCTTATCATATTTCTCGAGGCTGATCTCACGGCCTCTTTGCCAATGATCATTACTCCGGAAAAAAGTCGCCTTATGCTTATTGTCGAATTCGTATCCTTTTAAAATGGTCTCATGCAGATCTAAAAAAGACTGCGTATGCCGGATAGACACATCCCGGTACACACTTTCATCCTCTTCAAAATAAACCCTGAACTTTAAAATAGCCATATTGCGAATTTACGATTTCTTTATTTTCAAATCCATTTCCTTTGCTTTTTCAACCAGGTATGTATAAGCATCTTCATATGTATTCGGAATAATACCATCCAAAATAGCATCCTTCAAAGCATTTTTCAAAATTCCAACCGGCTTGGAAGGAGTCAAGTCAAACATCTCCATTATTTCTTCGCCGGTAATAGGCGGTTGCCAGTTGCGCAAATGATCGCTTTCCTCCACTTCTTTGCATCGTTGCCTGACCATTTGAAAGTTCTCCAGGAAACGCCTGACCTTTTGCTTGTTCTTCGAAGTGATATCGGCATCGCAAAGTAACATCAATGCATCAAAATCTTCCCCTGCATCAAATAGAAGTCTGCGTATTGCGGAATCGGTGATATTTTCTTTTGTCAAACTAATCGGCCGCAAATGCAATTCTACCAATTTTCGCACCAACCGCATTTTTTCGTTTTGCGGCAATTTAAGTTTCGCGAATATTTTCGGCACCATCCTTCCGCCTACTACTTCGTGACCATGAAAGGTCCAGCCATGTCCTTCTTCAAAACGTTTGGTAACAGGCTTGGCTATATCGTGCAGAATAGCCGCCCATCTTAACCAAAGGTCATTCGTATTAACAGCTATATTATCCAACACCTGCAACGTATGATAAAAATTATCCTTATGCCCATGCCCGTCTTTATATTCCGCACCGGCCAGTTCCACCATGGAAGGAAAAATAATATGTAATAACCCTGTTTTGTATAACAGATCAAAACCAACGGAAGGTTTGGGCGATAAAACAATCTTGTTTAGTTCATCCGTGATTCTTTCCTGGGAAATAATATTTATTCTTTCAGCATCTTCTTTTATAGCCTGTAATGTTTTTTCTTCAATTTCAAAATTCAGTTGTGCGGCAAAACGAATAGCTCTCATCATCCGGAGCGGATCATCACTGAAAGTTTGTAAAGGATCCATCGGTGTCCGGATGATCTTTGCATCTATGTCTTTCAATCCATCGAACGGATCCACCAATTTGCCATAATCTTTTTTATTGAGACTTATGGCTAATGCATTCATCGTAAAATCTCTTCGCTTCTGATCATCTTCAATGCTGCCAGGTTCTACGGCTGGTTTACGTGAATCAAAACGGTAACTTTCTCTTCTTGCGCCAACGAATTCGATATCAAAGGCCCCGACCTCCCCCACGAACTCTGTTCCCAACCTTCGCTCTGCTCGGTTGCCTCCGGTGGAGGGGGCTTCCGGAGAGTCACTATTATTGGAAGGATTTACTTTTATATGAGCTGTTCCGAAATTTTTAAAATAATTGACCTGGGGCAAAGGCTTAAAATGTCTTGCGACGGCCGTTGCCAGTTCAATGCCATCGCCGACACAGACTATATCTGCATCTTTTGTTGACCGGCCCAAAATCTTATCCCGCACAAAACCTCCCACGAGGTATGTTTCCACATCCAGTTCAGCTGCAGCGATAGCAACCTTTTTTAAGATCATTAATTCTGTTTCGGTACAATTGATTTCCATAATCGGAACAAAGATCGGGGTTTGATGTTTTAAGTAGTTTGTGTTGGAAACAGACAATAAAAGTTGGCTGTAATTTTTATCTAAGGACGCAAAACAGTCACTGTCGCATCCCGGTTCCACTTAACAACTGATGATGGGGCTGCAATTGTCTGATCATCCTGCCGGTATTTTACTGTATAATCCACCGCATTTTTTAGTTCATCCGTTATTTCTGAAAAAACCTTTGCCGGTGGTTGCCCTGATATATTAGCCGAGGTAGATACAATGGGTTTCCGAAATCGTTTTATAAGATGTTTACAGAAACTGTCATTACAAATACGAATGGCGATGCTCCCATCTTTGCCCACCAGGTTATCAGCTATACCGATAGCTCCTTTATACACCACTGTCACCGGTTTGGGATTTTCGGTCAGATAGTCAAATACCCGCAGGTCAACATTGGCTACATACTTTAATACATCTCTTTCTTCGGCCGCTAATACGATCATCGCCTTTTCATCAGGTCTCTTTTTTAACTGAAATATTTTTTCGACGGCTTTTGCATTCGTAGCATCACAACCAATCCCCCATATAGTATCGGTTGGGTAAAGAATGATGCCGCCGCTCTTCAATACACCCAAACAATTTTGTATATCGCTTTCAAAATCCATTAGTCGCTTAAATTTTTAAATCATTAAACTTTTATACACATCCATAACAGAAGTGGCATATTTTCCAGGTGCGAATTTTTCTCTCTGCTGAATACCCTTTGCTATCATATCCGCTACCAGTTCCTTATCCGAATACACCATTTTGATCGCTTCCGCCAGATCTTCTGCGCTATTGGGATCTACGCAATAAGCTCCGGGACCGCCTATTTCCGGCAGGCAGGAAACATTCGAAGTGATAACAGGCAAACGACTCCATAAGGCTTCCAGTACGGGAAGGCCAAACCCTTCGTAAAAAGAAGGATAAAGCATAGCGATAGCCGACTGGTAAATAACAGCCAGGTCTGGTGTCGATAAAAAGTCGCTGTATGCCCTGCTGTTTTTTTTCTCCGACAAAAAAATAATTTTCTTTTCCAGGTCGTTCTGCAAAATAAAATCTTTTACCTGTTGTTTGTATTTGCCTCCGTCACCAATTACCAGTAGCGGAACATCGAGGTCATTCCGCAACAGGAAGAAAGCCTTGCAGACATTTAATAAATTTTTTCGCTCAACAATAGAACCTACTGAAAGAAAGAATGCAGCAGGTAATTCATATTTCTCCGAAATCCTTTTCTTTTCCTCTTCACTTGCCTTTATACTAAAAAGTGGTGAGCAGCTCTGCCAGCATATTTCAATCTTTTCACCGGGTATTTTGTAAAAATCAATAATATCCTGCCGTGTTTGATCACTGATCGCAATTATCTTATCGGCCTGTTCACAGGCGTAACGAAATTTTTTACGGTAAATCTTTACGTCTACGGGATTATACTGCTCCGGGTAACGCTCCGGTATTAAATCATGAATGGTCACCACTGATTTAATACCTGTCTTTTTAATCCCGAATGGCACCTCATGACTCAACCCATGATAGATATCAATATTCAGACGCTGTAGGTCTTTCTTTACCCAGCTGCTTCTCCAGGCTGCGGTCAGCATTGTATCCGGAAAAGCGGAAGGCAATACTTCCTTGATATTAGCTCTGTCAAACTTGTATTTCGAAGATTTTTTAGGATTGAATAAATAGTATTGATGTTCCGGATAGTTTTCAGACAATAGATTTAGCAATGTCCGGCTATAGTGCCCCAAACCCGTAGTATTGTGATACGCCCTTTTAGCATCAAATCCTATGTTCATAGCCAGCAAAGATAAGTTTGAGAGAGCTAAGTCTGAAAGACGGCAAGTCAGCAAGTCCGGGAAAAACCTTATCATAAAGTAGCATTCTTCGGACTCCGGACTTGCTGACTTTCCTCCTTAACAACTATTTTCGCAGCAAATTTCAACTATGCAAGAATTAATAAAGCAGGCCTGGGGCAATAGAGAACTATTAAAAGACAATGTGTATGCAGATGCGGTGCGGGTCGTTATCGAAGAACTGGATAAAGGAAGGTTAAGAGTAGCTTCTCCCTCCACTGAAGGATGGGTAGTGAATGAATGGGTAAAACAGGCGATACTGATGTACTTCGGCATTCAGCAAATGAAAACCTGGAACATAGAACCGTTTGAGTTTTATGATAAAATGCTATTAAAGAAAAATTATAAGGACCTGGGTGTTCGTGCTGTTCCGCATGCGGTAGCGAGATACGGGGCTTACCTCGCCAAAAACGTGGTCCTGATGCCCTCGTATGTAAATATCGGCGCCTATGTAGATGAAGGGACGATGGTGGATACATGGGCGACTGTTGGCAGCTGCGCCCAGATCGGCAAGGGTGTTCATTTAAGCGGAGGAGTCGGTATTGGTGGCGTACTGGAACCTCTGCAAGCCTCTCCCGTTATCATTGAAGATGGTTGTTTTATCGGGAGCCGTTGTATAGTGGTAGAAGGAGTAATAGTAGAAAAAGAAGCGGTATTGGGAGCGAATGTCGTATTGACGCAATCCACCAAGATCATTGATGTAAGCGGTAGTGAACCGGTAGAAACAAAGGGTCGTGTTCCGGCCCGAAGCGTAGTGATCCCCGGTTCATTCACTAAAAAATTTCCCGCTGGCGAATATGGCGTAGGCTGTGCATTGATCATTGGCCAGCGCAAGCCAAGCACTGATTTAAAAACAAGTTTGAATGACGCTTTGAGAGATTTCAATGTAAGTGTATAAGAGTCTCCGGTGAAGGATAATTTTACATTTTTCGCTTTACATTTTTCATTTTACATTTGCCCCCCGCCCGGGTGGCGAAATTGGTAGACGCACTGTCTTCAGGTGGCAGCGTTCGAAAGGATGTGCTGGTTCGAATCCAGTCCCGGGCACCA
>JBDTUH010000046.1:0-30690 GCA_040007815.1 Chitinophagaceae bacterium
ATGACTGATTGTTCCAGCTATAGGGTAAAGCATTTTGACAGATACTTACATTTTGCGTGCTGGTGACTTTGGGATTGACAGTCAAATGCAATGTCACCGTTGAATCACAACCGTCAACTGATACCAATACAGCCGTATAAGTTCCGGCAGCTGTTAATGATTGGCTGTTCCAGCTATAAGGCAATGCATTCTGACAAATAGTGATATTTTGCGTACTGGTGACTTTGGGTTTAACGGTGAGGTGTAATGTCACCGTTGAATCACAGCCATTGATATTTTGCAATACTACAGTATAAGTTCCGGCAGCGTTTAGTGATTGATTGTTCCAGTTATAAGGCAATGCATTCTGGCAAATCGTAATATTCTGCGTACTGGTGACTTTAGAATTAACAGTAAGATGCAATGTCACCGTTGAATCACAGCCATGAATGTTTTGCAGTACAACAGAATAAGTTCCATCACCTGGTATCGATTGATTATTCCAGCTATAGGGCAAGGCATTTTGACAAATCGTGATATTCTGTGTGCTGCTTACATCAGGATTAACGGTAAGATGCAATGTTACGGTCGAATCACAGCCATGGCTGTTTTGCAGTACAACAGTATAAGTTCCATCACCTGGTATCGATTGATTGTTCCAGCTATAAGGCAAGGCATTTTGACAAACCGTGATATTCTGTGTACTGCTGACATCGGGGTTAACAGCGAGATGCAATGTTACGGTCGAATCACAGCCGCTGATACTTTGCAACGCTGCCGTATAAGTCCCGGCGGCGTTTAATGACTGGCTGTGCCAGTTATAGGGCAATTCATTCTGGCAAATAGTTATGTTTTGTGTGCTGGTAAATTTGGGATTAACACTAAGATGCAATGTTACGGTTGAATCACACCCATGACTGTTTTTCAGAAGTACGGTATAAGTTCCCGAAGCAGTTAATAAGTACATGTTCCAGTTATAAGGCAATTCGTTCTGGCAAATAGTTATACTTTGGGTGCTCGAAGTTTTGGGGTTAACTGTCAGGTGCAAAGTCACTGTCGAATCACAGCCATGGGTGTTTTGCAATACGGCCGTATAAGTACCTGCAGCAGCTAATGATTGACTGTTCCAGCTATAAGGCAATGCATTCTGACAGATATTGATATTCTGTATGCTGGTGATGGGATTAACTGTAACATTCAAATAGGATGTACCAGGACAACCTTGTGAATTAGTGGCAGTAACCGAATAAACATCTGTGCTGCTTACCAAAATATCGGGTGAGACGGCCCCCGTGCTCCAGACATAGGTTACAGGATCCGGGCTAATTACATTCGCTGTTAGTTTTACACTTCCTCCATTTCCACAAAAATCAGCACTGATCGACACAGTTGGTGATTCAAGAATTGTTATCCACCTCGTAGCTATAACGGGGCAACCGCTTTCAACACCGATTGTATAAGTCACGATATAAGTGCCCGGGATACTATTCGAAGGAATAATGGTGCCGGTAACCGGATCAATATCCAGTTCCGTGGGAGATGCCTGGTATATTCCACCGGAGGCACCGGTTCTTGTTGCTAATTGGGGCGTGCTTAGTGATGAACACCATTGATTACTGGCATAACTAATACTTGCGGAAGGTCTCGTTGAAACGGTAAGTGTAGCATTGTTTGATATTACATTGCCACAGGAGTTGCTCACCATGACACTATAACTACCGGCATCTGATGCCCTGATATTATTCAGTGTAAACGTTTCAGCGTTTGCATTTAAAATGTCTGCTCCGTTTTTTCTCCATTGATAAGTGAAGGGCCCGGTGCCATCAACCGTAACAGCAAACACAGGACTGCAACCGGTAAAGGCGGCATGGTTCGATGGCTGGCTGTTAATAACGGGTGCTGAATTAACCGTATAAAATAACGTATCGGAAATGCTTTCGTTAAAAGGAGGCCCTCCTTCATAAACAGCGATGATTGAATGAGTACCTGCCGGAAGATCAGCTATAGTGAAAGCGGCAACACCGGAGGCATTTAATGTAGCTGTACCCAAAAGAATTGCATCTCTCCAGAAGTTAACATTACCCGTAGTACCGGGTTGATCAACGGTCGCAGTAAAAGTAACCGGTTGATTAAAACAAGTTGTAGTGGTACTGGGGGTAAGAGTGGTGGTAGTAGGTATTTGAGCCTGTGCTTTCCATTGAAAGAGGAATAAAAATGTGATTACGAAAAATATACGGCTTATCCGAACAAGATCATTTGGACCTTTGTATAATCGAACAACGGGTAACGGAATAATATTTTGTACTCGATAGGGCATAAGTCTTATAAACCTTCAGGGCGTTTATAAAAAGTTTCATCTGTAACTGGTATTCGTTGGATAAGAAACGTTGCGTGCAGAAGCTGTCAATAGAACCACACTGCCGGTTTTAAAAGGATGAAGATGAAGGCAAGAACATATATACGGGAAGACTGATTGCCCAGATCATCTCAAAGACATTATCATTTAAATCGAATTATTTTTGGACCAGAAAAGAAAAAGCCCCTGGAGAGTAGCATTTAAAATTTTCATAGCTTCCGCTTACGGTCGCAAAATAGTTTTCTTATTGTATTGGATAACTGGGGTTTGACAGAAGGAGAAAGGCGGTGTAAAGTTAAAAAACTTTCCCGATTCTCATAACTAATTCGCTTAATATCCGTAAGTAAAAGTACGATATGGAAAATGAATTGAGCTTTCATTCGTGTTTGGGGACAAATACATTCTTACCGGCCAGGGTTATTATCAGCCCAAACTATTTGCAAGACCCCATTTATATCCAATACAACAGGAAGAAAGAATGAAAGACCGAATTAAGAACACAATTGAAAAATCAACTGATTAGTCAGGCAATTGAATATCCCTCTACAGCATTAACCCGTAGACGAAATTTACTTATAATAAGCTGGCAGGCATTACTGCGAAAATTATTCAGGAGAGTGACTAAACTTATAAATTCAACATTTCTAATATCCGATAACTCTATAAAAGTTTATGATCTTAGAAATATTATTGACTGTAAAAAAAATTAATAAAGCAACTATCTGATAAATAAAAGTGGCTGAAGCTTGTAACATGTCAGTTACACAATTATTTAAATAAATAAATAAGAGTTACATATAAAAAGTTTTTAACTTTTTTCTCTATAAGATTTGTTTAATTACTTTTTGCTATTACTTTTACGTCTCTTTACTTCCAACCCTCTTCAACCGTCCCTGAAAACTTGTAATATCCTTTCTAAAGAACGACTCCAACGGAAGACTTCTATTTGATTTTTTATCGGCTTAAACCAAAATTCATCGTTATGGCTATGGGTAAATTATACCTTAACCGCAGGAAACTTATGTTTACCTGTCTGTACCTAATTGCAACTTCCCTTTTTTCATCAGCGCAGAATCCGGTTGTAACAGAAAATGCGCTGCCAGGCAACCCGGAATCCGAATGGACGGTGCCTGATTTTCGTGATATCCGCATTGCGGGTTTTGCGGATAAAATGAGTCTTAATGCCGGCGCTACAGTAAATTTTAGAGTCAATGTACAAGGCGCTGCTCAGTACTCCATCAAAATATACCGGATAGGTTACTATGGTGGCAGTGGTGCCAGGTTGATGGCAAACCTGGGAAGCTTTACCGGAGTCGTTCAGGCTGCCGGTATATCTAATTCCACAACCGGAATGATTGATTGCAGCAACTGGAAAAATCCGGTATCGTGGGCCATACCATCCAATGCGGTGTCAGGTCTGTATGTTGCAAAACTGGAAAGAACAGGCGGGGGAAGCAACCATATTGTTTTCATTGTAAGAAATGATAGCCGTAATTCGGATTTATATTTACAGTTTCCCGACGCTACCTGGCAGGCTTATAATGGCTATGGTGGTAATTCAATGTATGACGGTACTACCAGCTGGCCTTCCGGTCATGCTGTCAAAGTAAGTTATAATCGTCCGTTCGTTCCGTATAATTCATTGTTTAATACAGACGGCAGAGAAGCTGACTGGTACATGAATGCAGAGTATCCAATGATACGCTGGCTCGAAAGAAACGGGTATGATATTACTTATACAAGTTGTAATGATGTAGCCACTAACGGAAGCAGGCTGTTGAATCATAAAATATTTATCTCCGTTGGTCATGATGAATATATCTCAAAGCAACAAAGAGCTAATATAGAAGCGGCAAGAAACGCCGGAGTGCATATGGCATTTTTTTCTGGTAATGAAGTATACTGGAAAACGAGATGGGAGAATAATGATGGTACGGAAGACCGTACATTAGTTTGTTATAAGGAAGGATTTCTGGCAGATGGTACATTGGGAGAAAGAGCATGCGGATCAAAATGCGACCCTTCGGCTGAATGGACCGGTTTATGGAGAACAGGTGCAGATTATGATGCCGGTACGCCGGAAAATAAACTGACAGGTCAGCTCAGTTGGACAGAATATCCGGCCAACATAATTGTTCCTGCATTTTATAAAAAGATTCGTCTATGGCGTAATACAAGTGTCGCAACATTACCAGCAGGCCAGTCAGCCTCGTTGGGTGTTAATACACTGGGTTATGAGTGGGACTATGAGCAACCCGGATTTGCTTCAACCTATCCTGAAGGAAGGTTTACAGCATCCAGTACTAACGTAAATAATCTCAATCATAAATTATCATTGTACCGGCATTCAAGCGGGGCATTGGTATTTGGTGCGGGCACCGTACAATGGTCATGGGGACTAGATGGTAACCATTTGGGCGGAAGTACCGATGTAAGTATTGCGATGCAACAAGCGACTGCCAATCTTTTTGCCGATATGGGAGCGCAACCGGGAAAACTTCAATCTGATTTGACGGCGCCAATAAAATCTACAGACTTTACCGCACCGTCAGCCAGTTTCACTTCACCTGCAAATGCATCAACTTTCTCAACAGGAACTGCCATCAATTTTACAGGCGGTGCAACTGATGCCGGAGGTGGCGTGGTTGCTTCAGTGGAAATATCAACAGATGGAGGAGCAAGATGGATCCCCGCAACATTGAATTCAATTGATGGTACTATTACCTGGAGTTATTCATGGACTCCGGTGTCAGGTGGAACTTATACTATTTATGCGAGGGGTGTTGATGATAGCGGTAATATTGGTAATGCAGTAAGTATTAAAACTACGATCGGTGCCGGCGGAGATGTAACACCCCCGATTATATCATCAGTATTACCACCCAACAGGGCAACAGGGGTGAGTACAACGACTACGGTAACAGCAACTTTCAGTGAAGCTATCAATAGCTCAACTGTTACCGCCAATACTTTCCAGGTTAGAAATGCTGCCAACACTCTGGTTAATGCAACAGTAAGTACATCAGGCAACCAGATTATACTGACGCCTTCGACAGTTCTGGCAGGTTCAGCAACGTATACCGTTACAATCGTTGGCGGATCATCGGGTGTAAAAGACCTTGCCGGCAATGCTTTAGTTAATAATTATACCTGGACCTTTACTACTGCCGCTGCCGGCGGTGGTGGTGGAAATGGAAACAGCGCTTCGCTGTTCCAGCCTACGGATGTTCCACAAGCCATACGGGTGAACGATGGACAGTCGGTTGAATTTGGTATGCGATTCCGTACTTCACAAGATGGATTTGTCACTGGTATTCGCTTCTATAAAGGCGCTGGTGGTACAGGATCACATACAGGAAGTTTATGGACAAATACAGGTACGCTGCTCTCGCAAGTTACTTTCATCAACGAAACAGCTTCAGGATGGCAGCAGGTTTTATTTAACAATCCGGTAGCTATTACTCCAGGTGTTACTTATGTAGTATCCTGCTTTAGCTCATCCGGTGATTATGCAGCCAGCAAACCCTATTTTACCGCGAATCTCGTTAATGGTCCTATAACCGGCTTGCAGGATGGAGTGGACGGACCAAATGGTTTGTACATGTATACCGCATCACCAGCCTTCCCAACCGCATCAATCCAATCAAGTAATTATTGGGTAGATGTTGTTTTCAACGCTGGTTCAGATAATGTAGCTCCTACTGTGACATCTGTTTTGCCCGCAAATATTACAACTGATGTAGCTCTTAATACAGTTATAACAGCCAACTTCAGTGAAGCAATCAACAGTGCGACAGTAACGGGCAGTACATTCCAATTGAGGGATGCAGCTAATAACGTTATTGCTGCAACGGTAAATACAGCAACAAGCCAACTTAGCCTGACGCCGTCAGCTCCTCTGAAAAATGCAACTGTATATACAGTTACCATTACCGGAGGCGCTTCCGGTGTGAAAGATCCGGCAGGGAATGCTTTAGCAAGTAATTATAGCTGGAGCTTTACAACTGTCGGGGTTGATAACACTGCACCGACGGTGAATATCGTATCACCGGCCAGTGGCGCTACCAGTGTTAATGTGTTTACATCTATCTCAGCAATTTTTAGCGAAGCAATCAACAGTTCCAGTGCAAGCAGCACCACATTCCAGGTAAAAGATGCAGCTAATACTATATTGAACGGATCAGTAACTGTTTCCGGCAACCAGCTTACATTTAATCCCTCCACTGCATTCATAGCGGGAAAAACTTATACCGTTACTATTGTTGGAGGAGCATCAGGTGTCAAAGACCTGGCCGGGAATGCCCTTGCAAATAATTTCACCTGGAGTTTTACAACTGCCAGTGGTAACCCCACCTATTCTTTCTTTCAGTCTACTGATTTACCACAGAACATACTGGTTAATGATGGCCAGGGAATTGAAGTAGGTATGCGTTTCCGTTCATCGCAGAATGGATATATTACAGGTGTTCGCTATTATAAAGGAACAGGTGCTACCGGAGTCCATGTAGGAAGTCTTTGGACCAATACAGGTACCCAGTTAGCACAAGCTGCTTTCATTACAGAAACACCATCCGGCTGGCAGCAGGTTTCTTTCAGTAGTCCTGTAGCGATTACCGCGGATGTAACCTACGTTATTTCATGCTTCAGCCCGTCAGGTGATTATGCATCCAGTAAGCCATACTTTACGGACAATCTTGTTAATCCTCCGATAACAGGGTTAAAAGATGGATTCGATGGACCTAATGGTTTATATATGTATGCTGCCGCGTCAGTTTTCCCAACCAGTTCATTCCAGGCCAGTAACTATTGGGTGGATGTAGTGTTCAGTTCAACAAACGGCACTGGTACTGTTGCACCATCTGTTACAACTCAACCTGTATCTCAAACTTTATGCGCAGGAACCACGGCTACGTTTACTTCCATGGCTACAGGAACACCAACGCCAACTGTTCAATGGCAGGTAAGTACTGGTGGAACAAGCTGGACAAATATTACCGGAGCTACAAATGCAACATTATCTTTTACTGTTGTTGCTGGTGATAATGGAAAGCAATATCGTGCTGTCTGGACGAATAGTACCAGTTCAGTAAACTCAAATGCTGCGACTCTTACTGTAAATGCTATTCCCGCAACTCCGGGGGTGACTGTAGTAAATAGTTGCGGAAGCTCTGTGTTAACAGCCGGCTCTTTTACCGGTTCTTTATTATGGAGCAATGGTGCGACCACTTCCTCCATCACAGTGACTACTGCCGGTGCCTTCACAGTAACGCAAACGGCAAATGGATGTAAAAGCTCTGCCGGTAGCGGTACAGCTGCGCCTGGAAATGTCGCCGCACCTACAGTAACTGTAGTGAATAGCTGCGGTAGTTCAACACTCAAAGCTAGTGGCTATACGGGTTCATTGTTATGGAGCAACGGAGCAACCACTGCATCTATCACTGTATATACACCGGGAACCTACACGGTAACCCAAAAAGTAAATAATTGTACCAGTGCTGCCGGCAGTGGTACCGCGGTACCAGTTACACCGGCACCAAAGGTAGCTGTCGTAAATAACTGCGGTAGCTCAACACTTACTGCAAGTGATTATACAGGGGCATTACGGTGGAGTAACGGCGCCACTACAGCGTCTATCACTGTAATAGCCGGAGGCACGTACACTGTCAAACAAACGATAAATGGCTGTACAAGCGCGGTTACCAGCGTTACAGCAACGCCTGGTGTTGTTCCAACAGCCCCAACTATTACTGTTGTAAATAACTGTGGAAGCTCGACACTTACCGCAGGTGGCTATACAGGTTCATTATTGTGGAGTAACGGAGCTACAACCGCATCCATTACAGTAACCGCGGCCGGCACTTATACTGTCAATCAAACAGTAAACGGTTGTACCAGTGCTAACCGTAGTGCTACTGCTGCTCCAACAGTTAATTCTGTTGTTGCACCAAATGTAACAGTGGTGAACAATTGTGGTAGTTCAATATTAACAGCGAGCGGCTATAGCGGTTCTTTATTGTGGAGTACCGGTGCAACAACCGCATCTATTACCGTAACTACAGCCGGAACGTATACCGTAACACAAAAAATCAATACTTGTACAAGTCCGGCCCGCAGCATTACGGCAGCACCTAAGTCAGCACCAACGTTGACAAGTAGTCTTACGAAAATAATATCGAGTGGAGCATCGGTTGCTTATACAGCAACAAGTGCTGATGCAATCAGTTCATTTAAATGGACAAGAGCTGCGGTATCTGGTATTCAAAACGGCGCCGCTTCAGGAACAGGAAACATTTCAGAAATACTTACTAATAATGCAACGTCGCCGGTAAATGTGACTTATGTTTATACATTAACTGGTACTAATGGCTGCGTTCGAACACAAAATGTGATGGTGACGGTTAATCCGGTGAATTGTTCGATTACAAATACATCTTTGACTTCGAACTTTAATTCCAGCTCAATACCAGCGGGTCGTTATATATGGTTCTACAGTTCGCTTAATCCAAGTTCGTTAAGCTGGAACAATACTGCGTTCACCATAAATATTACGAATGCGGTAGTTACATTTACAGCTAACGGGGTGCCATATACTTTGAGCGTTCCCAATGGAAGAATACGTTTCGAACCTAATGCATGGCCTGCTTCTACCAGCTTTACGAATAATACATGGGAAACAGTTGTGCCAAGGATCTTCTCTGATGATATCTTCATGAATGGATTGGCGTGGCGTGTACCTGTCAACTTACCGGGCAACATTTCGAACGTAAAATGGACGGCTAATATCACCATGGACAAACCCAATACCTCGTTAACATGGCGTTGGTCAGCTGCTGTCTATACCGTCTTTAATACTACTGCAGGCGTAAAACCAAAACCAGTGTCAGGTATTTTTTGGGATGCATACTTTAATTTTGATGAAGCCGGGACAACCCAGAATTATGAACAGTATTTGGTATCTGGAGCAAGGAATTCCGGCCGCTCTAACGATCAGGGCAGCTATGTTACTTCGACCTCGCTTAGCTGTTCAACAGGGAATGTGGCTACTAGACCTGGTGGAGATGCTGACACAACAATTCATACCAATACTCCGGTTGTACCTGATCTTCCAAAGCCTGCAATTACCCATAGTCTTGGGTCAAAAGATTTGCAAGCGGAAGCTATGCCTAACCCGAGCAGTACTTACTTTAACCTGGTGATCAGGGGAACTACTGAAAGCCCTGTTACAGTCAGAATCCTGGATATGTTCGGCCAGGTAGTGGAGGTACATCAAAAATTAGCATCGAATACCATTTTGCAGGTAGGTAATAAACTTGCAAGTGGTTCTTATTTCGCAGAAATAACGCAGGGAGACCAGCGAAAGATTGTGAGAATTATCAAAGCGAATTAAAGAATATCATTTCTTAAAAAAGAAAAGGGCTCTGCGTAAAGCAGGGCCCTTTTGTTTTTTTGAACAGGTAATAATTTCAAGTCCGACGATTTCGTTGTCCTGCAATTTCAAATTCTGTTTCCCTATAGAAAATTTTAACGACTAACAGTCAATTCTTAAACACTGTCGGATACAGACGCCCTCCTGAAACTCAATAACCGGTTTATTAACTTTTAAATACCGCATTATGTCACTATCAAATTATGGCGTTCTTGTCGGCAACGTTATCAACAAAATGGACAGCCCGGCAGCTGTACAAAAAAATCCGGGTAGTAAACCACATTTTCAAATACTTGTCGAGGCAAATAATACCAAACATCGGATTGCCGTAAATGTAAAATCAGACCAGCAACCTTCCGATTTGCAATTTTTTCTCGCCGATGATTATCAACATCCGATTTTATCCCACATCAAAACCTTGCCTGTCGGCTTTTCAAACCTGCCTAAACAAACTAATACAGCCGCACTTGATTACATCCGGGGAAATCTTTTTGACATACACGATATGAAAATAATGCCTACTCTCCAGGGTGGCCCTAATAATGACCTGAATGATATTTTTAATGTGCACGTTGAACACGCCATAAATTCCCCGGGAGCATTGTTGTATGCTTTTGGCAGTAAGTGGGGTCCGGAAAATAATAAAGAAGATGCTTATTTCGACTTTCTGCCCGGAAATGGAGTACATGATATTCATATGAACCAGGGGAATACCGGATCTCATTCCGGAGACAATGGTATTTACCAGGATGGTGGTTTGTTTATTTTCTATCCTGATGAAAACAGGTGGCTGGCCATGTTCATGAAATTTCAGTCACAGGTCGTTCATACTGATGACGACAATGCAGATCCTATTATTCCACCAACACCTCAACCATTACCGGAGGATGATACCGCTATCAAAATTTTTGCTGCAATGGTCAATCCCAAAGGGGACGACACTGGAAAAGAATTTGTTTATCTGTTAAACACTACTGACAAAGATATCAACCTCGATGGTTGGAGCATAGCAGATAAATTAAAGAAAAAAGAAATTATCAGGAACAATGTTCTAAAAGCGGGTGAAGTAATAAAAATCAGGTTATCCGGCCAAAGCGCCCAGTTATCTAATGAAGGCGGCATCATAACGCTGTTGAATAAAGATGGGCTAAAAATTCATGGAGTATCTTATACCAAACAGCAGGCGGGTAAACAGGGATATGTAATTGCTTTTTAAATACAAAAACAAATCATATGCGTTTTAAATCAACCCCGGTTAACGGGTTCACCATTTTTGCTGTTACAGGTACAAATACTGTTGCGTTCGCAATAGATTGTCCCGAAAACAGTATGCAAAATCTGCTGGGCTTTACGGCCGAAAAGGAGTATATGAAAAGTAATGGTCAGCACGTAAGGGTAACCGTAATGGGTTTTAAAGTATTTAAAGAACGCATAGAAAACCCGGTCGCAGGTGCTTTGTATTCCACGTATGACAACCCGATTCAATCATTTACCTGGGAAGATTTTTCCTCATACCCTGATAATGACTACACTTATCATTTTACACCTCTTTATAATGATCCCACGAATATTACGAGGGGTCAAACGATTTCAGTGAATGTGCATACTGAACAGGATTGGAAAGCTGACGATCATAGTATTTTCTTTAACAGGGGCGTCGCGTCAAGCCAGGCATACGCCATGAAATTTGGGAATGAAAATCCGGATAACCGGGAAGGTGCTTATGAATGGTTGTCAAGAGGGTTGAAAGAAGCTATCATTGCATTTATCAAAAAAGCGCAGAATGGCGATACTCTATACGGCTGTTTTTATGAATTCAGAAATGATGAAATTCTTACGGCTTTGAAAGAAGCTGCTGAAAATGGGGCCAACCTGCATATTATTTACGACGCAAAAGATAACGAGCATACGGATCCTGATACAGGGAAGTTGATTGATAGTTTTCCAAAAGTGGAGAATGAAGAAGCGATTATCAGAGTGGGTCTTGACCAGCTTGCCAATGTGGAATTGATTCCGAGAGATCGTAATAAAAGTTACCTAAGTCACAATAAGTTTATGATCCTTGAAAAAGCAGGCCAGTTACAAAGCATATGGACAGGTTCGACTAATATTTCAAAAGGCGGAATTTTCGGCCAGGCAAATGTTGGACACAGTGTCGAAGACCCCCAGGTTGCGGCCCAGTATAAATCTTATTGGGATTTGCTGAAAGCACAACCAGCCAGTGGCAATCTTAAAGCGGGAAACGAACAAATTCAGAACAATCTTGTGGATGTAAACAATATACCACAGGGAATAACCTGTATTTTCAGTCCCAGGCGTAACATTGACATGTTAAAATTTTATGCGGACCTTCTGGACAGTGCTCAGAGTTGTTGTTGCATAACGCTGGCATTTAATGTTCACGAATTTTTTCAAACGGCGCTGTCTGACAATACCACCGCCGGCCCTCTTACTTTCCTCTTATTAGAAAAAGATGATACTTCAATCTCCGATTATGTATACAAGAATAACGTTGTAAAAGCAGTTGGCTCCTATATTGGAGAAAATCAACTATACAAGTGGGTCAGGGAAACAAGCACCAATTCTCTTCAATTAAATACCCATGTAATGTTTATTCATACTAAATTTCTGCTGAAAGACCCGTTATCTGCAGATCCAATTGTTGTGACAGGATCTGCCAATTTCAGCAAATCATCAACAGATACCAATGATGAAAATATGCTGATCATTCGCGGCAGTAAAAGGGTAGCTGATATTTATTTTACGGAATTCCTGAGACTTTTCAACCATTATTATTTCAGATGGATTGTGAGAAGGCTGAGTGAAAACGGAACGCTGGATCCTGATAATCCCGCCTTCCTTGTTTCGACAGACAAATGGACTGATCAATACAAAGCAGGGAAATACAAGCGGAAAAGAGTTGAAATTTTTGTAAATATGGATAGCCCTCAGCATGGCTAATAGTGACAAAAATATTCGCGATTCCTTTCAAAAAACTCACTGTCGGGTTGGAAAATATTTTCCGGATTCAAAGCGCAATTTAAAAGGCTCACCTTTAAGGAAGCTTATACTTTCTTTACTGGAAAAAATATCAGTCAATTAAAACAATAAGTATCTTACCACTACATTCCCCTTAAAAAACTAATACTTTAGTAATTAATTTTTAACGACTCTCTTAATAGCATGCAAACCCATTGATTGGAGAATTTCTTCTTACGGAAAAACTAAGAAGCGTATCCTGCAAATAAGTAGCCGTATAAAACATTACGGCATAAATCGTTCATTTGAAAAAGTCAATATACTCTTATGTCCACAACATCCGTTGAAGATTTTCTAACTGAACTCGATGTAATCACTGCAAAAGATAGCCCTGAAAAGGCGGGAATGGCTGAACAGAACAGAGCTAACACCCGGTCATTATTACAAGTAGCCGACCAGCTTTTCGACACAAGCCCTGAGCTGCAGCAAATGATTGCAAATAAAAGCCTGCAACCTAATATCTCCGGTGAAACCTTTACAAGGGAAATTTTTGAAGGGACTGAATTCAGGAGGCCGGTTATTGATTTGGTGCAGCAAGGAGGAACAATGCTTGGTATTGCTTTACTAGGTTATACATATATCCTGGAAAGAGCAGGTGTAAGATTTCGCAGCATGGCGGGAACAAGTGCGGGAGCAATCAATACTTTACTGCTGGCGGCTTTACCGGAAAAGATTTACCAGGACTCATCTCCATTCAGCGAAAAACAACGACAGGCAGTCAAATCTGAGTTTCTGGCCCACCTGGTAGCAAATAAGGATTTTACTATTTTTCTTGATCGGCGTGGTTTCGTGGGGAGAATACAAAAATGGTTAGTCAAAAGAATCACTTTCATCGATAAAATCTTTCCGTATTTCATGATTGCCATGCCATTCCTGCTAGTTGGTTTTTCTTTCCTTTCATATTATCTGATCAATGCGAATCTTTTCAACCGGGCAAATGGTTTGCAGGAAAATGAAATCAGGGTTTTCAACTTCATTAGCGGTACGCTGGGAATCCTCGCGGTACTTTTGTTTTTATTGTTACTCTTGTTTCGGTTGTTCAGGAATGTCATGGGTGTAAATCCCGGTGAAAAAGTGTACGAATGGATGACATCGATTTTAGAAACTCCCTACGTTGGCATTTCAACAACAGAGGAACTATTGACCCGGAAGAAAACAGAATCAATGGTCAACAATCCGGAAAAACTCCGTGACCCGCGCCTCGTATTTATCGCGGCGAATTTGACACATAACCGGATAGTTAAGTTTCCCGACAATACAACAGACTATTGGAAAAAAGAATTCGCCCCACTGGTTGCACCAGCCGCTTATGTACGGGCATCAATGTCGCTTCCTTTCATATTCTATGCTTTCATTCCACAGGACAGATTTGTACGCGGGCCCGTCCGTTACGATGATACGGTTGAGACCTTGGCCAGGTTTGTTGATGGGGGAATGCTATCAAACTTTCCTATCAGGGAATTTCATGTACCGCCTTCAACACTTCCCAATTACCCGACGTTTGGTGTACTGCTAAGCCCCCGCACCCCTGGCGACAATAAAGATGACGCCACAAGCAGAAAAAGATTTTTTGCCGAGCCGGTCTTCAAATACATTGTCTCCTTTATTTCCACCTTCAGAAATTTTTACGATTCCGATTTTTTATTTAGCAATCCGGAATTTCTACAGCTGGTCGAGAGTGTGGATACGAGACATTTTAACTCCCTTGACTTTGCAATGGATACTAAAACTAAACATGAGCTGTTTGCCGAAGGAGCTAAAACAGCGATCAGGCAACTCGTTAAATTTAATTGGTCTAATTATTATCAATACCGGCTTGAGCTTCAAAAATCTACCGTATGAAAAGAACCTGGATCGCCTGGGGCGTAGCGATGTTGATTTGCGTTGCATTTGTAATCCTTATTAAATATTTTTTCCCCGTTCCCCGAATTCTTAATGTTGAATTTGCCACTACCAGGCAGTATATGCTGGAGCATATTCTTGCCGGGCAGAGCTCACAGGAAGTTGCTTTCAATACGCTTAAAATGAATACCATCTTAGATTTTGGTTTTATCATAGGTTATTCATTACTAACATTTTTCTCATTAAAAATAATTTTAGATGTATTCCAGCTTACCTTACGCAACTGGGTGTACGTGATAGCCTTCACTGCCGGAGTATTCGATGTTTTGGAAAATATTTTCCTGATCCATGTTGCGACGACTGGGTTAACGGAACCATCTTTATTTTTTATTTGGGTGGTCAGGTTAAAATGGGCCACTGCGATAGTACCATTGCTCGTGATCCCGGTAGTACTTGTTTACAG
This sequence comes from Chitinophagaceae bacterium, assembly GCA_040007815.1. Taxonomy (GTDB): domain Bacteria; phylum Bacteroidota; class Bacteroidia; order Chitinophagales; family Chitinophagaceae; genus Terrimonas_B. The sequence goes on from JBDTUH010000046.1 coordinate 15,106, forward strand.
CCTGATCATACTGCTTCGCACAAGACAGTAACCAAAAATCAGTTAAACTCCGCATATTCCCGGCATCGCTGTTTCGATAAAAACTGAAAACTATATTTCGCGAAAACTTTTAAAAAAATAAGAGCGAATATGAAACTCTCCTTATTTCAGGTATCTTATAGCTACTTTAGATGAAGTGAATACTTCAAAAATACAGAACGGGAAGTTCAACATTAGCTTCTCCGCGATAATTGAATTGACTAAAGGGCTGAATAGCCCTCCTAAAAAATTATTGGATTTTAAGAGGGACTGATTCGCAGCTACAGAAACTTAGGGTAATAATGTCACCTACTAAGAAAAGCGCTTTATGGTGCGCTTTGATACCAAAGCGGCCTGAAGCAATTTTCGGGACAAAATGTGAAAAAGAGACCGAGTGACAGGGATATTTCTGCTTGCCAAATTTATTTATTCACAGCCATGTGGCACGCATCCTGCATTAAGGGTATCAATTATTGCCAGACATGAGCGCAGGTGTAGAAAATTCTTTCGCTTTTTATCTGAAAAAAGGTTACCTCCGCATAAATTGAATCACCCATTTAATGAGCAAAAATTATTTAAATTATTACACGAGTCATGAGGAGAAAAAATTTCCTGATCAAAAGCAGGTAATTACCTACAGCTTTAATGAAGTGCAGCGAACGATCATTGGGATAATGGAAGAAAAAGAAGGGCTTATCTATTTGTATGAGTACCGGGGAAAATATATCGGTTTTGAATTTCTTATATCCTTTTCAAAAAATTCCATTTCTTATGAGCTTATACAAGTCAAAGAAATGATTACCTGAATTGAAAAACAAGCTCAAAAATCTTCGCCCTGGATTTCTATGGATTGATCATTATATGCGCCCCGTGTGTTCCGGCATTCATGATCCATGGCATGCCGTCGGCATCAGGCTTTTCCGGCAAGCCTGTACTTGCAGCCGTTGCATAAGGGATATAAATTACATAACGTAAGTAACCATTCTTTACTTCACTGGTTGCAGGGTCAACATCTTTATCTTTCGCGGAATAAACATACAATGCCGCGGGTTGTTTGGGCATTTGCAGCGTGCCCGCCTTTACTTCTTTTTCCCTTTCATCAAACAACTGTTGATCTTTAACGCCCTGCTTTCTCAGTTCACGTCCTCTTTGCATAAAGGGTTCCAGTTCCCTGACATAACAGGCCACAGAAAAGTCGGGTGATTTAGGATCATCCGCAAGACAAATCATTTCATTCGTGCCTTTTCTTAAAAGAACGAGTTGTGTATCGGCCGAATAGCCATACACGGTACAACTATCTCTTTTTCCCGTTGGAGCCGCCAATAATGCCAATTTTATTTGAATGGCTGCCGGGGATAATTCATTTTTTGAAGAGGGTGCATCCTTTTTAGAATTACAACTACAACAAACAATGATTCCCGTAATAAATAAAAAAATAAGTTTCATTTGGATTTTTTATTTGTGTTTTAGTCAACTGAATCCGAAGCTACCGGATTTATTATATGAATTCGTTAGTTTAATAGTTGACTAAGGATACAAATGAAAAATTTTTTTAAAGGTAGTAATTAATCCTGCCACGGTAATAATTTTACTCCTCCAAAGTCCGCTGATAACCTTGTCATGGTTGACAGGACTAATAAAGAGAGCGGATGGTCTAACGGTAAGGAATGCCAGGCACCAGCCTTTGCTAGTCAAAACAGGAGCGGTGAAAAAAATCCTATTGAGGCCTGCTGCTTCTTCCAAATTGTTTATCTGAAAAGTCAAGGTACTGCTGCCAGTCATATAAAGTAAAATCATGCTTACCCGTACGTATATGATACCGGATGGTTTCACCGACAGGATAATCAACAGGAGGCATACCCGTTACACCCAGTCCTTTTTTACTAAATAAAGCATAAACAGGTTTCGCATTTTTCGCACTAAGAAATTCTCCTTTTGGATCCGCCCACCAATCATCCGCAGCGCTGGCGACATACAATGGTCTTGGCGCCATCAAAGCCAGTAATATGTGCTGATCTACGGGTATCCTTCGAGAAGCTTAGTACACAGCCATGTAAAAAAATAATACCTGCCAGTACAGTAGACTCCTCTGGCTCTTCAAAGCTGACAGCTTCTTAAGCTTACAACTGGGGATGATTTGCATAAGAAATGTTGAGACACGCAACATGCCATATCATTTATTCACGGACACGAACGCAAGCGGTGGAATTTTCATTTCATGGCTGGCAAGGCTAATGAATTCATCTTTTTTGTATTCTTTTATTCTGTTCATGAATAGTAGTAGCAGTATACGTCACCACCGGATCAATGAACCCTCCAAATATCCTTTCATAGGGAATAGTTATACGCCATAGCCTCCAACTACACATTCCCGCTAAGCAAACCCATTGTTGAAGGAGACCTTTACGCTGCACAAATTTTAATCATTAAAAATTTTTTTATGAAGTTAACAGCCATTTTACCTGTTACGGTACTCATAATTGTATTTTCCAGTTGCAGAAAACATGATACGCCGGGGCCGGTTGGCAAATACCCGGCAGATGTGGCCAATGCCTGGATGCAAATGCAGATAAGATTGACAAAATCTACTGCCGGTTATAATTCCGTTGTAAGCGACCGCTCATTTGGATACGCGGGCATTACAATGTATGAAGCGCTGGTGGCGGGTATTCCCGGGTACCGGTCTCTGTTACCCCAAATAGGAGGAAGCTCTGTACCAACCGATAAAAATCGCAACCAATATTACTGGCCAGCCAGTGTAAATGCAGCAATGGCAATGCTTACACGAAACTTTTTTGAAACTACTTCACCAGCTAACATGGCCAGCATTGATTCACTGGAAGCAGCTTACGCTACCAAATTCAAGGGCGAGGCCGATGCAACAAAAATTCAGAATGCAATTGGCTATGGGCAACAGGTAGCAACAGCCATTTTTAACTGGTCAAAAACAGATGGTGCTCACCAGGCATACAGTCATATAGTTGATCCAACCTATACGCCACCCGTAGGTGAAGGCTTATGGGTGCCTACTTTTCCCGCTTTTGGTTCGCCGGTACATCCGCACTGGGGTGATAACCGCAGCTTTATCGCTAACATTGCAGCAACCACTCAGCCGGAGCCGCCTACACCTTACTCCGCATCTGATAAGTCCGCTTTTTATGCAATGGTAAAGGAATTATATACCATTTCATTGTCACTCACACATGAAGACTCCATCATCGCTAAATTCTGGGGCGACCAGCCAGGCAACCTGAATGTGCCTGCACACGCAACCAATATCCTTACTCAATTAATTATTAAAAACAACCTTGACCTTGGAGCGGCTGCGGCTGCTTATGCACTACAAGGTATTGCCATGTATGATGCCAGCATTTCTGTTTGGAAAACAAAATATCATTACAACCAGCTTCGCCCCATCACATACATCCGCGATGTAATGGGACACTCAACATGGACCAGTGTGATCCCTACTCCATCACATCCTGAATATCCCGCGGCACACGCAGTAATCTCTGCTGCAAGTGCAGTTGTACTTGAAAAGGTCTTTGGAACACATTATTCTTTTACCGACCATTCTTACGATGCTACTTATGGTGCTCGTACTTACAACTCTTTTGATGACTACGCAAAAGAAGCCGGGAGGGCAAGATTATTAGCAGGCATACATTATTCACCTTCAATTGCAACAGGGCTAACACAGGGAAAACAGGTAGGAAATAAAGTGGTGCAGTTGCGTTTGAACTAACCGGCAACTCTATAAATACAGATCAGCCGGTGCCATGCCGGGCTGATCTGTACTTGTAAAAAAAAATACTGCTGCATCAGTCTCTGTTGATGCAGGAAGCAATGTTAAAATGATTACAATAATTGCATTAACTTTCCTATGCAGGTAAATCAACAACTACTTCAACCAGGTATCTAAAGAACTTTAATGAAATTTAAATGGGTGATATTATTTTTATTATTTCCTGTGCTTTCGCAATCACAACAGCATGGCATAGATAGCCTGAAAAATCTCTTATCATCTTTAAAAGACAGCAGCAGGATTGATTGTTTAAATAAGCTGAGTGTTGAATATTATGCAAACGCTTTAAGTGAAACCTATATTAACGTACAAACGGACACTGCAATTTGGTTTGCATCGCAAGCCTGCAGGGAAGCGAGAAAAATTCACTACAATAAAGGGGTTGCCGAGGCATTACAAAATCTTGGCGAAATAGCCCGTGACAGGGGTGAATTTAATACAGCAGAAAATTATTTTCGCCAGTCAGTTCCCTTGTTCGGGAAAATACATGCCATAGAAAGATATAGTTTGGCTAACTTAAGACTGGGCTGGAGCCTGCATAAACAGTGTAGATTTTTCGATGCAAAATTGGCGTATGAACGGGCAATGCCTTATTACATCACAACCGGCAATAAGGAAAAGCAGTCCATGTTATTAAGATTGATCTCCTATACCTACGGCGAACGTGGATATAATGAGAAAGCTTTTGAAAATATGTTTCAGGCAATCAGTATAACCTATAAAATACATGATGCAAGGGGACTTATTTCTTCGCCGGAAAATATGGGCGTATTGTATAGAGATGCCGGAGACTCTGAAACAGCTTTGACATACTTCCGGCTAGCCGCACAAAATGCAAAGCCAACCAACCCTGTACGATATAATAAGCTAATGGGTGAAATTTCTATATTACTCAATCGATTGGATTCAGCAATATATTATTACAATGTGTCCCACAATTGTGTAACCCTCATGACAACCGATAGCATCATTAGAAAACGGGACCTTTCTTACAAAAGCGTGAGTATTGGGGAAGTTTATCTGAAACAAAATAAATACGATTTAGCTATTGAACAGTTCCAAGAACCTTTGCAATTTTTTGAAAAGGGAAATGACAAGAGTGGAGTGATGAGGGTGTTACGTGCAATCGCCAGGTGCTCCCAGGCGCAACAAAATCTTACAAAATCCTTCTTATATGCAAAACGTTTGTTTGAAATGGCACAGCAAACAGGGGCGAGACCATATCTACGGGACGCATACGAATTATATTGGAAAATGTATGACCGGCAAGGGCAAACAGACAGTGCCTATAAATACAATTTAAAATATACAGCGATAAAAGATTCCATCCTGAGTGATGAATACCGGAGAAATATAGCTCTATCTGAAATGAGATTGCGGGATGAACAGCAAAAAACAAAAATCAGTTTACTGCAGAAGAACCAGCAGCTCAGCCAGGAAAAACTATCCATGCAGCAACAGAAAATAAAAAGCGAGTCGTTGATTCGCAAGGTTCTCATCGGAAGCATCATTGTTTTTATCCTTGTAACCTTCATCATTTTCCGTTATATCATTCTTAAACGGAAAAGTGAAAAAGAACGTCTTGAACATGAATTGGAGCTGCAGCACCTGGAAGGAACAAAAACTAAAATTGAATTTCAGCAACAGGCTACTGAACTTGAAATGCAGGCCTTGCGTGCACAAATGAATCCACACTTTATTTTTAACTGCCTCAGTTCTATCAACAGGTATATTCTCATCCATAAAACCGAAGAAGCTTCTGATTATCTTACCAAATTTTCGAGGCTGATACGCATGGCGCTGCACAATTCGGAGAAAACATTCATCACCCTTGAAAGCGAACTGGAAGCGCTTCGCCTTTATCTTGACCTGGAAAGGTTAAGATTCAGAAACGCTTTCAATTACAGCATTACTTTTATCAACACGATCGACATTAATGCTGTATATATCCCACCAATGCTGATACAACCTTTTGCTGAAAATGCTATCTGGCACGGATTAATGCATAAAAAAGATACCGGTTGCCTGGAAATTCAATTGTGTGCAGAAGATAAAATGCTAACCTGTGTTATTATGGACAATGGCATTGGCAGGAGAATGGCTGCTTCATTAAATAGCCGTTCGGCGGAAAAAAATAAATCAATGGGTGTAGAAATTACCGCAGGGCGTTTGGCCCTTTTAAACAAATCAAAAAATGAAGCCGCTGTTTTTAATATTGAAGATTTGACCGATGATGATGGGAATGGTTGCGGAACCAAAGTAATACTTACAATGCCGTATAGCGACCTGACGGAAGTTGTTGCATAAAATATTAAAACGATAAAATGATCACTGCCACTATTGTTGATGATGAACCCGATTGTTGTGAGTCGCTGGTAATGTTACTGGAGCGATACTGCCCGGAAGTAAAAGTGCTGGACATTTGTTATTCCGCGGAAACAGCTATTCAATCTATTAAAGAGCATGAGCCACAAATATTTTTTTTAGACATCGAAATGCCTTTTATGAATGGCTTTGAAATGGTGGAGAGATTAGGCAACATTAATTTTGAACTAATCTTTACCACCAGTTACAACCAGTATGCTATCAAAGCTATCCGTTTTAGTGCGCTGGATTATTTGCTAAAACCGGTTGACCGGGACGAGCTGCAGAAAGCCGTGCAAAAAGCTGCACAGCGCAACCAGCATCCCATTCCCCAGCAACTGGAAATGCTGTTACAAAAATTAAAAAATCCAACTATACCCATCAATAAAATTGCTATTCCAACGATGGAAGGCTTCCAGCTACTGGCTGCTGAATCCATCATCAGTTGTGAGTCGGAGGGTAACTATACACACCTCTTTTTAAAAGATAAACGCAGGATCATTGCCTCCCGTAATTTAAAAGAGACGGAAGAGCTGCTCGAAGATTATCCGTTTATCAGGATACATCATTCTTATTTGGTAAATATCAACGAGGTTGATAAATACATTAAAGGGGAAGGTGGTTATTTAATAATGAGTGACGGATCAATCATCAATGTCTCAAGAAGCAGAAAAGATTTTTTATTAAAAAAACTCTCATTGAGATAAAAGCTGAAACCGATCGGCACTCCTTTGCCTTTGTTGATACGAGGCAAGAACAGTGAAAAGAAAAAATCTTACTGACCCTTAATTCTTCTTCCAAATTGTTTATCTGAAAAGTCAAGGTACTGCTGCCAGTCATACAAAGTAAAATCATGCTTTCCCGTACGTATATGATACCGGATGGTTTCACCGACAGGATAATCAACAGGAGGCATATCCTTTACGCCCAGTCCTTTTTTACCAAAAAGAGCATACACAGGTTCCGCGTTTTTCGCACCGAGAAATTCTCCTTTTGGATCCGCCCACCAATCATCCGCGGCGCTTGCTACATACAAAGGCCTTGGCGCCATCAAAGCCAGTAATATGTGCTGATCTACGGGTAACCGTTCCGGGTGCTTATTGTATTGTTTAAAAGCAGGCGCAAACCAATGTGGGAATGAAGTGTTGATCCTTTCTATTGTTTCCCCGAACCAACGTTTTGATAAAGCGGCACCACCTTCACCTGAATTATTAGAAACAACAATGGCAAAGCGTTCATCATTTGCCGCCGCCCATAAACATGCTTTACCCAACCGGGAATGACCTGTGACAACCACTTTTTTTGCATCCGCGGATGCATCGGTTTCCAGATAATCCATGATGCGGCTTAAACCCCAGGCCCAGGCGCCAATAGCACCCCATTCATTCTCGTTTATGGATAACTCTGCTTTCAGTGTAGTTCGTATACCTGTTTTCCAACCGTCGGCATTATCAGGCTCGAGGTCGCCGTAATAAGCAGTGACCAATCCGTATCCCCGGTTAATAATTTCCTGCACCGCCCACTTACCTGCATCTTTTCCTCTCGAAGCTTCCGTTGCCCGGTTATTGACTATTCCTTTTTGCTCATCATTCATCGCCCATTGTGCTGACAAGCGGATGCCGCTATCCGCATCGATCGTTTGATTGCCATAAAAATTCAATCCAATGAAAACAGGCACAGGTTTTTTTACGGACTTTGGCAGGTAGATCAGCAAATCCATTGAAGGCGCAGATGCGGCGCCGGTAAATAAAATGGTCACTTGCTTCCGTATAGCTGACCCTCCCAATGCAAAAGAATCAACAGACGTTATTTTAAACTTCATGTTCGCAGGTTTGCCCGGCATCCTGCCATACACATTGTCCGCAAATAATTTGAGCATGGCTGCACGTTGCTGGTGCGACCATTGTTCCGAATCAGTAACCCGCTTAGCATCCGCTTTCTTCAACGGATCAGGAAGTGTATAAGCAGGCACTTTTGTTTCGTCACGGTTAATCAGGCTATCCTGTGCTGCTATTTCCGTAGACATTCCCCCAAAAAAGAAAACAATACAGGATAAAAAGGAAAGCAAACGATATAGATAATGCATTTATAATATTTAAAGACTAATATGTACTTAATGCGTTGAAAATACGAAACATTCAGGCATGGCATGTTGTACTTATTGTATTCCAATAATTTTTATTATCCCTGTCGACCTGGTTCAAGACTGTGGTTTTAAATTATCAGGCTATAAATCTATACTATTGCCTGTGCCCGTTATTAATGGACAAGCGGGATAGAGAAAGAGGCGAAAAATAAAGTTCTTAGTTAAAGCGGTTGGTGAAAGAAAACACCAACCCGCGGCGTGCTATTTTTGGGAACACCCTTCAAGGCGGACATTACAGCATTCTTTTGTACCTCACCATGATAAACTTAGTTTCTATATGGTCTTAAATTCGGGAGTATAAGCGATTTTTATTGATCCGGCTAATTGAGAAGCCAAATCTTGGTCCTTCATCCCAGACAAAAAAGTCCTGTATACTTTCTGATCGGGACTAATGTCTTTGCCAAAGGCCTTAAATAGCCATTGTACACCAGTGAATCTATAAAAATGAATATAAGTAAGCAATGCAGCGGACCAGGCTGCATCCTCCGGATCCTGTGCAGGGGAATGAATGTCATCAATCCAGTATTGTAAATAAGGATTTAATTCCTCAATGCTGATGAGATTGGATTTGACATAGCTTGAGAAAAGTTGAAATCCGTCCAACAAGGCGTCAAAGCTATCCCGGATAGCAGCATGGGCCGAAGAAAAAGACCCCGGGTCGGATTTGTCATTTGCGCTATATTCTTCGTCAGAGCCACCGGTTTTATTCAATAGTATATGAGGCAATAGAGCACGAACCTGCAGTTGGCGGGTAACACGTACTTCACCCCGATGCTTTGCGTGCTCATCCAGAAGCAGGATGTTACGTGAACCCCAATCTATTAATGTCAGGGCATTTTGAACGCGGGGATTTTGTAAAAAGTCTTTCATTTTATTGGCAACAAATTCAGACCTTTTCCATTTTTCATTTCGTAAATAGCTACTGATAGCAATTATTGCGGCGATAAATGTGCCAACCAATCCAACGATGGAAACGATCAGTTTTGCAAGTTCCATATCAAATATTTTTTTAGTAAGGGTTCAATTTATTTTGGGCCAAATATATTTTTTGCTGGATTTTCTTTCTCAAAAAGACATGCTAACTAAGTGTCGTAAATCAATGTACTAAGGGAAACACAATTAATAATTATGCGTTGACGAGGTTTTCAAGTAACGTCTTTTACGCCATGGCCGGGGTGTTTTTTGACGAGCACCTGCCAGGGCGGAAATTTCTTTCAAGCAGGTAGTCTCTTATACCCATTGATCCTCAAAATATTTCAAAAGAACTAATGGATTTTCAACTTTGGACAAATTTCCAAATTCCCATTTCTAACATCCAAAATTGACCACTACCCCATTACAGAGGATTTCATTTCTTGCTTCCGGTATTGTATTTTTAAAGTTTAATAAGCCAGACCTTAGACATGAAAAATTCATTGTTATACACCTGCCTGTTATTCGCTGTTGTATTTTTTATTGCTTGTAAAAAAGAACCTGCTGGTCCCCCACCTCCTCCTACGAATATTTATAAAATCGAACTTATCGCCGGCGATGGCCAGTCTGATACAACCGGGAATACATTAAAAACCCAATTGGCTTATAAAGTCACCCTGGACGGAGATACTATTAGTAGTCCTGCCTCTGTGCTATTTGAAACGTACGACTGTGACAATCAAAAACAGGTTGAAGAATATGGTACCGGGAACGGTCAGCTAATAAATGTTGCTTACAATTGGCGGCTAAATGGCATCCAGGGCCCGCAATACCTGAAAGCAGTATTGTTAGATTCCCTTGGGAATCGTAAAGATTCAGTGACGGCAAGCGCTACCGCGGTCGCGCCAGCGCATGGATGGTATTCTTCGGGGTGTATGCCGCTAACTACATTTTGTATAACATTTTGCAAGCTGCCTTCCGGAAGAATTCTTACAGGATTGTACAGGGAAGATTATCCCTACTATAGTGACGATGAAGGAGCCACCTGGCATCCTCTCGCTACAACGCCCGGTAAATACCATATCACTAAAATGATATCAACCCCGCAGAATGAAGTCTATTTAACTATTGCCAATATCGGTATGTTTTATTCCGACAATGGGGGACAAAGCTGGCAGTTAAGAAATACAGGGCTACCTGCATTATCCGGTTTCTGGGGCAATCTTCAATACACCAAATCAGGGAAACTATTTACACTAACTCAAGACGGCATATATATGTCAGCCAATAAAGGTGTAAACTGGCAGCAGGAAATGAATGGCCTGAACTATTATGCTGGTTTTTCTGACGCCTGTTCTATGTCTGATGAAACTATCCTCGTGATACATGGTACCCGTTTATACCGCTCAACTACCGGTGGATTGAACTGGTCAGAGGTATACACATTAAGTTCGACCGTCGGGTTAAGCTTTTTATTTGTAGACGATAATGACGATATCTATATAGGTATCTCAACCGGCCTGGGTATGAGTTACGGAATGTACGTTTCAAAAGACAAAGCGCAGACCTGGACCAAAATATATACGTCCTCCCCTGCTTCGGGTTACGATCAGACATTGTCAGAAATGACAAAACAAAATGCTGCGTATTATTTCTATTCAACCAATGAACAGGTTCTGATCAAAACTACAGACTTCAACACGTTTACACCAGTCAATCCGCCTGTAAGCGCCAATAACGGCAGAAGATCATTCAGGTATATTGTTACTGACAATAACCATTTGATATTGTCAACTGAGTGGTACGGACTTTATTATTACATCCCGTAGCGCTTCTGAATCTTCATGCCGGGCCAGGTCATGAAAAATTTATTCAATCTGCGCCGGATCTAAGTACATGTAGTTTTACGCCGTGGCCGGGGTGCTTTTTTGACAAACACCTGCCAGAGCGGAAATAATTTTTTTTGCGAGGATCGCAACGGAAAACAACAGGGTGCAAAATTACTTTCACACCCTGGTTGTTATTTTACTCTTTATTAATAAGTAACTTTCGAAACGGCACCGTCAGCCAGGCTCGTAATATACCAGGTATGTGCATTGGCCTGTGTAATGCCGGCCGGAAGATTTAAACCCATAGCAAGATCGGTAGCAGTTGTTCCATCAACCCAGATCAATTTGCCGCTATTTGCTACAAAGCCTGTGGGACCGAATTCCGCATGTTGCACTGCGATATTATCGTGCAGGTTTCCTTTGGCGATATCGACAAGCGTAGTAAAACCGGCCTGCGATACAGCGAAATTACCGTTGGGGCTTACCTTGTAGATACTCGCCTTACCAGCAGGAAATGGAAAACCGGTTAGTGTGGTGACCAATAAATTTCCTTTCTCATAAATAAGGCCGGTAGGTACAGGATGTATCATGGGCGGACCAATTGGCAGCGGATTGGCAACTAAAGGAAGCTGAGCCACAACAGAAAGTACACCTGACTTTGATCTCTTTAATATAGCATTGGCCGCCGCATCGGCGATATAGATAGAACCATCAGGCGCAGCAACGAGATTATATGGATGGGTTTCACCGGTTGGAACGGCGAACGGATAGGCCAACACAAATGTGCCGATATCTTCGACGGCGAGGTTAGAAGCGATAAGTGGTGTATCACCCGCGCTGAAATGAGATACATCGGCCTTATATAGCTTGCCTCCTGCACCCAGGATAAATAATTTGCCCTCATGAAAAAGTAAATGAGTGGGTCCCTCCAGCTCGCCACCAGGAGTAAAGGTGGATTCAAAACTCGTGATGGCATCATATCTTGTTCCATTGGAAATGACAGATATTCTACCATCACCTTTGCCGCTACCCATTTCAGCTACCCAAACTCTTCCATATTTATCGGTGGCGAGCCCTATGGGAGCTACAAAACCGGAAGCCACCGGCGTAATCGAGAGAACGGGGGGATCATGTGGTTTAGTACAGTTTGTTAACAGGCATGCCAAAATTATTGCAGGAACAATAGTGAGCCAATTGAGCTTTTGACCCGATGATAGTAACAATGGTTTCATGTTGTTATGATTTAAGGTGTGAAAAAATACAATGTATATATTAGGAGGACAGGTCCGTGACGGATCGTTTGCAGCAGGCGGACAACCCGGCCAGGGATCCTATCCCATTTACCAGTTGATCGCCAAAAAATAAGAATGAGGTTTTTTACCATTGCCTGTTGCCGTTATGTAATGACATTCAGGGGACACGGCAAATCGTTTAGCTTCCAGGGGGAATGGTTTTTTTGCATGCACCATAGGGCAGGCCAACGAAGATTCAGCTACACAATTTAAGCCAAAATGAAAAGCCGGAGCAATTTGAATCTCCATATCACCAAAAAATCCTCCATACAACCCAGCCAAGCTGTAAAAAATTGGGGATAATCTGTAACGAAGACTGGTATGATTTAAAAATAGAAATACACCCTTTAGATCGTGTGGCCGTTGGAAGATACTTCGACAAGCTTAGTACACTGGCCACTGCGTGCTTTTTTCGACGAACACCTGCCAAGGCGGAAGGTTATAAATGAACACTCGTCGGGGAAGTAAGAACTCAAACCATTTTTTTGTACCCGTCTTTACTTTATATTCTGTGTAATTGACTTCTGCGTATCGCCGATCTTCTTTAATATATTGCTCAGTGTGTTCATTACCTTGCTTAGCCGATCCATTGCCATCTGCAGACGAAGGCTTTCCATTTCACCCATCTCACTCATACTATCGAGGTCATTTTTCATTTTATCAACCAGTGCATCTATCTCTTTTTTAGTTACAGATATCGAATCGTTAAGCTGAACAAGTTGGCCCTTTAATTTCACAACGTCTTTCCTGATCACCACGGCTTTTGAGGAAGGAATTGTTTTAATAATGTTTACAGGTTTGATGGCGGTAACTTTTGCAGGATTGCTTTGTGCCTGGGCAATAAATGCCATACAGGTAAATACAAAAAAGATAAATAGCTTTTTCATAAATTAAATATTGTTCCTAAAGTTAACGCTATGTTGCGGCTTCATTCTCCTTACTCAAAGCCGGTCTCCTGTGGATTAAGTGTAAAACGAACCGGCATCGTAATGACTTTCAAAAACTAATGCCTTGGTGCGTGTCTCACGCACCAACATCATCAAATTTTCCGTTTCGGTGCGTGAGACACGCACCGAGGCGGGCTTATTTAATACGGACACGAACCAAGGCTGGGGGTAAACATTCCTTCAAAAAAGAAAACAACACAGAATAAAAGGAAAGCAAACGATACAAATAATGCATTAGAAATATTTTAAAGACTAACATGTAATTAATGCGTTGAAAATACGAAACATTCCGACGCTCTGACGAATTGTGTCCAATTAGGCAATCGGTAATTGCCCAATTGGAAGTAAAATAGTCGTTTCGTTGTGCAGAGACACGCAAAGGGGTGTCTCATTTATTCCGGACACAAACCAGGGCGAAGGAGCTTCTGCCTTTGTGCGTGTCCCACGCACCAACATCATCGTATCCCTCCGGCTAAATACATCTTGTTTTGATTGTGAGATGTATTTAGCCGGGGGGACACCCAATGAGTTGTACTTATTGCCTATGATTGTAAAATAATCCTTCTAAATCTTTATCTACGCAGTAAATATAACACCCCTTCATTCCCCTTGTCATTAAAGTCCTATATGTATTTTTAATTATCGACCTGAGAATTCCTTTAGCTTCTTGAGGATTCTTTTCAATCAACTTTTTATATCCGAAAACCGATTTATCGGACCTCGCTCTTGCTGCTGGCTGAGTTAGTACTTTTCCGTCTTGTGCAATTATATCCGCACCAATTATAACACCTATATAATCAACCTCCAGTCCTTGGCACGTATGAATACAACCTATCTCATGTACCGATTCAGGACTTACTATCCATAAACTTCCGTCGGTAGTAAGATTCCATTTCATTTCAAAATCGAACTCGGGAATAACAACATCGAAAAGGCTAGAATTTTTTTTACTGTACCACTCCCAACAGTAGCCAGCCACCATGCGGGACTTATTGTTGATCTTATTTTTTTCTATAATTGCTTCCCTTAATTCATTTGGAGAAGAAAAAATTTTAAAATCATAATCAATACCATCTAAATTTGTATTTGCTGTTTCCCGAATTTGAAGTGTATTATCCAGCCAAGCGAGATAACCATCTGATCCATTACAACGAAATTGTGAACTAAGTTCCGTTTCATAAACTTCGGCATCCATTCTTTTTGCCCATTTCCTTATTTCTGTTAATGTGCCAATATCGTTCAATGTGACACGCTGATCTTCGTCAATGAAGAATATCGTACACTTTGCAGCAACTATGAGCTCTTTAATTTGATTTTCCCCAAGATTCCCATATAATCCTGATTGAGCATTTAAACGATGTGCCTCATCAACTATTAATGTATCAAATGTATTTGGTTTGGTACTGACGAAGCTACCCGAACCCTTAAACATGTTGGATATTTCCGTCTTTTTAAAGGTGCCCGTAAGCTTACTTTCGTATACAGCACGAGGTGCCGCATTTTTGGAGACATATTGTACTATTAAACCTTTTTTTGTGAGTTCAACCAATAAATTAACAGCGACTACCGATTTACCTGTTCCAGGACCGCCCTTTACAATAAGTATTTGCTTTTTCTTTGAGGTTGCCTTTTTAGAAATTGCCAATGCTGTTTCATAAACTATTTTCTGATCATCGATCATTACAAACTCAGTATTACCCTTCAACATTGAAACCATACTATCAGCAAGCATTTTTGATGGTCGGATTTTCCCCTGTTCGATGCGATAAAGTATCTTGCTAGTGTCTCCATATTTTACATACTGCTTAATAAACTCTCTCAGTTTAGCTGCATCTCCTTTTAAAAAAATCGGTGCTTTCTGAATATGTTCCTTGTAATGATCATTTCTCATGACATTATCAGGCACGTAGTTATGGAGATAGGCACAGGGTTGCAGGTTAATATTGTCTGTGGCTACAGTTTCATTAAAATTATATAAAAGGCTTGCGTATGACCACGCCTGGTAAGATGGATGCGTGAATTCGCCAAAATGTTTGCCGACACGGGTATTCACAATCGCATCCTTGGAAGAAAGTGTAGCTTCTGACCAGCGTTTTAACTCGACAATGATACAATACTCTATGTTGTTTTCTCCACTACCAGTTAAAATGAAATCAATTCGTTTACCCGATTGGGGTAGTTGATATTCAATTGCCACACCACAATTATCGGGTATACCTGGAAGCGCCGATTAAATTGACCACCTCAGGCCGAGGCAAATTGACCACCTGTT
>JBDTUH010000047.1:0-28111 GCA_040007815.1 Chitinophagaceae bacterium
TATAAAGCCCGGATACCGCATTGGAAGGTATGGCCCAGGATGCTGATTCACTCCAGTTACCGCAATCCAGCATACCGGTTGTTGTATTAGTGGTTCCATTAGGTTGAACAGTGCCGGTAAAAGTTCCCAGGTTCTGCATCAGCCTTGCACCGTTGCCACCATAGTATCCGATACGGTATATTTTTATAGTATAAGTAGCGCCGCTTTGAACGTTAATTTTAAAACGAACCGTTTGACCGCGGTTCAAACTCATTTTTGTCGAATATCCGGCAATACGGTTATCCCTGAAATCAGGAACCCCCCACTCCGAATTCGGATTCCCGGCATTCGCATTCTCCGTAACGATCGCGTTTTGCGCAAATGAAAAAGCGGTTAAAACAAAAACATAAAAAATAATGAACAGCAGTTTCCTGTTCACACAGAAAGTAATACTCCGAATCATGCGTACGAGTTTAGGTTAGTTTAATCCTTAAAATCAGGTAATCGACGTTTTCTTCCGGAGTTGTTAATTAGAGAGGATATTATATTAGAGAATTAGAGAGGATATTATATCAGGAGTTTCGGATAGGTTAAAAGGAGAATAGTGTTATAGGGTTATGTGAAATTAAGAAAAAAAATCATTCGAAAAATTTCCATTCGAAAAAAATAGAAACTTTTTATCTATTCATTAATCACAATAGTATATCTACGATAATTATTTTGATGACTGTTATATGAAGAAAAAAATTTGCTCTTTCCTGTCCTTTTGATTTTTTCTAAAACGAGTTATTATCAACTCCACTTATAAATTTTATTACTCCACTCATAAACACCTGCTGATCGTCCCACATGGAGAGATGACTTCCATTCGGGCAGTATAGATACCGGCCCTTTTTTACTAATTTACTTTGCTCTTCCATGGCTGCCGGATTCATCGTATCATGTTTCGCTCCGATCATCAGCACTGGTATTTCTATTTCTTTCAACCGGTTTTTTATATCCCATTTAGCCAACCTGCCTGATATGCCAAATTCAGAAGGGCCCTGCATCATTTGATAAATTTCACCATTCACATGTTTCATTGAACGGTTAAAAGCATCCGGCCATACTTTAAGCCTGCATAAATGTTCTTTATAAAAATTCGGTATCAGCAATTCCATGTAACGTGGATTAGCAAAATCCCCCTTTGCTTCCATCGCCCTCACTTCAGCGAGAACTTCCGGTTTCATCTGGGGAGCTAATACTTCTTCTGCATATTTTCCATACTCCGGTGCACTGGCTACCATATTGGCAACAATCAACGCCTTCATCTTATCCTGGTATTTAAGAGCATATTCCATTCCCAGTATCCCACCCCAGGAATTACCAAGAACATAAAAATTAGTGGCATCCGCACCAATGGCTTTACGAACCTGCTCCACTTCTTCTACAAATCTTTCTGTCGTCCACAGGCTGCTATCTTTTGGCTGATCGCTATAGTACGATCCTAATTGATCGTATTCATAAAACTCAAATCCTTCTTTTGGAAAAAAACTTTCAAAACATTCCATATACTCATGCGTCATAGCAGGGCCGCCATGCAACAACAAAATTTTTATCCGCGGATTATTACCAAATCGTTTGGTCCAAACTTTGAATTCACCAACCGGGGTTTGAATGGGAATCATTTTTACACCAGCTGATTGAACACCGCTGTCGCCATAATTAAAATATTCGGCAACTGTTATTTGACCTGTGGTTTTATTTTTATCACTATGTGTACAGGACAAAACAGTTGCCAGGCAGCAACTGAATAATAGGAAATTTTTCATACCCGTTGATTTTATGTAAAAGATAAAGATTATAATTAATTTCATCGCTTTAAACAATTATTATGCGTTTCCAACTAACTGCATTTATTAGTGTTATTTTTCTCCTATCCTGTTCACAAAAACAAAAAGCTGATTTACTGGTTTACAATGCGACCATCTATACCGTTGATTCCGCTTTTTCTATGGCGGAAGCCATAGTAATAAAAGACGGTAAAATATCAGCCGTTGGAAAGCTGGCTGAACTTGAAAAACTATACGAACCCGAACAAAAAATGGATGCGGCAGGCAAATTCATTTACCCGGGTTTTGTTGACGCTCATGCGCATTTTGTGAGTTATGGATCAGGTTTGCAAACCGCCAATCTTGTTGGAACCAACAGCTGGGAAGAGATCATTGAAAAGTTAAAAATATTCGCTGCCGAAAATAAGGATGGCTGGCTGATCGGGCGTGGATGGGATCAGAATGACTGGGCCGTAAAAGATTTTCCGGGAAATGAAATACTGAATGCATTGTTTCCTGACCGCCCGGTGATCTTAACAAGAATAGATGGTCATGCGGCAATTGTCAATCAAAAAGCATTGGATGCTGCGGGAATAAAACCCGGTTATACTATGACAGGTGGTGACATAGAAGTAAAAAACGGAAAGCTTACCGGTATATTAATTGACAACGCCATTGATCTTGTTTCTTCCAAAATTCCCGTACAGACCAAAGAACAATTCGCGGAAGCTTTAAAAGACGCGGAAAAAAACTGTTTTGCTGTTGGACTTACCAGCATAGACGATTGTGGTCTTGGCTTTGAAGCTGTAGAAAGAATAAGAGCTATGCAAGCGAAAGGAGAATTAAAAATGCGATTATACGTAATGCTGAGTGATGAAAAATCCAACTATGATTATTTAGAAAAAACCGGCGTCATAAAAACAGATCACCTGAATGTAAGAGGTTTTAAAGTCTATGGCGATGGCGCATTAGGATCAAGAGGCGCCTGTTTGTTACAACCATACAGTGATAAACCAGGTCACTACGGGTTCTTATTAAGCAAGCCGGAACATTTTGATTCCGTCGCCAATTGGATTTCACAAAGAGGTTTTCAGATGTGTACTCATGCTATTGGGGATAGTGGCAACAGAACCATACTTAATGTTTATGCGAAATACCTGAAAGGAAAAAATGATCTGCGCTGGCGAATAGAGCATGCGCAGGTAATCAATCAGAGTGATTTTAATTTGTTTGGTGAAAATTCTATCATTCCTTCTGTGCAGCCGACACATGCTACTTCGGATATGTATTGGGCGGCCGACAGGCTAGGCAAAGAAAGAGTAAAAGGCGCTTATGCCTACAAACAATTATCGCGGCAAAACGGATGGATACCGTTGGGTACTGATTTTCCCGTAGAAGATATTTCCCCATTCAAAACTTTTTATGCGGCCGTTGTTCGTAAGGACGCCAAAGGCTGGCCCGATAGCGGATATCAAATCGAAAACGCGTTGACAAGAGAGGAAGCGTTGCGTGGCATGACCATCTGGGCTGCTAAATCAAACTTTGAAGAAAAAGAAAAAGGAAGTTTGGAGCTGGGTAAGTTTGCTGATTTTATTATCCTTGACAAAGACATCATGAAGGTGCCTGATGCTGAACTATTGCAAATAGGTGTATTGAAAACTTATTTGGGTGGGGAGAAAGTGTACGAGAACAAATGATGTTAGAGGTTGAAATTCATGGTCAAAAAGCAAGAAGTGAAAAGTGAGAGGGTTGATATATATAAATAGGCTTCACGACAACTAACGTTTAATATTTTATCCTTTTTTATGAATACAGTTGCCACCATAAAAAACAGTTTACAGCAAAATGATATTGTTGTTGAAACGGATGGAAATAAAAAGCAAATTACAATTCCTTGCAAACCCGTGGGGCAAGGTTCATCAGTAAATGGGGCTGAGCTTTTATTTTTATCTTTAGCCACCTGTTTTTGCAATGATATATACCGTGAAGCTGCCCGGAGGAATATTATTATACAATCCGTTGAAGTAACTGTATCGGGAGAGTTTGGAAAAGAAGGAGAACCCGCTTCCCGCATCGGCTATACTACCAATATACAATCAATGGCTTCCCAACATGTAATCAAGGACCTGGTTGAGCACGTAGATAAGATTGCGGAAATACATAATACATTAAGAAAGGGTATAGATATTACTTTGTCAACCGAATAATAAAAACATATAGTAATATTTTCAAAGGCCAAAATTATGATCACTCTTAATTTCATCACCTCACTTCCCAACCGCATGTAGAATATAATCAGCACCCGGTTTGCAGAATCCGGCTATTTGATTAATCATTCATTAAAAATCAATAGGCTTGTTAAACAAATCGCCGCGGCATATCATTTGCAAACTACCACATAAAATAAACATTAATTTTATGGGAGTACAAAATATCAGCCGCCAGGAGGCGAACGAAAAAATTAAAGAGCTGGCAAAAAAAGCGGATGTCTGTTTGTTTACCACTAATCTTACTGAGTTGCCTTTAACTGCCAGGCCCATGTCCACCAGGGATGTGGATGAGAACGGTTGCATTTGGTTTTTTAGCCGTGAAGGAAGTAATAAAAACCGGGAGATTGAAGCAGATAACAGGGTGCAACTGTTTTATTCCAATTTTTCAAGTTCGGAATACATGAGTCTCTACGGAAAAGTAACCATCGTAAAAGATGATTTGAAAGCAAAAGAACTTTGGTCAGATATCGCCAAAACATGGTTCAATGAAGGATACGATGATCCTGAGCTTACCTTACTGAAAGTAGAACCGGAAGAAGGTCATTATTGGGATACCAAAGACGGCAGAGTGATCAGCCTGGTGAAAATGGTGGCCGGGGCCATCACTGGAAAGGAGTTAGAAGTAGGCGTTGAAGGAACGATAAGAAAATAAACGTTGTGTTGAGACAGCCCGAACACCTCATAAAATAGATTTACTCACGGCAATAAATCAAAAGAAGTAAAATGAAGATTATTGATTCGGTGGTTACACTAAATTTTCTTTTCACTACTTTAAGTGCCATTAAAAAGGGATTTATCGAAGGGTGATATTTTGTAAAAAAGAACAGCTCAAATAAGTACCATTGCGATTTATGGCACTTGGCCCGCTTTATATAAATGCTCTGGTATTTGCGCAAGAGCGGAAGGATGTACCTGCCTTCCTAAACTATAAAATTGCTGGAAGCTCATGATCAATGGTCGCCATTTATCCGGATCTATACGGTTTGGATTATCTTTCAGGAGAATATTTTCTTCCAGGTGTATCCTGACAATTTTTAATTCTATACTAACGATCTGACCTTTCAATAATTCATCTTCCTCTCCTACGGGGTTAATAGCAGTAACAATTGCCTCTAATTGAACCGGGCATTCCCGGACACGGGGAGTTGAAACTATGTCAGCATTAACAGGATTCAAACCAGCTAATTCAAATTTACCTGGTTCATAACGATAACCTCTTAGCAATTTCCCTCCAGGTACAGGATTCGTTCCTGTAGTTAATGCCAGTTGGTTAACGGCATGCACTTCTTCAACCGAAGGCAGATTAAAAACACATTCTTTTGTTCTCATTAGGTTCTCAGTGGTTTTCGAATTCACGCCAAGACCGATGATGCAGCGCCACCCGAGCCAGAAAGCGGACGACATGGGTGCAAGATTTTATAAGAGCCGTTTTCATTCTGTGTACTGATGAGTACGACCGGGGCTCCGAAATAAAGAATAGCTGGTTCACTTACCTGATGCATAAAATTATTTGTATAAAGTGACAAGATTGTAAGTACCAAATTTCTCTCTTCTTATAATTTTATAAAACCCGTTTCTTACGGTTCTATACTTTTCATTCTTCCATTATCTTCATTGATCTTCCAATAAGTAAGCGGTCCCGACCGGGCTTGCATTGAATGGGTTTGCGCATAGTGGCAACCCGGCCTATAGGAATCTTCGTACATTCAGTTATTGTAATAAGATAATTGTAGAGTCTCACACACCGGGGTTGGCTTGGGCCAAACCCCGGTGAAACCGTTTTTGATTATTGGAGAAAAAAGACCCCGAAGAACTAAAAGAATTGAATTGTTTGTATGGCGTTCGATAAAAATCTGTTTGCAGGAAATTGTTTACCCCTTTCCTGTTGCGTGCCTTCTACTTCTAATATATTTTAAAAGATTATAAACGCTTATCAAAAACAACGCACTCATTCCTAAGATAGTAGTGAATGGATAGCTTTTTTTTCGAGCGGAATGTCCACCCAAGCCTATTCCATACATCTCCCTTGGCTTTTCGGGCTTTAGGTCATCTACGCTAGAAGATGATATTTCCGATAGTACAGTTTGAAAATCCTCTGACCAATAAGTACAACCGCTGCATACAGAGACTAACCCATCTTTTTTCCCGGCAATAGTTAGTAATCCTTTCTCCTCTTCAGATAGTTTATATCCCTGGCTGGCCAGGTATTTATAACCCCTGATGGCATAAAGCTGCTTTTCTGCATTAGCTGATTTGAGCCATCTACTAATCTCTTCAACGTCTTGATTCTCTAATAAAACATCTAATTTTTGCAAATATTCCGGGTTTTCACCTGCAATACCGCAATGTCTGCCATATACAATTGAATTTTGAAAAAGATCATTGTAATTTAAATCGACAGTATAGATATCTTTGAATTTCCTTTCAAGATCGCTCATTGCCTTCTCGCTCCTGAATATTTCTTCGGTTTCGAACGTCATGTAAGATCGATCATCAATCTTTTTTTTCTGTAAGTCATAAAATATGATCTGATTTCCTGAAGTAATTAAATTGAGCCTATATAAATATAATTCCTTCGCCCTCGAGGTGGAATCTTTTGCATCTACTTTGACCATACCCTCCTGATAACCTGAAACCACTGTCCGAAGTAATTCCCAGGTGAATGACACATCTTGTTTGGAATATGAATTATCGACGTAGGCTTTGAATGCCTGGAAATTTTGTTGACGAAGCAATAACCTCATCTTCTCGAATGATTGACTGCTGGCAGCGACGGAAAATAATACCAGAAGGATCAAAATTAGATGGGCCCGCATATATTTAGGTATAAGGTTTGTTTTACAAGAACTAAAAACAAAAATATTGCTTCGAATAACGAAACTCATATTTTTAAGCCTATCGTAGACATTTTAAGTCACTGCTGGTTCCCCGCTCACCCAATGTGTGGAAAACAGCATATTGAAAACAATACGACAGTCTCACATTGTTTAATAGAATTACCGTCCTTACAAGTGAGTGACACAACAGACGACGATCCTTCGACTTCGTTCAGGACAGCAATGCAGTCGGCTAAATAAATTTTACTTATAAATCGCCACTTCATGGCTACCATCACTGCTTTTAATAGCCCGGTACATACCTGCACTGTTGAAGATCATAGCGCCATTGCCCTGTGCATCTACGCCGATCAACCCACCTTCGCCTTCCAGCTTTATTAGTTTCTCATGCACCACGGTATACATGGCTTGTTGCAAACTAAGTCCTTTGTATTCCATCAGGCAACTAACATCGTAAGCCGCCACGCCGCGGATAAATGGTTCGCCATGACCGGTAGCACTGATAGCACAGGTAGTATTGTTAGCATAAGTACCAGCGCCTATCAGCGGGCTGTCACCGATACGACCGTATTTTTTATTGGTCATACCACCAGTACTGGTGGCAGCCGCTATATCACCGGCCGCATCACAAGCCACAGCGCCAACGGTACCGAATTTTTTATCCCTCATCAGTTCTTCCACTCTCTGGTGGTTGTGATCAAGGGAGTAGTTATCCGAATCACGGATGGCTTTCCATTGATCATAACGAAACTGGCTGAAGAAAAACTCATCCGGCTCTAATTTTATTCCCTGGCGGATAGCGAAATCATTGGCTCCTTCGCCACTCAGGAAAACATGGTTGCTATGGCGCATCACTTCCATGGCTAATCCTATAGGGTTGCGGACATTGCGAACACCCGCTACAGCGCCTGCGTTCAGCGTGGAGCCTTCCATGATAGCGGCATCCATTTCCTGCACGCCCTTCTTGGTAAACACGGAACCACGTCCCGCATTGAAGAGCATATTATCTTCCAGCACTACTACCGTGGCTTTTACAGCGGTGACAGCGGTGCCACCTTCATCAAGCACGGCATAGCCGGTGGCTAAAGCGTCTTCCAATCCTTTGAGATAAGCGGATTCCAGTTCGGGTGTCATATCTTCTCTGAGGATCGTACCGGCGCCTCCGTGTAAAACCAATGTATATTTTGCCATAATTGATAAGAATCGTTTTCGCAGCCGAAATTAGTTATTTTGTTTACGAATAGTTTCCAAGATTTCCTCCCGATGCTTAAACGAAAGCTAACACAAGCGGATATTTATTTGATAGTGGCTAACCTGCTCCCGGTATACGGTGTGTGGGTACTCGGCTGGAATGCTATAGAAGTATTCATTGTGTATGCAATGGAAACGCTGATCCTGGGTGTACTTACCGTATTGAAACTGGGCATCGCTTCATTAGCGGGTAATAAAAGTAATGATTGGTATGCTGGCGATCAAAAAACGAAACAGCCCGGTATCTTATTTATCATTTTCTTTATCGTGCATTACGGGATATTCGCCGCGGTGCAAACTTCTATATTCGCGGAATCAGCAAATATAAATCCGCCGGGAAGTGGGTTATTATATTTCTTTTTTCATTGGTACCGGTTTATCAATAAAGATATAGCCATCATGCTTTGTGGATTTATCGTAAGCTGGCTGGCGAAAAGTTTTATGCCCTTTATCATAAACCGTGAGTACAAAACCGCTTCGATGATGCGGCTGATGTTTCAGCCTTATGGGAGAATTTTTATCCAGCAGCTCACGGTACTGTTGGGGAGTATGTTCCTTGTATTTGGCGGAGGAAAAATTTTTGTTTTAATATTCGCTCTCGTTAAAATATTTGTAGATGTGTATATCAATTACGACAACATACTCAATAAAACAATGGAGTCTATGGAAAAGGAGGACAGCAAAAAATGAAATACAGGCACACGGATGACACTGATCAGACGGATAAACACGGATTTTATTCTGCTTCACAGAATCATGGATTTAGAGTACTGTTTATACTGGAGCTGCTAAATGCAGCATAATCATCCGTGTAAATCTTTCCATTCCGTGCCATCCGTGTTCTATTGTCTTATACTTTCTTCGCTCTTGAAATAGCGAGATAATACAAAGGAACTCCCAGCAATACAATGATCAACCCGGGCCAGGTGAATTGAGGTTTGTAAATGATCAGCAAAATACAAAAGGCTGCTCCCATTAAGATATAAATGGCAGGCAATACCGGATAGCCAAATGCCTTATAAGGACGCTCCGCATCCGGTCTTGTTTTACGAAGAATAAAAATACCAATGATGGTGAGCATGTAAAATAACACGACTACGAAAGAGATCATATCGAGCAGATCGCCATACTTGCCACTTAAGCAAAGTATTGATGCTACTAAACATTGTATCCACAAGGCAAATTCGGGTACATTATTTTTATTCAATTTCGCAGCTTGCTTAAAAAACAAACCGTCATTGGCCATCGTGTTATATACCCGTGCCCCAGAAAGAATAAGACCATTGTTGCAACCAAATGTGGAGATCATGATCATCACGGCAATAACATACGCACCAATATTGCCGAATATTTTGATACTGGCGGCTACGGCTACCCTGTCCTGCGGCGCACTGGCCACTTCATTAAGCGGCAATACACTGATGTACATAAAATTCGCCGCTACGTAAATAATAGTTACGATCAATGTTCCCAGGAATAAGCTCAAACCGATATTTCGTTTAGGGTTTTTGACTTCCCCTGCTATAAACGTAACATTGTTCCATGCATCGCTGCTGAAAATGGATCCTACCATAGAAGCAGCAATGGCGCCCAGTACAGCGCTTCCCACCACTCCCCCAACTACCTGTCCTTCTCCATTCCTTGAGACCATAGTCCATGCATCAGACCAGTTCGAATTCCATACATCAGCTTTTGCCGCCATTAATAAACCAAATACTATCAGACCAAACAACGATAAAAGTTTTACAATTGTAAAACTCGTTTGTATCAGCTTACCTTCCTTTATGCCACGTGTATTGATATAGGTAAGAAGTATAATAAGCCCTATCGAAACAAACTGCGCCGGGTAAATTTTAAACATCCCGATTTGGGTAATCATATTTTCATCTTTCACATCCAGTACGGGTATAAAGGTGCCGGCGAATTTGCTGAACGCAACACCAACCGCTGCGATGGTTGCTGTTTGTATCACAGCAAAAAAACTCCAGCCGTATAAAAAACCTGCCAATGGATTAAAAGCTTCCTTCAAATAAACATATTGTCCTCCCGCCTTTGGAAACATGGCGCTTAATTCTCCATAACTCAAGGCGGCCGTTAATGTCATAAAACCCGTGATCAGCCAGACAGCTATCAACCAACCGGCGCTGCCCACATTGCGTGTAATATCAGCGCTGACAATAAAAATACCTGACCCGATCATTGATCCCGCTACGATCATCGTCGCATCAAATAATCCAAGCGTAGGTTTGAAGGAGGATTGTTGTTCTGCCATGTGTAAGAGGTTTGGTTATCAAGATAAGTAATTCACTCCATTTTCATAACACCTGCTAAAACAAAAAAGTCCTTCCGTATTGACGGAAGGACTTTCACGAAGGGGTTATCCTCTTACTTTTTTTTACTCTTATACTGGTCGTTCAAACCTTTTATCAGGTCAGCGGTAATATTATAAATCGTATCCTTGTAATAAAACAGGCCCTGCTCGTAGGAAACAATATAGGAGTATTGTTTTGTTTCATTATACTCGGCCACAAATTCTTCAATTGATTTTTTCAGGCTCAACTGGCTGCGCATCACGAAATCCTGGTATTGCTGATCCAGCTCCTGTCTTTTATTCTTTAACCTGTCTTCCAGTTGTTTCAGATCCACCTGCGCTTTCTCATAATCAGGTTGCGTCATGGTACCGGCTTTCTCTCTTTGCTGGTACTCTTGTAATTTATTTCTGTAGGCAGATTCATGCTGGGAAAGCTGACCGGTGTATTCCTTTTCTCTTTTTTCTATTTCTACCTGCACATCTTTTACCAGGAGAGTATTCGCCTGAACAGAATCCATTTCAAAATAGGCAATGCGAAAAGGCTTATGAACAGATAAAGAATCTTTTATTGCATTCTTACCAGCAACGGTATTATTTTCTTTTTTACTGAAATGCGCATAAAGTAAATACCCTGCGACAAGCGTCAATAGTACATTCCAGACCAGCAAACCATTTTTCATACTTGCAAATTAATGATGATTAGGCGGGCAAAGATAAGGATTCGGGTTACTTTATGAAACAGTTAACAGCCCTGAAACAATAGACAATTAGCAGGTGCAGGAAACAAAAAAAGGGAGCAAGATTTATCTTACTCCCTGGTTCATTTGCCTATTATCTATTGCTTCCCGATAACTATCAGGATGTCTTATTCCTCTTCATCGAATGTCATCGCCTCACGGGTAGTCTGCAGCAATTCATATTCTTCCTTGCTTCCTACGATCATGTTCTCAAATTCTCGCAGACCAGTACCGGCAGGTATCGGGTGACCAGTGATCACGTTTTCTTTCAGGCCAAGCATATCATCCGTCTTACCGTGAATGGCGGCTGATGACAACACCTTGGTTGTTTCCTGGAAGGACGCAGCCGATATCCAGCTCTGAACACCCAATGATGCTTTCGTTATACCGAGCAATGTTGGCGATGAAGTAGCCGGCTGCGCATCGCGGTATTCCACCAGCTTCTTGTCATTCCTGCGCAATACGGAATTCTCTTCTCTTATTTCACGCAGGCTTGCTATCTGGCCAGCACGGAGTTTACCAGAGTCTCCTATTTCCGTTACTACTTTCTTATCAAAGATGAAATCATTCTCTTCCAGGAATTCAAACTTATCGGTTGAATCATCTTCAAGGAATCTTGTATCACCCGGATCAACGATAGCTACCTTACGCATCATCTGGCGAACGATTACTTCAATGTGTTTGTCATTAATTCTCACACCCTGCAGACGATATACTTCCTGTATCTCGTTCACGACATACTGCTGAACTGCAAATGGTCCCTGAATAGACAGAATATCCTGTGGTGATGTTTGCCCATCACTCAATGCATTACCGGCTTTTACAAAGTCACCATCCTGTGCAAGGATTTGTCTTGTCAATGGCACCAGGTATTTCTTCTGTACGCCATCTTTTGCTTCAATAATGATCTCACGGTTACCACGTTTTATAGCTCCCATACTTACCACACCATCGATTTCGGAAACAACGGCAGGGTTACTTGGATTTCTTGCTTCAAACAATTCAGTTACCCGTGGCAGACCGCCGGTGATATCTCTCAGTTTACCTAATACACGGGGTATCTTAACAATTACCAATCCGGCTTTAACTTCATCGCCTTCGTCAGGAATGATATGACTACCGGTAGGCAGGTTGTATGATTTTATTTCCTTTCCTTCAACAAGAATAGAAGGGATTTTTGTTTTATCGCGGGTTTCAATAACCACTTTTTCCCTGTGACCTGTTTGCTCATCTGATTCTTCACGATAAGTTACCCCTTCAATAACATTTTCAAATTTCAACGTACCATTAATTTCAGAAATGATTACGTTGTTGTATGGATCCCATGTGCAAATGACATCCCCTTTATTGATTTTCTGTCCGTCTTTAACGTTCATCGTAGCGCCATATGGAATGTTATTGGTGATCAGTAAGCGGTCGTTTTTCGTATCAATGATACGTACCTCACCGGTACGTCCAATTACAACCTGTACTTTTTCTCCTTCACTATTCTCCGTCATTACCGAGCGTAATCCATCAAACTGGATCGTACCATCAAACTTCGCTAACAGGGTAGACTCAACCGAAGCGGAACCCGCCACACCACCTACGTGGAATGTACGAAGTGTTAACTGTGTACCCGGCTCACCAATAGACTGCGCGGCAATGATACCGACAGCATCCCCGCGTTGCGCCCTGACACCTGATGCAAGATTTTTTCCGTAGCATCTTACGCAACATCCGCGTTTGCTTTCGCAGGTAAGAACAGAACGTATTTCAATAGTTTCAATACCCGCCTCCTCAATTCTCTTGGCAATGCCTGCAGTGATTTCCTCACCAGCGCCAACGATCAATATATCGTTTTGCAAATCATACACATCATGCAGGGAAATACGACCGGCGATCCTGTCTGACAATCCTTCAATTACATCTTCATTATCTTTCAACGCAGAAGTAGCGATTCCACGCAGTGTACCACAATCTTCTTCTGTGATGACCACATCCTGTGCTACGTCAACCAAACGACGTGTCAGGTAACCGGCATCCGCTGTTTTAAGAGCTGTATCCGCCAAACCTTTACGGGCACCGTGTGTAGAGATAAAGTAATCTAATACATTCAATCCGCCCTTGAAGTTGGAAAGAATGGGATTTTCAATGATCTCAGAACCACTGGAGCCTGATTTTCTTGGCTTCGCCATTAATCCCCTGATACCAGCGAGCTGTTTGATCTGTTGCTTGGAACCACGGGCGCCAGAATCCAGCATCATGTAAACGGAATTGAATCCCTGTTTATCTGCCGCCAGCTCACGGATCAATGTTTCTGTAATTCTTGTATCAACACGGCTCCAGATATCTACTGTCTGGTTATATCTTTCATTGTTAGTAATAAGACCCATGTTATAGTTGTCCCATACCTCATCTACTTCGCCTTTTGCGTTTGCCAGCAACTCTTCTTTAATATCAGGTATGATCAGGTCATTAATACTAAATGACAAACCACCCTGGAAAGCCGTGCGGAAACCAAGGGTTTTAATATCATCCAGGAACTTAGCTGTCTTCGGAACATTGGTCGTTTCAATAATGTCGCCGATGATATCACGAAGATTTTTCTTCGTCAATAGTGCATTTACAAAACCAACTTCTGCCGGCACGTGCTGATTAAAGATTACACGACCAACGGTAGTATCTATTAATTTATGCTCCAGCAAACCATCTGCATTGCGGATATTAGCTTTCACTTTTATCCAGGCATGCATGTCTACAACTTTCTCATTATACGCGATAATGACCTCTTCGTTTGAGTAGAAAGCTTTGCCCTCACCTCTTACCTTTTCAGTAGCTGTTGATTTTTTACCTTTTGAAATATAGTAAAGACCCAATACCATGTCCTGTGAAGGCAGGGTAATAGGCGTACCATTCTGCGGGTTCAAAATATTGTGTGAAGCCAGCATCAATAATTGTGCTTCTAATACAGCCGCATTGCTCAACGGTACGTGAACAGCCATCTGGTCACCATCAAAGTCCGCATTGAAGGCTGTTGTAACCAATGGATGCAATTGTATCGCTTTACCTTCGATCAATTTGGGCTGGAAAGCCTGGATTGACAAACGGTGAAGTGTTGGGGCACGATTCAATAATATGGGGTGACCTTTCAAAATATTTTCCAGGATATCCCAAACAATAGCCTCTTTTTTATCAACTAATTTTCTTGCTGATTTCACTGTCTTCACAATCCCTCTCTCTATCAGCTTACGAATGATAAACGGCTTGAATAATTCAGCCGCCATATCTTTTGGCAAACCGCACTCATGCAATTTCATTTCAGGACCTACCACGATAACGGAACGACCAGAGTAGTCAACACGTTTACCCAACAGGTTCTGACGGAAACGACCTTGTTTACCTTTCAATACATCTGATAAAGATTTCAGAGCACGACCACCTTCAGCTTTTACCGCATTTGATTTACGGCTGTTATCAAATAAGCTGTCAATAGCTTCCTGCAACATACGTTTTTCATTACGCAGGATTACTTCCGGCGCTTTGATCTCCAACAATCTTTTCAAACGGTTATTACGGATAATAACACGACGATAAAGATCATTCAGATCAGATGAAGCGAAACGACCACCATCCAGCGGCACTAACGGACGCAGTTCCGGAGGAATAACCGGAATGTATTGCATAACCATCCATTCAGGGCGGTTAGTAATCCTTGTATTCGCATCGCGGAAAGCTTCTACTACACTCAAACGCTTTAAGGCATCAGCCTTACGCTGTTGAGATGTTTCAGTAGCAGCGGCATTACGCAGGTCAAAAGACAACTGGTCCAGATCGATACGCTGTAACATATCATGCACCGCTTCAGCACCCATCTTCGCAATAAACTTATTAGGATCATCATCAGGCAGGTACTGGTTATCCTTTGGTAAGGTATCCAGTATATCTAAATATTCTTCTTCCGTCAGCAGATCACCGGGATTCTGTCCTTTGTCTACACGGATACCTGGTTGAATAACCACGAATCTTTCATAGTAAACAATTGTCTCTAATTTCTTAGAGCTTACGCCTAACAGGTAACCGATTTTGTTTGGCAATGATTTGAAATACCAGATATGCACTACGGGCACCACCAGTTTGATGTGGCCCATTCTTTCGCGACGAACTTTCTTTTCTGTCACTTCCACACCGCAACGGTCGCAAACAATCCCTTTGTAACGGATACGTTTGTATTTGCCGCAGGCACATTCGTAGTCCTTTACCGGACCGAAAATTCTTTCGCAAAACAAACCGTCACGTTCTGGTTTGTAAGTACGATAGTTAATAGTTTCAGGCTTCAACACTTCACCGTAGCTCCTTTCCAGGATAGTATCCGGAGAAGCCAATCCGATTGTGATCTTTGAAAACGTTGGTCTTGGACGATTTTCTTTTTTGAATGCCATATTTTGTTTCTAGTTTCTTGTTAATAGTTACTTTTCTTCATTCGTGAGTCGTCAGACGTGAGACGAAATTTCCTAATGTCGTAAACCACTCACGATTCACGACTCACGTCTCACGACTTTACTCAAACTTCAGATCTAATCCCAATCCTCTCAGCTCATGCACCAATACATTAAATGATTCAGGAACACCCGGTCTTGGAATGTTATCACCCTTCACAATCGCTTCGTATGTTTTCGCACGACCGATGATATCATCTGATTTCAATGTCAGTAACTCCTGCAGGATGTTAGATGCACCATAAGCTTCCAGTGCCCAAACCTCCATCTCACCAAATCTTTGACCACCAAACTGTGCTTTACCACCCAACGGCTGTTGCGTGATTAAACTGTATGGTCCGATTGAACGGGCATGCATCTTATCATCCACCATGTGGTGAAGCTTGATGATATAGATAATACCTACCGTAGCTTTCTGGTGGAAACGTTCACCGGTTTCACCATCATACAAGTATGTGTGACCAAATTTTGGAAGACCAGCCTGCTCTATATAACCTGCGATCTCTTCTGTTGTAGCTCCATCAAAGATGGGCGTAGAGAATTTCATTCCCAACTTTTCACCAGCCCAGCCTAACACAGTTTCGTAAATCTGCCCAAGGTTCATACGGCTTGGTACACCCAATGGATTCAATACTACATCCACCGGAGTTCCGTCGTCCAGGAACGGCATATCTTCTGCACGAACGATCTTGGCAACAATCCCTTTATTACCGTGACGACCAGCCATCTTATCCCCCACTTTCAGCTTACGCTTAACAGCGAGGTAAACTTTAGCCAATTTCAATACGCCTGCAGGTAATTCATCACCAATCGAGATGTTGAATTTCTCTCTCTTGTAACGACCCAGTTCTTCGTTGTACTTGATATTGTAGTTGTGCAATAAGATATTGATCTGGTCATCCACCTTCTTATCACTTGTCCAACCAAGAGGATTAATATTCGCATAATCCAGTCCGGTTAAATTTTTAGAAGTGAATTTGGCGCCTTTACCAATTTGTATTTCCCCAAAATTATTACTTACTCCCGCTGACGTATGATCTTTCAATAAAGTAGTCAGCTTTTGCAGTAAGACTTCCATCAGGTCTGCTTCATTCTTCTCGTGTATTCTTTCCAGTTTATCAATAGCAGCTCTTTCTCTTACCTTGGCGTTCTTATCTTTCTTGGCACGCTGGAACAATTTCTTACCGATCACAACACCTTCTACTCCGTTCGGCGCTTTCAATGAAGCATCTTTCGCATCCCCGGCCTTGTCACCAAAGATGGCGCGAAGTAACTTTTCTTCCGGTGTAGGATCACTTTCTCCTTTAGGAGTGATCTTACCAATCAGTATATCACCTTCATTAATTGTTGCACCAATACGAATAATACCGTTTTCATCCAAGTCCTTTGTTGCTTCTTCGGAAACGTTGGGAATATCCGGCGTCAGTTCTTCTTCGCCCAATTTCGTATCGCGAACTTCCAGTTCATACTCAGAAATGTGTACAGAGGTAAACATATCTTCACGAACTACTCTTTCGCTGATAACGATGGCATCCTCGAAGTTGTAACCTTTCCACGGCATGAATGCCACTTTCAGGTTTTTACCTAATGCCAACTCACCATTTTGCGTAGCATAACCTTCCGTAAGGAAATCACCTCTCTTAACTTTCTGACCCTTCTTAACAGCAGGGTTCAGGTTAATACACGTTTCCTGGTTGGTTTTGATGAACTTGGTCAATTTATAAACTCTCAGATCTTCTTCAAAGCTCACCAGCTTTTCCTCTTCGTCACGAACATAGCGAACATGAATTTCATTAGCATCAACAAACTCTACCACCCCATTACCTTCTGCATGGATCTGGATTCTTGCATCACGGGCAGCTTTACCTTCCAAACCGGTACCCACTATAGGTACATCAGCACGGATAAGTGGTACAGCCTGGCGTTGCATGTTTGATCCCATCAATGCACGGTTGGCATCATCGTGCTCAAGGAAAGGAATCAATGAAGCACTCAAACCAACGATCTGGTTCGGAGCTACGTCCATGAATTCCACATCATTTCTATCTAATATCGGGAAGTCGCCTGTTTCGCGGCTTACAATTTTTTCTTCGACAAAGTGTCCCTTTTCATCCAGAGGAGTATTGGCCTGTGCGATTTTTGCCAGATCCTCTTCTTCCGCACTCAGGAATTGTAATTCCTTCATGTTCACTTTTCCTTCGGTTACTTTACGATAAGGCGTTTCAATGAAGCCCATATCGTTGATCTTGGCGTGAACGCAAAGGGTAGAGATCAAACCAATGTTTGGACCTTCCGGTGTTTCGATTGTACACAAGCGACCATAATGCGAATAGTGCACGTCACGAACCTCGAATCCAGCTCTTTCACGACTCAAGCCACCTGGCCCGAGGGCTGAGATACGACGTTTATGGGTGATCTCGGACAATGGATTGGTCTGATCTAGGAACTGAGACAACTGCGATGTTCCAAAAAAGGAATTGAT
This sequence comes from Chitinophagaceae bacterium, assembly GCA_040007815.1. Lineage (GTDB taxonomy): Bacteria > Bacteroidota > Bacteroidia > Chitinophagales > Chitinophagaceae > Terrimonas_B. The sequence goes on from JBDTUH010000047.1 coordinate 18,157, forward strand.
CACAGACGAAAGCGTTCTTGCATTGATCAGATCCACAGGAGTAAATACCTCGTTGTCACGTACGTTCATTCTTTCACGAATAGTTCTTGCCATACGTGCCAGACCTACACCAAACTGAGCATATAACTGCTCCCCAACTGTACGAACACGACGATTGCTCAGGTGATCAATATCATCGATTTCCGCTTTACCATTGGTCAGGCGTACCAGGTATTTGATGATAAGTATGATATCTTCTCTCGTTAATGTCTTTTGATCAAGCGGGGCATCCATGTTCAACTTGCGGTTGATCTTGTAACGGCCTACCTCACCGAGGTCATAACGTTTATCGCTAAAGAATAATTTATCGATGATACCACGGGCTGTTTCATTATCAGGAGCATCAGCACCGCGTAATTGGCGATAAATAAACTGAACCGCTTCCAGCTCACTATTAGAAGTGTCCTTATTCAGGGTGTTGTAGATGATAGCGTAATCACCGCCTACGTCTTCACGCTGAATAAACACGCCTTTAATATCCATTTCAGAAATCGTATCGATCGCTTCTTCATCCAAAACAGTATCACGTTCCATCACGATCTCGTTTCTTTCGATTGATACCACTTCACCAGTATCTTCATCCACGAAATCTTCAACCCATGTTCTCAATACACGGGCGGCAAGACGCTTACCAATATATTTTGATAAGGTTTTTTTATCTGTTTTTACCTCATCGGCCATACCAAACAGTTCAAGAATATCCTTGTCCGTTTCGTAGCCAATAGAACGTAACAGTGTAGTAACAGGGAATTTTTTCTTACGATCGATGTAAGCATACATCACATTGTTGATGTCGGTAGCAAACTCCATCCAGGCACCCTTAAAAGGGATAACCCTGGCAGAATATATCTTCGTTCCGTTCGGGTGAACCGATTGACCAAAGAATACTCCGGGTGAACGATGCAACTGTGACACAACAACACGCTCAGCTCCGTTGATAACAAACGTGCCACGGGGAGTCATATAAGGGATATTGCCCAGGAACACATCCTGCACAATTGTCTGGAAGTCGACGTGTTCTTCATCATTACAGCTCAACCGAAGCTTAGCCTTCAGCGGAACGGCATATGTCAGGCCTCGCTCCATACATTCGTCGATGGTATAACGGGGTGGATCAATGAAGTAATCTAAAAATTCCAGTACAAAGATGTTTCTCGTATCAGTGATAGGGAAATTGTCTTTGAACACACGGAACAAACCTTCTATATTGCGTTTGTCAGGTGTAGTTTCTAACTGGAAAAATTCTTTAAATGACTGGATCTGTACTTCAAGAAGATCGGGAGTTTCAGCCAGGTGCTTGATCTTACCGAAATCCACTCTTGAGTTCACTTTTGTTGAAGACATATATGTAAAAACCGGTTTAAAAGAGATTAATGACACACAAATCACTCACAGGCTATCATCTTTGCAAGCAATAACCAATGAAATTCAATTAGTTGAGTATGATTTGGGACGTCAAAATATTTTTGGCCAAAATAAAGGAATGCAAAGGTAGGGATTAAAAGTTCTCCGCCAAGAAAAAATTGCCGACAAAAACCCCGCCAAATTCTGAAGAAAAACCCCATTACTCCCCTTTCGCATAGACTACTTTTCAGGGTAAATTTTTAGATTGAAGTGGAAGGAAATCATAACCGACTATTTCACTTTCACCCGCCGTGAAAGGATTGGGATCATAATTACACTCATAGCAATCATTATCTTGATTTTTTTGCCCTCCTTTTTTACTTCAAAAGATGCCATGAAATCAGATAAGCCTGACACTACCTGGATGGTCGCCGTAAAGAAATTAGAACAAAAAGGCGCCACTTTAGAAACTGTAGCTCAGAATGATAATGAAATCAGTACCTACCAGTATGATCCTTCCAAAACGACTTATAGTAACAAGCCGGCAGGGGAATTGTTCTATTTTGACCCTAATACGCTTTCAAAAGGTGGTTGGGAAAAGCTTGGCCTTCGGGAAAAAACGATCAAAACGATAGAAAACTATCTTAGCAAAGGCGGGCATTTCAAAAAACCGGAAGATATGCAACGAATTTATGGTTTACGAAAAAATGAATATGAACGTCTCGCTCCTTTCATCAAAATCCTATCGGAATTAAACGGCAAAACTGATGAAAGAGCTGCTGATAAAAATAGCTCAACCCCCAATTATGTCCCCGCCAAACCATCATTTCACTCCCTATTAGTAGACATTAATAGCGGCGATACATCAGCATTTATCGCACTTCCGGGAATTGGCAGTAAACTGGCTGCAAGAATTGTAAACTTCAGGTCGCGTCTGGGAGGGTTTTATTCGATTGAACAAGTAAGAGAAACGTTTGGCTTACCGGATTCTATTTTTCAAAAGATCAAAGAAAATCTTCTGCTAAAAAATAATTCTGTTAAAAAAATAAATATCAATACTGCCACAACAGATGAATTAAAATCTCATCCATACATTAAATGGAACATCGCTAATACAATAACGGCCTACAGAAATGAACATGGCGTCTTTTCAACTATTGAAGACATAAAAAAAATCATGACTATCACCGATGACATTTATAACAAAATCGCACCTTATCTCACCATTGAATAAAAAACCCTCCGCATATTGCGGAGGGTTTCAATTTTGTATGAACAAAGAAATTAAGCAATTTCAACATCAGCACCTGCATCTTTCAGTTTAGCTGCGATTTCATCAGCTTCTACCTTAGATACACCTTCTTTGATCGGTTTTGGAGCGCCATCAACCAGGTCTTTAGCTTCTTTCAAACCTAAACCAGTCAGATCTTTTACGATCTTAACTACGTTCAGTTTAGAAGCACCTGCACTCTTCAATATTACATTGAAGGCGGTTTTTTCTTCAACTGCTGCTGCTGCATCACCACCACCCGCTGCTACTACTACTGCCGCTGCTGCGGGTTCAATACCATACTCTGATTTTAAGAAATCAGCTAATTCCTGAACTTCCTTTACTGTTAAGCTTACTAAATTTTCAGCTAATGTTTTTACGTCTGCCATTTGATTTAAATTTTTACCGTCTTCACTGCTTGTTTTATACGCTCCGACGGCGGTTTAAAAAAATTTGCCTTTATTAACCCTCAGGCCTGGGTGTTATAATTACTAATTTAATTATTCTGATACGGGTTTTGCTTCCTCATCATCCGCCTGTTTTACTTCCGCTTTAACTTCAGGTTTTGCTTCTTCTTCTACTTTAGGATTAACTATAGCCGCAGGTTTTGTTTCCACTTCTACTGCTGGGGTTGATACAGCAGCAGATACACCTTCAGCTTTCTTCTCTGCATTCTGCAATAAAGCAGCAATAACTCTTTTTGCAGGCGATTGCAACAATCCGATAACTTCACCGATAAGCTCATTTTTGGTTTTGATCTGGGTAAGAGCTTTAAGGCTGGTATCTCCGGTGTATACATCACCGTTGATGAAAGCTGCTTTCAATACAGGTTTTTCGTTATTATTCGCCTTACGGAAAGAGCTGATGATCAGCGCCGGCTCTTTTGGATTTTCAGAGAATAAGAGGGCCGTTACTTTATGCAATGAATCGTATACACCTGCATACTTTGTATTGTCAAGCGATTCAAGTGCCTTTTTAATCAACGTGTTTTTAGCTACTTTCATTTCCACCTGCTTGTCGAAACAGGCATGACGCAATTTGCCCACCTGAGCTACCGTAAGCGATTCTGTATCTGCAACATAGAAATTGCTATATTGAGAGAACTTGCCTTTCAGCAGTTCAATCACTTCATTTTTTTGATCTTTAGTCATTTTATATAAATTTTTGACTTTTCAATTAATCAGACTCTTCGTAAGCCTCCCCACCGGGGCGGTTTTGAGGGGCCTAGTGAACAAATGCTTTCGTATCTACCGCAATACCAGGACTCATGGAGCTGGCCATGCTGATACCTCTCATGTAAGTACCTTTTGAAGAAGATGGCTTCGCTTTCAGAATTGCATTCAGCAATTCCTGGCTGTTCTCAGCAATCTTTTCAGGAGAAAAACTTACACGACCAATAGAAGCATGAATGATCCCTACTTTATCAACTTTGAAAGATATTTTACCACCTTTTACATCATTGATAGCGTTAGCTACATCATTGGTTACAGTACCTGTCTTAGGGTTTGGCATCAGGTTACGGGGGCCTAATACTTTTCCAAGTTTACCAATTTTAGGCATAACGGATGGAGTAGCGATGATAACATCTACATCTACCCAACCACCTTCAATTTTAGTTACGTATTCATCCAGGCCTACGAAATCAGCACCGGCTGCTTTAGCTTCTGCTTCTTTATCGGGAGGACAAAGCACTAATACTTTTTTTGTTTTTCCGGTTCCGTGAGGAAGACTAACGGTACCACGAATAGCCTGATCGGCTTTTTTAGGGTCAACACCCAGGCGAACGTGAAGATCTACTGAAGCATCAAACTTACAGGTAGAAATTTCTTTTACGAGAGTGGAAGCTTCTTTAAGTGAATACGCCTTGTTCTTATCCACCTTAGCGTTCACTACTTTTCTTTTTTTACTGATGAATGCCATAATAATTCATTTTAAAAGTTTTTCCAAAGTCTCCACCAAGCCGGAGATTTTAGGGTTTAATTTTCCCAGGGAGCTTTACCTTCTACGTTTAGTCCCATACTGCGGGCTGTACCAGCTACCATTTTCATGGCGCTTTCAACCGTAAAACAGTTCAGGTCAGGCATTTTGTCTTTTGCAATAGCCTCTACCTGTTGCCAGTTTACCTTACCCACTTTAGCACGGTTGCTCTCTTTGGAACCTTTTTGAATTTTAGCGGCTTCCATCAGCTGAATAGCTGCCGGAGGTGTTTTGATAATAAAATCAAAACTTTTGTCACTATAAACTGTGATTAATACGGGAAGCACTTTTCCCATTTTGTCCTGTGTTCTTGCATTGAACTGCTTGCAGAATTCCATGATGTTTACACCTTTGGAACCTAAAGCCGGACCGATCGGGGGCGCAGGGTTTGCCTGACCTCCCTTGCATTGTAGCTTTACAAAGCCAGAGATTTCTTTTGCCATTTTAATACTTTTTGGTGTTAGCGACCTTTTATCCGCCGCTGCGGGCTACTTAGTCTCCCAATCCGATAGCTATCGGATTCCTGATTCCCACTTAGGGATTTCTAAAGAACTAATTGGGGCGGCAAAGGTAGGGGTTGGAAACGGATTTCAAAAGGTTTTACGCAAATAATTTTAAGATCAAAGGGGCTGCCTAAATTATTAAATCGAAACCCGACAAAAGATAATTTTACATAGCTATTTCTTCAAAAAATCCTCATACACATGTTGCATCATGGCTTTCCCTGCTTCCGTTTCCTTAGTACCCGCCTTTCCTTCAGTCGATATAGGCAGTTTCCCTATGTTATCATATATTAATCTGCCTGATGAATCTACAAACCCGAAGCCATCGTTGAAAGTAAAAAAGGCCCATGCCTTTGCAGTAGAGTCAAAAATATTTTTGCTAAAGGGAAAAACTCCGGGGTCCAAACCTGCCTGTTTTGATAAAGTTGCGGCTATATCTAATTGCGATACTACTTTATCAATGATAACTCCTTTCTTATTTAATGCTCCTCCTATCCAAAGCATCGGCGTACGAAAATCTTCCGCTTTGTTATTTCTCTCGGGAAGGGGGTGACCATGGTCACCCGTAATGATCACAATCGTATTTCTCCACCATAATTGCTGACTGCACCTCCCAATAAAATCACTAACAACCTGGTCAGTATAGTGCAGGGAATTTAAAAACTTTGTAGTGTTATCATTTCCTTCAAAAGTAGTTGAAACAGGCGTCTCAAAAGGCTCATGGCTGGATAAAGTGAGCCAGGTCGCAAAGAATGGCTTGGTTGATTTATTCAGCTCTTCAAAAACACGATTCATCACTACTCCGTCATGAGCACCCCATTTGGAATTCATGTCTTTCGCCGCGAAATTATTTTTCCCAATAATAGGATCAAAGCCGGCATGAAGCAGATAAGATTTTATATTAGCGAACTCGGGCTCACCGCCATAAAAGAATGGCGTATAATAGCCTTTTTCCTTGAAGCATCTGGAAAGTACCGGCAGTTTCTCCGACTTTGCCGGAGAATGAATAATGGTAGTGTTTGGCATTGCAGGATAGCCGCTCAAAATAGCAGGAACCCCTTTGTTCGTTCTATCGCCGCTTGCATACAAATTACTAAAGTAAATGCCATGCTGTTTCAACCGGTTGAACTGCGGGGTTACCTCCTTATTATCAATTAAAACATGCAACGCTTTTTCCGTAAAACTTTCCCAAATAATAACGATGACATTGACCGGGGAACCGGAAGATAAACTGATCACTCGTTCTGAAGATGAATCCGCACTGTACAAACTATCTGTTACTTCTTTTACCCGTTGTGCGGAAAGGTACTGATATGGATTTTTTTCTAAAGCTCCTTTACTAACAAGGCTATGTAAAAAATTCCAGGAGGCGTTTATAGCTGCATGATTCGCATAATTGTTCGTGGAGAAATAAACACTGCTTTGGTTCAATGGGGCCAGTTGAAATCCTCCCCTGATTGGAACAATAAGACAACCCATGAACACTAACAACGATACAGCGGTAGCAATTCTGTATTTATTCTGTTGCTGAAAAAAAATCTTCTTCAGTATATATTTAAAACAGACATAAAACAATCCATAACAAATAATAAACGTGATGGAAAGAAAAAGAAGGGGCAAATGGCTTATCGAAGCAAAAGCTTCCCGGGGTGTAGAAAGGAATTTAAGCGGTGTTGCATCAATACGAAAACCCCATTGGCTATATACTTCAAGGTCGAAAAAAGATAACAGTGCTACCAGCAAAAGAACAATAAATGTATAAATCCTGTAAATAAGCAATCGCCCAAAAAAATGAATAAAAAGACTTAACAATACAAATAAACATACCGGGGCGATAATATAGGCCGCTACGGACATATCCATTCGCAGTCCATACCAAAAAGCAGAGAAAATTGTATGTAAAGAAAGATGCTTTGTTTTGTCAAAATGATACACCATGAATACGATTCTCATCAGGTCAAAAAAAATGACCCAGCTCAGAAAGTATAACACTAAGAATTTCAATTTGGCAACCATAGAAACCTGAATGAATAAAAGCCATCCGCTTATGGCGAATGGCTTTTAAGTAAGTATCTTTTTCAAAATCCGCCTGAAGCGGTATGGGTTTAGCTGATTTTTTCTACCTGCATATAGTTCAATTCCACAGGGGTTGAACGGCCGAATATTTTTACTGTTACTTTCAATTTCTTTTTCTCATCATTCACATCTTCTATCACCCCATTAAAGTCATTGAAAGGTCCTTCAATGATCTTGATCGTTTCACCAACAATAAACGGCTCACTCATGCTTATACCGCCAGCCTCAGCCATTTCATCCATTTTACCCAGCATCTTGTTTACCTCCGCTTTGCGCAGGGCGATGGGATTTTCTTTGCCCAAGAAATGGATAACACTGTTTGTATTCTTAATAGTGTCTCTCAGGTCGTCGCTCAGTTTACCATCCAATACTTCGATCATTACATACCCTGGATAGTAATTACGTTCACGCATTACCTTTTTACCATTTACCACTTTGTACACTTTCTCTACAGGAAGAAAAACCTGCTTTACCACTTCACTCCATCCACCACGGGATATCTCCTTATCAAGGTATTCTTTAACCTTGCGTTCCTTGCCGCTCACTACACGAAGCACAAACCATTTGGATTCCTGCTGCTGTGTATTTTCTGTATTGGTCGTAGTTGCTTCCATTATCCTTTAAAAAATTGGTTGTAAAGAAACTTCAATGCACCACCGGCCGCAAAATCCATTAGAGATACAATGGCTGTAATAACCAGTGTCGCTACCAGTACAATCATTGTTGACTGTTGAAGCTGATCCCAGTTAGGCCAGGTCACTTTCTCTGTCAACTCTTTGTACGATTCTTTAAAATAAATGGCAATCTTGTTCATGTACTCAATTTGAAAGTTTTAAAATCCGCTAATTTGAAATGGTAACCAACATTACTTTTCCAAATTACTCCGCACGGGCACTAGGATTCGAACCCAGATCAAAGGTTTTGGAGACCCGTATGCTACCGTTGCACCATGCCCGTATAGAAAGCTAAAAGCTATTCCGTGTTACCGAAACAGCTTTTAGTACTTATGTCGCAAAGATAATAATCTTTTGCAAAGCCTGAAAACCCGTATCCGTCAATCGGCGGATCGTAGCTCACAGCTATTTTCTTACTTAATGATCTCAGTTACCTGTCCGGCACCCACGGTACGACCACCCTCACGGATAGCGAATTTCAAACCTTTCTCCATTGCGATGGGCTGGATCAGTTTTACTTTCAATGAGGTATTATCACCCGGCATAACCATTTCAGTGCCCGCATTCAATTCTACTTCACCCGTTACGTCAGTCGTACGGAAATAGAATTGAGGACGGTATTTCTGGAAGAATGGAGTGTGACGTCCGCCTTCATCCTTACTCAGTACATAAACTTCGCATTTGAATTCAGTATGCGGAGTAATAGAACCTGGCTTGCAAATAACCATACCACGACGGATCTGAGTTTTTTCAATACCACGTAACAACAAACCTGCGTTATCTCCGGCTTCACCTTCATCCAGCAACTTGCGGAACATTTCCACACCTGTTACAGTTGAAGTAAGCGGATGTTCTATCAAACCAACGATCTCAACACCTTCACCCACTTTAATACGACCTCTTTCAATACGACCAGTAGCAACTGTACCACGACCTGTGATTGAGAATACATCTTCCACAGACATCAGGAACGGAAGATCAACAGGGCGTGGAGGCAATGGAATATAACTATCAACAGCATCCATCAGGTCATCTACAGCTTTAACCCACTCAGGAGTGCCTGCTAATGCACCTGTTGCAGAACCTTTAATGATCGGAGTGTTATCACCATCAAAACCATTTTTAGTCAGCAACTCACGTATTTCCATTTCAACCAGTTCTAATAATTCAGGATCGTCAACCAGGTCAACTTTGTTCATGAAAACCACCATACTTGGTACGCCTACCTGGCGGGCCAACAGGATATGCTCTCTTGTCTGCGGCATAGGACCATCAGTAGCAGCAACAACTAAAATAGCTCCATCCATCTGAGCAGCACCAGTGATCATGTTCTTAACATAGTCAGCGTGACCAGGACAGTCAACGTGTGCATAGTGACGGTTAACCGTCTGATATTCCACGTGAGCCGTGTTGATCGTGATACCTCTTTCTTTCTCTTCCGGGGCACCGTCAATTTCATCATATTTTTTTGCTGTCGCCAAGCCCTTTTTAGACAGGATCTCGGTAATAGCGGCAGTCAATGTGGTTTTACCATGGTCAACGTGACCAATTGTGCCAATGTTTACGTGGGGTTTCTCCCTCTTAAAGGTCTCTTTTGACATTGTTATCGATTTTTTAGTTGTGTTTTACCAATTATTGTTTTCTTATTATGAATCCAGCAGTATTACCACTATCATCGTTTTCGCATCACACCCTTCAGCGTTCCTTTTGCTACTCAGCTTTTACATTCACCCGTTTCAAGAGCCGTTAGTGAGAATCGAACTCACGACCTCTTCCCTACCAAGGAAGTGCTCTACCACTGAGCTACAACGGCTTTTCCACTGCCGTCGCAGGCAGTATTCGAAATGGAGCGGAAGACCGGGCTCGAACCGGCCACCTGAAGCTTGGAAGGCTACCGCTCTACCAAATGAGCTACTTCCGCTGGTTATTATAAAAAACAAAGAACTTTTTTTATTCGTCATACCCGCCTTCGCTAAAGCTACGGCGGGTAAAGTGGGCAGAGCTGGATTCGAACCAACGTACTCGTGAGAGAACAGATTTACAGTCTGTCGCCTTTAGCCACTCGGCCATCT
>JBDTUH010000048.1:0-27834 GCA_040007815.1 Chitinophagaceae bacterium
ATATTGTCGGTTGCGATTCTATTGCGACACTCCATCTTATCGTTAATCCAAATGTTACCGGTCAGCAGACCATCACTATTTGCCAGGGACAATTGCCCTATACATGGAACAATCAGAATATCACAGCGGCTGGTAATTATAATGCAACACTGATTAGTGCTGCCGGTTGTGATTCTGTCGCAACACTGCATTTACTAATTAATCCTGTGGTGACCGGCGAAGAAACTGTCACCATCTGCCAGGGACAACTACCCTATACATGGAACAACCAGAATATTTCTAATGCAGGTGATTATAATACTACGCTCTTAAATATTGTTGGTTGCGATTCTGTTGCTACACTCCATCTTATCGTTAATCCAAATGTTACCGGTCAGCAGACCATCACCATCTGCCAGGCTCAACTTCCTTATAGCTGGAACGAACAAACGATTATTGCTGCCGGTGATTACAATGCTGCATTGATAAGTGCTGCCGGCTGTGATTCTATCGCTATGCTGCATTTGATAGTGATTCCACAACCCAAAATAATTACTACTGATGTTTCTTTGTGCTCAACGGCTAACCTCACTGACCCTACCGTAACTTCAGGCTCTGACCTGGAATTGGCATTCACTTACTGGCTGGATGCTGGCGCAACCAACCCTGTACCTGACCCAACATCAGTATTGACCGGCAGTTATTACATTAAAGGAATAAATGCTTCCGGTTGTTTTTCTATAAAACCTGTTATCGTTACCATAGAACCATCTCCTTTATTTATTACTACTAATCCGGCAAAGGTATGTGAACCCGAAACCGTAGATCTCACGGATGCCGCTATTACTGCGGGCAGCGATTCCCGTTTGTCCTTTACCTACTGGAATGATGAAGCAACAACAAGTCCTCTTGTAAACCCCCAGTCAATACCTGTCAGCGGAACGTATTATATAAGAGCCGCTGCTGCAGGTGGATGTTCGTTTGTAAAATCGGCGGAAGTATTAGTAACAACAATAAAAGGGGAAAAATCAGTTCGCTATCCTACGGTAACTATATCGCCAAATACACCCGTACAACTGGATGCCCGGGAGCCAGGCCTGGTTAATAGTTATACCTGGAATCCGCCGGTAGGTTTGAATGCCCCTGATCGCAAAGACCCTATATTCCATCACGATGAAGATATGGAATATACCATCAGGATTGAATACGACAATCAATGCCCGGTAGTTGATACAGTACTGGTATTGATACGACAGGTAACATCGATTTGTGTTTCTGATATTTTTGTTCCAAAAGCCTGGTCCCCCAACAATGATGGTCACAATGATAAATTGTATCCCATATCGGTATGTATACGTGAATTGAAATACTTCCGTGTCTTCAATCGCTGGGGTCAACTGGTATTTCAAACCAACATCCCTGGCCAGGGTTGGGATGGCATATTCAATGGAATACCACAGGTTATGGATACTTACACATGGACACTGGAAGCTACCGGTGAAGATGGAAAATATTTTAAGCGTGTCGGAAACTCAGTCCTGGTAAGATAGACACTAAGACTACAAAAATATTTTAGATAATAATGCCCTTGTTTTTTTCTGTTTTGCACGAATTCCATGCATGTACAAGACCCTAGTTTCTCACAATTTTTACGTCGTCTTTAAACATTAATTCTTTAGCTGCGGATAATTTGGATGTTTCACTTAACCGTTATAAGCCTGCGGCCATCCAAGAGAAATTACCTACTGATAATACTCACAGTTTTTCAGTCATTTGCTTTTTTGTTGACTTACCGCCTGAATTGTTATGACAGAATAGTCTGTCGTCCATATCTTTAGAATGACCAATATAATATTTGATCAAGTGATGAAGAGTCGATGATATAGACAACGAAAGGCATAAAATATAAAAGGCTCCGAATCATCAAAACCTTTTAAGTGGAGGCTACCGGACAAAAGTCGAACTTTTTTAAAGATTTAAAAGCCTTAAACACTATAATTACGGAATGAATACAAATATTTCAACAGGTCGATTTGGAGTTAAGTTTTTCAGCTTTGGGGAATATTAAAAGGATTCGAAGCTGTTCTTGCAGCATAGTCATTTTTAAATTGGGCTATTCTTTGTTTAGAAGATAGGCATTACTCTTACCACATATTACATCGTATAATATTTAGGACTTTCAAAGCTTTTACGAAAACTGCTCTTGTCACATCCATGACAACAGGTAGCGGGTAACTACCGATCTTTCTGCCGACAGTGTCGAATAAGTGATGGCTATACAAAGGAAGAAACAAAACAAAAAAGCCGTGATAATGTGTGAATTATATAACAAATTCATAGAATCATATAACAGTAAACCTTATAAATAGATGCATCTTGGATCAAAGTTATAAACTAACCAAAGTGAATTAAGTTACAATTTGTTCATTCTCAAAACACTACCCAATATATTACATTTAACGGCTATTCATCAACGTTCTGACTAATAAAATACAGTATCCGCTAACCAGTACCAGCCTGGTGATTGAAAAGCAAAACCCCTTACTTCAGAGGCCGACATGAAAGTATGATTGAACACAGTTATTCGTGGTTCCAAATGGATCAGAAACCCGGTCACAGAGCTTCTTGAACGTCAGCACGTGGAAAAAATCAGTGGTACAACATGTAGGTTAAAAATCAGTCAATTTTTTCCATCGGCGATTATCCATTGCTAAGTAAGTTCTTATCTGCTTTTTTTCACACGGAGCGATTTATAAGATAGCAATTCCACATAATGAAGTGAAGTGACCCTTGGAATGTTATTTGATTTACTACTTGTCTGTATTGATGTGCGCACCTTCAATAACCTGGTAAAGAAGTTAATACGCCATCATCGCCCATGAAAATTGGGCCAGCTGAGATGTATTGTAATAATTATTTCTACATTTTTCTAATAAACTAAGGTTTAAAGATTTATTGTAGTTCATTTTGAATCAATCCATTATATCGTATGAATGTGATTGAGCTGGCGAAGCTATGATTTAAGTAAGCGACCTGATCTCATTATATTCTCACAGCCAATTTATGGAAGCTAATCTTTTAAGATGGGAACTATTTTCCACATTCACTGAAAAGGAGACAGAACGCTTGATCCAAATATTTCATAGTCCTAAATATCGTATTTATGTATAGACAATACTTTCTTTCTTCTCTTTTCCCGCTGTTGGGCATGGCTTTTTTTTGTAGTTGCAAAACTTCAAAGCAACTTCCCTACTTCAAAGATCTTTCGGATGATGCGATGGTCAGTAAAATAAAGACCACCCCTTATACACCCCTCAAACTACAAGCAAATGATGAAGTACAACTCACTATATCCAGTATTTCATCGGAAGCCAGCCAATTTTTTAATTTAATGACTATTGCCCCTGCAGCACCGGTTGACGGAGCGGTCCCCTCGGGGCAATCTCAGGGATTTATGAATATTTATAGGGTAAGCGACAGTGGATACCTAACGTTACCCGTCTTAGGAAATATCAGGGCAGCTGGATCTACCACAGAAGAATTAAAGGTAATTGTCGCAGAAAAATTAAGGGATTACCTGAAGGATGCTATCGTTACAATCCGGCTAACCAATTTCAAGGTGACTGTAATAGGAGAAGTGGGCAGGCCGGTCGTTATTCCGGTGAACGGCCAAACGATCAATGTCCTGGAGGCAGTTGGAGCCGCGGGTGACATGACCGTTTATGGCATCCGCAAAAATGTCAAGGTAATAAGGAAACTTCCGGATGGCAACACGGAAGTGGCGCTTCTTAACTTCAATAAATCGAACGTGCTGCAATCTCCATGGTTTCAGCTGCGGCAAAATGATATCGTATACATTCAACCGAACAGGAGCAAAGGCATATTGGGTACTCGCACCGCAATTTGGGCGCCCATCATTACAAGCCTGGTTTATATTGCCGCTGTAATTGTCACCAGAAATTAATCTCGCCTCTTCTCATCTATATCGTTACAAAAAATGAAACAGTCCAATGCAGCATATGAAGAGTTAAAAATTGTACCTAAAGAAGATAATGCCCAGCTCAAAAAACAATTATTCAGGATGATTGGCGCCTGGCCCATTTTTGTGCTCAGTTTACTTATCTGTCTTTCCCTGGCGTATTTATATATCCGCTCTGCACCACCGGTTTACCAGGCAGTTGCTTCTATTATGGTTAAAGATGAAAATAAGGGAGCAGATTTACTTTATAACAAAGCTCTTGAAGAAATTGGACTAGGTGTGAATACGAAATTGGTTGAAAACGAAATGGAATTACTTAAAAGCTACGACCTCCTTGCCTCGGTGGTTGACACATTGCAGCTTTTTGTATCAGTTAATAATGCGGATAAATTAAAAGAAATTTCTGTATTTGAAAGTGACCTGTCCTTTTCCATCCAGATTCTGAATCCTTGGGATATAAAGAAAAAACGAAAATGGATTGTTGTTGATTCCGCTCATGTCCTGAAATTCGAAGCGGAGGAGGATAATCAAACAACGCAAATCGAATATGGAAAAGTATATAAAGTAAATGGCATACGATTCCGTTTTGATCAGCCCGAAACCTATAATTCATCATTATTAGTAAACGCAAAAAAAGCGACGCATAAATATAAAATCAGTATCAAACCCGTAGAAGAAACTATTATCGAATACAGCAAAAACCTGGAAGTAGAACCGGCGAGCAAAGTAGCAACAGTTATAAATCTACGGATAAAGGACACCAATAAAGAGCGAGCAGCCGCTATTCTTCAATCGCTGATTTTAAAATTTAAACGCCAGGGGATAGAAAATAAAAATATTGTATTGGACAATACTATTAATTTCCTGAATGATCGCCTGGATACTGTTGCCAAAGGACTTCGCAGTGTGGAAAATTCAGTCGAAAAATTTAAAAGTGACAACAGGGTTACCGAACTGTCATCAGATGCTGAACAATACCTGGCCATCTCGAAACAGGTAGATGAACAGAAAGCCGCAATTCAGACTCAACTCAGTATTATCAAGGCGTTAGAAACAGACATCCTCCAAAACCAGGATAATCCAAAAATTGTTCCGACTACTTTTGGCATCCAGGATCCTTCCCTTGGATTATTAATAGAAAAACATAATGATTTAGTTCTGCAAAACGAAAGGCTGGAACAAAAATCAGGTCCCAAAAATCCATTGTTGTTAGAACAGCAAGACCAGATCAAAGAACTTCGCGGCAGGCTGCTGACCAACGTTCACAATCTTAAACAGGCATATACTATTAGTTTGAACAATATTTCTGCGAAAGATCAGCAAATGATTACCAAAATCAGGGATGTTCCTCAATTGGAGAAAAGATTGTTGCAAATAACGCGTAACCAGAATGTCCAGGAGCAGTTGTATGCTTTTTTGTTACAGAAAAGGGAGGAAGCGGCGTTTTCGCGGTTGTCAAATATAGAAGATTCCAAAATTATCGTTAAGGCACGTGGCCTTGATCCTATCTCACCAAAAAAGCAAATCATTTGGATAGTAGCTGTTTTAATAGGCCTTCTATTGCCTATAGCAATAATAAGTCTCAAAGATTTTTTAGATAATAAGGTGGGTGATATACAACAAATTCAACAAAAAACCTCTTTACCTTTATTAGGCACGCTTTCGCATGTTAAAAAACTTAAACATCCGATTATCGTTAAAATGCGCTCGCGTTCAGCTGTAGCTGAGCAGATAAGAAATATTCGCACGGCGATCAATTATTCAGCAAAAACTGAAAACGTCAAAATAATACTCGTAACTTCTTTTCAATCCGGTGACGGCAAGAGCTTTGTTAGCCTGAACCTCGCCGCTGGTTATGCGCTATTAAATAAGAAAACTGTCATTGTTGAATTTGACCTTCGCCGTCCCAGTATTAGTGCGGCACTTGGTATAGAAACGCCGGTAGGTATCAGCAGTATTTTGTCAGGCAATGCGCATTACGAAGATGTGTTAGTAATGTTACGCGGCTTTTATAATAAGCTTTATTTACTTCCGGCTGGCGAACTCCCGACCAATCCTGCGGAGCTGATTTCAGGCTCCAGGATGGAATTTCTTATCAAGGATCTGGTCAAAAACTTTGATTACATTATCATTGATACTCCTCCCTTTAGCCTGGTGTCAGATGCGACTTTATTGCAACAGTATGCTGATAAAACTCTGATTGTTTTGCGCCAGGATTACACATCGCGCCAGGTTTATCCCGAATTAACCCGCTGGATAAATGGGCACGCTGATAATAATTCAACCTATGTTGTATTAAATGATGCGGGAAAAACTAAACGTTACCAGGAAGCGAACGGATATGTGTATGACAAAAAATATTATCATGATGAAGATAATTTATAAATGCGGTTAGCATGATATCCAAAAAAAACGCGATCATAAATATCCTCTTTCGTTCCTCCAATATTATTTATCTCGTTGCACTTGGAATTCTGCTGGTGCCGATGTATTTAAAATACATCCCTGTTCAACTGTATGGCTACTGGCTGGCCAGTGGAAACATTATATCCTGGTTAGGCGATCTCTCTTCGGTATCGGCGGTAATGCAGCAACGGATTGGTGTAAGTTTTGGGGCCGGGGATTATAAAAAGATTGGTCATTATATTGGAACTTCTATTCTTATTTCCCTGCTGTTATTGATCGTATTATTATTGTTATTGACTTTATTTTATCATTATGTCTTTGATTGGTTGGGGGTCGATAACATAGAGTACAGGCAAAAACTGGAATATTCGCTGATATATGCGGGAATAGGTCTGTTGCTCACTCTATTCAGTTTTGGTTTTTCTGGTATAAACTATGGCTTGCAACTGTTTAAACAAGTGGGTCTTTTAAGCATGGGCACAAACCTGTCTTGCATTGCCGTAACTTACTTACTCCTTCCCGGTTACAGCGTAATGGCTTTTGGATTGGCCCTGTTGGTAAGAGGTTGCCTGGATGTCACCGGTAACATGATCATATTGTGGAATTTTTTAAGAAACACGGGTGTCAATATTAAATTTTCGAAATCCACGACCAGGAGTTTGTTAGGCGACGTTTTTTTTAATTTTTTTTCCCGCATCGGAAGCCTGCTCAGTAAGAATAGTCAACTATTTTTCATCGCCAGGTATATCACGCCGGAATCAGCAGTCGTTTTTAAGTTCACTAAAACGATACCTGAAATTTCAAGATATTTTATAACCGTTCCTGCGGAGGCCATGATGCCCGTGCTGTCTAAATACCTGGGACAGAATCCGCCGCTTACCCAGGTCAGGACTACCATTTCAAAAATGATTTACCTCTCGATATGGGCGGCAGGTTTGGTATTTATCGGGTTTGCCCTTCTTAATAAGGCCTTTATTAATTTGTGGGTGGGAGAAGCTTTTTATGCGGGCGATGGAACGAACACGATAATTATACTATGGGTGGTTGTTAGCCTGATCACCACCAATTTGATGTATACGGTTTTTGCATTGGGAGATTTGCGCAAAAATAATTTAGTGTTGTTTATCCAGTCCATCATTTTTATCGTGCTGATGCTGGTGTTGCTGAAACCATTTGGAATAATAGGTATTGCACTGGCCTTACTATTCTCTGAAGCGTGTATTTCCCTGGTATACTACCCGTGGAGTCTTCAGCGATATTTACACTTCGATAAAACTCAAATAAGTCATTTCTTTAAAGAAGTACTGAATGTCCTGATGGTTGTTTTGATTATGTATTTGATCACTTATAAAATAAATCTTCTGGCCAAATCATGGTATGGATTAATAGGATACATAGTTATGTGTGTCATTTTCTATCTGACGATGCTTTATATCATTTCAGGTCATTTTAAAAAAGAGATCAATGGCTGGTTATTTAAATGGCAGTTAAAGCCCCGCAACAGGAATATTTTATAAGAATATAGCGTCCGGCCTTAGATAAATTTGTTCTTTCATCCATGTCTTATTTACAATCTTTATTTTCCGCACTATTGGTTTTCCTTTGCCTCGTGCTCAATCATTCCGGGTTGTCAAATGTTTTAATAACTGCTCTATTGTTTATGCTGTTTCTCGTTAACCTGAAAGAGAAAGGTTTCGCTGGTAAAGGCATACCGACCTATATATTGCTCGCCTCATTTTTGTTGTCGGGTATCATTGGCATGATGACGGAAAAGGGAAGTAATAATATATCCCGGTATCTCGGGCTATTGCTGCTGGTATTAGCCTTTCCGATGAAATTTAAATGGGATAAAAGACTTTTCTACCTCGTGCTTTTCTCCGCCGGTGCGTATCTCGTAGTACTTCAGTTGGGGCAGGCTTTCGGCATAGGACTAATAGAAAATTATATCAATCATTTTTATCCAATTGAGTTTAATCAATGGGGTGAAGAAGCGACTTTAATCAATAACCTGGATGAATACACGCAGGAAGCCTCACATATAAGATATGGTGGCATATTTTACAATCCCAATATTATGGGACAGATGATTGTTTTCTGGTATATTGTCATGCGAAATTTTTCAATTGAAACCCAACGGCTGACAATAGCTGTTTTTGCCATAACTCTCATCTCAATTTGGTTTAGTGGAAGCCGTACAGCATTTGTGGTTTTCGCGATATTTAATTCCCTTTATTACTGGCCTGTAATAAAACGGTATAGTTTTATATTTCTGTTCGGTGTTGTCACTTTTTTTTCGATCCTGTTGTTAGGGTTCAATTCTTCATACGACTTTAGAATTTTCAACATTACCCAGGGAATAACCCACAAAGAAGGTTCAGGCAAAATTAAATACGAAATATTTAAAACATGGCTGGAAGAGCAAACAAGACCCGCCAATTTTGATTGGATTAAGTTCTTTTTTGGCAATTTAAGCTGGGATGTAGAGTTTGACAATGACCCTGGCTATGTGTTGAATTTCTTTGGTTTCGCCGGCGCCCTTTTCCTATTGTTTTTTTTATATGATATTTTTAAAAATTCTACACAACTGGGTAAGTTGAATTTTGTATTGCTGTTGATTGGAATTGGAGCGACAGTAATCATGAATTTCAGGTTCAGCATCCTGCTTTTCGTGGTTTTATCCGTTGGATATAAACGAGCAGTGGTGTTGACTAATTCATAGTGGTAAAGTTTATCCTTAAAATTTTGAAGCAACTATCCCGCTTCCATCAACAGTCATGAATGTGCTTATTAATTTTGCGACCCTGAAAAAAGGCGGGGGTCAAAATGTAGCTTTGAATTTTCTCGAATCATTGGATCGCGTAGATACAAAAAATTTAAAATTTTTTTTTGTTGTGGTTCAAAATACCGAGTTGGATAAATATTTGAAAGCAAAGGGCAAATACCCGGTAGTTTATATGCCGCAAAATCCTGTACACCGAATCTTAAGTGAATTCTTGAATGGAAAGAAGATTATTAAAACGTTGGGTATCGATATTATTTATTCCTATTTCGGAACGGCACGTTTTCCTAAAGCGGTACCTCAGGTAAGCGGGTCGGCCGAATCAAATTTGTATTTTCCCGAGCTTGATTTTTGGCAGGAATACTCCGGCATAAAAAAACTTCTTCGCAGGATAAACGATCGCTATAGAATTTGGGGGTTAAAACGTGTGAAGGCGGTCATTTTTGAAAATGAAATTATGCAAAAAAGGTGCGAACAAATATATCGTATCAGCAATACGGTTTGGATAAAGCCTTCATTTACCAAAAGCCACGTGAATCTACCTTACCAAATTCCGCTAGCTGCAAAATCAAGCAAGTTCAGAGGCCTTTTCTTTTGTGGATGGCAAAGAAATAAAAACTTCATGATTATCCCCCGGTTGGCAGCTGCATTTAAGAAGGCCAGCATCAACTTTCATTTCATATTGACAGCTCCACCTGATAACTCGGATGAACATCGGAATTTTTTGCGATTGATTGAAAAGTACGATGCGGCTGATAGTATCAGCATTGTTGGCCCGGTAAAAAAATCCGAAATTCCCTCCCTTTACGAACAGGTAGATTTTGTCTTTTTACTAAGCAAACTGGAAAGCTTCAGTAATAATATAATTGAAGCCTGGCATTTTAAAAGACTCCTTATTATTGCTGACGAACCCTGGTCGAGATCTATTTGCGGCGATTCAGCAGTTTATGTTTCCCGGGATGACGCAGAAAATATTGTGTCGGGAATAATGACTGTTATAAAAAATGACGCGAAAAAAATTGATATTATCCGGAGAGGGACGGCTATACTTCAACAGTACCCGAGTATCGAAGAAAGAACTGAGCAGGAAATAGCTTACCTGACCTATATTTTCAACCATGCTTAAGTCCTTTTTGGTAGTTTCTTATGAGACAGTGATGAACTTCACAATGGGATTGCCTCGTTACAGGCTCTTTATTTTTCTCAAAACCTCATTGTTGAAAATGATGGGAGCAAAAATTGGAAAAAAAGTTTGCATTTATCCGGGCGTCTGGATAACACCAGGAAAAAACCTGGTTATAGGTAATTATGTTGACTTGGCGAAAGATGTTCTTATTACAACAGGCGGGGGCGTTTTTATAGGCGATCGTGCTTTGATCGGTTATCGCACCCAGATTCTTTCGGCCAATCACAGCATTCCTCCCATCGGTCAGCCTTTCCCCGTGTCAGGAGATAGCTTTGGGGAAATACATATAGAAAAGGATGTTTGGATTGGTGCCAATTGCATTATCACGGCAGGCATCACAATTGGTGAGGGTGCAGTGGTAGCGGCAGGAAGCGTTGTCACCAAAAACGTGCAAGCGAACGCTATTGTTGGGGGAGTTCCGGCCAAACTAATTAAAATGAGATCATAACTTGTGAGCAAAAATCCTCAGTCACTTAAAGTAAACGATTTGAAGAATAGCGTAAGGTCTTACCAGGTGTGCACGAATTGCGTCATGGACACAACAGATGCCAAAATAGTGTTCGATGAAAACGGCATGTGTGATCATTGCAAAGATTTTTATGATAATGTTTTGCCCAACTGGCAAACTGACGAAAAGGGAAAAGCGATATTGAATAAAGTGGTGGAAAAAATTAAAGCGGAAGGAAAAGGAAAAGATTTTGATTGTATCCTTGGTATGAGCGGAGGTGTGGATAGTTCTTACCTTTTACACCTTGCCGTAAAAGAATTAGGGCTGAGGCCACTGGTCTTTCATGTCGATGGCGGATGGAATTCGGAACTGGCGGTACACAATATCCAGGTACTGGTAGAGAAGTTGGGCCTTGATCTTTATACTGAAGTAATTAATTGGGAAGAAATGAAGGATTTTCAATTAGCGTTCTTTAAATCAGGCGTACCACACATTGATATACCCCAGGATCATGCATTCATTGCTACACTGTATAATTTTGCTGACAAGTACAAGATTAAATATATTTTGAACGGGGGTAATATTTCAACGGAATGCGTCCGTAACCCGATGGATTGGTTATACTATGGAACCGATATGGCGCAAATAAGAGACATTACAGAGCGCTTTGGAACTGTTAAAATGGAGACCTACCCGTTTAGCCCTATTCTCAGGCATAAATTTTATTTGCGGTATTTAAAAGGGGTGCAGGTAGTAAAGCCACTGAACTATATGCCTTATATAAAAGATAAGGCTGCAAAATTGCTGGCGGACGATTACAATTGGAAACCCTATCCGCAAAAGCACTTCGAATCGCGGTTTACAAAATTTTATGAAGGCTATTGGCTACCCGAAAGATTTGGATTTGACACAAGAAAGGTTCAATATTCGAGTCTCATCCTGACAAATCAGCTTAGCCGCGAGGAAGCGCTTGAAAAATTGAAAAAACCTTCTTTTAACCAGGCCACGATCAATGACGAATTTAACTATGTCGCATCCAAACTTGGAATAACTCCCGAGACACTAAAAGAATACTTTTCGATGGAAAAAAAATTTTATTTCGATTATAATAACCAGGTTTCCATTTTTAAAGCGGGTGCCAAATTGCTTAAATACCTCGGATTAGAAAGATCTATAAAAAGATGATAGCGATAGTTAACTACGGCTCGGGTAACATAAGAGCTATAGCCAATATTTATGAACGTCTTACCCTGCCTCATAAAATTGTTAGTCAACCTGGTGAATTAATTGGCTCGGAGAAAATTATTCTTCCGGGTGTCGGCGCTTTTGATGAAACCATTTCTTTACTCAGTCATTCCGGTTTCAGAACTGTATTGGACAATGAAGTATTAATAAACAAAACCCCTGTGTTGGGTATTTGTGTGGGAATGCAAATTCTCGGTGAACAAAGCGAAGAGGGAAGTTTGCCGGGTCTGGGATGGATAAAAGGAACCGTAAGAAAAATAGATACTAACCGAATCCAATCCAAACCAAAAATTCCTCATTTGGGGTGGAATTCAATAAAAGCACTTAAGGCAAACGGCATGTTCAATGATGTAGACGAAGAACAGGGATTCTATTTTATGCACAGTTTTTATTTTGAATGCAATGATGAAAATGATGTGATGTCATCCACTTTCTACGGAACGGATTTTGCTTCGGCTGTTAACCATCAAAACATTTATGGAGTTCAGTTCCACCCTGAAAAAAGTCATGAAAACGGTATTACTCTTTTAAAAAATTTTGCAGCTATTTAAATGCTTAGATCCAGGATAACGCCTTGTTTACTCGTACACAAAAATGGGTTGGTTAAGACAGTGGGGTTTAAAGACCCGAAATATGTGGGTGATCCCATTAACGCCGTCAAAATCTTTAACGAAAAACAGGTAGATGAATTAATTGTATTAGACATTGATGCGTCGGTGCAGGGTCGTGGACCTGATTTTGAATTGATCCGCAAACTGGCGCTGGAATGCCGTATGCCCCTTTGCTATGGCGGAGGAGTCACAACTGTTGAAGAGGCAAAGAAGATTATTAGCCTGGGTGCTGAAAAGGTAGCCATTAGTTCGGCCGCCATTAAAAATTTTGAGCTGCTTTCTGAAATAGGAAAGGCAGTTGGTATTCAAAGCGTGGTGGTAGTATTAGATATAAAGAAGACTGGGTTTTTAGGAAGTTATGAGATTTATATTCATAACGGGAAGAAGGCGACGGGCATAAAGGTCAAAGATTTCGTACCCCGGTTAGCTAAAATCGGTATTGGAGAATTGGTGATCAATTCGATTGACGGAGATGGAACGATGCGTGGATATGATTTTTCATTGGTGGATATGGTCCGTGATTTAACAGAATTTCCAATCACTATCCTGGGAGGAGCGGGCAGCCTGGAGGATATTAAATCAGCAATAAAGAGATACAAAATTATTGGAGCAGCGGCAGGAAGCCTCTTTGTTTTCAGGGGGAAATATCGCGCCGTCTTAATAAACTATCCAAATATCCTGGAAAAAAAAGAACTATACCGGTAGAAAAATGAAACAAATCATTCAATCCTTCAGAACTGGAGAAACGATAATGGAAGAAGTACCAGCTCCGCTGGTCCGAAAAGGTTGTTTATTAATTCAAACCTCGATGTCGCTGGTATCATTAGGTACAGAGAGAATGCTGGTCGAATTTGGAAAATCGGGTCTTCTTTCCAAGGCACGGCAGCAACCCGAAAAAGTAAAACAGGTATGGGACAAAATAAAAACGGATGGGTTAATAACCACTATGGAAACTGTTTTTACCAAATTGAATGAACCTATTCCGCTGGGTTATTGCAATGTTGGAAAAGTGATAGCGATCGGTGATGGGGTAACAGGATTTAAAATAGGCGACCGTGTTGCATCGAATGGACATCATGCCGAATTTGTGTGTATACAGTCAAATTTAGCAACCGCAATTCCCGAACATGTCACTGATGAGGAAGCCACTTTTACCGTCATCGGATCTATTGGGTTGCAGGGCATACGCCTTTTAAATCCTGCTCTCGGTGAAACAGTAGTAGTGATAGGCCTGGGGCTGATCGGCCTGATTACCGCACAGTTGTTAATGGCGAATGGGTGCCGGGTAATTGGGGTGGACGTAGATGACAATAAACTAAAGCTGAGTGAGCAATGGAATATCATTCCTTGCAATCCAACGAAAGACGATGTCGTGAAATTCGTGAATTCAGTCACTGGCAATACCGGCGCGGACGGAGTAATAATAACTGCTTCAGCAAAAACAGATGAAATTATTTCGCAGGCCGCCCGGATGAGCCGCAAACGGGGTCGCATTATACTGGTGGGAGTAGTTGGATTGAATCTAAACAGGGCGGAGTTCTACGAAAAAGAATTGACTTTCCAGGTATCCTGTTCTTATGGACCAGGGCGCTATGATGATGCATATGAATTACGCGGCAATGATTATCCTTTGCCTTATGTAAGATGGACGGAAAAGCGAAATTTTGATGCCGTGCTGCAAGCTATCACGACGGGTCGTTTACAAGTAAAAAGCATGATTACGGAGGTGGTACCGTTTGATGCCTACCAAACAATTTACAGTCAACTCAATTCCAAAAAATCGATTGCTTCCATTTTGAAATATGACGCCGGATTGCAACCTGCACATTCAACCAGTATAGAACTCAGGTCAGCAAACTTTAAGGGAGCCAAAGCGGTAATAGGAATAATTGGTGCGGGCAATTTTACTAAAATGACGATGCTGCCTGCGCTAAAAAGAACCGGAGCTAATTATAAATACATCGCCAGTGCAAGCGGGATAACCGGCACTTTATTGGCGAAAAAATATGGGTTTTCACATTCGACTACTGACTATAAAGAAATCCTTTCGGATAGCGAGGTCGATTTAATTTTTATTACGACACGTCATGACCAGCATGCAGGGATGGTAATAGAATCATTGGCTGCAGGAAAAAATGTTTTTGTTGAAAAACCGCTGGCTATAAATCCGCAGCAACTGGATAAGGTCATAACCGCTTACCAAACATACTGCGGCACAGTGACGTTAGGATATAATCGTCGTTTTTCACCCCACGCCATCAAGGTTAAAAGCCTGATAGGTCAAGGTCGGGTGAATGTTATTGCAACCATGAATGCAGGCCATATTCCGGCGAATGTTTGGGTGCACGATATAAAGGTGGGCGGTGGAAGAATCATCGGTGAGGCCTGTCACTTTATAGATCTCATTACTTTTTTTACGGGTAGTAAAGTATCGGCGGTTTGTATGAATTCCATGGGTCTTCATCCTGATGCCCGCACTGATAACGCGTCAATCCTTTTAAAATATGAAAATGGATCCACCGGGGTTATCAATTATTTTTCTAACGGTTCAAAGGCTTACGCAAAGGAAAGAGTCGAAGTCTATACAAATGAAAGAACTGTTGTCATTGATAATTTCAGGCAAACGACTGGCTATGGCTTCAAAGGGTTTTCCAAATTAAAAACGGCTCTTGATAAGGGACACAAAAACCAGTTTGCACAATTGATTGACCGGGTAAGAAATGGCGGTGATCCGCTGATTCCATTTGAAGAAATAGTCAACACCACACAGGCAAGCTTTGCGGCTATTGAAAGTTTACAAACAAACAGCTGGATAAAAATAAATTAAAACATGCTCATTGATATCATTGCGGGGGCGAGGCCCAATTTCATGAAAATAGCCCCCATTATCGAGGCGATTGAAATAAAACAGAAAGAAAAAGAAATCGCGTATCGTCTTATTCATACGGGTCAGCACTATGATAAAAACATGAGTGAAAGCTTTTTTACAGAATTAGGTATTCCCGAACCCGCAATTAATTTGGAATGTGGCGGGGGAACACAGGCTGAACAAACCGCGCAGATCATGATGAAATTTGAAAAAGATTTGATCGGGCATCCCGCGGAATTGGTATTGGTAGTGGGAGATGTTACATCAACAATGGCCTGTAGTATCGTAGCGAAAAAATCGCAGGTAAAAGTAGCACACGTAGAAGCCGGTATTCGTTCTTTTGACTTGTCTATGCCGGAAGAAATAAACAGGATGGTCACAGATTCGATAACTGACTATTTTTTTACGACCTCTGAACATGCCAATAAAAATTTAAAAAAAGCGGGTATTGAAGATGACAGGATTTTCTTTGTCGGAAACACAATGATCGATACATTATTAAAGAATCTACCCAAACTGCAGCAACCCTTATTTTGGTCATATTTACAACTTCTTCCCCAACAATATTTCGTTATCACTTTTCACCGGCCTGCTAACGTTGACGAAGAAGGAAATTTAAAATCACTAATGGATGCAATCATTTCGAACGTCAATGGCCTGCCGGTTATTTTTCCTGTCCACCCAAGAACTGCGAAAATTTTATCCGGCCTTGGAATAACCGCACCTAACCTCCACATGGTCGAACCGTTGGGATATTTGCAGTTCAACTACCTGGTTCAGCACGCCAAAGCTGTCATAACGGATTCCGGTGGCATCACTGAAGAGACGACACTCCTGGGTGTGCCATGCTTTACGATCCGGGACAACACCGAACGACCGGAAACAGTCAGCATTGGCACTAACGAATTGATCGGTACAAATCCTGCGGCCATCAAACCTGCCTTGCAAAAATTATTTGACGGTAAATGGAAGAAGGGGGGAATACCTGAACTATGGGATGGCAAAACGGCGAAAAGAATTGTACAACACCTGTGTGAAATATTCGGGGTTAAAAATACGGTGACACAGTAAAATGTTACAACGGATGAAAAATATCATCAACCTCGTTCAAAACATGGGTTTGCGTTATGTGGCTTTCAGGGGCAAACATGAATTATTGCTGCGTTCGGGTTTATTAAAAAATAAATTTCCGGATAAACCACTTGATAAAAAGCTTCCATCGTTGGCGCAATGGAAGACTGCACCGGCTAATTTTTTCTTCTCTGGTCAACAAGACATATATCTTGAAAAAAACCCTACGGCCGTTTTGGAAAAAAAGTATGAGGAGCTAGTAGGAGGGAATTTTACTTTTTTCAACAGCATTCCCTTTTACCTCGGTGAACAGTATGATTGGGTTACAAATCCCGATAATGGATACAGGTATGATAATACTAAACATTGGACGCTGATAGCTGATTTTTCAAAACAAGCTGGCGATATCAAGTATGTCTGGGAAAAATCAAGATTTTCATTTCTCTATACAATCGTCCGGTATGACTATCATTTTTCAAAAGATTGTGCGGAATTCGCTTTACGGGAAATAAATTCATGGATTGACAATAACCCGTTGAATCGCGGACCAAATTACAGGTGCAGCCAGGAAATATCGATAAGGGTACTCAACTGGATATTTGCTTTGTATTATTATAAGAACAGCCCCTCGTTAACGGAATCGGTTTTCCAAAAAATTATTCATTCGATATACTGGCAAATAAAACATGTGTACGGTAATATTCATTTTTCACGCATTGCAGTAAGAAATAATCATGCGATCACGGAAACGATGGGTTTGTATTTGTGTGGTATGTTATTACCCTTTTTTCCTGAAGCGAAGCAATGGAAAAGAAATGGCAGAAAATGGTTTGAACAGGAAATTGCCTACCAGGTATATGCGGATGGAACTTTCTTACAATTTTCAATGAACTATCACCGGGTGCTCGTACAATTGCTTACCTGGTGCATCCGGCTTTCGGAATTAAATAGTGAAAGCCTTGATAAAGTAGTCCTCGAGCGTGCGTCCGCGACTTTACATTTCCTGGATAATTGCATCAATAAATCTAATGGCCACTTGCCAAACTATGGCGCCAATGACGGGGCTTTATTCTTTCCTTTAAATGACAGGGAATTCCGGGACTATCGTCCCCAGTTACATGCATTAGCTGCCGCATTACATAAAGGTAATGGGGAAGAAAACAATGAAGACCAGGCCTGGTATGGATTACCACCCCTTAAGAATAAAAAAAGGCTGACGCAGCAACGGGGAATAGTTAGTTATCCCATCGGCGGTTATTATCTGTTGCGGGAACAAGATGCATTCACTTTTATCCGGTGCGGTAACCATAAAGACCGGCCTTCGCAGGCGGACAATCTGCATCTTGATCTTTGGGTAAATGATCAAAATGTATTGGGAGATGGAGGAAGTTATAAGTATAATGCGGATGAAGAAAGCTTGCGTTATTTTTTTGGGACCCGTTCCCACAATACAGTGATGCTGGGCGATTTTGATCAAATGAAAAAAGGGGGAAGGTTTATATGGTATTACTGGACACAATCTACCAATGCAGCCTGGACCGAATATGACGACTATTTTGAATTTAAAGGATCGATCAAAGCTTTTAAACAAGTGGATTCTAATATTATTCACTACAGGGACATTAAAAAATACAAGGGCCAATGGAAATGGGAAATAACCGATGAGGTTAGTCACAACACGTCATTGGATATTTTCCAGCTATGGCATCCACTCCCGGCGAAGAATCTCAGGATTACATTTATTTCCCATGACAAAAATGGTACCCGGCTAATTCCTCAAAAAAGCCAGGGCTGGCATTCGGAAAAATATGGAGTAAAAGAACAAATAGAGATGCTTGTATTTTCCTCGGGTTCCAATAAGATCATCACTACTATTGAAGTAAAAAATATTAAAGAATGAATATCCTGCTTATACACCAATATTTCCTGGAGGATAATGATTCCGGCGGATCACGTTGGAATGAAATGACGAAAGTTTGGACCGAACAGGGCAACCAGGTAACGGTGCTTGCAGGAATGTTGCATGCCAATAAAGTAAAAAAAAGGGACGAGTATAAAGGACTTTATTTCAAGAATAAACAACAAGACAATGTAAATGTCTGGCGCTGTCACGTATCCGAATCGTATAATAAAAGTTTCATGGGAAGATTATGGGGATATTTCTCTTTCATGTTTTCTTCCTTGTGGGCGGGTGTTTTTAAAGCAAAAGGGAAATTCGATGTGGTCATTGTTACGTCGCCACCTCTTTTTGTAGGATTCAGCGGCTTTTTCGTTTCCCGCATAAAAAAAATCCCGCTGATATTTGAAGTCAGGGACCTTTGGCCGGAATCCGCTATTGATACAGGCGTTCTTAAAAACAGGTTGATAATTAAACTGGCCTATTGGTTTGAAAACTTTATTTATAAAAAATCCCGCCTGATCAATGTACTGACTCCCGCATTCAGGGATACATTAATTTATAAAAAGAAAGTTCCGTCGGACAAAATAGTATTCATTCCTAACGCGGCCGACTTCAGTTTAAGCGGGGAGCTATTACAACACTTTGATGCAGCTCAATTTCGCAGGGACCATGGGTTGGAAAAAAAATTGGTTTGCACTTACGTGGGTGCGCATGGGGTAGCCAACCATCTAATCCAGATCATTGACACAGCCACACTTATAAAAAACCGGCCTGTTATATTTCAATTAATCGGTGATGGAATGGAAAAGAAAATGCTGCGGGACGAAGTGGCTGCCAGAGGACTGAACAATGTCAGATTGGTTGATTCCGTGCCAAAATCTGAAATATTCAAATATATTCTTGCTTCAGATATAGGCATGTCAGTTCTTAAAAAAGTCGATACATTTAAAACGGTATATTCAAACAAAACCTTCGATTACATGAGTTGCAAAAAACCAATATTGATGGCCATCGATGGCGTATCCAGGAAATTGGTGGAAGATGCTGAAGCTGGTTATTATGTAGAACCAGAAAATGTACAGGATTACATCAGGGTTTTAGATTATTACCTGGAGCATCCTGAGGTGATGGCGCTTCAAGGTGAGAACGGGTATAAGTATGCAAAAGAAAATTTTGACAGGAATGTGTTAGCAAAAAGATACCTGGCGCACATCCGGGAGATCGTTAATAAACCACGCTTAGTTTTCACAGGAGTTTAGTATTTACTACAGATTAATTTAATTTTAAGATTATCTGAAAAAACTCAACGTAAAAAATTGTACAAATTTTTCTTCAAACCATTTATTGACACAATAGCCGCATTGGTCGGATTGCTGATCCTTTCTCCGGTGCTGTTTATCTTAATACTATTATTATGTATCAATAACAATGGTCACCCTTTCTTTTTTCAACAAAGGCCGGGAAAAAACGGAAAGATATTCAGGTTGGTTAAATTAAAGACGATGAATGAAAAAAAAGATGCGCAGGGAAATTTATTGCCGGACGCACAACGCTTAACAGGTCTCGGCAAATTTATTCGCAAGACATCACTGGACGAGATTCCCCAACTATGGAATGTGATTAAGGGTGACATGAGTTTGGTTGGTCCACGACCTTTACTGGTTGAATACCTGGCTTTATATAATGAAAGACATGCAAGAAGACATGAAGTAAAGCCGGGCATTACCGGTATGGCGCAGGTTAATGGAAGAAATAAACTCAGTTGGGAACAAAAGCTCGACTATGATCTCTGGTACGTGGAAAATATTTCCTGGCGAACCGATACGAGGATTGTAATACTGACTTTTAAAAAATGGCTGAAAGCTGAAGATATAAACTCAAATACCAATGCAACTATGGAAAGGTTCACGGGAATTTAAATAAACTGGTATGAAAAAAATTGCAATATTCGGTGCCGGTGGATTTGGCCGGGAAGTCGCGATGTTAATCGGACAAATCAATTCCACTTCACCGGAATGGGAATTTATTGGATTTTATGATGATGCGGTTAAAAAAGACGAGAAAGTAAATGGCGCAAAGGTATTAGGAGGCATGAATGAGTTGAATGAATGCGCGGAAGAACTCGCCGTCGTTTTTGCGATCGGTAATCCCATCACTAAAAGAAAACTACATCGCTTGGTCACAAACAAACAAATCTACTATCCTTCAGTAATTCATCCCAACGTTTTGATCGGCGATCGGCAATTTGTACAGATCGGCAATGGATGTATTATTGGCGCAGGTACTATTATTACTGTAAATATTTCTATTGGAAATCATGTTATACTTAACCTGGGATGTACAGTAGGTCATGATACCATTATTCATGACTATTGTTCGTTTATGCCTTCCGTCAATATTTCAGGTGAGGTAATCCTTAATGAGGCCGTCTATGCCGGAACCGGCGCTAAAATCATCAACCGGGTAGAGGTTGGTGAAAATACTATCCTGGGTGCGGGTGCGGTCGTTTCAAAAAATCTCCCACCAAATTGTACTGCAGTAGGCATTCCCGCCAAGCCGATTAAATTTCACGAACATGCATAAGAGCTACCATGATGGCAAATAAAATCTGGCTTTCATCTCCGCACATGGGAGGAATGGAACAACAATATGTAAAGGAAGCTTTTGAAACAAATTGGATTGCGCCATTAGGCCCGCACGTAGATGGTTTCGAAAATGATATTGAAAACTTCCTGGGAAATGACATCCGCGCGGCCGCTTTGAGTTCAGGTACCGCAGCCATTCATTTGGCATTGATTCTTTTGGGTGTAGAAGCTGGCGACATTGTGCTGTGTCAAAGCATGACATTCGCTGCGTCGGCTAACCCGGTCGTATACCTGGGCGCCAAACCTGTTTTCATTGACAGCGAGGAAGAAACATGGAACATGAGTCCTTTATTTTTAGAGCAGGCGATCAAAGCATGTTTAAATAATGGGAAAAAACCAAAGGCGATTATTGTTGTTCATCTGTATGGTATGCCCGCCAATCTGGAAGAAATTATTTCTATCGCGAAAAATTATAATATTCCTGTTATAGAAGATGCAGCGGAAGCTTTGGGTTCCTCCATAAATGGTCAAAAATGCGGCACTTTCGGTGATATAGGAATTTTGTCCTTTAATGGAAACAAAATCATCACAACCTCGGGAGGAGGAGCCATTGTTTCAAAAAATATTGAATGGGTAGAAAAAGCCAGGTTCCTTTCTACACAGGCGCGGGACATAGCGCCGCATTTTGAACACACGCAAATAGGATATAATTACCGCATGAGTAATATTTGCGCAGCGATCGGAAGGGGACAAATGCGGGTAATTGAGGAAAGGATCCGGCAAAGAAGAAATAATTATACTTTTTATAAAGATTCACTTTCCGGATTTGCTGGTTTGCTATTTCTTCCGGAACCAGCTGGTTATTTCAGCAATCGCTGGTTAACCACATTGTTGATTGATCCATTAAAAACTCCCAACAATAACACAAGGGAACAAGTAAGACTGGCATTAGCTGAAGAAAATATCGAAGCGAGGCCTCTATGGAAGCCCATGCACCTTCAACCTGTTTTTGCGGAATCACTTTACTTCGGCAGCAATATTTCCAAACGACTATTTGATTTGGGGCTTTGTTTACCCAGCGGATCAAATCTCACGCAAGAAGATCTACACGCTGTATTGACGAATATTTCAGCATTGTTCGCGTAACTGCTTACGCACCTGCTATATAATTATCATTTTTTCATTCCCTGGATGTTGGCATGTCTATTGTAAAATTTGGGTAGAGGCTTTCCGCCAACTATCATGAACAATTTTAACCTACTCTATACCTTCTATAATTTTTTTAAAAAAAAGTCCACGGCACCTCGCTGGATCATTTTCATTTTAGATCTTTTAATTTGCGCTTTTTCATTAATTTTTGCTTATTGGCTTCGGTTCAATATGGATTTTGAAACGGTGAAACAATATGGATTCGTGGTACCGGTTGTCTTCATAACGATACTGAATATCGTTTTTTTCAGGTTGTTCCGCACATACGAAGGTGTTATTCGTTTATCCAGTGCGCAGGAAGGAGTTCGCTGTGTGTCTGCGGTTTTTTGGTCTTTCTTTGCTTTATTAACATCAGTGGGCCTAAGTGCTGTTATGAGGCTTCCCCATCTTGTACCTACATCCGTTTTAATCATTTATTTTTTTACAGCTTCATTCCTGCTATTCGCTTACCGTATTTGGGCGAAGGCATTATACCACAAAAGCCTGAAAGGGAAATTAATTGATGATAATGTTATGATATTTGGAACGACGATCAACGGCGTCTTTTTAAAAAACGCTATTGAATCCATGACTGATCGCTCTTATAAGGTCATTGGATTTATAGAAGGAAACAAAAATCTTTGGGGTAAGTCAATTGATCAGGCAAAATTTTATTCTTTTGAACAGGTGCCTGGAATTGCCGAAAAATTTACGATAAAATATCTTTTTGTTACAGCCGATGATCCGGATGTAGAAATGAAAACTAAAATCGTGGATTATTGCCTGGCCAATAATATCGCTGTTAAAGTAATTCCTGTCATTCAGAAATGGATCAATGGCCATTTGCAAACAACCCAGCTGAAAAATTTAAAAATTGAAGACCTGTTAAGCCGCCCGGATATAAAATTGCCCGCGGAGCATCTGCAGGCATTCATGGCTGGTAAAATTATTTTAATTACCGGCGCGGCTGGCTCAATAGGCAGCGAAATTGTGATGCAGCTTGCAAGGATAAAGGTGAAACAATTAATACTATGTGATAACAGGGAGACAGCCTTACACGAATTGCAATATGATTTACAGCAAATCACGACAGATAACAATACCATAGTTCTCAGCGTCAGCGACGTAAGAAACAGGCAGGTGATGCAACATCTTTTTGAAAATTATAAGCCAGAAGTAGTTTTCCATGCAGCCGCTTACAAACATGTTCCCTTGATGGAAATGCATCCGTGCCAGGCGATTACAAACAATGTATTAGGGACTAAAATAGTGGCAGACCTTTCGGTGCAGTATGGGGTAGAACGCTTTGTTTTCATTTCTACCGATAAAGCCATTAATCCTACCAATGTAATGGGCGCTTCAAAACGCATAGCTGAAATGTATATAGGAAAATTACAATCAGGCCAAAGACAAATTCAAAAAATAATCGATCAGAACAGCAGGGAAGCAGGAAAAAAGGATGCATTCCTTATTAAAAAAAATAACACGAAATTTATCATTACACGTTTTGGAAATGTGTTGGGGTCAAACGGTTCAGTTATTCCCCGGTTTCAAAAGCAGATCGATGAAGGCGGGCCAATTACCGTTACCCATCCCGACATTATCAGGTATTTCATGACGATACCGGAAGCCTGTTCGCTGGTGCTCGAGGCTGGCAGGATGGGTAATGGAGGGGAAATCTTTGTTTTTGATATGGGAGAGCCGGTAAAAATTGTTGATCTGGCTAATAAGATGATAAAACTTTCTGGATTGACTCCTGGCAAGGAAATACAAGTGCAGTTTACCGGACTTCGCCCGGGCGAAAAATTATACGAAGAATTATTGAATGTAAATGAAGAAGTCATCCCCACCCATCATGAAAAAATAATGATCTCTAAGGTCAACAAAATTGGTTCAGGCACTATCATAAAAGATGTCGATGATTTGATAACCCTGGCAAGGAAAAACAAAGACATGGTAGTAGTTAAACATATGAAATCAATTGTACTTGAATACAAAAGCAAAAATTCCGCTTATGAAAATCTGGATAAGGTTGAAGGAACCAGCCCGGCTTTCCTGGCGGAATTGCAGGGCTAATGAAACAGTAATCTTAAGCATTGACGAATTAGTTTTAATGTAAATACGAAAGGGATTGCAGACTCGCAGTCCCTTTTTTATTGGCTGCAGGTAAAGAGAGGCTTTCAAAGTCGAAATATTTAGGGTATTTTAGCGTTTCAGGTACTGCAGGCGAACGTCTGCTTATTTAATATCCAATCTTAAAACGAATTCAGAAATCAGCAAACTGCTTTTTGAATTCGCTGGCAGACTATGAAAAGCTGGTTTTCTTTATTAACGTTTCTGTTAATTGGCACTGTTGTCCATGCCAGCAATTACTATATTTCCCCATCTGGTAACGATAACAACAATGGCACTTCCCCTTCCACTCCATGGAAAACAATCGTTAAAATAAATAATCACACCTTTTTACCCGGCGATGCGATTTTGTTTCAAAAAGGTGGCGTTTGGAGAGAAACGCTTTTTGTATCCTCGTCTGGTTCTGCATCAAAACCCATTACATTTTCTTCATACGGAACCGGAGTTAAACCAATATTAAATGGCGCAAATATTTATAAAGGCAGTTGGGTAGCAACTAATACGCCCGGCATTTGGACAATGAATTCACCAATTGCCAACAATGTCACCCCTACTCTGATGATGGATGGAGCCATTTTGAACCGGGTAATGTCAATAACAGCCGTCGGGAACAAGACCTTTTATATTGATAAAAAAAGTAATCCTGATAAAATATTTCTTTATTCAGGTTCAAACCCCAACAACAGGATCGTTGAGATCAGCACCAGGGAATATGGCATTTATATAAGCAGGAAAAGCTATATCCACATCAGCCAGTTAACCATCATCAATTGTTTACATGCTGGAATAAGATTTGACGGTAATGGACTATATGATGGAAAGCCAAAAACATATTATAACGGTTATAGCGTGGCAGATCATGTAACGGTTGGCAATTCGGTGAAGTATGGAATTGTTACCGGAAATGGCTATAGTTACGCTACGATAAAACAATGCTCGGCTTATTCAAATGGTAATGGATTTTATGCCGATGGAAATGGCGATCATACGTTGTTTCAAAATGATACGGCTTATCATAATTATTCACAGACGGATCCTTTTACGGATGGAAATGGATTTGGGATATATAAATCAAGTTTTAACATAGTAGAAAATTGCCTGGCTTACGAAAACAAAACAGGTACTGGGATAGAAATTGATTTGAATAATACTGATTCCTCCCTGATAGTAAGATATAATAAAGTGTATGGCAACGGAACCGGTTCAGAAGGCTATGGTATCAAGACCGGCAACCTTGCCGGGTTGCCGGTTTCAAATCTAATTTATTACAATCTTTCTTATTTGAATGGTAATGACCCTATAGATAAAATGGGAAGAGAATTCTACCACCAATTTGGCAATATTTCCTTTTATAATAATACAGCTTATACAACGGGTACGTCCGCCGCCTATGCAATAACCCTTGCCGGGAGCGGTACGGTTATTTTAAAAAATAATATTTTTTATGCTTACGGTGGTAGTAACAGGAGATGTATCAGGAGGATAAATACCCCGGTTTTGCTTTCAGATAATAATTTATACTTCAGCACTGCCGGAACATCATTCATCAACGGATCTACTCCCTGTGATTTTACTGGCTGGCAAAAATTTGGATATGATAAAATGCATAGCCAGCATGCTAATGCATTATTCACCGCAGATGGTTCAAACTTCACTTTACTGGCTCTTTCCCCTGCAATCAATAACGGTACACCGGTCGGTTTGACCAAAGATATTTTAGGTAACCCGATAACAGGACTGCCTGATCTGGGAGCCTTTGAAAAAACGAGTATTATAACTCCACCGAATCAGGCGCCTGTCGCAAATGCCGGTCAGGATGTTTCCATTACCTTACCGTTAAACACAGTAACATTAAAAGGAAATGGAACTGATAAAGATGGAAGCATTCTAAGTTATCTATGGAAACAAGTGAGTGGCCCTGCTGTTGCCAGTTTATCTTCCACTACGACGTCAAGTATCACTGTCAGTAAACTGGAGAACGGAATATATAAATTTACATTGACAGTAAAAGATAATAACAATGCAACAGGAATGGATTCCGTAACCTTAAAAGTAAACACGGCCGCCAACCAGCCCCCTTCAGCCAGTACGGGCCCTAATCAAACAATCATTTTACCAACCAGTTCCATTACATTGAATGGAAGTGCATCATCAGATCCCGATGGTAAAATAGTAAGTTATTCCTGGCAGCAAATCTCGGGTCCTGCTATCTCTACACTCTCTTCGGTTTCTACCGCTACAGTTACTGCCAGCAAGCTGATTGAAGGAGTATATTCATTCCGGCTAACAGTCAAGGACAATAATAGTGCTGCTGCAACTGCGATGGTATCAATTACTGTCAAAAAAAAACCGAACAAGAATCCTGTAGCGAACGCAGGTATGAATCGCACAATCACATTACCTACCCAATCAAGTACACTATCTGGCGTTGCATCTACTGATCCAGATGGCACAATAACCAGCTATCTGTGGCAACAGATTAGTGGTCCTTCTTCCGCCATTTTTTCGTCAGTATCTGGTATGACAACTACAGTTAGCTCCCTGAAAGCAGGAGTCTATAGCTTTAGATTGACTGTTTGGGATAATGGCAGTGCAGTTGGAACCGCTAACGTAAGTATAACAGTTAATAAGGCTGCAAATAAACCTCCCGTTGCTTTTGCCGGTAACGATCAAACATTGCTGATAACAAAAAACTATACAACGCTTGATGCTGGTGGATCAACAGATACTGATGGAATTATTATCAGTTATACCTGGCAACAAGAAAATGGCCCGGCCAAAACCGTATTTTCTTCGACGACCGCCAAAACAATCCAGGTTAGTAATTTGCAGGCCGGTGAATATACCTTTCGCCTTACAGTAAAAGATAACGAAGCAGCATCAGCAAACCGAACGGTTAAGATAAATGTCATAGATAATTTTATAAAGGCAAAGGAAGCTCTTGCTCTTTATCCAAATCCAGCGTCTGGCATCATTCACGTACGCGTGTTGAATAGCATTCCTGGCAAAATGCAGATTAGTGTATTAGATATAACAGGAAAAGAAGTTACCCCCACCGTTATAGCTGATAAACCGGCTGCGCCCTATTCTATTCAAGTTGATATAACCGGACTCGCACGGGGCACTTATGTCATCCGTGTTTTTTCGATAGGACAAAAGGAAATGTCAGCGACTTTCTTAAAAATATAATTTTATTGGGACGCCGGTGCTATCGTATCTGGCATTTAAATTAATGCGACTGCTTATACTTAAGGATATGTAGTCGGAATCCGCACTTTTATTGTAGATGAGTCATACTAAGCAATATTTTGATAAGAAGGCTGCCTGATGTTAAAAGTACACCGGATTTGAATGGTTTAATTTTAGCTCCATCATAACTGATAGAGAACAAATAATATACACAACGAAATCCATAAATAATAAAAGGCTCTGAATTTTCAGAACCTTTAGTGGAG
>JBDTUH010000049.1:0-26773 GCA_040007815.1 Chitinophagaceae bacterium
CAATATCACTTACAGAACTTTTTTCAGCATATTTCGGGCTTCTCACAAATTGCAGCGTAAGCAATGTCGCTATTATACCTAATGGAATATTAATATAAAAAATATAAGGCCATCCTGCCATATCCGTAATATAACCCCCTAATGGCGGACCTAATGTGGGACCAATAATAACACCCAACCCATAGATCGCCTGGGCCATGCTTCTTTTTTCCGGCGGGTAACTTTCAGTAATGATCGTTTGAGAAGTAACCAATAAGGCACCACCACCTAATCCCTGAATGAAACGGAATACCACCAACTCCCACACACCCGTTGCATTACCGCATAAAAAAGAACAAATCGTAAAGATGACGATGGATACAGCAAAATAATTTCTTCTTCCAAACTGGGCGGAAAAGAAACTGGTCATCGGTATCACGATTACATTACCGATAGCATACGCTGTTACCACCCAACCGATCTCTGAAGTAGTACTTCCGAGATTACCTTTCATATCCGTCAGCGCCACGTTGACTATCGTGGTATCCACAATTTCCAGCAATGCACACACTATACAGGTAATTGTAATGATCACCCGCCGTGACCCATATTCAACCAATGATGCTTGTTGTACCATAGAAAAACCCCAAACCCCTAAAGGGGCTTTAGAACAGTCTTTAAGAAATTGTAAACTCCTTATTGATTGTAATGATGAACAAATATTTTAAATAACTCCTATCAGTATTTTTCAAACAAGGATACAGGATCAGATCTAAGTTCCCCGCCGCGGCGGAGACAGGGGCTTAATCCAAATGCACATCTACTTCTACATTCATTCCCGGGCGTAACCTTTTTACCAAAGAATCAGATCCTTCAGAGAATTCAATCTTAACCGGTAAACGTTGCACCACTTTTACAAAGTTGCCACTCGCATTGTCGGGAGGCAATAATGCAAACGTTGAACCAGTAGCCGGTGAGAAAGAACTTAATGTCGCCTGGAATTTATGATCGGGATAGGCATCCGCTTTGATCACCACTTTCTGACCGATCTTCATTTTATCCAACTGTGTTTCTTTGAAATTAGCTACCACCCAAACAGTTTCACTGTGAACAATACTGAATAGACTTTGCCCTGCCTGCACGTATTGTCCGGCTTGCACATTTATCCTTGATACTAATCCGTCTTCGGGGGCTGTCACAACAGTGTAAGAAAGATTCAGTTTAGCCGCATCAACCGCTACCTGCCGTTGCTTGATGGTGGCATCAGCTATATTCACCTGTGAAGCTGTGGCATCGCTTTGAACGGCTACGGCACTTGTTTGTTGGGATGCCTGCTTTTTTTGTTCCTCTAATATCAGCAATTGCTTTTCAGCTGTCTGTTTAGCTGCTTCCGCTTGCTCGAATTGTTGTTGGGTAATAGAATGATCCTTGATCAAATTATTATACCGTTCATAATCCTGCGTTGTTCTCCGAACACTAATCTTAGCGGCTTCTATCTGCGCATCAACCGTACCGATAGAAGCACGGGAAGTTGCAATATTAGCTCTCGCTGCACTTGTTGTAGCCCTGGCGCTGCTTAGGTTTGTTTTTGCAATTTCCAAAGCGGCCATCGCTTCATCTACTTTTAACTGGTAGTCCCTGTTGTCCAGGACCATTAAGGTATCTCCCTTTTTTACACGCTGGTTATCCTTCACTTTTATTTCCGTTACATATCCTGCTACACGGGGAATCACCGGGCTGATATCAGCGCTGACCTGTGCATCATCTGTATCTTCATGATGCTGGCTATGTATGTATTTGGAAATACCAAACCATGTTCCTCCAATAACCAACAGTGCGAGGATGATGATGAACATCGGGTTTCTTTTTTTGGGAGTCGCTTTGGTTTCGTTAGTTCTTGCTTCCATATCTTTAATGCGTTTCAGTTTTTATTTTATTTATTTCTTTAAGTCGGTGCTTAAAATACCTGCGGTTTGTAATAATTTATTATAAGCTACAAAAGCATCCGCCCTTGCCAGCGTATAACTGAGTCTTGCCTGTAACTGGGCTACGTCGGCGTCCAACAGGTCTGTAGTAGTGGCGAGGGTATTGTCAAATTTATTTTTGACGATACGATAGTTTTCTTCCGCTTGTGTAACGGCTTTGGCGTACACTTCTATCTTTTTGCGGTAACTTATCAGTGAGAGATAACTCTTATTGACCTGCAGCCGGATATTGTCATCCATCATGGATTCACTAATGACCAGTTGTTTTACCCTGGCTTCCGCCTGTTGCACTTTGGATTTATTCTTCCATAACGAACCTACATTATAAGAAACTCCGACGCCGATATTCACGGCATTGGTTACAGAAAAAACATGAGGCACATCAGCTGCGATATAACCACCCGTCAGTGCAAGGCTTGGATACAATTCTGCTTTGCTTGTCTTCACCCCTGTTTCAGCTGCTTTCTTCCTGTAATCAACAGCCGCTATATCTTTCCGGTTATTCAATGCGGCCTGTAAATAATCATCCAGCATCCTGCTATCGTCTTTTCTTTCTACACCGGCTGTATCCAATAACAATTCGGTAGACGTGGGAAGACCGAGCATCAGGTTCATATTCACATTAGCTAATTGCCAATTATTTTCCGCATCTAATAAACTGAGTTCAGTAGTCGATGATTGCAATTCAGCTTTCAGCAGGTCATTGCGTGCCAGTAATCCATTTTTCTCCAGGTTACCCAAATCTTTTGTTCGTTGCTGAGATTGCAGGAGGTTTTCTTTCACCAATCTTACCGCCGTACCGGCTTTAAACAAATTGGCAAATGCTTCAATTGTATTTTGTATTACTTCGTCCTTATCATCCTGCGCATCCAGTTTGGCCGCCTTTTCTAAAAATTCCGAGGATTGAATTCCATATCTTATTTTTCCACCGCTGTAAATGGGTAAATAAATATTGAGCAACCCGTACGCTGCCTGTGAAATCTTTGGCGCTTCACTGGGCGTGCCGCCACTATTATTGTTTTTTGTTTTCAGATCGAAATTGGCGCTGTTCAACCGGATGTAGGAGCCGGATAGTTTAACATCGGGCAATTTTTTTTCCACCGCTTCTTTCAATGCGGCAGTGGCTTCTTCAATTTTAGCTTCGCTGTTCTTTAATTGCTTGCTGTTTTGAATGCCCAGGTCTATCGCTTCATTCAATGTCAAAGTTTTCTTTTCCTGCGCTGCAGTTTGCAAACCCAGTAAAGAAAACAGGACTACCAAACCTTTCAGTTTATTCTTCATTTGTCAGTATTGCTTTAAATATTTTTTTTAAATGCTGGCTCAGTTTTTTACGGATATGCTTATGGAATTCTTCGTCGGTCAGGGACTGAAGATTATTTATTTCCCGGTAATAATGTTGTGTCGTTACCATGCTGTTGGCCGTACCAATCAGCGTTGCCATCATCAGTGGCACATCAATACTTTTTTTGAACTCCCCTTTTTTCTGCCCTTCATGAATCAATTTCGAAATCAGTTCCTGGTTTCTTTTCTTCATCTGGAATATCAGCCCTGCGATAGCGCTGGTATGATTCATTACCTGCTCTCTTGCCATAATGCGGGAAAAACATTGCTGGCTCATCACTTTGTCTATATAATGATCGATCAGCCAATTCATTTTCTCCATCGAGCCAAGCTCTTTGTTTTCAATCATGCTTTCGAGCTTTAGCTTGATAGACTCACCGCGATAACTGAATAAAGCTTCCAGCAATTTATCCTTGGAGCCAAAATAATAGGAGATCATCGCCAGGTTTACACTTGCTTTCTCGGCTATATCCCGGACAGAAGTGCCATTAAATCCTTTTTCGGCGAAAAGGATCTCGGCCATCTCCATTATCTGCACTTGTTTATCATTATACTCCATACCCGCTTTTGAAATTTGAAGGGGCAAATTTAAACAAATGTTTGATTTAAACAACTGTTTAATTAAATTTTTAAAAAAATTCCCGTCCAGCCCGGGAATTGCGGAATGAACATCCGTTTGCTTTTAAAGAAGAGAAATCATAAAAGCTGTTCTGCTTTTTGAAGTGATAATAACCGCAGTTTATCTCCTACAACCCAAACAATATCACCTGGTTTGATAATATAGGAGGAATCGGGGTTTACCAATCTTCCTTCTTCATTCTCAACGCCTACGACAATGCCGTGTATTCTTTCGCGGATAGCTCCTTCCCTTATATTTTTATTGGCAAAGGTTGAATTTTCTCCCACGATGAAATGTTCGAGGACGACTTCCACCGGTTTTTTTTCAATTATAAATGATTTAGCTACGTCCATTTCTTTACGGAATGCATCTACCTGGTCATCCGTACCAATTATTGAAATAACATCAGCCGGAAAGATCACCTGCCCCCGTTTCGGCGTATTTATCACATTATTCCCTCTTTCAATCATTGCCACGTTGATACCATATTTTTCCCGCCAGGCCAGTTCACGCAGGGTTTTGCCAACACCCGGCATATCCGCACTGATCTCCAGTTCCGCCATGTGTGCATCCCAGGGAGCCAGTAAATTCTTCTGAGCCTGAATTTCTTCCCGCTCATTATAATTAGCGAGGAACCTTGTCCATATTCTTGAATATAAGAATTGGATTTTTTTAGAAAAGGTGACGAGGAAAAAAAACATTACTATGGTAACTATAAAAGCGACATAGGCTGAAAAAAAACGATCCACCAAAAAACCAATCAGGAAAATAGCTATCGCCGTACGGAAAACCTGCAGGATCATCATGCCACTCCGGTACCTGTTTTGACGTACAAATTTCTCTACCAAATCTTTTCGATGCTGTTTGATAGCCAGCGACCAGAGAAAGGGAGCCATTAACAATAAGGTGCAAATAGCGCCAGCGATAGTCGCCCAGGTATTATCACCTAATTGTGTACGGGTATACGGCAATAGGTAGTAAGATGATAACATGACGATAGCCGTCATAACAACTGAAAGAAGAATGGTATTGATGATACCACTTCTTACATATACCTGCCAGTCCGTACTGTTTGAGATAGATTGTGCTTTGCTGCTATAACGGTTAAAGAATTGTATCCAGGATTCAGGCAATTTTTTTTCCAGCCATTCATAAACCGGCTCGGATGCCTTTATCATATACGGCGAAGTAAAAGTGGTAATGGCTGAAACCGCCACGGCGATCGGGTATAAGAAATCACTGGTTACTTTTAAGGTTAATCCCAACGTAGCGATAATAAAAGAGAACTCTCCTATTTGCGAAAGACTCATGCCGGCCTGCACAGATGATTTCAGCGGCTGGCCTGAAATAAGTGCGCCGATCGTAGTGCTGAATGATTGGCCGATAATTGTTACTACACTTATCAATAATATCGGCCATAGATATTGAAACAGCATACTCGGATCGAACATCATGCCTACTGACACAAAAAAAACAGCTCCGAAAAGATCCTTCACCGGTTTTACAAGGTGCTCTATCTTTTCCGCGAATACAGTTTCAGCCAGAATAGAACCCATGATGAAAGCGCCAAGAGCGGGTGAAAAGCCAACGAGGGTGGCCAGCCACACCATTAATATGCAAAGTGATAAGGATGTAATCAGCAACATTTCATCATTCATGAACCGTTTCGCTTTTCTTAAAAAGGTAGGCAGGAAGAAAATTCCCGAGATAAACCACAGCGCTAAAAAGAAAATCAGCTTGGCTACCGACATCAGCATTTCCATACCAGCGAATTGGGCACTGACTGCAAGTGTCGAAAGCAACACCAATAACAAAATGGCCACCAGGTCTTCTACGATCAATATCCCGAATACAAGACTGGCAAACTTGTGGCCTTTTACTCCCAGTTCATCAAAAGCACGAATGATGATGGTGGTAGAAGAGATACAAAGCATACCTCCCAGGAACATACTATCGGTTCTTGACCATCCCAGCAACACGCCAACTATATAACCAACCACTAGCATAAACCCTACTTCAACCAGTGCCGTAACAGAAGCAGGTGTTCCCACTTTCAATAATTTTTTAAAACTAAACTCCAATCCCAAACTGAATAATAAAAAGATCACACCTATCTCCGCCCATACGCTTATGCTCTTGATTTCGGCGACACTGGGCAAAAAATTAAAATGCGGGCCCACCAAAAAACCTGCAATAAGATAACCGAGTACCAGTGGCTGTTTCAACCATTTAAATAAAATCGTGATAATGGCGGCGGCTCCTAATATAAGGCCGAGATCTGTTATCAGGTTTGGTAAATGAATCATATTGTCCGGTTATGTAGTTAATATAAAAGATCATGCACTGCATTTCAAAGGAATGGCAGCAATCCGAAAATAACTTTATCTCTTCCTGCTCATTATTACCGGAAGAATAAACGTTTATTATACTTTTTACCAGAAATAATGAGAAGGAAACAGGTGCAGAAAGTGGTCTTTCAATACTCTCTCAATTTCCTTTTTGTTATTCAACTCTCCCGGAGTATGACCGGAAATTGAGAAGAAGAAATTGGGTTCAGCTATAAAATAAAATACTGTGGAATACAAGATTTGTATACTATGATGCTGAAAAAAAATGTCTCGGCAACTTTCAGCGAGGTGATCAGACAACGAA
Organism: Chitinophagaceae bacterium; assembly: GCA_040007815.1. Classification (GTDB taxonomy): domain Bacteria; phylum Bacteroidota; class Bacteroidia; order Chitinophagales; family Chitinophagaceae; genus Terrimonas_B. Next base: position 6,577 of record JBDTUH010000049.1, read on the forward strand.
AGGCCGGCTTTATTAAAAGCAAAAGCTCTTGGAGTAATTGTGCTAGCAGATTTAATAGAAATGGTTATGTGTTTCGTCCCGGCAGAACCAGCAAACACGCCTACAGGAAGACAAATGCTACACCCGATAAACAAGTATGTAATAAGCCATTTCTTCATTGCGGCGAAGATAGCCAAAAAACAGGAAAGGGCCAGCCCATAAGGGTTTGAAAGTATAAAGAAAAAGTTATTAATAAGTGCTGCGATGGCTTTTTAGCGCTGACTTGCTATCAACAAATTAAGGTCGGTGTATTTCAGATCGAAACGTTCGCTCAGATAAAAATTGGTCAATGCTCCTTTAAAAAGATAAATGCCGCTGCGAAGATGAACGCGGTGCCATACCAGTTTTTCAAAACCGCCCTCTTCTCCGGCTTCCAATAATAAAGGCATCAATACATTGCTGATAGCCTGAGAAGCAGTCCTTGAAAAACCGGAAGGAATATTAGGAACACAATAATGTATTACACCATACTTCATAAAAATAGGATGCTCATGTGAAGTGATTTCCGATGTTTCAAAACAGCCACCCCGATCTATACTTACATCAATCACCACGGAACCGGCCCGCATATTGCTGACCATTTCTTCGGTTACTACCATGGGTGTTCTTCCTGTCTCAGATCCTAAAGCGCCAACCGCCACTTCGCAGGTTTTTAATTGCTTAGCCAGCATTCTTGGTTCGACCACTGAAGTCCACAAACGATGACCAATATTATTTTGTAATCTTTTCAGGCGATAGACGCTATTGTCAAACACTTTTACGGAAGCACCCAATGCCAATGCCGCACGGGCCGCATATTCTCCTACTATGCCTGCGCCAAGAATAATAACTTTTGTTGGTGCAATACCGGATATACCTCCCAGCAATACTCCTTTACCATGATTGGCGGAGCCTAAATATTGTGCGGCTATCAGCATGACGGCGCTTCCTGCGATTTCACTCATACTGCGAACAATAGGATAGGAATCGCTATCGTCTTTTAAATTTTCAAATGAAATAGCCGTAATTTTTTTCTCCATCATTTTCTCCAGCAATTCGGCTTTCAGTACGGAAAGATGAATAGGAGAAATAATTACCTGGTGCAATTGTAAAAGCGGCAGGTCTTCTTCTATCACCGGCGCACTTTTAACCAAAATGGGGCATTTGAAAATTTCGGCTCTCTCATAGACGATCTTCGCCCCCGCTTCACTGTAATCTTTATCACGGAAATGCGATGCGTCTCCTGCATTGTGTTCAATCATCACCTGGTGACCGTTACTGATCAACACGCTGACAGCATCGGGAGTCAAAGCGATCCGGTTTTCCTGGAAAGCGATTTCTTTTGGAATACCGATCATCATTCCCTCGGCTTTAGGTTTGATATCTAAGGTTTCCTCTAATGTTTCGTAACTGAAAGAAGTGCTTATCCTTGGTTTCTGCTGGCTCATGAAGTTGATTAAGAAGGCATACTGCTATTGACAAAAGTAATTAATTCCTTTCTATTCTGAGCCTCCGGCTGGCTGAATCTATCACCTCAATATACACATGGGCGGCCTCTTCCGGAAAAATACCCGGTGCTCTTTCGGGCCATTCTACGAGGCTGATATGATCGCTGTATAAACAATCTTCCACACCTGCCTGGATGGCTTCTTCTTCATCTTTCAGGCGATACAGGTCAATATGAAATATTTTTTTTTCACCATTGTCCGTGTACACATATTCGTTTATAATGGAAAAAGTAGGGCTGCCCACCACATCTTTCACTCCCTTTATGTCACAAAGAGCGTGAATGAATGTAGTTTTTCCAGCACCCATATTACCATGAAAAGCAAAAACTTTTGCATTTTCAACTGATTTCCAAAACAGGATTGCAATTTCTTTGATATTATTCAATGAAAACTCAAGTTCCATGGCGCAAATGTAGCTACCATCTCTAAAAGGGTGCAAGAAAAATTGAGCAGTCGTATTAGCAATTGATCATTTTAGCAACATGGTTGTGAACATATTCCGGTTAAAACTAAACGCTCTTCCGTCTCCGTGGTAAATTTGCAACAAGATCGCCTGCCTTTTGTTATACAATAAGACATTATTATGGAAAAAATTCAATGGAAAGTAGATGGCATGGATTGTTCGAACTGTGCACTCACCATCCGAAGATATTTGGAGAAAAAAGGCATGCAGGAAGTGAAAGTAAATTTCGCTACCGGTGATGTGAGTTTTGATGCGAATGGAAATTTTAAGCCCCTGGAATTAGAAACCGGTATAAAAGATTTGGGTTATCAGGTTGCCAATTCGCAAACCATATCTCCGGATTCCAGCAAACCGAAATTGCTATCTACACATCTTCAGCGTTTCTGGTTTTGTCTTCCATTTACACTGGTGTTGATGCTTCATATGATTCCGGGAGCGCATATTCACTGGCTGATGAACCCATGGGTTCAATTAAGTTTAACTATTCCGGTCTATATAGTGGGCATGAGCTTTTTCGGAAGGAGCGCATGGAAAAGTCTCAGGAATGGTATTCCTAATATGAATGTGCTGGTAGCAATGGGAGCCACTGCTTCTTTTGTATACAGTTTATATGGAACATTGACCGGGCAGGCGGCCGACTATATGTTTTACGAAACAACCGCAACGATCATTACCCTGGTTTTCCTGGGAAATTATATGGAAGATGCTTCTGTTCATTCTACGCAAAGGGCATTGAACAAACTGGCCAAATCGCAAAAAGTAATGGCCAATATGATCGCTTATGATGATCAGCACCAGGAACAAATTTTTCCGGTTGAAAGTGATCAGCTCAAAACAGGAGATCTCATCTTAATAAAAACAGGTGAGCAGGTGCCTGCTGACTGTAAAATACTTTGGGGCGAAGCCGATGTCAATGAAGCCATCATCACTGGTGAGAGCATACCGTTGCATAAAGTGGGTAAAGACACATTGATCGGCGGAAGCATTATAGAAAATGGAACTATAAAAGCGTATGTTACCGCTGCAGGCGAGGATACCGTTTTATCAGGTATCATTAACCTGGTCAAACGGGCACAGGGAGAGAAACCACCTGTTCAGCAATTGGCCGATAAGATCAGTGCCATTTTCGTTCCGGTTGTAATAGGTATCGCTCTTGTTACACTTATTGTGAATTGGATCATCTTAAAAGACTTTACTCCTTCCTTAATGCGGAGCATTGCCGTATTGGTAATCGCATGTCCCTGCGCCATGGGATTGGCCACTCCGGCAGCTATCGCCGTAGGCCTGGGCCGTGGTGCAAAGAATGGTATCCTGTTTCGCAATGCCACAAGCCTTGAATTATTTAAAGACATTAAACAGGTGGTGTTTGATAAAACCGGGACGCTAACTACGGGGAATTTTACAATTGGTAATTGGCAATTGGCAAATACTGCTATTGCTGAAGAATTATTCCGGAAAATTGTTTTTTCCTTAGAAAAGTATTCTAATCACCCTATTGCAAAAAGCATAAGTAGTGAGTGGAAAATAAAGGACGAGATAAGATGGAAAAAAATTGAAGAGGTAAAAGGAATAGGTATGAAAGCGGAGGATAAAGATGGAAATGTTTATTGGGCAGGTTCATTTAAAATTGCGGGTAAGTTTACAAAAGACGACACTCACAATGTTTACATTTTAAAAAATGAAGAATTGATTGGTTGGATAGATGTAAAAGATGAGGTAAGAAAAGAAGCTAAAGCTGTAATCGATTATTTGCATAGCAAGAATATCAAAACCATTTTATTAAGTGGTGACCGCCATGCAAAGACGAAAGCCCTGGGAGAACAGCTGGGAATAGATGAAGTAATAGCTGAGCAAACTCCGGAACAAAAATTAAAGAAAATTGAAGAATTAAATGCTATTACTCCAACGGTAATGGTAGGCGATGGCATTAATGATGCTCCCGCTTTGGCCAAAGCCACTGTCGGCATTTCTATGAGTGATGCTTCACAAATGGCGATGCAAACAGCCCAGGTAGTCTTGATGAATCATGGATTAAAAAAATTGCCGATGGCATTGGGCCTTGGTAAACATACTTATCTTACTATTAAACAAAATCTTTTCTGGGCGTTCGCTTATAATGTTGTTGCTATTCCTATTGCTGCATTGGGTTTTCTGAAACCTGGCTTTGCTGCTTTGGTGATGGGTTTGAGTGATGTGGTGCTGGCCATTAATTCAGGAAGATTATATGTAAAAAAAGTGGATTAACTCCAATCTCTGACAATAGTTTTAAAGAGATTTTTCTGAGAAGATGGCAAATCTTCATCACACTTTCTTTCACTAACTTCATTGCATAACTTATTGTTTTTTGTCCGAGATCCATAAAATATTAAAACAATACTGGGGATTTGATAATTTCCGTCCTTTTCAGGAAGATATCATCAATGCAGTTTTGTCTGGTAAGGATACCCTTGCACTGATGCCCACCGGTGGTGGCAAATCACTTTGTTACCAGGTGCCTGCTATGTCTATAGAAGGAACCTGCCTGGTCATTTCACCCTTGATAGCACTAATGAAAGACCAGGTGGAAAATCTTCGTAAAAAAAATATTACCGCATTCGCCATTTACTCCGGCATGAGCAGAAAAGAAGTGATCAACACGTTGAAAGTTGTAACTGAAAGCAATTGCAAATTTCTATACGTATCGCCCGAAAGATTAGAAACGTCTTTATTTAAGGAATACCTGCCGGGGATGTTTATTAATCTTATCGCAGTTGATGAAGCGCATTGCATTTCTCAATGGGGCTATGATTTTCGACCTTCTTATCTACGCATTGCCGCATTAAGAGAAGAGTTACCCAATATCCCCATACTGGCTTTAACAGCGTCGGCGACACAGGATGTGCAGAATGATATTTGTGAAAAATTGACCCCGCTCCCAGATCGACCTCCCCAAACCCCTCCAAAGGAGGGGCTTAAGACTCCGACAAATGAAACCTATTTAAAAAACTGGAATGTTTTCCGCCAATCGTTCGAGAGGGCCAATCTTTCCTACAGTGTTTTTCGTGTTGACTCGAAGATCAATAAGATCATAGAAATAATCAGGAAGGTTCCGGGCACAGGTATTATCTACTGTAAAAGCCGGAAAAGAACAAAAGAGATAAGTGAACTTTTGAAACTACAAAACATTTCGGCTGATTACTATCATGCAGGGTTATTACAAGAGGAAAGGAATCGCAAACAGGGAGCCTGGATCAATAACAAAATAAGAGTGATCGTTTGCACCAATGCCTTCGGTATGGGTATCGATAAGCCGGATGTACGCACCGTTATTCATGCGGATGTTCCTGATTGCCTGGAGAATTATTACCAGGAAGCAGGCCGTGCAGGAAGAGATGGAAAAACTTCTTATGCCGTATTATTATATGACGAAAAGGAATTGCAGGAGCTGGGTGAAATGGCGGCTATTCGTTTTCCATCCCAACAGGATATAAGGAATGTGTACCAGGCTGTAGCTAATTATCTTCAATTACCGGCTGGTTCAGGCGCAGGTCAGTATTATGATTTTGATATTACAGATTTTTTAAAAAAATTTAACCTTAACAGCAACACTACTATCTATTCACTGAAAGCATTGGAGCAGGAAGACAGGCTGACTTTTAATGAACAGGTTTTTCGTCCCGGCACAGTTCAGTTCACGGCTACAAAAGATAGTTTGTATCAATTTGAGAAAGACAATCAAAAGCTCGAGCCGATTCTCAAAACATTGTTACGGGCTTATGAAGGAATATTTGATCATGCTTCATTCATATCGGAACTAATGATCGCCCAATTACTGAAGAAAGATATCGAAGAAGTGAAAACACAACTGAAAGAATTGGATGCTGGGGGAATTATTGAATACGTTCCACGAAAAGATTCTCCGCAATTATTTTTCCCGGTTAACCGTATTAAAGTTGAAGAGCTCTCTATCAACATGGTTGCTTATACCCAGCGTAAAGAAAAATTTATACGCAGGGTAAAGCAAATAACTTCTTTCACCACAGAAGAAATAAAATGCCGCAGCCAGATCATCGGCTCTTATTTCGGAGATGATGCATTAAAACCGTGCGGAATTTGCGATAACTGTCTCCGTCAAAAATCTATTACGTTAAGTAAAGAAGAATTTGAAGCTATTCATTTAAAAATTCAGAACATAACTCTAAAGCAAACATTGCACATTAAAGAGCTTTTATCACAACTAAATGGTATTAAAAAAGAAAAAGCCTGGAAGGTGATCGAATTCCTTCAGGCTGAAAATAAAATAGAATTAGACAATGCAGGTTATGTAAAAATGACCGGTAAAGACAGATGATTTTTTAATGGGAATCGCGAATCTGTTTGATCTCAAGAATACGAAGCGGCAATGGCTCAACTTCTACGACGGTAACAAGAGTACGAAGTACCTGGCCAAGCGTAACAAGAGCCATGTCCCTTGCTTTTTGTCTCCAGGAAGGAACTAATTCAGCTATTCCATATAACGGCAATAACAAAATTGGCCAGTAATGGCCGGGACCTAAAACATACCATGGCCGGATAAAAGTGCAAGACAGGTTTTTACTTTTACAATAAATTTCTCCCTCCTGCCTCACGGCCTTGTAAGCCGCCATCAGTTTAGAAGGCTGCATTGCCACGCTGACATATACAAAATGTGATACTCCTGCCACCGCAGCAGCATCCGCTGAAGCTTTTACACTCTGCCAATCAATTTCCCTGAATTGTTTTGCTTTCTTAGGTGAAGGATGAGGAACACCCAGCAGTTGAACAAATACTGCATTCTTCGGAATAGAGGATTGAAAGGATTCGGGATCAAATGGATCGGCGATAATTATCTCAGCACCTTTGTCGACCTTATGCTCACTTCCTTTTCTAACCAATGCAACTACTCTATATCCCCTTTCCAGCAATTGCTTTGTTAATCGTTTACCGATGTAACCCGTAGCTCCGGTAATAAAAACTTCTTTCACTTCTTGAAGGATATTTACCAAAAAGATACAGTATTTAGAAAAAGGAGAGTATAAAAATTACCACCCACTTACTAAAAGACCCAGAGCCGCTTTAAAAGTACATCGTTGGTATTTTGAATAGGCCTTTGCTGCAGCAAGCCTTATTTCGGAGGCAGGCCGTTTTTCTAACCAGGCATTGATGGCATCATGGAGTATATATGCTTCAGGCGCCATCAAACCTGTTGACCACACTAATGGCGACGCTCCAGTTTGCTTTAAATAAGGAGAAAAAAATCTTTTGCTATAGCAGGCCAATATGATTGTTTCTCTTTTCCTATCGCTGTTTCCTTCAAAGTTTTGATTGATCGAAAAATCCATCAGGCCATCATGACCCACATAAGCGATAAGGTTTGATGCTCCGCCAAAATAAATTTTCTCACCCTTATCTTCCATCTCTACTTGGCTATTGCCCGAAGAGGCAAACAGGAACTCAATAGTTGTTTGACGGATGTACTGACCATCGTAAGCATCGGCGAGCAGATAAATATTTTTGGATCGATGTTTTAATAAAAGTCTTTCAAGAATATGTTCAACCGGGTTTGCCTGGGTAGAAATCAATTCCCAATCTCTACTTCTCTTGCCGAAAAAAGCTTTAATTCCATACCCGGCTCCCCAATAAAGGTTGTTCTTTGCATCTTGTCCGTTGCCAATTGACGCAGGCACCGGCACAATACCCTGGTATTTGTTATCGCACAAGGCAACGAATACATGAATGGTTTTAATGCTGTCGCTGTTGGTATGAGAAGGAATTTTAGTAGCAGGGTCAGGAATAATATCTGCTAAGATGTTTTTTTCACCCGCTGTATTTGAACAGGCCGAAAATACTATTACAAAAAATATACTTCTTATTCCGTGAACCCGTAGCATGTTTCCTTAGAGTCAATAACTCCGGGATTCCATAAAAAATCAGAACAAACTCTTTCTCCTGCTTCTTCCCCCAAGACCCAAAGCACCCAACAAAGAACGTACTATAGTATTACCAGCCGTCCGGGTCATGCTTTTTACAACAGGGTCATCAAAGAAGCCTTTTTCTTTTTTGGTGGTCTTTGTTTCTTTGTCTTCCTGCTCTTGCTTTTTTAATTCTTCGGTTTTTTCAGCCGCCTCTTTCAATTTCTCTGTTAGCATTTCATAAGCACTTTGGCTATCTACCACCTGGTTATACTTAGCAGCAATTTTGGACTTACTTACAATGCTGTCAATTTCCGAATCAGTTAAAATATCCATCCGGCTTCTTGGTGAGCAGAGCATACAATGCACCAATGGAGTGGGAATACCTTTTTCATTTAATATGGTTACTAATGCTTCGCCAATACCTAGTTGAGTGATCAGGTCTTCCGTCTTATAATATTCTGTTTCGGGATAGTTCTCCGCCGTTTGTTTAATGACTTTACGATCCGCCGCCGTAAATGCTCTTAATGCATGTTGCACTTTCAAACCTAATTGTGCCAATACAGAAGCGGGAACATCCATCGGGTTCTGTGTGCAGAAATAAATACCGATTCCTTTGGAGCGGATGAGCTTGATGATCGTTTCGATCTGTTGTAATAACGCATCACTTGCTTCCTGGAAAATAAGATGTGCTTCATCAATGAACATTACCAGCTTTGGTTTATCCATATCGCCTTCCTCAGGACAGCTTGCATACAATTCCGCCAGTAACTGCAACATGAAAGTTGAAAAAAGTTTGGGCCGGTCCTGCAAATCTGTTACCCTTACAATAGATATAATTCCTCTTCCATCACCACTTATACGCATCAGGTCATCCACTTCAAAACTTTTTTCCCCAAAGAAAACATCGGCGCCCTGTTGTTGTAGTTCTATAACCTTGCGCAGGATGGTACCGGTAGAAGAAGTTGAAATTTTTCCATAGGTCTTTTCCAGTTCCGCTTTTCCTTCGTCACTTACATATTGCAATACTTTGATGAAATCTTTCAGATCGAGCAAAGGCAATTTACTATCATCACAATATTTAAAGATCATCGCCACAAAGCCAGCCTGTGTATCATTCAGGCCTAATATTTTTGATAATAAGACCGGGCCGAATTCACTGACCGTTGCACGAAGCCTGGCGCCTTTCTGGTTGCTCAGTGTAAGCAGGTCTACCGGGTAAGCAGACGGTTTATATTCGAGGTTTAACTTCTGATAACGTTCCTTTATTTTATCATTCACGGTCCCTTCCGCGGCAATACCACTCAGGTCACCTTTTATATCCATCAACAATACCGGCACGCTTGCATCACTCAAACCTTCCGCCAATACCTGCAATGTTTTTGTTTTACCTGTACCGGTTGCTCCTGCAATCAGACCATGGCGGTTCATGGTTTTAAAAGGGATGAATACATCGGCACCACTGACGACTGCTCCATCAAGGATAGCGCAACCTATTTTAAAGCTTTCCCCTTTAAATGTATAACCGTCTTTTACAACTTGTAAAAACTTTGCGCTATCTGCCATGGAATAAATATTTGCCAGAAAGTTAGACCAAAAGAAATGAATAAAAAAAGTCGTTAACGGATCATTACAAGTCCTCTTCCCGTTCCAGCATTAAAACAGCTCCTTGCGGCACGATAAAATATTTCTCATTTTCATATATCACTTCCGTAGCACCGCTGACCAGGAAAATAGCCAGGTCGCCTTCTTTCGCCTGTAATGGAATATACTTTACACTGTCTTCCTCCCCTTTCCAGGCTTCGTCTTCTACCGGCATGGGAATGACATAACCAGGTCCGGTTTTAATTACATAACCTTGTTGCACCTTCTCTTTTTCCTGCACACCTGGTGGCAGGTAAAGCCCGCTGGCGGTTTGCTCATGCGGTTTAGTAGGTTTAATGAGCAGCCGGTCACCGATTACAATCAGCTTCTTCAAACGGTTATCCGGGGTAATATGCATGGCCATTGTGTATAATTGAACAGCAAATTTAGAAAATGCCTGTCAATAGCCTCTAAATAAGCACTCTTAACAAAATATTATTTAGCTGCGGCCATGTTTGGTAAATGATTTAATTTTATTTGTACGTCTAATAAACATAAATTAAAAACCATGGAAGGAAAGAAACCCAAAATTTTGTTGTGTGAAGATGATCCGAACTTAGGAAGTGTATTGAAAAACTATCTTGAACTAAACGATTACGATGTAACCCTGGAGAGAGACGGCCGCCTTGGCCTGGCTGCTTTTCAGCGGGAAAAATTCGAGCTTTGCCTGCTGGATGTGATGATGCCCAATATGGACGGTTTCACCCTGGCGGAAGAAATAAGAGACGTGGATCCTGATATTCCCTTGTTTTTCCTTAGCGCTAAAACCATGAAGGAAGATATCATCCAGGGTTATAAGCTGGGTGCGGATGACTATATCACCAAGCCCTTCGACAGTGAGGTACTTATGCTCAAGATAAAAGCGATCCTGAAGCGGAATGAAGAAATAAACAAAGAAAGCGAGAATAAAGAGTTCGATCTTTCCACCTATCATTTCAATCCCAAGCTTCGTCAACTGATACATAGTGGTATCACTCAAACTTTATCGCCGAAAGAAAATGAGCTGTTGAAAATGCTGGCCGAACATTTGAATGATCTGCTGCCAAGAGACCAGGCGTTGAAAAAGATCTGGGGCAGCGACACTTATTTTAATGGCCGCAGTATGGATGTGTACATCGCCAAATTAAGAAAGTACCTGAAAGATGATCCGAAGATCGAGATCGTGAATATTCATGGAAATGGATTCAGGCTGGTAGTGCAATAAAAGGACTACAAGTTATAAGATTTTAAAAGGATCAGGAGGAAACTTTTGATCCTTTTTTATTAAGTGTACTAGTTAAAACTTGTACTACATTCCAGCTTGAACAGGGGAAATATTCTGATTCATGCGAAAAAGGTTTTCAGGATCATACTTAGTTTTTAACGCCGTCAACCGTTGATAGCTTTCTCCATAAGCTTCTTTAACCCGCTCTTCTCCTTCAATTCCCAAAGCATTTACATACACTCTATGACTTGAGTAAACCTGCATCGCTTCATAAAACTTCCGTGTCCAGTTAATATTTTTTTCATCTTCCTCCCTATCAACCCAATTGGAAATAAGTACCAAATCGAATTCAGCCTGCCGGTGCGGATAGGATGTACCGCCTTCAGGTTCATGGCTGGAAACACCGCCATAATATTCCAGTATAATGGCTGAATACGGAGAAGTAACGGAAGCTGCATTTGAAACAATAATATCAATGGCTTCATCTGAAAGGGTTTCAAGAAATCCGGATTTCCAATAGTAGCGATTGCCATGTGGGAAAGGCGCATCGAGCATAGTTTGCATTTCTATATAGGACTTAGGCTGCATCAGGTCCGCCAAAGGAGATCCAAACTCACGAAGAGGTTTTAGAACAGCTTCCGCTTTTCCAGGATCACCGCTATAACATCCCACGAATGCTATGACAGGAAACCCATCAGGAGTAGTCATCAGGCAGGTATATAAAGTCAACTCATCCGGCGCGGTTTTCATGAACTCCCGGTAAAATTGAATGACCTCCTTCGCTTTAGTATGCGGATGAAGTATCATCCCTCCGGTAACTTTATCCAGTTTGTGTACACGAAATTTCATGGAAGCAATAACACCAAAATTGCCACCACCACCACGGATCCCCCAGAACAACTCCGCGTTTTCTTCGGTGTTTACTTTCAAAAGCTCACCTTCCGCCGTTACAATTTCCGCCTCTATAAGATTATCACAACTTAAACCATGCTTGCGCACCAGCCAACCTACACCACCTCCTAAAGTAAGACCTGCTACACCCGTAGTGGAGATCAATCCACCGGTAGAAGCCAGGCCATGCTGTTGAGTGGCGTTATCAAAATCTCCCCAGGTAGCACCGGGTTGCACTTCAGCAACCTGATTTTCGGGATCAACTCTTATTGATCTCATAAGCGAAAGGTCAATCATAATTCCATCATCACAAACAGCATTACCGGTAACATTATGTCCGCCTCCTTTGACCGACACCAGCAGGTTATACTTTCTTGCAAACTTTACGGCTTGTACGATATCATTTATGCAAAGACATTGAGCAATGATGGCAGGCCTTCTGTCTATCATTCCATTCCATACTTTTCTTGCTTTTTCGTAATCAGTATCTGATTCAACAAGAATTTTTCCTTCAAAAACTTGCTGTAACTCATTTATTGTAACTGTTGTTAATTTACCGGAGGTAATAAAACTGTCTGTAGTCATTGGTTAAATAGTTTAACGATTAGGTGAACCTTGATTGAGTAACACTATTTTGCTCTTAAAACCGCAGCTGCCATAATAGTGACCGGGAACATTGAAGTCATTTTCATGATCAAGATTTTATTTTTTTAAATAGCTTAATAACCTATCCATCCATCCAAATGATATTCGGCATCATTCGGATTGGCTATATTAAACTGTCCATGGTAGTCAAATTCACCCCTGGTCCCATGAAATTTTCCACGGCCTCCCAGTATTATTCCTTTCCCGTTGAATCCAACTACGGTTTCTGAAATAGGAAAAGTAGCGCCGCTACCTTTAATAGCTGAAGTAAATAGGGCGTTCCCTTTGTCATCATAAATAACCTGGTTAATAATCTTATCTTGTATATTGGCTGGTATATGATACTTTTTATTCGCATCAATCAGTCCATTAAAATCGCCGGCCTGTATCAATGGTAATGGGGCTCCTGTAACGGGATAATTTAATATATCTGTAAGAACGGCGTTAACTGAACCTAATGGTGGCGCCCCGGGGATTTTTGGATCTGTATAAACGAGTTGGTTAAAATACATTTTACAATTGCCGATGTGCGTAGCGCTACCTGGTCCGCCTCCGGGAAAATTGGCAAACCCGAAATAATTAGCGCCATTCACTTCTACTGGTATGGGATCAACTGGTGAAATCCGGAAAAAAGTTTTAAAATCAGCTTTAAAAGGTTTTCTTATTTCATCCTTTTTGCAGGAATTTAAAAAGACAACGGAAAGCAGTGACAATACAATAGCTGCCACTAAAGTGGAAAAAATTTTCATGTTTTAATTTTTTGTGGTTATTAAATGCGCTACTCAGAACCGGTAGTCTTAAATGGGGCGGAAAAAGATTTCGAAAATCTTTTTCAAACCTATCAGAATATTAAAGACCAGTCAATCCCCCTTTTGTTGTATAACTGGTCAGTGATGATGATTGCCGTGATACTTATTAATGGCTTCAGAACGATTACTGACATGCAGCTTTTGATAAATATTAAAACAGTGGCGCTTTACCGTTTCGATGCTGATGCCAAGACGAACTGCAATTTCTTTGTAGAGCAGCCCTTCTACCAGTAACTTCAGTAGTTCTGTTTCCCGGGAAGTTAATTGAGCCAGATCGGGATTGGGTTTTTTATTGAATGTCATCACCACTTTACGGGCAATTTCATGGCTCATGGGACTTCCCCCATTTTTAAGGTCAACGATAGCTTCTAAAAGTTTGGCCGGAGAAGTTGATTTGAGGATATATCCATGAGCACCCGCTTCGAGGGCTTTAAAAACTTTTTCATCCTCATCGTAAGCGGTACACATCATGCAGAGGGTGGTTGGTGAAGCAGTCCGGATAAATCTAACCAGCTCAATGCCATTCATACCGGGCAGGTTGATATCCACCAAAGCGATGTCAGGTTGTAAGACCGGTAATTCGTTGTAAGCGATCTCTGCATTTTCAAAAACCGCCATACATTCAAAGCCAGCTGTTCCATTCAACAATACCTGCAAAGCACTGCGATAACTGGACAGATCTTCTATTACGGCGACCCTGATCATAATGATTAGTATGTAATGTACGCTTTGCTACTGCGCAGGAGCATCACCCTTTTGTGTTACTCGTACCTGCAGGCAGGGAAAATTGTACAGTTGTTCCTTCATGATTCGTTATTTCCATAGCGCCTTTCAGGTCCTTTACTCTTTGTTGCATGTTGCGCAGACCATTGCCATTACCATTCTGCAACATATCCGCCGGAGTGCCTTTGCCATTATCATGAATGGTGAGCTGCAATAAATTTTCAATGCTAATAGCTATTTCCACGTTAGTAGCGTGGGAATGTTTTACAATATTATTAAGTGCCTCTTTCAGCAGTAAGAAAATATTTCTCCTTGTCACTCCGTCCACTTCTTTATCAGGCACCTGCTGAGGTTGTTTGAAAACACAGTCAATACCTACATCATCGAGATACTTTACGGCATAACGCCGCATATAGGCTATCAGTCCCTGCAGCGTATCATTGTTTACATTCAATGCCCACACGATTTCATTCATTTTCTGAACCAGTTCACCGGAGGAGGCAGAAATCTTTGAAAGCTGTTGCTGCGGACTGACACCAGTAATATTCATTTCACTCAACAAACGGATGGCTGATAATTCGCCACCCATATCATCATGCAGCTCGGTGGATATGCGGTTACGCTCCAATTCAACAGCTTGCTTCTTTTCCAAACTGGTAAGCTGTTTTTCCAGTTTGCGGTTTATATAGCTTCTTACTAAAAAATATACGACTACTACAATAGCCAGGGCACATACTGTATAAAACCACCAGGTTTGCCAGAAAGGAGGTGTGACAATCAATACAACCCTGGTAGGCACCTCATTCCATATACCAAGATGATTGGCCTGCTTTACCAATAAGGTATACGTGCCCGGATCAAGATTAGTATAAGTAATTGAATTCCGGTCTGAAATATAATTCCAGTTATCATCAAAACCCTCCAGCTTATAAGCATAGGTAAATACATCCGGATTCATAAAATCCATATTGGCAAATTCAAAACTGATGACTCTTTGGTCATGCGAAAGCCACACGGTATCCGTCAGCCAGGCGGATTTTTTTAATACGGCCGAAGGTCCTGTTTTCAGCGATTTATTAGAAAGCCTGATATCAGTAATTACTACGGGTTGTGTATTCAATGAATTCCTGAAAGAATTGGGATTGAAGTAAACTACCTGCCCATCGTTGGTACCGAAAACCAGCGTTCCATCCTTACATTTCATAGATGTTTGAAAGGCGAAATTGTTAGCAGGCAGGCCAGAATTTGTATTGTAGTTAATAAAACTTTTTGTAGTGGGATCAAATCTCGCTATTCCATTGTCAGTACTTAGCCAAAGTATACCCTGGTCATCTTCTTCAATACGATATACCAAATTACCCGGCATTCCATCTTTGACAGTGAACCATGAAATGCTATCTGCTTTTGTGTCCAGCATATTCATTCCGCCGCTCATCGTACCAAACCATATTTTCCCATTTTTACCGGGTCTTACACAACTTACCACATTATGACTAATCTTGTGGGAGCCTGTTGATGATTCCATAAAACTGGTAAATGTATTTTGGGGAAGATCTTTTGTAATATTATATCGGTGAAACCCGATTCCCCAGGCACTGATCCATAAGTGATGTTCGTTATCCTTTTCTATCTGGCTAATAGCTTCCGCATTAAAAGTCGCCGGATCAGATGGAGTACCGGATATTCTGGTTATTTTTTGAGTACCACTATTATAATAGCATAAAGGATCTACCTTGCTCATCGCGCTATACGCTCCCATCCAGATATTACCATATTCATCTTCGGCAAGAGCAACTATGTTATTAAACGGAATAGAGTTTTCGTTTTGCGGCTCTTGTAAAAAATGAATAACATCTTTTTTTCCGTCTGGCTGGTAAAAAACACCATTACCCATAGTGCCCACCCAAAGACCTCTGCTCTTATCTTTTAACAGATAGCCTACCCATGGCCTTCTATCAGAATTGGTTAATAAAATTTCTTCAAACTGCTGTGTTGAAAACCGGTACCTGAAAAGGCCTGATATGGTACCGATTAGCCAACTACCGGGTTCTTCTTCAACTACGGATGTAATGGTATTCTTTTTTGCAAGCATTTGCATACCCGGAATAGTTTGAAACTGTATATTGGGTGTGTATACCTGGTACAAGCCATTATCTCCAGTCGCCACCCAAACCATTCCATCCTTGTCAACCATCAGATCATTTATCCCGTTGAAGTTCGCGGTCCCCGGATATATTTTCTGAATTTTTTTCTCATCCCCGTTACTTACAAATAATGCAGAATCGGTACCTATCCACATTCGCCCGGACAAATCTCGTTTTATAGTTCGGATACTGGCAGATTTCAATATACCGCTTACATCATACTCACTTCTTTCCAGGAAATTAAATTTTTCACTTCTTATAACGAGAACATCATTCCTCGTTGCTATCCAAAAATGTCCGTTCGGGCCTGCTTCTATACAGTTCAGGTACTTATCAGATTGCAATGGCAGGGGTATTTCCCGCATCTTCTTACTATTCCATTCCAGATAAAACAAACCTGAGGTAGCCGTAATAAGAAACTTACCATTCGCATATTCGACAAAATCAGTGATGCTTGAATTTATCATTTTAGTACTGGAAGGAAAAGCAAAACTGTCTGTAACATGCCCGGTGGCATTGATCCTGAAAATGCATGACCCGGATGCCGCTATCATCTCCCGTTTATTAAATGATTCCTTTGTCCTGTTAATAACAGTACGGAAATTGCTCTTCAGCCCCGGTTCAACCCTTTCTATTTTTCCCGAGCTGCGGTCATACCTATTCATAAATCCGCCGAAAGTACCAATCCATATATTCCCCTTTTGATCTTTAGCAAGTGTTTTGGCAAAATTGTGTGTAAGCGAGTTACTGTCGGAAGGATCACGCAAAAAACGGCTGATCCCTGAGCCATCATACCTGTACAATCCGCTTAACGTGCCAATCCATACAAAGCCATCATCATCTTGTACAAGACTATAAAAATTAGTTTCGGGAGGAAGTCCTTTGAGGTTTATTTTCTTTACAAGAAAGTTATTCTTTTCAATACTCTGATCAGGCTGAGCCATGCAGAACAAACATGAGTTTAATAAAAAAAAGATATTCCCTGTGATAACAAAGAAGTATAATTTAGGTGATGAACAGGAACTCATTCAATTAGTTTGTATTCCTAATTTACCAAAAGGAACCGGTAAATGATCAATAGTATTTTCCTTTTATAAAAAGAGAGAACCCGAAGCAGTGTGACCCGGGTCTGTTTTTCCCAAATGCTTATAGGCTTTCGCCGTCACCTCCCGCCCCTCTCGTGTACGTTTCATAAATCTTCCTGTATTAAAAAATGTTCGTACACTTCTTCTATTGTCCCTGCTTTTTTTTATAAATGTCCCGGTGAAAAAATGATCAGAAATGATTTCTTCGGGATATAATTATCGTTTCAACTATTGTTAGTCTGTTATGGATGTTATGGCAAAAGAGCTTATCAGCGTATTAGTATTGGAGTAAGTTTCTGATTTTACCATCCCGAAGCCCGGAGCAAACCATTCTGTACACTTAAAATCGAAAGAAGTAGCCGGAGAACTACCATTGTTGGTTGTAAATTTTCCAGTATAAGTTATTTTCATACAATCCCAGGTGCCGGTTCGGTTCGTTATGGATACTTCGGCCTCAACTTTTCGATTGGTTTGATCCAGCGTTAGATTTGTAAAAAAGGAGCCGTTATTCAGCACTTGTATGGTAAAACCTGTATCTCTGAATGTTTGACCAACAATAAGCCTGGAAGGATATTCAACAAATCCAACACCGGATAGGATATCCATATCCTTGTATGGCGTCATTTGTTCTTTTGGAATCGCCACTGCGGCATCCATAAAAAGGCTGCCGTTGCCGCATTTGTATTTTCCCGAAACTTTTGACAAGCTTACTCCGGATTTATTTTTTTCTTCGGCTGTAAAACTGGCGATGAGTTCATTACCTGTTTTAGTTATTTCACTGATGGTATAAATGAGCTTTCCGCTTTCTTTTCCTATATTATCGTAAGTTATCATTTCCACTTCTCCCGTGTCAAAAAAATAGCAGGCGGCACAGCTTTGTGCCGTAGCGGGATTGAAAAAAATAAAAACAAAAAGACCAGTGACTAGTAATTTCATAATTGCAAGTATTAAGTGGAAAATCAGAAAGCCTTGCTAAAAACGCCAATGCCTGATTAAAAATATGTGCATTTACTAAGAGTTTAAAAAATTACTGAATACCTTATCATACTCATCATTGACCTCATTCAATAAAAGTTTAGTTGCATGGCGAAAAATAGCCTGGTCACCGATATATTTATAGCCCGTCAATCAAACTTCAATACCTTAATAATCCTTTGTTCATTATTCTGGTTTACTTCAATAAAATAAGATCCGCTTGCTAATCTTTCTCCAATACGAAGGGTGTTGTTTGAAGGAACATTGTCATGCACTTCTACAACCCGTCCGGAAATATCTATTACTCTTACTTTTACCGTCCCCACGGAGCTTCCGTTAATGAACAAATTAAAGTAGGAATTACTTGGATTAGGTATAGCGCTGACCGCCAATTTCTGCGATGACAGTTGCTCAATCGTTAAAGCTGGTAACTGTTGAGTAAATGATTGTTGGGTAATTACAGGCGGCGCTGACCTCTGTCCTGTATTCACCGTGCATGTAGCTGTACCGGTTGAGCTATAACTACCCGTATAATTTGATCCTCCACTACCCTTTGCTCCTGATACCACCGACGATTTAAAGTTTTCGGGTGTCCCCGCATTATCATTATTGGGATATGAACTTTGCGTATTACCATCCTTCGGTTTTATATTCAAAGCAGCATGTGCAGCAAAGCTGGTATATACCGCCGCAGCCCATTGCCATGTCAGTGATATACCTGGTTTATCTATGCTTACATTTGCCGTCCATACTATATTGCTGATACTTCCCGGCAGGTTGGATGGCACCAGGTAAGCCAATCCTCCCATAAATACATCGCCTGTATAGGTTCGTGGCACTACAGTCTCCCATATATAATTTGAAAATTGAGTAGTTGCGGATGTTACGGCTGCATCATAACGAATCCTTGAACTTGGAACGTTCAGTGTGTATTGCACACTGTTTGCTGTAAACGTGATCTTGCTATTGGTAACAAGGAAAGTAACTGTTCCTGTTACTCCTGAAAGACTGCCCCTGCTGAATACACTGTTAAACCAGATATACCTTCCTGACGATATCGATGTAGAATTAAAGCTTGATGTAAGAGAAGCGCTGATTACACAATTGGTTGCGGCCGGCGCATTCACCGTCACAACTACATTTTGGGTATTGGTACATCCATTAGCGGTCAATGTGTAAACATAAGTTACGGTCTTTGCCGATGTCGTTGTATTTACCAGCGATTCACTAATGCTTCCTGTTCCGGTGGCGGCACCATTGCTGATACCTGTCACTGCGGAACGACTCCAGCTAAATGTTGTTCCACTGGTAGTGCTGGTGGGTGTATAAGTCATCAGCTTTCCACTAAAGGCTGTAACAGCCAGGCCGCTCGATAAAACAGAGAGTGCTTTCGGAGCAGCCGTTGCACTACGGGTAGCACTGGTGCAACCGTTTACAGTTTGAGTCACCGTATACGTTGCTCCTGTTGTAACTGTAATAGATGAAGTTGTTGCTCCTGTGCTCCATAATAATGTTCCGGTAAAAGCAGATGCGGTCAATACAGAATTGCCACAGTTATTGGCCACAGTTATAGTTGGAGCAGCCGGCGTCGCCTTTGGAGCAGCTGTTGCGCTGCGTGTGACACTTGTACATCCATTCACTGTTTGTGTTACCGTATAGGTCGCGGCCGTTGTTACCGTAATGGATGTTGTAGTTGCGGCATTACTCCATAATAATGTTCCGGTAAATGCTGACGCCGTTAATACTGAATTGCCGCAATTATTCACAACAGTTACGGTCGGGGCAGCGGGTGTTGTTCTTGGCGCTGCGACTCCACTGCCGGCTGCACTCGTACAGCCACTCACTGTTTGTGTTACTGTATAGGTAGCTGAGGTTGTTACCGTAATTGATGCTGTGGTTGCTCCATTACTCCATAATAAGGTTCCTGTTGTTCCGGTAGCAGTTAATACTGAATTACCGCAGTTATTAACTACTGTTACTGTAGGGGTAGCAGGTGTTGCTTTTGGCGCTGCTACTCCGCTGCCTGCCGCACTCGTACATCCGTTCACAGTTTGTGTTACTGTATAGGTTGCAGCCGTTGTTACCGTAATTGATGTTGTAGTTGCACCATTGCTCCATAATAAAGTTCCTGTTGTTCCGGTAGCAGTTAATACTGAATTACCGCAGTTATTAACTACTG
>JBDTUH010000050.1:0-23545 GCA_040007815.1 Chitinophagaceae bacterium
CCTGGGTTCGAGTCCCAGCGGGATCACAGTTTTTTGCTTAGACCGTTGTAAATCAACGGTCTTTCTTTTTTACTCTATCACTTACTCTATAAAGAACGTCGTAGCCTCTTGTGCTTTATGAATCTTTATTCAGCACCAACTATCGTTACAAATTTAAGATTTTTATGGGCTCTATATCTATAAAGGATAAATGGACACTTTCCAGCTTATTTCTTTAGCTTTTCAATGATCTTATTAACATCAATGCCCATCCCCCCAATATTGGGTTTTAAACTAAAATTGTCAAGGTCAAAAATTCTGGAAAGCTTTGCTCCTTTTGAATTGCCGTAGTTCTGCTTCCGCTCGGCCTTAATGCTTCTTTTTATTTTATCAAGCCGCTGTTTATATTCCGGAGTGTAACTCTCCTTTTCAAGAAAGCACTTAAATTTTTCGAGCTTATTAATTATGTTATTGGGATTCTTTATGGATTTTGCGATTTTCTCAATCATTTCTGTGTGAAGCCAGATTAAAATATCGTGTAACCTGGTCTGGTATCCCGTTAATTTAATATCATCATCTTCAAGGGCAAAATCGCCATCCTCAATGACAAGTTCATTGTCCCCCGGCTGGTCAACATCTTTTAAAATGTAATAAATGTCTTTATACAGAATTTCAACAAATGAATCGTTCTCATTTTTAAGAGGCATTAAATGTTTAGTAATATAGTCGTCCAAAGCAATCTTCTCAGTATTGCGAATATTCTCGATCAGGATTAAATACTCTTCTCTTTGTAGCATGTATAAAAATTGTACTTGTTTATTTGGGCTTTTTTAGGTTAACTAAAGATAGAACAGGAAGTTTTTATATCAAATTATATCAAGTAACGTCAAATCTTATTAACCTCCTGTTATCGTATTAAATTTTGGCCCTTTCCTTGCATCAACATCTATAACATTCCGTAATTTTAGAAAAAGCCAATGATGAAAGAGAATTTGATGCAGGCGAAGTCCTTAATAACGTTTGACCTACCGGTGGATAGTCATTATATCAATGCACTGTTTACAAATACACACCGGCAAAGTATTTTAAATTTTCCTTATTGGAGTTTAAAGGCTACCCGTAATAAAATTATTTCCAGGTATTGGTTTAGGTATGTTTTGATACACTTTGCTCTCTTGTACGGGTTGGCAATTGCTGTTACGTTGCCATTTACCAGCGATCTGAATAAGTATTTTCTGCCACCAGTGTTAATTGCTGGAAGTATCAGCTTTTTTATCTTATTACTCACACAATACTGGCCCCGTTTTTATTCCGATTTGCTGCCGAGGCTGGATTCATTGGTGGATGAGTTCGAAAACCGGAAAAAAGAACAATTGCAGCAACAATGGTTTAAAGAATTGCAGAACCAATTTTCTAACGAGTACGACCAATTGGCCCGGCAACGGGAAGAACTGGCTAAGGAACGGGAAAAGTTGGAAGTGCGTCAAAAAGAACTGGTAAAATGCCGGAAAGAACAATTTCCGACTTTGACACTGGCGCTAATCTTCTATGTTCTTGATAAAACCACCGGATTAAACAGCCTGCAATGCAATGACCACTCGGCAGCCTTGCTTACAAAATTATTTGGAAAAGATCCCGGCGGGATAAAAGACAACCTGCAACTTATTTTAGGGAAAAAACTTGAACTATCTCCCCGGCACAGGACAGAAATTTTGAACCGGGTTAGTGAGGCTTATGCGTTTTTTGAAGAATTAAAGTATGCTGAAGGTTTTCGGCTATTGCAATCATTGGAATTAAAATTCAAAGAATGATACCAGTGCGACCATATATTAACTACAGCACATGGAAGATAAGATCATATTTCAATCTGTTATTACCTGCCCGAAGTGCGGGCATCAGAAAGCAGAGGATATGCCGGAGGATGCCTGTCTGTATTTCTATGAGTGTACTAACTGTAAAGCAGTATTAAAACCCAGACAAGGTGATTGTTGTGTGTTTTGCAGTTATGGTTCGGCAAAATGCCCGCCAGTACAACTTACAAGAAGACAATAATTAAACGATGAAAACATAGAATTTCAATCAATCCCAAACTTTCCCAATTAATCCCCGATCAAAACACAAACATCTTCTCCCAATATTTCCCCATAAAAATGTGCCCGAATTGCTTTTTTAAAAATTCAATTAGCCCTTATCTATTTCCATCCATTTCCCGGTTTTTCCCCCTTCCTCCCGGTTTCTACCTTGACGGCCACCCACCGCTGTATGTTTGCTGAATGACAAAAGCAGGCATTGCCGGGAAAACACAATTACAGATAATTACCGCATCATTTGATCAAAGTTGTTCAAAATTGTTTGCATTCATGAAAGGATGTAAAAGTTTGGTGCAGCATAATTTTCCGCCATGTTAGGTTTGTCTTGTCATTCTTTGTTTTAAGTCCAAAAACTGATAAATCATGAAGCTTCATTCACCAACTTTTTGCAACGCTGCAAAAAATCCCGGAATGGCGTTATATATAAAGAACGCAGTCTATAGACTCTTATTTATACCTGCTCAGATAATTAAGTATACTTAGCTTTTTTTCTCCTGCCTCAGAATCTATTTTCGAATCATAAAATGTAAAACGTATGAAAGATATTATGAAGAACGGAACTACACCGATGCTGTTCCCGTATGAACCGACAGAGTACTGGCAAAATATCCGGCAAATCATACGGGAAGAAATCAGCAAAATTGAAAAGGAAAGACCGCACGCCAGTTCGGTTTTGGAAACACCCGGATTAACATATAAACCACTGCTAAAAATCACGGATCTCTGCACCTTATTCCAGGTCAGTAAACCAAGCATTTACGGATGGATTAAAGCCGGAAAGATCAAACCTGTTAAAGTCCGGTCACGGGTGTATTTTCTGTGGCAGGATGTGCAGCGGTTGATGGGGTCAGAACCATCGGCAAATCGTGCCTGATTTTTCTTTTCACCCGCCTCATACTGGCATTTTTTACTTGAAAGAATTTATTAAATAACCATTTAAAGCAAACATCATGGCCGAATTAAAAAGACAAACTTTCCTTTTTAGCAACGGAAAGCAGATCAGATTATATGGGACTGGTTTTGGAATTACTAAGTCTCTTGAAATTGGGGAAGCTTTTGCGCCCAATATCTTTTCCTTATTTGAAGGGCAGGAAGATGGTAAGCCCTTCACTATGATCTCCAATCAACACAGATTGACAGAACATGAATTACACGAACTAGCTGAGTATAATATCCGCCTTTGGCTGGATTTAAAGGACAGCCTTCGCAGGCATGGTGAAGCCAACCCTAAAGTATTCAACCGGGAAAACATCCGGCTTTCAGATGATGGTAAACCAGAACCTTCGGCCAAAAAAGAGGGTCATAAATCCAGCCAGCCAAAAGAAAAAAACAATAGTAAAAACGATGCTACCGGCAGTTCATCCGGCATTTCCCCTGGCAGTTCAAAGGAAGAAAAGACTGGCAAAAATGGAAGTTCAATGGAAGAAATTACAGGTAGCAAAGTAGCAGGAAATTAAACAGTGTAGTATGAAACAGTTTTCGTGTGACGATGCAAAACAGATTGATCTGGTAGAATATATGGCTTCATTAAACTACCATCCCACCAGGATACGGAATGCAGATTATTGGTATTTGTCACCACTAAGAAGTGAAAAGATAGCTTCATTCAAAGTAGACCGGAATAAAAATGTGTGGTACGATCATGGAACCGGCAAAGGTGGTGACATTATTGACTTTGGAACATTATACCATAATTGCAGTATTCAGGAGCTGCTGAAAAAACTTTCCACCTTCAAATCTATTCCATCTCTTTCTTTTGGGTCGCCCGGTTTTTTAGGCAGTGAACCGGGCGCTTCTCCCCGCTTTGCGGGTGAAAAGAAAGAGACTACAGACAGCAAAATTGTAGTGATAGAATCCCGCCCATTGGCTGCCCAACACTTACTTGATTATCTTAAAAAAAGATACATTCCGTTAGAAATCGCCGGGAAATATTGCCGGGAAGTGGATTTTTTACTGTATGGAAAACCTCATACCGTTATAGGTTTTCCAAATAATTCAGGTGGATATGAACTCAGAAACGAAAACTTCAAAGGCAGCAGTTCGCCGAAAGAGATCAGTTTAATTGACAACAAAATCGAAAACCTCGTAGTATTTGAAGGGTTCTTTTCCTTTCTTTCATTTGCAACTATTAATAAGAACCAATCGGCACCTCTGACAAATTGCCTTATTCTAAATTCCCTTTCTTTTTTCGAGAAGAGCAGGCAAGTGATGGGAAACTATAATCAGGTTCATTTGCTACTCGATAGAGACAACCGGGGCATAGAATGCACCAAACAAGCACTTTCATGGCATCCTGATAAATACATTGACAGAAGCGATTTTTATAAGGGCAGAAAAGACCTTAATGAGTGGCTTATACATCATAATAAGAGCCTTCAAATAAAGCAATCTTCAGGACATAAAAGATTTCCTTGAGCTTAGGGTAGCAAGTTAGGTTTGGGGCATCCCAAAACGTTAGCTACTCATCCCGCCTGTAGCGGGATTCGTAGCCTCATGGCGCTATCGCGCCATTCGTTCTAAAGCGAACATTAATCTATAAAGTGAAAAGGATATGGAGCAGAATGAAAAATTATTATCGAAGAATCAAAAACGTGCTGCAGACGACACAAAAAATAAAGGCGGTCGCCCTAAAGTGGCTATAAAAAAGAACCAGGTAATTTCTGTTAAATGCAATTCCTTCGAAAAGAAGGTTATTAAAGCAAAAGCCAAAACGGCAGGTTTTACCGCTTCGGAATATCTAAGACAACTTGGCCTTGAGCAAAAAATTGGCCCGACAGAAAAGGCAATCCCCAAGGAAATTCTGAAACATCTTTCTCGCGTTCACCATACCTCATCCAATCTTAACCAGATCGCAAGGCGGTTAAATATGGATGATGAAATGACCTCCTGGTTACGTGAACAGATCAATTATCACCTGCAGGAATTAATGGAAATCGAAGAGAAAATAAAATCATTTTTTCAATGATCGGGAAAATTACAGTGGGTACATCTTTCTATGAATGCCTCCGCTATTGCTTGGAAGATAAAGTGGATTTATCCGAGGAACAGAAGATTGAAAAGTCCAACTTGGAACAGGTGCAACATAAAGACCGGGCTGAAGTTTTACAATATAATAAATGCTTTGGCGATGCAAGCAAGCTGACCAGCCAGTTTTTAGAAGTAACAAAATTGAATAGAAGGGTGGAAAAACCGGTGTATCATTTTTTCTTACGCCTTGCCCCTGGTGATGATTTGTCAAGAAGGCAACTTATTGAAATGGGCGAAGAGTGTGTAAAGGAATTTGGAGTAGAAGACAATCAATACGTAATGATTTTGCATAAGGATAGCAAAGAACCGCATATTCATATTGTTGCCAACAGGGTAGATTTTGATGGTAAAGTGGCAAAGGATTTTCAGAATTATAGAAAAATGGATGCCTTTTGCCGGCGGCTCGAACAAAAGCTTCACCTGAAAGAAGTCCTTAGTGCAAAAAGATATTTACCAAAGGAATTGCGCCATCTTCCCCGGCACAATAGCCGCCACGAAAAATTAAAAGTGGATATTCAGCAGACTTTAGAAAGGGCAAAGACCTATCAACAGTTCGAAGAAAAAATGAAAGTCCTGGGCTATGTAGTTTTAAAAGGAAGAGGTATTTGCTTTATTGATGAAAAGAAAGTGCGGATAAAAGGAAGCCAGGTTGGTTTCCCGCTTTCAAAGATTGAAAAGATATTTGACTTTAAACATAAGATCACTCAAAGAGAAGAACTGTTTAAAGCAAAGCAAAAACTCTATTCGATTGCAGGTGCGAATGAATCACTGAGAGAAAAAGAAAAGCAACATTCAATGGTGGGACCAGCAGCAAAACTATTAAGGCAGTTCAGGGAAAAAGACCAGGAAGAAGATATTACCATAATGCATGAAGAAATTCAAATGATGAAAGAGATGGTTAGTCAGATTATTTATGACCTGTTAAAAGCGGAGTATGCAGACCAGTCCATAGCTCCTGAATTGTTGAAAGAAGCCAGGAAAAAAAAGAAAAAGTTACGGCCCAAACCTTAATATTGATATTTCACCATTGACAATAACAGAAAAGATTTATGATTAATAAAAAAGGGAGTTTATGGCGGACAAGAATATAGCATGTGGATATAATGAGAACTTTGAAATCCTGGTAAATGAAATAAGTGAAGAACAAAAACTACAGCAAAAAACCACGGCTGACCTGGTGAATGCTGTAAATAATTCTACCAAAAAGTTGGAGAGCCTTGAAAATAAAATAGAGCAGGTTGTAAATGACCACTTCCAAAAATTCGGGCAATTGCTGGAACAAAAGCTTGATAGTATTAAAAGCGACAACCGGCAAGTTGATATAATTCCATTAAAAGAAGAGTTTAAAAAAGGCTTTACTGAAATAAGATTGATCCTTGCATCCGGCCCAAAACCCGTCATTAAAAAATTTCAGATCCTGTTATTCCCGGAGCAGGATGCCAAACTGTTTTACAAAATCGTTTTCGGCAGATGGTTTATGTGGCTGGCAGTAATGTTGGTTTTATCATTAACCTACAAATGGATAATTCACCGGGAAGACAATAATAAACAAATGATGATAGAGGCATGGAAAAATGAAAAGATCATCAAAGCCTGGGGTTATTTGTATGGTCAAAAAAACAAAGACCTGCACCGGTTAATGGACAGCGCCATGAAAAAAACAGACACCCCTTCCAAATAAAAAAATTCTGAATATGTTCGTTCACACAAAAAATAGAATAACTTGGGGCTCCTTTTTATTAAAGGCTGATACTTTCTGTACATGCAACCAGATTACCCACATAAGAAATTTCCTGACCAGCGCAGACGCCATATCTGCCTTATCCTGGCGCTTTCAAAGAATTATCTCATAAGTTTAAAACAGCCTTCCACCTGCATCTTATTTTTTTAGGTGTACACACTTTCATGAGAAAATAGAAATATTAAGCTGATGTCATTGTTTGTGTTTACCTCCATTTTACAAGCACAAAATGAGTTCGAGCCAACTTAATGTCATTACTACACAACAGGGCGTAAAAGAAAATCCTCAGTACTCTCAACAATTTGCTTTGGGTGAGCCATGCGCATTTGAATGGGTATATAAAAATTATTTCAAGAAGCTTTATAATTATGTTTACCTGCTAACGGCTGATAAAGCGTTGTCTGAAGACATTGTTCAGGATGTATTTTTGACAATTTTGGAGAATAAGGAAAAACTAGTGAATGTCTCAAACATTAACAGTTACCTGTATGCCAGTGCCCGTAACCGGCTGGTGAGTTTATGGCGCAACCAAAAGATTAAAAAGATTCATTTGACGAAGATCAGTGCAATTTTTCAACGCCATACGGAGGTAATCCCTTTGTTGGAAAGAGAAAAAGTGAAAATAGTTTCAGAAGCAATTCTTTCCCTGACTCCGAGACAAAGACTGATTTACGTTTTAACGAGAGAAGAAGGATGGACGAGAGAGAAGATCAGTAAAACTTTGCAGGTTTCTCCATTTACAGTTAAAAATACTATGCAAAATGCGTTGAAGGGCATTAAAGAAAGGGTTTCGGAGTATGAATTATGTGAGTGATTTTTTAGAAAGAAAGTAAGAAATCACCATTTCACCGGTCAACTGCTACTGAAGTGTATAATTGGATGATTATTTCCATGCAAAGGATAACAAAGCTCTCAGTTTTGCTAAACTGATTTTGCATTTCCTCCAAAACCTTTTACTTTAGTGCCCGCAACCAAACAGTTAACCCTAAAGGCATTTCGTGATCAATTTGTTTATTCAATCCATAAAAGGCAAGGGTTTAAGTACGCGGAATACCTTAAAAATTAGCGCTTTTTCTATTAGTAATTTTATCATACATTACATTCATATTTATTATAATTCCTTATCGCCTTCCTTCTCCTATCTATCAAATCATATCTATTATTCACATTATTATTGGTTAAGGCTTGATCCATTACGGCAGGCCAGTAGTTTATTTTATGTCCGGTTAAGTCCGGTTACCCGAACAGAATGAAATATCCTGGCGATGATATTATACTGAAATTTAAAAAGGGCGATCCGCGTGCCTTTAATATTATATTTGAACATTTCTATCCTCAACTCTTTTACTTCGCCAGAAAAATGACAGACAGCAAAGAGCAGGCAGAGGATATCGTCATAGGTGTTTTTACAAAGCTGTATGAACGTTATGGCCTGTTTGATACATATAACAACATCAAAGCGTTTCTTTATATATCTACCCGAAACTCATCTCTTAACTATCTGAACCATGTGGCATGGCGTGACAGGAAGCAAAAAGAGTTTGCAGAGAAGATGCATGATGATACTGAATTGGTGTATCAATATTCGATCAAATCCGATCTGATAGAAGCAGTTCATAAGGCGATTGATGAGCTTCCAGATCTATGCCAGCGGATTTTTAAAATGCTGTATTTTGAAGACCTTAAGCCGGCTGAAGTTGCCGCCATGCTGAATATTTCTGTAGATAACGTCTATAGCCAAAAGAAGCGTGCCCTGCAAATTTTACGCCTGGCTTTAGGCGATAACTACCTGGTAGCCATCCTGATACTAAGCATTACTTGTTTTACTGCCTGAAATTTTAAAATTTTTTCGATACCCTTTTTCAGATTTCGTCCCGCACATTTGTTTCTATAATAAAGCATGTTTCCAAATTGTTACTAAATGTTTATCTCTTTATGAAGTGTATAACCATTCCATACAACTAAAACAATGGAGAACAATATCGAAGAAATTGGTAAGCTGTTTTTCAAACATATCCGCAAGGAGCTAACAGCAAATGAAACCGCCACCCTCGAAAGCTGGTTGAATGAATCGGGACGTAACCGACAGTTCTTTGAACAAACTGTTAACTCCACCCAACTGATGGAGGATATTAAAGACTGGCAGCAGGCCATGAAAGAAATGGACGTGAAGGGAGCATGGGACAAGCTGGTGTTAAAAAACCCGGAGATTGAAAAGCCAAAGATAATCCGCATGCAATCCCAATGGTGGAAATATGTGGCAGCCGCAGTGGTGTTGATTATTGCAACCACAGGTTATTTCTGGCTATATAAATCCAAACCGGTCAGGGATAAGCAGGAAGAAATTACTGCCAAAGTTGAAAACGACATTGTTCCCGGTCAGTACAAGGCAAAGCTGACACTGTCTGATGGCTCCACTGTAATTTTAGACAGTGCAGCAAACGGCAAACTGGCTCAACAAGGAAACACAATAGTTCTTAACAAAGACGGGAAGATAATTTATGATGCTAAGAATTCTCCCTCTTCCGGAGGGGACCAAGGAGGTATTCTTTACAATACACTCACTACTGCAAAGGGAGAGACGTATAGAATGACGCTTTCAGATGGCAGTAAGATATGGCTTAACTCAGAATCTTCTATTAGTTATCCTGTAACGTTTACCGGCGAAGAAAGAAAAATTATCATTACCGGTGAGGCATATTTTGAAGTAGCCACGGCTTACCGCCAGGCAACTAAAGGAAGCAAACCGGTAAAACAGCCATTTAAGGTAGAGGTTGGCGGTATGACTGTGGAAGTATTAGGAACGCATTTTAATATCAATGCCTATGCTAATGAAGAAACAGTCAAAACTACGCTCTTAGAAGGCAAGGTAAAGGTTGTAGCCGGTAAGTATGAATCTGTGTTGGCACCGGGGCAACAGGTACAATTAAGAAAAGGCTCACAGATGTTGCAAGTGATGGATAATGCAGATGTGGATCAGGCTATAGCATGGAAGAACGGATTTTTCGCCTTTAATAATGATGACCTGCAAACAGTGATGCGCCAACTGGCCCGCTGGTATGATGTAGAAGTAGTGTACCAGGGCATTGTAAGCGGCGATACTTATGGCGGTAAAATTCGTAGGAATAGTAAGGCATCCGAGGTGTTGACCATATTAGAAAGGAACCGGGTACATTTTAAAATTCAGGGGAAGAAGATCATTGTTAGACCATAACAAGAGGCATTTTATGGAAGACATTGCACAGGAAGTCTTTCAAGGCAGCATAGCATAGGGAGCGGCTGAAAAAACAATGTCGGAAAAATTAAAAAACCAAGATAAATTACCCGAATACTTACACAAAGGATGGGGAGGCTTGCGAGCAGGGAAACTGGTAATGCCTCCCCTAAGGGAAAACTAACAACTATATATAGAATCAAGCGCTTTGTTGTATTATTTCCAATACCTATTAAAAGCCGAAAGAAAACTGAAAAACTTTTGGAGAAAAAGACAAAAGGTTGATAATCTGATTGGTATGCTATAGTGTGATGAACATGTTATTTATTAAAGAATAAGCCTTGGTCAGTAGCAGTAAAATTCTCCTTTATTCTTCATTTTTCATGTCAGCCAGTGATGCCACCCCACCATATAATAAACACCGCTAACCATTGAACCATCTTTTAAGTTGGATAATCTTATAAAACATCACGCCGGATGGTACCCGGCGTGACTGAAAGTAAGGTTATTCAAAAAATCAAGCTGGAAACCCGATTATTATTTAACCTACAATGGCGAATTTATGCAAATTTTTGCTAAGGGCAATGGTGTTGCCATACACAGCACTATGCCAGAACTAACATGCTCTTTACTAAAAAAAATTGTCTCATCACAAGTGGGACGAGTTATGAAACTGACAACAATTTTCCTATTCGTGGCCTGCCTCCATGTGTGTGCTAAGGGTGTGTCTCAGACCGTGAATCTTTCTGAGAAGGATGCTCCTTTGCAGAAGGTTATCAAGGCTATAGAAGCGCAAACGGACTATGTGTTTTTCTATAAAACAAGCTGGCTGGAGCAAGCAAAAAGAATAACGATTAAAGCGGAGAACATACCGCTTCAGGAGGCGCTGGATCTTTGCTTCAAAGGTCAACCGCTTACCTATGTTATTTCTGGCAAAAACATTACTATAGAACCGAAAGTCGAAACGGTTGAAAAACCCACCGTTGATATATCCGGTAAAATAATCGATAAGGATGGCAATCCACTTGTCGGGGCTAACATAAAAATAAAAGGGGCCAATAAAGGAACAACCACAAATGCGGATGGCTCTTTCTTATTAAAGGATGTAGACAAAAATTCTGTTTTGGAAGTTTCTTATGTAGGTTTTGAAACTGCCATTGTTTCCTTGCAGGGAAGAAACTTCCTAGTAATAAACCTCAACCCAAGAAATTCTGTTTTAGATGAAACAATTATTATAGCCTATGGCACTACGACCAAGAGATTTTCGACTGGAAATGTATCTAGCGTAAAAGCTGCTGATATAGAAAGACAGCCGGTAAATAACCCACTCCTGGCGTTGCAAGGTCGTGTTCCTGGTGTTACCGTAACTCAAACAAGTGGTCTGCCCGGTGCAGGTATTATTGTTCGAGTTCAGGGAATAAATAGCCTCCTAAATGGAAATGGACCTCTTTATGTTGTGGATGGAGTTCCAATTTCCACTGATGTTCCGACACCTGATTTTAATATCCCATCACCTCTTCCTAATTCAGGAGAACAGTTTATTCGGCAATATTCTATGGGTCGGAGTAATACTTTGAATTTTTTGAACCCGTCTGATATTGAAAGTATCGAGATTTTAAAAGATGCAGATGCAACAGCCATATACGGCTCTCGAGCTGCCAATGGCGCTGTTTTGATTACTACAAAAAAGGGCAAGGCGGGAAAGCCCTCATTAAATGTTGATATGCAGCAAGGCTTTGGACAAGTAGGGCATTTCATGAAATTGCTGAATACTCCTCAATATATTGAAATGAGGAAAGAAGCGCTAAACAATGATGGTCTCAATGCTTCTAATGATGTTGCCGCCAGCGGGCAAGACATATATGCACCAGATTTGACCATTTGGGATAGCACAAGGCAAACTGACTGGCAAAAAGAACTAATCGGAGGAACGGCGCGGTACACACATGTGAACGCCAGTATTTCAGGCGGATCTTCCGAAATACAATATATTATTGGTGGCGGTTATCACAGGGAAACTACAGTGTTTCCCGGAAGTTTTGGGAACCGGCGAGGTTCCATGAATCTTAATTTAAACAACAATAATGATCTAAAGCGTAAATTTCACTTCCAGATATCTTCAAATTATTCGGTGGACGAAAATAAGTTGCCACGAACAGATTTAACCCAAATTGCTCTTGGACTTGTGCCTAATGCACCAGTTTTATTTAATAATGATGGTTCTATAAACTGGGAATTTGATGCCAGTGGAAACAGTACTTTTGTAAATCCACTAGCCAAATTATTCTACCAAACCTATACTTCAAAAACAAATAATCTAATAGCTAATGGGAACTTCGGTTATAATTTGTTACCAGGCTTAAAAATTAGCACTGGATTAGGATTTACCAATCTCCAATCGCAAGATTTTCAGACGAATTCTTTATTAGCTGAAAGACCCGAGAATCGTTCGCAGGGTGTGAGATCGGCTTTTTTTGGTGATAGCAAGTTAAACACATGGATTATTGAGCCCCAACTATCTTACAAGAAATTGTTTGATAACGGAAAGTTTGATGGATTAATTGGCGGCAGTTTTCAACATACGTTTAAAGAAGCGGGTACCCTGTTTGGAACCGGTTTTAATAATGAACAGGTTATGACTAATCCACGTGCCGCTGCATTATTAAGATCAGCAGGATTCTTAAGAAGTACTTATAAGTATAATGCAGTTTTTAGCCGCTTAAACTATATTTACAATGACAAGTATGTGCTGAATTTAACAGGCCGTCGAGATGGTAGTACGCGGTTCGGCAGCACTGATAAATTTCATAATTTTTGGAGTGCAGGAGCTGCATGGATATTTAGCCAGGAAAAACTTTTGAGCTATCAAACGTTTTTAAGTTTCGGTAAATTAAAAGGCAGTTATGGAACCACAGGAAGTGATCAGATTGGAGACTATAGATTTCTTACTTTATACAATATTCTAAATCCACAGGTACCTTATCAAAACACCACAGGTTTGGTACCAGGTGACATTCCCAATCCGTATTTACAGTGGGAAGAAACAAAAAAATTGAACGTAGGTATAGATCTTGGTTTTTTACAAGATAGAATTTTCGCCACTGCTAACTATAGCCGTAATAGAAGTTCAAATCAACTTATAGATTATCAATTGCCAATAATTACTGGCAGGGGGTCAGTGCTACTCAATTTCCCGGTAACTATTCAAAATACTAACTGGGAATTTTCTCTAAGTACTGAAAATGTAAAAAGCAAAGCTTTTAGCTGGACAACAAATATCAATCTAACATTGTCCCGTAATAAATTAGTTGATTTTCCTGGCTTAGAAAATTCACCTTATCAAGGGCAATATATAATTGGTCAGCCAACCAGCGTATTTCAGATATATCATTACGCTGGCGTTGATCCTTCTTCAGGTCTTTATGCGTTTGTTGATGCTCATGGAAACAGAACAACAACACCAGTTGATGCTGATCTAACTAAGCTCTTTACCGATTTTCCAAAGTATTACGGGGGATTTCAAAATACTATCCGGTTTAAAGGCTTTCAATTAGATATGCTTTTCCAATTTGTAAAGAAGAGCGCAATATCACCAGATTTTGGAGTCGAATTTGCTCCCGGAATGTTTTCCGAATATGTAAGTACTGGAAATCAGCCGCTCAAAGTATTAGATAGATGGCAAAAATCCGGTGATGCTACAGACATTGAAAAATTTACCACTTCTTATGACGTAGCATATGACGCATTTTATAATGCTACCGTCAGCGATAAATACTATGTTGATGCTTCCTACCTAAGATTGAAAAATCTTTCATTATCATGGGATTTGCCTTCAACATGGGTACAAAGGACTGCCCTTCAAAATTGCCGGTTATTTGCGCAGGCACAAAATTTACTAACTATAACCAACTACAAGGGATTAGATCCCGAGACTCCGGGAATTAGTACACTACCTCCACTTAGAGTAGTAACGTTTGGCTTGCAGTTAAAATTATAATGATAAAAAATCAGACCATGCAAAAAAATAATTTAAGATATACTTTTTTATTTCTTGTAATAGTAATAGGAATATCTTTTGTCGGATGCAAGAAATTTGTTGAAACAAAGGCGCCGGATACCCTAGTTAACGGGGATAATGTATATACCAAAGATGCAACGGCTATTGCGGTTTTGACCGGTGTATATTCCCGGATGTCCCAAGGAAGTCCTGCCCCTAATATTTCATCAGGAATAGAAAGTTTTTCCTTGTTATGCGGATTGTCTGCTGATGAATATACTTTGTTTTCCGGTGCAGATTCTAAAAAGTCAGGCTTTTACCGCAATGCGCTGGTTGCAAATGCTACAAACAATATCGGCACTGACTATTTTAATGTGATCTATGATCATATCTTCTACGTCAATACAGCTGTTGAAGGTTTAAGTAATTCTAAAGGTTTGAGCGAGATGGTTAAGCAACAATTGCTTGGTGAAGCAAAATTTATGCGGGCTTTTTTCTATTTCTATCTGGTAAACTTATATGGTGATGTTCCCCTTGTATTAGGGACTGATTATAAAACTAACACAGTTCTTTCAAGAACTCCCAAAGCGGATGTGTATCTGCAAATAATAAAAGATATTAAAGACGCCGAGGAAACATTGAGCGCTGAATATTTAGACGGTAATTTACAGAAGTACGCAGGGGTTGCGCAGCGAGTTCGTCCAACCAAGTGGGCTGCTAAAGCATTGCTGGCAAGAGTATACTTATATACTGGTGATAATTCTAATGCAGACGCTAGATCAACTGAAGTGATTAACAACAGTATTCTATATGACAATGTAAGCATAAATAATGTTTTTTTAAAAAACAGCAAAGAAGCAATATGGCAACTACAGCCGGTAATTACAGGCCGCAATACTGAGGATTCGAGAATGTTCATTGTGACAGCAGGCTTTAGCAATAATACTCCGGTTCGTTTGAGCGATACACTATTAAATAGTTTTGAACCTGGCGACCAGAGAGCTAAACCAAAAAATTGGACAGATACAATTCGAATTCCTGCAACCACAGGAGCGCTATATTACTATCCGTATAAATACAAAAACAACACAGCAAATGTTACTGAATATCTTATGGTATTTAGGTTGGCTGAACAATATTTAATAAGGGCTGAAGCAAGGGCGCAATTAGGTAATACTGCAGGAGCGGTGGCTGATCTTAATGTGATTCGCCATAGAGCCGGACTAACTGATTATAGCGGTTCTACTAATCAAGCATCTTTGTTATCGGCCATCTTACATGAACGACAAGTTGAGTTTTTTAGCGAATGGGGGCATCGTTTTTTTGATTTGAAAAGAACAAACACTTTAGATGCACTTATGACAGTGATAACTCCCAAAAA
This sequence comes from Chitinophagaceae bacterium, assembly GCA_040007815.1. Lineage (GTDB taxonomy): Bacteria > Bacteroidota > Bacteroidia > Chitinophagales > Chitinophagaceae > Terrimonas_B. Next base: position 15,430 of record JBDTUH010000050.1, read on the forward strand.
GGCGAATGGTAGCCCATGGCAAACCTATCAAAAGCTATACCCTATTTCATATTTCGAACTACGACGAGGACCTAATTTGACCCAAAATCCTGGTTATAATTAAGCTTTGTATAGTAGGTAAAAAATCTTACCAGTAAGCCATACTACTCGGTGTGGCTTAACAATTACAAAAACTATCAGGAATGAAAAAGTTAGCAGTACTAGTCATATTGTATAGTCCCTTATTTCTTACAGCTCAGGAAAAGGGAATTAAATGGATTGAAGGGCTAACGTGGTCCGAAGTACAAAAAAAAGCAAAGGAAGAGAACAAATACATATTTGTTGATTGTTTTGCCACTTGGTGCGGTCCGTGTCATGTAATGGATAAGGAAGTTTATCCAAATGAACAGGTAGGGCAGGTAATTAATGATAAATTCATTTCAGTCAAGGTGCAAATAGATAAAACAAGTTATGACAATGAGGGTATAAAGAAATGGTATAATGACGCAAAAGTCATTGAGTCTAATTATTCAGTAACTGCATTTCCAACTTTTTTATTTTTTTATCCCGATGGTAAACCCATGCATAGGGCCGTGGGGTACAGAAATTTTGAAAGTTTTATCTCCCTGAGTAAAGATGCCTTAGATCCGCAAAAGCAATACTATGCACTGCTTCGAAATTACCAGCCCGGGAAAATTGACACTTCGGAGCTTAAAGGTCTTGCCCGCGCATTGAACGATCTTGGTGGAGATTTGGCCGTAAAAATGGCAATTGAATACCTAACGCGAATCCCAAGATCTGAATTCGTTAGCGATGATAATATTAAACTGATGTGTGAGTTTAGTGCAAATGCCGAAATGCAGCAATTTACCAGCATGTATTTATCGAATGTTCCTCCAAAATATTTTTCGAACACGAGTAATTTGACTTTAGTTAGAAGTTTCGGTGCAGTACCCTCTGTTCGTCATTTAGTACTTAGATACTTAGCCAATATAAAGAGTAGTGAATTAAGCAAACACCTTGCGCTGCTAACCGTTTTTGATGAAGACTCTAGTGCAAAAATTATTGCTGATAAATACATTAATGGCTTAAAGGGCAGAGAGATAAACAAAAAAGAAAATCTGGAATTTATCGTAAAGTTCACAAAAAGCTCGAAAGACAGAGGCTTTAAAATTTTCAGAGAAAATTCCGATCGCATAGACAGTGTGTTTAAGTTTAAGGGCTATGCTCTGATAGTCATCGGAAATGTAATTATCAAGGAAGAATATACCGCCTTTTTTAACGCTGCAATAAAAAACGATGTAGATAATGTGTCTTGGCAGGCCATTTGGAATACAGTATATGCAAAATATGGGCGTTCAATTGCAGAGAGGTTAGATATACAGGTAAAATCATCCTTGTATGGATACTTCGCTGAAAAAAAAGATAAGTATTGGCAGGAGTACATTAGATATTATATCGACAAGATAGAAAAAAACGGCTATGATACTAGCCATCCTCAGATTCAGTTCATTGATGTGATGCAGATTAACAACTTCGTGTTTAATGCAATTTTCTACCATAGCATTGATACGCAACAAATGAAAACAGGCTTAAAGTGGATGGAAGGAGTTCTTAGAAGGAACCCGAAAGAAGCAAACAACATTGATACCTACGCAAATCTTCTTTATAAGTTGGGAAGGAAGGAAGATGCTATCCATTGGCAAGAAAAAGCGGTACAGACTGCTATTACGGAAAAGATGGACTGGCTGTTACCTTCACTTCAAGCAAATCTTGCAAAAATGAAAAAAGATATACCTACATGGATAAAGGAACTATGAATGATCGATCCTTTTTTTCTGACGTCAATTTAATCTGTAAATACTGGCAATATTGCCAGTATTTTTTGTCTTGAGATATGAAACAGACCCAAGCACTTTGAACAATGCATTCAAAATACACCAGCCATGAAGCGACAAATAATACTATTGATTCTCCTTGTGTCTATATTTAACCTTGCCTTCTCACAAAATCCCATCATCAAACATATCTATACCGCAGACCCCGCAGCCCATGTATTCAAAGACACCCTGTTTGTATATACCTCACACGATGAGGATACTGCTACCTGGTTTAACATGAAAAACTGGCACGTGTTCTCTACCACCGACATGAAAAACTGGACGGATCATGGCGCGGTGTTTTCACTTTCAGATCTTTCCTGGGCAAAGCGGTCAGCATGGGCGCCGGACTGCGCATACGCCAACGGGCAATACTATTTTTATTTCCCTGTGGAGACTAATTCAATTGGTGTTGCAATTTCCTTCAGTCCGCAGGGGAAATTCAAAGATGCACTCGATAAATCGCTCATCAGCCGACAAACGCCTGGCGTGGTATGCAGCGGTTACCTTATAGACCCTACCGTATTTATTGACGATGACAGCAGCACTTATCTGCTGTTTGGTATGAACGACCTTAATATCGTTAAGCTAAATAGGGACATGTTCTCTTTCAGTGACACCGTCCGCCAAATAAAGGGTGCAGATAACTTCTTTGAAGCGGTGTGGTTGCACAAGTATAAAGGCAGGTATTACTTGTCGTATTCCGGCCAATTTGATTCAACGGGCGCGGGAAAGCTTTTATATGCCGTTGCGGACAGTCCTTACGGACCTTATAAATACAGGGGTGTATTGCTGGATGAAATGAACAGCGGAACCAACCATCATTCCATCGTGCAGTACAAAGGTGATTGGTACCTGTTTTACCATAATTCTGACTTGTATTATTCGCAGCATCCGGAGGAAAAGCCGGTGGTAAATTGGGGAAGTAAAAGTCCGTTCAGGCGTTCTGTATGTGTTGATCGATTGTACTATACTGAAGACGGTACGATAAGAAAAGTAATCCCGGCGAAAGCTGGTGTGAGCGTCGGTCGGTAACCATAGACCGTAATTGTCATAAATTCGAAGACATTCGTTCGCCATCCACCCAGCGTACCAGCTTACTACATTATAATTGCCTATTTTATTAGCAATATAATCTTTGAGCATTTCCACCGGCCCTTCTCTTCCTTCCTTCCTATAGTCAAAGTAGACCAGCTTTTTTACAGTTGTAATACACCTAGTAAAAACTTTTATAATCTATTCTAAATCCTTATCCAATCGCCATTCACTTTCTGAATTTAAAAACCTATCTGGCGTTCTAGTAAATTGAACATTCCACTTTTTGCAGACTTTACAGTCTTTACCACAATTGCCGGCGGGGTCTAAAGCATAACCAGTTTCAATTCCTTTCATGGACGCAGGAATGCCGTTTGTCATCCATTTTGGAGCTGGTGCTCCTTTTAAGTAATGATTAAAGAATTGAGTCATACGGGTAGTATAATCCATTTGGTCTTTTGGTTCGTTAACTCCATGCCCCCCCTGATCATATTGCAACATCCAAACTGGTTTTTCAAGACGGCGAAGGGCAATAAACAATTCCAGGGCTTGCCCCCAAGGAACTGCTTCGTCCCCCTTATTGTGAAAAATTAATAATGGAGTTGTGACTTTATCAGCCTTAAAGATGGGAGAGTTTTCAATATAAGAATGTTAATTTTCCCATAAAAGCCCGTCCATTCTGTGCTGGCCACTTTTTTCCTGATGAAGAGCTCCCTGTCCTTTATTTCGGCCAGCTGGCAACAGACTTCCATATTGACTAATTAGATCACTTGCTCCGGCTCCTTCTATGGCGGCGGCAAAAAGGTTTGATTCAGTAATCAGAATATTGGTTTCATAACCACCAAAACTATGGCCTTGTATACCTATCGATGCAGAGTCAACAAATGGCAGTTTGAGAAGTTCTCGAACTCCAGGTATAACGGAGTTGACCACACTTTTAGCTACGTGGCCTATCGTATAATAAACGTCCGGAACGAAAACCAGATAACCGCGGCTAACAAACCAGGGAATGTTCAAAGCTCCATCAATTAAACCAGGTCTTAAAAACTGATGTAATCCTCCGGATTCTTTTTCGTAATAATAAATTATTACCGGATATTTTTTGATGGTATCAAAATCTTCTGGTTTATACAAAATTCCCTGGCAAGCTCTTCCGTCCGGCATTTTCCAGGTCATAAGTTCACTAACCGCCCAACGATAGTTTCTTTGCGGTTGTAAATTGGTAAGCTGTTTAAAACTTTTAAAATCACTGGTTGAAAAAAAGTTAGGTGCTTCAGCCATTGTTTGCTTTTTCACTATCCACACATCTGCATTGTCTGCTTTGGTTTTACTAACTAAAAGACTCAAAGTCGTTTGTTTTGAATTGGCATAAATAAGACAGGGGTGTACAGACAATAATTGAAGTTCTTTTTTTTTGTTCATTTCCAGTTTAAAAAAACCATTGTCCTTAGTTTTTGTCCAAAAGCCGGTTAGCAATAATGGTTTGTTTATAGGTAGCATTGTGTTTTCTTCTCTCATCCCTCCGTTCAGAAGTAAATCCAGTTTGATATTATTTGCTCTGCCAAAGCCATTAGTAATATTTTCAGGTGGTTGTTTCCCAGAAGGGTCTAGCATCCATAGATCGTAATTGTCACGAATAAGAAAATTGCCATTTGAAAGCCAGCCAGCTATACCTGCCGGGAAGGGATTTGGGGTCACATTTTCGTCTAACTCTTCAGCCGTTAATTTGGTAGGTATTGATTCGGTGATATTTTTAATGGTACCGTTTTCAATATTGTAACTCATGTAGTGATGTAACTCAGAATCAAAAAAGATAAGAAATTTTTTATTCCCGGAAAAGAAAAAATGAATATCTATACCAGTGGTTAAATATTTACGCGTTCCATCTTTAAGAGATGTCAAATAATAAGGGTTTTTCTGGTATTTAAACCAGGTCTTGTCGCCAGTTTCTTGCCACAGTGAGGTTACAATAAAATCGCAATCAAAACCACTCGCAACAACTCTCTCACTATCGCTTTCAAGCTGCCTTATCTGTTTATCACCAATTTCAATTGAAGCGATAAATTCATTTTTTATGTGAGGTATCTCTTCTTGTTTCTTGTTAAAGTACATCTGCATTGATTGCAAAACAAGATCTTTATGATTCCACACATCCACTTGAACTGCACCGGGTTTTGGGGTGAGTGGTGATGGTAGCCTTGGTTGAATGTCGAAGAAAATATACATGCCATTCTTGTTGAATGAAGGTGCGTTGTCACTTAGCATCATTCCTGAATCTATACCAGGCGTTTCCTTAGTTACTTTCTCCACTGCTTTTACCCCTTCCTTGAAATACCATACAGTATTTACAGGTTGGCTTTGGGTTCTGTCCTGAACAAAAAACACCAGTTGACTGCCTTCTTCATCAAAGGAAAAGCTGCTCGCCGAACGCTCCTTGTCATTTGCAGTTTGCCATACTGTGTACTGCTTGCTGCTCGAAATAGTAATCCATTCCACACTTTCTGAAGTAATGCTTTCCTTTTTTATTTTCGTTTTCAGAAGCAGCACCTGCCCATTGTTATTAAATTGATACTCCCATACATTTTGATACTGTTGCTTTTTGTCAGTAAGTAAGTTGTATAGGGTCAGCTCATTAGTTTTGGTTATGTAAGCCAGCCATTGATTAGCCCCTGAATTGATTTTCTTGTAAGAAGCAATGTTGCCGATACGCATTGCCTTGTCTTTCCCCAGGAACTGTAAATAAAGGCTGTCCCCTTTTTTAAAAACTGCCAGCTTGCTATTGCCGGAAAAAAAACCTCTTTCTGCCCCAATAAACTCTTTTTTCCAAGAGTTTCCAGTGGATTGAATAACCTGGGTTTCACTTTCGGTTAGAGGGTTATAAATAGGGTACATAAAGTATTTGCCATCTGGACTAATGGATGCCTCGCTCCAAAGCAGATCTGTCCAGTTGGCAATGGCCGCACTGTCTATAATGGGTTTGCTGTTAATGGTGGAAGAAGGTGTTGCGGTTTGACTAAGAACACAAAAACTTAAATGAATGATTACAAAAGTGAAAAAGCAATGTCTCATACCCGGTTACAGTTTTTTTATTAATTAAACCTCATACCGAATACCCAAACACAAAGGGAAAAAGGGAATCTTTTGTTGTTCACCTGTCTGGCCTTTCTGATAGCTACTATCAGAACAGGGAAAACCATTGCAGGTGGTGGATGATTATTTGCTGCTGAAAGGTAAGAAATATGAAATAATTCGCTGCAATAAGACTAGGAAATTTGAAGAAAAGACAAAACATGAAGTGAGAAAAATCCGAGTATCAGAATTTAAATCCAGACTACTAAAAGTAGATAAAAATAGTATTGAATCACCTCTTCAGGTTTAGTAACTTACTTAAAAGACATATCCGTTTAATGCAATTTATCTGACATATTTACCGGTAAAAGTGGGTAAGCCGAAAACCACCTTGACAGAGTAGGCATAACTTAAATACCAAAGTTTAGCTTTTTGAATTTAAAAAGCACCTTGAATATGAAAAGAGCAAAGATCATGCTTATGACAATTGCAGTTTTTGCAATCGTTGGCACCGCGTTGGCTTTTAAGGTAGCTAAAAAAGGTACCACCACATATTGTTATCTTAAAACCAAATCGCAACCACCTCAAGGAGGATGTACAGGGGAAATAAATTTAGCAACTGCGGCGGCAGGTATTACAGAATATTTTTGGACCAAAAAGACAGCTCCTAATTGTTCTCAACTGGCATGCCCAAACCAAGCCGAGGAGTTTATACAATAAACAAATCGTTTTTTTTAAAGATTTGTTGAATGACAAAATGAGGCTACTTTGAGAGTAGTCTCATTTTATTTTGAATGGTTTTTATTAATTAAGCTATTCTAAATCCTTATCCAATCGCCAATCACTTTCTGAATTTAAAAACCTATCTGGCGTTCTAATAAATTGAACATTCCACTTTTTGCAGACTTTACAGTCCATACCACAATTACCGGCGGGGTCTAAAGCATAACCAGTTTCGATACTTTTCATGGAGGCAGGAATGCCATGTGTCATCCATTTCGGTGCTGGTGCTCTTTTTAAATAATGATCAAAGAATTGAGTCATGCGAGTGGTATAGTCCATTTGGTCTTTTGCGGTGTTGACTCCATGCCCTCCTTGATCATATTGTAACATCCAGACTGGTTTTTCAAGACGACGAAGAGCAATAAACAATTCTACTGCTTGCCCCCAGGGAACTGCCTCGTCACCCTTATTGTGAAAGATCAATAGCGGAGTTGTGACCTTATCAGCTTTAAAAATGGGAGAGTTTTCTATATAGGTACGTTGATTTTCCCATAAGAGACCATCCACCCTGTACTGGCCGCCTTTCTCCTGACCTTGAACTCCCGTTCCGTTACTTCGGTCCGATGGCAACAGACTTCCATATTGACTGATTAAATCACTTGCTCCGGCTCCTTCTACAGCGGCCGCAAAAAGATTTGCTTCAGTAATCAGAATATTGGTTTCGTAACCTCCAAAGCTGTGGCCTTGAATACCAATAGCTAGGGAGTCAACAAAGCGACGTTTAATCAGTTCATCTACACCTGGCAGGATTGAGTTTACAACGCTTTTAGCTACTTTACCAACCGTATAATGAATATCCGGAACAAACACAAGGTAACCACGGCTAACAAACCAGGGAATATTCAAATCTGCGTCAATTAAAGAAGGTCTTAAAAACTGGTGAAGCCTTGCTGAATGTTTTTCATAATAATTAATTATTACCGGATATTTTCTTGTTGTATCAAAATCCTCGGGTCTATACAAGATTCCTTGGCAGGCTCTTCCATCAGGCATTTTCCAGGACAGAAGTTCGCTTGTTGCCCAACGGTATTTCTTTTGAGGTTGGATATCAGTAAGCTGTTTAAAACTTTTAAAATCACTTGTCAAAACAAAGTTTGGAGCATCGGCCATTGTTTGCTTTTTAACAATCCATACATCTGCATTATCTGCTTTGGCTCTATGTACCGTAAGACCTTTAATCGTTTGTTTTGGGTTGGCATAAATAAGGCTGGATTGTACAGACAGTAATTGAAGTCCGTTTTTTTTGTTCATCTCGAGTTTAAAAAAACCATTCTGCTTTGTATTTTCCCAAAAGCCTGTTAGCAATAAAGGTTTGTTTGCGGGTAGAATTGTATTTTCATTTCTTACCCCATGATTCTGTATTAAATCAA
>JBDTUH010000051.1:0-20598 GCA_040007815.1 Chitinophagaceae bacterium
AAGGTTTTTGTTTTTACCCATTATTTTTAATCCATGAAAATCGGATACTTTACAGTAGAAGGAGAAAACTGTTTTTATGAGATCAGCAGTTTATTGGAAGCTGAAATAAAGAAAAATTTTAAAACAGAAATAGTTGATGGCGTTATTTTCTTTACCGAAGATTTCAGTTTTATGAATAGTTCTGACCTCATGACTGTGGTAAGAATACAAAAGATAAAAAGCGATGAAAAAAGTTGTGAAGTGGAAATAGTTTCAGGCGGAGGTGGCGACGGACTTCTTTCTTTGACCTTTGGAAATGAAAAGAGGCGATTGAGTAAAATTGTTGACCTGTTAACCGACTTTTGCAAATACAAGAAATATTATGTCTCGGAATTCATTTCAAAATAGCTAACCCTTTTATTGATTGATCAGTTAATTTCATCCCCATATCACTTAATAAACAACATATTAACTCCCTATCGTCAGGCTTTTGCCTGTACCCTTCAAACCCTTACCTTTGCGCAGTTTCGGCCGGTTTGTGATTATTGATTTACCAGGCCAATCATCCACTCAGAAACCAACTATAATTTTAATAATATGGCAGACATATTTGAACGTTTAGTGAAGAATTACGGGCCATTGGGTCAGCACCGTGAAAGAGCTCATGGCTATTTTGCATTTCCCAAACTGGATGGTGAAATTGGCAACCGCATGAAATTTCGTGGAAAGGAAATGATCGTTTGGAGTTTGAACAACTATCTCGGTTTGGCCAACCACCCGGAAGTAAGAAAGGCTGACGCTGACGGAGCCAAAGAATTTGGCCTTGCATTACCGATGGGCGCCCGTATGATGAGCGGTAACAGTAATTACCATGAACAGTTAGAAGCTGAACTGGCTGCTTTTGAAATGAAGGAAGATTCCATCCTGGTAAATTTTGGTTACCAGGGTATGGTAAGCCTGATTGATGTATTGTGTGGCCGTCATGATGTGATAGTGTATGATGCGGAAAGTCATGCCTGCATCATCGATGGTTTACGTTTACACCCCGGTCACCGTTATGTATTCAAGCATAATGATGTGGAAGATTGTGAAAAACAATTGCAACGTGCTACCGCATTAATAGAAAAACAAAAAGCAGGTGGCATCCTCGTTATTACCGAAGGCGTATTCGGCATGGCCGGCGACCAGGGTAAATTAAAAGAGATCGCGGCATTAAAGGAGAAATATGAATTCCGTTTATTGGTGGATGATGCACATGGTTTTGGTACACTCGGCAAAACCGGTGCAGGTGCAGGTGAAGAACAGGGTGTACAGGACCAGATCGATCTGTATTTTTCTACGTTCGCCAAATCAATGGCTTCTATAGGCGCTTTTATCGCCGGCGATAAAAAGATCATTGATTATATACGTTATAATATCCGTTCGCAAATATTCGCCAAGAGTTTGCCGATGCCATTGGTGATCGGCAACCTGAAAAGACTGGAATTACTCCGTACACAACCGCAACTGAAAGAGAAATTATGGGAGAATGCCCGTAAACTGCAAAACGGTTTGAAAGAAAGAGGATTTGATATTGGTAAAACGGATTCCGTAGTTACACCTGTTTACATGACAGGTGGCGTGGAAGAAGCTACGCACATGGTGATGGACCTGCGGGAGAATTATAAGATATTCTGCTCCATCGTAGTTTATCCCGTTATTCCCAAAGGACATATCATTTATCGCCTTATTCCTACATCGGTGCATACAGATGCGGATATACAGGACACACTGAAAGCATTCTCTGCAACCAAGAAAAAACTGGATGCCGGTGAATATAAAGTAGCTGCTATACCGGATATGGCGGAAGTGAAGTAATCAGTCGGAACGGTCCCGATAGCTATCGGGATATGGGATTAATGAAATTATTAGGAAATAACGAATCCCTGAAATGCAAGGGCTTTACTTTAGATATTCGTATAAATAGTTATTTAATTCAACCCTGGATGGATCATAACAAAAAGGGCTATTTCCCAATCACATAAATAACTGAGCTGCATTTTTTCTTATCACCTATTGCTGCCAGGTTTGAACGAAGACCGATCCAAACGGCTGCCAGCCAATTTGTTTTTCCATTTTTGTATTTACTACTTAACAAGGAAACATAAAAGCTATCGTACCACATCGGTTTGTATTGCAAAACTTTCAATCCGTGTTTTTCCATTAACAGCTCCATAGAACGCGGAGAAAAATGATACAAATGTCGCGGTACATCATAAGCCGCCCAATACTCCTTATAAACAACAGCATCCAAAGCAGTATAATTGGGTACTGCTATGAACAATTTCCCTTTGGGATGCAATATTGTTTTTATCTGCTGAACATACCCGGGCAGATCGTGAACATGTTCCAGCACATGCCACAAGGTTATGGCGTCAAAATGATCCGCAGGGAATTGATATAATTGAGCGGTATCGACCAAATCAATATCGTATAATTTTTTAGCAACAGTTCTTGCATCAGTATCGGGTTCAAGACCGGTTGTTTCCCAACCATGTTGCTTCATTTCTTGGAGAAAAGTACCGGTACCACTTCCTATATCCAGCAGCTCACCGGCTTTTATTCCTGCACTTTTTTCTATCAACCTTCTTTTTTGCACGATGGTCCTGTTCCGGACAAAATGATAGAGGCGGTTTATTAATCCCGTTGCTGTATTGGTATGTGAAATATAGTCCTCCGATTTGTAATAAGGCCCTATTGATCCGGCATCCGGCACATCCTGTGTAAACCGGAATGAACAGGAAGAACATTCTGCTATTGTAAATAACTCAGCACCGACGGTATAATCTTTGACCTGCAGGGCATTTTTTATTGCCGCAGAATTACATACAGGACAAAATAGATAATGAATCCGGTTCATAATAATAACCCCTACTGAAAGAGGCAGCAAAGTAAAATGAAATTGACAAGAAAAAAGGAGAAACTATTGAGAAAGCTTATAGGTGGGCGTCTCTTTTTGCGGGTCCGGCTTTTGTTGGTTACCGGTGGATGTTGTATCCAGGCCCTTAGTAGAAAAATACCAGGCGATAAAAACAAAGGCTAATAAACCAACGATCAGTGCAACCGCCCACCAGTACGATTTTTTTTCTTCTGCCGGGCTCAGCCATTCTATCATTTCTGTAGAGGTCTTTTGATCCTCTCCTACCCTCACAGAATGCTCCGCGTTTTCACGGATCACTTTATTAGCTGGAACAGGTTCACCAATCGTCATACCTTTTAAAGAAGCATCAAATCTTATTTCACCGGCTAACCCTTTACTGAGTGTGCCCACGCCATCCCATTGTAATTTATCACCCCCCATCACTTTATCCCTTAATTCAAAAGCGAAATCATTGAAACGTGATAAAGCATCCCTTTCGGTAATATTAAACACATCGGATAGCCAGTTAAATACTTTTTTGGATGGTGTGGCGTTGCCATGATGCAAGGCTATAGTATAAGCTGGCGGGTTCACTATTCTACCCACGAAATCAATATCAGCCGGTTTTCTTTCTACCTGGAAAGTGCCTATCCCAGGAATATTCAACTGCTTATGTAAAACAAGGTATTGATACAGCTCCCCGTACATAATTAATTCTTTTGGTCGAACGAAAATATAACTCCGCCAACGAAATTAAAGCCATATACCGGATATTGGTTCCAGCGCTGGTATTCTTTATTAAAAATATTGTTGAATTGCGTCCAGAGGCTGATATTCTTCTTTATTTTGAATTCCAGCCCTGCATTCAGATCAACCGCACCTTTCAGTTTCCCATCACTCCCATCTTTCCTAAGATAACGGGAGCCATTAAAAGCAAAAAGGTCGCCTTTTAAAAAGAGATCTTTGACGATCTGCAGCCGGAGAGCCGTATTAAGTTCGAGTGGAATTAAACCCCAGGCTTTTTGATTATCCTTCAACCCGGTGTATTGATTAAAACTTAAACTGGTAATGACGGAGAATTTTTCTTCTACATTATAACCCAGTTCACCACCAAGATTCACTACATTAACTTTTCTTTCATTCACCACCTGGAATGATTTTCCATCACCGATTGCACTTGTATCATTAATGAATAACGGCTGATTGGTCAATTTATTAAACGCTACTTTGGCGCTATACGTAAAATGATCCCCTACTGATCCTTTGAAACCTGCAAACCTCTCCTCGATCCACGTATTCAACAAAGACGAAGGAGCCCACAACCATTGATTTTGCGAGGCCAGGTATTGAAAAGTTGTTTTACGGATATAACCCGTCCATCCTGCATGCAATGTAAACCGCTGATCATCGGTGCCCACCTCGGCAAGAATATTAGGAAACATTTTGAAAGTAGAATTATCCCATGATGGACGGATACCACCCTGCAACCTGATGTTGGTACTCTTGTATAATACGGATGGTGAGATATACCACATGGTGTTATTAAAAGCTGATTTATCTTTTGGAGAAAGACGGGTAAGATCAAATGTTACACCCAGTTTCACTGCAAAATCCTGACCGATACTTTTTTCGAGCGGAAGATTCACGACTGTATTGCTTTCATTATTTTTCAGGTGATCACCGAATATATCAATCTTAATTTCGGGCGAATAAGAAAGTCCGAACTCTGTTTTACTAATATTGTGCATTCCTACTCTTGCTGAAATGGTCTGAAACCGCTGGCGCAGGGAATCATTGGGAAAAGAAAGTGATTCGGGTTGATACCCATATTTATAGGTTCTGTCCTGCTTCATGCCCAGGCTGGCATCCCATTCCAGATTTTTCGCGGTTTTATAAAATGCACTCAGTTTGACCTGTGTATTAGTAAAATCCTGATACTCTCTTTTGCCCTGCGAAGAAACATGTTTAGCATAAATATTACCACCGGCGGTATTTCCATCACCAAATGACAAACCCGCCTGAACAAATGGTGTTCTCAAACTTCCGAAACCGACTTTTATATAATTACTGTTCTCAAATTTTCCCGTTGAATCAATCTGCAGCGCCAATGGTTTTAAAGAACCCGGCTGATATGCGAATAAAAGATTGGGGTTAGGAATATCATATTGCAACCTGGGCTTCGCCGTATCAGCCGAAGGAGGCGTCGCATTAAAATTTATCTTGGCGGCTTCCCTTAACACGGGTCTGAAGGAGGAAGTGATATCAATAGCTTTTTGTTTGGTAGTATCTTTTTGAGAATAAGAAATTCCAAAAGAAAAAATTCCTGCTCCCAATAAAAACATCTTACCTATTTGTTCTTTCATTTTACACATTTGTAATAATGCTTTGATCAACTTTAAACTTTTAACTCTTAAATTCAAACTATTACCTATCCGCCTACTTTGCTGCCCTTCGCTTCCTCGTCGGTCACCTGCGTCAATTTTGCTTGCGCCTCGCTTTTCAACGTAGGATCGATGGTATGGTCAACAATGCTTTGGAAAGTGGCCTTGGCATTGAAATAATCTTTTTGTTTAAAATACACGTCGCCTAAAAGAAGGTATGCTTTGGTGACCCAAAAATCATAGGAGCCCGATTTATTAATCACTTCAAAAGCCGCCTTTTCCGCATCGCTTAGTTTATCCAGCTCAAACCAGCAATTGGCGATCTCGTATCTTGCTTCAGCAGCCAAAGCCGCTTTGTTCAATTGAACTACTGTTTTAAAATTAGCCAATGCCAGGTCATACTGCCTGTTGACTTCATAGGATTTAGCGATGGCCATATTGGCAAGAGCTTTGTCGTCTGAGCTGCTCCCCTTTGCTACGGCTAACTCCTTTGCATTCGCCACGGCTTCCGTCCATTTCTGCAATTGGTATTGACTACGTAATAAGCCACGCATCGCCTCCAGTTTATTTTCCTGGTTCGATGCTTCTTTATTCAATTGGATATAATAGGTTTCTGCTTTTGCATAATCCTTCAACTCAAAGAAATTAATACGTGCCGCAGCCAGGATAGCTCTTTCCGCATACTTATTAGGTGCGTTTATTGCTACATCTTCATAGCCCGTTAATGCATTTTTCCAGTCCTTCTTGCCGTTATAAATTTCACCAAGATAGAAGCTGGCATCGTTTGCATATACTCCGTCAGGGAATTTTTGAAGATAATTGCCCAAAGATTTAAGTGCCGCCGCTGTATTTCCGTTGGACAATTGATTTTCCGCAGCAGTATAGGTTAATGAATCCTCGGTATCCATACTGATGGGCTTACCGGCTTTGCGCATGAAAGCAGCATACTCATCCGTTTTGCCCTGTTCGATATAAATAACTTTTACATTATCCAATGCATCCTCCGCTTCCGGCGATGATGCATATTGTGCTATCAATGTATTGTATTGCTTGAATGCTTCTGCATTATTATTCAGGTTGTAATAAGCCGTACCCAGTTTAAGATAGGCCTGAGGTTTGAGACTTGCATTACCACTGCTCTTGATCACATTATTCAAATAAGGAACTGCTTCACCAAACTTTTCATCCGACATATAAGTATTGGCGATTTCCATGTTAGCATCGGTAACCAATGGTGAAGCAGGAAATTTCCTGTTCATTGTATTCAGCAAATTGATCTTATCCCTGGAACTTTTGATACCAGTTATCATCGAGTTTTGAAAAGTAGCGTAGTCTTCGGAAGGCCAGGAGAATTTTATTACATTATCATACATGGCTTTCGCTTTGCTGTAATTGCGTTCCATATAATGACAATCAGCAGCACGGAGATAGGCATCCTGCGTTAATTCATCTGAATTCAGGGCCGGGCTTTTAGCCAATGGTTCAAAAAAAGTCAGGGCAACGGGATAATTTTCTTTTCTCATGTAACAATACCCCAAATTATACCGGGCATTGGCGGGATTGGCTTCCCCGCTTGTGGGCGAACCTGCACTTACATAAGCATTATAGTATTTTATCGCTTCATCTAATTTATTATTGCGATAAGCGATCTCTCCTTTCCAGAAATTCACCAGTGGCAATACCGCGCCATTATTCGGATCTTTCAATGCCTTATCCAATAAAACATCCGCTTCCGCCAGTCTTCCGTCATTTACCAATTCTGTGGCGCGACCGTAAAGAATCCTGGGATATAATCTTTTGGCATTAGGAGTTGGGTTGCTCATCCCATCCAATAAGGATAATGCTTCCCTGTAGTTATTGGTGTTAGTAAGCACTGCAACGAGAAGCTCCTTCGCCTGGGTGTCGTAGGTAGAGTTCGGATAATCTTTAAGAAACGACCGCAAGCTGTTCAAGGCTTCATCCTGGTAATCGAGTTCGTAAGAAAGCCTCGCATATTGAAAACGGGAAACTTCCTGTTGCTTCTTATCGCTGCTATTGGAAGCACAAAAAAGAAAGGCGTTTCTTGCATTCGTCTTTTGACCTGTTTTCAAATAAGCATCACCCAGCAGGTACATAGCACTCTGGCTTAATGAATCCTCTTTACCGCTTAACTGCTTAAAGCCTTCAATGGCTTTTGTCATCTGTTTTCCCTGGTAATAAGCATAAGAGAGTTCATACAAATCTTCGCGGCGAACCTTGGGAGAACGTTTTACGTAATCCTCTAAATAAGGTAACCCTTTATCATACTCCTTTCTTTCAAAATAAGCATGCCCGATCATCTGTTTCATTTCCAGGTCATAATATTGCGACTTGCCTGTTTTTATTTTGCTTTCGGCGTACTTCAGCGCTTCTTCTTTTTTACCCTGTATGTAATAAATTTGTGCGATATAATAAGGTACTACCGTTGCATAGTCTTTCTCATTTTCCACGATCTTAAAACTCAGCAGGGCGTCACTGTATTGCTTGTCTCTGAAAGCAAGAAATCCATAATAATAATTCGCATCCAGATAATTGGGATCATCCTTCATGGAACGGATCGTATTGAACAAAGGCTTCGCTTTTGCAAATTGCTGCAGGGTGAAATAGGAATAACCCTGGTGAAATTTCATTTCAGCGATATCCTTATTGCTAAGGTTGGCGATACTGGCCTGCTCATAATGCTCTACCGCATTATGAAATTCCTGCCGGCGAAAATAATATTCCGCTAACTGGAAGTTCATCATCTGCACCCTCGCCGTATTCTTTTCAAGGTCTATATAATCAACAGCCTGCTCTTCCGCAGTTTCTTCTCCCTGCTTCAATGCACAGGCGATGGTATAGTAGTCGATCTCCTGTACCGTCACGGGATTATTGGCATTGTCGGTTTCCCTGACAGACTGCTTCAATTCTTTCAATAGAGGATACGCCAATCCATATTGTTCTTTTTGAAAATAGTCTTTGGCTTCTTTAAATTTTGTAAAAGGGTCTGAGTAAAATGCAGTTTGCTGAGAAAATACAATTCCACTGCAAATAGTAGCTATTAACACGAAAAATGATTGCTTCATGCGGGATGTCCTTTAAACCGTTGCTGGATTAACGATGCAATATTCAAATTATTTCAGTGTGTTGCCAACAATCATTCCAAACAGGTGTGGATAAGTCTATTCTTATCGCATGTTTAACATTTTGTTCTTGATTCGTTGTTAAAAACAATTAAAAATTCTTTCTGTATTATTGCACTTTAAAAAATCAACACCAATGAAAAAACTTTTCAGTATCAAATATTCGGATAATGGTATCGCCTTCGCCATTCTTATTTTACGACTGGCACTCGGCGGTTTGGTCATACCACATGGCTATTCCAAACTTATAAGTTTTGCTGCCAAGTCATCTACTTTTGCTGATCCATTTCATATCGGTCACCCGGCTTCAATGGCATTAGCGATTTTTGCGGAATTCTTTTGTGGCGTCTTCATCCTCCTGGGATTTTTCACCCGGTTCGCTTGTATTCCGTTGATTATCTCAATGAGCTCCGCTCTTTTTTTTATCCATAAACTGGATTTTTTTGATTCGGGCGAGAAGGCGAGCTTATTTCTTCTTGGATATATCGCCCTATTGTTTACTGGCCCGGGTAAGATTAGCGTGGATAAATTCATCGGGAAATAGTTCCAACTGGTTTACCTGAAATGATTCTTTATTTGAACAGTGCGTTGACTACTTATTTCACTAAAAAACCAGGCAAACAATACCTTTTTTTAAACACGGATAATGTTCACCACTGAAACTCAATTGCGTGTCCGCTATGCCGAAACCGACCAGATGGGTGTAGTATATCATAGTAACTATTTCCCCTATTTTGAAACAGCAAGAGCGGAATCCATCCGTCAATTAGGATTTACGTATGCGGATATGGAAAAAATGGGGATCATCATGCCGGTGATCGAAGTGCAATGCCGCTATCTTCGTCCCGCCCTTTATGATGACCTGCTGACCGTAAAAGTGATACTCAAAGAACTGCCCGTTCATCATAAAATTGAGTTTCATCACGAAGTATTAAATGAAAAAGGAGAATTACTCGCTACCGCTAAAATTATTTTGTATTTTATGGAGTCAAAGACCATGAAACGTACAACAATGCCCGAACAATTGCTGCAAAAAATACAGCCCTATTTTATCTAATTTTAGCAAATGGAGAATTTTCCGGCACCTTCTTACCAAAACGAAAACAATGAACAAACCGTTTCTCCGGAAACAGTATTCATTTACCCGCCTAAATTTCAAAAACAGGAACAGCCTGGTAATGTCTGGCTTCGCTCTTTTACAAGTCTGGCCTTGTATCTTATTTTAGGATATTATATTTTTCCAAGCTATAAGATACTCCTGCTTATAACGGCGATCGTCATCATTCATGAACTCGGCCATTTTTTCGCGATGAAATATTTTCGTTATAGCGATCTCGGTATTTTCTTTATACCCTTGCTGGGCGCTTATGTATCCGGGACCAAAAGAGAAGTATCGCAAAAACAGTCCGCTATTATTTTATTAGCGGGTCCTTTACCAGGTATCATTCTCGGTGTTGTGTTTTACCTGGTCGATCATAATAGCGTAAACGGTTATTATCCTTTTGATATATCCTTGTCTAGGATCGCTTTATTGCTGATTTTACTCAACCTGATCAACCTGCTGCCGATTTATCCGCTTGATGGCGGCCAGTTGTTAAACCGCGTTTTCCTCGATGAAGAAAGTCTGCTCAGTAAAGTTTTTATATTTCTTTCCGCCGCGCTGATGTGCTGGGCAGCATGGAAACTAATAAGTTCTTCAGGTAACATCTTCTATCTGGTGGTGCTGGTATTCCCTGTCATGATGCTTTTGCGATTGCGACCGGACCGTAAATTAGATGTGACGGAAAAAAGAATTGAAGAGGAAGGCATTAATGCTGATACCTCGTATGAAGATCTGCCGGATGAAGACTACTGGAAAATGCGGAACATCCTGATAGAAGAACATTCTTCTTTTAAAGATATTCCTAAAACCCCGCCTTATGAATACAACCACCGGGAAGAAAAAGTAATGACCACCATTCAAACTTTGTTGCATCGGCATGTCATACAGGATATATCTGTCGCCGGAAAGATCTTTATTTTCCTTCTCTGGCTATCGGCTCTTGCCGCGCCCTGGTTAGTAAATATGGATATGTCTTATTTCAGCCATTTCGGGTTTTGATTATACCCGGTTATAATCAGGCTTCCATTTTTTAATGGCGAGTTTAATGTCTTTTGATGATAGATTTTCTTCCGCTGCTCTTTTTTCCAACAAAGGCATTTCTTCATCGCTGGCAAAACGAAGGGCAATGATCTGTCCCATCCGAAGCCGGCTATCTAATGGCCTACCCGTTAATATAAAGTGACGGAAATTTTCCTCGGCCCTTATCGCCCTGTCCTGTGCACGAAGAGCGAACGAGCGGGTGTACCAGTAAAAGACAATGAACAAAACAGCCATGACAACTATCACTACGGCTGAATAATGAGTGTGACCATTGGAATGAACAAGATTAATAATACTGCCGGTCAACATAGCCAGCATTATTATGGGCACGATAAAATGCCAAAGAGGGATATAACGACCGTGATTCTTTATATTTTGTTCGCTCATACAATGGTTGGTGGTTTAATTATCCTGTTATTTATAGCTATCCGCCCAGGCGTTCAATTTCGTTTCTAATACATTCAAAGGTAAAGGTCCGTCTTTCAACACCTCATTATGAAAAGTGGCAAGATTAAATTTCGTTCCTAATTGTTTCTCATACTTGTCCCGGAGCTCTTTTATTTTCAAAGCCCCGATCTTGTAACCTAAAGCCTGCCCCGGTATAACCATGTACCGCTCAATTTCCGCAGTAGCTCCCTGCTCACTGATAGCTTCATTGTTCATCATATACTTAATAGCCTGCTCCCTGCTCATTCCTTTGGCATGAATAGCTACGTCAACTACCAGGCGTATCGCCCGGTGCATTTCATCGCCCAAAGCACCCATGTATTGATAAGGATCAGTATACAAACCCAACTCTTTTCCCAGGGATTCACAATACAAGGCCCATCCCTCGACGTATGCGTTATTACCTCCATAGCGTCGAAATTTTGGTAACAAAGTATCCTCCTGTTGCAGGGATATCTGGTAATGATGTCCGGGGATCGCTTCATGCAGAAAAAGTGATTCCATCCCTCCGGTAATATTAAATGTCGTAGCATCTAATATCGGCACATAAAAAATTCCGGGTCTCGAACCATCGGCCGAGCCTGGATTATATTCTGCGCTGGCACTGGCGGCCCTGAAAGCTTCAGTTTGCCGTATTTCAAAAGCGGTCTTTGGCTCCCGGTTAAACATTTTCTTCAGATTCGGCAACATGGTTTGATGAATCTTCTCATAGGCGCCTAATATTTCTTTGGGTGATTTATACGGGGTGAATTTTTTATCCGTTTTCATGTATTCAAAAAAAGCAGGCAGATCGCCTTTAAAGCCGGTAGAGTTTTTCACGCTATCCATTAATCCTCTTATCCTGGCTACTTCACGCAGACCTGTTTGATAAATCTCCTCCGGAGTTTTATCGGTAGTTGTCTGTTGCCTGACGAGGAAAGCGTAGTAATTAGTTCCTCCCGGTAAAGCGTCGATACCCGAACTGGTCCTGGCTTTTATTAAATAAGTTTTTTGCAAAAAATCTCCCAGCTTTTTATACGCCGGCTCCAATTTTTCTTTAATCAATTTTATACACTCATCGGTAATTCTTTTCTTATCATCACTACTGAAAGAGCCAGGCATATTCTTAACCGGGGCATAAAAAATACTTTTTTGCACGTCCGTGGTTTGCATGGCCTGCATTTGAGGAATCATTTTCACCACGATCGACTTTGGCAAAACGTATTGTGCATTAAACCCCTTTTGAAAATACGTTATGGCACTGTCGGCCCAGGCACTGAAAGCGGAAGCTCTTTTCAACCAGTTGTCATAATCCTTTACTGTTTTAAATGGTTGGTTGCCGCTACCGCTGCCCCATTGCCCCATATATAATGGCAATGCGTAAAACTGGTTAAATGGAATATAATTTTCCGGAAATTCCAGCGCTTCCAGGTTCATTTTCGTTTCATAGACAAAAACATCATAGCTGATTTTATCTTTCTCACTCAATTCATCTCTGTTGTATGTATTGATCTCATCAAGAGAATGGGTATAAAACTCTTTCAGTTTACTGTTATAGCTATCGGTAAAAGTGACCGGTAATTGGTCGTTGTAGCGGTTATCACCAATAGCTGTTGCGGTTACCGGAAACATCTTAAGGCTTTCTTCATAATATTGATCCAGGAACGGAGCCAGCTCTTTTTTATCTTTCATGGGTGACTCTTTCTTAGTTTCCTTACAACCAGCCAGGGTCAACAAAACAAAACAAGCGATAGCGATTGATTTCATATAAAAGGAATTATCGGGACAAAATAATGCAATTGGCCGGTCAAAAATCGCCACTCCTCATTTTTTATTCTTGTTACTTTAATACATCCAGCACTTTATACATCTTATTCACCAAACCCGATGAGGGCCCGTTATAATTGTTGACCAGGAAAGAAAAGATATACTCTTTGCCATCTTTTGCCTTATGATAACCACAAAAGCCTTTTACGTCTTTGATGGTGCCGCTTTTCATGATCATACCATTATACTCAGGCAATGAGTTATAGAAATAAGGAAACCAATCTCTCGTCTTTGCATACTTTAAAATTTCGACCTGTGCATGAGTGGTGACGCGGTTTTGTGGTGAAAGACCTGAGCCATCGCTGATGTTCAGTTCGTCTTCATCAATACCTTCTTGTTTCCAGAAATCTTTTACGATGGTAGCGCCAAATTCAGTTGAACCAAAACCTATCTTTTTGTAGGCAAATGTTTTAATCAATGCTTCGCCGTAAAGATTGATGCTTTTTTTCAAAAACCAGTAGACAATCGAATCCAACGGCGGAGAACTATACCATGCAATATGACCGGAAACATCTCTGGGTACAGTCTTCATATGATATTTCTTATTTACATCAGCATTTAGCAATCCTTCATTTTTTAAAAATCTTCTGAAATCATTGATAAAATAATCTGCTGAATTTACTACTGCACCACTGATTTTGAATTTTTTCTCATTTCGTGGAATTGTGCCTTTTACTAAATAATTTCTACCCTCCATGGGCAGGTAGATGTATGCATTGTCTCCGGTTCCTGGGTCAGCAGCGTTAACCTGGTTAATGATACTATCTCCAGGTAATAATTGGCTGCTATCGCGAAGTAAGTTTACAAACCAGTATTCTCCGGAATGCGCTGTAGACGCCAGGTAAAGGTCGTATTGATTTTCTTTCCAGTTAATGGCATTACTTCCGGCTCCGTAGTAATTGCCAATATCCTGCATTATCCATCCATCGGGAATAGCCTGATCATCAAAATACAGATCATCATCAATTTGAAAATAATCATCGATTTTTTTTATACCTGCTTTACGCAATGAGTCAGCGAGTGTGCGAAATATTCTCTCCGGCCTGGTAGAAGCATAACGCCAACTTCCAAATGTGGGATCACCGGATGGCCTCCAATATATAGCTCCACCATATCCCATCTCAGTATAATATCGAAAGTCTTTTCCCAACAATTCAAAAGCCGTCACACTCGTGATAATCTTCTGTGTAGAAGCCGGCGCCAACCCTACCTGTGAATTTTTATCAAATACTACTTTCCCGGTCTTTGCATCTATTACATAGAATGAACTAGTAGCATGTTTTAATTGCGTATCTCCTTCAAATTGCTGAAAAACTTTTTGAAGTTTTTGATTAACTGTCTGTGCAAACGAAAAAGCAGTAAATACCAAACAACAGCCGGCAAGGACGAATTTCTTCATGATCAGTTTCTATTTATACTAAAACTAAAAAGAATTAAATTTGAAATATGGAAAATGAAGTTAAAGAACCGGCGCCGAAGTATAATTATGTTTCCCCGGAGCAATATCTGGAAATGGAAAGAGCCGCCGAAACAAAACATGAGTATTATAAAGGCGAAGTATTTGCCATGTCAGGAGCTTCCCTAAGACACAATGATATATTTCATAATGTTTATGGGGAACTTACTTTTTTTCTGAAAGGAAAAAATTGCAAGCCTTACGGAAGCGACCTAAGGATACATGTGCCCGAAAATACCCTTTACACTTACCCCGATATATCAATTGTTTGCGGTAAGCCCGAAACAATTGATAGTTTTACAGACAATATTACTAACCCGGCTGTAATAATAGAGATCCTCTCCAAATCAACGATGAGTTATGACAGAGGTACAAAATTTCATCTTTACAGAAGTATAAAGACATTGAAAGAATATATTCTTATCGATTCTAATTCTTTTTCTGTTGAAATTTTCACAAAGCAGGATGATAATAGCTGGAAACTAACTGAGTTTAAGAAATTGTCTGATAGCTTTACTATTTTGACTATTAACCTCACTCTCTACTTGAAAGATATTTATAACGATGTCTTCTTTGAGGAATAGCTGATATTTGCACCTCAAATTTTTATATGTCTTCAACCATCAACGCTTCTATTATCACTATTGGCGATGAATTACTGATCGGTCAAACCATTGATACCAACAGCGCCTTCATAGGACAGGAATTAAATAAGATCGGCGTGTGGGTTCGCAGGCGGGTAGCCGTTGGCGATGTCTGGGATGATATCTGGCAGGCCCTCGATGAAGAAAGCAAACAATCACAAATCATCCTTATCACCGGGGGACTTGGGCCCACTGCAGACGATATTACCAAACCATTACTATGTAAATATTTTGGGGGTAAAATGATCGTGGACCAAAATGTATTGAACCATATAAACTATCTTTTTGAAAAAGTATATCGCCGGTCCGGCCCTATGCTGGAAAGAAACCTGAAACAGGCAGAAGTGCCTGATGTTTGTACGGTATTGCCCAATGCAAGGGGTTCGGCACCGGGGATGTGGTTCGGCCCCCTCCAAACCTCCCCCGACAGGGGAGGCTTAGCCAACACACAAAGCCAGCTTGTTGAAGATTCTGGCAATTCAAAGAACTTTTCCGGAAAAAAAGATTCTTCGCAAAGCGGGCATAATGCGTTGGAGGCTTCCTCCACCGGGGGAAGTCGGATGGGGCCCGTATTTATTTCATTGCCCGGCGTACCGCATGAAATGAAAGGGCTAATAACAGATGAAGTGATTCCCCGTCTACTGAAAGAATTTACTATGCCCGCTATTGTCCATCGAACGGCTTTTACAGCAGGTCAGGGAGAATCCATGATCGCCGAACGGCTGATCGATTTTGAAGCTTCATTGCCAGAGCATATCAAGCTGGCTTATCTTCCCAACTATGGTATGGTGAAACTTCGGCTGACAGCAAGCGGAAACAATAAGGAAGCTGTTGAAAAGGAATTGGATCCCTTTTTTGAAGAATTACAGGTGCTGGTAAAGGAATGGCTCGTTACTAATGAGGACGAGGGCCTGGAAACAGTGATTGGAAAGATCTTAAAGTCTAATGGTAAAACAATGGGCACAGCTGAAAGCTGTACCGGTGGTTATATTGCTCACCTGGTCACCAGCATTCCCGGTTCTTCAGGTTATTTCAAAGGAAGTGTAATCAGTTATTCGAATGAAGTAAAAGAAAATATGCTGGGAGTAAGTCACGATACGATAGTAAATACAGGAGCTGTAAGCCAGGAAACGGTAAAAGAAATGGTAAAAGGCGCCATTGAAAAATTAAAAGTTGATTATGCCCTCGCTACTTCCGGCATTATGGGACCGGACGGTGGCACCGAGGAAAAACCGGTAGGTACTGTATGGATAGCGGTGGGTAGCAAAGACAAAACGGAAACGTTGAAACTCAATCTCCGCTTTGACCGGCAACGAAATATAGCCCTGACCGCCGCCAATGCGCTGAATTTTCTCCGGAAATTCATTTTGGCAAATCGGTGATACCCTGATTATCTTCAAATCGTTACCTTTGGCCGGTCGAAAAATTGCTTGTTTCCTGCTGATACGTGGTCATGGAGTTGAGGAGTGCCCCGAATCAAGTTCGGGATGAACGGTTGAAGGGACGATGAGCTATATTCTGGCGCTGATTACAAATAAAAAACTATGTCTACAGTTGATCTGATAATGCCTAAGCTTGGTGAAAGTATCACGGAAGCGACCATTTTGAAATGGCATAAAAACCCAGGCGATAAAGTGAAGATGGATGAAACGGTGCTGGATATCGCCACTGACAAAGTGGATAGCGAGGTTCCCAGTACCGCTGAAGGCGTAATTGAAAGCATTCTATTTAAAGTAAATGATGTAGTAGCTGTTGGATCTGTAATTGCACGGATAAAAACAGAGGTGGGGGAAAGCATTTCAGCTACTCCAATCACAACAAAACCGGCGCAGGAACAGGCTTCAAACCTGAGAACACAACAAGTCGTAGTGATGGAAACAACTCTTCCCGGCACTGCAAAATCCCAGCCTACCAACGGATCTGCGAATCGCTTTTATTCGCCGCTGGTGCTAAACATCGCCGCTAATGAAGGTATCAGCATGACTGAACTGGAAAAAATGCCGGGTACCGGTAACGAAGGACGGGTAACAAAGAAAGATATCCTGCAGTACGTTGTTGATAGAAAGTCCGGAGCGGCAGGCAGGAAACCCGAGACTACCTCTTACGAGGCCAGGCCTGAAAGACAGCAGGAAGTGGCTGTAATTAATGAACCTTCTTACCATGGTGCATCGCAAAATTCTCAGCTTACTACCTATTCAGGCAATGTTGAGATAATTGAAATGGACCGGATGCGCAGGTTGATAGCCGACCACATGGTGCGTAGTAAGCATACCAGTCCGCATGTAACAAGTTTCACTGAAGCTGATGTAACAAATATGGTAATGTGGAGAGAGAAAGTGAAAAAAGATTTTGAAAAAAGAGAAAATACGAAGATCACTTTTACTCCATTATTCATTGAGGCCATTGTAAAATGTATCAAGAAATTCCCGCTGATCAATAGTTCGCTGGACGGAGATAAAATCATTATAAAAAAAGATATCAATATTGGTATGGCTACCGCGTTGCCTACCGGCAACCTGATTGTACCGGTTATTAAAAATGCGGACCAGTTAAACCTGGTAGGTCTGTCCAAACAGGTAAACAATCTCGCTGACAATGCCCGCAATGGGAAATTAAAAGCGGATGATACGCAAGGTGGAACTTTTACTCTTACCAATGTAGGAAGTTTTGGCAGCCTCATGGGTACTCCCATCATCAACCAGCCACAAGTAGCGATACTGGCCGTTGGCGCTATTAAAAAACGCCCGGTGGTTATTGAGACGGCACAGGGCGATAGCATCGCCATCCGTCACATGATGTATTTGTCTATGAGTTATGATCATCGCATTGTTGACGGAAGTCTTGGCGCAACATTCTTATCATCAGTAGCTAAAGAGCTGGAAAATTTTAACAGCGAAAGAGATATCTGATATTTCCTTTTTATTCTCTATCACGATGTGATGCATAAGCGATTCAATATAACCTCATGAGCGTACTTTAGTTGTATCTCACTTGGAACTCACGCAGAGACCGCTGTGTCCGGAGAGATAAATAAGCAAGTAACAATATACCCTGTGTGCTCTGCGGTCCCCTGAGTGATATTTCTAATTGTTACAGTAGTCCTGCTTTGGTTTGTAGGATACTAAGAAAGTATTTAACAACTCATCGTGCAACAGGTTATGAAGTATGACGTCTTTGTTGTAAATTGGAAATACTAAATCCACCAGTACAATGAAACGATTATCCGAGACCTGGTTCGCTGAAGGCTATATTGATTTCGAGCTGAAGAAGTACACCCTGCTCGCCTACCTGCAGGAAGTAAACAAATATTTTGGCGAGAATAAACTCTACCCCCAATTAGCGGACGTTGTTTTTCACTATACCAACCTGGTAGCCTTCCGGGAAAATAAAAAATTTCTCCAGGAGCATTTTCCCAAAAAAATGAACGGGATACAAATGGAAAAACTGCAATTGCTGTACCAGCAAATGATAGAAGACGATGAACTGATGAAAGAATTGGAGGAAATCATCAACTATGCGGCCGAAAACATGAAAAGCACTTTGCAAACCGGTGCGGATATTTATGAATTCGTGGAAGAAAAAATTAATATCACCCCGGTTGGAATTATACCATTGGATCTGAAAGAAGGTTATTTCTTTTTAACGAGTGGTAATACAAAGATCGCAATGACTTATCATTATCGTCTTTCCATTTTTGAAAAGCATGATGAAAAATACAGGAGCATTAAAACTGTTTTAGTAGATAAATGGCAACGCAGTATCGGCAGTACTTATGAGCATACAAAAGCAGAATTGATCCGTAATCATCATCATCTTCCAAACCCGGCTGTATATTCTATTGAAACAGGATTGAGCTTCCCGGTAGATGAAACTTTATTGCCGATTGCCAAAAGGAGTTTGGTGAAATTTATTACGTCGCAGGCAGCATAAAATGTACGAAGTACGATGTTTGATGTACGACCCCGCTAAAATTTAGCGTCGCCCGTATATTAGTACTGGCGTACATCGTACACCATACATCTTACACCAGGTCAAATAAGACTTCAATTATCAAGGTCCAATCCCCAGTCCTTTCCTTTCCTGACAGCCGGTACACCTTCCGTGATCCATCTCGCAGGCTTCTCACCTTTCAGTAACCAATCGAAATATTGCTGTTCTCTTACTTGAATGTCTTTGCGGTTCTTTCTTTGTACCAGGTTATGCGCTTCACCGTTGTAATTAAGCATCCATACTTTCTTTCCCAACCGGCGCATGGCGGTAAACAATTCAATTCCCTGGTACCAGGGTACGGCCCCATCAGCATCATTGCTCATGATGACCAAAGGTGTTTTTACCTTGGGTAAATGAAACAACGGAGAGTTTTCGATATACAGTTCCGGTTTCTCCCACAATGTGGCTCCGATACGGCTTTGTGTTTTCTCATACTGAAACTGGCGGCTAACTCCGCTCTCCCAGCGAATACCGCCATAGGCACTGGTCATATTGGCAACCGGTGCGCCGGCCCATGCGGCTTTAAACATATCCGTCATTGTGATCAATTGCGTCACTTGTATTCCGCCCCAGCTTTGTCCCTGTATACCCATGTTATCCGCATCCACCCATTTGTGCTTTGCCAGGTCTTTTGCAGCGCTGACAATATAATCATAAGCGCTTTGTGCCGGATGCCCGATCGTATAAGAAATATCAGGAGCAAATACGAGGTAACCACGACTAACAAAAAAAGAAATATTTAACCGGCTGGCTGTCGGCATTGGCGGATGATAAGTATTCAGCCCGTCAGATAATTTTTCATAGAAATAAAGAATCATCGGATATTTTTTATTGGGATCAAAATTTTCGGGTTTGTATAAAATACCTTCTGATGGTTTGCCTTTGAATGTTTTCCATTGGTATAATTCGGCAGTACCCCAGTTGTAGCCTTTTTGTTGTGAATTGATAGAAGAAAGCCTAACATAAGGCAATCCCCTGGCGCTCCATCCATGAATTGCATCACTAATTTCTATTGGAGCTGAAAAAATATCAGGAGAATTGGTAAAGTTTTCTCTTGTAAATACAAATGCCTCTTCATCCCTGGCTTTTAAAAAAGAAGAATATGTGTAATCTGCAAAATCAGTAAGAAAATTAAACGGGTGACTATATTCCCTTTTTTGTCCGGAAACAATAGCACTTCGTTTTGTTTCATCGTTCGTAATTCGAAAATATAACGATTGCTGACTTTTTACAAAACGCTCATCTGCATCCAACCGTAAATAGCGGAAAATTGTTCTCGTTTTACGTGCGGAAAAAATTGCAAGTGGGCTTGTAATATTTGTAGCAATTGCTTTTGCACGAGGATCTATTTCCCACGTATCATACCTATCATAAATGTATACCGCCGTGTCTCCTTCATGCCAACCCATTACCCCATACGGCGATGGATCTCCCGGTGAATCATATTCCTCATCATACAAAGGCGCTTTTATCTTTGCCGTAATATTCCGGGTAGAATCTCCATCGTAAGCAAAATAATCTTTCGCTTTATACTCATACCACATGATGTATTTACCGGTTGGAGAAATATAAGAAGGCGCAATTACTCCCAATAAGTCTTTCTTCACGAGCTTTTTTGATCCATCTTTCACTTTAATCGCATAAATATCTTTTTTTGTATTGCCCGTCCATTGGTTCTCTATTCTTTTTCCAAAATCTGTTACTCCAACAAAT
>JBDTUH010000052.1:0-19651 GCA_040007815.1 Chitinophagaceae bacterium
CCTGCACTGGTCAACTTAAACCGGCCAAGGGTGGTCAACTTCACCGGCGCTTGCAAAGAGGAACAAAGAATTGCTTTTGTTCAGCTATTACTTTTTTATAAATTAGAGGTGATCGCAAAAATTTGGCACCCCAATAGCCATTTTCATATTTATTATTAAAAGTCGACAGCTCTTGTAATTCCTTTTGATTAATGATATCCAATTGTAAATTGTCGTCCTTATAACTTTTACTCGCAATACTTATTTGTTTTACGAAATTATTTATATTGTCGAACCGCCCTTTGTCACTACTATTTCCAATTAATTTTTCGTAGTCCGAAAATATTCTAACAAATTTTACATTATTAGCTTCTCTTTTTTTCCGCTCTGAACATTTTTCTAAAACTAAAATTACCGTGTTAATTAAAGCAGTTTCAAAACTTCGTTTTCGTTGATGATCTATGATAACGACAATTTTAAAATTTTCAAGAATGAAATTTTGTAACCCGGTTCCATAGGAAATATCAAGCCATGACGACGATATAACATATCCTAATCTACCGCCTTCTTTTAGAAAGGCGCTTGTATGCATCAGGTAATAAACATATAAATCACTTTGCTGATTTATCTTGTCCACCCCAAATTCAATCTTTAGAATTTTATTCCAGGTATCTTTATGGTCTATTTTTTCTTGGCGTATATATGGGGGATTTCCAACGCAGGCATCGAACAACGGCATTCGGACCTTACATTTCTTTTGGTCAATATTTGATATTTCAAATGCATCACTAACATTTAAAAAAATGCCACTGTAACTAGAAGAGCTATTGATTTTTGCAAAATCGGAATTTATAATTACTGGATAATTGTCTAAAGTCCGAATATCCAATAAAGACAAATTCATTGTCGATAAAAAAACCGGAAAAGGAGCAATTTCAATTCCCCAGACTCTCTCCAATAGCTCTTGATGGGAAACATCCCGTTTGTAATTCTTAAGAAAATAATAGGCTCGAACTAGAAATGTTCCTGCCCCGCAGCCACTGTCCAATACATAGTTAGTTTTCTCATTAATGCAAAAGCCATTTACGATATCTACTTCATTTGTATTGGTAAAATGCTGACCTCTATCATGCTGTTCCTGATTATCAATTAATGTGTTATATATTGCTCCAATTATATCAGCATTGAGTTCATCAAAATTTAATTTACCAATTTGTTCAACGTTATGCCTCAAGACCGGAAGGTATTTTGGTTCAAATTCAAATTCTTCTAAAATATTCTCTCCAAAAATCATCTCAAAATCATGTTGTAAAACATCATCGAAACGTGATCTTAATGATTTATTTAAATATTTCTTGTCTTTTGGAATTTCTAACGGCTTTAATTTTAAGGCGGGTACCTCACGTTGTAGATATGAATAAAATATCACTTTTAGATATAAAAGATAATTTGAAAGTTGACAAATTTTGTAAATATCCTTTGAATCGAAATTTAAGGTCACATTGAAAATCTCCTGACTTTTCAAATAGTCTTTTAAGTTTTGCTTAAAAGTTTTATTTGAATTTATTTTTTGGTGCATTGGAGAATACATCTCTGCCGATGCTTCTAATATATAAGCAGAAAGTTTGTTTACGAAAATTTTATCAATGCTATCCCAATGAAACTCTTTAACGTCATGTACCAAATCAGACAACTCCTTTAAAAAAGTTTTTAATTTAGGAGATATCTCTTTTTCAAAAGAGGGGAATAGAACATCATCATCCTTTAGGACATTAGAAATTGTATAGACTTTTAATTTTCGTTCGTGTAACGGTACTCCTTCTTCAAATGTTCTAAAGACAACTAACTGCCTGGGAGTTCCAGTGACAAAGAATTCGTAGCCTTTATTCATCGCCTTTAAAGCAGCATGGCTAACAAGCTCTTCGTCGTTAGCATCCCATTTAGAATTTTTAAGTTCAAACAGTACAATTTTTCTGCTATTAATATTTGAATACAGTTTTCCATCAGCAAACCTTGCTTTACCCTTGATTCCGATATTTTCTTCTTGAGTTATTTTTGAAAATCCGATATGGCCATCCGAGGACAATATCCCGTTGATAATCCTATAAAGTTCTCCTTGGAAAGTTCGTTCGTTCGCGGTTGACATAAATAATTTTGAAAGCTAAGTAGTAAATTAACTAATTGATTATCTATATTAAATAGCAGCAAAATAGTAAATCCGACCATCATTAACCGAAAAAAATCCCTTCCTATACGTTAACACTGGTTTTTAGCTTGTTTTAGTAAGTAGGAACGCTCCCTAAATCATCAAACTGGTAAAATATACCCTTTTGTTAGAATAACTAAACAGACTGCCGGTAGAAGGCAACAACACCAAGGATTTTTGGGAATTGAGAGAAAATAAAGTGTCCCCTTTAAAAGCCCCTAAAAAAAACCCCCTTGAAGGTCAATACCATCAAGGGTTTTAAAATTTAAGTGTGCCCGGGAATGAAGCATCCTTAACTCCGACGATGCATTTCTCCTCATGTTATTAACATGAACGGTTTTTTCAGGATAGAAAAATATTTTTGTTTCGCCCCTCGTCCCAACCCTGCATTAATTAATATATTGATTTTCAACGCAATACATTCAAATAAATTATCCTGTCGGGACTACAAATTTATAAAATGGCTATATGAGTGGCCTGTGCGGCTTTTTCTACTCTTGTTAAATAATGCATTGTAAATGGGTTAATCTTTGCCCTTTTCCGGATAATAGAATTTACCGTCAAGCCTTTATCTGTAATCAATAGACCGGTTACTTCAGGCCCTTTTTCTTTATAGCTGATTTTTTTATGATGAAGATAAAAACCCCCGGACTTAATTTTTTGTAGTATTTCTTGTATAAGATTTTTAAAATCACACAATGAGGAAAATTCAAGGTCATCAAGAAAAGCTGTAAAAGTGATATTATTATTGTCAGCCATTTCGTATAGCTGAAGTCCTATTTGGGTAAAGACAAGATTGGCGATCACCGGGGAGGTGGGGGCGCCTTGCGGAAGTCTTCCTTTGTATGTAGTTAATTTAGTAAGAATATGAGAAACGGTTGGCGAGAAGTTGTAATACCTGAACATCTGAAACACCTGGTGGTGGTTTATATTAGGAAAAAAATTTTTGAGATCAACTGCCAAAAAGTATTTATTTCCCAGATGCGCTAATGCATTATGAATATTATTTCTCCCTTTTACAGAGCCATATACATATTCTGGCAATTTGATTTGTTGAAGAAATATATTGACTCTTTGCTGTATTTGCTTTAATCTACCAAGGCTCGGATATAAATCCCGATAGCGTATTACTCCATTATCCTGTTGGTTGTCCCCGTATTTTCGTTTAGCCTTTTTAAAGTAGTAATAATAACTGTCGATATTTTCTGTTAAGCTTTGAAGTTCTTTCTTAGAAGAACGAAGAGCATAATACAAGTGTTTGGGTTTATTGATCATAGCAAAATAATAAGAAAAACTAGGGGTTGAACCACTTACCGTAAGCTAGTTTTACAAAAAGCGTCGCAATGAATTTTAGTCCTTTCAAAACTGCTCTAACTAATTTTGCCTTTCTTTGACGTTTAGGTTTCTTCAATTTTCCAAGGAAAAAATAAAATTCATAATACAACCTGCGTTCTTTCCGGGATAATCTGCAACAATTCTTTGATCCGATTTTGATAATTCTTTTTTGCAGACGTTCGATTTCTCTTACATCTGAGTTCCTTTTCATGATATAAGTTGTTTGATGTTTGAGGGCAATATTACCCCGTACATCAAAATCTCAAACAACCATAAGTGTTGCAATCCCGTAATCCCCTAGTTTTTTTCTTGTTTCCGGTGTCGACGTACACGGCGCCGGTTTTAAACCATAAAGGTTGTGTAATTCAATACACTTTACTGTTCTTGGGCTGCAAAAAAAAATCAAAGAATTGACTGCAACTTAGAATTTGAATCGGATATGATATTCAGTTTTTTTCCACAACCTATAGAGACTATTAAAACCAACCAAGGCGGCCTTTTAAATTTTTTGACTTTATCACTTAATCAACCTTTCGTCGGAGTTACGGTGTAAAATACTGTATCTATGAAAAATAGCGTATCGGAATTGACTAGCACATTTTCGTCATGCATGTCTTCCAATACAAGGCCTAACTGCTTGTGTTCATAATCTTGTCTGCGGGTATTCTCAAATCCATTAAATTCCAATAGAGCCTTTATATCAGCGAGATCGACCGAAGCGTCGAACAAAAGGTTGTTTGAGAACAGCGATCAGTGTTTCTCCTTCTTTAGTAAACCCAATCAGCTCATACGCTGTGTTTGGGAAAACAAGGTTATGCAAGAGAATACTATTCAAGAACTCGAGCCAGGTTGCGTAATAGACTGAATCGTTGAGTTTAATCACATGACGATTGTCGTCATGAAGGTACACCCGCGCCTCACCTCCTCTGGTAAGAAAAGTTTGTTCTGTGGGAAGATGGGCTGCCCACAGATCATGCTCGGAGGAGAAGATTTCTAGCTGCTGCGCCTGCGCTTTTTTGATGATTGATTGACCTTCGAAGTCTTTTTTAACCGTTGTACTTGTAGGATAGCTTCCGCATAGTAGATTTCGGGCTGTTGTGCAAGGATCAGCCTGCCCTTTAAGGCTAACTCCTGCAGTGATATTTTTAATTTTGCGTCGGGTATCATCCGTTAACATTTGCGGTAAAATTAATAAAAAATACCAGTTTAACCAATCACCGGAAAGCTTGGGATTTCGGTCATAGCTTGAGATTATTCTTAGATAAGAGCGGGCTTGAAAATAAATACGGTGCCACGCCAGGCTCTAACTGATGAGACACACTTTCACCTCTTGAACGGAGAAAAAAATCGATCAACCTGGGCTTATAATTTTAAATAGCATCTGCAAATCGATCGTAAGGGAGTTCGAACTTAAGCCCGCTGGGACTACCCAATGAGATTTTTGGCCGTTTTTAATAATACGGCCATTTTTATTTTCTTCTGAAACTCTCGACAGTAAAAGGATTGCCTGAAATAAAGAGTTCACTCTTGGAGTTCGAACTACATCATTTTTCTTACTATACAGCAATCCCTCCGGAAACCACATGTATGGAGGAGAAGATGAAAGAGGATGGGCTACACAAGGCTAAACAGATATAATTCTTGACAACCTCATTGCGGAAAACAAAGCAAAGCCAATGCTGGTGGTGATGCCGGATGGTAATATGGGAACGGGTGGTCTCGCGGGCTTTAATGAAAATGTATTGAGGTCTTTTGAAAGTGAATTAAAGCAGTCCGTTATACCATTTGTTGAAAAAAATTACCATGCAGAAACGGATGCAAAAAACAGGGCGCTTGCCGGATTGTCAATGGGTGGCTTGCAAACTTTGTATGCAGGAATAAAAAATACAAACATATTCTCCCGGCGCGGGTATTTAGTTCTGGCTGGTTTGTCAATCGACCGTAACTTTCCAATCCACAGTATGATTTTATGAAAGCTAATGCTGCTATGATTAATAGCAACCTGAAAAGCCTTTGGGTCGCCATGGGCGGTAAAGAAGATATTGCTTACAATAATTGTAAGATCATGCTTTCAAAATTTGATGAGATGAATATTAGATATCAATACAGCGAATATCCTGGCAGACATTCATGGCCGGTATGGAAAAATAACCTGTATAACTTTGCGCAGTTGCTATTTAAATAGATCATAACTTTTAAACAAAAATAATTCTATGCAATTCAATCTTTTTAAGCTTGCTGTTTTCATTCCATTTTGCACATTTGCGCAAACCCGGATTACAATCGATGCCGCCAGGGCAAAAGATACGATCAGCAAAAATATTTACGGACATTTTGCCGAACACTTGGGCCATTGCATATATGGAGGCTTGTATGTTGGCGATTCCAATAAAACCATTCCGCATAAAGATGGTGTAAGGCTGGATGTTATCGAGGCATTAAAAAAATTAAAGGTTCCGGTACTACGCTGGCCAGGTGGCTGCTTCGCTGATACCTATCATTGGAAAGATGGTGTCGGTACTAAAAAGGAACGACCCTCTATGCTTAATATCTGGTGGGGCAATGTAAAAGAGGATAACAGTTTTGGCACGAATGAATTTTTAAATATGTGCGAATTGCTCGGTGCCGAACCTTACCTGAGTGGTAATGTAGGAAGCGGTACGCCGCAGGAATTAGCCGATTGGGTAAAATATGCTACGCATCCTAACGGCAGCAGTCCCGTAACAGATCTGCGGGAAGCAAATGGGCGTCCGAACCCGTGGAAAGTAAAATTCTGGGGATTAGGAAATGAAGCCTGGGGTTGCGGTGGCAATATGAAAGTCGAATACTATGCTGACATCTATCGCCGGTATGCCACGTTCATGACCAACTGGAATAATAGCGACCAATTATACCGTATTGCATCCGGTGCATCGGACAATGATTATCACTGGACAGAAGTGTTGATGAAAGAACTACCTGCAGGCATGTTTAATGCATTGGGTTTGCATCACTATTCAGTAATTGACTGGGGCAAAAAAGGATCGGCGACTACTTTTACCGAGCAGCAATATTTTACTACCATGCAAAGAGCTTTATTAATGGAAGAATTGGTCACCAAGCATAGCGCTATCATGGATAAGTATGACCCGAAAAAGAAAAAAGCACTGGCTGTAGACGAATGGGGCGGATGGTATGATGTTGAACCTGGTACCAATGGCGCCTTCTTATACCAGCAAAATACAATGCGTGACGCGATGATTGCCGGAGCGACACTAAACATCTTTAACAATCATTGCGACCGCGTAAAGATGGCCAACCTGGCGCAAATTGTGAACGTACTGCAGGCGGTTATTCTCACTAAAGAAGAAAAATTAGTTCTTACTCCTACGTATCATGTAATGGAAATGTACAACGTGCACCAGGATGCGACCATGCTGCCGTTAACCATAACCACTAACAATTATCAATTGGGCAATGCCAGGCTGCCCGCTGTTTCTGCATCGGCATCAAAGGCCAAAAATGGTCTGACTCATATTTCGCTGGTAAATATTGATGCTAATAAGGCACAGGATGTTACTGTCAGCATCAAAGGCGCGGCTTATAAATCAGTTAGCGGTCGAATTTTAACATCGGATAAATTACAGAACTATAACAGTTTTGAGAACCCCGACAAAATAAAACCGGCAAGCTTTACCGGCGCCAGCTTAAGCGGTTCAACATTGCGTGTGAAAGTTCCGCCGTTTTCTGTAGTGGTATTAGAATTAAAACAGGAATAGAAATATCGCCATGATCAGTCAAAGAGGATCCATTCAGAATTCAATGCTTAAGGCTCATATGATCCATATTCGCACATTTGCGGAATAGATGCATTTCACAAGAGCATAAGGTTGTTGTAGTTCTCCTTCTGACGCTAGGTTCTGTTTCTGCATTGTCCATGACTACTTATTAAAGCCGAATGAGAGTGTTCTTTGCTAAATCGTCAATTTGACAATAATAAGATTGGAAGAAATCTTGATAGCAATCATATTAAACATTCAAATGACGATTGCGCAATGGAAAAAATCTATAATCTCAGCGATTTTATTTAGTTTAGTTTCCAATTCCTCATGCAGGAATGGAATTTTTGTGTTGAAATTGCAAATCGTTTGCTGAGGTAAACCTGATGTGATGCGTTTCCTTTTTTTGACTGCTTTATTGTTACTACTTCGAATTTCTCTTGTTGAACAAACCGGGCAATATAGTTTTTCCCAACTTGACTATAGTGTTCCCTCGCGTAACCGGGTAAATTTCATTCGGCATGATGCGGAAGGCTTTGTATGGTTCAGTACTATGTCAGCCTTAACGGTTATGACGGACATTCATGTAAATTTTTTCACAGGCAATATGATCATGCTTCCCTGTTTCAGAACGAACGGGAATTTTATCGAGATTCGTGCCCAACTTTTTCCCATGTTAAAACTGACACAATGTGTTTCATGATCCGGATTGCTTTGTTGTTATTACCGCTTTCTGCTTTATCACAAAGTGATCGTTATAATTTTTATAAACTCGACACATATAACGGCCTTTCACACAACCAGGTTACCGCCATACTAAAAGACCCGGATGGCTTTTTATGGTTTGGTACTATGTCAGGTCTCAATCGCTACGATGGATATTCCTGCAGGATATTCCGTAAAAATTATAGCGACAGTTCCTCGCTGCCGGATAACAGTGTCTTTTCACTTTACGAGCTTCCTGATGGAAAGATGTGGGTATCTACAGCGGGAGGACCCTGTATCTACAATTCACATGCAGAGAAATTCGATGCTGATTATAGTAGGTTTTTGCAAACTCTCGGTTTGCCTTCTACTCAGAATATCAATATCGTAAAAGGAAATAACGGACGCTACTGGTTTCTTTGCGATAACCTTGATCTGTACTTGTATTCTACGGCGGAAAAGAAGGCAAAGCCATTCAGACAAAAGCCTGGCGTCAATAGTTTGGAGCGAATTAGTTCCATTAAAGAAACGAACGATGGAAAATTATGGTTGATATATCAAACCGGATTTTTGCAGCAGTATGATATAAGCTTACATAAGATCGTTTTTGAAAGCGCTGCTTTTCAAAAGTTGACCCAGGGGAGCAATCCTTATAATTTTTTTATAGATAATGACGGAGACATTTGGCTGTGGGGTGTCAATAACGGAGTTTTTCTTTTTCAACCAAAGTGTAATTCAGCCAGACAGTTTAATGAAAATTCATCTCCGTCAAGACTGAACAGAAATCTTGTGAGTCAAGTCGTTCAGGATAACAATGGTCTGATCTGGGTGGCCACTGACCATGGTGGTGTAAATCTGATTAATAAAAAAGACAACTTCAGTATCAGTTATCTTCTCAATGACCCCAAAGATTTGCGGAGCCTCAGTCAGAATAGTATCACTGCAATGTATAAGGATTATGATGGAATTATCTGGCTGGGAACTTACAAACAGGGAGTGAATTATTTAAACAGTAATATAGTGTTGTTTCCACTTTACCGTCACCAGGAAGCGAACATAAAAAGCCTTCCATACGATGATGTAAACCGTTTTGTGGAAGACAAGTCGGGAAATATCTGGATTGGAACCAATGGCGGAGGATTGATTTATTTTGACAGGAAAAACAATACTTTCAAACAATACCTGCACGATCCCAACAATAAAAACAGCCTGAGTAGTAACGTAATTGTAAGCCTGTTGATCGATCATGAAGACATACTTTGGATAGGAACATACTTCGGCGGCCTTAACAGCTTCGATGGTAAGAAATTCACACACTACAGGCACCGCGATAGTGATTCTTCAAGCCTGTCGAGTGATAATGTGTGGGAAATATTTGAAGACAGGCAAAACAATTTATGGATAGGTACTTTGGGTGGCGGCTTGGATCTTTTCGACAGAAAGGGAAGCGAGTTTGCACACACCCGGTACAAGGGAGAATCGAAAGATCCTTTACCATCCAATTATATTTCGTCCATTCTGGAGGATAAGAAAGGAAATTTATGGGTTGGCACGACTGGCGGAATAACAGTTTTTGAAAAAAATAAGACCACTCCGGTTTCTTATCAGCGCAGCGATAATAAAAACAGTTTAAGCAATAATACTGTTATCTGCCTTCTGGAAGACAGCAAAGGAAGGATTTGGGCAGGAACACGTGAAGGATTGGACTTGTTTAACGGGCAAACGAAGCAATTTCAGCGATTCACAATCTCGGAAGGCCTTCCCGATAATATGATATTGAACATTATTGAAGACAATCACCAGGCACTTTGGATTTCCTCACCGAATGGACTATGCAATGTCATTCCAAAACAGGATCAGAACGGTTTTCTTTTGTCTGTCATTAGTTATGATGAAACAAACAACCTTCAGAACCGTGAATTCAATGATAATGCGGCGCTCAAAACAAGAGCTGGCGAACTGATTTTTGGTGGCCCTTCCGGTTTCAATATTATTAACCCTGATAAAATTCAGGCACCTGTTTACCGTCCTGAAATTATTTTCACCGGATTGCAGATATTAAACAACACTGTTGAACCGGACGAGTTGATCAATAACCGTGTTCTGCTGCAGCAATCTTTATCAAAGCTTCAGGGTATCAGGCTGAAGTATAAAGAAAATGTTTTCTCCATCGAATTTACATCGCTTGACTTTGGTCACAGTGGCGGTAATAAATACGCATACATGCTGGAGGGATTTAATCCCGATTGGTTCTATGCCGATGGAGCCCAGCGTAGAGTCACGTATACAAACCTGAATCCCGGACATTATATCCTTAAAGTAAAGGTTCTGAACAGGGGTGGATTGTGGAGTGATATAAAAACTTTGCAGATTGATATCGAGCCACCATTCTGGCGAACTCCCATTGCATATATTATTTATGTACTGATCGCCACAGGGTTATTTTTACTTGCCAGGCGTATTACATTAGACAGAATACGCATGCGCTTTGAAGTAAGACAACAACGCAGGGAAGCAGAAAGAGCTCACACCCTGGAACAGTTAAAAACAAAATTTTTTACCAATGTAAGCCATGAATTCCGTACGCCACTAAGCCTGATCATTGCTCCCCTTGACAAGATTATCAAGCAAAGTGCGGACGAAGAACAGAAAAAGCAATTAAACCTTGTGCAGAGGAATGCAAAACGTTTATTAAACCTCGTGAACCAATTGCTTGATTTCAGGAAGATGGAGGTACAGGAAGTAAAATTACATCCGTCAATTGGCGACATTATTGGTTTCGCCAGGGATATCAGTCACTCATTTATGGATGTGGCAGAAAAGAAAGAAATTCAATTTTCGTTCGCTTCCAATGTTGACAGTCTTGAAATTTATTTTGACAAGGATAAGATTGAAAAGATTCTGTTTAACCTGCTCTCCAATGCTTTTAAATACACCCATGATAATGGAACGGTAAGCATCAATCTTGTATATACTCCTCCTGTAAATAATGATGGCGATGGAACGGTTGCTATAGAAGTAAAAGATACAGGCATTGGAATTCCTGCCGATCAGCATGAAAAGATTTTCGCACGGTTCTTTCAAACAGACGTCCCTGAAAGTATGGTGAACCAGGGAACGGGTATCGGGCTGGCCATCACGAAAGAGTTTGTAAGACTACATAACGGAATCATAACGGTAAAAAGCGAACCGGAAAAAGGTTCCTTTTTTACTGTGTTACTGCCTGCTAAAAAAATATACGAGCATTCAACCCGGGTCACAACAGCGCCAACGCCGGCAGAAGTTGCGGAACAGCTACCGTTTCAGGATAACCAAAGGAAAGACAAGAAGAAAACTATAATTATAGTGGAAGACAATGAAGACCTGCGCTTTTATTTAAAAGATAACCTGAAAGGGCAATACCATATTGAAGAGGCCACCAACGGAAAAGAAGGTTGGGAAAAAATAAAGCTGATGAACCCCGACCTGGTCGTGAGCGACATCATGATGCCTTTAGTGGACGGCGTTGAATTGGCCAGGAAAATTAAAAACGAAACACTTACCGCTCATATCCCGGTAATCCTGCTTACTGCGATGGGCAGCGAGGAAAAGCAACTGGAAGGTTTAAAGGCAGGCGTGAATGATTACATTACCAAACCATTCACTTTTGAAATTCTGGCTTCAAAGATCAGGAACCTGCTGATGCAGCAAAAATTATTGCAAAACAGGTTTCAAAAACAAATTGAAGTCAATCCAAGCGAAGTAACAATAACACCGGTTGACGAAAAGTTTTTGAAACAGGCATTGGATGTGGTTGAAAAATACATCGACAACCCGGATTTTTCGGTGGAGGATTTCAGCCGCGAAATGTGCATGAGCCGCAAGGCCCTGTATAATAAAATTCTTTCACTGACAGGCAAAGCTCCACTGGAATTTATTCGTTCAATAAGAATAAAGAGAGCTGCGCAGCTGTTAGAAAAAAGCGGGATGACCATTGCCGAAATTGCGTACGACGTCGGGTTTAATAACCCGAAGAACTTCACGAAATACTTCAAAGAAGAATTTAAAGTATTGCCATCCCAATATATGGCGGGTAAAAAAGATAGTTCCTCGTAAGGTTTGCCTTCTTACGCTTGTTCCATGGACGAAAGGATTCAGCCACCGCAGTCCACACAACCAAAGCCAGTCCTCAAGTAAGGGAATGAGTGCCGTTACGGGACATTTCCCCCAACAATTTTTTCCTGATAAAATTCGATTACTTATTTTTCGCTATGGGTGTATCACTTTTTTAAAAGTGAAGAGCAGCTGACAAAATTTCATATTATTTTCACTCAATACACCAAATGCCTTAACGTATTGCACCTTGCAATGTTTAAGAGTCAATAGTGTTCACAAAAGGATGCTCTTTTACTAAGACCTGGTAAGAATCAGTCTTACTGCACATTTCATACCTCAATAATACCCATTTGACGCCCTTCATTCAGGTTACAAGTGCATAGTTTTATTGCACTGTTTTAAGCGAAAGATTGCTGTTTATGAGAATACAACTGCTGCTGCCATACGTCCCAGGATTTCCTATTCGTAATGTCGTTCTGGCAGCTTATTCTTTTTGTTCTCACCTGAGCGATGTTTTTACCGGCTTTATTGTTAGTCATTTTTTTTATAAAAAAACGCCTTTGTTTATAAAGGCCGGGTTAATCTTTTCTTCCTCTTCCGCATGGCAATACAGATCTCAAATGTTTGCCCTTGCTGTTATCATCAGTGTTGGTGTAGTTAAATTAAATGTATAAATATGAAATTATCCAAAACGATTCGCTTGCGATTATTGCTGCTAATGGGCGTATTGCCCGTTCTTCTCGTAACCACCAAAGCTTTTGCGCAAACAGCAAAAGTTAGCGGTACTATTATCAATGAACGTACCTCTGCTCCGGCTTCGGGAGCAACGATTACCGTGAAAACAACTAACCGCACAATAGTTGCTGATGAGATCGGAAGGTTTACCATAGATGCATCACCCGGAGATGTATTGGTAATTACGATGACCGGGTATCAAAAAAAAGAAGTGGTCGTCGGCAAAAGCAAAACCCTTGAAGTAAAACTGGCAGAAAGTATCCTGCAATTAGACGATGTGGTAGTAATTGGGTATGGCAAATCAAAACGAAAAGATGTTACCGGCGCCATATCTTCTGTTTCCGGCGAAGAGCTTCGCAGAACACAACCAACTACTTTCGACCAGGCCCTGCAGGGAAAAGTCGCGGGAGTTATGGTTCAACAGATATCGGGACAACCCGGCGGCGGGGTATCTATTCAGATTCATGGTATATCTTCAATAAGTGGCTCTAATTCGCCATTATATGTTATAGATGGTGTTATTATTCCTCCAACAAATGATCCTGGAAATGGATCTAATCCCCTGAATACCATCAACCCTTCTGAAATAGAATCCATTGACGTTTTAAAAGATGCTTCCGCTACCGCCATCTATGGCTCGCAGGCTACTAATGGCGTTATCGTTATTACTACCAAAAGAGGCAGCGTATCACCTCCTCAAATATCGTATGAAGGATATTATGGGGTTCAGCAGATACCTAAAAGGCTTCCTACTGTTAATTTGCAGCAACTTGCAACATTTCTTAACGAAAGAGCTGTTGTGTGGGGCTTTGATGCCAGGCCTGAATTCGCCAACCCAAAATATTTAGGAACAGGTACCAATTGGCAAAATGAGTTATTCCGCAATGCACCCATGCAAAATCATTCGCTTACTATAAACGGCGGTGATGCCAGAACTCAATACTTATTTTCCTTAGGATATTTTGACCAGGATGGTATTGCGCTTGGCTCTAAATTTAAGCGATATTCTGTGCGGTTGAATTTAGATAATAAAACAACCAATTGGTTGAAAATAGGAACCAGTCTTCAATTAGCGAATGTTGTTGAAAATGTAGTTTCAGGTGGTACTTCTTCTTCAGGTGTAATTAGAGATGCGTTGAGTTTAACCGCCGATATTCCTGTAAAAAATAATGATGGTACCTGGGGGGGCGTTACGAATACTTCCGGATGGGTTCAGCCGGTGGCAAACCCGGTTGCATCGGCTCTTATTAATAAAAATATGAATTACAGGTATCAGCTGTTTGGTAACGCATATGCCGAAGTAAACTTTACCAAAGAGTTATCGTTGAGAAATGAGGTTTCCGGCAATTTTGATTTTTCCAGGAATGAACAATTCAGGCCTCAAACTACCTATGGTAAATACACTACCCCTGACCCAACCATGTCTTCGTATAGTTCCGGACAAGACTTTTATACCGTAGTAAGAAATTATATTACTTATAATAAGAACTTAGGTAATAAAAACAATTTGAATGTATTTGTCGGGCACGAAGCTAATTTGAGTAAATCTTCAAATGTTTCTGCAAGCCGGTCAGATTTTCCTTCTAATAATGTGCAATCTATTTCCAGCGGCGACCCTTCTACTGCAAAAAACGGTGGCAATTATGGCCAGGGTGGTTCAGAATCTTATTTTGGACGTGTTAACTATAATTGGTTAGACAAATACTTGTTTACATTAAACCTGCGTAACGATGGGTCCGATAAATTTCCAGCGGATGATCGTTGGGCATTTTCGTATTCTGGTGCATTTGCATGGAAATTGAATAACGAAAAGTTTTTGGC
This sequence comes from Chitinophagaceae bacterium, assembly GCA_040007815.1. Taxonomy (GTDB): domain Bacteria; phylum Bacteroidota; class Bacteroidia; order Chitinophagales; family Chitinophagaceae; genus Terrimonas_B. Next base: position 14,635 of record JBDTUH010000052.1, read on the forward strand.
AAAAATTAAAGCCATCAATGAATTAAAGTTGCGCCTTGGATATGGTTTAACCAATAATCAAAACATCCCAAGCAATACTTATGTAACCCAGCTTACGACAGTGGCTAATGGCTTGTCTGGTACAGCACAGTTTCAATCCAATTTGGCCAATCCCAATGTAACATGGGAACAAACAAAAAATGCTAATATCGGATTAGATGGTACCTTCTTTAACTGGAGATTAAATTTTTCAATAGATATTTACGATCGTCATACCGATGGCCTGTTATTAAAAGTACCATTTCCAAAGTATTCGGGTACAACAACTAATTATTCACCAGGTGCAATGCAGGCCCCTTATGTGAATGTGGGATCTATGAGCAATAAAGGAATTGATATTAGAGTAGGAACCACCAATATCCGCAACAAAAATTTCACCTGGAAAACTGATGTTACTGTATCACGTAATATTAATAAAGTATTGAGCTTAGGTGCTGGTGGGGATGATGCCAGCCTTGTTTCGGGAAACTCAAAAACTGTAGTAGGCCAACCTATTGGCTCATTTTACGGCTATATTTATGATGGCATATTTGCTACTGCCGATGATTTTAAATCGCATGCTTTGCCGGCCGACCAATCAGGAAACCCCCGCCCAATTGCGAATGCAGGTGGTGGTATATGGTATGGCGACCGAATGTTTAAAGACTTAAATGGCGATGGTATTATTGATACAAGAGACCAAACTTTCTTAGGTACACCACAGCCAAAGTTTCAGTTTGGGTTCAATAACTCATTTAATTATAAAGGCTTTGATTTGAACATTTTCTTTAGTGGAAGCGTTGGCAACAAAGTGTATAATCAATTGCCGGTTAATCAAACTAACCCTTTAAACAATACCAACTATTTTACCGGGGTATTAGACTATGCTAAAACTGCTTTAATTAACCCTGATGGAGATCCCAATAATTTAAACAATGTTTTTGTCACCAACCCAAATACCACTATTACAAGCCTGAGAAACGATAATACCAATGAAAATGGGCGTTTTACGAATTTGTATCTAGAAGATGCTTCATTTATTCGTTGTAAAAACATTACCGTCGGGTATTCTTTGCCTCAAAATATACTGGCAAAAGCGCATATTTATTCACTTCGGTTATATGCTAATGTATCGAACGCATTTATAATTACAAAATACACTGGTATGGATCCTGAAGTTGGCTCCTGGAATCCACTGGAGGCTGGTTATGATGGGGGATATTATCCTCAATCAAGGGTATTCACTTTTGGAGTAAATGTGAAATTAACAAAGTAAAAATCTATTAATTTTTATGAAATCAATAAATAAACTATTCATCCCATTGCTATTGCTGGTGGCAGTAGCCGGATGCAAAAAAAGTTTTCTCGACCGCCCTTCTCAATCTCAGATTGCTTCCAATAATTTTTATCAAACTACGAAAGAGATCAGATTGGCTACTGCCAACCTTTACGGGGGTGCTCCCTGGTGGCAATGGCACAGTAGTGGTTTTTTACAATTTGGCGATGTTTTAAGTGGAAATGGAACTACAGGTCAATACCAGGGTACTGATAATAATGAACTTTTTGCAGTAAACCTTTCGGCTTCTAACGGTTATGTGCAAAGTGGCTGGACAGGCTTATACAATATTATTGGCCAATGCAACAATACTATTCTCGGCATACAACAATATGCCCCTGCGACGGTTACTACAATAGATAAAAATGCAGCGATAGCCGAAGCAAGGTTTATACGCGGATATGCTTATTTTAATTTGGTTTTGCATTGGGGTGCCGTACCTATTGTGGAAGACAACAGTAAGCTGATTGATCAGCCCCTGCTGAACCGCATCGTAGTACCGGATGTGTACAAATTTGTAACGAACGATCTTACTTATGCAGTAGAAAACCTACCTGCTACTGATGTTGCAGGCAGAGTAACTACCTGGTCGGCACAAGGTATGTTGAGCAAAGTATATTTAACCATGGCGGGTTTAGGGGGTACACGCAACCAGGCTTACCTGGACAGTGCCAAAAAATATGCAGGAAATGTGTGCAAAAATAGTGGCAAGACATTATTCCCAAGTTATTATGACCTGTTTAAAGTACAAAATAACGATGTTCCGGAAGTTTTATTTGCTTATCAATGGGCAGCAGGTACCGGGTATGGCAATGGTAATACGCTCAATAACTATGCTCCAAGCAACACTATTATGCCAAAAAAAGGTGGGGCATGGGCTTCTATGAAACCTACTTACGACTTGTATTTGTTGTATACCGAGATAGATACTGTAAGACGAAAAGCCACCTTTATGGTTAATGGCGATTACTATCCAGAATTGAATGCAGCAGAAGGTGGATTCAAGGCTACAGGTTCGAGTTTGAAAAAACACATTATTGGTAACGATATAGATAACAGTTCGCCTCTCATGGATTTATGGTCATCGCCTGAACATGATGCTGTGCTTAGGTTAGCCGATGTGTATATGATATATGCCGAAGCTATTATGGGAAGCAATACTACCACTTCAGATCCTGATGCCTTGGTGTATTACAACAAAGTGCGTACCAGGGCAGGTGTTGACCCTCTTTCAACCATAACGCTTGATACGCTTATTAGCGAAAGAAGAATTGAATTTGCTTTTGAAGGAAACTATTGGGGGGACCTTGTAAGGCTTTCTTATTGGCAACCAGCTAAAGCGTTGGCTATTGTAAATGCACAAAACCGTTCTTTTTTCAGTTATGCTGCTGGAGTTGCTACACCGGATCCTAGTCCTGTCGTAACTGTGCTTCCGGCAACAGCCAGCTCATTTACATTGCAAATACCGGCAACGGAGTTGACAGCAAATCCCAAATTGACTGAAGCACCAGTAAAATATTATTAATTAATGTTCTTAATTAAGTAGGTACATAAAATATATTATTATGAAAAAAATACATAAAATAAATACTGGGTTTCTTTTTTTCAGTGTAGCCATTGTATTGATACTATTAATGCCTGCCTGTAAAAAGAACGTAGCGGAACCAGGTCCGGTAATTACCGGGGTTATTAATTATGCTGCTACTCCGGGCGATACTGCTTTGTCCGGCATTGTGCCCGATGGACAATGGGTGGTTATTACCGGTCAGCATTTACAAAATGCACTTCAAATAAATTTTAATGGTGTGCCTGCTACTTTTAATAATGCATTATTTGCTCCAAATAATGTTGTTGTGCAAATTCCTTCAATCGTGTTTTCTGCCATAGATACGAACACGCTCAATACCATTGAGTATACAACACCCGGAGGTACAACCACGTTTTCTTTCAGGTTAACCCCGGCCGCACCAACCATTACAGCTATTTCCAATGTATTTGCCAACCCGGGCGACTCTGTTTTTATTTATGGAGCAAACCTGGTTTTGGTTCAAACGTTTTCTTACGGAGGAACTAATATTTCTTCATTTAAATCAAATATGTATGGAACTGCCCTTGGGTTTGTTATGCCAACGCCTGCTCCTTCAAGCGGAGATGCAGTAGTAACTACCAGGAGCGGTACAGTTATTTTTAAAATATCTGCAACGCCAACTATTACCGGTGTCTCTAACGAAAATGCCAAAGCCGGAGATTCGGTTTATATCTATGGTACTTACTTAAAAAGTATTCAAACATTTACGTTTGCCGGTGAAAGTATTACCTCTTTTGCTTCATCAGCTGATGGAAGTTCCGTAGGTTTTGTTTTGCCTGTACTTTCACAAAGCGGGCCGGTCTCTATTACTACAGCGTTCGGCACAGCTACCACGGTGTATAAAGTGAATGAGACAGCTGGTTTGGGTTCAATTTCAAACTGGGAGTGGAACGGTAATTTTAATTGGCAGTGGTGGGGTGGTGCTACTTTGAATAGTGGCGATCCTAACTCCGGATGGCCACCCTACAACCCCGATTTCCCGGGTAATTCAAGTATGTATATGTCACTAAAGAATAGTGTTCTGACACCTGGTGAAGGCAATACGTATTCTAATTATGCCATACTTATGAATGGGGCACAATGGGTACCAACAGTCAATATTAACGATCCTGTTGGTGAATGGGCATTTAAAATGGAAGTAAATATTCCTCAACCATGGAATGGCGGTTCGCTTGTTGTTCAAAGTGGCGATAATACATATATATATCGTGGGGAACCATGGCAGGTATCTGCAACTACCACGGCACCGTACAAAACAAAAGGCTGGATAACTGTTACCATTCCTTTTACTGAGTTCCGCAAAACTGATGCTACGCTTGGCGATGGTAAAGGAGCTTCAATGACAAAATTTGCTGATTTATTAGGCTCCTCAGGAAATAGTGGGTGCACAGTGTATATGCATAACTACAGCACTTCGGCAACAGCAACGGGCTTTTATGGAGCTTTTGATAATTTAAGAGTCGTAAAGATTAAATAGCAGGCAGTTAATTCCGTCAGCGGGGTTTCTACCTTGCGACTTTTATAAAATTTAAAAAAAGTATAAAAAAATATACAGATGAGAAAGAAAATTATCTATGGGATTGCAGGAGTTTTTATTACCCTTTTTTCTATCAGTTCGTGTAAAAAAACAAAAGTAGATTCACCGCAACTTTCTGTTTCTAATATTGCAGATACCATACCTGAAGGTGGAGGAACCAAATCCTTGTCATTTAATTGTAATGATGCATGGAGTATTGATACCACCGGTATTGGATGGTTAAAATTAAACCTGGTATCCGGCAATAGTGGTGACGCAAGTATTAATTTATCAGCAGCAGCTAATACCACCGGGATTAGCCGTACAGTAGTTTTAAAGCTTAATGCAGCAAATGGGCAAGCCAGGCGAATTACAGTACTTCAGGCTCCCGTAATATTTCCTTCGTATAATACCTCACCCAAAGCACCGGATGCAACCGGCATGGGCAGTACGGCTATGCAAATAAACTCAAGTATTAAATTAGGGATGAATATTTGGAACACCATGGAAACTCCTTATGGAGAAACAGGATGGGGTAATCCACTGATTACGCAATCGC
>JBDTUH010000053.1:0-16717 GCA_040007815.1 Chitinophagaceae bacterium
AACAGGTGGTCAATTTGCCTCGGCCTGAGGTGGTCAATTTAATCGGCGCTTCCAGTCAGCAATACAAAATCTGTATTTTGGCCAAAGAGCATATAATAGGCGCCGGTAACCTTTTTCCTGAATTGGTCGAAAAATGCTTTCAGTTGGTAAGTCTCCACGGGGTAATCGGTGGTGATCATTCTTTCACCGTCCTGGAGCTTCTGCTCAAAAAACACTTTGATGTAGATGCTGGCAAACGCTTGCTGGCTGTTCTTTCTTTTCGGAAAAAGATAGAATTGAGGGGGTAGTGGGGTATACATAATTTGAAAATTCAAAATTCTTCAATCCTTTCTATACTCGTCGGTGGTATGAAAGGATAACCTGGGAAGGATTGATATGCCGTGATGGCGCATGCCAAAAAAACTACGTGTAGTAACCGAGGATCTAAGGGGCTGTGTTTAGTGAGTAAGGGGATTTTTGAGTCAAATAACTCATTTTTCCACTCACTAAACCGAAAAATGGCGAGTTGAGAAGGGGTGAGAAAATTGTTTGTTTATCAAGGCCTTATGAAAAAAAATTCCCTAAAATTTCCGACTTTTTCCAAACTATCAGCGGAGAGAGAGGGATTCGAACCCCCGGAAGCTTTCACTTCAACGGTTTTCAAGACCGCCGCATTCGACCGCTCTGCCATCTCTCCGGCGCAAATGTAAGTGTGCACGGTAAAACAACAAAATCGATTTTATGTCTTTTGAAGGAAACCCTGTCTTTTCGCAACAGGTCGCTTAAAATGATGAGGCAAATCAGTCCACCACATCAATATATAAACGAATACTTACCAGTAAAAGATAAATCCCCTCCTGTTAAATGACGGGTAATGATAATATTCAAAATTATCCGGGAGAATCTATTTTTTGAATTTTTTACTCAGCGTTTCGTGAATAATCACATTGCTCTGCATAATCACTTTTTTTTCAATGATTCCATCAGCATTCTTGTCATTGATAAGCTGAATCAGCATACTGGTAGCTTTTTCAGCCTGCTCATAGGGAAATTGTTCTACCGATGCCAATGGCGGCGCATCGAGATAACTTGTCATTGGAAGATTGGCATAGCTTGCAAAGAAAATATCTTCGTTGACTTTCAGTCCGCGGGTACGGCAGTATTTTATAGCGTCCAAAGCCACATAATCATTAAAAGCTATCACGGCAGTGGGCCGCTTCTTTAATAGCAGCAATTTCTTCATTGCTTCCAGCGTCTTTTCTTTGTCGAGGTCGGTTTGCACTATATAAGCGGTGTCAACAGCAAGCTTATTCTTTTTCAATCCCTCAAGATAACCATTCAACCTTTCCTGCGATGGCTTCATCGTTTCCGGGCCTTTTATAAACCCGATATGTTTATGACCCTTGCTAACCAGCCAATCTACCAGTTGAACGGAACTATTTTTTAAGTTACACGATACTGTATAAGCTTCCGGCAGATCAGGTACCCGGTCAAAAAAAACAAGAGGTATTGAATATGTTTTGAATTGCTCAAAATGTTCAAACGAGTCCGTGTTTTTAGATAAGGAAACGAGCAGTCCGTCAACACGGTGCCGGCGCATTGTATCGACGATCTTTTTTTCCCGTTCAATATCGTCATGAGACTGGCCGATCAATACTGTATAGTTATTTTGACTGGCGATATCTTCTACCCCGTTGATGGCCGTAGAAAAAAATTCTTCGCCGAGGTTAGGAAGTATTACACCTATCGTAAACGTTTTGCCCTGTTTAAAAGATATGGCCGCCTGGTTGGGTTCATAGTTCAACTCCGCCGCCAGCTTTTGCACCTGCGTTTTGGTACGAAGCCCGATGCTCGGATGATTGTGCAAAGCTCTTGATACAGTTGAAACGGAAACATTCAATCGCTTCGCAATTTCTTTTATCGTAGCAGGTTTCTGGTTCATATAGAATAAAGAAATTAATTAAAAAATATAAAACGTGAATGATGGTGCCGGGCAAAAAATTTACTTAAAAACCAGCGCTACTCGTAAATCATTATTTATTACTCACTATTGACAATATTTGCCAAATCTTGCTTTCCGGCGATCATAAACTTTTTACTCTGCTCAATCGCATCCATTATTTGAGCCAGTATATCTTCGGAACGGGCATCGTAATCAATGGCTAATGGTTCCTTAAATTGTACTGACAGTAACGTTCCCTTCTTTCTCAGCTTTAACCCGGTTTTATTAAAAGCCCGCCAGAAGCCATCTATTACGACCGGTATGACGATGGGTTTTTTTTGCTTGATTATAAGTACGGTACCTTTTCGTCCCGGCGCAAATGGCTTGGTTGTTCCCTGCGGAAAAGTGATAACCCAATTTTTCTCCAATGCCCTGGTGATTTTCCTTGTATCTGACGGATCAAGCCCTTTGCGGGTTTCTTTGGCGTCCGCATTCCAGGTTCTCTTCACGGTTAGTGCCCCGGCCAATGTAAAAAGACGGCTGATCCAGCTTCCATTCATCGTTTGTTCAGCCGCTACATAATTGACCCTGGTAAAAGGATTCAGTAAATAATAAGGTATGCCCAGCTTATTCGCTTTACCCCATTTTACCGCACAGAAAATATGCAGGAAGGTAATGACATCAGCGAAATAAGTTTGGTGATTACTGACAAACAAAACGTTTTCCCTCGGCAGATCTTTGATGTGTTCCGTTCCCGATATCTTTAATTTATTGATCGTAGCCAGGCCCGGGTATGAAAACAAGCCTACTATAGCATATACAATTTTACGGACAAGCTTGAAGTTTTTTAATCTTTCCGTCAAGGAACCCATGGCAGTCTTTTAAGCTACTAAAAATAATGCTATGAAATTAAGCAATTGAACGCGATTAACTTTATAAGAGTTAAAACAAAAAGGCTGTCCACCATCAGTGAACAGCCTCGTATTGAAAGTTTTTATTTAAACTTACTCTACTTTTGCATCGTCTGCTGCAGCCGCTTCTCCACCTTCCATTTTCTTTTTCAGATCGGCCAATACGCCCAGGTCACCCAGCGTAGCCTTTTCTACCTTGCCCTGAATATTCTTAACGGCTTTCTTGGTTTTATCAGCTTCTACCCTCGCTTCTTTCTTCGCAGCTTCCTTTTCTTCCATTTGCCCCTGTTCCCAGATGCGGCTATGTGAAAGAACGATACGCTTTTCATTACGGTCGAATTCTATCACCATAAACTGTGCTGTTTCATCAGCGCCAATGCTCTTTCCATCTTCCCTTGTCAGGTGACGGTTAGGAGCAAAACCTTCAAGGCCATAAGGCAACTGAACAACGGCGCCTTTATCATCGCGGCGGATAACCGTTCCTTCGTGAATACTGCCGATAGCGAATGTATCCTGTAGTGTATTCCAGGGATCTTCTTCCAGTTGTTTATGTCCTAATTGCAGTTTGCGGTTTTCTTTATCGATACCCATGATCACCACGTCGATATTAGATCCGACTTTGGTGTACTCACTGGGATGATTGAAACGTTTCAACCAGCTCAGGTCGCTGATATGGATCATACCACCGATACCAGGCGCCAGTTCTACAAACACACCATAGTTGGTGATGTTTTTAACGAGACCGGTATGACGGCTTCCTTCCGCGAACCTTGTTTCAATATCATTCCATGGATCAGCGGAAAGTTGCTTGATAGACAAACTCATCTTACGACTTCCTTTATCTAATGTAACAATCTTAGCTTCATGCTCATCACCCAGTTTGAAGAATTCCTTTGCATTGATTGGTGTGTTAGCCCAGGTAATTTCACTTACGTGAACCAAACCTTCAACACCCGGCATGATTTCCAAAAATGCACCGTAGTCTTCAATATTTACTACTTTACCTTTCACGATATTGCCTTCCGAAATATTCTCAGCCAATACATCCCATGGATGCGGTGTCAATTGTTTCAAGCCAAGGCTGATACGTTTTTTCTCATCATCAAAATCAAGAACCACCACGTTAATTTTCTGATCCATTTTCAATACTTCACCAGGATGGGTGATACGTCCCCATGAAATATCAGTGATATACAATAAACCATCCAGCCCACCGAGATCCATAAAGGCTCCGAAGTCAGTAATGTTTTTCACTGTTCCTTCTAATACCTGTCCTTTCTCCAGTTTGCTGATAATCTCTGCACGTTGCGCTTCGATATCGCTTTCGATAAGTGCTTTGTGTGATACAACAGCATTCTTAATAGTTTCATTGATCTTAACAACTTTAAACTCCATTGTCTTACCAACAAACTGATCGTAATCCGTTACAGGTTTCACGTCAATTTGTGAACCCGGTAAGAATGTTTCCATACCGAAAACATCTACGATCAAACCACCTTTTGTTTTAGAGGTAACAGTACCGGTAATAACTTCGCCGGTTTTGTGTACTTCCATGATTCTTTCCCAGGCACGGGTAATGCGGGCCTGGCGACGGCTCAGGTTAAGGTGACCATTACGATCTTCCTTATCCACCACCATCACTTCCACTTCGTCACCAATCTTGAGGTTCGGCTGATCGCGGAATTCATTCAAAGAAATAAGACCATCACTTTTAAAACCGATATTCAATACAACATCTGTTTTGGTCAGGCCAACCACGAGGCCTTTCATCAATTCGCCATCATTCAATTGAACAAAAGTGTTGTCATACACTTTGTCATACTTTTCTTTTTCTTCTTTAGTGTAAGAAGTAACATTACGTTTGTCAACGCTCCAGTCAAAATCGTCGTGAGCGGTTTGCACGGGTACATTTGGTATCGCTGTAGCTACTTCCGACCCGGCTTCCACCGTATCAGCAGCAGTCTCCTGTGCATCAGCGTTTAATTGTTTTCTAATGATGTTTTCAAACATGATAAAATAATCCCGAAGGGTTTAAAAAAATCGGGGCAGCAAAGATAAGGTGAATAACCCGGAAAAATGCGGTTGGAAGAGAGAGTTTTTTGATTTTGGAGCCAGCTGTAACGCCCTGATTTAGCTTATGTTGCGTCGCACCTGTCGCGGTTCGGTTCCCTGGTCATCAGGTAATCTTCCTATATTCACCAAAATTAGTTTGATTGCTTTATAGTTTTCTAAAGATAATTGTCCGCCTCGCAATGAAGATCTTTTGCAGAAGGATCGTCGTTAACAAACCCGCGATGCTAAAAAAGCATGGACCGCTGCTGCTCGCATCCAACCATCCCAATTCTTTCCTGGACGCTATCCTATTTGATATTCTTTTTGAACAACCCATCTGGTCATTGGCAAGGGGCGACGTATTCAAAAATAAATTCATCAGCAGGATACTTGGCTCTTTAAAAATGTTCCCGGTTTATAGAGTGAGTGAAGGAGTTGAAAATCTCAACAGCAACTATGAAACCTTTAAAAGCTGTAAAGCATTGTTCAGGAAAAAAGGTATTGTGCTGATATTCTCCGAAGGCAAATGCATCAACGAATGGCACCTGCGACCTTTAAAAAAAGGAACGGCGAGGCTGGCGATCAGCAGTTGGGAAGAAAATATCCCCCTCGAAGTTTTACCGGTGGGCATCAATTACAGTTCGTTTCGTCGCTTTGGAAAAAACGTTATTATCAACTTCGGTGATATGCTTGTCAAAGAAGACATTCCATGGAATTCCTCCGAAGGAATGCGGTACCAGGCATTCAATAATAAACTCCAGCAACAATTAAACTCATTGGTGTTTGAAATAGACAAGCAGGATAAAGAAAAAAAACAGATCCTGTTAGAAAAAAAACCATCCGCTTTGTTAAAGATCGTATTCGCTTTTCCTGCTTTTATAGGATGGTTGACTCACCTGCCTCTGTATCTGCCCGTTCAAAGGATCACCTATAAAAAAACAGCGGATAATGATCATTTTGATTCCATCATGGCGGCTGTGTTATTAGTTACTTATCCTATTTATCTTTTGATCATCTCGTCATTTACCTATTATATCACGGGATATCTCTTTAGCTTTCTTCTGTTATTTCTTATGCCGCTTACAGCCTGGTGCTATGTGCGGGTAAAATCACAATTGGATAAACAATAAAACCATATAGAAAGGTTAACATCGTTATACATCTATCAACAGTAACTCATCCTTATGGAAATTCAACCATGTTTAAAATTTAAAAGCCTATCTTACAGGCTCTAACGATCTGATATGCTCCATGGAAAAAACCTGATATTAGCTACAAAACCCTTTGCAAAAGAAATTAGAATCAAAAGCTGGTTTCATACGCTATCTACGCTTTCCCTGTTGATTTCAGCACTTTGCGGAGCCTTGTTTATACCGGTCATATCGCTAAAATTACTTTGCAGTATCGTTGCTGGTTTATTGTTAATAAGAATGTTCATCATTTATCACGATCACCAGCACCACACCATTTTAACCAAATCCACCGCCGCCGAAGTTATCATGACCATTTTTGGGATGTACATGCTTTCCCCCACCAGCATCTGGAAAAGATCGCATGATCATCATCATAATCACAACTCCAAATTATTCAGTGCGAGCATAGGCTCCTATCCAATCGTTACCACAAAGAAATACATGGATATGACGCCAATACAAAAGTTTACATACCTCGCCATACGCCATCCTTTAACGATTGCCCTCGGCTATTTTTCCATGTTTATTGTTGGTATGTGCCTGCGATCCTTTATCAGCAATCCCCGTAAACACTATGACTCTATCATTGCCCTGGTATTGCATTTTACAGCAGCTGTGCTGCTATTTGTTTTTATCGGATGGCATGCCTGGTTCTTTATGTTTTTCCTGCCTTTTTTAATTGCTTTTGGAATAGGCGCCTATTTATTTTATGCGCAACATAATTTTCCCGGAGTGGAATTTTATGAAAATAAAAATTGGGTCTATGAAAAAGCGGCGCTCGAATCATCCAGCTTTATGAAAATGAACCCGGTGATGGCATGGTTTACCGGGAATATCGGCTATCATCATATCCATCACCTGAATTCAAAAATTCCCTTTTACCGGTTACCGGAAGTAATGAATCATTTTTCCGAACTGCAAAACTGTAAAACTACTTCGCTTGCTCCCAAAGACATTCATGCCTGCTTCAAATTAAAAGTATGGGACCAGGAAAGCAACCAGATGATCGGCGTAAAAGGTCTTTAAATCTGAGTGGGATTACAACTATACATTTATTAACTTCAATAGACTGTTAGCAATCACCATTTCACTAACACCTAAACAATAAAATCAATCCGATGCAATTTACTGCTGCGCAAATAGCCGGTCTGCTCAATGGCCAGGTAGAAGGAGATCCCAATGCAAGTGTTTCTAAACTTTCTAAAATCGAAGAAGGCGTTCCAGGTTCTATTTCATTTCTTGCCAACCCGCTTTATACCCAATACCTGTACACTTCGCAGGCTTCCATTATTATCATTAATAAAGATTTTGTTTTAACGGCGCCTGTTACCGCCACTTTGATCCGTGTAGAAAAAGCGGAGAATGCATTCGCTCAATTACTGGAAATGTATAACGAGGTAAAGCTGAATAAAAAGGGGATTTCAAAATTGTCCTTTATCGCTGACAGTGCCAAAGTGGGATCTGATATCTATGCGGGAGAATTTTCCTTTGTTGGTGAAAACGTAAGCATAGGCAATAATGTAAAAATATACCCGCAGGTCTATGTTGGTGACAATGCAGTAATTGGTGATAACACGACGTTGTTTGCCGGTGTAAAAATTTATTCTGAAACCGTTGTTGGTAAAAATTGTATCATTCATTCAGGAACCGTTATCGGCAGCGATGGCTTTCGGTTTAATCCTGAGAACGATCATAAAAAAGTACCACAGATCGGCAACGTGATTATTGAAGATGATGTAGAAATAGGCGCTAATTGTGCTATTGACAGAGCCACATTAGGTTCAACCATCTTACGCAAAGGAGTAAAGTTTGATAACCTCATTCACATTGCCCATAATGTAGAAATAGGGGAAAATACTTACTACGCAGCACATGGTGTGGTGGCAGGTTCTACAAAAATTGGTAAGAATTGTATGTTTAGCGGGCAGGTGGGAATTGTGGGACATTTAACCATTGCTGACAATACCATTATTACTGCACAATCAGGTATTTCCAAAAGCATAACTAAGCCAGGAGAAGTATATATGGGTTCTCCGGCATTTGATGCTAATAAATACAGGAAGGCTTATATACATTTTCGTAATCTTGATTCTATAGTGCAAAGGATAGATAAAATAGAAAAACAGCAAAAGAATACAGGTGTGAAAGAAAGTTAGCCGTATTTAAAATATACATAATATAAACCGCTGTTTCCTTAAGCGGTATTGCACAATATCCATCGTTAAAATGTCGTTATTATGTCATAGATCAAACTCTCTGTGAGCTTGTCTTCTATTAGTTTATTGATAACGTTATTTCTACCACCAGTTTTTTGCCGAGAAAGGTCCCGCAATATAATGATGCGATATTGCTGTGTTTGAAATTGGTAAATTTTTTCTATTTTAATCAGCAACTGTAATAGGTAATCTCAGAAAGGTTTCTATATTTACGCTCCTAAAAAATTTATTATAAAATCTACCCTGAACCAAATCATTATACTATGAAAGTATTTCACGTTCTTTTAGTTTTTATTATTCTGACGGCTTTTAACGCTTGCACTAAAACCGACTTGAACAAAATACCTCTGGCTGATGCGGGTCCAGCCCCAACTATTCAATTACCTGCTGATTCCGTTACATTAACCGGAAGTGGGAAAGACGAGGACGGTTCTATAACCGGCTATTTATGGAGTAAGGTATCAGGGCCTACTGTTCCTTCCATTTTTACTCCCGGCGAAGCATCTACAAAAATCCATGATTTGAAAGCTGGCACTTATGTTTTCCAGTTAATGGTAGTGGATAATGATGGGGCTACCGGCATAGATACAGTATCTGTTAATGTTTTACCTTCTGTCATTCAGACATTAACCATACAACCGGGAGCCAGTGATGGTGAGGACGCCCGGCTTACTGCCATGCAGAATTGTACAAGTGGAAATCCTCTCAATAATATCGGCAATCAAAATGACCCTGATTACCAGGATATGCCTATTGGCGCCTGGACTAATAACGCCAATGGTTGTGCAACGATGCAATATCGTGCGTTTTTAAAGTTCACTGCGTTAAGTAATATTGCTCCAACTGCTACTATTTTATCTGCTAAATTAAGTTTGTATGGTTCTACTTCCAGCCTGTCACTACCCCTGGGTAATTCTTACTACCCGGGATCTCCTTATAACTCATCGGGAACAAATGACTGCTGGCTCAAGCAGGTTACAGGCAATTGGTCTGAATCAACCATTACCTGGAATAATCAGCCTGCAACGAATGAAACTACCAGGATTGCAATACCAGCATCAACAAGTCAATGGGGATACAATGTCCTGGATATTGATGTAACCAATATGGTAAAAGATATGGTTAATAATGCCAATTCAAATAATGGGTTTTGTATTATGCTTCAAAATGAAACCTATTATCGCAGCATGACCTTTGGCAGCAGCGACAATGTTGATCCTGCGAAACGACCTAAATTGGTTATTACCTATCAGCAATAATAAAGACACAAAGTATTTATAACAATTCACCAGGGCAACTTTAAAAATGCCCTGGTTTCTTTTTTAGAATGTTGCCAAAAATGATTGATAACAGCTATAGGATGCAGCCATCAAAAAGGTTTCAATTTGCTTCATTGAAATCCGATGCTCCGCAAAACGTCTTCGTTTCGCTTTTTTATTATGTCGCCTCCGGCGACTTCAAGGCGATACTCTTCGCCGCGATAAATGCACTCGTCCAGGCATGCTGAAAATTAAACCCTCCGGTAATGCCATCCACATTCAATATCTCACCGGCGAAAAACAGGTTCGGTATTCTTTTACTCATCATTGTATTGGCATCTATTTCGTTCAGATTAATTCCACCAGCCGTCACAAACTCTTCTTTAAAGGTTGTCTTTCCTTTAATGGCGAATTCGCAGGCGCACAAATTCCTGATCAGTTTATTTTGTTCTTTCGCCGGCAGGTCCGCCCATCTTATTTCTTTACTTATTCCGGAATGCTCCAATAAAAATTCCCAAAGGCGTTGAGGAAGACCGAATGAGTTTCTATTAATAATTTTTTGAGTGGCGTTCTCAAGACGTAGTGATTTAAATACAGATTGCAAACTTTGCTCATTATGCTCCGGCAGCCAATTTATAATAATGGAAAACTGCCAATTGCTTACTGCCAATTGCCACGCTCCCCATGCACTTAGCTTCAATATAGCAGGCCCACTAAGTCCCCAGTGAGTGATCAGTAACGGGCCTTCCTGTTCCAACCTGGTACCAATGATTTTTACTCTTGCATTTTCAACACTTACCCCCATCAGTTTAGTAATGGGATGCTGTGGCATATTGAATGTAAACAAAGACGGAACCGGGTCTTCAATAGTATGTCCCAATTCTCTCAGCCAGTCAAACATGGATGATTTTGGATAGCCGCCACAGGCAATGCAAACGAAGTCTGCATTTAATATTTCTCCGTTTGCGCATTGAGCATTGAACATTGAATCCCGATTGCTACCGGGATGAACATGTATTTTCTTTACTTCAACATTCATCCTGATTTTTACTTTATACTTATTCGCTTCCCTCATCAAACAATCAATGATAGTTTGTGATGAATCAGTTACAGGAAACATTCTTCCGTCTTCTTCCGTCTTCAGCTTTACTCCTCTTTCCTCAAACCATTGAATAGTATCGGAAGTAAAAAACTGGTGAAAAGTTTTTTTTATAAAATTGCCTCCCCGCGGATACTTTTTACTCATTTCTGCAATATCAAAGCACGCATGTGTTGTATTACATCGCCCGCCTCCGCTTACTTTTACTTTGGATAAAAGCTTATGGCTCTTCTCCAGTATAGTCACTTCCAGCTGCGGGTTCATCCTTGCGGCATTGATAGCGCAGAAAAAACCAGCGGCCCCTCCTCCAATTACCAATAGTTGCTGTGACATTTTTATTTTCCGCAAAGAAAGCTGAAATTTTATTAAGTTCGTTTGGCAACCAACACCTTTACTGCATGGCACAACCAATCATAAAAAAACAACTGAAAGATCTGCCGGTCATGCCTTATGAAAAGGTGCGTGACTTTATACAAACAGGTCACATATTTTTTAGTTCAGGCAGTTATTTATTTTCAGGAGCTATCCAGCGACTTACTAAGAGCGTATGGAGTCATGTCGCTATTGTATATAAAGATGTTCAGTTGGGCCGCATCATGGTGCTTGAGGCAGAACCTAGCATTGGCATACGCCTGATTCCATTATCTAATTATCTCAGGAATTATAAAGGCAAAAACAGGCCTTACAAAGGACAAGTGGTAATTGCCAAACTCAACTTTGAGCTGGAGTCGCCCAAACTGAACCGGGCGATCAGTTTTGGATTAGACGAATTGACAAGACCGTATGATAACTGGGAGATCATCCGCATTATGACAAGAATACTTTTTAAAGTTGGTAAAAGAGAAAAGAATAAGAATTACATCTGTTCGGAGCTTGTACGGGATGCTTTTGCAAGGGCCGGAGTAATTTTCAAATATAATGACAGTTATATCAGTCCGCAGGAAATATGGCTTGATGGAAGAGTTGAATTCAAATACCGGTTATTGTAAAGCTGCAACAGAGGTAACAGTATAAAGGTTGGAATTGCGGCTTTCAACCGCTTCGATTATTGAATAATCAGAAAGAATATCAGCTCTGCTTTTCCTGACACAAACATCATGTTCAAAATGCACCGAAGGCTTACCATCTTTTGTTCTCACCGTCCAGCCATCACTTTCTGTAAATACTTCTTTCCTTCCGAGGTTGATCATCGGTTCAATTGCCAGTACCAGGCCATACTTTAATTGCTGACCGGTTCCTCTTTTACCATAGTTCGGTACCTGCGGATCTTCATGAAGGCTTTGCCCAAGGCCATGACCTACTAATTCCCTGACCACGCCGTAACCATGTTTCTTTTCGGTATGTTCCTGGATGGCGAAGGCGATATCGCCCGTCCTGTTTCCTGCGACCGCTTTCTCAACACCTTTGTAAAGTGATTCCTTTGTAACCTGTATAAGTTTCATTACTTCCGGTCCCGGATCACCAATAGCAAAAGTATACGCATGATCTCCATGCCAGCCTTTTAATATTACACCAATGTCAACAGAAACGATATCACCTTCCTTCAATTCATTTTTATTCGGAAAGCCATGTACCACCACATCATTTATTGAAATACAGGAATTAAAAGGATAGCCATGGTAATTCAGGAATGAAGGAATGGCATGATGATCCTGCACAAACTCACCGATCATTTTATCAATTGAAAGAGTAGTTATTCCCGGCTTCAAAATTTTCGCGACTTCTGTCAGGGTCTTACTGACCAGCAAAGCGCTTTGTCGCATCATTTCTACCTGCTCATCAGTTTTACATATCATCATACGTCTTCAAAATTAATATTTCAAACCAATACTAAAACTACAAATTACGGCATCTTACTCCTCTTTCTCGTTCTGGAAAGGAGGCTGAAGGGACGAGGTTTTAAAAACAAAACCCGGTAAGTTTTTTACTTACCAGGTTCGGCTTATTTTATTTTTAGCTCAGTTAATACTGTACCGCCGATGTTGTTTGCCTTCCCTGTATCCGGCCACTCTTCATCAAACCATCGTACTGGCGCATCAGCAATTGTGTCTCGATTTGCTGTAATGTATCCAAAATAACACCTACCATGATCAGCAAAGAGGTACCTCCAAAGAAAGTGGAGAATCCCTGGGTAACTCCTAACCTTTGCGCTATACCTGGCAGAATACCCACAAGGGCCAGCAAAATAGCGCCAGGGAAGGTAATCTTATCCATTACGCTGCCTATATAATCAGCAGTTGGCTGACCCGGCTTAACACCAGGAATGAAACCATTATTTTGCTTCAGGTTATCAGCGATCTGTTTCGGATTAAATATCAAAGCTGTATACAAAAAGGTAAATCCAATTACTACTACGGAGTAAATCAGCATATACACCAGATTCCGGTGATCAGTGAATGTTCTTGATAGCTCATTAGCTTTCCCAAGTGTAAACAAAGTCGGAAGAAACATAATCGCCTGGGCGAAGATGATAGGCATTACACCGGCGCTGTTTACTTTTAATGGTAAAAACTGCCTTGCACCACCAAATTGGCGGTTACCTACAATTTGTTTGGCATAATTCACCGGAACTTTTCTTACACCCTGTATCAGCAATATACATCCTAAAATAATGGCGATAAGTATAGCGATTTCTACAATAAACACCAGGATATCACCTGTACGGGTTGACTTGGCCACCAACTCCTGTGTAAAAGATTGTGGTAAACGGGCAAGGATGCCGATCATGATGATCAGTGATACCCCATTGCCCAATCCCTTATCGGTGATCTTTTCACCCATCCACATTACGAACAGTGTACCTGCGGTAAGAACAATAATAGTGGAGAGAGTAAAATAAAGATTAAACGCAGGTATGATAGCAGCCTGCGATGTCTGGTGAAGATAGCCAACATAAGCTGATGCCTGAACGATCGTTACACCAACTGTAAGATAACGTGTGTATTGATTGATCTTCTTACGACCGCTGTCGCCTTCTTTTTGCATCTTCTGAAACTTCGGCACCAGCACCGTCATCAGCTGCATAAAAATAGAAGCAGAGATATAAGGCATGATACCCAAAGCAAAAATAGAAGCTTTATTAAAAGCCCCGCCGGCAAATGTATTGATGAGATCAAGAATACCATTGCCAGCCGCTTTATTGAGTTCTAATTTTACCGGGTCAATACCTGGGAGAACAATATGCGAGCCTAAACGATAGATGGCAACAAGCATCAACGTAAAAAGTATTTTACTTCTTAGTTCCTCTATGCTCCAGATATTCTTAAGCGTTTGAATTAATTTCTTCACGGGAGTTAAACAGATTTAATAGCCCTAAACAAAAGCGCATAATTTCATGCGGCTGTGCAATTTAGTGAATTTACTTAACTATTTCAATTGAACCACCGGCTGCTTCAATAGCTGCCTTAGCCTTTTCACTTACCGCATTTACTTTAAAAGTGAATTTGTTTTTCAATTCACCGTTACCCAGAATTTTTACTTTATCAGTCTGACTGATCAGCCCGTTAATATATAGAATTTCGGGGGTAATTTCTGTGAAGCTGTACTTTTCAGCGAGTTGTTCTACCTGGCCTAAATTAAGAACAGTATATTCAACGCGGTGAGGGTTAGTAAACCCACGTTTTGGAATACGGCGTTGAATGGGCATCTGGCCGCCCTCATGTCCCATTTTCCTTTTATAGCCGGTACGTGCCTGCGCACCCTTTGTGCCTTTTGTAGATGTACCACCATGGCCGGAACCATCACCACGGCCAATTCTTTTTACTTTGTGTGTCGCGCCTTTAGCAGGTCTTAATTCGTGAAGTTTCATTTTGCTTTTATTTTGTACTCATCGCCCCGAAAGCATTCGGAGCTCGCTTGTTAATTTAATATTGCCAATTGCTTTTTGCCAATTGCCAATTACTTATGCTTCCTCCACTTTCACCAGGTGTTCTACTTTACGAACCATGCCCAGTACTTGTGGTGTAGCTTCAACTTCTTTGCTGGAATTAGTCTTATTCAAACCCAAAGCCTTCAGCGTTAGCTTTTGTCTTTCCGGTCTGTCAATCGGACTTTTTACCAATGTTATTTTTATCTTTTTCATACCTTAATTCGTTTAAGGTTTAAGGTCTAAAGTTTAAAGCTTTGGTGTTGTAATCAACTTTGGACTTTAAACTCTAAACTTTAAACTTTTCTATCCGTTAAATACTTTCTTCAATCCGAGTGAACGGGTTTTCGCCACACTGATCGGCTCACGCAATAAAGCCAATGCTTTAAAAGTCGCCTTGATCACGTTATGAGGATTAGCTGAACCCAACGATTTAGCTAATACGTCAGTCACACCAGCGCTTTCCAATACGGCTCGCATAGAACCTCCGGCTATCACACCTGTACCATGAGCAGCAGGTTTGATCAACACCTTGGCGGCGCCTTCTTTAGCCCACTGGTCGTGAGGAATAGTACCATGCATTACCGGAACTTTAATAAGGTTCTTCTTGGCATCTTCAATTCCTTTGGTAATAGCTTCCTGTACTTCTTTAGCCTTACCCAAACCATGACCTACTACGCCATTGCCGTTTCCAACAACTACCAGCGCAGAGAAACTGAATGCACGGCCACCTTTGGTTGTTTTTACCACCCGGTTGATCGATACAACTTTATCTTTCAGTTCCAGGTCACCGGCTTTAACTCTGCTTACGTTAAACTTTGACATTTATACTTGTAATTAAAAGTTTGAATCTTGTTTTCTTAAAATTGAAGTCCGCCTTCTCTTGCTCCATCCGCTACTGACTTCACACGACCGTGATATAAATAGCCACCGCGGTCAAAGGTTACAGTCTTAATGCCCAATTCTAAAGCTTTCTTAGCAATGGCTTCACCCACCAGTTTGCTTTTTTCCACTTTACTAACCTTCTGCGCAACGATATCTTTTTCCCTGGAAGAAGCGGCTGCCAGCGTTTGACCATTTAAGTCATCAATCAGTTGCACATAGATATCCGCATTGCTCCTGAACACAGACAAACGCGGTTTCTGAGCAGTGCCTTCACCAATCTTCCTGCGAATGCGGAAGCGGATGTTCTGCCTTCTTGTTGTTTTAACCTTTGCATTCATAATCTTCTATTTTGTTCCCTGATACTGCCAGGGAGAAATTTTCAAGTTAATTATTTACCAGCCGCCTTACCAGCTTTCTTACGAACAACCTCACCCACATAACGAACACCCTTTCCTTTGTAAGGCTCCGGCTTACGCAGGCTTCGCAATTTAGCGGCTACAGCACCAATCAATTGTTTATCGATTCCTTCCAAAGTGATAATAGGGTTCTGACCTTTTTCCTGGGCCGTTGCCAATTTCAATTCTTTGGGTATCTCAAATATGATATTGTGAGAATAACCCAATGCCAAATCCAATACATTACCCTGGCTGGCGGCTTTAAAACCTACCCCGATCAATTCGAGTTTACGGGTATATCCTTCGGTTACACCTTTCACCAGGTTAGCGATCAATGCACGGTACAAACCATGCAGGGCACGATGGCGGATCTGGTCAGTAGGACGAACCACCGTAGCCACACCATCTTTTACTTCCACTTTCATATCACGATCGATGGCCTGCTTTAATTCGCCCTTCGGGCCTTTCACCGTTACCACATTATCATTACCTACAGAGATCGTAACACCTGCGGGAACTGTGATGATTTGTTTTCCTATACGAGACATAGTTAATTAGTTTGTCGTTTATGTTTTATTACTTACTGACCGGTCAGCTTAGTATAGTTTCAGCTTAATGTATCAGCAACCTTTGATGCTCAAGGCTAATAGCCCGCAGCTGTACTCTTAATATATATAGCAAAGAACCTCTCCGCCTACATTCTGAACTTTCGCCTCTTTATCAGTCATTACACCTTTAGAAGTAGAAACGATAGCCACGCCCAAACCATTTTTTACACGGCGGATATCTGTCGGTTTTGCATATTGACGCAATCCCGGGCGGCTTACTCTTTCCATGCTTTGAATAGCAGGCTGCTTTGTTTGAGCATCATACTTCAAAGCGATCTTGATAACGCCCTGTTTGTTATCATCCTCAAATTTG
>JBDTUH010000054.1:0-15632 GCA_040007815.1 Chitinophagaceae bacterium
ATTGCCCGTCCATTGGTTCTCTATTCTTTTTCCAAAATCTGTTACTCCAACAAATGTTTCACCATCTCCTTCATTGGTTTGATAAACGACAGGGATTTCAGCGGACGCCAATTGCTCAATATTATTATTTTCAAAATCATAGACAGCCAAAAAACTTTGTTGCAGGTTTTGTTGTAAACGGTTCAGCTGTACGGTTTGTAAATAATCATCGTTATAATGCCACACATCTAATTTTGCCTGGTCCATTTCCACAAGTGAAGTGTCTTTCGGAGGGTGGATCGGCGCGGTTCCAAAAAATAATCGTTTGCCCGACTTGCTGAATTCAAGGTTTGCATATTCGCTGATCGTCATCCCTATCTGCATACCGACAGAAGTTTTCTCAGCCAAAATCGTGGCGCTGTCCATTCCGTCTTTGTAATACCAGAGTTTGTAAAACTTTTCCAGTTCTTTAGGCTTTGCATCTCTTTCAGCTACAAAAGCGACCTGTAATCCATCATCAGGCATCGCAAAATTTTTAAACTCATTACCTCCCTTGCTTAGCGTATCCGCGAACCCTTTTTGCAAATCGTGCAGCAACACCATTATTTTACTCAATGAATCTTTTGGATCACGGGATTGCTCCAGCAATAATTTCCTCCCATTTTTGCTGAAATAATACTCCACTACGTTTTTGAATAGCCGTTCTTCGCCTGTTTGCAGGTTACGCAACCGGAGATCTGTTCCTGCTTCTGCAATAACCGGAGAAGCTTCATCACCATCGGCATCGGCGTATGGAGAAGGATCATACTCATCTGTTAATTCATCTTTTCTTTTTGACTTCGCTTTTGTTACTGATTCTATTACCATTTTTAAAGAATCAATAACCTTATTCAGGCTATCCGCTAGTTTTTTAGTATCCGCCGGTTTTATTTTTTCAACCGGTTTTTCAAGATGATATGCTAACCAGCCGAAACTTTTTTCCGGGGTTTTATATCCTTTCACGCTGGCTTTTTTCCATGCGCTGTCCTTTCCTAATTCAATAATCGCCAGTGAATCTTTTGGCATCTCTTCCGGTTTCTTCTTCTTTATCTTTGCTTCCTTCGTTTCTTTAAAAAAAGGTTTGATCCTGAAAACAACAAAGCGACTGTCTTCCGTGATCAACGCATTATAACCTCTTGCTACAGTTTTTTTATAACTGGCATCGGATGATTGTATCACCAGTTCATTGTCACCTTCCTGCGGGTCAACAGTATAGACCACCCATTTCCCATCATTGCTGATAAGTTTTTGCCCGATACTTTGCCAGCTATCATATACCGTATGATCCAGCGATTTTTTTTGCGCTATAATTGATTGAATAATAAAAAAGGAAATAAGAAACGGGATACTTCGCACCATCATTTAAAAATTAAGGTTTAAAGATAATGTTCATCAGGCATACAAATACGGCGAATTGTGAATGGTTAATAGTGAATTTTACCTGTATCAGGAAATGGATGCAGTTTCGTTTTTTTCCTGCTTTGCAATCAGTAAAACATGAATGATCAACGCAGCGGCAATAATGGCGAAACCAATATAAAACCACTTACTCAATAACTTATTTTCTTTATAAACAATAAAAGCCAGCAATATACCATATACCGGTTCCAGGTTATACGTGAGGTTGACGGTGAAGGCTGATAGTCGCTTTAGTGCATTGGAAGCAAATTGAAAAGCGATGACTGAGCAAAACCAGGATAATACCAGCAGCCACAGCAGGTCTTTTGTACCGGGCAAAAAATGTTCAACCGGGAACCGATGCAGGTAAAATGGAAGTAACACAGATAAAGTAATAAAACCACCCGTCTGTTGCCAGGTAAGCATCGTTTCCACATTGATACGTTTCAGGAACTCCCTGTTGAAAATGGGAAATAGTGAAGCCAGGATAGCAGAGATCAAACCAATAATAATTCCCGTTTTATAATGCGTATCAAAATGAAAGATGATATAAATACCGGCAATCGTCATCAAACCCAGGAGAAGTTCGGCCCGGTTTGTTTTCTTACGGAGTATTAAGGGTTCAAATATAGCAGTGAAGAAATCGGTAGCTGAAAAACAAACCAGGGCGACTGATACATTCGAGTATTTTATTGAACCGTAGAAAGTGATCCAATGCATTGCAGCGATAAACCCTACTCCGCTAATCTTTAAAATATCGGCAACTGGTATCTTATGTATCTTTTTCAGAACACTGAATAATACCCACATGGTTGTAGCAGTAAACAGCAACCTGTACCACACAATCATTCCTTCATTCAATGAGATAAGACGGCCGAGTATGCCGGTAAACCCGGCTAAAAAAACAGCGAGATGAAGTTGAATGAAAGCTTTCTTCATGTAATCCGAAACTAAGAAATGCGGGAGAATAAAAGCAACTTCAAAAAAAATCATTCGTTGAAGGGCATTTCAACATTGAACGGCGAGAAGCAAGAAATTGATACTGCTGAATGAGGCTTCGAAAATAATCCGGGATAATTATTCTCTTTCGGCTACCATTTCACTTTTGTGCAGGGGAGTCATCGTTGTGATATCCGCCGTTTTTTTTACTCTTTTCCTGTAATTCGTAAACCAGCTATGCCAACGAAGTTTAAGCACTCCCCAGATACCTTCTTTAACGATGCCTTTATTCATTTTAGATACTCCATAGGCCCTGTCCTGGAAAATGATAGGGATTTCCTTTATGCTGAAACGCAGCTTCCAGGCGGCGAATTTCATTTCTATCTGGAATGCGTATCCTGTAAACCGGATCTCATCCAGATTAATAGTTTCCAAAACTTCTTTCCGGTAACAAACAAACCCCGCCGTGGGATCCATAACGGGCATCCAGGTAATAAGTCTGGTATAAGCCGAAGCTCCTTTGGATAATGCGATCCTGTTAGCCGGCCAGTTCACTACACCACCACCCTTTACATAACGGGAGCCTATTGCCACATCTGCTCCTTCAGATTTACAGGCATTGTACAAACGGGCCAGATCCTGGGGGTTGTGAGAAAAATCAGCGTCCATTTCAAAAATGAACCGGTAGCCATTGGCTATCGCCCATTTGAATCCATATATATACGCAGTACCTAATCCAAGTTTTCCTCTTCTTTCTGCTATAAATAATTGCCTGGAAAATTTTTGCTGAAGTTCTTTTACGATCGCTGCTGTACCATCGGGTGAGCCGTCATCAATAACCAACACATGAAACCCTTCATCCAGGTTAAAGATGGCATGAAGGATATTACTTATGTTATCCCTCTCGTTATAAGTTGGTATGACGACTAATTTCTCCACAATAAGAAAACGGCAAGTACCGAATTTACGACAATCGGTAAAGATTATCATGTTAAATTGTTCACAAGGCAAAAAGCAATTATCAGGCCTTTTTTAACATTGTACGGGTATACATCTCCGTAAGCTTCTGCTTGGTGTGTTGCGGAAAATCTCCCCTCATCATCCAGTCGTAATATTGAGGTTCAGCTTTCAATACATCTGAAACAGCACGGCCCTTGAATTTCCCGAAATTGAAGACCTCAACCCCATTTTCCATTACAAAACGGCGGGCGAAATCAACGATCACTTCCTCACCAATAGCTTTTAGAATGGAATCGACTGTATTACCAAGTGCGGGGTATTTGGCGGTTTGCGCTTCCAGTATCTCGTAGGTAGCGGTAGCATCTATTTCGGCGCCATGGGCTCCTTCCAGGTTCTTGTTGCAGTAAAATTTATACGCGGCGCTTAATGTTCGTTGTTCCATCTGGTGAAATATCTTTTGAACATCTACCAGTTTCCTTCCCTTCATATCAAATTCTACATCTACCCGCAAAAATTCCTCTACCAAAAGCGGTATATCAAACCGGTTGCTGTTGTAACCGGCAATATCACAGCTGTCCAGCATTTGTTTCAGCTCGTTGGCCATCTGCTTAAAAGTGGGGGCATCCTTTACCATTTCATCAGTTATCCCATGTATATCGCTCGAAGTTTTGGGTATGGGCATTTCCGGGTTGATCAGCTTTCTCTTCACGCTCCTGGTACCATCCGGTAAAATTTTTACAATGGCAATTTCTACAATACGGTCGGTTCCAAGGTTAACCCCGGTGGTTTCCAGGTCAATAGAGGCAAGTGGTTTTGTCAGCTTCAACATCAGGTAAGTAGTTTCTCTTAAGAATTAAGGCGGTAAAGGTAGCTGTTTACTATTTTTATCAAAATCAAATTTATTTAACTGGTCCAGGTTTTTAACAGAATCTAAAGGGCTGTAAATCAAAAAATGAGAACGGCTGCTTACCTTTGCAAAATAAATACCCTGTTCTCCCGTTATTGTTAACAACAAACATAGCCTCAAAATGAAAAATGTTTCCGTTATAGCGATTTTCCTGATCGCTCTTACTATTGTCACTACTTCCTGTTATTCATCCAGGAAAAATGGGTGTCCGGCGAATCCGCAATCTAATTACAGATACAGAGGTTAATTTTTGGCAGTAAATAGCCAATGCAATCTTATAACCCTTTCGTATTGATGAAATTGACGAGGGCGGCTGTATTCTTCAATTTCAATTTCTTGAGAATATTATAGCGGTGTACTTCCACGGTTTTTAAAGAAATATCCAGCTGCAAAGCTATTTCCTTCGATGAAAGCCCTTCTTTTATCAATTTGATGATATCCAGCTCCCTGCGTGATAAATTATTCATGTCGGCAGTCTCCGGGTTTTCGTCCAGTTCCTGCTCCGCCAGGATGGTTTTCACTTCATTACAAATATATTTCTTACCGTTACTCACCTCTACAATGGCGGCTATCATCTCTTCCTTTGAAGAATTTTTGGTTACATAACCCATTGCGCCAAGCTGCATCATCCGCTTTGCATAGGCCGGCATAGTATGCATCGATACCGCAATGATCTTTGATTCGGGAGATATTTTGTGGATCTGTTTGGTAGCATCAAACCCATTAACAGGAGTCATATTTACATCCATCAATATGATTTTGGGTCTTTTTTCCCGGGCTATTTCTACCGCCTCTTCCCCTGAGCTGGTTTCTCCAACAACTAAAAACCGGGAATCGCTATTCAATATAAAAGACCAGGAATCTCTGATTAATTTATGATCGTCGACAAGAAGTATGGTTATTTTCTGCATGGTGGATATCGGCTTGCGCTTCTTACTTTTATGGTTCTGAAAAGCTCTCTAAAAAAGTTATGCAAAAAAACTTAATAATTCTGACAGTAAAAAAGCTAATTCTGATCGTAACTCCTTAAAATAAGCAAATACACTTAGCAAAATGGCTTTTTTTATAGATCCGGATTAACAAATTGAAAAACGCATTTTATCTATGCCGCTGCATTAATATTTTTTTTACATCCTCCAGTGAAAATCCTTTTGCCTGCAGCAGTATCATATAATGAAATAAGAGATCGGCGGCTTCATTTATAAAAAGTTCTTTATTGTCATCTTTGGCTTCAATCACCAACTCAACGGCTTCTTCCCCAACTTTCTGCGCTACTTTATTGATACCCCTGTCAAACAAATTAGATGTATAGGACTTTACAGAACGATCCTCAAATCGTTGCTTAATGACATCGCCAAGCGTTTGCAAAAAATCTTTGCTATTTGTTTCCCCAAAGCATGTATCGGCTCCGGTATGACATACCGGACCGACGGGGTTTGCCTTTATCAGCAATGTATCATTGTCACAGTCCGCAATGATTTCTTTTAAATGAAGAAAATTACCACTTTCCTCTCCTTTTGTCCATAAGCGTTGCTTACTCCGACTGTAAAATGTAACCTTGCCCAACGCCTGTGTTTGCTGTAACGCCTCTTCATTCATAAAGCCAAGCATTAATACTTTATTCGTCACTGCATCCTGTATAACAGCCGGCACCAGCCCGTCACTGTATTTTTTAAAATCTACTTGCATTCGGGTTTTTTATTTTCTTATCGGAATATTATTTTTTAACAGGTAGTCTTTCAGGTCAGGAATGCTGATCTCTTTAAAATGAAAAATGCTTGCTGCCAATGCGGCATCTGCTTTTGCATCATTAAAAACTTCGGCAAAATGCTCCATGGTGCCGCCGCCGCCACTCGCTATGACCGGCACCGGAAGGTTTTCAGCCAATAGTTTAGTTATGTCTTTTGCAAAACCGGCTTTGGTGCCGTCATGATTCATAGAGGTCAATAATATTTCACCGGCTCCCGTTTCTACACCTTGTTTAGCCCAATCAAAACATTTTGCATCTGTTTTGGTTCTGCCGCCATTCAGGTACACATACCATTCTCCGTCTTCTTCCTGGCGGGTATCAATCGCCATCACCACACACTGGCTGCCAAATTCATCTGCCAGTTCAGTGATCAGTTTTGGATTTTTAAATGCGGCTGTATTTACCGATATCTTATCCGCGCCATTTTCCAGCAATGCATTTACATCCGCCACACTGCTGATACCGCCGCCTACTGTAAAAGGTATATTGACATGCCTTGCAATTCTTCTGACCAGCTCAACCAGCGTTTTTCTTTTCTCAACAGTTGCTGTTATATCCAAAAAAACTAATTCATCAGCACCTTGCTGTGCATACAAAGCTCCCAATTCCACCGGATCACCTGCATCCCGAAGATTAACAAAGTTGGTCCCCTTCACCGTTCTTCCTTCTTTGATATCGAGGCAGGGTATGATACGCCTTGTAAGCATAATTATAAAAATATTTTTAGTTCATTTAAACTGATCCTGTTTTCATAAATGGCTTTACCTACAATCGCGGCTTTACAGCCAATATTTCTTAACTCCAATAGATCATCAATAGTAGCAACACCGCCGCTGGCAATAAAATACAAGCGGGGAAATTTTGTAATGATCTCTTTATACAACGCCGTCGACGGGCCTTCCAATTTTCCATCCTTACTTACATCCGTACAAAATATTTGTTGTACGCCTTTGCCAATATAATTTTCAATAAAATCAAAGATGCTCCGGTCCGTTGTTTCCAGCCATCCGTGTATAGCGATCATCTTATCTTTTACATCAGCGCCTAACAAGAATTTTTCCGCTCCGAAGATCATCAGCCATTTTACAAATTCAAATTCATTTTTTATAGCTATGCTTCCTACCGTAGCCAAAGCCGCTCCCGACTCAAATACAATCTTCACATCATTCTCTGATGCAATTCCACCTCCAAAATCAATTACCAGTGATGTTTTAGAAGCAATTGTTTCCAGCACTTTCCAATTCTTTACTTTCTTTTCCTTCGCCCCGTCAAGATCCACCAGGTGTAAACGCTGCAAACCGGCAGCTTCAAATTCTTTCGCTACTTCCAGCGGATCTTCATTGTATACTTTTTTTTGCGCATAGTCGCCTTGCGTTAATCGAACACATTTGCCTTCGATAATATCAATAGCAGGAATGATTCGCATTTTCGACTGAACTATTTTTTTTTCCATTTTAATAAAACCAATACCATATTTTTCCCAGGCTGGTCCGTTCTGCTTCATGCCAAATTTTTCATATATGGTTGTCGCCGAAGTTCTCGCATTGCACCAGATGGTTTTAATATCATTTTTTTGAGCCCATTCCATTACCTGCTGCAGCAACTTCGTTCCGTATCCTTTTCGCTGCATACTTTCAATGGTAGCAAATTTTCTAAACTGCAAGACGCCCTTTTTTTCAAATAGTGAAATAACGGAGATCAGTTCGCCATCAGCATGTAATCCCCAGTGCCGTCCTTTTTCATCCTCCTCTAATTTTACAAAATCAATTGTTTCACCGGGATACATTACTGATTGCCGCATAGTCCAAACGGACTCTAATGGAATATCCCTGATCTGTATATCATCCATGCAGAAAATTCTTTAAGATTGATTCACCCACAGCAGCAGATTTTTCCGTGTGAAACTGCACTCCGTAAAAATTATCTTTCTTAACTGCAGCGGCATACTCCAGTCCATAACTACATTTTGCAATAGTGTATTGACTATCTTCTGCATAATAACTATGCACATTATAGATATAGCTATTTTCATTGATCCCTTCAAACAAAGGCGACTTCAGATCGTAAATATTATTCCATCCTATCTGCGGCACTTTTACTATTTGTGTATTTCCTGAAACGGCATCTGTATTATCAGCCTGAAATTTTTTGACGTTCACGGGAACAGTTCCCAGGCAGTCCGTATCATTTTCTTCAGAATGTTTACACAGCAATTGCATTCCCAAACAGATACCCAGTACG
The DNA here is from genome assembly GCA_040007815.1 of Chitinophagaceae bacterium. Taxonomy (GTDB): domain Bacteria; phylum Bacteroidota; class Bacteroidia; order Chitinophagales; family Chitinophagaceae; genus Terrimonas_B. The sequence goes on from JBDTUH010000054.1 coordinate 8,214, forward strand.
GGTTGCCGAAGGCTGCTGATAACCTTGTCTAACTTTCTTTCCCGCAGGTATGCCATAGCACTAGCCGCTTCTCCTACCCCGGGGAATATCACCTTGTCAGCTTTCCTGATCTTTTCCTCATCATCCGTGACGATTCCTTCCACACCTATTCTCTCTAATGCGAAAAGCACCGATTGAATATTACCCGCATTGTATTTTATTATTGCTACACTCATCAGATTTTTCACTTTTGACTTCTATGACTTACTGACTTCATTGACTTTACAACACCCCTTTCGTACTGGGCAAATAATTACTGAAAGGATCTTTCTTCACCGCCATACGAATGGCTTTGGCGAATGCTTTAAAGATTGATTCAATTTTATGATGTTCATTCTCTCCTTTACATTCAATATTCAGGTTACACTTCGCCGCGTCGCTAAAGGATTTAAAGAAATGAAAAAACATCTCCGTTGGCATTTCACCAATTCGTTCTCTTTTAAACTCCGCATTCCATACTATCCAGTTTCGACCGCCAAAATCAATCAATACTTTGGCTTCAGCTTCGTCCATGGGCAAAGCGAATCCGTAGCGTTCCATTCCCGTTTTATCCGCCAGGGCTTTGGCGAAAGCTTCACCCAATGCAATACCCGTATCCTCGATTGTATGATGCTCGTCAATATGCAGATCTCCTTTGGTTTGAATAGTCAAATCAATTTTCCCGTGCCGGGCAATTTGTTCCAGCATGTGATCGAAAAACCCAAGTCCTGTTGAAATAGCGGCTTTACCCGTTCCATCCATATTGAGCTCAAGGCTGATCTTTGTTTCATTCGTATTGCGTTCATGTTTTACCATCCGCAGCCCCCGTTTTAAAAACTCATAGATCTTACTCCATTCCTTTGTTTCCAAAACAATGGTTGACTGTCGCAATTCATCCACCTTGTCTTTTATTTCAGCAGAGCCCAATGCCGCATCGTTGTTGATCCAGATTCCTTTGCAGCCAAGATTCTTTGCCAGTTGCATATCCGTTATACGGTCACCAATAACATAAGAATTGGGAATATCATAATCCGCGTTGTTGAGATATTTGGTAAACATACCAATACCCGGTTTCCTTGTCGGAGCATTTTCATACGGGTATGTTTTGTCAATCAATACATCATTGAAACTAACACCTTCGTTTTCGAAACTCTTCATCACGAAATTGTGCAGCGGCCAGAAAGTATTTTCCGGGAAGGATGCGGTGCCCAATCCATCCTGGTTGGTAGGCAATACCAGTTCATATTCAAACTCCGTAGCTATCCTGTGCATATATTCAAATACATGCGGATAAAAACACAACTTATCAAATGAATCCAGTTGATAGGTTGGAGGAGCTTCGTTGATCAATGTACCATCCCTGTCAATAAATAAAACTCTTTTCATGTATTCTTTTTTTCCTGGTAGCTGATCTTATGATCACTTTAATTTTGCCCTTATATTTTTTACATCCTCCGCACTGATCTCATCTCCTGTTTTAGCATAGTTGTTTCGTACATAAGTCAACAGGCTGGCTATCTGTTCATCCGTTAGTGCATGAAAAGACGCCATTTGATTATTATAACTTCTTTTAGCACCAAAAAAATCCGACCCGCGCAATACCAGTTCTATCAAACCGTTCGGATGGCCCATCACATAGGGAGATTTTACAAGAGCGGGGTTCATCCGGGGAACGCCCATGCCATTTTCCATATGACAGCCGCTGCAATTCGTTGTATAAACTTTCTTACCTTCTTCCATCTTAGCAGCCGAAACTGAACTTTTACATTGAGTGATAAATACTATCACCATGATTACAGCACTTATTAAACCCGCTTTTCTCATTTACCCGTTCCTTTATAAGTTACTTTCCAGAGACTTCCTCCTTTATCATCTGAAATATATAGTGAGCCATCAGGACCTTGCGCCAATCCACACGGGCGATGCTCCGCCCCATCCGGCGTTTTGGTTTTACCTGCAAAACCGTCGGCAAAAATTTCATAGTCACCGCTGGGCATTCCATCTTTAAAAGGAAGAAATACGACATTAAACCCCTGCTGTTCCTGTGGCGCCCTGTTCCAGGAACCATGAAAAGCGATAAAAGCTCCGTTCCTGTATTTCTCGGGGAATTGTGTTCCTGTATAAAACAATAAAGCATTAGGAGCGGAATGCGCCGGGAATGCATAAACAGGCAGTTGCTTATTTTCACACCCGGTGGTTTTCTTTCCATCTCCACCATATTCAGGCCCCTGCACTTTTTTCTTTTGAAACGGGTCGTAATAACAATAAGGCCATCCGCAGTCAGAACCTTTTTTCATCCGGAACATTTCTTCACCTGGTAAATTTACTCTTTGATCCTCGGTATAAAGATCCGGGTACATCCTGTCAAGGTCATCCCTTCCGTGCTGCACCGCGTACAGATCATTGGCGCTATTATTCCAGTCAAGCCCAACGATATTGCGGATACCTGTTACATAACGAACACCGTCGCTATAATGCTGTTTTGCTTTATCCACTTTGAATTGCCAGATACCGCCTGCAGAATCCAATATAGGGCAGGGATTCATTCCCGGTGAGCCTTTTTCCCTGTTCTTTTCCTGGCAGGCATTGGAAGGTGCACCGATGTTTACATAAATAAAGCCGTTATTGTCCAGCGTTATCGACTTTGAAGCATGTTCTCTTTTATTCATCAATCCCTCCACAATCATTTCTTCCGTATTAGCCGATGCTTCACTATTATCCATTTTATAGCGGTAGACATTATCATCAGAAGAAGCATATAAGTATCCATTCTTAATAGCGATACCTGTACCGGCGTAATTCCCAAAGCCGGAAATATCATCCGCTTTTCCATCATTGTTGGTGTCACGCAGGCGAAGGATACCATGTCCGTCTTTCTGATCGCCCAGCTTCACATAAATGTCACCGTTGCTGTTGACCACGATATGCCTGGCGGTCCCGAGACTATCGGCCACGACTAAAGATGAAAACCCTTCAGGCAACGTAATTGCCGCCGTGGTTGTTTTTACTTCTTCCTTTTCATCCTTAGAAGCTTCTTTGCTTTTACAGGAGTTAAGAAAAATTATCGAAAAAGACACCAATAAGAAACTTAGATTTTTCATTACAAACAATTTTAGATTTAAAAATAACTCATATTGAAATAGCTGTCGTTAAAATGCTTTCAATGCCGCCAGCAGCTGCTGGTTTTCTTCTTTGGTTCCGACCGTTATCCTCAAACAGCCCTCACATAATTCCACTTTACTTCTGTCGCGGACAACAATGGCCTGGCTAAGCAAATACTCATATACTCCTTTGGCGTCTTTTACTTTTACAAGGAAAAAATTAGCATCCGACGGATATACTTTTTCCACTACCGGCAACTGCCCCAATGATAATGCCAGCTCTTCCCTGCTCTGCACCAACTCTTTTATAAATTCATTTACCTGTGTTACATTTTCCAATGCTTCAAGTACTAACTCCTGTGCCGCCTGGCTGATATTGTAAGGTGGTTTTATTTTGTTATACACGGCAATGATCTCTTCGCTGGCGAAAGCCATTCCTAATCGCAACGCAGCCAGGCCCCATGCTTTGCTGAGTGTCTGCATCACTACCAGGTTGGGATACTCAGTTAATTCCTGTATAAAAGACTTTTGCCGGCTGAAATTGATATAGGCTTCATCTATTACTACAATGCCATCAAAATTGTTCAGAATCGTTTCAATATCTCCCCGGTGAAAAGAATTAGCCGTAGGATTATTAGGAGAACATATCCAGATAAGTTTGGTATTGATGTCCACCAAATTCTCCAGGTGAACCAGGTCCAATTGAAAATCATCCAGCAATCTTGCTTTACGGATTTCGACATCATTGATATTGGCGCTTACCTCGTACATGCCGTAAGTGGGCGGACAAATGATCACATTATCTTTTCCGGGATTGCAAAATCCACGATATAAAATATCAATGCATTCATCACTTCCATTGCCGAGGAAAATATTTTGCGGGGGTACCCCTTTTATTTCAGCGAGTTTATATTTTATTTTCCATTGCAACGGATCAGGATAGCGATTATAATTTTTTGGTAAGGGTGATCCAAGCGAATTCTCATTGGCATCTAAAAAAACATCCGCCTTTCCTTTAAACTCATCTCTCGCCGATGAATAAGGAACCAGTTTTTTAATATTTTCCCTTACTATTTTTTTTATGTCGAAACTCATAGTAGCATTACTTATTGCTGTTGTATATATCAATCGCCAATTGTCTTCAATCGGATAGTTACGGCATTAGCATGAGCATCCAGGCCTTCCGCCCCTGCCATCAACTCCACGGTTCGCCCAATATTCCTCAACCCATCCTCACTTAATTTCTGGTAGGTGATCTTTTTCACAAAACTATCGACACTTACTCCGCTATATGATCTTGCAAATCCATTGGTGGGTAATGTGTGGTTAGTACCGCTGGCGTAATCACCCACACTCTCCGGCGAATAATTACCCAGGAATACAGAGCCGGCGTTGATGATTCTCTCCGCTATGGCTTCATTATCTGCACATGAAATAATAAGATGCTCCGCTGCATATTCATTCACCAGTTCAATAGCGTCATCCGTTGTTTCAACTATTATTATTTTACTATTTTCCAAAGCTTGCAAAGCGATTTTCTTTCTTGGTAATCTATCAACCTGTTTATCGATCTCCACCTTTACTTTATCAGCGAGAGTTTTTGAAGTCGTTACCAATAACACCTGGCTATCCGCCCCATGCTCCGCCTGTGATAAAAGATCCGCCGCCACGAACGAAGGATCGGCGGAATCATCAGCCAGTACACATACTTCACTTGGTCCTGCAGGCATATCAATCGCTACATTATCCGCTTGTATCAATTGCTTGGCGCAGGTGACATATTGATTGCCTGGTCCAAAGATCTTATACACTCTATGAATGGATTCTGTTCCATAAGCCATGGCGGCGATAGCCTGTGCTCCCCCGGCTTTGAATATTTTTGTTATTCCTGCCAATTGCGCCGTAAATAAAATAACAGGATTGATCGTTCCATCTTTTTGTGGGGGGGTGCAAAGAATGATCTCTTTACATCCTGCCAGTTTTGCGGGAATGCCGAGCATCAGCACCGTAGAAAAAAGAGGAGCACTGCCGCCTGGAATATACAAACCTACTTTTTCAATGGCTACGGATTTGCGCCAGCATTTAACACCGGGCATGGTTTCAATAACCTGTTCCTGCTGCAACTGCAAAGAATGAAATGCGGTGATATTTTTTTTAGCTGTTATGATAGCTTTTTTCAATTCTTCTGAGATCTCAGCTGTGGCCTGCAGAATTTCCTTTTCGCTTACCAATAAATTTTTGATCTTAATCCCATCAAACTCTTTGGTAAATTTTTTCACCGCCTTATCACCGCCTTTCTTCACTTTACCTAATAGCTTTCTTACTTTCTTTTCCAGGGAAAGTTGTTCCAAAGCCGGACGCTGAATTAAAGGCGACCACTCTTCTCTGTTTGGATATTCTATTACCTGCATATTATTTTTTTTGCCGCGAATACTTCCGCTTCGCTTAGTAAACAAATGGACACTAATCCAACTATCACCCAATTCACCCGAACTACATCACTATCTTCAAATACAAACAACCCCAAAATGAAACATCAATACTCCAACTCATAATTCTAAACTCTCAATTCATAACTCATAATTCTAAACTCTCAACTCTCACACAATCATCTTCTCAATCGGCACTACCAGTATGCCCTGCGCCCCCGCCGCCTTTAATTGTTCAATGATATCCCAGAAATCATTTTCATCGATGACGCTGTGTACACTGCTCCAGCCGGACGATGCCAGCGGCAATACCGTCGGGCTTTTCATTCCGGGTAAGAGATTGATGATCTCATTTAATTTATCATTCGGGGCGTTCAGCAAAATGTATTTATTGTTCTTCGCCTTCTTCACGGATCGTATCCGGAATAATAATTTTTCCAGCAACCTTAGCTTCTCCGTATCGAGGTTCTTATTACGAATCAGTACGGATTGTGATTCAAGAATGGTCTCCGCTTCTTTCAGGCCATTCATTAATAAAGTAGAGCCGCTGCTCACCAGGTCACAGATGGCATCCGCCAGCCCAATGCCCGGCGCTATCTCCACGCTCCCGCTGATCTCGTGTATCTCCGCACCGATCTTATTATTATCCAGGTATTCCTGGAGGATGACGGGATAACTGGTAGCAATCCTTTTCCCGTTTAAGCTTTCTTTACTAAACAGCTCATTCTTTTGAACCGCAATGGAAAGACGGCATTTGCCAAAACCCAACTGCTCCAATACTTCCACCTCTTTCTTCTTTTCATACACCACGTTTTCTCCCACGATGCCCGCATCGGCTACAGCGTCTTCCACGTACTGGGGGATATCATCATCCCGCAGAAAATAAACTTCCAAAGGAAAGTTGGCGGCCGAGGACTTGAGTTTATTACCCCCGTTGGAAATATCAATTCCACATTCCTTCAGCAGCCGCAGGGAATCCTCGTGCAGCCTGCCTGATTTCTGTATAGCGATTTTTAGCTTCATATTCTTTGTTTTTGCTCCGCTTCAGTGGGCGGAGACCAAATAAAAAGGGCCTACCGATGCGGTAAGCCCTTGTAAGTTAATTATGTTGACATATTACATAAAAACATCACAGCTTACCCGGTGGGTAAAATGATGATGATGTATATGCAGGTTTAAAATCATTTTTTGTTTTGCCGTGCAAAAATAGAGAGCTTTTTGAAACCACAAAATTTTTATTTTCCGCTGTAACAATAAAAAAAATCAAAAATACCCGCAACAGGGTATTGCAATATTGAAACATTCATATTAGTATTGTACTGGTTTTTCATAGGATATTGGATTTTAAAAACGGAGTTGGATTTCTATCCTGACTCCATTTTTTTTGCCCCTCCAGCAAGCCCCAATCCCTATCCCATCCCCTGAGGGGTGTACTGAAACGCTCTAACAATCCTGACTATCTTTTTTTTGAACGCTTTTAACAGGACTTTGAGTGGACTTTGACTGCGCTTTGCCACCAAGCTAAAACAATGGCCCGGGTCTCGCCTGAAGTTTTGTTTTCGCTCGAAGTTTTTTCAATATCGGGTTATGATATTACAACAGGACTGTCTTGCCGCGATAGGAATCGGGGCATCTTTCCCTGATATGGACTTCGTGAGAGAAAGTTCCCGGGTCAAGCCCGGGATGACTGCGAAGAGACTTTATTCAACTGAGCAAACAAGATCGATGAAGTTTTCTTTTCACTAATCGTAGTATGATATTACAACAGGACTGTCGTGCCGGGCTCCGACCCAACATCTTTCCCTGATAAGGACTCCGTGAGAGAAAGTTCCCGGGTCAAGCCCGGGATGACTGCGAAGAGACTTTATTCA
>JBDTUH010000055.1:0-13050 GCA_040007815.1 Chitinophagaceae bacterium
TAGTATATAACACGATCCCATCATCGTATTGCGGCCCTTGCTGAAATAATCCTATTATCCTCAAATCCTATAAATCTTAGTTCGGACGGCAGGAGATGCTTTCATCATTCAGCTTGAACCAGCTCAATCCACCGGTTCTTTTGATGCTTTTTTTGTTAGTATATAACACGATCCAATCATCATATTGCACAGCCCTTGCTTCTAAGGAGACGGGTTCGGCGACATGGTCTTTTAATGCATCATTCATTTTTTTTCCATCTTTGTCCAATATAAGATAGTAGTTCGCATCCCCGTTTTCATTCCGCGCCCAAAACACAGGGCTCATGCCACCGGCGATACAACGAATAGCACAATCTCTGTGCGGTTTGCCATGGCCCGGTTTCATCACCCCGAAATAACATTTGGGATCGAGTATTTCACCGGTTAGCCGAACAGTTCCCAGTTCTTTTATAACAGGAGAAATATTTTTTACATCTCCTTCACTTACCCGGATCAATGGATGATCATTTTTATCTATCTGCAACAATGTTTTTCCGTCACTGTATAAAAGCGTTCCTTTCAGCGTTACTTCTTTTTTATCAAGCGTGATATTTTTTTCTTTCTCTAATTCAGCAATTAGGCCTTCTGCCCCAAATTTTCCATAGCCGGCCAACGGCATAGTGACGTAAGATGCATGACCGAATGCATCCAGCTCTGTCATTACTTTAATAGAAGGAACAGGGAATTGCTGGTAGAATCCCTTTACTTCAGTGAGTTGGCCAAATTCAAAATTGGAAGTAGAAAATTTTCTTTGTTGCATAGACAAGAGTACACCTGCTGCAACAACAAAAATGACCAATACGATTATTACTTTCCGTATATGCTTTGCGAAGCTTTGCGGTGCCGCAGGCATCCAGCCTATATAAAACTCATTTTTGTCCATGCTTTTTATTTTATTAGAGCTCCGGATCTTTCTGTTCCTTCAGGGAAGGGAATTGGGTTTAACCAAACTTTATTCTCTGTTACTTTCACATCATAGGTATTGACTTTCTCCTGGAAGGGTGGCGGCGATTGCCCGTTGTCAGGCAAGTACTGATAGCCATGCCATGGACAGGTAATGCAACCGTCCAATATTTTTCCTTCACCTAATGGCCCGCCCTGGTGCTTGCATACATTATGAATGGCGTATAATTTATTCTCATGACGATACACCGCAATTCGTTCTTTATCTATACAAAATATTTTAGCCCGGCTGTCTTCTATATCATTCACATTGCATACATATACAAATCCTTCCTGTTCCAATGTAAAGGCCGCATTGTCAATTTTCTTTTCTTTAAGAGCGGCCATCAAGTGGAGGATAACCAATGTTGCCGCCCCTGCAAATATGATAACCACAAAAACAGGATTTCTCTCATATTGTATCACACCCAGCATCACGTGCATCACCACCAGGAAATAAGCGGGGTATACAAACATGTGTAGAGTCTTCCAGACTTTAGGCGAAAGATTATGCAACCAGAAATCATGACTGGTAATGGCCATCAGGAAAAATATGAGCAAGGCAAAGAAGCCCAATGACTGAAAAGGAAAAGCTGGTAGTGAACCAAAATTGGTATTGGAAGTAAACAGTGAAACAAATGGATTTGTATTGCTTAAAGCATGAAATTGCAAAATGCTGAAAGTTCCATGGATCAATGCCAGTGTAAACATGGTTACGCCTAAATGTCTGCGATTGTATAATAGTGGAAGAAATTTTTTGTTCAACCTGCATAGTGGCCCGATAGCCAGTATCACATGGAGTAATAATACAGCCAGGGTAGAGGTGCTGCGGATTAATAGCGTTTCAAAAGTTACCTGGTCATTGAACAATAATGTCAATGAAATAAATAGCACCAGGTAACTGGTACAAAAACCTGCGATCAGCCAGTCATATATTTTCTTTTGCCGGTTCCAGCCGACCGCTGAATAGGATGCGCTCATGGTTGGAAGTTGATGCTGTCGATTATTTGCTGATGAATAAAATCATATAAAACAAAACGCAACTGATCGTGACCGCTTGAATCGGGAGGCAATGTAAAATTATAATCACCCCTTGCTTCTATTCTACCAATTAATTGTGAGCCACCTGGTGTAAACGACCTGGAAGCCCCTCCAAGGGAGGGGCTTGGGGAGGTCCTGTAGATGACTGCGGAAGGAACTGCTAGCGAAAGTCTATTCTTCCATTCCAATTGCCATTCACTGTTTTCTTTATTCGTTCTGATATTGATGCAATATTGAGCGTTGTCTTTTTTGTATTTTATCACTGGCAACAATTCAGTCGCGACCGGGTTTAATAGTTTTACGGGAACAGGATTGGGAATAACCAACCACGACAATACTGTTCCTGCCGGCAGTAAAAATGCAAGTGCTATCCAAATTTGCAAATGTCTTTTTCGTAGTGGTTTGATCATAATAACTTATCTGCGGCTAATTTTATTTTTTACACTTGTAATACGCAGGATAGACCTGCCTTAATAACTTTACCTGTATTAATGTTCCGTAGGAACAACTCATGGGTTGGGATTCATCAATCAGCGATCATGCGTTCCGCTGGAACGCTGATACCTCACATAATATTTTATCATCTACCTGCCAGTCGTCCCTACGGGACGATGAAGGGCCTTCATCCACTTCTTCAATAGGACTGGCCAGAACACAATCGTTCCCGGGATAATGATAATGCGAAAACCCCATGTTGACCCATGTGCACCTTCATCAATTTTGGTAACGCCTTTTAAAACAAAGGGAACCGCAAATACCAAACCGGCGAAGAGATACAGGGCTACGATGATCAATATGATATAAACAATAATCATGTTTTTAATTTTCAATAATTAAAATACTGTTAAACCCACTAAAACCATCCGGCTCCCGCCAGGGATTGTTTACGTCTTCTATCCAGGCACGGTCATCTACAAAAAATTTATAATGATACCTTCCCGCCGGCAACATCGGTATTTCTATTTTCCAAAGGCCGTCCCGTCCCGGTTCCAATAACAATACATCCTGTTCCCAATGATTAAAGGAGCCCGCTAATGATATTTGTGAAGCACAATCATGCTGCACATAGAAACCAATCGTCTTTTGCTGGTTGTTGACCTGTGGTGATATTTCCGGTTTGATCATGATGGACCTTGTTAATATTTTAAGAATCGCTTTTTTAGCTTGTATCATGCCGAATCCCTGGCGTTCGGCGGGCCAGTTTTTTAATCGTTTCGCCGTAGTGAATAATATAGTACGGATCATGGCCGGTGTAAGGGCAGGATTAATCTCCAGTAATTGCGCGATGACGGAACTGACGATGGGTGCGGCAAAAGATGTTCCGTCAACATGCATGTAATGCGGAGAAATATATTTGCAGGTCTGCACCCGTTGCCGGATGAATTCTTTAACGGCGCCTGCATCCGCTGATGACAAAATTGGGTGATTACCCGGCATTACAACATTTAACTTGTCTACCGCTGTTAATAGTTCAGCATCGGGTAGCTGCAACAACTGGTACAAGAGTTCAGCTTCTTTTTGTTCTTTCGTACCCGGAAGTATCGGTGCCGCTATCCAGATTGCATGAGCTACCAGTTCCGGTTTCATCAGTTCATCAATAGTTTTTCCAAAGGTTGAATGATATAATTTTCTCACCGTTTCATCCAGGCTATTGTCATCATCCATACCACCGACAGCTATTACATTCAGCGAATTGGCCGGTGGTTTTATCATACCGTTTTCGTCATTGCCCACTGCGGCTACCACTACAATGCCCTCCTCGACCAATTGCTCAACCCGCCTGTCCACTTCACTTTGCTTATACGAAACAGCTTCATCATCGCTGATGCTCATGTTGACGATGCGGATACCATAGGCACGATGATATTGCAATACCCAGTCCAATGCTTTTATGATATTGATCGTCGTGATCCTGCCATTGTCATCCTGAACTTTTAGTAAAACTAATTCGGCATCGCTGGCAATTCCTTTGTATAAGCCGTTGCTTAAATAGCCATCACCGGCGCATACGACGGAAGTCATGGTGCCGTGCCAGAGGGAGGCGGCCCCCTCTAAATCTCCCCCGTTGGGGGAGACTTGGGAAGACTCCGTTACATCGACAATTATTTTGATCCTGTTTTTATGATCAATAAGATCCGGATGAAGATAAAAACCGCTGTCGATAAAACAAATGGTGACGCCTTTGCCGGTGAACCGCTGATCAGCATCGAGGCGAAGGCCGGTGGGCAATATCACAAAATCATCCGCCGAGCGTATTGGGAAATGAGGACCAATCTCCGGTAAGATGCGTTGCTGCATCACCAGCTCCGTATGATAATAATCCACGCAACGGCTGCAGGCTCCATCCTCTTCCGACCAGCCGGGGTTATGGCCCCTTATCTTTTCTATTACCTGTCTTTCACTATCAAGGTGAAAACGGTACAGCAGTTTCTCCACTGCATCATTGCACAAAGGACATAGTATGGTTGCATCATTATTCATTCCCTGCGCAAAGCAACGGCGATTTGCTTTTTTTTGATGTCGGGTGGTTGACGGAAGGGGAAAATGAATTGGTGGAAGAACGGGCGGGTTCAATAAGTTTGGATATCTAAACAACGACTATAACCGGCCGCAACACTAAAATCAAATGACACTTGAACCAGTTTTTCCGACCGCATTACACGAGGAAGCCGCCAAAATAGTAAGAGATTACTTTTTGAAGATCCCGGATGTAGACACCGTGCTGCTGGTGAATTCCTGTGCACGGGGACAAGCAGTACCCGAAAGCGACCTCGACTTTGCTATATTGGTAAAAAACGGTATGGAGCCGACTGGCATTAAAAGTATGGAGACCGGCTGGCAATTTTATGCCGGCAAGCAACCGGTAATTTTAAAATACAGGCAGTCAAACCAGTTTGCGCAGTTGCATCTTGACATCATTGACGGCCATTACTCTCCGGCCATACCAGAAGTGGGTGTTGGCCCGGACTTTTTTGAAATCGAAATTGGAAATCAAATTTGTTATTCGGCGCCGATGGATAATGCCGGAACTTATTTCCACGAACTGCAAAAAAAATGGCTGCCCTATTACGATGAAAAACTCCGGTTACAACGCTTTGCTATGACAAAAAATGCCTGCGAATACGATTTAGATCATATTCCTTTTTTCATAAACCGGGGCTTGTATTTCCAGGCGTTTGACATTTTGTATAAGGCATTCCAGGAATATTTGCAGGCTCTTTTTATCGCCAACAAAACATATCCCATTGCTTACAACAAATGGATTAAAGAGCAAATGGTAAAATGGCTCAATAAACCCGCCTTATATCCAAAGCTTTCACCCATTCTTTCAGTCAGCAATATTGAAAGCAACGAAATCAATGAAAAAGCAATAATGCTTCGCGAACTTCTTAACAATTTGACTATCGAATAATAGAAAAAATCGACCTGCTGTTGCCTGAGTAACCAGCCAGCCGGTACCCGCCGGTAACAAAACCCTTATTGAATATAATGTAGTAACTTTTTAGGGTATATATTTTAAATGGTTGCTTATGAAAAACAGCCTTGTTGTTTTAGGTTGCATTATCCTTTCGCTTAATGTGACAGGGCAGGAAACAGTACTTCAAACCGGAATGTGGCGAATTAGGGGAAAACTATAAGTGAAAATGCTTACTGAAATTTTTTAAAATAAAATTGCCTCGCCAATCTGCTTATACCAGTTGGATTTGCGAAAGTAATTTTCATAGATTCGTAAATACAAGAGTTGGCGGTCATGCTTTCAGCGACAGTACTCCTATCAACAAGACATTAACTATTAAACCTAATAACTGTGACAGTATTCGATTCTAAATTTCACACTGCCCCACTGACAATTAGCTTTCCATGCAGTTTTCTAAAATGATTCTTATGAAACTAAAAATATTTTACTCTTGGCAGACAGAAACTGACACCAAGTACAATAAAAACTTTATACTGACATGTATTGAAAAGGCTGTAAAAAGCTTGAATAGAAAACCAGAGTTTAAAGATGTGGAGTTCATTATTCAAGAAGGAGTTACGGATGAACCTGGCTCTCCCGGAGTTGCGTCGAGGATTAATGACGAAAGAATACCTAACTGTGACATCTTCATTGCAGATTTATCCGTAGTTAATCAAATAGGATGGCTTGCGAAATGGATTCAAAAAAAAATTGACAAAAAAGAGTTTCGACCATCTCAAAATAATAATGTCATCAAAGAATATGGTGTAGCGTACAATGCTGTTGGAGTTGAAAAAATAATCGGGGTATTAAACAATATTTATGGCTCCCCCAAAGAAAACCCTAATAATATTCCTTTTGATATAAGGCATTTGAGATTTCCTGTTGGTTATACTTATTCTTCTAAAACCAATAAAGAAAAATCACAAAAGGAGTTAATAGAAGGATTAACTACTGCAATTAGAGATACGGCATTATTTGCACTTCAACATCAAAAAAGCAAATATAGTCCCCTCACGGTTTGGAGCGACTGGGAACAAACAATGCCAATTACAGAAAAATTTATTCCAAACGCTAAAGCTGATGAAATAAAAAAGGCAGTTAATCAAATTTTACCTGATTCAAAACTTTCACTTAGAGTTTTAGGGTTATCTGGTCTTGGAAAAACAAGAATGCTCTTCGAAATGTTTCGTCCGATTAATGGAGATGATAAATCCATCATACTTTCAAGTCGAGTACTTTATATAAACTGTAATGACAATCCCAATGCCGACTATCAAGCTATATTTTCAAAACTAAACTTGGGAAATGAAGGACATATTGTAATCTTAGACAATTGCTCTGTTGAAATACATCGGCAAGCCTTAGGATTTGCTAAACGAGCAAATAATAAAATATCTTTCATCTCATTAGATTCTAATCCGGAAGAAATAACACACAATAAAATAAATGGTGTCAACTATCTGGTCATTAACAAAGAAGACCAATCATCTGTCGTCGATGAGATTTTAAATCGAGATTTTGGCGGAATAGGCGACGAAAACATCAAAACTATTAAAGAATTTTCACAAGGGATACCATTGATGGCAGTCTTATTAGGAGAAAGCGTAAAAAACGGAGAAAAATTTATTGGAAAACTTGAAGATAAACTCTTGCTCGATAAACTTCTTGGGCCTAAAGGCCAACAAGTTCGGAACAGAACCATTTTGAAGGCTTGTTCAATTTTTAATTATTTTGGATTTGCAGGCGACCTTACTTCTCAGGTAGATTTTATTGCAAAAAACAAGCACATTACAAGCCTCAATGGTGATGATGTAGTAATCTTAAATGAGTTTAATGAAGTTTGTGACCATTACCTAAAACGGGGAATATTTGAGCGAAGGGGGAGGTTTATTGGTATGAGACCATTCCCATTAGCTATGTCGTTAGCACAAGAATGGCTGGAGCCATGTACACCAGAAAGACTAGTTGAAGTAATCGTATCAATTGCCAAATTGCCTGAACCAGACCGCAGGAATTTGTCAGAGGCACTTTCAGAGCAAATGAAATATTTGGGATATAATAGTAAAGCAGTAGAAATAGTTGATAGAATAATCGGTCCGGGAAGCCCTTTCGATAATGCGGAAGTTTTAAATACAGAGCTGGGTTCACGCCTCTTCCGCTCATTCGTTGAAGTGAATCCAGTTGCCGTATCTCAAAATTTCAAAAGAATATTTTCCCAGAAAACAACCGATGAATTACTAACCATTGAAGAAGGAAGGAGAAACTTGGTTTGGGTTTTAGAAAAATTATGTTTTGACGACAGAACTTTTAATGACAGTGTTAAAATACTCTTTTCTTTTGCTGTTGCTGAAAATGAAACTTGGGCAAATAACGCAACAGGTCAATTTTTGCATCTATTCAATATACATCTTTCTGGAACAGAAGCTAAACTTATAAATAGATGGGAAATAATTGACTGGGGCTTAAATAAAGGTGATGAAAAGTATTATGAACTTGCTGTAAAGGCTATGAAAGTAGGGTTAAACTATGGCCATTTTAGTAGGGCAGGTGGTGCAGAACAACAGGGCAGTAAAAGATTGTATGATAACGAGCCCTCTTGGCAAGAAGTCAAAGAATACTGGAATAATATTCTCACAAAACTTATTGAAATTATTAAGTCGGGAAGTAAATATGCTGACACAGCAGGAGATACAATTGCTAATAGTATTAGAACATTTTTTAAACTACAGATGGGCGAATTAATAATGCCTTTTTTGAAGGATATTTCCCTGTTTAAGAATCATGATTGGGATAGTGGATTAAAAGGATTAAAGTTTGCAAGAAAATACGAAAAAAATTTGCTATCAGAAAAATTGTTAACTGAAACTAATGAATTAATAATATCCCTAACAAAAACTGATTTCGCAACCCGTTATTTAACTTTATCAAGTTCATATCATTTGGATAATGATGAATCATATTCAGGTGATAAAGTTAAAGTGGCAATTGTAGAATTAGCAGATGAATTTATTGCAAGTAATATTTCATGGGAGGAGACATTTCCTTCATTTTATACAAATCAACAGATTTATTCTTATTACTTTGGAAAGCGTCTGTTTGAATTATTGAAAGACGATAAAACTAAAATTAACCATTTCATTGACTTGTCACTAAAAGTAATTTCAGCCGTTTCTCCACAAGAAAGAAATGTTACAGTACTTGGAGGGTTCATTGCTGAATCAAATGATGAGATTAAAAATGAAATTTATTCAACGCTAGTAAAATCAACAGAATTTTGTTGCTTATTATTTTACTTCCTTTCTATAGACACATCAGGTAAAAAGTACTTCGACTTGTTATTTCAAATCATTGATAACAAAAAATGCCAACTATCAAATTTTTATTCCTTTGCTTACAGCAACGTCATGGCTCAATTAAGTTTGGAAGAATTAAACAATTTTAGCGAACGATTATTCATGTATCAAGATGAAGGCTATGAAATAGTTTTTGATTTATTATTTGACCTTGGCCATGGTGAAGAAACAAAAAAGCAACCTTTATTGCCTATTTATAAAAAATGTCTTTATAAATTAGGAGTAAATCGAAAATTTAAGAAAGAATTAGATGAGTATAAATGGTCAGAAGCTATATCATTAATTATTTCGAATGAAAAGGAAGTTGATTTTGCCCAATTTATAAATAATTCAGTAATAACCTCTATTAGTTGGGAAAACTCATACCACCTTGACCATTACATTCAGAAGATTTATGAAATATTGATGAAGGTACATTTCAATTCAATTTGGCCTGACCTTTCAGAAGCATTACTTTCAAATGAAGAAAATTATATTACGTTTTATGGGTTAAAACATATTCTGGGTTCTCATATTGGAGGCGTAGGGAGGTCTATAGGAGTATTATTTGATGGAGACATTGAAGCTATATTTAGTTGGTGTGCAGAAAAAAAACCGTTAGCTCCGTCCCGTCTTGCAGAGTTAACTCCAATATTTAATAACAATAACACCGATTATTCAGAATGGCATCCAGTGGCTCTTCGCCTATTAAATGAATTTGGTGACATAAAAGAGGTTCTTAGTAATTTAAGTTCCAATATGGGAACATACTCATGGACAGGTTCCGTTGTGCCATTTCTTGAATCGAAAAAGGAACTATTCAAACAAATTAGTGACCATCCAATTGAAGACGTTAGAGATTGGGCAAATTCATATATTACTTATTTAGGCAAAGATATTGAAGCAGAAAAAAACAGAGATGCAGAATCTTTTCTATAGCAATTATCCTTCGGTGGACCAGGACGAACCGCTAACATTGGTATTGCCAATAGTGGGGCTGACATTGGAGCAATCAGCAGCGGTAATTCTGCTGTGCCGTGTTTCGGGGCTCGACGAATAAAGCCCAGCTTTAGTTCTTAATATTTAACCCAGGCTCTGGTTCGTGCTTGGCGAATAAATCTCAACTTCAGTTCTTAAATTCAATTTTATATTTTCAATCAGCAGCGGTTATGGGCAGGCGGAATTCTAATATCCACCTGCCCGAAGCCCTGGCGTTAGCCGCAACCCATGCACAGCATCACAATCAACCAACGTGTAACTGGGTAAAACTATTCTAACCGCCGTCTCTATTAAGTCTACCTTTAAGTTGTAATAACTATGTTACACTTAAAGTTCTTAAAATGAACAGGAGAAACTTTTTAGGAGTTGCTGCAGGTACACTCATAGTCGCGGGGGGTGTATCCTATCTATTAAGCGACAAAAATAATTTTGTCAGAAATAATATTAAGATTTCCCCTTCTGATAAATCATTGCTCAAATCTGACGAAAGGGGAATGTTGTATTTAGCTTCTCTTGCACCAAGCGGACATAATACGCAACCTTGGTTTGTAAAATACATCGAACCTTACCATTGGATTATTTGCAACGACAAAAACAAATGGCTTCCTGCAGTTGACCCCACCCAAAGGGAAACAATATTGTCTATAGGTGCATTCATTCAAAATCTTGAATATGCTGCCAGTAATGCCGGCTATGATTGTCAATTCGATATGTTAGGTTCAACTAACCAGGATGAAAGTATAATGGATGTGAAACTTATTCAAACAGGTAAAGGACCTGCGTTCAATACTACCTGCATAAAAAACCGGAGAACAGTACGTTCAAATTACCTCAATGATTTAATGAAAAGAGAAGATGCCGTTTATCTGTTCAGTGAAGAGTCCGATTTTTTCAATTTCATACCGAATAGCGCAAAAGAATATCGTTACCTGAATGAGCAAACCATTGAAGCAAACAGGATTCAATCCTATCGTGATGCTGCTGAAAAAGAACTGTCGGAATGGATAAGGTTTTCAAGCAAAGACGCTGAAAAATTTAATGACGGACTTACTGCTGCCAGTATGGAAATAGAAGGAATACCTGGTTGGGTAGTTCGTAACCTCTACCACAAGAAAAGTGTTATGAAAAATAATTTCAGGGAGAAAAATATTGAGAATGTTATAAAGCAGGTATCGCAGTCGGCAGGTTGGTTATTGATTACCAGTAAAGACAATTCGGTTGCAACATTAATAGAAACAGGAAAACGAATGCAAAGATTATTTTTAAAAGTAAGAGAAAAAGGCATCGCCATTCATCCGATGACCCAGATATTGGAAGAATCATCAACCAATCAGGGGCTGAACCAATCAATTGGCATAAACGCTAACATCCAGTTTATCTTACGACTGGGGTATTTAAAAAATTATCCTGAACCGGTTTCATTAAGGCGGCCTGTTGATTGGTTTGTTAGAACATAAGAACTACCGCTGGTATTGCGATGAATAGAATTACTCTCATTAAAATTATAAAGCAAAGTGAAAGCTGAAACAGATAAGAGAAAAATCAAACCCAACTAATGAATAATGCAATATGCAAAATTGGTTTTTGGGCAGGACTTGTTGCTTTTGGTTCTAATGCTGCATTCGTATTAGTTCAGGCATTACAGCTTTTAGGAATTCTCCATTATCCATATGATGAAATTTTAATTTATGGGTTTTCGCTTTGCATAGTAGTTCCTTTTTTAATTGAAATGCTTGCACTTCACCATGTCACAGCAAAGGAGAAAAAATTTTGGAGTCATGCCGCTCTTATCTTTACAATCATTTATGTTGTTTTTGTTACTGCTAATTATGTTGTTCAATTGGCGACGGTAATTCCTATGACACTTAAAGGGGCTTCTGACCAAATTCAAATTCTAAAGCAAACACCACATTCTCTGTTTTGGGACTTCGATGCAATAGGATATATATTTATGGGGTTAGCAACATTATTCGCTGTCCCTGTTTTTAAAAAAAAAGGATTTCAAACATGGGTTAGAATTTTCTTTTTAGCTAATGCACTCGTAACGCCTTTGATTGCATTTGTATATTTCTATCCAACGTTTTCAGACAAATTGCTTCTGCTTGCTTTACCCTGGGTGATAACTGCTCCGATCTCAATGTTGCTTCTTGCGATAATGTTCAAAAAAGAAATTCCCGAAAACCCAAACGACTCTGAACTCTTTAGGATGGAAAATCAACCAAAAGTTGCAAGGGAAAAATATTTATGATAATAATAATGATACTTTGTTTATTGTTTGGGTTTATACCTGTTTATTTATTTATCATCAGGCCATGGCATTTACGCTGGGGTGCTACACAAAAAGAAGCTGAATTCATTTTGCCCGGTGACAGTCTTTTATTAAAAACAGACTTCAACGCTACCAGAGGGATAACAATCAATTCCTCGCCGGAACTGATATGGAGATGGATTATTCAGATTGGAAGTAAACGGGCAGGATGGTATAGTATAGACTGGATGGATAACGGGAGAAGAAAAAGCAGTGATGCGATTTTGCCTGAGTTTCAAAACATAGAAATAGATCAGTTTATTCCCTTTACGCCAAATCAAAAAAATGGTATGTGGATAAATGATTTTAAAAAGTATAAATATATACTTTGGGCTGATAAAATTGGTAATGCTACCTGGCTTTGGTATTTAAGCACAGATGATAATAATAAAACCCGTTTATTGACAAGGTTAAGGACAAAATATCTATGGAAAGGTTTATGGATAATTTATTATCTGCTTTACGATATGGGAGATATCATAATGATGAGTAAATGTATGAAAGGAATAAAAAGAAGGGCCGAATTTGAAGCAACTCAAAATAAGTAATTATGAAATTAAACATGGCGCGGAATATTCTTATTGCCTTATTAGCGTTTCTCGGTTTAGGGGCAATAGGAGGAGGAGGAGTTTTGATTATTTCTCCTGGTGGAGAGTGGATAGGTATGCCTTTATCAATGCTAAAGCATTCGCCATTTAAAAGCTTTTTGCTGCCTGGAATTATTTTGTTTTCTATGCTTGGGATTGCTCCGTTGCTGCTCATAATTGCTTTACTTAAAAAACCAGCATCAGGATTTGCAGGGCGATTTAATTTTTTTAGCGATATGCACTGGTCGTGGACATACAGCATTTATGTTGCCTTTGTATTAATTTTTTGGATACAAATACAAATGGCATTTCTTTCAGCAGTAAGTTGGTTGCATACCTTCT
>JBDTUH010000056.1:0-13046 GCA_040007815.1 Chitinophagaceae bacterium
ATTAAAATGTATGTCAGTAGTAAGGATTCGCTTAAAATCATCATCCCGGCCTAAATTTTATGCTGAGTCTTTGAAAAAGCAAGTTGTCCGGGAGTATGAGAATGGGTTTTTGAACAAAGACCAATTGATGAGGAAGGATAGTATTTCTGGAAAAAGCGTGGTCTTAGGAACTTTTGAGGGTTCCTGGAGCTTTTTACCTTAGCTTCTTATCCTATAGTCCAGTCAACTTTTTTTCGGACCCGTCACAGTTAGACCCAGACCTAAAGTTTACCCCGAGGTTGGGACAGCAACTCCTTTTTAAAAATCAAAAAACGCAGAAAAGCCCTCTATATTTGCTTAGCAAACCATATCGTATTTTGACTATGTGAATTAAATCTGGAATAAAAAATCCTGTTTTTTCAATTGCTACTTTTTTTAAGCGATTTTTTCCTTAATTTCACTATCACTACACTATAATTCTCAATACCTCCTACCCGAAAAGCCCCGAAAACCTGTAATATCCTCTCTAAAGAACAACTCCGGAAGAAAACGTCTCTGATTAGATTTAAGGATTAAACAAACCTAAACTAAACTCGTACGCATGATTCGGAGTATTACGTTCTGTATAAACAGGAGACTGTTTTTCATCGTTTTTTATGTATTTGTTTCAACCGCATTTTCGTTTGCACAAAATGCGATCGTTACGGAGAATGCAAATGCCGGGAATCCTAATTCCGAATGGGGAGTTCCTGATTTCAGGGACAATCGTATTGCAGGCTATGCAACCAAAATGAGTTTGAATCGTGGTCAAACGGTTCGTTTTAAAATTAATGTTCAGAGTGGGGCTACATATACTATAAAAATATACCGCATCGGATACTATGGCGGCAATGGTGCACGACTGAAGCAGGACCTGGGTACTTTTAGCGGCACTGTTCAACCTAACGGAATAACCAACTCAACTACTGGTATGTTGGATTGCAGTAATTGGAGTGAATCAGCATCCTGGGCCATACCTTCCAATGCGGTATCCGGGCTTTATATCGCGAAATTAGAAAGGACAGGAGGCGGAAGCAATCATATAGTTTTCATTGTAAGAAATGATGCGAGCACCTCGGATATGTATTTCCAGTTTCCCGATGCTACCTGGCAGGCTTATAACGGATACGGGGGGACATCGAATTATGATGGTACAACCAGCTGGCCCAGCGGTCATGCGGTAAAAGTTAGTTATAACAGGCCTTTCTTTCCTTACAATTCATTGTTTAATACGGATGGCCGGGAAGCGGATTGGTATATGAATTCAGAGTATCCCATGATCCGCTGGTTAGAAATGAATGGCTATGATGTTACCTATACCAGTTGCAACGACGTTGACAATAATGGCGGTCGTTTACTCAATCATAAAGTTTTTATTTCGAATGGTCATGACGAATACTGGTCAAAAGATCAGCGGGCCAATGTTGAATCGGCACGCAATGCCGGTGTAAACCTTGCTTTTTTCAGCGGCAATGAAGTGTACTGGAAAACAAGATGGGAAAGTAATGACGGTACGGAAGATCGTACATTGGTTTGCTATAAAGAAGGCACGATGGCGGACGGTACGATAAACGAACGTGCCTGCGGTTCTAAATGTGATGCATCAACATCGGAGTGGACAGGTCTGTGGAGAATGGGAGCAAATTACGATGGAGGCAAACCTGAAAATGCGTTAACTGGACAAATCAGTTGGGTAGAATATCCCTCACAAATCGAAGTTCCCGCCTTTTACAAAAAATTACGTTTTTGGCGCAATTCATCTGTTGCAAATCTCTCAGCGGGGCAAACCGCGACACTTGGAGTTAATACACTGGGATATGAGTGGGATTACGAACAACCTGCGTTTGCTTCGTCTTACCCCGCTGGCCGAATGACAATGTCTAGCAAGACAGTAAATAGCCTTATACATAAGCTATCATTATATCGTCATTCAAGCGGGGCATTGGTATTCGGAGCTGGCACTGTACAATGGTCATGGGGTCTTGATGGAAACCATTGGGGCGGTACAACAACCGTGAGCACAGAGATGCAGCAGGCTACCGTTAACTTGTTTGCAGATATGGGTGTACAGCCGGCGACATTGCAATCAGGTTTGAGTGGGGCGACGAAATCTACAGATGCAAGTTTACCTGTAGCTTCAATCACTTCTCCTTCCAACGGATCTTCTTTTGCCGTAGGAGCTTCTGTTAACTTTTCCGGTACAGCCATTGATGCTGGTGGCGGTGTCGTAGCAGCAGTAGAAATATCAACAGATGGTGGAAGTACATGGTCACAGGCAACAGTCAATAATATTGATGGCAATATCACCTGGAATTATACATGGACAGCAGGTGGTAATGGTAATTACCTTATTGTTTGCAGAGGTGTAGATGATAGTGGCAATATCGGGAACGGCAGTTCCATTACTGTTATTGTCGGCACCGGTGGTGGCGATACGACTCCGCCTACGGTGTCGTCTGTCTCACCTTCAAGTGGTGCGACCGGGGTAAGTACCAGCACCAATGTCATTGCAAACTTTAGCGAAGCTGTTAATAGTTCAACGGTTACCAGCAGCACTTTCCAATTAAGAGATGCCGGTAGCAATCTTGTTAGCGCAACGGTGAGCGCCTCATCGAACCAGATAACCTTGACACCATCAGCAACCCTTACCGCATCTACTACCTATACTGTGACCATAGTTGGAGGAGCTTCCGGAGTAAAAGATCTTGCAGGTAATGCATTAGTCAATAATTACAGCTGGACATTTACGACAGCCGGGAGTGGTGGCGGCGGTGGCACTACATATACGGTATTCCAGACAACAAATACACCATCAGTTTCTCTTGCCAATGATGGCCAGGGCATAGAGTTAGGTATGCGATTCCGTTCAACCCAGGATGGTTTTGTTACCGGTGTCCGTTATTATAAAGGAGCGGGTGCTTCAGGTACACATATCGGAAGTCTATGGAATAACGCAGGTACAACAAGATTGGCGCAGATAACTTTTACGAACGAAACTTCCTCAGGCTGGCAACAGATGTTGTTCAGCAACCCGGTTGCTATCACTGCAGGTGTTACATATGTTGTATCTTATTACAGCACTTCGGGTGACTATGCAGCGACCAAACCATACTTTACAGCGGCTGTTGTAAATGGCCCTCTTATTGGTTTAGCAGATGGAACAGATGGTGCTAATGGTTTATACCGGTATACAGCAACTTCTGCTTTCCCCAATAGCAGTTTCCAGTCAAGTAACTATTGGGCCGACGTTGTTTTCAGTACTAGTTCTGGTTCAGATGTTACACCTCCAGCGGTTTCATCTGTATCACCTACCAGTGGCGCAACGGGTATAAATATCAATACAGCCATTACAGCAAACTTTAGTGAAGCGGTAACTGCTTCAAGTGTTACAGGCGCTACTTTCCAATTAAGAGATGCAGGTAGTAACCTGGTAACTGCAGTAGTGAGTACATCATCAAATCAAATTACCTTAACGCCATCAGCGGTACTTGCTAATTCAACGGTTTATACTGTAACAATTGTGGGCGGAGCGTCCGGTGTTAAAGATTTAGCCGGAAACGCATTGGTCAATAATTTTACATGGAGCTTTACTACCGGTGCCGCTGCTGACAATACTCCACCAACAGTATCATCAGTATCTCCGGTAAATGGTGCAACAGGTATAGGAGTCAATACTACCGCCGTTGCGAATCTGAGTGAAGCTATCAATGCTTCAACAGTGACAAGTTCTACTTTCCAATTAAGAGATGCGGGCAGCAACCTGGTAGCTGCAACAGTAAACGCATCATCGAATCAAATTACTTTGACACCGACCGCGGCATTGACGGCATCCGCTACTTATACCGTAACAATCGTCGGTGGAGCATCGGGAGTAAAGGATCTTGCCGGGAATGCATTAACGAATAATTATAGCTGGTCATTTACAACAGCCGCTGCGGGTGGCGGCGGTGGTACAAACTTTACTGTTTTTCAAACAACGGATGTACCTTCGGTTCCTCTCGCCAACGATGAAATAGGAATTGAATTGGGTATGCGATTCCGTTCAACACAGGATGGTTTTGTTACCGGTGTCCGTTATTATAAAGGAGCAGGCGCAACCGGTGCACATATCGGAAGCCTATGGAATAACGCCGGTACAACAAGATTGGCACAAGTAACCTTCACCAACGAAACCGCATCAGGCTGGCAACAAATGCTATTCAGCAGCCCTGTTGCTATTACTGCCGGCGTCACTTATGTTGTATCTTACTATAGCCCATCTGGCGATTATGCAGCTACCAAACCATATTTTACTGCGGCCGTGGTAAACGGTCCGCTTACTGGGCTAGCTGACGGAACCGATGGATTGAATGGCGTATATAATTATTCAGCAACATCTGTTTTCCCAACCAGTAGTTTCATGTCAAGCAACTATTGGGTGGATGTGGTATTCACAACAGGCGGTACAGCAGCACCAACTGTTACTACGCATCCGGCTTCACAGGCAGTTTGTGCAGGAAGCAATGTAAGTTTCACATCTGCTGCTACCGGCGGAACACCTGCGGTGCAATGGCAGTCAAGTACGAATGGTACTACCTGGACTAATATAACCGGGGCTACAAGCGCTACACTGACTTTTGCAGCAGTAACTGCGGATAATGGTAAGCAATATCGTGCTGCATGGACCAATAGCGGAGGTACCGTTAATTCTATAACGGCAACCCTGACGGTAAATGCTATACCGGCAGCTCCGTCGGTATCCGTTGTAAACAGCTGCGGCAGCTCAACATTGACTGCCGGTTCATTTACAGGTTCATTGCTATGGAGCAATGGCTCAACAGCAACTTCGATTACTGTTGCCACATCAGGAACCTATACCGTAACACAAACAGTAAATGGATGTACCAGTCTTGCAGGTAGTGGCACTGCCGCACCGATAAGTTCCAATGTAACTGCACCAACAGTATCAGTAGTGAATAACTGCAGTAGTTCAACACTTACCGCAGGCTCCTTCACAGGATCTTTATTGTGGAGCAATGGAGCAACCACTTCATCTATCACCGTTACAACACCAGGAACATATACTGTTACACAAACTGTAAATGGCTGTACAAGCCCCGCTGCCAATGGAGTAGCCGCACCGAAACCAATTCCGACCTTGTCCAGCAATTTAGCAGCTACTGCTACTTCAGGAACAGCCTTTGCTTATACGCCTGCAAGTGCAGTGACCGGTACAACATTTACATGGACCCGTGCAGCTGTTACGGGTATCAGCAATGCGGCAGGCAGCGGTACAGGCAATATAAGCGAGACGCTTGTTAATACAACATCTGCCGCGGTAAATGTTACTTATGTATATACACTGACTGCTAACGGTTGTACCAACACGCAGAATGTGGTGGTGACGGTAAATACTGCGTCAACGGTAAATTGCGTGATCAATAGTTCAATAACACAAAGCTTCAACAGCACCGCGATACCGGCAGGAAGATATATCTGGTTCAATAGTTCATTTAATCCTGGAAGCCTTGGATCAGGAACTGCAACAGTAACTATTACCGTCACTAATACCAAAGTCACATTTACTGCCAGCGGTGTACAGTATATATTAAATGTACCGGATGCCCGCATTCGCCTTGATGCTACTGTGTTGTCAGCGACTACGCAGTTTATCAACAATGTTTGGGAGACAGCGGTGCCACGCAGCTTTACCAATTATATATTCATGAATGGTTTGTCTTATACTGTACCGGTCAATTTCCCCGGAAGTATCACCAATGTTGTATGGACCGCCAGTGTCAGTATTAACAAGACGGGAGTATCCCTTGCGAGGAGATGGTCTGCTGCAGTGTACACCAGTTTTGCCGCCAATGCTGGTGTGAATGTAAAACCAATTACTAGCGCCTTGCAGAATCCATATCTCAACGCTGATGCGGCTGGTACACCCGAGAATTTTAAATCTTTTGTGGTTTCTGGTGCGAAAGGAAATGGCGGAACCAATTATACGGGAACTTTCACTACAACACAAACATCTACATGCGCCGTTCCACCTACTGGTACGAGAGGAATAAACTCACCATTAACATCGGCTGATGTTTCAACCATACAGGCGCCAGATTTTTCAGACCTCCTGTCAGAGTTATCTCCCGATGGAAAACTGAGTGTGCAGGTATTACCCAACCCAAGCTCTAATTATTTTAACATGCTGATAAAAGGTAACCCCGAAAGCCCCGTAACGGTAAGAGTAATGGATATGTTTGGAAGAGTAGTAGAGAAATACGAGAAGATAGCATCGACTACAGTATTGAAACTGGGTTATAAATTAAGAAGTGGTTCTTATTTCGCCGAAGTGATACAGGGAGGAGAGCGGAAAGTTGTCAAGATTATTAAGGCGAGATAATAAACAATATATTTTGGGATATGGTAAGTTCAAAATGGCCCCGCTGATGCGGGGCTTTTTGATACTATGTGTGTGATCATGGGAAGAACAATTTCGTTTATTCTTTTACTGCTGATCAAATTTTAATTTTGGAGAGTCGCATGTATTTAAAAGTTGACGACGGTACTCTTGTTGACATGAATGCCAAAATATTTCCAACTGTATTAAGGAGGGTTAATGATAGTAAATGCTTTGATTAACAGGATGGTCAAACCGGATTGATCATAACAGCGTATAAATTAAACACCAGCTAAAAATTGTCCCTGTATATATTCCGCTACGCTTTTTAATGATTTTGTTTGTTCAAAAACGGCTAATTGCCGGTCAGCTCCTGTACCCCTTTCCAACATTTTATGTACAAATGCTATACGATGACGACTGCCCAGGTGATCTAAAACCGGATCAATAAATTCCAGCAATTCATAAATAAGTGCACGGGTATTTACTTCTTCTTCCTTTCCAAAATCAATAAGCAATCCATCCACACCATAACGGCTGGCCCGCCATTTGTTTTCATTGAGCAGGGCACGTGAATACTGAATGAAGTTGAGATTTTTTGAACGCAGCATATAAATGCGGGCACAGATAGCCTGGAACAATGCGGCAATAGTGATCGTTTCATCGACTGTCATGGGTATATCGCAAATACGAAATTCAACCGTATTAAAAAATGGGTGAACACGTAAGTCCCACCATATTTTTTTAGCGTTATCAATGCAATTCGTTTTGATCAGCAGCTTTACATAATTATCATAGGCTTCAATGCTGTCAAATGCATCGGGAATACCCGTTCGGGGGAATTTATCAAATACTTTGGTGCGGAAAGATTTATAACCAGTCATTCTTCCTTCCCAAAAAGGAGAGTTGGTGCTTAACGCAAAAATGTGAGGCAGGAAATAACGGGTAGAGTTAGCGATATGATTGGCCATTTCACGGCTTTGCATACCGACGTGTACATGCAATCCAAAAATAAGATTGCTTCTCGCCGCTTCCTGCAATTCGTTGACGATTTCATTGTACCGTGCATGATCGGTGATCAACTGGCTTTCCCAATGACTAAACGGGTGTGTACCGGAAGCCCCCATAGCAAGACCAAGACTTTCGGCTATTCCGGAAATAGTTTTTCTTAAAGTAGATACATCCGTAAAAGCTTCATCGGCATCAGCGCATATATCAGTGCCTACTTCTACCACGGCCTGGTGCATCTCCGCTTTCACTTTGTCTTTGATCACTTTCTGTCCTTCGTGTACGATCTTTTGCTCATGGCTTTTCAATTCCTTTGTTACAGGATCTAATACCATGTATTCTTCTTCCACACCAAGGGTAAAGCTTTTGTAGTTTAATATCATAACAGTTAGGGGCTAAAAATTTCTTTTGTATCAATAATAAGACCGGAGACGGCTTTACTTTTTATTTTATCTTTTCCGGCATAAAGTGTAGCTCCGTCATACCTATCGTTTCCATTCAATAAAAAAATGGCAATACTTTCTTCCTCCGGGTAAACGATCCAGTACTCTTTTACACCGGCCTCTTCATACAATTCAAATTTCAGTGTTACTTCTTTATGTGAATTGCCGGGAGATAATATTTCGATAACGAGATCCGGTGCACCGCAACAACCCCTGGTGTCTATTTTTGTTTCATCACAGACAATACAGATATCCGGTTGTACAACAGTTGTCACTTCATTGTCTTTTTTCCGGTTTTTTATGGGTAACCTTACATCAAAAGAAGCGATGAAAGCCTGGCATTTTTGCCTGCCTAAAAAATTTTTTACTGATACCAAAATATTACCTGCTATTACCTGGTGTTTGGTATTCGGAGCCGATAGTTTAAATATTCTGCCCCGAAAAAGTTCCAGTCTTTCTTCAAATTGCCATTGAAGATAATCCGCATAGGTATAACTAATGGAAGGGTCGGGTTCTTCCACTTTCAGGTATTCCTCATTTTCTATGTCGTAAACCGTAAGCATTAGATTAACGGGGCCTTTGTGCTGCTTCTTTTGACATATTCACCCCAGGTAAGGTTATCGCCATGCTCGTTATTGCTTAACGCTTTTTCAATAGCATAGTTCGCCGCTGTTTCCACTACCCATTCAAAATTTTCCTCTCCTACGCTGGTTCTCTCAGCATCAGGAGCGGGATTGCAAAAATCAATAGCATAAGGCACACCATTCCTTAACGCCAGTTCAACCGTATTAAAATCATAGCCGAGGTAATGATTAATACGTAAGACAATATCCGTCATTTGCTGAAGGCGCTCGGGAGAAGGGGAGAAGTCAGCTACATAACGAAGATGATGCGGATTGCGTGGTTCGTATGGCATGATGCGTACATACTTGCCGCCGATACAATAACAACGGTAGTATTCATCAAAAACAATTTCTTCCTGCAACAGCATCACCAATTGACCTGTTTCGCTATGTTTCTTAAAAAAATCTTCCGCACTGTCTAACCTGTAAACATGTTTCCATCCCCCGCCTGCAAAAGGTTTCATATACGCGGGAAAACCTACATAATTGAAAATACTATCCCAGTCAAGCGGGTAAGCGAGATTGCTGAAAGAATCATCTGTTGTATCGTCAGGCAGATCCCTTGATGGAATAATGGCTGTTTTGGGCACCGGTACATCCACTTTTGTCATCAGGCAGTTATTGAAATATTTATCATCGGCACTCCACCAGAATGGATTATTGATAACGGCGGTACCCGTAACGGCGGCATTTTTCAGCCATGTCCTGTAAAACGGCACATCCTGCGAGATCCGGTCAATGATCACAGCATAACCGCAGGGCATTCCCTGCATGGCTTTGTCTATTCTTACCGATTCGGCTACCACGTCCGGTACATTTTTACTATTGATTCTCGCAACAAACGCTTCGGGGAACGAACGTTCTTTGCCGTGCAGGATTCCAATTTTTTTCATAAACAGTGTTTGTTAATTATGAATTTGATGAATGGCTCTTGTAATTCCCTGATGCTATAATGGGTAGCCCTTACCAAATTTATTTTTTCAAAACCACATAAACAAATTAATAAACCGGTTTTAGCGGTCACGATAAAGAATGTTTGAGACTTAGTTTCAAGCCGAATCCTTATTTTTGAAATTATGCAACCAGTAAACCTGCCTGGCATCCTTGTAGAGAACAGATCGCTATTATCTGTATTTCTCGGCAGGGAGGTAAAAATTGATTTTTATCTTCCAAAAAATGTAGCCGACCCTTCTGAAATGGGCCTTTTGCTGATCAACGATGGTCAGAACATGAAAGAGATGGGGCTTAAAAGTATTCTCGAAAATTTATATATTGAAAAATCTATTTCACCATTACTTTGTGTAGCTATTCACACAGGCTCGCAACGAAAGATGGAATATGGGGTGGCTTCACAAAAGGATTATCTTGGCCGGGGAGCCAATGCGGGTTTCTATACTTCTTTTATATTACGTGAGCTATTACCTTTTATCCGGGATGCTTATAAAATAGCTTCCTTTAAAGAACGGGCTTTTGCGGGTTTTTCTTTGGGAGCATTGATGGCCCTGGATATTGTGTTCAATCATCCTGAAAAATTTTCCAAAGCCGGATTGTTTTCCGGCTCTTTCTGGTGGCGCTGTATCGACCAGACGGAAAAAGAGTATGATGATGATCTGCATCGTATCATGCACCAGGAAATAAGAAACGGTAGTTATAAGCCGGGAATGAAATTCTTTTTTCAATGCGGCAATATGGATGAAACAATGGATCGTAATAAAAATGGTATCATCGATTCGATAGATGACACGCTGGATCTAATAAAAGAGTTGATAGCAAAAGGGTACAACCGTGAAAGAGATATTTGTTACTATGAAATGGCAGATGGTAAACATGATATGGCTACATGGGGACGGGCTATGCCGGTATTTTTGAAATGGGGATGGGGAGGAAAGAAGCCTGATGTTTAATGCCAGGTGCATCATGCAATAGACAGATAGTTTTGTACCAGGTAAATGATGAAGTACTTTTAATTCAAGTATGAATATCCTTTTTGTATGTAGCAGAAATAAATGGCGAAGCCGGATGGCAGAAACTATTTTTAAGAATAATAAGGATCATCTTGTAAAATCCGCGGGAACAGAACCAGTTGCGGGAGTCAGGGTCTCCGCTAAGCTTATTAGCCGGGCCGATATGATTTTTGTTATGGAAAAAAGACACCGGCAAAGGTTAAATGAAAATTTACAGGACGAAATGGAAAACAAAGATGTTGTCATTCTTGATATTGCTGATGATTACAGCTATATGGACGAAGCACTTATTGAAATTATCAAAACATCTGTCACTCCTTATTTATAGAGAACAAATGCCTTCTTTCACAAAACGGCCACACTATAATGCCCGCTTTTTACATGAAGGGTGTAGACTTCCTGTTCGCCGTAATAACTATCCATCGCGCCGTTAAATTCGTCCTCGTCCAATTCATCACTGTCATAGTTCAGATAATCTTTCTTATCGGGTAATTCGGGTTTTTGAATAACGGTTATCTCCTGCACATTATGCCGAGGCAGTTCGGATGCGCCGGGTATAAGGGCTATAATCTTTTCTGCTATATCCGTTAACTGGTTATTGTATATCAACGCTGCTGGCTGATAAGTATTAATCGCATTGCCCAATGCCGCCATAAAGTGCAGGGTGCATTTGTTATTATAACACTCCTTGTTAGAGCAAACGGCTTGGTTTGCCATTTCCGGGAACAGGCTTTTTAATGTTGCTGAATTGGATGGACAAACTGAACAAGCTCCAACCTCCGGCACTAAGTTTTTATCCTTTGTATTGAAAGGCGCATTTTTTAAATCATAACGGTATTGATTCAGGTAATAATCGAGGTTATGGATTTCAAAATTCTTTTGCTGTTTCCATTTGTTGCAATGCTCGTTAAAAAATTCCGCTTGCGATTCTGCGGACAGCGCAGCAATCAGCAAAGCCTCCTGCAAGCTGATAACATTAGCCAACACCATTTCCTGAAAGGAATCAATCAGCGATAACAGTTTTAACCGGGTATAAACAAACTGTTTTGATTTACCCAACCGGACTGCAATCTCGTCAATGGTCTTGCCAGATTGTTGCATGTGTCCAATCGCTTGTGCTTCGTGCATCGGGTGAGGGTTTTCTCTTTGCAGGTTTTCTGCCAATTGGATTTCTATTACCTGTTCATCGGTCAGCGAAACAACGGCAGCCGGAACGGTTTCAAGTCCTGCAATTCTTGCAGCCCTCAGTCTTCTTTCACCAGCTACGAGTTCATACCGATTCTTATTGGTTGCTCTCACCGTTAGCGGCGATATGATACCATGCTGTTTGAGTTCTTCGGCAAAGGCTTGCAGGGCGTCTTTCGAAAAATACTTGCGGTAGTTCAAAGGACTGAAATCAATATCATCCGTTTTAATTTGTGCAAAATCTGCATCCCTTAGTAATGTTGTATTTGCCGGGATTGCTTTATCCCTTCTTTGTTTGGTCACTGGCGGCGTCCTTTTATGTTTGATTTTTGTAGTCATAAAAAATGCGCTCCTTGACCGGCTGCGCCCCCGCTTTTACATTGTTTACATTTTTGTGTTATCCCACACTATTTCCTTGTTTGCATATACTTCTATCGTGGCTTCGCCTTCGTTCTGTTCCGGGGTTAACTTTGCTTCGGTATCAGACAGGGTTTCCGATTCCAAAAAACCCAGTTTCTCGTCTATGACTTCTTCCAAGCCGTTTTCCCTGACTATTTCGGCAAGGGCGCTCATGTTGGATTCATCGGCAAAGTGAAGCCGGTTCCAAACGGTTACCTTGACATCTATATAGTTTTGCATTTGA
Organism: Chitinophagaceae bacterium; assembly: GCA_040007815.1. Classification (GTDB taxonomy): domain Bacteria; phylum Bacteroidota; class Bacteroidia; order Chitinophagales; family Chitinophagaceae; genus Terrimonas_B. The sequence continues at coordinate 12,261 of JBDTUH010000056.1, forward strand.
TTAATTTTTAAGATTAATAATGGATAGCCCGAATCAATCAGGCTATCCTTAGAAGTTTAGTTATTCATGAAGTCCATACAGAGGTTAAATGCCTTCTGTGTCCTGGCCTGTGCTGTGCCACCGCATAACAGGGATTTCAGTTTGGCTTCATCATCTTTGTAATTCCGCACATTCTGAAAATAGCCTGTCACGCTGTTGTATGCGCCGAACAACGTCCCTTTGGTAGTATCGGTTTGCTGTGTTGGGCTGCTCATGGCATACTCATAAACCGTATCGCACATATTGTTAAAACAGGTACTTAGTTCATCACATTGCCCCTTCTCTATATTCTCCAATACTTCTTTGTTCGGCACCATTGCCAACTGTATAAGCCTGTGCAATTCCGGGTCGGTTACTTTTACCTGTGTCCACCTGTTAAAAATGGTTTCCAGTTGAACGGATAACTGATTGGAAATTCCCATTACTTTATGGGCTTGTTCCAACCGTTCTTTAACGTTGGCGGTATGCCGTATCTTAATGGAATTGCTATTGTTTCGCATTGCGGCATTCAGGGTGTTGCGACAAACTATTCTCACCGGAGTAAAGGCGGCGGTAATACTGCCGTATCCATCGTGGGAAGTGGTTAAAAACAAATACTGCTCTATCAAATCCTCCCGGCCTACTTTGATATAGCCCGGAAGTTTGGCCGTAATAAAAATCCGTTCACCTGTGTTATGTAAAGCTTTACATAAAAACGGTTATGCATACCGAAACGTTATGCAAAGTTTTTCTTCATTGGGTATTGAT
>JBDTUH010000057.1:0-12352 GCA_040007815.1 Chitinophagaceae bacterium
TTCGCATAATAAAATTATTAGGATAATCTGCATTATGCTAATATTCACATAATGCCGATGCTATTATGGACAGAATGACAGCTAATGCAAGCCGTATAGAATTAAAAGGAGAATCCCTGAGAAGAAAAAAAACTAAAACCAATCAATAGCTCTTTGTATTTTTAAGCCCACATCAAGCTCTTACTTTTATTGCCAATAACCGGGGGGGCAACATCCAGGAACCCTGGGTCAACATGGCAAGAATTTACACTAGATGGTGGCAGAGCACCCGGGTATCCATTTATATAGCCGATTTGCCGACTAATTGGTTGAACATTATGTGCGTTGGACAGGCTGCTTTCGCCTGTATTTTACCTTTTTTTCGCTACCCATTTGTTCCAAAAATAATTAATTTTAAGTTTAAAACAGAATAGGCTCCGTCTTTCCGTGGGAGTAAGACACACAAAAGACAACTTAAACTTACGCAACACACCTTTTGCTTTATAAAGAGTTCTTGGTAATAAAAAGAAAAAACGATGAAATATACAGGGATATTTACCTTGTTCTTGATGTTTATTTTCTGCAATTATTGTATAGGACAAAACAAAATTGACCTGCCAACCGATACTATCAAGCCCGAAACAAAAGGGGTAATCACCTTACACGGACCTACCACTTCGGTTCGTACGATCAAGCAAGATAGAAAGGGCAACATTTGGCTTGCTTCAAACGAAGGAATTATTCGGTACGATGGAAAATCTTTTACCAATATCACAGGTAACCTGTTTCCAGACCGCTTTTTTTCTGTGTTAGAAGATAGAAAAGGAAATTTTTGGTTTGGCAATTATGGCTCCGGTGTTTATTATTACGATGGGAAATCCCTTCAACATTTCACAACCAGGGACGGGCTTGTTACTAATTGGATTATTTCTATTTATGAAGATAAAAACAGCAATATTTGGTTTGGTGCTAATGGGGGAGCAAGCCGTTACAATGGAAAATCATTTCGAAATTATATGGTGAAAGGCGACACTATGATTGAAGATAAAACAGGAAAATCTTTTCCGGATCTGACAAGCGGCACTAATGCAGCTTTTCCTATTATCGAAGACAAAACAGGCAAGGTTTGGTTTGGTACAAATGGCAATACCTTCATTTATGATGGAAAAACATTTAATGTCTTCAGAGATAATGAAGGCAACGCCATTAAAGACGTTTGGTCAATAATCGAAGATGAAAAAGGCAATATTTGGCTTGGTGGAAACGGTCTTTGGCACCATGACGGCAGCACTCTTACCAATTTCACCAAGAATGCTGTTCGTTATGTCTACGAAGATAAAAAAGGAAACATTTGGACTAATGGTTTTAACGATAAAGGAATTTTTGCATTTTCCCGTTATGATAAAAAGTCATTATCTGATAAAAAGCCAACTATAACTGAAATAAAACAATCACTAAACCTTTTTGGGATTTTAGAAGTTAATGATGGAAGTATTTGGTTTGGAGCATTTGATGGAGTGTATCGTTATGATGGAAATACCATTACTGATTTTAAAAGCAAATAGAGTCAGAAAAATTATTCCCAGAATTTTTACTAACGTTTCCGCCATATCTCTTTTGCTTCCAGGTCAAAGATGACCAGTACATTGTCCGTGATGATAAAACGGAAAAATAAGGGAATTTTCACGCTGCTATATCCGAGGTGAGTGCCAATTTTGTAGTAGTGAATTCATAGGCTTATGGCCGGGGCTGGAGATTACCCTCCGGCTTTTTTTGTTTGTTCCATGAATTAGGGATATGAACGAACCTGTTTCATGACCGAAGAAAATCTAAAGAAAAAAAAAGCCATAAAGCAACCGCTTTTTAGCCTATAAATTTTAAGAATTTCGGAAGGGTGAATAAAAATAACTAAAAATTGCTAAACTCAGCTAAAATATTTAGTATATTAGTTTTTCAAAACAATTACAAATGGAAAAGACTGCAACATTTCGTGACAAACTCACCGTCACTCTCCCTAATAATCTTATTGATTATACTAATGGCCACTTTATGATGGAGATTGTTCGTGGTGAAATTAAAGTTTATGCCTCTGTAAACGAAGTTTTCTATCATGACCACTGCGGCGGCGGAGAAGGATTGGCGCCATGCGGAAATTATTTTGTTTACCTGTTACATCCTACAAGAGGAAGCTTGCATTTTACTTTAGAATTTGACGACGAGTTAGGTAGATGGGATATTCCCGAAACACCATCAAAAATATCAGATGAATTTTTAAATGAAACATATAAGCCTCTTTATAACGATGCAGTAACTAAGGTGTTGGTTGGCGAAGATATTATCCGGGAGATAAGTGATAAAATTAAAAACATTAAAATGTAATCTTATGATATTAGATAAACCGATCAAATTTTCTTGCCTGGTCGATGGTAAGAATCTTGAGGCAGAACTTTTAGAAAGCATTGAGCATCCGATTCAGCATGCATTCCGAATCCGGTTTAGTGACGGTTATGAAGACGAATTTTGGGGCGATCCTTTTACGCCAAATTGGTGGGAAGGTTCAATAAGAAAAAAGTCTCGACATTTGGCGGCAATAAAGGAAGATTTAAACTCAATCATTTCTATTCATGATGGTTTTAAGGCTTTTTGTCTTCGATGGAAAATTGATGGGATAATGACAAACGTATGGGTAATTGAAAATATTCGTTTAGAGGATGAACAACTGTCCGGAAGCCCATATTCCGTTCGTTGTAACTCGGGATATCGTTTCAGTATGATCAAAAGCAATGGTAAGTGGATGGCAAAAAGCATTCGGGTAATAGATTCGGAGGAAGTAAATACTTTATTGGTTGCGGAAATTGGTAAATTAATTGACCAAAATTCCTGATGCTTGAATTACTGATCAATTGATTCCTTACCTGGGAAAGATTAATATAATTCCAAGGGGCCAGATTTCTTTAGTGTCGACAAAACAAATCCTGCGACTTCAAATCCACGCATTACTATTGAATCTTAACTTAGGATGGTGAACATAATTATCCCGCTTGACGACTTCTGAAGACGTGGCAAAATTGATTGGTAAACTACTAAGGGCTTCTGCAATACAAAGGTCGAACGATAGTGATTATCTGTTTTCATTACATCAATTGCAATACAATTTGCGAACGGCAACGAATTGAAATTCAGCTAATAACTTTTTCAACAAGCTGTTTTAGTGTCGTATATTTAAGTGTCGGCAGTAATTTTCCACAGACATCATGCAAATGCAACAAGACGAAACTATAATCAGACAGGAAGCTCAGTACTTTTTTAAGACGAAAATTAGTCATTCGCAAAACCATAAAGCCATTGACGACTTTCACGAATTGAAATCAAGACTTGATGATTTTTATTCTGCTGAAAGCAAAGCAATTTTTTTGGATGAAATTCAAAAGCTGATAGCAACGACACTACAGGCTCATCGAGATAAGGCTCATGGAGGAAAACCCGGAGTAAATTGTTCCCAAGAAGAAAAACCTGATAAAATGCTGTTCTACATCAGGCAAGAATTAGGCACATTACCAATAGTTGCACATCAAATTTTTAAGACAAATCCTGACCAGGTGAGAGATAAAGTATTTGTGAGTTACAGCCATTTAGACAAAGAATTTTTGGTTGACCTACAAAGACATTTTAAACCGTTTTTAAATCATGTAAATTTTTGGGACGACACAAAAATTCAGCCAGGACAAAAATGGAAAGATGAAATCAAAAAGGCAATAAATGAGACGAAGGTTGCAATTCTCTTAGTAAGTACAGACTTTTTAGGTTCGGACTTTATTGCAACTGATGAATTGCAACCTTTATTAAAAGCAGCAGAAGAAAATGGCGCAGTAATATTAATAGTGATTTTGAAACCTTGCTTGTTTGAAGAGTTCCCTGAACTAAATCAATACCAGACAATAAATCCACCAACAAAGCCATTAATTAAAATGGAGTATCTTGAGAAAGAAGATTTATTTGTGAACTTGGTTAGACAAACAAAAAGAATTTTGAATGGAATTAAATAATTTGGAATCTTCTTTAATCGAACACAAAAAAACAACTGCCAACATTCGGTTTGGCAATATAGTGGGGCGACGAATATATTCTCAATTTTTTGTTCGCTATTCGGCAGTAATCCGGGCTTGACCTTTACAATTGAGCTTTTGTTATTATCTTCATCATTAGTACTCTATTAGGCAGCGGTTCCGGGCTGCACGTTTTTCAAATACCGTCACATCAAGCCCTGCTCGTTGAGTTCAACATTGGGTGACGACGAGATTGATTTGTATTAAATATCGCTTACCTCAACAAGGTTACCTTCCATGAATAGAATTTCTTTTGTCAAGAAACTTATAACTTGCATCCTTGCAGGATTGGTCATAGGCGCATCTGCTTTTCGTATTAGTATTACTTACTTTAGAGCGTTGGGAACTATAGGTAACTTTTCCATTATTCCCTTCTTCACGGTAATAGCCGCTGTTGTTTACGCTTTAATATGGCAAGCCCGAAAAACAAATCACCCGTCAACACTTGCTTTCTGGCAGGGTCTTATTCGTTATGGGGTTGCATTTGACCTGGCCGAATTCGGATGGGCGAAGATCTTTCACCGGCAGTTTGTAATGCCATTGAGCAAGTTTGACCTTCCATATAACAGTTTTTCCCCGTCCGATTTGTTCTGGACATTTTTTAGTCACTCTTACCTGTTTGGGTGTATTATAGCTGCATTGCAGATTACAGGAGCAATGCTACTGCTATTTCACAGAACAAGACTTGTAGGTGTATTTATATTGCTGCCAGTACTTGCCAACATCTTATTAATGGATATTTTTTACCAGATTGGCTACAGTGTTGTTGTTCATACTTCCATCATGATGGCAGGCATCATATATTTTTTGGTCATCGAATTCAACCGACTGAAGGAATTCTTCTTTACGGCTACTAATCGATTACCTGAACTTCATTTTTCAAAATATGTGAAAGGGCTTATCCGCCTTTCCATCATCTATATTCCGTTGCTTTTAATAGCTATGCATGGAAAGGTAAACAAGTATCCCGATCTTACTGGAAAATACGAGGTAAAACAGTTAAGCCTAAACCGGCAATTGCTACACCAAGACACCTGTGCGGGCAGCATACTTACCGTGGTTTATTTTGATATTAAAAATGGTTGCGTATTTCAGTTCAACGATCCGGCAAAAAGATGGAACGGCAATTTTTCAAAAGACAGCAATCACCTCAAAATAAAATGGTTTTATCCCGTAGGTAAACCTGGTTTTAATGGGACTATGTCTACGGTAACTGGTTCGGCGAATTTAATGCTGACAGGAATACTTGGGAGAGATTCCATGGAGGTGATACTACAGAAGGTAAATAATTGAGCACTGTGATCTTATTTTTGTTTAATTTTTTGCCGAATTAATTATCACATCCTTAAAGAGCTACGCTGGCACAGTCTTTTCAATAATTTATTTTAAAATTTATGAATCATGGCAGACAATCCAAACAAAAAGAAAGCTGACGGCAAGCGCATCAGCCAACAACCCCATGAACAAGCCTATCAGAAACGCAAAGCGGCCGGAAAAACGGGAGCCAAAAGCTCGACGGTTACAAAGAAGGCATCAAAATCGGGCAAGTAACGTGAGTAGCTTATGAAACCGGCGATCAAAAAAATGATAGCAAGGGGCGACAAATCCCCAATGCCGGGGAACGTGTCGCCCATGCTTTGCACATTGGTAAAAGAACCTCCCCAGGACGACGATTATTTTTTCGAAATTAAGTGGGACGGTTACAGAATTAATTCCTTCATTCAAAACAAGAAAATTCGCCTGGACTCTCGCGGAGGCAAGGATTATACATCCAAATATCCGCCAGTCGTTGCAGCATTAAAAAGGCTGAAGCATGATCTTGTATTGGACGGTGAGATTGTAGTATTTAATGAAGAAGGTTTACCAGACTTTAATGCTGTTCAAAATTATAACGGCCACAATACATCCATCAATTACTTTGTTTTTGATGTTTTGTGGATCGATGGCTACAATATCAAGAAACTATCATTAACGGAAAGGCGGCAGATTTTGAAATCAGTCATAGTCGATGATAAAATATTACAAATTAGCAAAACCTTTGATGACGGTACCGAACTCTTTAAAAAAATTATGCAAAGCGGTATGGAAGGCATTGTTGCAAAACGACCTGCAAGTCTCTATAAAGAGGATGATAGAAGCAGGGATTGGTTAAAAATTCCAACACGAATCCGCCAGGAGTTTGTTATTGGTGGATGGGCCCAATCAGAAAAAGCCCGATCTTTTCGCTCTTTGTTATTCGGCGCGTATAATAAGGGAAATTTCGAATGGATTGGAAGATCAGGAAGTGGTTACAAAGAAATAGAAATGCCTGGTATATTAAACAAGCTTAAAAAAATCGAAGTAAAAAAGTCCTCTTTTGTCAATCAAGTTCGTGATACAAAAGGTGCATCCATTCATTGGGTCAAACCTCAATTGGTGGCCAATTTCGAGTTTGCAGCCTGGACACCCAGCGGACGAATTCGTAAACCTGCTACGTTTTTAGGTTTTCGTAATGACAAAGATCCCTTGGATGTTGTAAGGGAAATTCCAAAGTCAAGCGTTCCCAAAAAGGCAAAGGCCATTGCAAAAACAAAGGTCCTTCCCAAAAAATACAAATATCTAAACGCTGACTCTAATTGGCGCTATGTAGATCAGGAACAAAAAGATGCAGAGTGGTCAGCATTCGAAATGGAAAATTGTACCATACAGGCTCACAACCTTGATCGGGAAATATGGCACAGCTTTACAAAAGGGCAATTATTACTATACTATAGTGAAATAAGCGACTGGATTCTGCCACACATAGCAGATCGGCCAATTTCGCTGTTATTGAAATTGATGAATGCCGGAAGCCAAAAGAAATTTATTAAGGATATGGAAAATCGTCAGCCAGAATGTGCATCGGTTTTCGTAGACAAAAGACGAGTAAAGAAAGCTGGCAAACGAAACCACATTGACTATCTCGTTTGTAACAACCGCGAAACGTTACTGTACATAATCGATCTGGGTTGCGTCGATATCAACTGCTGGGCTTCCCGGACACGGCATATTGAATACCCGGATTATATCTGGATCGACCTCGATCCAACTATCGACGAACATTTAAAAGGCAAACAATTGGAAGCCTTAGAAAACGACAGCTTTTTAAAAGCTATTAAAGTAGCAAGAGAAACCAAAAAAATGTTAGATAAATATAAGCTCACCTCTTTTATAAAAACAAGCGGCCAATCCGGCCTGCACATTTATATACCCTGCACTGGATTCACGTTTACCCAAACAAGAAACTTTGCAGAACACCTGGCTGAACAAATTCATCATCATCTACCTGACATAAGCACCACAAACGTATCAAAAACTCAAAGGAAAGATCTGGTATATATCGATGCGGGTCAGAACGATTACGCAGATACACTTGCGGCACCATATTCAGTCCGTCCATACCACAAACCCATCGTTAGCACACCACTTGATTAGAAGGAGGTCACACCAAAATTAAACAGATACGATTTTACTATCGACATAGTCAAAGACCGCTTGAAAAGAAAAGGTGATCTGTTTAAGGGAGTGTTAGATACCAAGATTCAAAAAGCTAATTCTAAAATACTTGAAAAATTAATGTATGCAACAGCTTAATTTACCAGACGAAATGAAAGTAACCATCAATTTCGACGGTAAGGACATTCCGGTTTCTGCAAAATTGTTTAAGCCCCTTGTATACCAGGAAGGTAATTTTATTTGTGTTGTATTGGGTCCCGATCCTATCGAGGGAGTTTATGGTTGCAGACCAACTGCCGAAGAAGCCTTAAAAGATTGGGATAGGCATCTAAAAGATCGCATTAATAATCTCAATAAAGATGATGAGGTAACACAGTTTGTAATGGATAAGCTATCGGGTCCCTTGGATGAGATAAAATAACATCCCTGGCAAACTACCTATCAACACAAATATTAACAAATAATAACAATATTTGAAAGCCTTCTACTAGGGTGGCACCTGTTTTACGACAGGTGCCATGCAATAAGATGGCCGGGATCTTTACCTCGAACTTTATGTTTCCGGTTTTATACGATAACTTTGTACTTCCACAAAACGAACACCGATGCCCTACGCTCAAAATATTGCATTTACCAGCCTTATCAAAATAAGCGGCCGTCTACGCGAATTCAATTTCCGCAGGAGAAGTGAAACCCTTTATGACGTTGATACAAATGATGAAAGAGGGGATCGATATTTTTTTAATGTCGAGAAGTTGAATGAGCAATGGTCATTGCGTAATTCCTCTTCTCCCACATGGTTAACGCAAAACGAACTTCTCATTACCCCAGCGATTATAAAACAAGAACAAGAAATTTCGAATTCGGTCATTGTTAGCAAAAAGGAATGACGATCCAATCACCGACCCTTTAAGTTCTCAAATTATCGACCACCTCATGTACTAATAATTTTCGGAGTGAAATACTGAACAATGAACAAAGCAAACTTTAGCTATTAAATCATGATAAGAATATTCGTCCAGCCATAAAAGTCTTTGCTTTGCCGCTAATCTCGACTCTACTTACTAAGTTTTTGCATTTTAAAAAGCCTTTGCGGGCAGATAATTGCAGCGCGTCTAATTCGTCCTTGCCTAGTCTTTTAGCCCAATAAGGCGTTAAAGAAGTATGAGCAGACCCCGTTACCGGGTCTTCAGGAATACCAGACTGAGGCGCAAAAAACCGAGACACGAAATCAGCTGAATCGCCCTTTGCAGATACAATGACACCTCTTACTTCTTTTAATTTTTCAATAATGGGTAAGTTGGCACTTATATTTGCAATATCTGATTCTGACTGGAAAATCAGCATATAGTCAGTTTTCCCCTTATATGCTTCTACAGGTTGGACAGAAAACCAGGAGTACATATCATCCGCAACTTTAATTGGGGTCAATATGTCTACCGGAAAATCCAGCGCTAGTCGATCTTCATCATCTTTTCTAACTCCCAATTTACCGCTGCGAGGGGATATAAATAGGATAGTATTACCTTCAAAGCCTTTGTGATGAAAGAGGACATGGGCGGCCGCCAGCGTAGCATGGCCGCAAAGATCTACTTCCACAATAGGAGTAAACCAGCGGATTTGGTAATGATCACCATCCTTAATATAAAAAGCCGTTTCAGGTAGATTATTTTCAGCTGCAATGCTTTGCATAATTGAATTTTCAGGCCATGCGTCCAAAGGACATACCCCCGCAGGATTGCCGGAAAAAATATCTTTACAAAAAGAGTCTACCTGATAGATTTCTATTTCCATATTTTCGTCTTAATTAATTTCAATTTGCTAATATAGAGAAAGGCATATCATGTAAACATCCTAAATCTAATACTTTATTAAAAAAAGCAGGATTTGACCTTCGATATCTTTAATGGGGGATAGCCCATAGACAATAATTCAAATTTAAACTCACGATCTTTCAAAAACTAACAATTGCCAATGAACCTGTATACGCAGTTGCAGAGAAGAAATGACAGTATTATTAATCTTTCCATTGATAAAACCTGTGCTTTGACATGTGTCCTTTCAAATTCCCAGATTAATAACGCATTCCATTATTACAGTCTTAAACTTGTTATAAATGGTCAGGCCATTTATAAACTTAATAAAAAATGTTACCAGGTCGAAGAAAATCATTTTCTCTTAACTAATTCCGGGCAGGAAGACTTTGGTATAATTGATTCAAAAAAGGACGTTGTACAATTTTGCGTTCATTTGTCGCCCACTACCATCGCAGATGCATACTCAACATTAGCTATAAATCTTCAATCAGATCCAGATTGCGATTTTAGACAGTCCTGCCGCTTTCAGTTATTTGAAAATACCTATTCGATAAAAGGTCATTCAAACCTTTCAAGGTTATTGATGTCATTGTCGGAAAAAATAAAAACTGGAAATGAAATTCATTTAAATGAAGAATGGTTTTTTCAGTTAATGGAAACTATTATACTTCAGGAAACAGAAATTCAGTCAGCTTTAAAAAAACTAAAAACTGTCAAACTATCTACCAGGAATGAAATCATGAAAAGACTATTATTAGCAAAAGAATATATGGATGCTTTTTATACGACTGATCCGATGATTGGAGAAATTGCCAGGAATTCTATGATGTCAGAATTTTTCTTTTTTCGAAAATTCAAACAAGCTTTTAGCACCACTCCGTACAAATATATGTTAGATAAGAAGATTCAAGCTGCCGGAGACCTAATGCGCAGTCGTAATTTAAATTTACATGAAATCGCTGTATCAACTGGATTTCCTGATTTACAAACCTTCAGTAAAGCCTACAAGAGAAAATACGGATTGCCACCCTCTAGGGCAAGGCGATCAGCCGAAAATGGAATATGACCAGCTGCCGCACCTATAGGCAGAAAGAAGCACATATACTGTGGCTTCCATGATGCCGCCAATAGCAGAACGATTATCCTGGCACAATGTTGTTTAGCCTTGTTTCGTTAATACAATACAATTATTCCCAACCCCATCAATTTACCTTCCTGTTATCACTGGCCGCTTCTAACTTTTGACAATACCAGGTTAGGAAACAAAATTTAGTAGCCTTTTTGCAATCCCTTCATAAGATTTCCAGCCCGTGGGTTTGGCGATTACTTCTATAGGCCGATCTTCCGCCAACGGATAGGTAAATGAATTTATCGATGTTGTAAATACCACCACCGGAATATTCTTAAGGTCATCATCTTCCTGAATAGCTTTAATTACTTTATTACCATTCAATTTTGGCAGACTAATATCAATCACAATAAGAGAAGGAAGCCGCTTAGATATCTTTCGATCCCCCAAAGTATCAAGTGCCTCTTGTCCATTTTTTGCACATTCTATAGTTATATCCGAAAGCCTGCTGATCGATTCACGAATTAAGAACATATCGTCAGGATCATCTTCTATACAAAGTATTGTCTTTTGATCATTAACCATTTTCGTTGGGATTAGATTCCCTAATTTAACACATTTTGACCCTACCTCAAAATAACAGCAAACCATAAGCCAGTATAACAAAACCGATTCATAAACAAATGGGTTCTGTATCAGAACCAACTAAATCATTTCTTCCAATTGCTATTATTTAATGGGAATAATGAAATTTATAAATTTTGGCGGTAAGCATTTCTTATCATCACAAGTTTGATACTCGACACTACCGGTAAGGTTTGTTTTTACATTAGCTTTTAATTTCACGACCAACACAAAATCAACTTTGCCTGAATATTGATTGGCCGATATTTCCAGATTGGCGTCATGAAACTTTTCCATGATCCCCACTTCCTTTACATCCCCTTCCAATGTCAATAAAGGATTACTGTTGATCTTAAAACTGGTCGGGATAACTATGGCATCTTCCGGTTGTACCTGCGAATACAAATGCCAGCCCGGTTGCGTGGTAGCTGTCAGATATATTTCATACTTTTTTTCACCCACTTTTTTTGATGAAAATGACCAGCTTACCGGATCAGTTTGCGCCTGCACCTTGAATGCTGCAAAGGAGATTAACATAAATACCAAACTGACTTTCATTGTAGCTCTTTATGATGTTTAAAAATAATTATACTTGACGTTGGCGGAAATGGTAAATGGTTAAATCCTTTTTTGCAAAAGCACTTTCCGCATGACAAATAAAAAACCCCCGGTTAAGAGGGTCCTAATCAAAAACCATTAATCCTTAAACCTTATCCTAACGAAAATTCGTAGGTAAAATACACAACAACTTTTATTTGCTTTTTGATTTAGTCCAACAACTCCAGGTAACCATTAACCTCAATAACAGGCTAATGGTATTTCCTTAGAAAGCTCTTTAAGAGCTGAAATGAATTTCCCAAAATAGTAATCAATCGACACCAGAAAGTTTACAAACAACATATTTAAAAATGACGATTTCATACGTTTTGATGGAAGTCTTGGAGCAGGCCGGCGCAATACTTGCGATGGCAAAGAGATGATTTGTTAGCATCGCAACAAATGCACCGCCCCGTAATTCCGCTCTCTCGTTCCGCTGCACGTTGTTACGCTGCACTACGCACCGCTCCATTACGGGTAAGCCTGTTCCAATCCTTCCGATACCCCGGCGTGCATCACTTCACCGTAAAGGATGAAGAGATGCACGCCTATGATATTACGGATGACACTGTCGTACTTATAAGTCCCTTTTAGTACGATGGATGGCTTCCATGTATTTCGATGGAAGTCCTGGAGCAGGCCGGCGCAATACTTGCGATGGCAAAGAGATGATTTGTTAGCATCGC
>JBDTUH010000058.1:0-11471 GCA_040007815.1 Chitinophagaceae bacterium
TTTTTCATTTTTCTAATACCAACGAATAACCGATCCAAGCCGAAGAAAACCAACAACCATCCAATAATCCAGCTGTAAAAGCCAAAACCTCCCGATCAAAAAATTTAAGCCTGCAGTAATGCGGGCTTTTTTTATTCTATGGCTTACATCATCTTACAAGGAACAGTGTTAGTTTTTGCCCGGAAGGCCACAAAAATAGTTGATATTAAAACTTAATAAATGCCAACACAAAAGATGAGAAGCCCGTTAGCCGGTCAATCTTGAATCAAGTCATATATGAAAGCTGGCATTAATCAATTGCCTATCATGAACTACTTTTACTTTTTACAATTAAGAAATGAGCAGGAGTAGGTACTTTTATAAAAAATTTTTGCATATCGCTGCTGTGCAAAGCTGCTTGTTTAGCGGTTCGCTGTTCTTTCGTTTGTTGGTTCATAATAAAGAATGACTGCACCACAGCCAAATGTTTTGGTCTTTATGAGTTTAAGTGTAATTTTTTCGCGGATGTTTTTAAATAACGGCAAACCACTTCCTGCAATAACAGGGTGAACACAAAGTTGATATTCGTCTATTATATTAAGTTTCGTCAAAGCTACAATCAAGCTCGGACTGCACACAAAAACGTCTTTACCCGGTTGTTGTTTGAGTTCCAAAACTTCTTTCTCAAGGTCTTGATTTGCTAATTTCGCACTTTTCCAATCTACATTTTTCAGTGTGCGGGAAAAAACAATTTTCGGGGTGTTGTCTATTGCGACTGCAAAGTCGTCCATTGCTCTATCACCTGTTGGATTTTGCAGCACGGTTCGCCAAAATTCCATAAGCTGGTAGGTTATCCTGCCATATAAAGCGGTATCAGCGCTTCTCAATAGGTCAGCGTAATGTTGATGTATTTCTTCGTCAGGGACACCTAAGGTATGGTCACAAAACCCGTCAATCGTCATATTGATTGCTGCAATTACCTTTTTCATATTTTCTTTTCTGTCAGTTTGTTTCGTGGGTCGCCCTACAATGACCGCTTACTCGTGTATTTCCGAATATACGTACGTTCCAAAGTCTTCTTTACAAAAATATCCTTATCAATAATCAATAAGCTAAGCCACTTTCGCGAAGCACATATTAAAATTAGTTGAGACGCGTAATACAGCCATTTTTCAGCTTTATTTAATCCCACGCTCATGACTGCAAAAACAATACATGAAGGAAGAAATGTAAAGTGTATGAGAGAATACTTTGTGTTAGCTTTCGAATTAAAAACCAATGCTAAACTTTTAATACTTAACGGCATACCTTAATCGAAAGATAAATATCTCCCTGGTCGTACATTTTACAATTGCATTCAAATAATACAAAGTAAATATCCCGATTTACACCTGTCCGCGGCGGCGGAAACATCAGGACTGCCGCTCTTTTATTGTTCAAAGTTACTACCGATATCAACCGGGCATTCTTATGATTTAAAAGTTGCTAAGAATAGCTTGGGGTGAAATCCCCCCTGCTTACTCGACTATACGTAAGCAATAACTCAGATGCAATACTGCGGGTTGCCTTCAAGTATTTCCTGCTCAAGCTTTGGCGCTTCACCTGCCTTCCATAAATGTGTGCGATGCACAACACGGTATTCCAAAGGACCTCCATCAGGCCGATCACTGCGTTCCATCGGCCGCGGTATACATACGAATTCAGTTGAAAGCTGATCTTTTGTGGCGGTCACAAGACCATAACCATGTCCGCCAAAATCGACCAATGACAAATGTGGTGCCACGTCAGGATTTCGTACGGCTCGGGCTTGCTCCATATCTCCGGTCTCTTTTAGCTTTAGCGTGGAAAGTACTCCATGCAAAGCGGTAACGTTCATGGAAGGGATCAGCTTGCCATCGGGCTGATCGATCAGGTGCAGCACACGTTTCGGATGGTCTTTCTTCATCGTTACTTCTAATACTTCGAAAAGAGTTTGCTGAGATATGGAACCTACTATAAATTCCACACCCAATGGTTCGTAATGTTTCGGCGGCAGCGCCTTGGAGGCTAAACCGGCGTGAAACGCATGACGGTCACCGCCAACAACACAAAACCCTGCGATCTTCTGATCGCGTATGAAATCAAATATGATGTCTTTATCACGAAGGAAACGATTGTCTATTACCGCATAGCCAACATCTTTGGGCCACTGACTACCTAATTCGCCCGGTAAATTTTGATAATCGCTACGCAGTTTCATGGTGCCAAAACCGTGTCCCCATATTTTCCAACGTGCAGCAGAAGCTCCGAGCTGTTCTAAGAACCATCGTCTTTGCTCGCTGCCCAGGTAAGTCTGGGCATGAACATTTTTTGTCGGATTCGGAATGTCCTTACCGTTGAAACGAATGCTGTCCGGCGGGTTGTCATTATTATAATGACGACCATAATTCATAATTTCAAAAGGCAGTTGTGGGTCTACCCTCGGATACTCCGGCACAACAAAGTCATCCGTCGACATATCAGGAGAACGGAATGACCAATTATCGGTTAGCAGCAAATCGACATTTTTTCCCCAACGCAGCACGCGCTGGATCTTCAGGCTATGGATTGCCAGCAGATTATTAGGCTCTTCTGAAAGTCCGTCTTCGTTAAACTTCCCCAGGGGTGTATCCACTACTGCCGGAGCAATGAATTGGTCAAGCATGGGGTTGCCGGGTTGTTGCACCATCGCAGGGATAAACTCCCACCAGGCCTGGTTGGCATAGACTTTCTGGTTTTGTGCAGGAGCGTCGTAGCCACCTCCTGCCACATATTCACTTTGATAGCCTGCCCAGGCAAATTCGTGATTATCCCAAATACAAACAAATGGCCAACGGGCCCGGGCATCCTGCAAATCGGGATCCTCAAGATATGCACGGTAGAGTGTACGATAATCCTCCAGCGTAACGGGTAGATGAAAATTGCTAACCTTTCGACCTTGCGGGAACTTATACAGATTTCTGATGCGACGGCCACGGTTTCCGTTCGGATTATCTTCTGCATACCACGTGACTTCGTAAATAAAATCGCCCAGGTGCAACACAAAATCAAGTTGCTGATCCTTTGGACGTGCCTCATCTTCAAAGATCATTTTTCGGTAAGCATTCAGGGCACCTTCGTTAGGGCATTGGCAACATACAAAGGTAAAACGAACGGGTGTATCCGAATCGTCGGCGGGTGCTGTTATAGTACGACCGATACGGCTGGCGAAACCATGCTCATCAACGAAGCGGTACCAATACGCGCGGTTGGGTTTGAGATCGGTGGCCAAAAAACGACAGGTCCAATCTGAATCAGCATTGATTTGCGCAGTACCGCCTGCCAGGATTTTTTTGAATTCCGCGGTGGTCGATATTTCAACGACCAACTTTTTAGCAGCACTATCTTTTACAGGCGGACGCCTCGTCCACAAGATGACACTGTCGGCGGTCGGGTCACCCGATGCCACACCCTGTGGAAAGAGATCGCGGCGCTCAATAGCCGGTGTGGGAAGCTTGTTTGCCCAACCTTTTTTTGTTGTTATAGCGAAGCCAATCAAAAAGGATTGTAAGAATTTACGGCGGGTTACATCCATGTGATTTTTTTTATACTGCTTTTTTATTCGGAATTCTTATTTCGTTATGTTCAAAACAACCTGGAGCATTTTACCAGATATTTATTTGCTTGCGTATAACATTTATAATTGACGTTATTAGACACAACCCGCACTTTTATAATCATTCAATACCACCAGGCATCTTCGCTTTTTGTATTGTTGCGTCAATGCGCTGGTTAAATTATTACCATTCTAAAGTAGATGATTTATTCAGTTCGTCAAAACATTTGGGAGCAGTACAAGTGTTTTCGTTATTACATGTAACATGTCTCCACTGTTTTATCTTTTCTCAACCCAATTGCCATGACTGAAAAAACGATTCACGAAGGAAAAAACATAAAGCGTATAAGAGAATAACTGGTATAAGCTTTAAAGATTAAAAACCAACGCCGAGCTTTTAATACATAACGATGTACCTTAAATGATAAATAAAATCTCCCTGGTCGTACATTTTACAACCGCCTTTACAAATAATATAAAATAAAATGCCCTGAGTTGCACCTGTCCGCTATGGCGGAAACATCTGGACAGCAGCTATTTTTTATTTAAAGTTTCTAAGAATAAATATGGATGGATTCTTTTAAGATTTAAATTGCTCCGGGTAGCATGGGACAGCAGCTCTTTTATTATTTAAAGCTTCTAAAATTAGGTAAGTTTTAGCTTGCTGTATATTGAAAATTGCTAAAGGTATCTGGTAGTTCGTGCAGGTCTTATAATTAGTCTTCTTAATTTTTTATAATGACTTTTTTTGAAGTTACTGTTTATCCAAAAAGTCCGGTGGATAAAGTTTTTGCCCATATTTTTCAGCCACGGATTTCAGCTTATCTAAGTCTTCTGCAGTTAGAGACGGTGGCGCTAAAAATGTACCTGCCTCGACAGTCATTCCTATTTCTTTGAAAAAACTGTCCAAACCTGCTGGAACTACTGTACATAATAAATGCGCAATCTTGTCTGTTGTATTTTTAAAACAATGAACCGCTCCTCCCAACGGGATGTTTACAAAAGAGCCTTTTTTAGCCGTATAACTGCCGCCTTCCTTTTTAAAATTAATTTCTCCATCAATTACATAAAACATTTCTTGTATGTCTTTGTGAGCGTGTGGACCTGGTCCACCACCTGGTGGTACAAGCATGTCAATAACAGCGTAGCTTCCATCGGTCTGTTCTCCGGAAATTAGAATACGGTACGTATCTCCAACAACGGAAATGCTTTGTCCTTGTCCATCATCAATTGTAGTAATGTTTGTTTTTGTTGTCATCGTTTTTGGACTTGTTATTTAGATAAGATGTCATCAGTATGGATGACCGCTAACGTTCGAGGCTTGCCACAGGGATAGTATTTTATAATTGTATGCCCCGGAACCGAAGCCGATTGAAAAACTGATGTTGAAGTTAACAACTAAAAGCCAAATAGAATTCGGTCAAGCCCGATATTAGCTGATAGTTGTGCAACAGCCGATTGTTATTCCGTCCGCCAGTCAAAATTAAATACCGTAATAAATTCTAAATAATAACTTTATTCGATTATTATTTATTTGTTGGGATCTGCACCGCTATTTTACAGCCCTTGCCAGGCGAGGAGAATATTTTTGAAACCCCGTTCAGTGTTTGGACACGTCTACGGATATTTACCAGACCAATACCCTCCTTCTTTTGTCCCATATCAAAACCTATCCCGTCATCATTAATTGTCATGGTCATCCCTGTTTTATCTTGTTCAACTTTTATTAAAACGGAAGAAGCACGAGCATATTTGATAATATTACTGAACTGCTCCTGGGTAATACGATAACAGGCTAGTTGAATGTCTTTGTCCATTGTATTGGCTTTTTCATCAATCAAAATCTTAACTTTTACTTTCCCTTGTACATTCATACCTTTTACGAGTTCATTGATCTTATCAGTTAGCGAAGAGCCCGATTCAATAGAGGGAGCCAGCCGGTGAGACAGCCTTTTTGATTCTTCAATTGCTTCTATGATATATCTTTTTACATTATCTAATAATTCAGTTGCCCGGAGCTTATTAGTAATGTTCATTTTTATAATATCCAGGTGAAGAACAGAGCCCGCAAGTGTTTGTTGTATATTGTCATGAAGTTCCATGCCGATTTGCATCCTTTCCTGTTCCTGAGCCTCTATAACCGCTTTGCTGAGCCTGTTTTCTTCTTCCAATCTTGCAGTGATATCTATAGCCGTGCCGATTATAGCTGGAATACCCTTAAAAACGATTGACGAAACACTGATTTCAATAAAACGGATCTCTCCATCCCTGCGGATTGCCCGAAATGTATAGTGATCTGTAAATCTTTCTCCACTTATTCTCCTGGTATAATTTTCACTAACCCTTTTAAGATCATCTTCATGTACCACATCAGTAAATGACATCCCATGCAAGAGTTCATTGGCAGTATACCCGCTTATTTTTTCAAACCCCGGGTTTACATAAATGAATTTTTCATCCTGCAGGATATATACCCCTGCCAGGCTTTGTTCAACAAGGATTCTGAATTTTTCCTCACTTTCTATCAGTTCTTTTTCTGCATTTTTGCGCATGGTAATATCCAGGACAGTTCCTATTACAGCAGGAGAACCCCTGTAAATAGTTTTAGCAGCATATACTTCTACCCATATTTCCTTTCCATCTTTTCTTATTCCTTTTGCCTCATAATGATTGGAGACCATCCCATCATCAATTTTTGCGTGTAAACTTTTTCTTACAAACTCTTTATACTCTTTAGAAATTACTTCCTCGGCTTTAAAAGTATTAATCATCTCCTTATCTTCATAGCCATGTATCAGCGCGAACTTTGGGTTCACATAGGCAAACTTTTCATTTTGAATAATGAAAACACCAACTGCTGATTGCTCAACCAGGTTCTTAAATTTAAGCTCACTTTCTTTCATCTTTGTGATTTCCTCGGTAAGCATGATGATGCCCCCCACTTCACCAGTTACTTTATACCAGGGGCGAACCTCCCACTTCAGCCACTGAACTGTTCCGTCTGAGCGGGTAAACGGGTCTTCGTCTTTTTTTTCAATGAATCCTTGCAGGCAGCGATGATGTACGTCTTTCCATTCCTGTTTGATCTCGGGAAAAAGTTCATAATGTGATTTGCCGATGATATTTTGATCACCAAGATTGTAATCGGTAAGCCATCTGCGGCTGGTAGCAATGTAGCGTATTTGGTTATCCAGCATAGCAATAGCAGCAGGGCTGTTTTCGATAAATATTTTCAATTGCGCACTTCTCTCAGCTAACTCGGCCTCAATATGTTTTCGATGCGTTATATCCTGCGCGATTTTTGATGCCCCTATCACTTTACCTGACATATCTTTTATCGGCGAAACCGTTAAAGAAATATCAATTAAGGTACCGTCTTTTCTCAGGCGTTTGGTTTCAAAAGTTTCAATCTTTTTTTCTTTTTTGATATCGGATAATATTTCCGATTCCTCATTGATTTTATCTGTGGGTATAATTAATGAAATAGAATTTCCAATCATTTCCTGTTGGCTATATCCATACATAGTTTCTGCCTGAGGATTCCAACTTGTGACAATGCCCCCTGTGCTTATACTGATAATCGCATCTTTTGAACTATTAACGATTAAAGACAGTAAGATTTGTTTTTCCTCTGCCTTTTTTCGCTCAGTGATATCCCGGATTATTGCGATAAAACCATTTCCTTTAAGAAGGCTTGCGTTTATCTCAGTATCTATTAATGATCCGTCCTTCCTAACCAATTGTTGTTCCGTTGTTATACTTTTTTCCCCGCTCTCTATAATTTTGCCGGAGCTTAATTGAGTGACTGCCACATTATACTTCACGAAAATTTCTTTCACATCTAATCTCTGCAATTCCTCTTTTGTATAGCCAAGTAATTTACAGACAGCTTTGTTCATATCTATAAATGAAGACACCTCTTTGTTAACTATGATGATACCATCACCTGCCTGTTCAAAAAGCGTTCTGAATTTTTCTTCGCTCTGCTTTAACTCATTTCCTGTTTTCATTTGATCCGTTACGTCACGGGCAAGGGATAGAACAGCATTCCGGTTATTGTAAACTATTTTGTGAGAAGTAATCTCCATCTGCATCAATTCACCACTTTTCTTACAATGCCTCCAAACCTTTGTTGCTATTGGCAAGTTCCCTGTAAGCATGCTTTTAGCAAATTCCCTTATTCTTTCTTGATCTTCTTCCGGGCGGTACTGCAATACAGTCATATCTTCCCATTCATTTTTGCTGTATCCATACTTTGTGATCACCGCATTATTTACTTCCAGCACCTTCAGGGTTTCCAACTCCCATAAAATAATATAAGCAGGAGCGTTATCAAACAGGTACTGGTATTGTTCTTTCGAATGTTTAATTGCAAGCTCTGCATTTTTACGCTCAGTAATATCAATATGCGTTCCCAGGATAATGTTGGTCAGGTTTCCATTTTGGTCACGAAGAGTTCTGGCTCGAGACCAGATCCAAACCCAACCTCCGTTTTTATGCCCCATACGAAAAATACTTGTATAGATACCTATTGAGCCGCCTTTTAAATACTCGTCAAAATGTTTTGTTGCCCGTTTACGGTCATCAGGATGCAATCTGTTAATCCATATATTCTCAATCGTTTCATTGAAACCTCCATCTGGGAGATCCTCCCCAAGCATTGCAAAATATTGTGCACTACACCAAATATTATTTGTTTCAATATTATATTCAAATGCGCCGGTGTTTGAAACGGTTATAATGGATTTGTATCGATCCTCACTGGCCCTTATTTTTTCTTCGGCAATTTTCCGCTCAGTGATATCCCGGTAAATGACGATGTAACCGGTTCTTTTTAGCCGTTTTATGTTTGCCTCCGTATTTACCAGGCTTCCATCTTTTCTTTTTATCGTTCTTTCATTTATTGAGCTTCCTTGTTCGATAATAATTTTTTTTCTTCTTTCAATATCCGCCTGTTCCGTTTCATCAACTATATCCAGGATATTCATTCCAACTAATTCATTTTTTTTGTACCCGGTCAACTTACAGGCAGCTTCATTTACATCTGAAATATTGAATGTTTTATCAAACATGATGATTGCATCGCCTGCGTATTCAACAAAGGCATGATATTTTTCTTCACTTGTGGCTATTTTACTGTTACTATATATAATTAAATATGCCAGGGCAAATGCAAGGATCATTGCAATTGCAATTGCAATGTAGAATTTTGATTCTGTTGTTGAGGAAATTGCCCTATTAGTATTATACAATGAATCGCTCATGCTTATCTGCAATTGAACCAATTCGGTTAACTTGAGTGTTATCGAGTTTATTTCATTAAATAACCCAGTGTTTATTATTAAACTGAGCGCCTGGGTGTCTTTATTATGTAAAGCATCTTTGAGTTTATATATAATTGTTTGCCCGGCAATCATCAATGTGTCAACCTGCTCTTTCAGGTTGTTCTCTTCATTAGCAAGTTTACTTAGCTTAAACGCTTCCCAATTCGTAATTATTTTTTTTTGCGCTTCCTCTATTTGTAGTCCAGCCTCTGTGAAATCAAGTTGACGGCTGTGTGCTTTTTGTGCAGTACCAAGAATTCCCAGGGCATACGAAAACCGGACTGTGGTTAATTGCTGCAACGGGATAACCCTGTCTTCATAAAGTGATTTTGTATTAAAATTCATAATCTTCAGTTCATTAACACCATATAGCCCGATCGCAGCAATAAAACCGCATAGTGCCAGCACTAAAAAAATGAGCTTGGTGGATGCTTTTATTGTTTTAAACATAATAAGCTATTTAAATATAACTGCTGAAGATAGTCCAACATTAAAAGGGAAAGCCTGATACAGATCAGTTTAAGATAGGATATTGTTCATTCCAAAAGTAATATTACTGTACTACCTAAGTCAGCTAGGAATTCTCTTAATTAACCGGGTAGCCTATTAAAAACTGTAGGTCGCCTCCTGATTTTTATATAAAATAAAAAAAATAGACACGACATTGGTCAGTTTCATTGCAAACAACTTCTTTAAAAGATGAGCAAATAAACATAATTGCAGTATTGTTTGCTGTGCTAAGAGTGGATAGATTTGCTTTTTACCAGGTGTTTGCAAGCAGTAGTTATTTTTTGTAGAGGTTCTGGCTTTAATGTGACCATTGTGCATCGTGTTGTTTTATTATCGTTTATTTTTTGAGGTTGAGGCAATAGCATTTCATCCTGTTGTGGGTTGCTGATCAAAACATTTGAGAAATGTACAAGTGTTTTCGTTTTACATGTAATGTCTTTCTGCTGTTTTATCTTTTCTCAACTCAATGATCATGACTGAAAAAGCTATACATGAAGGAACAAACGTAAAGCCTATAAGAGAGTGTAAGCTTTAAAAATTAAAAACCTATGCTAAACTTATTATACATAACAACATACCTTAAACGATAACTAAATTTCCCCTGGTCGTACATTTTATACCACCTTTACGCATAAAATAAAGTAAATGCCCTGATTTACACCTGTCCGCTGTGGCGGAAACATCAGGACAGCAGCTCTTTTATTGTTCAAAGTTACTATGGATATCAACCGTGCCTTCTTATGATTTATAAGTTGCTAAGAATAGCCTGGGTTCTTACGATCTAAAACTTACTAAGGATAGCCTGGGGAGAGTCTCAAGCACGGTTCTGTGGAGGGCTTGGGCTGAAATGCCCTTGCCTATCCGACCTGTATGCAGTACTGTTATTTGTTGCTGCTGAAACAACCCAATACATCTGTATTAAAATAGGGTTCCTGATTTACCCAAAACATATAATTTATTTTCAGGAAGTCTTTGGCAAAGGCGTGCAACAGTGGAACAATATTAATATGTGGTTTTTTCTTTGTTTCCTCAGTTATATCGCCTGTCTCGCCAATGTAATTACCGTCTTGTACTGCAATACCAAGAGGCACTGTATAATGCCCTTCATGCATCATTGCAAGGGCATGATTCAGTTGACCTTTTCTTGTTACCATTAAATCAGGCCCGCCAAGCCCAACACCAATTTGTTCGCCGTACTGATAAATGCCACGGAGATAACCTTTGTCATCCCCGGGCAACCATTCACCCGGAATGAAATTGGCGTATATCATAGTAGTGGATGTGGGGAACGCCTTTTTCAAGGCAAGCATATTCTCTTTTAGTCCGGTAACATAATCAAGTTGGGAAAAACTTGAATCTCTTACTCCGATTGAAGTTTCCTGAAGATTAATGCCTTCTATTTTCCCATCAAATTCTTGCCCTAATGCTTTAAGAAGTAATGCAAATCTTTCTCTTACTTTTTTATTCCAGCGTTTTGCAACCCAGCCACCCGGACTATTATCGTCGTTGTATTGCAATACAGCGCCACCGTCATATTCGGGCGTCAATAAATAATCCGGCACGGCTTTGTATTTGGGATTAAATGTTACATCTTGTAACTGAACGAATAGTTTTTTATTATACTTCCTGAGGTAGTCATAGTCCTGTTTCAAAATAGAAAAATCATATTTCCCTTTTTCGGGTTCAAAGTCCCGCCATGAATACATGATCTGTGCACCTTTGAACATTGAATGCGAAAGAAAGGGATGGTTTTTAATTAACACCCTGTCATTGGCAAAATATACGAAATGTTGAATGCTGTCTTTTATGACTGGGCATGCAGCGTCTAAATATTTCTTATAGGCATCACTGTATCTTTCACTACGATTTTTTTTCTGTGCTTTTACAGATGTCGATAAAATGCAAAGAACCAAAACTGATAGGAAAAGGCTCCTGGTTTTTATTTTTTTTAATGCGAAGTACATTGTCGTTGTCTTACCCTGAACGTTTAACGCATTGGCGATTGGCTGGGCATTCAATGAATTTTCAGCCGGAACAAAAGTACA
>JBDTUH010000059.1:0-10217 GCA_040007815.1 Chitinophagaceae bacterium
CGCTCATACCACTGCCGATCACGATCGCATCGAATGTATTTTTGTTATCTCCCATGGTTTCAAAATATTATTCTTATTCGTTAGTTAACTTTTAGATACCGGCTTCTACCTCTCCTTGCTTCCTGCTTCGCTTCACTCGCAGTTCGCAATGACGGAGAGGGAGCGGTGCTGTATGTCTTTACTCATCTTCATCACTACCACATCTACTTTATATTTCTGTTCATCATTTTCGAAGGATCCGATATTATCAGTATCTCCGAAAAGCGAGGGCTGTGTCCGGATGGCCTTCTCTTTGGGAGAAGGTCGGGATGAAGCCGAGGGCTGTGTTTCAGCAAGTCCTCCTTCGGAGGATTCAGGAGACCGGAACGCATCCTTTAAAATTGGATCCCGGCACCATATTATATTTTCTTATACCTGTCATGTACTCTTTAGAAGATGTAAAACTTTGCACAGTATAACGTTTTACCGTTCTGTAAAACTTAAGTACCTCTTCTGATACGTCTTTTTTGTTTTCAATATCCGACAGTAGTGATTTTTTCTGTTCAGCGGTATAGCCGGTAAATAACTGGCCGAACTTATCATGGCTTAGTTTATCAAACGCTTTGAGTCCTTCAGTAAATTGCTTTTGATCCTCAGGACTCGTGCAGTCATCCACCATGGTCAATAAAAATTCATGCGCTTTCAAATCATTCGCACCAATAAAACTTTTTGTTTCAGGAATAATAGTTTCAGTAAGCTCCGCCAGCATTTCTTCCTGTGAACCGGTCAGTGAAATATTCTTTAAAGAAATTGCACTCTTATTTTCATTCATACAGGAGGGTAATAAACCAGCTCCTGCTGAAATGATAATAACATGTCGTATGGCCGTTCTTCTGTTCATATCTTATAGTTTCAGTTTTCCGAGATAATCCATATTTTCCTTCATACTTTCAAAAGGCGTACTTGCATACTCTTCCTGTTCGACAAAAAAATATTTCATCCCTGACTCTTTACCTTGTTTCAGCATCTGCACAATGTCCAGTCCGCCTTTGCCAAATTCAGTGCTTTGCTTTTTTGTCATATTCATATCTTTCAAATGCCAAAGCGGAAAACGCCCTTTAAAGTTTTTGAAATAGTCAATTGGATTCTTCCCCGTAACAATGACCCAGCCAAGATCCAGTTCCATATGAACAAGAGATGGATCGGTATTTTTTAATAGAACATCATACAATACTTCGCCATTTTCACTTTCAAATTCATACTCATGATTGTGATACCCGAATTTTAAATTCATTTTCTTACAGTCCTCTCCTGTTTTATTAAACGCTTCAGCCGCTTTCTTATAATTATCCACTGTTTGTCCCTTGCTGGGCATGCTAGAGCATATCAGGTACTCCTGTCCCGCTTCCGCGGCTTCGTCCATAGTTTTGGAAAAATTATTATCAACCTGTACATGGCCGCTACGGAGGGTCATTCCCAGATCATTACAAACCTTCTTCATTTCTCTGGATGTTAAGCCATAGTAATTCCCTTTCTCGCTTCTTGCCGATTCTACTTGTTTTATTCCAAGTGAAGCAATAAGTTTTAATGTACCTATCGCATCAGTTTGCAATTCCTTTCGGAATGTATAAAGTTGTATCCCGGCATTTTTAAATTTGGTTGGCCCGGGAATATTCTTCCACAAAAGCGAGCCAGCCATCAGCGCACCGGAAGTTTTTAAAAAATCACGTCTTGTTTTCATTTGTTTGTTTTTGATTACATGAGCTTTGTTATTTGCAACAAGGCCCGATACTTAATAATTATGCTTTTCCTAAAATGATTAAAAAAATTATTTGCTGACTGTTGTCATACCTGTATTAGCCATGCGGGTGTTGCTGATAAAAGCAATTCTTTTGCTGTCTGGAGACCATGATGGTGTGTTGATGGTACCCTGGCCACCATATAAATAGGCGATTGTTTTTGGTTTACCTCCGGCGATGGGAAGCAGGCGCAAATAGACATTTTTGTAAAAGGGATGCTCGCCGGAACTTACTTCTTCTTTTAAAAAGGAAAGGAATAATATCCATTTGCCATCAGGCGAAATATGCGGGAACCAATCATGGAACTCATCATTCGTTACAGCTTCCTGCTCGCTTCCATCCGCTTTCATACGCCATATCTGCATGGTGCCTGTACGATCGGAATTGAAGTAGATGTATTTTCCATCCGGTGTATATTCAGACCCATCATCTAGTCCTGCAGCCGTGGTTAAACGAATCTCATTTCCCGTATTAGCCGGAACTTTATAAATATCAAACTCGTTATTGCGCTGACCGGTAAATACCAGGTCTTGTCCATCAGGCGACCAGCCATGCAGGTAAGAAGGTCCTTTAGCAGTAATTTGTTTGGGAACTCCGCCTGTTACCGGAACAATATAGATAATAGAACCGCCCAGGCTTTGTACCCCACTGCTTAACCCCAACATTTTGCCATCAAAAGAAAGCACATGATCGTTGTTGTTATTTTTTACCGAACCTGTATTTAATAATTCAGGTATTCGTTTTGCAAGGTCAAATGAATAAATAGATCCTTCGCTGTTATAAATTAATGTCTTACCATCCGGCGTCCAGTTAGGAGCCTGTAAGGATTTAGGAGAAGTATAAATAATTTCCCGGTAACCTGAAGCAACTTCCAGCAATTCTAAATTACTGCCCAAATAATCCTTGTAGGGAACTAAACCTTCCCAGGCGGGAACAGAAATACGAACATTACTGAACACGCCGGTTTCGATCACGTCCGAATTATGAGATCCGACAAACAGGCCGACATAAACCTCATCACCCAGATCAATACCAGAAATAGTATCCGTCATAAACGCGTCTCCATAAATCGCCGCACGCATGATATACTGATTGCCCCTTCTTTCTATTTGCAGAATATTTGCCTTGGTCATTTTAAGCCTGTGCTCTTCCGTCTGCGCTCCCGCCGTTCTGCGAAACTGTAATGAGGTAAGGCCATCGCCATGTTCCACTGCATTTACATGTGCGGAATTACCATCCAGGCTTTTGCGTATCATCCATCCTACTTTTTTATGAATAGAAATCCAGGTGCCTAAAAATTCAGCCTTTGTTGAAAGGATGAAATCGCCCTTCATTTTTTTCCATACATATTGAAACTCGTCATGGTCACCCCAAACATTGTAGCCAGCCCCTGATATTACGTATTGCTGGGTTTGCGGAACGTATGTAGCGGTTCCAGGTTTTATACCGGTTCCTACATCACTATTACTATCAAAAATGCCAATTCCCTTTTTTTGGGAGAAAGCAGAAGCATTTACTAATAAAACAATTAAGAAGACTATGATTTTTGGCGGCAAGCATTGCTTTTTCATCAATAAAAATTATGATTATGAATAAGGCCAAAGCTAAACCCGTAATCAAACAGACTCTCTATTCGTACTACATCAATACTACATCGTAATGATAAATTGGCTCTAAAACGGCTTTTTTTGCCACAACATCTTTACATCATTATTTTTTTTACTAATATGAGTTCACCAAACTTTCTATACAGCAGCCCAATTACCTGATTGCGGAAAATGGGGAAATTCCTGGTTGTACATGGTTCGTTTTAGTAAACTGAACGTTTGTCACGATGTCTGCCGGGCTATTTCCATCATGACCAAAAGCCACTCTTTCCAACCGAAGTCGTCGCTTTAAAAATAGGTTTGAGTTTTAATATAGTCGCTCACCCCTATCTTTTTTGCTCCAAAAATTGAGGCAATTTTACTTTCTCATATTTTCCGTGACTTCATTGTTACTACTACATCGACTTGCATATCCCGTTTAAAAATGGCTTTACTAATTATATTTACTACATCAAAAAATTTATTTACCTTTTCGCAGCGTTAAGGTTGCTGTTATATGAAAAAGAATACCCTCGTGGTTTTTTTGCTGCTGAGTTTTGTCTGTCTATATGGGCAAAACACTATCGGGATACCTGATATTACCAACTTCACCCGTGGTAATTATAATGCCGGCACTCAAAACCGTGGCATTGTCCAGGATAAAAACGGAATTATATATTTCGCCAACTATGAAGGGCTCTTAAGCTTCGACGGTACATACTGGACTACCTACCCTATCTCGAATGAAACGATCGTTAGATCGGTTGCCATTGGAAAGGATAATAGAATATATGCCGGAGGCCAGGGCGATTTCGGATACTTCTCCCCTGGAAAAAATGGAAAATTGGTTTACACATCATTGAAACCATTGCTTTCTGAAAAAAATTATGCGTTCACTGATATCTGGAATATTGTTTCGTATGGCAATGATGTTTTTTTCCGGTCAAAAGAGAAAATATTCCAACTGAACAACAATTCAATAACCGTTTATAATGCCCCGTCAGAATGGGAGTTCCTGGGGCTTAGCAACAATCAATTAATTGCGCAGGACGTAAATGGCGGTTTATTAGAATTTACAAACGGCCTCTGGGTACCCTTTCTTAAAGAAAGCACTCTTCCGGAATATTATCGCGTTACCTCAATGTTTCCGATTGGAAAAGACAGTGCTTTTTTTACCACTTTAACCAGCGGATTTTATGTTCTTTCCAATAAAAAAATTACCAAATTTGAATTCCCCGGATTAGATCCTTTTTTGAAAGAACGAATCTTGACAGCCACTGCGATTACTGAAGACCGGATTGCCGTTGGAACCAACCTCGATGGCTGTTATATTATCAACAAAAAAGGTGAAATAATACAAAATCTATCCAGAAAAGAAGGGTTGCAACTCAATAATGTACTGACCCTTTTTCTTGACAATGACAATAATTTGTGGCTGGGGTTGGACAATGGTATTGATTTTATCGCCTACAATAATGCCATAAAACATATCTATCCTGAAACATTGAATGAAGGTGAGGGCTATTCCTCTTTGCTATATAATAACCAATTGTATGTCGGCACTTCGAACGGTGCTTATTCGGTTCCGCTCTCTGAAAAACAAGACATCAGTTTTGTAAACGGGGATTTTAAACCCGTACCTGATACCAAGGGCTCTGCATGGGTTTTGTCTGACATCAACGGAAACTTATTACTCGGACACCATGATGGCGTTTTCCAGATTAAAAATAACATAACGATTCCCATTAATAAACGAACCGGCTATCTTACCTTTTTACCTTTTTCCAATGTCTTGCCAACCTCTTTGGTTGTTGCAGGCAATGAGTCTGGTTTGGATTTTCTGCAATTTGAGAACAATTCATTTGTTTCGAAAGGGAATTTACCAGGCTTTGGCGAACTTTCACAGTTTGTAGCCATTGATAATAACAACACTTTCTGGGTAGCTCATCCTTACAGGGGAGTATATAAAATAGACATCGCTGACCAGGCACATCCAATAACCAAATTGTATACTAATAAAAATGGACTTCCATCATCGATAAAGAATAATCTCTTTAAAGTAAAGAGCCGCATTGTTGTGGCAACGGAGAAAGGCGTTTATGAATACAATGAAAAAAAAGATGTCTTTGAAATATCCGGGTACTTTAAGGAGTTTTTTGGACATCGAAATATCAGGCATTTAAAAGATGATGCTTCTGGTAATATTTGGTTTGTCGAAGGAAAAAATTTGGGCGTAGTTGACCTTTCCGGACCAAAACCAGAAACAATTTATTTTCCTGAGTTAAATGGCAAAATGGTAAGCGGCTATGAACATATCAACCCTGTCAATGAGTTCAATGTTTTTGTAGGCGCTGAGAAGGGATTTTATCACATTAACTATTCGAACTACAAAAAAAATAAATACCAGATAGCTGTAAAAATAAGATCAGTAAAAACATTAGGAAAAACAGATAGTTTATTATTTGGCGGCTACTATGGCCAGGTCAGTGAAATACGCAGTCAACCACAGGATGCTGTTCCTCAAATTAACTACAATCGCAATTCCTTTCATTTTGAATACTCTTCGCCATTGTATGCCTACCAGAATAGCATTGTTTACAGCTACTACATGCAAGGATTTGACAAAGAATGGTCAGACTGGTCAAAGAAAACCGAAAAGGATTATACCAATTTACCCGCCGGCGACTTTAAATTCCAGGTGAAGGCCAAGAACAATTTCGGAAGCGAATCAGCTGTCAATAGTTATTCGTTTTCTGTTTTACCACCCTGGTATCAAACGGGATGGGCTTACCTTATTTATGCTTTGCTATTCCTTGGTATCGTATACCTGGTCTACGCAAGGCAGCAAAAAATATTTCAGAAACAGCAGGTCAAACACGAAGAGGAACAAAGGCGATTGCAATACCTGCACCAGTTGGAAATAGAAAAATCAGAAAAAGAAATTATTACCCTGAAAAATAAAAACCTGCAGGCGGAAATAGAACATAAGAATACTGAGCTTGCTTCGGTTGCGATGCACCTGGTGCAAAAAGGCGAACTCCTGGGAAATATTAAAGAAGAATTGGTGAGAATGAAGAAAACCACGAATGGAGAAACTCATTTAAATGGCGACTACAAAAAGTTGATTCATATCCTGGGGGAAGAAGACAAAATGGATAAAGATTGGGAACATTTTGCCGCGCATTTTGATAAAGTGCACAGCAATTTCCTGAAAACATTGAAAGCAAATCACCCCACCCTGAGTGCCCATGAGCTCAAGCTTTGTGCGTATTTACTCATGAATTTATCCAGTAAAGAAATTGCACAGCTTATGAATATATCTGTAAGAGGTGTTGAAATAAGCAGGTACAGGCTGAGAAAAAAATTCAAAATTCCAACCGAAACTAATTTATTCAATTACCTCCTGGAATTTTCTATTCAAAAAGAAGAATAAGATATTTCTTCTCCCGCATCCATTCAAGCCTGTTGATTCAGAATAACTGGTCCGCTCTTTATTATCAGACAAGATTCTTTTTAATGTATTTAATGCTTTGTGCGATGCTCTCAAATGGTGATCCCGGGCATTTGTCCTGCTCTACAAAAAAATACTTCAAACCAGCTTTATCAGCATGACCAAATATTTTCTTGAAATCAATCGTTCCATTTCCCACTTCCGTAAAAGCTTTTTGGGGAGTACTATCCATATCTTTTATATGCCAAAGGGGAAAGCGATTGGGATGCTTGTTAAATAGATCTATTGGATCCTGACCCGCCTTAAATATCCAATAGATATCCATTTCCATTTTTACCAGTTCTTTATCCGTATTGTCAAGTAAGATATCATAGGGAAACTGGCCGTCCTGTTTTTCAAATTCAAAATCATGATTGTGGTAGCAAAGCTGGATACCTGATTTTTTGCATCGCTCCGCCGCTTTGTTTAGCTGCTCAGCGATATATTTATAGTGATCCAGGCCTTTACGTTCATCAGCAGATAAATAAGCACAGACCATATATTTTATACCCGCTTCGGCCGCATCATCTACCGCCTTATCCCATTCATGCAGTATAGTCCCCTTTACTTCTCCATTTGTATTCTCTTCTCCCAGCCTGTAATGGCTGCTTGGAATAATGAGTCCGTTTTGCTTTAGCAAACCAGAAAATCCTTTAGCATCCAGGTTATAAAATTTTTGAGAACCCGTATAGGTCGCTCCTTCTACAGAGTTATAGCCCAGTTCTGCAACCTTTGCCAGCGTTCCTGCAGGATCTTTTTGCATTGCATCTCTTACAGTGTATAGTTGCAGGCCGATATAGGAATTTTTATAGTTCAATAATGAGGGTGCCGCTAAGAAACCCGCTGTTAAAGCTGATGCTGACTGAATAAAGGAACGTCTTGTAGTCATATTATTTTTCTTTAATAGATTTAAAATAGATAATACCGGTCATTGTACTATACACAGTTTATTTTTCCCGAAGGCCTGAACATACTCTATACAAATACGGCTACTAAATTAGCCTTATCGCTTATCATTCATACAATTTTTACTACATCTCTACTACATCATATCCTTGAAACATCTTAAAGCTCATGATTTACCACATCATTACTACATCATACTCATTTCACTTTAAATTTTATTAGAACTGGTTCTGAAAAATTGTAACTTTTCACAAACGATTTAGTTTATGAAAAGCAGGATTTTATTTTGTTCAGTACCTTTTTTGTTGTTAGTTAGTTCGTATTTCACCCGGCCCGTAACCCATGATGATCATAAAACGCTTCCGCTGGGAGCCAGTGCCCCAAATTTCAGTTTGCCCGGCGTGGATGGAAAAACTTATACCCTGTCTTCTTTTAAAAATTCCCCGATACTGGCGATCATCTTCACCTGTAATCATTGCCCGACGGCGCAGGCATATGAAGACCGGGTCATTCAATTGACCAGGGATTACAAAAAGAAAGGTGTAGCCGTGGTAGCGATATCGCCTAACGATCCCAAATCTGTTAACCTGAATGAACTGGGTTATACCGATTTGAGCGATTCGTATGCTGAAATGAAACTTCGTGCAAAAGAAAGAGGCTATAATTTTCCCTATTTGTATGACGGGGAAACACAATCTGTCGCCAAAGCTTACGGCCCCGTTGCTACTCCGCATATTTTCATATTTGACAAAGAAAGAAAATTAGCCTACCAGGGCCGTATTGATGATATGGAGAACCCAGCGAAAACACCCACTAACCTGGATGCCCGCAACGCTATAGAAGCTCTTGTGGCTAAACAACCAGTACCGGTCACATCCACAAAAGTTTTTGGATGCTCCGTCAAATGGGCGGAAAAAGAAGAAATTGTTCAAAAAGTATATGCTAAATGGGCTACTGAGCCGGTAAAAGTTGAGATGATTGATGAACCGGGACTTAAAGAACTGCTGGAGAATAAATCGGATAAATTGCGGTTGATAAATGTATGGGCTACATGGTGCGGTCCCTGTGTTGCTGAATTTGATGAGTTCATTACCATCAACAGGATGTATCGCGGAAGGGATTTTGAATTTGTCAGCATTAGTGCTGATAATCCTTCAAACAAAGAAAAAGTACAGAAGTTTCTGCAGAAACAGCAGGCTTCTAATACCAACTATTTATTCAGTGTAGATGATAAATATAAACTGATTGATATCGTCGATCCAAAATGGCAGGGCGCCCTGCCTTACACTATTCTCGTTGAACCGGGTGGCAAAATCGTCTATGCCAGGCAAGGGCCTATTGATCCCCTGATGATGAAGAAAAAGATTGTTGAAAATCACCTGATCGGGCGATATTATTAAAGTAAAGCGCAAACATTAACCGGGTGACATAATATCCATTCCATAAATCTATCCTTTCGATTTATGGAATGGATTCATTGGTGCGTCTACGGAATACCAATGACCGGAAATGAAATCACTTTTTATTTTAAGTTCTATTTTCCTCTTAACGAATTGTCGGTCTTTGAAGGATAAAATACACGTTGTTCAGCCGGTAACCTCCTGGGATTCATCAGAAACTAAGTCTTATGAAGTGTTGAAAAAGGAAATCGCAGCATCCAGGAAGCGGTTTTTTATAAAATATATGCAGGCAGATACCCCGTTCAAAAAAGAATGGCCTGAAGAAATAAAATATTTCTGGATAAATGCAATCGGCAATGACCTGTATCATCACTGGAAAAACACACCGTGGGATTTTAATGGAACAACCACGGAGCCGGGCCAGGGAACTATTGCCTGCGGGTTTTTTGTAGCCACCCTTTTACAGGATATGGGTTTAAAAGTAAACCGCAGAAAATTATCAATATGCGCCTCCTCTCAAATGATGAGAAGTCTTGTTCCAAAACAACCTCTTAGAAATTTAAGTCAGCTAAGCTATATCAACTTCAACGAAAAACTTAAGGAATATGGCATAGGCGTTTATATAATCGGTTTAGATTATCATACAGGCTTTATTGTCAACGATGGAAAAGAAAACTGGTTTATACATTCTAATTATATCGGCAGAAAGGGGGTGACAAAAGAAACAGTGACAAATTCTGCGGCACTTAAATCATCCAAAACAAGATGGATTGTGTCACTCACAGGCGATAAAGATTTTCTGCAAAGATGGCTTAATGGATAACTGTTTTTGAAAAAAAATTACTACAAACCGGGCCGTCCATCCATATTAGAATAGTTTGAAAAAGTTTTGGTGCGAAAGCCGTGAGACTGTATTTTTGCACCCCGTTCAGATAGCCTATCTGAACAACAGGTTGATCTCGTAGCTCAGTTGGTAGAGCACATCACTTTTAATGATGGGGCCCTGGGTTCGAGTCCCAGCGGGATCACAGTTTTTTGCTTAGACCGTTGTAAATCA
>JBDTUH010000060.1:0-10188 GCA_040007815.1 Chitinophagaceae bacterium
CTTCTGCAGCTCTTTCTTTATTGAGAGCTACGAGCTTTTCTAGTATTTCCTCGTTTGTAAGATTTGCGGGCCACCCATAGGCGGCTGCAACAGCATCATCGAGTTCATGGTGTAGTTGCAGCAATATGTTTATTAATCCTTGCTCGTGAATCTTCTGTTCCTTTGCGTTAAGTTTTTCTCCAATACGAACCTTTTCGAGCACGTTGTACATATCAGTGATAGTTGAGGTTGAGTGCAGAGCCTGCTGCCTTTTGCGATGCCTGTCCAATTGTTCTGCAATAGTGCGAATTAGTTGCCTTTGGTCGTTGTTGACTTCAGGAAAGGAGAAGGTCTCAAAGCAGCGAGATTTATTATACCGAGGTGTATTTCCACCTAAATCACTACCAGTTGCGAGTGACCAAATGATATGAATGTTACTTGACAAAATTCCAAGATAATATGCGTCATCAACTGCTATCGCTATAAGCATATTATCAGGTAATATTGTTTGATCCATGAAAGTAAAAAATCTATGCTTGGAGGTTTCGACGGTAGCAATATATCTTGACAATCCTACTAAAGCGGGCCTTAAATTACTTCTGGGCTCACCAAAAATCCACCAGTTATTTTTGTACGATAGTCTATTATTTAAATCTCTTTCAGGTTTTACCCTGTCATAAACCCATTGGTAGACTTCAGGAAACTTAGACCGTACGTCTTCAATGCTTAATCCAAAAAGATCAATGACTTTAACACCTCGTGGTTGGTCGGTTAAATCTTTTCCATTTCGATATTCACGTATGTGGTTTGTAAGAGCAGGTATTCGTTTGAGTCCAAGGTTCACAGCATCTTCTTCACTTACAATAAAACCGGCACCGATAAGTTGAACTCCGCGACTGCTAATTTTTGCATTTGATTGCAATGCCGTCACTGATGTGATTGCAGCGCCAATACTTAAGTCGGCGTGAATATTACCTCTCTGTTCCAGAAAACTTACCTCCACTTCAAGACCATCAGTTTCACATTCAGAAATTACCGTTAAAAGCCTCCCTGATATTTTTCCTTTTTGAACAACTGTCATGGCTATTTCAACTGCCGCACCATCCGTACTATCTACCCACGGATGATCAGGAATTGCAAGTGAAATAGAAATAGGTGATGTTGAGTTCATATGGGATTCAATTATCCGTCGACTAAATGTCTGTTTTATACTATTCGTCGTAATAAACCCAAAGCATTCAATACTACTGTTTCGAACCAGTTCCGCCGCCTTATGCCACCAATACATTACAAAATCTACACTTTCGGGTACTACTCCTTTGTAGGCTTTACGTAAAGCTTCAGCATATCCATCACCTAATGAATCCCGCATTCGTGCAGGACCTATAAACGGCGGATTGCCTACGATGAAATCAGCCTTCGGCCAGGTGGCGGGGCTCGGATCAATATAATCATATAACGGAGTAAGGGCCATTTCATCGGGTACTTCCAAGCCGGTTGCAGGATGTTGTTTGGTAGTGTGTCCATCCCAACGGGTAATGGGTTCACCATTATTATCAAGCCTTGGTTTTTTGTCAGTATAACTCAGCACTGCATCCTGTAACACAATGTTTCCATATTGCCTCAGTATCGGGTCTTCTAATCTTTTTGCGTGTCCCTTTGTTCTGAAATGCCATTGCAGGTAACCAATCCAAAGAACAACATCGGCAATAGCGGCAGCACGTGGATTCACTTCCAGTCCCAACAATTGCTCAGGTGTTACGGTATACCCACCGGTCATGTCTAAACCTAACTGTCGTGGAAAATGTGCAATGTACTCGGCTACTTCGCCTTCAAGCCTCTTCAGATGTTCTAATGTAACATATAGAAAGTTTCCACTACCACAGGCCGGATCAAGCACTTTTATAGAACAAAGCCTCCGATGAAACTTATCGATCTCTTTGAGTGCCCCCGCATCATCACCCTTCGTTTCAAGAATTGCTGAAGCGGTACGGGCTGCTTCCCATTCTTCTCGTAATGGTTCAATTATGGTGGGCATCACTAAACGTTCTACATATGCACGGGGTGTATAGTGTGCGCCCAATTTATGCCTTTCCCTGGGTTGCAGAGCCCGTTCTAACAGGGTACCAAAAATGGCAGGTTCCACATCTGCCCAATTGGCTTCAGAGGCTAGTATGAGCAGGTCGAGTTGCGCATCTGTTAGTGGTATTGCCTCTTGCTCTTTAAACAGGAAGCCATTGAATTGCGGTATCAATGTACGTAAGGCCGGATCAAATCCGCCTTTGTCCATGCTTATCCATAATGCTTGCAATGCTTCGGGTAGGAGATGCAAATTATGTTTGTAATCCTGCAACAGCTTTGTAAAGGATCGTTCGGGCAGTAACTGCACATCTTCAGCAAACATGGTAAAGAGGCAACGCATCAGGAAGCCGGCTACCTTTTCAGGCAGGTGACCAGATTGCTCAAGCAATGCCGCAAGCTTTGCCAGCCGTTCAGCAAGCTCACGCGTAACCTTTGCAGCTCGTTTACTGGGGTCCAAGTCTAATGGATCTGTAAACAACTGGCGAAGCCGTAGCTGAATTTCTTCCTTTTCCAGATCGGCCAGGGTTATTCGATAATTAAGTGGGCCAGGAAAAGGGATATATGTTTTTCCCTGCCGCGCAAAATCGGAATACAGATCAATACAAAAACCAACATCTACCACAGCTAAAAATGGTGGCCATCCCTCGGAAGCAGGAAGCGAACGGGCATAACGCAGTGCCTGTTCTTTGGCCCGCTTCATTTCGCGTTCCCACGTACGGGTATCACGAGTTGCTGTGCCCATCTTTGTTTTTGCCTTGGCTCCACCCAACAATTCAGCTTCGGAAGGAACTGCTTTATCTGCACCTTGTTTTGCCTCCAGGACAAAGCAATGCTGTTTATATAAATCAATAAAATTGGTAGCCTTCTTTCCATCGCCATCATCAAATTCAACAGGCCGCTCAAAAGTATAGGTGGCCTCATGCACCTTGTCTGATGCCGGTCTCGGTTTTTCTACACCCAATAACTCGCAAAGCTCTGTGAGAAACAATTGATAATTGGCACGTTCAGATGCGCCGGAGGACTTCCAACGACTGATGAATTTTTCTGTAGTAGGATTTCCGGGTGACTTTGTGTTCAAGGCATTCTTTTGTTTAAAAAATGAGTTGTTGGACGTGAAAATATGCATTGTTCCGTAAAAAAATATTGGAAGAAGGAATCTTATCGCTGCATTTGCTGTCTCCTCGCAATGAAAAGGCAATGCAAGCTGGCTTTTGTAATTCCCATTTTGGGAAAATGTATTCATTCCTTATGCGAAGCACTGCACCAACATGGATTGAGTCTGCGGGAGGCAACTAATAAATCCTA
This sequence comes from Chitinophagaceae bacterium, assembly GCA_040007815.1. Classification (GTDB taxonomy): domain Bacteria; phylum Bacteroidota; class Bacteroidia; order Chitinophagales; family Chitinophagaceae; genus Terrimonas_B. The sequence continues at coordinate 3,367 of JBDTUH010000060.1, forward strand.
TCGATTGTGTAGTATATAAAACTGCTCAACCAAGTGTGAGCTATAAAATATATTTTCAATTTTTGTATCTTTAATTGGCATTGGTTGCAGGTCAAACGTTTTCCAAATGCCACCGAACGCAAAGCCCTTTCCGTTGGCTCCAATATTATGGCACTTCATACGACACCTTCATCAATGTTAAAAGAGTCTTTGGACGAAACTTTAGAGGCAGCAAAGTTTTGTGCTAACTATAAAAAGAATGATCCCAAATGGGGACTATATAACACCGGTGGCTGTCTTGGTTATCCTTCTGGCATCTTACTTTTCTCAATCATAGATACAATCGGAAGTTACTTCAAAAAGAAGGCTTCCTTTCAAGTGACGGTTGACTCTAAATCACAAACAATTAATGCTAGTGGTTGGGAACACTTCAAAATATTAAATAGCAAATATTTCAACCAAAGTCTTTCATCAGATTTTTTGAAAGCATTATATAATAAGTTCAGGTCGAGTCTTACACATAACTCAGTCCTGGGCAAAGACACTTTAATGTTTCCAGATAATCATTCTTTGGGAGACCCGAAATTAAATGACACACCGTTTGCGATAGGCAAAGATGATAAAGGAAATAATATATATATCCTTTTCATTAGAGTGCTTTATCACTTATGCGAATCTGCTGTCGCGGTATTTAAAAAAGATATTGATGCGGTGGTTCCGACCAGTAAACAAGGAAAAGATTTTCATTGACATATCTCAGACGATTTCCCGAGGGAAGAATCAAAAGGACTGTTGATTTCTATTAAAATATGGAAGAGTTAATTTTAAAATACATCTACGAAACCTGTTCAAACGTTGAGGAAGGGGTCGAATTCGGTGCCCCTCTTGACCTTACAAGGCCAAATATTAACGTGGCCAGAACTAAAGCGACATCCTTTCAAAGAGAAACTCTTTTACATTTATTCATTCAACAGGCATTTATCCTTTCTTCAGATCACCTGTTCTACAATATGACAGAAGCTGTTTCTGAAGGATCACTTCAACTTGATTTCTATGAAGATCAGTTTTATTCCTACAATATTGACATCGATTTTTTGAGAATAAAATTTGACGAAAGCGATAATACTCTGACAACAAAAAAACAAGTATTGACGTGGTATAAAAAAAATAGGGAGAAGTTCAATCTATTGGCGCAAAAGATATGCCCAGAGGTGTTCCATATTCTCTTTTCAAATAAAACACTATTACATAAGTTCAATGAAAATATCGCTCTTGATTTTACAAATTTTAATTTTTCTGTAAATGAGCTCAATTCAAAAGGAAAATTAAGGAGAAAGTCAATTCCGGTTTGGGTAAAAAGAGCGGTTTTTCATAGAGACAAAGGAGTTTGTTCCTTTTGCACAATAGATTTGACCTATGTTTTCAATATTTTCCCAACTGAAAATTATGATCACATTGTGCCCCTTGATCTTTATGGAGTTAATGACCCGACTAATATTCAATTATTATGCAAGAAGTGTAATCTGGACAAACTAAACCGAACATCCCAAGTAGGAAAGAAATATCAACTTTGGTTTTAACAGAATATGACAAATTGTAAGGCGGCAATTACTTTTAAACAACCTACAAAATATTTATGTTATATGCCATAATAGAGGGAATCAAAAAAGGCGCTACACCCGGAAATAAGGGAATGTGCCCCTTTTGCCAAAATGAAATGGTTGCAAAATGCGGGCAATTTAAATCTTGGCATTGGGCGCATAAAAGAATTGATTCTTGTGATGCCTGGTATAAATCCGAAACCGAATGGCATAGAAATTGGAAACAAATCTTTGGTGTTACCAATTGTGAAGTTATTTTAACAATCAACGGGCAAAAACATATTGCAGATATCCAAACCATTCATGGCAAAATCATTGAACTACAAAACTCCCCGATAAATTTGGAAACACTTGTATCTCGTGAAGACTTTTATGCACCCAATTTGATATGGATAATTAATGGAATTAACTTTGCACATAACTTCATAATTAAACCGTTACAAGCTACCGAATATGATACATATACACCCGAGTTTGACAGATTCGCAAAAATACATGGCTTTACACCAACATATAAGTCGAAAGATGGAGAAAATAAAGCGAGATTTGCATGGACAAGACCTAAACAGGTATGGACATATGCAAAAGCGCAAGTGTTTATCGACTTTGGGGACGAATTTTTGTTCTTTGTAAAAGAACGTCTAGGCTCTGCAACGGGTATCGGCGAAAGTGTTTCTAAAAGGCAATTTATTATTGATCATGGTGGAAATGATTCTTTAATATCGACTATAATAACTTCGAAGTAGCAACCCAGCCTAACTAGGCACAGAATCAGCACAAAGAAACCTTAAAGTTTGCAGCAAGCGATTAAGTAAGATAAAATTTTAACAATGGACACTTCAATACCTCGCATTCCCCCTCCAGGGTTCAAAAATTATTATGCGCGAGTTTAGGAATGCCTCTTTTCTTTGCCCCGATTTTTTTAACCGCCTAATGTACTACAGTAGTAGAACACTTAACTAACCTTTATATTCTTGATCTCTATATTTTCTCGTAAATTTTGAAAGTCATCCTGTAGCAATCAAACGACGCTACTTGTAACGAATAATAAACGGCTGACTTTTCTTGCTGTCCTTGCCAGAGTGTCATAAATTTATGAGTTCATCATAATTAATTCTGACCATGATATGAAACACATTAAAAGAAAAACTTTATTGGAATTGAATATCCCTTATGACGCAATTAATCAATTGCCAATTCAAGGAGACATCAAAGACGCATTGAAAAACCTAAAGTACAAAGATGTCAAAGATAAACATGCCATTTTATTAATGGATACTGGTGAGACGTTACGATCCTTTTTTGTAAATGACAACGGAAAAGCATGCTCAATCCCTCTAGCCAACCCCGTCCTAATATATTTCAATTTCTCACAGACACTTCTTAAAAATCTTGATTTAAAAAAAGCGACATTATTAAACGTATTTACGGGTGAAAATCAAGTTAATGAAGATGCCTTAAAATTATTTTATGAGTACTTTGGTTTGGCGAGTAGTTTTGCTACGATGCTTATGACGTCAATTGAAGCCTTCGTAAATCAAAAGTTAGATTCATCTGCGATATATACAAAATCGGAGGGGAATAAATTCCAAAAAGTCTATGACTATAATCAAATTCAAAGATGGATTCCATTGACTGAAAAGATCGAGCATATTTTAGATTCGCAGCAAAGCAAAAGTTTTAAAAAAAGCTACCCTTTAAAACAGATTCACATAGATAACTTAAAGGCAATTCGTGATCTTATTGTTCATACCAAGGCCGGTCAGAATCATGACGCCTACGTTGAACTTTTCAGAAAAACTTTGAGCTTTAACTTTTATGATACTATCCAAGCTGTCAAAGATTTTATAAACTTTTACGATGAAAATCTTGTCGAATCTTGCCCTTGCGGCATTGATAGCTAAAAAGGTTATCATAGTAAGAACATCCTTAGCCTCCGGGCGCTATCCTATAAAAGAGCAAAATGGAGTAGGTAATACAACATCCGTGAATTCCCACCTCCAATGAAGATGCTGTTCAACAGAAATGTATTTCTCATTCTCAAACACATTTAAATTTCGGATCTAGGTAATACCAAAAGTTCGTTTCCGTCGGCGCATGTGTTTCATTAATGCTACCGACAAACTTCTTAAAGGCATCGTCCAGGCCTGCCGGCACCTTGAACTTTGAATTCTCAATGACTACATCAAATGTTCTGAATGTACCCCAGTTAGTCGCTTTCTTAATAAGGCCGTAATGTAGTTTGAAAATATCGGTAAGTTGAATGATCTGCTGGTGTGAGATCGCCAGGGATGTGTTGATAATATACTCTGTGTTATTGCCATCATCCCAACAATGATCGACGGATACTATATCGTTTAGGATTGCAGTTGTCAATTCCATATCGCAAGATTTAGATTATTAATTACAAAAAGACTTATTATCTGTATTAATTGCGATCCTCCAATGCGATTTAATTGCAATACCATTTCTCACACCATTGAAAGACCTTATTCATAGCACCTTCCTCCGTTTCGCCGAATTCAATCATTATGCTGAAGTAAACCGTACTGCATCATAGTCCGCCCTTCCAGTTTATCGCCTTCTTCGTGGCTGTTTCCGTCAAGGATACGAATTCCGGTAAGATATATTCAATCAGTTTCGTTCCCATTTCTGAACAAAATTTTCCTTTGTGTAATCTAGATTGTAGATTCCTGTGCATGTTGACCCACCGTTATTTTTTATGTTGACCCACCATTCCTGCATGTTGACCCGCCTTCAGAACAAGGAACTGCGTTTAATTGCAGGCGATATTCCTGCATGCTGACCCACTTATAATCTCACAGTTTACAAGTTTTATTTTACGTATTCCTGCATGTTGACCCACTTGTGCGGAGGGATTTTTGGAAGCAGATATCTGACATTCCTGCATGTTGACCCACCCCAAAAATGGCAATAAAAGTTCTGCTTGCTGTCTTTTTGCTCCTCAAATAAAGGAGCATGGCACAAAAACCGATAGCAATGGAACAGTTAAAACAGATTCTTCAGCTTCAGGCCGATGGCATTTCCATTCGGGAGATTGCTCGTCGTGTCGGCATAAGTCGTAATAGCGTTCGTAAATATCTTTCCCGACTGAAGCCAAGTGATGATAATTCAGACAAAGACGTTACTGATAAAGCCTATAACAATGATATGCTGGAACTGGATGCAGAACGCCTCCGGCAGGTAACTGCGCATTTTAGTGCTACAGGCGCTGAGCTGTCCAGGACAGGCGTTACGCGGCAATTGCTGTGGCAGGAATACCTGGTTCAAAATACTGACGGATACAGTTACAGCCGGTACTGTTACCATTTAAAACAGTATCTAAAAAACCGGGATCTGTCGATGCACCTGGAATACCAACCGGCGGACATGACCATGATTGACTTTACCGGTAAAAAAATGTACTATATTGATTTATCTACGGGCGAGCGTATAGAGTGCGAAGTGTTTGTTGCTATCCTTCCTTTTAGCGGTTTTATCTTTTGCCACCCTGTGCATACACAGCGAACTGCTGACTTTGCCCACTCCATTAACTCCATGTCAAAGTTCTATGGTGGTGTTACGGCTACTATTGTTTGTGATAATCTGAGGACTGCAGTGAAGCGGGCCGATCGTTACGAGCCAGAGTTCACAGATGTCTGCCTACAACTTAGCGAACATTACAACACCACCTTTAGCGCTACGCGCCCCTATAGCCCGCGCGATAAAGCAATGGTAGAGCGGGCCGTGAATATTGTGTACAACCACATATACGGGCCTCTGCGTAACCGGGACTTTACCAGTTTAGCGGCACTGAATGCCGCCATGCAGGAGCAACTGATATTGCTCAATGATAAGCCTTATAAAAACACACCGTATAGCCGCCGTTATTTTTTTGAACAACAGGAACGTCACTTACTTAAACCACTGCCTGGTGAACCATTCAGTTCGAAAAAAGTAGTACAGCTCACCGTACAGCGCAATTATCATATTCAGTTGAGCGAAGATCATCGTTACTATAGTGTCCCATACCAGTTTGTAGGTAAAAAAGTAAAAGTGCTCTATGATGCAAGAGTGGTAGAAGTATATCTGGAAACTGAACGCATCGCTTTGCATATCCGAAAGGATCATAACAAGGCCTACACCACATTGGCTGAGCACATGCCACCGCATCATCAGCAAATGCAACAAATCAAAGGCTGGAACCGGGATGATCTGCTTGCACAGGCTTCTCGTATCGGCCCCTCCACGCGCCAGGCCGTAACGCTCATGCTGGAAAACAGTATCTACATCGAGCAGAACTATAAAGCGTGCTTCGGCATGTTGATGTTGCAGAAAAAATATACTGCTTTACGACTGGAAGCCGCCTGTAGCAGAGCATTGCAGGGATCACGGGTTAACTACACTATGATTAAAAACATCCTCGAACGGGGACTCGATAAGCAGCTGTCGCTGCCAATTCCTCCGCCACTGCCTGACCATGACAATATCAGGGGAAAAGATCACTATCAATAATCAATTACTCACAAACCAACATAACACAATGAACACAACACAAACATTACAGCAAATGCAACAACTTCGCCTGCAGGGCATGCACCAGGCTTATCGCTCCCAACTGGAGTTGCCTATGGACCAACAATTAGAAGGGCATGACCTGGTTGCCTACCTGCTGCAATCTGAAGACCTCAACCGTGCAAATGAAAAAACGGCTTACTATCTGAAGCTCGCCAAACTAAGGTTACCAGCTACCATTGAGCAGATCGAATGCAGCGCTGCGCGCAATCTTACCAAACAGCAACTGGCGGCATTGGCAGAAGGCCGCTATTTACAACAGGGAGAAAATATATTAATTACCGGCGCTACTGGTTGTGGTAAAAGTTGGCTTGCCTGCGCCCTTGGGCATCAGGCCTGCCTGCAAGGCTATAAAACCTCTTACTTTAACATGAACAGGCTTATTGAAAAGGTTACATTATCTAAGCTGGATGGCTCCTACATTAAGCTACTCAACCATCTGGAACGTCAAACACTTATTATTCTGGATGATTTTGGATTGCAACCCCTGACCCAGGAGATCCGCCTTACGCTGTTACAATTACTGGAAGACCGATACGGAAAGAAAAGCATTATCATAACGTCACAGCTTCCTGTATCGAAATGGTATGAATATATCAGTGATCCTACACTTGCTGATTATCCTAATAATTTTATTATGCGAAGAAATTAACCAGAATAGCTATCC
>JBDTUH010000061.1:0-8576 GCA_040007815.1 Chitinophagaceae bacterium
GAGTTGAAAGTGGAAACTAAAGAAGGAGAGGGGAGTGAGTTTATGATTGTATTGCCTGTATAAGAGCAGGGTTGCAGAGGCGTAGCCCCGGAATGATATTGTAACAACGGATTTTAATCCGTTGAAAGTAGCAAGTAACAGGTGAGAGAGCCGTAGGCTCGGCATATATAAAAAGAAATAATATGGCCAATACATACCACCAGATCTACCTGCAAACAGTTTTTGCAGTGAAGTACCGCAAGGCGGTAATTAATAAATCGTGGAAAAGCCAGCTGCCTGGTGTAGTTGGTAACCTGATAAATGAAGCAAATTGTAAAACGAACATTGTAAACGGGGTGGAAGACCATGTGCATTGTTTTATCGGATTAAAGCCAGTTGTTTCCGTGTCAGAATTGATGAAAAAAGTAAAAGCTAAATCATCTAAATACATTAATGACCATCAGCTAACGCCGGAACGGTTTGAATGGCAGGAAGGCTATGGTGTATTTTCCTATGGGCAATCAGCTGTAGACGCAGTGTATAAGTATATCCAAAACCAGGAAGCACATCACAATAAGCAAACATTCAGGGATGAGTATGTGGGCTTTTTGAAAAAGTTTAAAGTAGAGTATGATGAGGAATATATATTCCAGGACCTGGTATAGATATGCATCGTTCCTACAGTACTCTATACATGTTTCGGTTTTATACAACGGGTTAAAACCCGTTGTATAAAATGAATCGAGCCGATGGCTCTCACTGTATAAAAAATTAATTAAAGATTAAAAATGAATTACTTCGGAGCGGGCTTATGATCGTATCGCTGGTGTAAAATACGGGTTGCAGAGGCGTAGCTCGTATTGATATTATAACAACGGATTTTAATCCGTTGAGAGTAACCAGATAGCTCGTAAGAACAGATAGCTCGTAAGAAAAAGATATAAAAATGAAACTGACCAAAAAACTGCAAGCGGAAATCGGGAAAGTCTACAATGCTTATTGGGAAGCCTATCTCAAAGGTGATATAAAAACGATGGCTTCCTGTCTCGATGATAACTATAAGGTCATTGGCTCCGGTGAAGGCGAAGTATTCTTTAATAAAAAAGAAGCTATAAAATATTTTAAAGCGACGGCAACCGAGGTAGCGGGAAAAGCGGAAATGAGGAACAGGGATATTAAAATGGAAACCATCGGTGAGCTTGTCCTTATCACGGAGCAAATGGATATGTTCGCTCTTATTGAAAACGAGTGGATTTTTTATTCCAAAGGCAGGTTGACAACCATGCTTCATGAAAATGAAGGCAGTTGGAAGATTGTTCAGCAGCATGGTTCATTTCCCGACAGCAGGGCGGATGAGGGCGAACAGCTTGCTGTAGAAAAAATTTCTAAAGAAAATATTGAACTCAGGGACGAAGTAAAAAGAAAGGCTATTGAACTGGAACAAAAAAGCCGTGAGCTTGAAATAGAAGCGGCATTGGAAAGAGTAAGGACAAGAGCAATGGCTATGCAAAAATCTGATGAGTTATCTGAATTGGTTGATATCGTTTTTAAAGAATTGACAAAACTTGATTTTGCATTAACATGGTGCATCATTAATATCATAGACGAAGGCTCAATGTCCAATACTGTGTGGGCAGCCAATCCGGATATTACTAAAGCTCCTGAGTCTTATCACATGTTATTTGAAGATTATCCCTTTCACCATGCGATGATGAAAGGATGGAAAGAAAGGAATACTAAATCGGTGTATACACTTGAAGGGGATGAAAAACGAATCTATGATGAATATTTATTCAGTGAAACAGAATTTAAGAGAACCCCTGAAGCAGCACAGGCGGCATCAAGGGCTATGGAAAAATATGTTGTCTCCTTCTCGTTTAGCAATTTCGGTGGGCTGCAAACGGTAGGCGATATGCCGTTATCAGATGCTAATCTCGATATATTGAGCCGCTTCGGAAAAGTTTTTGATCTTACTTATACACGTTTCAATGACCTGAAACAGGCAGAAGCACAGGCAAGGGAATCCCAGATCCAACTGGCCATGGAAAGAGTTCGTGCAAGAACAATGGCTATGCAGCGAAGCGATGAGTTAACAGATACCGCCGCTTTACTATTTCAACAAATAAATGAACAGGGCATTCATCAATGGGGTAATTCATTCCAGCTCTGGGAGGATGATATGAAAGCGGTTACCGCATGGACCTGTACCCAGGGTGTCGAGGTGCAAAAATTCAGAATACCTGCTACAGTAGATCCCGCCATGATAAACATCGTTGATGCCGGGCGAAAAGGGGAGAGTCTTTATGTGGAGGAAATGGGTGGTGAAGCACTTGAAAATCATTATGCATTCATGTTTTCTTTGCCTGTATTTGCAGAATTTTTAAAAAAACCGGCTTCAGCGGGTATTACTCCTCCCAAATTTCAAGTCTTTCATGCTGCTTATTTTTCCTATGGCTATATCCTGTTTCTTACACATGAACCTCATCCGGAAACGCACGATATATTTATACGTTTTGCAAAAGTATTTGAGCAGACTTATACCCGCTTTCTTGATTTACAAAAATCTGAAAGACAATCAAGGGAAGCGCAAATTGAATTAGGATTGGAAAGAGTAAGAGCGAGAGCAATGGCCATGCAAAAATCAGACGAACTGGCCGGGTTGATAGATACAGTGCAAAAAGAACTTACCAAACTTGAATTCACCCTTAACAATTGCATTTTTTGGATCATGAATGACGAGCCCAGCTCAGCTACCTGGTGGGTTGGCCCGGTTGAAAAAACAAATTTGCCGGAATCATTTAAGGTTCCTTTTTCAAACCAGCCATATTTCAACGAAGTGTTGAAAGCCTGGGAAAACAGGATACCCAAATGGCATTACCAATTGGAAGGAGAAGAGAAAAAAGAGATAGACGAATATTTATTTACAGCAACTGATCTTGCCCGCTTCCCGGCCGAGGTTAAAACCGCTTTCAGGGAACAGGACAAAGTATTTATTTCATTTTCCTTTTATAGTTACGGTGGCCTGCATATTTCAACCAAAGACCCTCTTTCGGAAGAGCAAATAGAAATAGTCAACCGGTTTTCAAGGGTCTTCGATATGACTTACACACGGTTTATCGATTTGCAAACAGCCGAAGCGCAAGCAAGGGAATCACAAATTCAACTGGCCATGGAAAGAGTTCGTGCAAGAACGATGGCTATGCAACATAGCAGTGAATTAGGCGAAACGTCAGCGCTTTTGTTTCACCAGATACAGACATTGGGCGTACCGCCCTGGAGTTGTGGGTTTAATATCTGGCAGCAGGGCGATACCGTTTTCACCTCGTACATGGATAGTCCGGATGGTGCCACGCTGGACGGTTACAAAATTCCGCTAACAGAGGAAATCACGTTCATCCACTTTCAGGAATCGAGGGACCGGGGTGACAAGCTTTTTATAGATGTGTTGGAAGGAGAAAGGCTTGAGGTGCACTACCGCTATTTTCTGTCGCTGCCTGAAATAAAAAGGGCCTTTGAAAAGAGAGCCCAGGCGGGTCAACATCTCCCCACCTTCCAGATAAACCATCTTGCCAATTTCTCGCATGGCAACTTGCTGTTCATTACCTATGAACCTTGCCCGGAAGCTCATGATATTTTTATACGCTTTGCAAAAGTTTTCGAACAAACTTATACCCGTTTTCTTGATCTTCAAAAATCCGAAGCACAAGCAAGAGAAGCGCAGATTGAAGCAGCGTTAGAAAAAGTACGGAGCCGTTCATTAGCGATGCACAAAAGTGATGAGTTAAACGAGGTGGTAGCTATTCTTTTCGAAAAATTAAAAGAGCTGCAATTTTCTGTAACAGCGGTTGGTATCGGCATTTATATTGATGGCTCAAAAGACCTGAATGCTTATGTGTGTGGCGAGAATGAAGAAGGCTTAGTCATTAGCAATTATCGTCTCCCTTATTTCCCTCATAAAATATCGGAAGATTTCAGCAATGTCCGCAAAAAGCATTTGGATTTTTTTGTTGGCCATTACTCGAAAGAAGAAAAAAATTCCTTCTACGAATATGTGTTTGAACATGCTGCAGAATTAAGGCATTTACCGGATGATATCAAGAACATGATATTGGAAAGTCCATCATATACTATTTCCATGGTGGCGGTTAAAAACGCATTGTTTAATATCAATGATTTTGAAGGGAAGGATTTATCTGGCAATGAAGTTGAAATCATTAAACGCTTTGCCAAAGTATTCGACCAGGCTTATACCCGCTTCCTCGATCTGCAAAAAGCAGAAGCGCAGGCAAGAGAGGCAAAGATTGAGGCTTCGTTAGAGAAAGTAAGATCAAAGGCCATGGCCATGCAGAAAAGTGAAGACCTGGCGGATGCCGTTGAGATTGTTTTTGAAGAACTCGGTAAGCTTGATATTGGAACCATCCGTTGTGGCATTTCAATTATTAATAAGGAAGATCGTACCACCAATATATGGTCAACCACAAAAACAGAAAATGGCACCAGCTTGCAGGTAAGCGGCGATGAATCCATGGATATACATCCTTTATTGCAGGGGGCTTATGCCGCCTGGTTGAAACAGGAAAATTATTCCTATTTATTAAAGGGAGAAGATCTCCAACAATTTTATACAGCCCTTGCCAGCAGCAATTTTAAATTGCCGGATGCGCCGGGAGAAATGCAAACCTTGCAGCAATACATGTATGTGGCTCATTTCCCTGCGGGTGGCTTATATGTTTTCAGTGAAACGGCATTGACGGAAGAAGCCAAAAATGTTACAGGCCGCTTTGCGGATGTATTTAATCTCACCTATACGCGATTCAATGATCTGAAGCAAGCCGAAGCACAGGCAAGGGAAGCAAAGATCGAAACAGCACTGGAAAGAGTTCGCAGCCGTACCATGGCTATGCATAAAAGCGAAGAGCTGGCGGAAACGGCCCAGGTTCTTTTTCACCAGCTGATGGAGCTGGGCGATATTCCCGCCCGCATTTGTATTGGCATCCTTGATGAAAAAAATGAAAGAGTTACCTTCTGGGCAACGGATCAGGCCGGGAGCCAGATCAATCTAAGTTTCCACGCAAGACTGAATGAACCCACATCGATTTCTAAAATGTACGCGGCATGGAAAGCCGGGCAGAAATCGCTTGTTATCGATCTGGAAGGAGCAGAAATGGCTGATTGGATCCGTTTCGCAAGGGAGGAAATTGGAATTGAAGTAAAGGAAGAGTTATTAAAAACCCATCGCGTACACACTGTAAGTTTCTTTTCGCATGGATGGATATTACTGACTACGCATGAGCTGCAACCGGCGGAAACCGTGCAGCTATTGGAACGGTTTTCTACCGTTTTCAATCTTACCTATCGTCGTTTTCTTGATTTGCAAAGATCCGAAGCCAATGCAAGAGAGGCACAGATCGAAGCGGGCCTGGAAAGAGTAAGAAGCAGGACCATGGCAATGCATAGCAGCGATGATGTTAGTATGGCGACCGCTACCATGTTCACGGAGTTGGAAAAATTGGGCATAGAAAATCTTCGCGGCGGCATTACCAATATAAGGAAAGATCAAACGCAGGAAGTATGGTCGGTAAATAACGGAGAAGATGGTAAAGTTGCAAGAGGGATAGGGATATTTGATATGACTATTCATCCCTTTTGGAGGCATTTATATCAGGGATGGGATGATAAGGATGAATTTCGTCATTATTATTTGGCGGGACTAGAAAAAGAGGAGTATATAAAAATATTAAACTCCTCGCCCAACTATTTGTCGCATCCTATTCAGCAATTTCCGGACATGAATATCCAGTGCTACTATTTTGGCGAGGGTGCTGTCTGGGCTTTCTCCATACAGCCTCATTCGGAAGAAGATAAACAGGTAATGAAACGATTCGCCTCCGTCTTCTCTCTCACGTTCCGAAGGTACCAGGACCTGAAGAAAGCCGAAGCACAGGCAAGGGAAGCCACCATTGAAGCGGCATTGGAAAAAGTTCGCGGCAGGGCGATGGCCATGCATAACAGTAATGATCTTTCAGCAACAGCCAGTATGGTATTTACTGAGCTGAGAAAATTAGGTATCAATCCAATAAGATGTGGCGTGGGTTTGCTCACTAAAGAATCACGCCGGGCACAATTGTACTCAGCTACATCGTCGGCAGATGGAGATAGTCTTTCATTGGTAGGATGGATAATACTATCGAAACATCCGGTAGCGGAAAAAATTTACGATACATGGCTGAGTAACGAAGATTATTACCCTGAATTAAGCGGGGAAGAACTCAAATCTTATTATGAAAATTTATTAGCCGGGCTGTCTTTACCGTCTGTTCCTCATTGGCAAAGCGGGCAGAAGCAGTACGGTACTTTCCTTCCTTTTTCAGTTGGGTGTTTGTATGCATGGTCGGAAATCCCGTATAACGAAACGGAAATAAAAATATTAAAACGATTTGGATCCATCATTGATCTTACGTTCAGACGCTATATTGAATTACAAAAATCAGAATCCAATGCCAGGGAGGCGGTAAAGCAGGCGGCGCTTGACCGGGTTCGTGCAGACATTGCATCTATGCGTACCATCAGCGATCTGGACCGGATTACACCATTGATATGGAATGAACTGAACATCCTTGCTGTGCCCTTTATCCGTTGCGGTGTTTTTATTATGGACAATTCACAACAATTGATTCATACTTTTCTTTCCACCCCTGATGGAAAAGCGATCGCCGCATTTCACCTGCCTTATGACACACCTGGAAATTTGTCAAAAGTATTAAGCCATTGGAAGGATCATCAAAATTATATAGACCATTGGGATGAATCAGCCTTTACCGACCTGGCGGATATACTGGTAAAACAAGGGGCTATTGCTTCACCCGAACAATACCTAAATACGATTCCTCACGGCGGCTTCTATTTACATTTTCTTCCTTTCTTACAGGGCATGTTGTATGTAGGTAATACCACTCAACTAAATGAAGACGAAATAAAATTAATTCAGTCAGTAGCCGGCGCCTTCTCTACCGCCTATGCCCGGTATGAAGATTTTAATAAACTGGAAGCGGCCAAACAACAGGTAGATCAAACGCTGGTAGAACTGAAACAGACACAAACACAATTAGTGCAATCCGAAAAAATGGCTTCGCTCGGCGAACTCACCGCCGGCATCGCCCATGAAATTCAAAATCCGTTAAACTTCGTCAACAATTTTTCGGAAGTAAGTACGGAATTACTGGATGAAATGATCACAGAGTTGGGTAAAGGCAACAACGACGATGCTGTCGCCATTGCCGATGATGTAAAACGAAACCTGGAGAAAATATTACAGCATGGTAAAAGAGCCGATGGCATTGTAAAAGGAATGTTGCAGCACAGCCGCAGCAGTACCTCGGTGAAGGAACCTACGGATATTAATAAACTGGCGGATGAATATTTGCGTTTAGCTTATCATGGATTAAGAGCCAAAGACAAATCATTTAATGCAACATTGAAAACAGATTATGACGAAAGCATTGGTAACATTGATCTCATTCCGCAGGATATTGGAAGGGCCGTTCTTAATTTGATCACTAATGCGTTTTATGTGGTGGGAGAAAAAAAGAAACAACAACCTGATAGCTACGAGTCAATAATTAGTGTCAGCACAAAAGCTGTAAGGCTCCCTTTAGGAGGTTTGGGGGCCGAAATAAGAGTGAGCGACAACGGCAATGGTATTCCTCAAAAAGTATTGGATAAAATATTTCAACCCTTCTTTACCACCAAACCAACAGGACAGGGAACGGGGTTGGGATTATCGTTGGCGTATGACATTGTAAAAGCACATGGTGGCGAGTTGAAAGTGGAAACGAAGGAGGGTGAAGGAAGTAAATTTATTATTCAATTACCTGTTGCCTGAATCACGGATTAATAGGATTAAAAGATTACTCAGATGAATATTATTATAAATGGAAAAATGAAATGGTGAAATCCATCCATCCGCGTAAATCCGTGATTCAGGCAAGTTATGATATTGTAAAAGCACATGGGGTATCCCGTCCCGATTTCTATCGGGAGCTATCGGGATGAAAGAAGGCGAAGGAAGTGAATTTATTATTCAATTACGAACTAATTAAAAAAATGAAAATATTTTTAAAAGTGATTTCACTATGCTTGTTGCCAACATTAATTGCCGGGCAACAAAAAAATCCATATTTGAATAGTTTGTACAGATCTCTATCCGCAGCATCCAACGATACTGCCCGAATGGAAGTCTATACTAAACTCGGATCCTATTATCGTCTTGAAGACCGCGATAGTTCAAGTTTTTACACTGAAAAGGCCTTGCCCATAGCTACCAGGTTAAATCTAAAATTGAATGAAGCTTCTATATTGAACGGAATGGGGATTATCATGATGCAACAGGAAAAATTTTCAAAGTCGTTGGAATTCTATTTAAAAGCGATAAATATTGCAAAGGATCCCGCTATTGAAAAAACTATTTGGGGCTTGTCGCCGGGCCAAAGCCCAGAGAATGCACGAACGCTTGAGCTAAGCAGAAGCTACGATCTTATAGGAATGCTAAATGCGTATGCCGGAAACTGGAGTGATAACATAAAAAACCAATTGAAGAA
>JBDTUH010000062.1:0-6936 GCA_040007815.1 Chitinophagaceae bacterium
CTGCTATTTCAATCATTTACCAAACGTGTGAATGATACAACTAATTTCTAAAGTTCTGTAATACTTTCCAGCACAGATACGATGACCTTTAGTGCGTAATAATTCAGCCACAAACTAAACATAAAATCAAACAATTTAATCCGGCAAAATGAAAAAACCAATCTCCTCTTTCAAAAAGACACCCATATTTTTAATTGTTGCTGTATTAGTTGCTTTAGCAGGATGCAAAAGCAACAGCGAAAAAAATACTGTTTCTGAATCAGAAATTCAATCACTTCGCAACCAGATAACAGAGCTGACATCCGGAAATGCAATGATTGCAAAAAACCTTGCCACTTTTGATACACTTGACTACACTGTTTTCAGCAACCAGGAATGGGCAAGGTTACATGAAAGTCATTCAAATGACATTAAAGTAAACTGGCCCGACGGGCATTTTACAACGGGTATTGAAAGACATATTTCCGACTTAAAAGCCATGTTTGTTTATGCGCCCAATACCAGTATCAAGCAGCACCCTGTTCGTTTTGGCTCAGGAAATATGACATGTGTTACCGGCGTTATGACCGGAACATTTTCGGCCCCGATGCCCATTGGAGTAGGCAAATTTATTCAGCCTACAGGTAAATCATTCCTGCTTCCAATGTGTACAGTGGGAATATGGAAAGATGGAGTAATGATTGAAGAATATCTTTTCTGGGACAACCAATCGTATATGAATCAAATAGGACTGGGCAAATAATTTATAATCGCCCGTTTTAAAGACAAAATAAAGTTGTTGAAAATATTTCTTAAATATAAAACTGACAAATGAAAATACTAATGGTATTAACCTCTCACAGTGAGTTGGGAAATACCGGAGAAAAGACCGGCTTTTGGGTTGAAGAGTCTGCAGCACCCTATTATGTACTGGCAGATGCCGGTGCTGTTATAACCATTGCATCGCCTGCAGGCGGACAGCCGCCGGTTGACCCGAAGAGCGAAGCGGCAGACGCCCAAACACCTGCCACTGAACGTTCTTATAAGGATAATGAAGCCATAGATAAAGTAGCATTCTCTTTACAATTAAGTGACATTAAAGCTGAAGATTACGATGCGGTTTTTTATCCTGGCGGGCATGGCCCGTTATGGGATCTGGCAAACGATCCCTTCTCAATAAAATTAATTGAGGCGTTTTATAACACGCAAAAGCCGGTGGCATTTGTATGTCATGCGCCTGCTGCTCTTGTAAATGTAAAAGCAGAAAATCGTCATCCGCTTGTTAAGGGGAAAAAGCTTACCAGCTTTTCTGACACGGAAGAAGAAGCAGTAGGCTTAACCAAAGTAGTTCCGTTCTTACTGGAAGATGAATTGAAAAAACTGGGAGCACATTACAGCAAAGGAGCAGACTGGTCTTCTTACACACAGCACGATGGGTTATTAATTACCGGACAAAATCCTGCATCCTCCGAAGCTGTTGCGCAATTGTTTTTAAAAACACTTGCCGGAGAAAAAGAAGTTCATCATTCAAAAATATATTAAACATGAAAGGCTTTAAAGGTAATATTGAACAACTCACTTTAGATAATGATAATTTTCGTAAAGTGCTTTATACGGCTCCACATCTGCAACTGGTATTAATGTGCCTGCAGGTTGGAGAAGACATTGGTGCAGAAACACATCCGGACAACGATCAGTTCTTCCGTTTTGAAAGCGGAGGAGGTAAATGCATTATCGACAACAATGAATATCATGTTGCCGAAGGTGATGCCATCGTAGTACCTGCCGGTGCAAAACACAACGTCATTAACACAGGCTCCACTGCATTTAAAATGTACACCATATATGGCCCGCCCAATCACCAGGATGGCACTTTAAGGAAAACAAAAATAGATGCTGAAAGAAAAGATGAAGTGTTTGATGGAAAGACAACTGAGTAAACAACAATATGGAAGACCTAAAACACATGGAATTTCTTGCTGTTAATTCAAAAGAAATTATTGAAAAGCAGGTAGATTCTTACCGGCAGTAACATTCCTATGCAGGAACAATTATTGGTGCCACAGCTTTGTTCATACCATTCTTTCTAAGTGGCATGGATGGAAACATTCGAATCATTCAATTTTTATCAATAGTTCCAATAGCTTTTTTTATATGGTCAATTCTTTTACTGCTAAGTATTTTCAGAACAAAGCCGCTTGACCAGGCATTCACCGTATCAAAGTACAAAGACTTATTAACTAAAAATTTTAAAGAGATATTGCTTTATGAAATTGAAGCCAATGCACGATCATACACGAGAAATGTAATTATTACTGAGAAAGGAAGTAAGCGGTATGCAACCGCCATAAAGCTTGTTACTATTGCGCTGATAATTTCTATTATATTGATGATGGCGAATAAATTTATCACAATAGAAAAAGAGCCAAGAAAAACTAAAGTGGGTATTAGTTTTAAAATATATAATAGCCGCCAAAAAACGATGAGCGAGTTATCAATAGAAAAAATGAAAATTCTATATACGGTAAAAACAAAATTATATGAAAAACTATAAACTATTCGACGCAACACAGGTAGGGTCAACAGCTTTATTATGTCATATTGTAATGGCACCCATGACAAGATGCAGGGCTATCAAAAATATACCCAACGATTTAATGGCAACATACTATGAGCAACGTTCTGAAGCTGGCTTAATAATAAGCGAGGGAACTTCACCATCTCCCAATGGATTGGGCTATGCAAGGATACCGGGAATATTCAGTACACCACAAACAGAAGGCTGGAAAAAAGTTACCAATGCTGCACATGGAAATGGAGGAAAGATATTTGTACAATTAATGCATACTGGTAGAATCAGCCATCCGTTTAATATGCCGGAAGGATCTGTTATAATCGCTCCTTCAGCGGTAAAAGCAGCGGGTCAAATGTGGACGGATGCTAAACAGTTGCAGGATTATGTAGTGCCCAAAGAAATGACTATACATGACCTTGTACATACAAAAAACGAATTTGTTGCTGCCGCGGAAAATGCCATAGCTGCAAGGTTTGATGGTGTTGAAATACATGGAGCAAATGGATATTTGTTGGAACAATTTTTATCTCCTGTAAGTAATAATCGTACAGACAATTATGGTGGAAGCATTGAGAACCGCTGTCGTTTTGTTATTGAAGTAGTTACTGCTGTTGCAATAGCCATAGGAAAAGAAAATACTGGCATCCGTTTATCGCCGTATGGTGTGGCCAATGATATGCCACACTATCCCGAAATTGAAGCAACTTACGATTACCTCTCTAAGCAATTGAGCAGTATTGGCATTGCCTGTATTCATATAGTTGACCATAGTGCGATGGGTGCGCCTGTAGTGCCAGTTGAAATAAAAAAACTGATTCGAAAAAATTTTACCAACAGCATTATTCTTTGCGGAGGGTACGATAAAGAAAGAGCAGAAGCAGATATAAACAGCGGACTTGCAAATCTTATTGCGTTCGGACGTCCGTTTATAAATAATCCTGATTTGGTTGAAAGGCTTGCCAATAACTGGCCTTTATCAAAAGAACTTCACATGGATTTATTTTATAGCGCAGATGATAAAGGGTATACCGATTATCCGGTATATCAACAACAAGCCTTACCTGTATGACAATTTCTTTGCAGGTAGCCTGGATTTTCTTGTTAGCAATACCCATTGCCTGTGTAGCCTGGACAGCAACACATGAAGAAGTATTCAGGGAGCCTAGAGGATATTGCAGCAATAGATCCAGAAGTGCTAAAACATTATTGGTAAGAAAATTCTTTTACCTCTTTACCTGTGAGTACTGCTTTAGCTATTATGTAGCAGTAGCATTTCTCTTTTTAACGAATTATAAACTGCTGATGAATTACTGGCGGGGTTATATTATTGCAGGTTTTGCATTTGTATGGATCGCTAATGTTTATATAAGTCTATTCAGTTTTTTACGACAGGATATAAAAAAAGAGAAAACGGAAATTGAATGTATGCAAAAGGAAAGTGAAAATGTGTAATTCGGGTCAAGAGACTGTTCGCGTTTTTTATTTTGGCTTCAGACATTAGTTCCTTGTAGCATCATCGTCCCCGCTGCGGCGGATCTCCCTTATACTACATGTTTTTTTGCCTTAACTATGCACTATAGGAACATTTGTTTAAATCAAACAGCTTCTGAACAGGGTTTAGTGGAATAGAAATTGCTGACGTAGATATTGTTACCGGTATTGCAAGGGTATACGAATTTTCTCCGAAGTTAAAGTTAGAAACTACCAATTATCTTGACGACTAAATTGCCAAAACTGACCCTGTAAAAAATACTTATGGCTTAAATGATAAAATCGAACTAGGCAATCCGAGAATTTATTAAACAGCATACTAATAGTTTGGGCAGGGTGTCTTTCTTGTGGGCGAAATCAAAAGGCCATTACAACTCTATGCTGTGGAACAGAAGGGCAGCAGCTAACACGAGTTTGGCTATATGGCGGCTTTGCGAATATAAACTCAACGATATATCACCGCCCAGCGACATATCCGGCTTGCGAATATATCCGAGCTGTAGAATATAAATTCAACTTTTGTATATTTACCCAGCATCAGTCCGAGCTTACGTAACACGGAATATCGCCACATCCAAGCTCTGGACGTTGCCTGCAATCCCACCTATTACGGTTTCCAAATTAATTACCCCGGCTAACGTACTTACATTAGCAGCACTCTAAGCAAGGCCGATATAAGCATTGGTGCATCATAGCCCGTGTGCAATCCTGGTTGAAATGTAAAAGCCTTCGGTGTTTGCGCACCAAAGGCTTGTGATGATTACAGTGGTGGTCCCGATTTATCGGGAACCCCGTTCAGAATAATTACATTACTAAGATACATTTCCTTAGAGTTTTTTTTTCACATTAAATTAATGTTTATGGCAAAGAAAAATGTCTCAATGGAAGTGATTAATCCAAAAGCTGCTGGTATTGATGTTGGTAGTCGTTCTCATTTCGTAGCTATTGGGCAAGCCGTTGAGCAAGTAAAAGAATTTGGTGTTTACAATGAAGACCTTCATGCACTTACTCAATGGTTGTTACACAACAAGATTATCTCCGTTGCTATGGAAAGTACGGGAACCTACTGGCAAACCCTATTCAGTACTTTGCAGCAGGCCGGATTGCAGGTTATTCTATGCAATGGAAAATTTACTAAAAACATTAAAGGAAAGAAATCTGATGTACAGGATTGCCAGTGGATACAAAAACTTCACACTCTTGGGTTATTGTCTGGAAGCTTTTTACCTGACACTGCAACTGAACATTTAAGAACTTATTGCAGGCACAGAACCAACCTCATTGACAACAGCGCCGATACTACCCGCAAAATGCAGAAGTATCTTCGTCTGCTGAACTTAAGACTTGATGTAGTAGTCAATGACATCACCGGTTTAACAGGACTATCAATTATTGAGGCTGTTTGTAAAGGTGAAACCAATCCGCAAAAATTAGCTTCGCTCAGAAATGGTAATTGCAGAAAATCAGAAGAAGAAATTGCCAAAGCACTCCAGAATAATGGCAGAACAGATTACCTCTTTGCCCTGCAACAGGAATATGATATTTATAAATCACTGCAACAAAAAATAAAGCAATGCGAGGTGGCTATTGAAAAACTTATCAATCAACACATCAACCAGGATGAACACAAAAAAAATCTCAAAGCCGAAGCCAAGCCACATAAAAGAGTAAATAAAAATGCACCGAAAAATATGGACATCAACCAAATCGCCTATCAGTACTTTAATGGAATTGACCTGATGGCCGTGGAAGGCCTCAGCCACAGCACTATCATTACACTAATGAGTGAGGTCGGATATGAAGGCATCAAAAAATTTGATTCCGGTAAACGATTTGCAAGCTGGCTCCGTTTGTCTCCCAACAATAAAATATCCGGAGGCAAAGTGCTCAGCAACAAAATACCCAAAGGAAGTAACCGCTTAAAAATCGCCTTGCGCAATGCAGCCAATGCCATTGGCAATTTAAAAGACACTCACCTGTCCAACTTCTTCAAAAGAATATCCTTCCGCAGGCGAAGAGCGGCAGCCGTGTCTGCCACCGCAAGAAAACTCGCCATCATCATCTGGAACATGATTGTAAAAGCAATGCCCTATCTACCTCCTTCCACCTATGAGTTCCTCGACCAGAAACGAAAAAGAAAACTACTCGAAATGAAACGCCTTATTCATAAATTTGATATAACATCAACTGACTTGGGATTACAATTGTAATTCAGCAATTTGTAAAACGTTAGTCAGAAGCCTATAGCGACTTCACTCTTTGATAATACAATTACGGACAATAATATTTTATTTATTTCATTGCCTGTAAAACATAAATAATATTATGGCATACACGACAGGAAAATCAAAATCACTTGACAACATCACATTAGATGATGCTCTAAAATATCCAATTTGGGAGTGGGCGTTAGACGAAGAAAAGAAAGACGGTCAAGATGAAACCTGGCAGAGACCAATTGTAGGCTCCCCTATTTCACCCACCGCAAGAGGTGGACATAGTCTGAAACTATGCCAACACTGCCCCACGCTATTTTTAGCACATTGCAAGGCGCACAAAAGCCGTACACAAAAGCTAACCTTGCAAAGAGCCAAAAATGCCAAAGCACAGCAGACGCATCCCATCTGATTGAATGCTACTCCACAGAAAGTTTAAACCTCATCTGAATAATTTCTTCAACAGATTAAACAACATTACATTACATTTCATCTTTATATCCCTTTCATTCTTCTTTAGCTATTAGAGGGCTGAACTCGTATGATTTTCAGAGGTTATCTCCATTTGATTTTCTTAACTTCGTTTAATGCAAAACAAAATTGTGCGCCAGGTTTCCGAGTTCAATACGGAACTAAAGCTCAAAGGTTTCAATGTGTTTCAAATTGAAAGTGATG
>JBDTUH010000063.1:0-6152 GCA_040007815.1 Chitinophagaceae bacterium
GACTGCGAAGAGACTTTATTCAACTGAGCAAACAAGATCGATGAAGTTTTCTTTTTCTAATCGTAGTTGTGATATTACAATAGGACTGTCGTGCCCCGATAGAAATCGGGGCATCTTTCCCTGACAAGGCCACTCCATTGGAGAAAGGCCCGGGTCGGAGCCCGGGGTGCCGCCGAAGAGATTTACCATTTGTGCCAGCTCTTCAAATGATTTTCGTAGTGATATAAGTATTTCAATCACTGTTAAGGCGCCACTATCGTTTTACTCTGCACCGTATGCGCACTGAAATAGCCCAATGCTCCTCCTGTAATATTGGTCACCGCATTGGCCGGTGAAGCAGACTGGCTATTGCCGGTAGCGCTTTGATTCAGGCTGAACCAGTATTTAAATACAGCAGGATCTATACAAAACAGGTCCAGCCTTACCGAGTCCCCGCTTTTAATTTTTTGATCCTCTTCATCATCATCCGCGAGGTACCAGAGTTTCGCTTCTACGTATTTACCATCCGTATAGTCATCATTGTTGGTGAATATGGTCTTTCCTTTTTTACCGTTTATATATTGCACATAACGGTAGCAATTCCCTTTGCCCGGAGGATCCTGGTAAGTAGTGTTTGACAGCTTCCTGGTTTCTCCGAATAGCAACTCATCCGTTATGTAAAGGGTATCCATACTTACTATTGGCGGCATGGTGGATGAGGCGGTAAACGTTTCACTGTTTACAATAACCCGCAGCGTATATGTTTTTCCAATCACTCCTTTGAAAGAATGCGCATAGTAATAGCCGGCTGAATCTTCCGTAAAAGTGGTTACGATCCCCGCATTATCAGTAACCGTAACCGTAGCCCC
The DNA here is from genome assembly GCA_040007815.1 of Chitinophagaceae bacterium. Taxonomy (GTDB): domain Bacteria; phylum Bacteroidota; class Bacteroidia; order Chitinophagales; family Chitinophagaceae; genus Terrimonas_B. The sequence continues at coordinate 849 of JBDTUH010000063.1, forward strand.
GCTGATACCCGGAAAATTATTATTCTCCGAAACGTTTTTCGTTGTTGATATCAAAACTTTGCTGCTATCAGGCTGATCGGTAACCACCGCTTCTATTACATATTTCTTTTCTACATTTTTTATACCAACGTCGATTACTTTCTGACAGGAACTGAAAAAGACGGCCATTAAAATAAAAAGAATTAAGCAATGCGGCTTCGCCAATTGCGATAGATTCCGGAACAGCCTGACAAACACTTTATCCAGCAATGTGTATCTATCAATCATTTTATCCTGAGTTAAAAACATTATGCTAAAATTTAAAATTGTAGGATACGGAGGGTATATATTTAAACAAAGCCGTTTGCACCGCTTCCGTTTTATCAGGATCATCTTTATTATCCCTGAACTCGATGGTATAAGCATTCTCCCGGCCATACGCATTGTATAAACTGATCGTCAGCTCCGATGAGAATTTTTTCTTTTGCTTTAATAGCCAGGTGGCGCCGATATCTAACCGGTGATAGGCCGGCATACGGTAGGCGTTTCGTTTGGTATAATAAAAAACCGTTTGATCATCTATACGATACTTCCCGGCGGGAAAAGTAACAGCGCTGCCGGTATAGTAGATCCAGTTGGCGGAGAGCGTCCATTTTTTACTTAATTGATAAATGCCCACCACCGCTATATCATGCGTTCTGTCCTGTTTGGCATTGTACCAGGCATTATCATTAATGCCAGCGATCTTTCTTTCCGTTTTGGATAATGTATAGCTTACCCATCCATTAAACTTGCCGGTCTCTTTTTTGAATAACATCTCTAAACCATAAGCCCTTCCTTTACCAAACAATAATTGTGTTTCTATCGCATCCGAATTGATAAATACATCGGCGCCATCTTTATAATCCACCTGGTTCTGCATGGATTTGTAATAAGCTTCTACGGACAATTCATACTTATTGTCATAAAGATTTTTATAATAGCCCACTGATACCTGGTCGGCCACTTCTGGTTTAATGATATTGGTGCTCGCCACCCATTTATCAGTAGGACTTGAAGTAGTAGAATTAGAGATCAAATGAAGATTCTGCACATTGCGTACATAGGAAGCTTTGACGGAAGAAGTAGGATTGTACTGGTAGCTGATCGCCAGGCGCGGTTCCGCATTCAGATAAGTTTTTACTATTTCTCCCTTCTTATAACTGAATGTATCGGTTACCACACCCGCATTATCGATCGCATAAAAATCACCTTTGCCTAAAATACTAAAACCAGTAAGCCGCACACCATACGTAATATTCACTTTATCCGAAGCTTTCCAGGTATTGGTGGCGAATACCGCATTCTCCAATGAATACCTTCTTTGCAGCTGGCTGCTGTTGACGCTCGAGGCCGCCGAGGCTGTTACTTCACCGGGACGTATCGTATGATAAATAGCATTCATGCCAAAACGAAGATTGTTGCGGCTATTGATAAACCACTGCAGTTCTTCTTTCAGGTTCCAGTCTCTTATCTGTGAAAAAATATCGAAGTCGGTCGCGCCGCTCCGAATAGATATCGTATAATTATAATTGCTCAGGATAAGCGATGTATTGGAAAAAAGTTTGGGGCTAAAAATATGATTCCATCTCGCGGTACCGGTTCCATTGCCCCATGCGATCCCGAACGTACTTCCCACGCCCAGGTTGTCACGGCCAAAATATCCGGAGAGAAATAAGCGATCTTTATTTCCGAGAATATAATTCGCTTTGGCATTGAAATCATAAAAAGAAAGATTGTTACTGTTGACTGTTGAATCTTTTGACAATTTTAAAAAAGCATCCACATAGGTCCTTCTGCCAGTCACTAAAAAAGATGATTTACCTTTTTGTATCGGGCCTTCCACATTCAGCTTGGCGGAAATAAGACCGATACCCCCGCTTACATTATAATCCTGGTTATTGCCCTCATTCATTTTAATATCGAGTACGGATGATAAACGACCACCGTATTGTGCCGGCATACCGGTTTTATACATGGTCATGTCTTTGATGGCATCGGAATTGAATGTAGAAAAGAACCCTAATAAATGCGAAGCGTTGTACACCGGGGCTTCATCCAGTAAGATCAGGTTTTGATCGGCGGCGCCGCCGCGAACATAAAAACCGCTGTTGCCATCTCCGGCGGATTTTACCCCGGGCAGTAATTGCACCACTTTCAGAATATCTCTTTCACCGAGTAACACGGGAATATATTTTATGTCTTTAGTTGACAATTTTTCTACGCCCATCTGCGGGCTGCTTAAACTGCGGTTGCGGGAATTGGAAGATACTATTACCTCATCGAGGTCTCTTACCATTTCTTCCAGGGAAATATTCAATTGAATGTTGTGGTCGGCCGTAATTTTTTGCTCAGCCGTTTTCAATCCCGCCACGGATACTTCGATGGTGTACTCGCCTTTGTCCACGGTGATAGAATAAAAACCATAGTCGTTACTGACCGTAGTATTGCCGCCCACTCTAACCGTAGCCGCTATGATCGTTTCCCCTTTTGACTTTGAAGTAATAGTGCCGCTGATGGTAAATTTCTGTTGTGCTTCCGCAGGCAGAGCAGCGAAAAAAATTAAACAACTTATAAGCGATAAGGATCCTGTTAGTTTCATAAAATATGTTGAACCCGGCCTGCCCGGAGGCTGATGAGCTGCAATATTAGTTGTAAATCGGCCGATACAAGATCCGCCCATCTATTGTTAACACAACTATTACAAAACAAGGTTGGATAAGTTCAATTCAGCGAACCATACTGAATTTTATTTTTTACTGATTACCCTTATGAAGTATCCATTATTTTATATGAACTACACAGGCACATAGACACATAGGCTTTCACATAAAAATCAATGTGGTTCCCTTCCAGGGCCGGTATATGCGGATGGACTTTGTACTAAAAGAATGCAGCGGCGATCCAATAGCTATCGGGTTCGCCGGATTCAGGATTAAGAAGTAATTTGTAGTCATTTTTTTGAAGCCCCGGCTTTTTTTTACTTTTTTCCGTCAATGCAACAAGTAAAACCCTGCATCAAAAAAATTAAGCTTGTTTTTAACGTTCCTGTTTTTTGAAAATTTTCAGCTATACAAATCATTTATTTTATCAGTACTAACTTATCTTTCGTTTTTAATGATCATTTATCCTCCAAACATTTCATAATTGTAACAGGGATCAATCGAAACGAAATAAATTGCTGATTCAATAAAGATTTTTCATTAATCAGCAAAAAAAATTAAACAGGTTTTACCTGTTTTTTCCTGATGTAAGTTTTACGACCGATCATTATTTTGCAACAGAAAAAGATGAAACTATCGTAAATCTACGATTCCAAAAATCATCTCCATTGATAGATTGGATTTGTATCCTGGTGATCGGTGAATACAAAAATCCGCCGGTTAAAGTTTGGCTGTAATTATTTACCAGACTGCCTTTCAACGGAATACCACTTATTAATTATTTATAGAAAGATAAATTTAAGAGACCGATATTACAGCCTTAGCTATCGTAAAAATCCGATTGCATTTTTTTTATTCACTCCATTCATTCAGTTATCCATATTTTTTTTGATGGGTATAAAATAATCCTGTATCTTGAAAATGTTTCCATACTTTTATTGTGATTCCTACCATCCTATTTTATTCCACTCATACCAACTCCAAGAAACCAACAGAGAAGAGCTAAGGAATCCTTTTATTAACCATCAACTGAAGTAAATATTTATCGGGAAATTTCTACAGAGATTTTTTCATGATAGATGAATTTTTTTAAAAATCAACCCTGGTTTTTGAATTTAATAATTGATAAAATAAAATGAATGAGTAAATAATTACCCCGCAGTTCGAGTCTCTCCCAATCCCCCACCCCTTTGAATTTTTTGTGTGTAAGCATTTACAACATCCAACTCCATTTTTATGAATTGCTCACAGCCGGTTATGTTCTTATTGACCTGTTGAATCATCGGACCCTATCCACCAGATTAATGTTTGCAATTCATGAACCTGACTGCGTTGTTACATAGCCAAAGCCAATTCCATTGCTCAAAGGGCAGTGTTTTTTCGTTTATTAAACGATTGCTATTTTCTATCACTGCTTTTTTCCTTTTTTCTTTTTTTGCAGAGCTGAAGGCGCAGACTGGGACGATAAGTGTTAATGATAATAATGTCTGTATAGGTGATCCATCCCCAACTTTAACATTCAATGGCAATGGTGGCACTCCTGGATATGTTTTCGAATATACAATTAATGGTGGAGGGTCGATATTTACGGCAGCGGGCGATCCAATACTAGTGGCTGTGCCAACCGGTACTAGTGGGACTATTACTTATCATTTAATAGGTATTCAAGATAATAATGGAGCTGGTGCAAGTGTGCCATTGAATCAAACTGTTGTTGTAACAGTTAATGCTCTGCCCGCAACACCGGATATTACGCCGCATGGTCCAATAACCTTGCAATGTCCGACTTCAACCGTCTCGTTAAGTACGCCAAGTTACGGAGGCGGGTTTTCCTATCAATGGTATGAAAGAAATTTAGCTAGTGTGCCTGTTCCAATTGCAGGCGAAACTACGCGGACTTATGTCGCTGATAATGGAGGAATATATTCACTAGTTGTAACAAACAACGCTACAGGATGTTCTTCTGATTTCTCAAATGAAGTAACAGTTACTCATCCACCAAAACCGACTTTCAATGCCGGTGTACTTGATAATGCATCCAGCGTTCAAGAGTGTAGCCCTTTTAATCCAGGTGTAATAGACTTTTCGACCAATCCTACAGGCGGCCGAACACCGTATACTTATCAATGGTACAGGGATGGAAATCCGATAGCAGGGGAAAATGGAAATTCTTATGATCCTCCTACGTTTACGGGTACCCGTGTATTCCATGTTGTTGTTACCGACAATTGTGGTGAAGCCCTTACTACAAATGATATAACTATAACAATCAATACACCACCAACCGCAACAGCTACCAACAACGGACCTGTTTGTACCGGTGATAACATAACTCTTTCGACTCCGAACGTTACCAATGCTACTTATAACTGGACAGGACCCGGTGGATTTAATCAGGGCGGAAGAACGCAAACAATTAATAATGCCAATGCTGGCGATGCAGGATTATACACTGTAACTGTTACCCTCAATGGTTGCGACAATCAAAGCAGTACTACTGTTGTAGTCAATGCTCCACCAACCGCAACTGCTACCAACAACGGGCCTGTTTGTACCGGTGGTAACATTACTCTTTCGACTCCGAACGTTACCAATGCTACTTATAACTGGACAGGACCCGGTG
>JBDTUH010000064.1:0-4955 GCA_040007815.1 Chitinophagaceae bacterium
CCCTTTGGGTCAGTAATGCCTGGACGAAAGTTTGCTTCTGGGAGTAGTTACCGGTATGGGTTTAATGGAAAGGAGAATGATAATGATGTGAAGGGTGAAGGAAATCAGCAGGATTATGGGAAGAGGATTTATGATCCAAGGCTGGGTAAATTTTTGAGTGTTGATCCTTTAACTAAAACTTATCCGTCCTTAACCCCGTATCAGTTCGCCAGCAACTCGCCGATAAAATGCATCGATTTAGATGGATTAGAAGGAGATCCTGTTCGCGAAATAGAGCTTTGGCTTGGTGGTGTATGGGATGATTTAACAAGTGCAAAGAGGTGGAAAGAAGTTCCAAAAAACTTAAATGAAACCCTGAACCCAATATATATTGGCGCAAACCATGCTTATAAAATTGCTACTGGAAAAGATTTTGATGGAAAACCAAATGATTTTCGAGGTACGTCCGGCGCAGTTTCCGATGCAGGTGTAGATGTAATGGGCTTCATTACAGGTCAAAGGTTTTTCAAAATTTTAGGGGCATACGGAACGAATGCCTTAGAATCGGAATTGAATAGTACAACGCGAGCCATTCAATCAGAAGCAACACCTAAACCTCCTCCCAATAAGCCCGCTATTCAACAAACAACTGCTACTGAAACTAAGCAAGCAGCCGGGACAAATATTCCAAAGCAATCTACACCAGTTCAGTTGGCACAAGCAAAGGCGGGTAGCGGGGGGGTGCCGTTGCCATTAAAACCATCTGCCCCGGAACAAATACAAAATGGCTGTGAAGCTCTTGCAAAGAAAGTTCAAAAAGCAATCGGCGGAGATTTTCTGCAAATCACGCCAAAAGAAGGGAGTTTTTTAGGACCAGCAAACTATTCTGGAGGTACAGTTAACAACTGGCGTCATCACGTTGCTGTCGTAAAAGATGGGATAGTTTACGATAGAATGACAGGATCAGGTGGGATACCCATAGATAAGTATAAAGAGCTTTTTACTCATAGTGATGCTTTAAAGTTCGAACAAGTAAAAACAATAACAGTTAAATAGTTTAAGATGGAGATAACAACAAAAATTTTTGAATGGATCACAATTTTAAAAAAAAGACCAGAGATGGTTATCGGGGAAAAAATTGTGGATTATACAATTTTGAAAATTTACATTGAGGGATATGTTGACGGCATAGGTCACGCATTGAAGATAGATATAAGAAAAAAAATTACCCTATGGTTTCAGGAAAAGATAAATCATAAATCTTCAACTTATTGGACGGAACATATTCGGTATTACTATAAGAATAAAACAGATGAAGAACTTAAGGTAATATTACTTGATACTACAGAAGAATATTTTAGAGATAACCCAGATTGGAGCAACATCGAATAAACTATATAAAGAGGTAATGTTCTCAAATAGCAGGTATTTAAAAAAGATCAGCGAGATGGAATAGTAAAAAGCCGTTGAACAATCAGCGGCTTTTATTTTTATTTTATTGCAGATCCGGCTGATTACACATTACACACAAATTTCAATATTCATGATTCAACTCATTGACATACTCATCAGATCGATAAAATTTCTTTAGTTCTTTTCCGCAATAAGGGCAGAACTCTATAAATATCTTTTTTACTTTATCGTCCAAAATAGAATACCCTTCTGTAATTAAGTAGCGGTACTTATTATCTCCTAAATACCCTTTCTCAATAAAAGCTTGATTCAACTTAATTATTCTAAAATTTAATCCCATTTCGCTTGAACCTTCATAGTGAAAACGAAATTTATCACAACAAAATTTACGCATAATAAATTATTGATTTAATGGTTTTGCTAGAGAGTTAACTGCTTCCACAAGATCCTTTCCCGTAAACATAAATTCCCTACTGATTTCGCCAGTTGGCCCGTGTATTCCTGTTTTTCGCATTTGTTGGTCTTCGCCAAAGATAGTACGCAGAACGCCGAGGTTGGTGTTTTTCACCAACCGCATTGCTGTAGGTCACTTGGGGAACCGCACGCAACTGAACTATCGATCAGTCGCGATGATGGGTTAGAAATGCCCAATTTTTCCTTTCGCCGCAGGTCTCCCTCTCTTAACCTCTTCCCGCGACGCTGTCTCCCTGCGTGAAATTGCTTTCGAGGAAATTTTCCGGGGGATGCGTCACCGTTAGGGAATCTGGCGGCATTCTTCTTAAAATCAGAGAGGCTAAAATTATTGACTTTACAGCAAAAGCTTTGGTCCAGAAAAAAAGTTTGAATAATATTTTTTCACCTTGCCCAGCGGTGAATACTTCTTTCCTTTCTGTGATGTCAATTCATACAAGAGTAACTACAACGGGTATTTACTTTATTATATTTACCTGTTACCAGTGGCTGCAGCTTATTGAACTGGTCAAAGGGTATGACCTGGTTTATAAATGGTTTGATATTCTTTCTGTCAACGGACATACAGTAACAAGATATGTGATCATGCCTAACCATCTGCATCTACTGCTGCATTATGTGTCGAATGGTAAATCCCTCAATACAATGATAGGTAATGGCAAACGTTTTATCGCCTATGACATCATTGACAGACTCGAATTCCGGAAGGAGAAGCGTCTGCTTGCCAGGTTGGGATCGGATGCATGCGCTACCGACAGAAAGCGGGGTAAAAAGCACGAAGTCTGGAAATACTCGTTTGATGTAAAACAATGCCGGACAGAGAAATTTTTACTGCAAAAACTGAATTATATACACAAGAACCCTTGCACAGGGAAATAGACGCTGGCAGATAGTCCTATTCATTATCCGCATAGCTCGGCTCTATTTTATATGAATGGGAAAACATGGAATTATCCTGTAAAAGATTACCAGGAATTATTGAGCCTCGATAATTATGAGGATTGAGTGCTGGAAAATTCTCTACTGCAAAGTGTCAGCCCCTGCAAGTTCTTAAATAAGCAGACCCTGCCGGGCGAGACATTGTCGCCAAAGAAATACGGGAAGAGATTCGTCGGGAAAGAACCGCCTTAATTAGTAGCAAGCCGTGCCCTCAAAATCCAAAGCTTCGAATCGCACATGAGATTGAAGAGAAAATACTTCACTTGATCAAGACATATTACCAGGGTCAACTTCGTATCTTTTGTATTTAAAACGGTACCGTGATATTACCGTTTCTGCAGCTGGTGTTTGGGCTTTACTGAAACGTAATGGCCAGAACAGATTGCCCCAGAACCAACGGAAAAGATCGATGGAGCAATTCAAGTGCAACAAAAAACAAGCGCCTCGCCATCGGATCCAGGTGGACGTTAAATTTCTCTTTTTTAAGGACAAATCAGGAGCTGAAATCAAGTGGCCTGAATCGCTTGGCAATATTTTTCGCAGTGACTTTTATCATTACTATACGTCAGAAAATTTAATCCCCTTCAATTTTAACATCTCAAATTTGTCTCGAATTTCTTCACTAATGAGCCTAACAACCTCATACCCTTTCACCAAACAAATGGAATATGGGTATATTTTTTTAGGATCCACTCTTAGCTGAGTAAAATATTCATACTGACCGGCCAAATCAGGTCTAACTTCATTATTTGCTTCCCAAATTTTGTATCTTGATTTTTTCTTATCAACACAATCAATACTATTTTTAACTGAAATTAGAAAATAACGGTTATGAGATTTAAAGTTCTTAACTTTTATTTCATTGTATTCAATTTCATTTGACGGTAATAAATCAATGAATTGTTTTGTTGCCATCAATAACCCAAAATCAATTACGGTGACATCCAACGGATCTCCCGGAACAAATATTTCAATGGTCCAGTCAACAATATCTACCAACGATTTTGCCTCAATATCATCCCAGGCAATATTTTCAGGGAGATTTAAATTGCCTAGCATCCATCTATTGTCAGCTTCTAAATCATCTTCAATTTTAAAATACTTCTTACTCATTTTACTAAAAGTTTATTAAGCTCACTGCCTTTTGTGGCCGCCTCCTTACCAATAGCTGTCAATGTCCTTTCAAAAGCTTCTTTGTATTTAATTCCAGTTAATCCCTTAGTTGCATTAGAAAGTCGTTCAAAAACAACCTTATGATAGGCTTCGGGATGAGGTCCAAAATGGCCTTTTACAAATACTGTATTAATAGCATCTTCTAATTTATAACCCGCTTTTTTAAAAAGCGGCAAGAATTTAAGCGACCACTGTAACCCTGCCTTAAAATTCTTATTAGTTGCTATATGATGCAATGCTCCCGCAATCAATCCTCCCCTTCTTGCAGCTGCCATTACACTCAAGCCCGCTCGGGCGCCAGAAGTTCCGGGCAGGTCATAGTATAAAATTTCACCAGAAGGCTTGAAGCTTTGGATAAATTCATCTAGACTAAGATTCTTTAAATCTTTCTCACGGTCATTTTCAGTTGGAGTTGACAATTGCCATTCCCCATCTTCATCTTTTTCTATTCTTGGCTTGGGAGTTGTTTCTCGGAATAGGCTAAATCTATAGGAATTAGTAATTTTTACAACCGTTTCATTATTCTGTTCAATAACGTCCAAGTATGTAAACCTTGCCATGATCACGGTTGTGTTTCCATCTACATCAACTTTTTCAACTTCACTCGCACATTGGGCTAATTCTGACGCATAGTAAGAAGCTCGCGTTTGATGATTTTGACCACTAATTACATTCCAAAATCGTCTGCCAAAACTTGGTGTCTGAAAAAGCGGAGGGTTTTTTTCTTCTTCCCCGTCTTGATCAATAAATCTAAGTGGTTTGTTTCCAGCAAATTGATAAGGCGTGTACCAAGGATAAATTTTAGTCAAAGGATCCACACTCAAAAACCTCCCCAATCTCGGATCATATATCCGCATTCCATAATCCTGCTGCCCGCCTTCAACTCCCTTCACCTCATTATCATTCTCCTTCCCATTAAACCCATACCGGTAACTACTCCCAGAAGCAAACTTACGTCCCGGCATTACTGACCCAAAGGG
>JBDTUH010000065.1:0-3594 GCA_040007815.1 Chitinophagaceae bacterium
TTACAAAAGGCGGAAATTATGGATGGCCTTCAATGGAAGGTGACAGTGTTTATGAAAAATCCGCGTCGATGAATAGTAACGCATTCACTTCGCCAATTATTACCTACACACATAAAGATGGTATTTGCATTATCGGCGGAGTCTTTTATCATGGGGATGAACTTCCCGCTTTGCGGAATAAATATGTTTTCGCAGATTTCAATGGCAATATGTTTTCATTGCTGAAAAATGGGCAAGGCCATTGGATAAGACAGCCATTAAAAATAACCGGCAAACCTGGAGATCCCTTTATGATTTTTGGTTGTAATGCTGACGAAAATAGTGAGCTGTATGTTATGGGAATCCTGAATACAAAGAACGGCGCTAAAGGTGCGATATATAAAATAATGAAAGAATAAAATTCATTTACAGTAATGTATATAAATGAACCATAGTTCTGTTTATTCCAGAACTACTCTCCTGTCTTTCGGATATTTGACGCTATAACTAATATTTAATTTTTTTTCCTGGCCAGGTTGCAAAGTCATTGTCCATACTGTAATACCGGTTTCTTTATCTGCCTCCGCACCGGGAGCTTTTTGATCATTCACGTCTATTTCCTTGGAAGTGGAAACCGGGAACTGGTCAGTAACAGTAATATTTACGGCTTCCCGTTTTGTATTTCTTACACTTATCTCATACTGCCTTGTTTCCGTTCTGTTGCTGCCGATAAATCGTTTACTGCTGAATTCCTTTACAAGCTTACGCGAAACTTTTACACCATTGTCTTTGCCAAGAGATAGCGGGAGCGTGTCACCAACAGAGCCAAGATCGATATATGTTTTGCCCAAATAGGTGCCTTCAAAATAAAGACTTGCTTCACCTGATTGCAGGTCATAGTCTTGCCAATTGATGATCTTTGCAGTCAGGAAGCCTGATGGATCAATTTTAGGTGCAGAGAAATAATCATATACCGCGGGCACATCAAATTCCCTGATGCCGATCTTTGTAGTTTTTCCATCAGTTTCCAGCGTGTACTTATCATCTATTTTATACACAGTTGTCGTTGGTTGATATTGAGTAGCGACCGTTACTGTTTGTATGGATTGTTTTTTATCCTTTAGAAATTTATTATCAGAAATTTCTACCCCTGCCGCTGTCCCTTGCAAAGCCCCATACCCAGTCACCACCACCTCAGTTAATGCCTGGCTGCTTTGCTTTAGTATAATGGTAAAATATCCAGGTTTAATAGCTACTTGTTTTGATTCGAAGCCAACACCACTCACTATAATACTGCTATTACTAGCAAAATTTTGAATTTTAAAGAAGCCGTTTGCGTCGGTTATAGTACCGTTGCTAGTTCCCTTTACATTAACTGAAACATTTGCAATGGGCTCATCTTTTTCGTCTGTGATCCTTCCTGTTGCAGCACCTTGAATCACACCTTGGCTCCTGAAAGAAACAGATGGATCATAAAACCCAGGCATCCATGGCTGTAATTGAGATGGAGTAGCATTATCATTGGGGTTACCCGTGCTTAACAATAAAGAAATGTTTTTCCATGTCTCACCGCTGCGTTGAAATACATTAGCATTCATCAATACACTGAGTGGATCTGTAATATTCTTTATTCGCACATCGTATGCAGGATACCAGCCGGCATCTTTTATATTATATAGCAATTGAAATTTTATATTTCTTGTTTCCTTGCTTTCAACAAGAGCCGTTACCACATAATTAATGCTGTCTCTTTTTTTACTTATTTCCTGCAATTGTGATTTAGATCTCTCAGAATCCGCTTGTTCTTCAGCAATACGTTTTTGTATCTCCAGTTGCTTTTGGTAAACTTCTGTAAGGCGCTGCCGCTGCAGATCCAGCGCATCTTTTAGTTCAGTTGTCTTTACACCCGACTGCCCTCCGATAGCCTGGTTTTTCACTAACATGGCTTCTTCATTTTTATAAACTTCCAGGAGTTTCATATCCAGGTCAAGCTTATCTTTCAAAGAAGTTGTGTGCTCAATAAAGTTCTTTTCTTCCTGGTCAATTTTTCGTTCGCTTAAAAAATCTTTTGTCGCCTGTACAGAAAGTAAAGTAATATTCGCATCAGCTTGCAACTGCACACTCTGCTGATCCAGTTGATTGCTCAAACCTGCAAAACTTATCTCAGAACGTCCGGGCGAAATTCCAATCGTTGAAGTACGCTCTACCCTTGCACCAGAAGAAAATATGGTTACGTTTTCAATAGTTGTCTCAGCAGGAATTTTTTTTACCTGTGAGTGGGCGTCGATAAATAAACACAACAATGTCGCGGATAGCAGGATACGCATAAGCATTCGTTTGGTTTTTATAAAAATGAAAATCAAAAAGCCTTTATCGCACACCTGTAAGGCCTTTTTAGTTTTTTAGTCGTATCCTTCCGGCCGGAAAGCCTTCTGTATAAAAGACTGATATAATATAAAAATAGCTGCACGGGAAACAATCGACTGATTATTGTGTTATACAGAATCAACATTTATACAAGCATGTCAAATTATTTAATAGTCGGCGCTTCTTCTGGCATAGGTCAAAAACTTGCAAGTCAACTTGTGGAGACAGGTAATAAAGTTTACGCAACGTATTGCAAAAACAAAGTCGAACCTGCAAACGATTTAGTCGAATATCATTACCTCAACGTAATGGATGAAATAATTTCGCTCAACTTTTTGCAAGAAATAATTGATGGCGTTATTTACTGCCCCGGAAGTATCAACCTACGGTCATTTGAACGGATCCGGCCGGTAGATTTTATGAATGATTTCAATTTACAGGTAACCGGCGCCGTCAAAATAATACAGGCAGTAATTCCAAAACTCAAAAAATCCGGGAATGCCTCTATCATTTTATTTTCTACAGTTGCGGTGCAATCAGGACTGCCATTTCATTCGCAGGTTGCAACATCTAAAGGAGCGATTGAAGGGTTAACAAGGGCGTTGGCTGCAGAACTTGCTCCCGGCATTCGCGTGAATTGTATCGCTCCTTCTTTGACTGATACACCGCTTGCTTCTTCGCTTTTAAATACTGAACAAAAAAGAGAAACGAACGCCGCAAGACACCCGCTTAAAAGATTTGGCAAAGCAGAGGATATCGCTAACATGTCTCAATTTTTAATTTCAGAAAAAGCTTCGTGGATTACCGGCCAGGTATTTCATGTGGATGGCGGCATGTCATCACTTAAAGTATAAGCCATGAAGATCCTGCTTACAGGTGTTACCGGTTATATTGCCCAGCGTTTGTTGCCTGTTTTATTGCAAAATGGCCACCAGGTAATTTGCTGCGTAAGAGACAAGAACAGGTTTAATAAAAAGGATTATCGGGAAGAAAATATTAAGGTAATTGAAGCTGATTTTTTAGATAAGAATACCTTGCACGAGATTCCTAACGACATCGATGTTGCCTATTATCTCATCCACTCTATGGCAACGCAAAAAGGCAACTTTGAAGATATGGAAATAAAATGCGCACAAAACTTCAGAGACTGCATTGAGCAAACAAGTGCAAAACAGGTTATTTACTTAAGTGGCATTGTTAATGAAAAAGAATTATCCAAACACCTGGCATCAAGAAAAAATGTTGAAA
>JBDTUH010000066.1:0-3401 GCA_040007815.1 Chitinophagaceae bacterium
GCTTTTTATACGACAATGCTGATAAATATAGTTTAGATAAAAAAAGCATTGGACTTATGGGTTTTTCTGCAGGTGGACATTTGGCATCATTGATGGGTACATCACAAAATAATAAGGTAAGCGACTTTTATTTTCCTAATGCGTATCGCCCTTTCCAATATAAAGCAATAGTTGATTTTTACGGACCTGTAGATTTAGTTTTACTACCCGGAAATGAAGATGAAAAATCTCCCGAAGGCTTATTGATAGGAGCAGCTCCCTTATTAAGACCAGATTTAGCAAAAGCAGCCAGCCCGATTGCCTACATTGATAAAAATGACCCGCCTTTTTTGATTTATCATGGCGAAAAGGATAATACGGTTTCAAACAAACAGTCAAAGCTGTTTAGTGCCTGGCTAACCTTTTACGGTGTAAAGAACGAGTTAACTATTGTTAAAGAAGCACCCCACTTTGGAACCATGTATGATGTGCCGGAAATCAACGATAAGGTGATCAAATTTCTGAAGCAACACTTACAATAAACAAAATTAGAAAGCTTACCTGTAGGCATCCAGATGTATACCTAACGTATTTCTGTTCATTTCTAAAACTTTTTCAAAAACTTACAGGAATTAATCCGAAAGAATTCCGCATAAAAAAAGTTCGAAATTCTTAATTATTGGTTTGAATATCGTTACCAGCAGGGGCACACATTGTAAGACCTTTGTGTTATGGTATCAAACCCACATCACAAAGACATTTTTGAACGCCTGAGAAACGGAGAAGCCATCACTCCAAATGACCCGGAAGCCTTCAAGCTAAGGGATGCTTCTTTTGCTACCAGGAAGTTATTGGTTCAACTAAACAACTCATCAAACCCAGAAGAAATGAGGGATTTGCTAAGGCAAATCACAGCTTCAGAAATTGATGATAGTGTTGCTGTTTTTACACCCTTGTATATCAACTACGGCAAGAATACCAAAATCGGTAAAAACGTCTTTATAAATTTTGAGTGTGTATTCCTCGATTTAGGAGGAATTACGATTGAAGACAATGTGTTGATTGCACCTAAAGTCAGTCTATTATCAGAAGGTCATCCGGTTGATCCCAATGATAGACAATCACTTGTTCCTGGGCATATTCACATCAGGAAAAATGCATGGATTGGTGCAGCAGCCACCATATTGCCCGGAGTAACTATAGGAGAAAACGCCGTTGTAGCAGCAGGTGCAATTGTGTCTAAAGATGTTCCTGCAAATACTGTTGTGGGTGGTATTCCGGCAAGGCACATTAAAAACTTATAAATCAAAAACAATAAATTATGAAACCAGTAATCACATTCGTAGCCTGTTTAATCTGTATTCAACTTTTTGCCTGCAATAAAAATAACGAGATGAAAAGCAGTTCTAATAACAGTTCAGATACAAGCAGTATGAAACTAAAAATAACCATTGGCGGCAATACATTCAATGCCACAGTTTACAACAATGCCACGGCAACTGCATTCAAAACAAAGTTGCCAATGACTATCAATATGACCGAGTTAAACGGGAATGAAAAATTTTTTGATTTACCTGATAACCTTCCAACTAATGCATCAAACCCAGGAACGATACAAACAGGAGACCTGATGTTGTATGGCTCTAAGACGGTAGTACTTTTTTATAAAACTTTTTCGACATCATATAACTATACAAGGCTTGCACGAATTGATAATTCTACAGGGTTAGCAGATGCCTTGGGTTCTGGCAATGTTATTGTTAGGTTTGAATTACAGTAAATAATCAGGTTGAACGATTTTAATAATGAATAACTCAATAAACATAGTAAAATGAAATCACATTTTATAACCGCAATAGCTTCTTTGGCATCGCTATCAATTGGTTGTATGGAAAATATATCAGGAAACAAGGCGACAGAGTTGCACGCTATTTTTCCTAAAGGTGAAAAAGGTGCCGCTGAAAATTTTATCGGAAATGCCTGGAATACACCATTGGTGGCAAACGACAGTACATACAACACTGTTATAGGAAACGTGTATTTTGAACCGGGAGCACGAAGCAATTGGCATACGCATCCGTCCGGTCAAATACTGATTATAACAGGCGGCGTGGGCTTTCATCAAATTAAAGGGCAGCCGAAACAAACCATTAAAAAAGGGGATGTAGTAAAGTGTCCACCTAATGTATTGCATTGGCATGGCGCAAGCCCTGGTACTGGTATGCAACAGCTATACATTTTACCTAAAACAGAAAGGGGCATTGTGACCTGGTTACAAAAAGTAACGGATGAAGAATATAATAATACGAAGTAGTTTCCTTAGCGTCGCTTCGTTTTAGAAGACCGCGGTAGTAACGGCAGATCTATACGTAAACAAACTTCTTATAAAAAAATTGTCAAATGAAAAAGAATACGCCGAACCAGCCTGAAAATAAAATCGCAGATCCGATGATGCGAAGAGGTTTTTTGAAGGCAGCCACTTTGTTGGGTTTAGGAACGATGACTGCAGGAGCTGTTAAGAGTCAAGCATCGGGTCCGAAGCGTACTGAAGAGAAAAGAGGTATTGGTACCATCTTAACCAAAAAGCGGACGTTAGGCTCAAAGAAAAATCCGCTCGAAGTTTCGGCCATACAATTGGGCTGTATGGGTATGCATACTGGTCGTGGTATTCATCCTGACTATAAGAGCATGATTAAGCTAATTAGGGATGCTGCCGAACGGGGCTGCAACTTTTTTGATACCGCTGAAGTGTATGGGCCATATGTGAATGAAGAATTGGTGGGAGAAGCCCTTGCACCCGTTCGAAACAAAGTTTCCATCTCGACCAAGTTTGGATTTAAAATCGGCGGCACTGGTGGCTTAGATAGCAGCCCGGAAAACATTCGGAAAGTTGTGGAGCAATCACTCAAACGCCTCAGGACCGATCGTATTGATCTCCTACTTCAGCACCGGGTTGATCCCAACGTGCCAATCGAAGATGTTGCAGGCACAGTAAAAGATCTTATTAAAGCTGGCAAGGTGCTGCACTTCGGTCTCAGTGAAGCAAAAGCAGAAACCATCAGAAAAGCACATGCAGTGTGCCCTGTTACGGCAGTGCAAAGCGAGTATTCTTTGATGACCAGGCTGCCCGAAGATTTCGTCTTTTCTACGTTGCAGGAATTGGAAATAGGCTTCGTAGCATATAGTCCGCTTTGCCGTGGTTTACTAGGAGGAAATCTTACCGAATATTCCGATTTGAAGACAAATGACATTCGCGGTGCATGGCCGCGTTTTCAACCGGAGGCAATAAAATTAAACATACGGATTGTAGAGGCGCTGAATGAGTTTGGCAAGATAAGAGGCATGACTTCATCTCAAATATGCATCGCATGGATGCTGTCAAAATATCCTTTTATTGTCCCCTTGCCAGGCACCACCAAGCT